>JAUIEC010000001.1 GCA_030428945.1 Phycisphaerae bacterium | reverse complement strand
GTTGTAGGGTGCGTCATCGACGCGGCCGACCGCGATTGCTGCCACGCGGAAGCCGCAGGCGTCGATGCCGCACCGCTTGGCAATTCCATCCACCGTACCGGATGAAGCCCGACGCAGTGGCAATTCCATCCACCGTACCGGATGAAGCCCAACGCAGTCCCCCACCCTTCCGCTCGCTGCGCTCGCTAAAGGATGGGGCACCCGGCATGGATGGGGCACCCGGCATGGATGGGGCGCCGGGCGGCGTTGCCTGCTCCTCTCCGAAAAAGTCTCGCTGGTCGAATCCGGGGCGAATATCCTGAGGGTCGGATCGAATTCGTGAGGACGAGGGCACCGCGCTCGTCTGACCGCTGGCTGACAATCCGGAGGCTGACCGCATGTCCACTCGTACCGAGGAGACGACCGGACGCGTGCCGACACGGCGCGACCTGCTTTTCGGCGGGGCGCTGCTGACCGGGATCCTGGCCCAGGCCGGCTGCCTGGTGCCGGACGAGACCCTGCTGGCGGCCGACGGAGAGGCACCGCTGCCGGACGCGTCTCCGCCGTCGTCCCCGGCGGACCTGCTGGCGCGGGCCCGTCGCATCCAGGCCCTGCAACCGACCGAAATGCCGCTGCCGCCCCGCGACAAACAGCGGGCCCGGGAGGCCGACCTGCAGGCGGCCGCCAGCGACATCCCGGCCCGCGACCTGGATCCGGCGCTGCGGGAACCGCTGCTGGCCCGGACCGGCTATGGCACCACGCAACTCGACCGGGCCCTGTACTCGCTGCTCGGCTACGAGGCCTACCTTGAACGACAACTGAACCACGAGGAAATCGACGACAGCGAAGTCGACCAGATGCTGGCCCCCTACGCGACACTGACGATGTCGGCCGAGGAGATGTACGCGCTCGGCGATTTCGGGCAGCCGATCCTCGAACTGCTGGCGGCCCGCACGATCCGGGCGATCTACAGCCAGCGACAGTTGTACGAGCGGATGGTCGAGTTCTGGACCGACCACTTCAACATCAGCATCCTCGACGAGATCGAGAACGTGCTGAAGCCGGTCGATGACCGCGAGGTGATCCGCAAGCACGCGCTGGGCAACTTTCGCGACCTGCTGAAGGCCAGCGCGATGAGCCCGGGGATGCTCTGGTACCTGGACAACTACGGCAGCTTCGTCGGCGCGATCAACGAGAACTACGCCCGCGAACTGCTCGAACTGCACACGATGGGCGTCGACGGCGGCTACACGCAGCAGGATGTCGAGGAGGTCGCCCGCTGCTTCACCGGCTGGACGATCAGCGGGGCCGAAGGCTCGTGGGGCACCTTCCTGTTCTACGGCCCGTTGCACGACTTCGGCGAGAAGACCGTGCTCGGCACGACCATCCCGGCCGGGCAGCGCCGCAAGGACGGGCTCGACGTGATCAACCTGCTGGCCGCGCACCCCAGCACGGCCCGCTTCATCAGCACCAAGATGACCCGCTGGCTCTGGGGCTACGAACCGCCGGCCGCCCTGATTGACGAGGTGACCGACACGTACCTCGCGACCGACGGCGACATCAAGTCGATGATCCGCGTGATCCTGTCGCCGCAGTGGCTGCTGAAGGCGACGCCGAAATACAAACGCCCGTTCCATTACCTGGTGTCGATCGCCCGCGTGACCCAGCCGGACTTCAGCGACATCCTCGGGCCGGTCTACTGGGCCGACGTGATGGGGCACGTGCCGTACTTCTGGCCGGCGCCGAACGGCTATGCCGATTCGGTCGGGTACTGGGCCGGGCACCTGCTGCCGCGCTGGAGCATGCCGGCGGACCTGGCGAACGACACGGCCTACGGCATGCTGATCGATCCGACCTACATCGTCGGGGACGCGACCGAACCGGCCGAGATCGTCGAGCAGATCAACCTGCGGTTCTTCGGCGGGAACCTGCCGGACACGGAGCGTGACGGTCTGATCGCGTTCCTGCAGCCCAACCCGCCGAACCTGCCGCCGCCGCGGCGGATCCGCGACGCGATCGGGCTGGCGCTGGCTTCACCGACGTTCCAGTGGTACTGAGCGGCGGGCGCCGGCGGACGACACTGAACCGGGAATCGCCCATGGCCGTGCCGAGGAAACCGTGGCCGGCCTGACGGAGAACGTGATGCATCGGCAAGACTGCAGCGGCTGCGAAGAGTACCGCGACCTGTCGCGTCGCCAGTTCCTTTCCGGCTCGACGAGCCTGGCGTTGGCCGGAATGGCGACCGCCCCGGCGTGGCTGCCGCGGGTGGCGTACGCGGGCGAACATCGCAGCGACCGCGACGTGATCGTGTCGATCTTCCTGCGAGGCGGCGCGGACGGGCTGACGCTGTGCGTCCCGCACGGTGACAACGGCTACTACAACCTGCGGCCGGACCTGGCGGTGCCGCAGCCCGACAGCGGTGGTCCGCAGGCGGCGACGGACCTGGACGGCTTCTTCGGACTGGCCCCCGGCATGGCGGCCCTGGCCCCGGCCTTTGCGGCGGGCGACCTGGCGATCGTGCACGCCTGCGGCATGCGCGAGGCCTCGCGTTCGCACTTCGACGCCCAGCGGTTCGTCGAGGTCGGCGAGGCGAACAATCCGTCGATGTTCACGGGCTGGCTCGGCCGGCACCTGCTGAGCGCCCCGCCGCTGCAGCCGGGCGCCCTGCTGCGAGCGCTGAGCCTGGGGTTCGCCGTGCCGCGCTCGCTGATCGGCGGCCCGCAGACGCTGCCGGTGCCGGATCCCGGCAACTACGATCTGGCGGGACGCCCCGGGACGCGGGACGCGCGGCTCGCGTACCTGGCCGAGCAGTATGCCCAGGTCGACGACCCGGTCCGGGCGGCGGCCGGCAATGTGCAGGCGACGATCGACCTGCTGGCTGCGATCGACTTCGAGAACTACACGCCCGGCAACGGCGCGGTCTACGAGGACAACGAGTTCGGCCGGGCGCTGCGGGCGGCGGCGGCGTTGATTCGGGCGGAGGTCGGTGTCGAGGCGATCAGCGTGGACCTGGGCGGCTGGGACACGCACGACCAGCAGGGCCCGATCGATGGTGCCCTGAACGGGCTGATGAGGGTCTTCGCGAACAACCTGGCGGCGTTCCATGCCGATGTCGGCTCGGGGGACAAGCCGGTCACGACGGTGGCGGTCTCGGAGTTCGGGCGGACGGCCGCACAGAACGGCAGCCTGGGGACGGACCACGGTTTCGGCAACTGCATGTTCGCGCTGGGGCCGAGCATCGCGGGCGGGCAGGTGCTGACGCAGTGGCCGGGCCTGTCTCCGGGGCAGTTGTTCGAGAACCGCGACCTGGACATCACGATCGACTACCGCGACATCCTGGCGGAAATCGTCCAGAACCGGCTGGGCAACCCGGACCTGGCGGCCGTCTTCCCGGCCTACGCGCCGGTGTTCCAGGGGGTCACTCAGTAGCAGAAGGGAACAGGGAACAGGGAACAGGGATCGAGGGAGCGAGGGAGCGAGGGAGCGAGGGAGCGAGGATAAGAGAAGAGAGCCGCCTCGCGCGTTCGCGGGGCGGCTCTCTTGTTTCGGGCCTTGCTTACCTGCTTACCTGCTTACTTGTTTACCTTGCTTACTTGCTTACCTGCTTACCTGCTCACTGCGTTAGGGCGTGCAGCCGAAGCTGGCGAGCAGCGTGGCGAGGTCGGTCAGGTCGACGTCGCCGTCGCCGTCGGTGTCGCCGTCGGCGGTCTTGGCACCGATCTGGGTGCCGAAGTTGGCCAGCAGGGTCGCGAGGTCGGTCAGGTCGGTCTGCATATCGCCGTTGGTATCGACGCACATGTTGCAGGCGCTCGGCACGCCGTCGGGGACGATCTTGCGGACCTGGCCGCCGTTCTGGTTGCAGACGTACAGTTCACCGAAAGCGTCTTCACCGAACGAAGTGATCGAGTTGGTGTTCAGTTCGGTCCGCAGCGTGAAGTTGCTGACCGCCACGCCGTCGTACTCCAGCGTCCAGATGTCGTTCGCGCAGTAGTCGGCGAAGAAGTAGGTCCCCTGCAGGTCGGGGATCGCGCAGCCGCGGTAGACGTAGCCGCCGGTGATCGAGCAGCGCCCGGCCGCGTGGTTCAGTTCGAAGATCGGCTCGGTGAACGGGGTCTGGCTGCAGTCGCCGCTGGTGTTGAAGTCGTGAGCGCCCTCGCGGCAGCGCCAGCCGTAGTTCTCGCCGCCGGTGCTGGCGGCCGGCTGGAAGCTGATTTCTTCCCAGGTGAACTGGCCGACGTCGGCGATCCACAGGTCGCCGGTCTCGCGGTCGAACGAGCAGCGCCACGGGTTCCGCAGGCCGAACGCCCAGATCTCATCATCGCCGGTCACGCCGACGAACGGGTTGTCGGCCGGGACGGCGTAGTTGGTGTTCGGCAGTTCCGGGAAGTCGTCGCCGTCGATGTCGATTCGCAGGATCTTGCCGAGCAGGTTGTCGGTGATGTCCTGGCTGTTGCCGACGCCGTCGGTGTGCCCGGGGTCGTCGTCGCCGCCACCGCCGCCGTCGCCGGTCGCGATGTAGAGGTAGCCGTCGGGGCCGAACTCGATCCAGCCGCCGTTGTGGTTGGTCTGCGGCTGGACCATCACGATCATCCGCAGGTTGCTGGAGGCGTCGGCCACATCGGGGTTGGCCGTGACGCTGTACTGGGCGACGGCCGTGTTGCCGTTGTTCCGCGTGTAGTAGACGTAGAACAGGCCGTTGCTCTGGTAGTTCGGGTGGAAGGCGAGGCCGAGCAGGCCGCGCTCGTCACCGGTGGAGGTTCCGCCGCCGACCTCGGCGTCCATGTCGAGGAACGGGGTGGCCAGCAGGGTTCCGTCCTTGACGATGCGAATCCGGCCACGCTTCTCGATGACGAAGATGCGGCTGTAGTCGCCGGGGGCGTGGGTGACGTAGATCGGGCGTTCGAGCCCGGTGGCGACGGTCTGAAGCGTGATCGGCGTCTGGGCGGCGGCGACGGCCGAACCGATCGCGATGGTAATCCAAGCAAGCATGCGCACGGGTATCCTCCTTTTCCGTGTTGGCGAGTGCTCCCCGACACCGGAGCCCCGGTGTTCACGTCACAGGGTAGCGACTGCCCGACGGAAAAGGAAACACCCGACCCGGGCCCCGGCGCGGTCAGACCGATAATCGAGGCATGTATCGCAGGTGGGGGCTGATCGGGACCGATCGGGCCGGCGTGATCGTTTCAGAATGTCCGGGTTTCTCGACTCAGAGCCCGTCGGGCAGGTCGGTGGCGACGTTGCGGAGGAAACCCATCCGGCCGGAGTGCCCCCCGGCCGTGATCAGTCGCCGGTCGCGCATCTGGTAGATGACCTTCCAGGCGTCCAGCGTCCCGGTGACGTCGTAGCTGAGGACGTCGACCTGCTTGCGCTGATACTTGCGGACGCTGGCGTGTCCGTCCATGTGCCCGACGGTGGCCTTGCCCTTGTGCCGGTCGGAGAGGGTGTCGACGTTGCCCCAGGCGCTGTCGTCATGCCAGACGAGGTGCTGGCCTTCGTGCTCCTCGACGATCATCCAGGGGATCGAGCGCACGGCGTAGCGGCCGAGGTCGCGGCGCCAGCGGTAGTTGTCCGGGAAGTTCTCGGGCCAGAGCGTGGCTTCGAACCACTCGATGCTGGCCCCGGTCAGCATGCCGGGGGCGGTGTAGCTGTAGTTGGTCTTGTTGCGGAGTTCGTTTCCGAGCACGTCGGCGACCGAGTCGAGCTTGTCCTCGGGGCACTTGAAGACCTTCAGTTGCCTGCCGACGTAGGGGTAGACGGTGCCCTGCTGGGGGACCCGCTTCAGGTCGCCGCCATCCTGGCCGAAGACGCCGAGCCAGTCCCAGGTCCGCCCGCGGCGGCGATTGGGGCCTTCGGTGTCGAGCGTGCTGCCGGGCAGGTGCTGGTTCCATTCCTGGGCGTACATCAGCCAGCCGATCGCAAGCTGCCGCATGTTGTTCTGGCAGACGCTGGTGCGGGCGTTCTCCTTGGCCGAGCGGAGGCTCGGCAGCAGAATCGAGATCAGCAGCGCGATGATCGCCACCACGACCAGCAGTTCGATCAACGTGAACGCTCGCGCCCGCCCCTTGGGCATGCGTGACACTCCTGCACGAAATCACAGATTCCAGCCAGCGACATGACGCCATCCGTCCGGCGGATGACTCGTTAGGCAGCATAGGCCACCCGCCGCTGTCCTTGCAACGGTTTTCAGCCCAACGTCCGCCTCCGGACCCGACGCCGGCTTTCGAAGTTGGCCGACGCTGCACTACCATAGCGGCCCGAACCACCCTGGCACGGGAGCAACGCATGCCCGAGACCGACCGTTTCGCCGCGTTCACGTGGGATGGGCTCGCCCGGTCCGGCTCCACCGGCGCGCCGCACTACCACGAATTCCTGCGGGTCCCCGCCCTGTCCGCCGGCCGCTATCACCTGCCGGCCGGCAGCACGGACCCGCAACAGCCGCATCGCGAGGACGAAGTCTACTACGTCGTTCGCGGCCGCAGCCGATTCGTGGCGGGCGACGAGACGATCGAGGTCGGGCCCGGGGCGGTGCTGTACGTTCCGAAGGAACTGCCCCACCGGTTCGTCGACATTCGCGAGGACCTGGAGATCCTGGTGCTGTTCGCACCGGCCGAAACGCGGGGGCCGTCCGATGCGTGCTGAAACCCTGGCGACGATCCTGGCCGAGCGGGCCAGCGCGATCATTCGGACCGGCGACCGGCAACTGGCCGACGATGCCATGGGTGCGGCCGTCCGGGGCGGGTTCCGGGTGGTCGAGTTCACGCTGACGACGCCGGGCGCGCTCGAACTGATTCACGCCTATTCGAAGAAGCCCGGTCTGCTGGTCGGCGCGGGAACGGTCCTGACGCCGCAACAGGCCGAGCAGGCCCGGGCGGCGGGTGCCCGGTTCCTGGTCTCGCCGGTCTGTGACGCGGAAGTGATCGCGATGGCCC
This sequence comes from Phycisphaerae bacterium, assembly GCA_030428945.1. Taxonomy (GTDB): domain Bacteria; phylum Planctomycetota; class Phycisphaerae; order UBA1845; family Fen-1342; genus JAUIEC01. The sequence continues at coordinate 610,386 of JAUIEC010000001.1, read as the reverse complement.
ACAAGTACGACTGCGTCGCGATTCCGGGCACGGCTACGCCGACCGAGATGCAGGCCGCGCACCGGGCCGGGGCGGAATTCTGCAAGCTGTTCCCGGCCCCGGCCGACGTTCCGGGGTTCGTGCGTGCGACGCTTGGCCCGCTGCCACACCTGCGGATCTTTCCGACCAACGGAGTCGGCCTCGCGAACGCGGCCGAGGTGCTGCGGGCCGGCGCGGCGGGCGTGGGATTCGTGGCGCCGCTGTTCGATCCGAAGCTGATGGCCGCCCGCGACCTGGATGGCATCGAGCAGCGGGCCCGGGACCTGCTGGCGGCCGTGCGGACCGCGACGGCTCCGTGAGCTGATTCGAGGCGTCGATGAACGAGCAGCACTGGACGGTTGATGTTGCCGGGGTCGAGACGACGGTTCGCCATGAGCGGGTCGCCGACGGTCGGGCGACGCTCGTGTTCGGGCACGGGGCCGGCAGCGACATGGATCACCCCCGGACGCGGGCGCTGGTGGCGGCGCTGGGTGCGGCGGGCTGCGACGTGGCGAGCTACAACTTCCTGTACCGCGCGGTTGGCAAGGGTGCCCCGGACCGGATGCCGAAGCTGCAGGCCTGCCTGCAGGCGGTGATCGCCAGCGTCCGCGCGCGAACCGAACCGCGGCGACTGCTGCTGGGCGGGCACTCGATGGGTGGCCGGGTCGCCTCGATGCTGGCGGCGGACGGGGCGGCGTGTGATGGCCTGGTTCTGCTGGGCTATCCGCTGCACCCGGCCGGGAAACCGGAGCGGCTGCGAACGGCGCACCTGGGGCGGATCGCGGTTCCGGTGCTGTGCTGCAACGGAACGCGTGATGCGCTGTGCACGCCGGACCTGATGCGGGCCGCGATCGCGGACCTTTCGAACTGGACGATGCACTGGCTGGACGGCGCCGACCACGGCTACCAGGTCCTGAAGCGCTCGGGCCGCACCGAAGCGGAGGTCCTGGCGGAGATCACGGCGACGGTCGCGATCTGGTTACGCGGCGGGCCAGGAAGCGGGTGAGCCGGTCAGCAAGCGGCCCAGCGCCCCTGTTCCCGGTTCGTCTCCCGCGGTGCTACCACCAGAAGAAGCTGTCCCAGAAGTAGAAGTCGTCGTAGCAGCAGTCGTCGTAGTAGTAATAATCGAAGTAGTAATCGTCGTAGAAGTAATCGTCGTAGTAGTAGAAGTCGCTGTAGTAGTAGCGATCGTCGAACCGGTCTTCGAGGAAGTCTTCGCGGTCGTCGAGGAAGTCGTCGACCTCGTCAAAGAAGTCCTCGTCGATGACACAACCAACCTGCGGGGCGAGCAGCGCCGTTCCCAGCAGGACGGCCAGCAACAGTCGAACCATGAGCCTCTCCTTCCACTGACCCGAGCCCGGTTCCGGACCGCGCTCCTTCGATGAGGACACTCCGCCCGGCGGGACGTTGGGCACTTTCGGGGTGGATTTCGGTTCCGGAGACCCCAGCCCCCGGTGGCCGCCGACGCGGCCGGGTGTCATCCGCCCGGCCCGGATCCGGGTACGATGCCCGCATGCACGGCTACCCGGTGCCCAAAGCCCGTACCCGCGTCGAGATCCGCGTCTCGAACTCGCGGTTCATCGCCACCCTTGATCGTAGCGACTCGATGACGGCCGCGCAGGCGCTGCTGTCTGAAATCCGGGCGGAAATGCCCGACGCCAGCCACCACGTGTACGCCTTTCGGGTCGGCTACGGGGCCAGCGTCAGCGAACGGCTGAGCGACGACGGCGAGCCGTCCGGCACCTCCGGGCCGCCGGCCATGGCGGTCGTCCGCGGCCAGGACATCGGGGATGTCGCCCTGGTGATCACCCGCTACTTCGGCGGCACCAAGCTGGGCACGGGCGGGCTGGTCAGCGCCTACACCCAGGCGGCCCAGGCGGCCTTCGCGGCCCTCGAGACCGAGCCGAAGATCAACTGGATCGCGTTGCGGGCGACGATCCCCTACGCCCTGCTCGAATCCGTCCGGAAGCTGATCGCCGAACACGACGGACGCATCGAGGACGAAACCTTCGACGCGGCCGTCAACCTGCGGATCGCGGTTCCCGAGGCGGCCGTCGCGCCGCTGCGGGCGACGATCCGCGACCGCAGCGGCGGACAGGTCGACCTGCATCCGGCCGAATAGACGCGTCCGTGTTACTCGATCGAGATGCGGGGCGGGGCGGGGCTTCGCACGGCGCCGCTGCCGAGCAGCACCAGCAGCGGCATCAGCGGAATACGGTAGCGAACGCTGCCGATGAATACGCAGTGCAGCACGGTGAACACCACGACCGGCAGCAGCAGCGTCACGAGCGTGGTGCGGTCGGTGCGCAGCAGCCGGAACCCGCCGAGCAGCGCGAGCAGCAGCACGCCGCCGGTGTACACCGCGCTGGCCCAGGCGGTCGCGCCGCGGGCATGCTCGGCCACGTTCGGGAACAGGCTCCAGGTCCGTTTGAACTTGACCCACGCCAGTTCCAGCACGCGCCCCGGGTCGCGCCGCATCTCCTCTCTGGCGGCCGCGTAGAGCAGGCGGTCGCGTTCGATTTCGCCGAGCCCGGTCCAGCGTTCGTCGCGGAGGAACGCCTGGTTGCTGCTGCCGTCAGCCTGCGGGCCCTGGGCGTCGTAGAGGGTCACGCCGCCGTTGGCGCTGAGCCACGCATAGCTGCCGACCACGGCGTGGTTCCGCAGTCCCCACGGCACCAGCAGCAGCAGGATCGGGGCGGCCTGCAGACCGAAGCGGCGGACGCGCTGCCAGGCGCTGCCGGCCGGCAGCATCGTCGCGAGCATCGCCAGCCCGAGCCACGCCGCGCCGGCCGGACGCACGAACAGCGCGGCCGCGCACAGCAGGCCGGTCAGCAGGAACGCGGCGGTCCCCTGCCGGGCGCCGTTGAGGTGATCGAGCCAGCGACCGATCAGCAGGACGGCCAGCAGCGTGAACAGCACCTCGGTCAGCAGCAGGTTGGCGAAGAAGATTCCGAACGGATCGAGTGCCACCAGCACGCCGGCGAGCAGTCCGGCCCGGCGTCCGAAGGCGCGCCCGGCGATCCGGGCGGCGAGTCCCGCGGTCAGCGCGCCGAGCAGGGCCTGCCCGAGTCGGGCCAGCAGCACGCCGCCCTCGCCCAGTGGGGCGAACAGGGCGAGGTAGAGCGGGTAGCCCGGCATGCGGGCGACGTAGCGGCCGTCGGCGCTGACGAGTTCGCCGCGGGTCACCAGGTTGTGGGCGAGGTCCCAGTGCAGTTGTTCGTCGGGATAGGGAAACGCGGGTCCGCCGCGCGACCATTGCAGCAGGACCCACGCCAGTCGCGGCAGCAGCGCCAGGGCGACGATCCAGACCCAGGCCGGCGGACGCTTCATCCGCCGTTCGCGCGCGTCAGGACGAGCCGCAGGGCCCGCCGCGAGGTCGGCCGCAGCTTGACCCGCTCGTCGATTCGCAGCGGCATGACCCAGGCGGGGCCGGACTGATCGCAGACCACGCCGGTCTGGGCCCGCAGGCTCGGATCGACTTTCTCGTCGCTGAAGAACTCGCCGAGCGTTTTCGAGCCGGGGGCGCCGAGCGGCCAGAAGCGGTCGCCGGCCCGCCGGCCGCGGACGTAGAGCGGCAGTTGCAGTCGCTCGAAGTCGAGCCATTCCTCGTGCGGATCGCGATTGGTCCGCAGTTCGGCGATCTTGTCGGTGCTGACGTCGCAGACCTCGGCGGTCAGGCTGGCCTGCAGGGCGGGCAAAGCGGTCTGGCCGGGGCAACTCAGGAAGACCGGGGCGATCTCCTCGTGGGTTTCCTGCTGGGCGCGGGCTTCGAAGACCAGTCGATCGTAGACCTTGCGGACGACGATCCCGGCCGGCAGGTGCAGTTCCTTTCCGCTGGGCAGGTCGGCAGCCAGGCGCAGGACGTCGTCGATGTGGGCGAAGCCCAGGTCGCGCTGCCCGGCGCTGATCTGACCGATCGTGCGGCGGACGACCTCGGCCTGGATGATGCGCTGCTTGCTGCGGAGGGCGTGGTTGTTCAGTTCGATGCGGCGCTGCGATTCGGAAATGACCAGCGCGTCGTAGGTGCGGGCGGCGGCGTCCTCGAGGTAGACGCTGTACCAGCGGGCCTGTTCGGCCAGTCGGATGAGGGCCTCGCCGACGTTGGGGTTCAACTGCTCGGCCAGCATCGGCATGACGAGGTTGCGGATCTTGCCGCGCGTGTAGATCGGCTGTGCGTTGCTGGAGTCGACGCGGTAGGCGATCCCCTCGGCCCGGCAGACTTCCTCGATGCGGTTGCGGGGGAAGTGCAGGAACGGGCGGACGAGGGTGATCCGCGACCCGTTCTGGATCGGGCGCTCGGGCTGCATGCCGGCGAGGCCGCGGAGTCCGGTTCCGCGGCAGATGCGGTGCAGGATCGTTTCGGCGTCGTCATCGGCGTGGTGCCCGACGGCGACGCGTTTGCTGGCGGTCTGCAGGGCGACGCGTTCGAGGAACTCGTACCGCACGCGGCGGGCGACCTCTTCGGTGGAGCCGCCCTCGCGTTCGATCAGGCCGTGCACGTCGATTCGTTCGCAGGTGCAGGGCAGTTGCAGGCTGGCGGCGAGTTCGCGGACGAAGGCCTCGTCGCCGTCGGCTTCGTCCGGGCGCAGGCCGTGGTTCAGGTGGGCCACGTGCAGGGCCCAGTCCAGGTCGTGTTTCTGGCTGACCGCCCGCAGCGCGTGCACGAGGGCGGTCGAATCCGGTCCCCCGGAAACACCGACCACCCAGCGGGCGGGGCCGCGGAACATGTCGCGGGCCGTCAACCAGCGCTGCAGGTCATTCAGGAGGGCATCCCAGCTCAAGCGGATCCTCCGGGGATTCGTCCTTCGGGCCGGCGGGGCAACGACCCCGCTTGGCACAAGTGCGATCCGCCAGTATACGAAGAGGAAACCCGCGGGGACAGACTTTTATCGTGCGCGCGCCACTGTACATCTTCCGCGACCCGCCCCTGGACGGCCCGACCAACATGGCCCGTGACGAGCATCTGCTGCACGGACCGCGCTGGTCGCCGGCGGCGCTGCGGATCTACGGGTGGAGCCCGCCGACGCTTTCGCTGGGCTGCTTTCAGCGCTTCGACGAGATTGGCGGACTGGCTGACGACGTTCAGCAATGGGCCGTCGTCCGGCGGCCGACCGGCGGCGGCGCGATCCTGCACGACCGCGAGGTGACCTACTGCCTGACGCTGGACGCCGCGCATCCGCTCGGGCGGGCGGCGCCGGCCGAACTCTATCGGGTGGTGCACAGCATCTGGCAGCGGATCCTGGCGGCGTCCGGCCTGGTGACGGAACTGGCCCCGGATCACTTTCCGCTGCCGAGTCCGCGCAGCGGGCCGTTCTACTGCTTCGCCAAGCCGGGGCGGACGGACCTGATCACGGCGGCCGGCAAGGTGCTCGGGAGTGCCCAACGGCGACTGCCGACGCGGATCATGCAGCACGGTTCGCTGCTGCTGGCGCGCGAAGCCGACCACCCCGGCGCCGACCTCGGGAACCCGCAGGACGAACGGGTCGCGGGCTGGATCGACGACTTCATCGCCGGACTGGCGGCCGAACTGGACCTACAACCGACTCCGACCGAATGGCCGGCCGATGCGGCGGCTGATATCGCAGCGCGCCGGGCGCATTACCTGGACCCGGCCTGGACCCGCAAGCGCTGAGCGCCGTACTCCGCGTTTCTCCCGCCTCCGCTCCCGCGTCTGCGCGATTACTTATAGAATGCCCGGCATGGCCCAGATGCACGCCGGCACGCGGCCCGGCCGCCCCATCATTCTGATCGCGCTCTGCGGACTGGCGCTGGCCGGCACGCTCGGACTCGCCTGGCTGCAGACGCGGGCGGCGAGCAGCCTGGGTCCGCGGGTGGCGCTGTTCGGCCCGTTGTCGGTTCGTCCGCCGCTGGGCTGGCTGCAGGATCGCAGCAACACGCGACGGTTCGTCGAAGCGGTCCGGATGGGCAACGACCGTCAGTTCGAGCGGACGATCGAGTTCCGCTACCGCCGGGTGGCCGAGGTTCCGAGCCTCGAAGACGCGATCGCGGACATGCTGCCCGACTTCCGCAAGGTGACCAACTTCGAGGCGACGACGATCGGTCCGCTGCGGGGCGTGCAGGTGATCGGCGAGCGTCGTTTCCGCTGGGGCAACCGGGCCCAGGTCGGGCAGCGGGTCTATCGGCTGGCGCTGTCGCCGCACGGGCACCAGATCCTGATCGAATTCGTTCCGGTGCGCGAGATCACCCCGGGAGACCTGCGACTGCTGGATGCGATCTGCGCGGAAGTGCGGATCGACGACGCCGCGTTCGAGGTGGACGCCGACCCGACCCGGATCGGCATGGAACTGCCGAGGCTCGACGGCGCCGAACTGCTTGGCCCCGATCTGCCCGACGTGCCGGCGGTCTACCTGCAGGGCAACGTCGAAGGCGTGCCCGCCTGGACCATCGCCGTGCAGCGAACCTGGCGCGGGGAACGTTCGCCGCGCGAACTGCTGCGTCTGCGCACCGGTGGCGAGACCCCGATCCGGCGCGTCTCCGGCGGCGAACGGACCGTGCTGGCCGGCCCCGTCACGCCGCGCGGACAGGTCTACCTGGTCAGCGAAGCCCCCGACCGGTCCGCTTTCGTGCAGGTCACCTTCGGGACGCCGTACGGTGACGAGGCGGCGGCCGCGGTTGAACGGGTGCTGGCCGACCTGAAGTTCACGGCGCCGTTTCCGCCGGCGTACGAGAAGGCCGTCGAGAACGGGGCGAGCCTGGTGCAGCGTCTGGCGGAGCCGGATCGGCTGCGGGCGTGGGCCGGTCGCAAGGTGGTCGAGTATTTCCGGGAGCGTCGGACGGGCGACCTGACGCCGGGCATCATGATCCTGCAGCGCGGGCCGGAACCGCCGAGCCTGGCGGGGGTGGTCGAGCGCGAGTTCGGGCAGCGGTTCGAGCGGATCCGCTGGCTGCTCGAAACCGACGGCACCGCGTACAGCCAGTTGCTCGAGTACGGCCGTCGCGGGGCCGGGCCGGACTACGAACTGCGGCAGGTGCGGGCCCCGGGCAGTTCGATCGTCGAGTCGGCCCGGATTCTGGGTCGCCGCAGCGAGCGTTTCCGCTTCACGGCCGCGGCGCACTTCCTGTGCCGTCCGCTGGAGGACCTGGCGGCGCAGTGGGTCGCGGGCCAGGAGGGCGGCGCGTGGATCGTCAGCCTGAACACGCCGGGCGAGGAAGGCACGCACGAGCGCCTGCTGCAACCCCTGCCCGGTCGCCCGGACGGGAGCACACGGGTGCTGCTGCTGGACGATGCGAACCCGATCGGGCGGGTGCTGACGTTCGGCCCGGACGGGGCGCTGTTCAGCGACCAGAGTCGTCTGTGGCACCGCGAGCGGATCCCGGCGGAGCTTGCCCGGCAACTGACCGGCGGTCGCCGCTGAGCGCGGCCCGGTGTCGCGAGGCACGTTCCGGGGGGCGTTGCCCGCGCTGCGTCCGGCGTGCTTGTCCGGACTGGCCTGAGCCAAGCGGTGCGGCATCGACGCCTGAGCGTCCCGGGCGGATGTGACCGCGGGTTGTCGCGTCGATGACGCACCCTACGTCCTCCGAGCGGATGTGACCGCGGGCTGTCGCGTCGATGACGCACCCTGCGTCCTCCGAGCGGATGTGACCGCGGGTTGTCGCGTCGATGACGCACCCTACGTTCTCCGGGGGGATGTGACCGCGGGCACGAGAATGCCACGCAGCGAGCCCCCTTCCCGTATACTTCTGCCATGTCCGCGAAACCTGCATCGCAGCGTTCTCTTCCCGTGGTCGACGGCAGCGTGGCTGACGCCGCCGTGGCGGCCGAGGCCGGGCGTCTGGCGGATCAGGCCGCGGGTCCGCGTGACATTGCGGCGGTCCGGACGCTGCGGGTCAGCGTGACCGACCGCTGCAACCTGCGGTGCACCTACTGCATGCCGGCCGAGGGGATGAAGTGGATTCCGAAGGGCGACCTGCTGGACTTCGAAGAGATCACGCGAATCGCCCGGACGGCGATTGACCTGGGCATTACCAACTTCAAGATCACCGGCGGCGAACCGCTGCTGCGGCAGCAGGTCGAGGACCTGGTCGCGATGCTGCGGGCCCTGCCGGGGTGCGGCGAACTGTCGCTGACCACCAACGGCATTCTGCTGGCCGAGCGGGCCGCGGGTCTGCGGGCGGCCGGGATCGAGCGTGTCACGGTCAGCCTGGACACGCTGCGGGCCGACCGTTTTCGCGCACTGACGCGGACCGGACACATCGAGCGCGTCTGGGAAGGGATCGCCGCGGCCGAGGCGGCCGGGATGACGCCGCTGAAGATCAACGTGGTCGTGCTGCGGGACGGGAACGTCGATGAGGTGGCCGCGTTCGCGGACCTGACGCGGGAACACAAGCGTGACGTGCGGTTCATCGAGTTCATGCCGCTGGGGCAGTCCAAGGCGCTGACCGGGGCCGACCAGTTCGTTCCCTATGCCGAGATCCGGGGCGCGATCGAGGCGGTCCACGGGCCGCTGGTCGAAGCCGGCCGGGGGGTCGGGCACGGTCCGGCGCGGCACTTCCGGATGGCGGGCGCCCGCGGGCGGATCGGATTCATTCACGCGATGTCGGCGCCGTTCTGTTCGACCTGCAACCGGCTGCGGCTGACGCCGGAGGGGCAGCTTCGCAGTTGCCTGTTCGACGGGGGCGAGGTTGACCTGCGCCCGCTGGTCCGCGGGTCGCTGCGGGCGGACGCGTTGCGGCAGGCGTTCGTGGACTGCGTCCGCCTGAAGCCGGACCGGCACCAGATGTACGGCAACCGGCAGATGAGTCAGATCGGGGGATAAGCTCGTCAGCACGAACCCTGGCAGCATGGACGCCGCGGCTGCGACGCAGGCCGGAACCGAACGGGATCCGGCCTGGGAGACGCTGGTCGCCGGCGGCCTGTCCTGGCAGGTGGCGCCGGCGTTGCGTGAACGCCTGCGCAGCACGCCCGCGGACATCTGGCAGAACCCGGACGGGCAGCCCGGCTGGCAGCGTGTCAAGGACAACGGGCACCGCAGCGTCTGGCGGATCGAGTGGGCCGGGCTGACCTGCTACGCCAAGTACTACCGCGACGACGGCTGGCGCGATCGGCTGCGGCGGCTCTTCCGGGCCCCGGCCTGCGCGATCGAACTGCGAAGCGGGCGGTTCGTGCAGGCCGCCGGGATCAACGCCGCCCGGCCGCTGGCCTGCTGTGCGAAGCTGACCTTCGCGGGCCGGCCGCACGCGCTGCTGATTTCGGCGGCGATCGAGGAGGCGGTTCCGTTGTCGGACGCCTGGCTGGCGCTGCGTGAGATTCGTCCGAGCCTGCGTCCGCGGCGGGTGGAGCAGATCCGCGAAGCGCTGGCGGCGTTGATCGCGCACGCGCACCAGGCGGGTTTCGAGCACCTGGACATGCACGCGGGGAACCTCCTGGTGCAGAACAGCGGCGAGGAGGTGCGGGTTCACTTCGTCGATCTGCAGAGCGCGCACCTGGATCAGTCGGTTGACGATCACGCGGTCGTGCGCAACCTGGCGCAACTGAACCAGTGGTTCCGGCGGCACAGCGACGTCCGCGTGCGGCTTGCGTTCCTGCGGGCGTACCTGCGGTGGCGCAATCACTACGAACCGCGGACGGCGCACGGTCGCCTGCTGGGTCTGTCGTACCGGCAACTGGTCGCGCACCTGGTCCGGCAGGCGGACACGCACGCGGATCGACTGTGGGCGCAGCGGGACCGGCGCCTGGCCCGGCGCGGACGCTACTACGCGCCGCTCAGGCTGGGCGGTGGCTGGCATGCCCGCGTGGTCCGCGGCTGGAAGCACGCGCGGGCGGACTCGGAGGTTTCGACGCGTGCCTTTCCGCTGGAGTGGTGGCGGACGGCGCTCGACCCGGACGCGCTGCTGGCGCTGGTCGAAGGGGGCAACCTGAAGGACTCGCACTCGGCGGCGGTGGCCCGGGCGGAACTCGCGCACCCGGACGGTCCGCTGCCGGTGGTGCTGAAACAACCGCGGGCCCGCGACTGGCGGCGGCGTCTGCGGCATGCCCTGATGCCGTCGCGCAGCCTGCTGAACTGGCGGACGGGGCAGATGCTGCTGCACCGTGAACTGCCGGCCGCGGCGCCGCTGGCGGTTCTCGAGCAGCGGGCGGGTCCGTTCATCCGCACGTCGCTGCTGGTGACCGAGTTCCTGCCGGAGGCCGAGGCGCTGCCGCGGCACCTGACGACGGCGCGGGCGGAGCGCTCGCCGCGGGTCTGGCACCGTTACCGGCAGAGGCTGGCGCGGGCGCTGGCCGGGCAAGTGCGGCACCTGCACGAGCGCGGCTTCCGGCATCGCGACTGCAAGGCCGACAACATCCTGGTTCTGCCGGGGCGCGATCCGCGCCTGCTGTGGATTGACCTGGACGGCATTCGCCGGGTGGCCCCGCCGCCGCTGGATCCGCAGGGCCCGCGGCGGGCGTCGCGCGCGGCACAACTCACCGCCCTGACCCGCCTGCACGTCAGCCTGGCCGACCACCCGGCGATCACGCGGAGCGACCGGGCCCGCGTGCTGCGGCACTACTTCGCGGGCTTCGGGCGCGACCCGCGGGCCTGGCGCAGCGCCTGGCGCGAGATCGACCGCCGGGCCGCGGCGCAGCAGCAACGCCGGGCACGCCGCCGGGCGTGGAAACAGGAACAGTACGGGCGGGCCTAGCGGCCTGACGGCCGCGGTGGAAGAGTGAACGGGTGGAGGAGTGCAAGAGGAAGGCTGCGCGCTTTCGCTGCATGAGCCGAACCCCCTCTGCCTCCTTCACTCCTTCACTCCTTCACTCTTTCACTTTTTCACTCCTTCACTCTTTCACTCTTCAGAGCCGTCGTGGTCGGCGGACGGGGACGCGCAGGCCGGCGGGTTTGCGGCGGATCCAGCGGGTGAAGCGGGCGATGTCGGGGTGTGCGCGGAGTGCCGCCAGGGTGTGGTAGGTGTCGGCCAGTTCCTTTTCGGAGAGGTGCGCGTGCAGGTTGGCGTGGCAGGGGCGACACAGATCGATGGTCTCCTGGCGGGCCTGGCGGTCGTGCTGGCGGCGGGTGCGGCCCTGCCGGTGCCGGGCGCGCGGGACGAGGTGGTGCCGGGTCAGCGCGAGGCCGCGGCGGCCGCACAGCGCGCAGCCCGGGGTCCCGTCGGCACTATCAGACCTTGCCACGGCGTCGCTCCGAAAACCCGCGAAAACCCGCCGAAAAAACTGCCCGGCGCAGTTCGCCCAGCTTACCAGCAGCGGGCGGGGGTCGGTCAACCCGGGAAACGTCGGTAACCGGGGTATCGACCCGGGCGGGCGATGCGCACGGCTTGCGCGAACGGCCGCGGAAACGCCGCCGACCCGGCCGCGAAACGTAGTCGATACTCGCAATGGGCAAAGGGTACCTGCACCGCGGAAGGAGTTTCGAGCATGCCACTGACCACCAAGACACCGCCGCCCGGCGACATCGAGCGCCGGCGTGATCATGCCACCCGGCGTGCCTTCGACGACCTGCTGCAGTGCGGCCTGCCGTTCACCCCGCCGCGCGAGACGGCGGCCGAGCGGATCCGCCGGATCCGGGCCGAGATCGAGGCCGGCGAGTACCTGACCGAACAGCGTATCCGCGGCGCGATCGATCGACTGTGGAAGACAATGCAATAAGAAGGGAGCGAGGGAACCAGGGAGCCAGGGAGCCAGGTCAGAGGTTTTCGTGGCCGTATCGCAGCCTCTGATCTTGCTCCCTTGCTCCCTTGCGCCCTTGCTCCCTTCATCAAGCATGCACGTGTGTGCCGAGGGGTTCGCCTTCGACGACGCGTTTCATGGTTCCGGCGGCGAAGAGGTTGAAGACGGTGATCGGGACGTTGTGTCGTTCGCACATGTCGACGGCGGCGACGTCCATTACCTTCAGGCGGCGGTCGATGACTTCCTTGAAGGTCAGGTTGCGGAACATGGTCGCGTCGGGGTGGGTCTTGGGATCCGCGTCGTAGACGCCGTCGACCTTGGTGGCCTTCAGCAGCACGTCGCAGTTCAGTTCCGCGGCCCGCAGCGCCGCGCACGAGTCGGTCGTCACGTGCGGGTTGCCGGTTCCGGCGGCGAAGATGATCACGCGCTGTTTCTCGAGGTGGCGGATCGCGCGGCGGCGGATGAAGGACTCGCAGACGCGTGAGATCGTCAGGGCGCTCTGCACGCGGGTCGTCAGTCCGCGGCTTTCGAGCGCCTCCTGCAGGGCCATCGCGTTCAGCACCGTGCAGAGCATGCCCATATAGTCGGCCGTGGCCTCTTCGATGTTCAGGTCCTGGGCGAAGGTCACGCCGCGGATGAAGTTCCCGCCGCCAACGACGATCGCGACCTGGACGCCGAGCGCGGCGACCTCGGCGATCTCGGCCGCCACGCGGTCCAACGGTTCGCGGGCGATGCCGAAGCCGCCGGGTTCGCAGAACCCCTCGCCGCTGATCTTCAGCAGAACGCGCTGATATTTCGGTCGATCACCAGACATCGGGAGCCCTCGTCGCTAGACTTGTTTCGCCACGGCTGGGCGGATGATAGTCGCGCCCAACCTGACCGGCAAACGCCGCTCCCGAGCGCAACCGGACCGGACCGTTCCGGCGGAGATCATGGCCAGAAAAAGGCGCACAACCTACGCGGCCGCGGGTGTCAGCCTGGAAGCCGCCGACGCGTTCGTCGACCGGATCAAGGGCCCCGTCCGCCGCACGTACGGCCCGCGGGTGCTGGCCGCGCACGGCGGCTTCGCCGGCCTGTTCCGGCTGGACTACGACGAGCGTCTGTTCGCCCGCAACTACCGCGACCCGGTGCTGGTGGCCTGCACGGACGGGGTCGGCAGCAAGGTTCTGCTCGCCCAGCAGACGGGGCGCTTCGACTCGGTCGGGATCGACCTGGTGGCGATGAGCGTCAACGACATGCTGACCTGCGGGGCCGAGCCGCTGTTCTTCCTCGACTACCTGGCGGTCAACCGGCTCGATCCGGAACAGACGGCGGCGCTGGTCGAAGGCATTGCCGACGGCTGCCAGCAGTCCGGCTGCGCGCTGCTGGGGGGCGAGACGGCCGAGATGCCCGACCTGTACCGGCCGGGGCACTTCGACCTGGCGGGTTTCGCGGTCGGAGTGGTCGAGCGCAAGCGAATGCTGGACCCCAGGCGGGTGCAGCCGGGCGACGAACTGATCGGACTGGCCAGCAGCGGGATTCACTCGAACGGGTACGGGCTGGTCCGCAAGCTGCTGCTGGAGGATGTCGGGCTGCAGCTTGACGCGCACATCAAGCACCTGAACGCGCCCCTCGGCAGCGTGCTGCTCGAGCCGACGCGGATCTACGTCCGCGCGATTCTCGACGTGCTGGGGCGCTACCGGGCCCGGCCGCCGGTGACGGCGATGGCGCACATCACCGGGGGCGGTCTGCCCGGCAACCTGGCGCGGGTCCTGCCGCCGGGCGTCGATGCCGTCATCCGCCGCGGCACCTGGAGCATTCCGCCGATCTTCGGCCTGCTGCAGCGCTACGGCGTCGAGGAAGAGGAGATGTACCGCGTGTTCAACATGGGAATCGGCTTCGTGCTGGTCGTCCGGAAACGATCCGTGGCCGCGATCATGCGAACACTCGAGAAGGCCGGTGAACACCCGACGGTGATCGGCCGGATTCGCCGCGGACGCGGCCGCGTGGAGCTTTCCTGATGTCGACCCTGCCTGTTCGAGTCACGCTCGGCCTGCTGCTGATCGCCCTGAGCGGGTGCAGCCAGCGGACCGAGTCGATCGCCGTCACCGACGTCGACTTCCAGCAGAAGGAGTGGCGCTACCGCGGTCGGCCGGGGCTGCAACTGGCCAGTGAGCATTACATCATCTACACGACGATCACGCAGCCGGAACTGGTGGCGTGGCTGCCGCAGACGATGGAGACGGCGTTCGCGTTCTACAGCCGGCTGATTCCGAGCGCGCGGCGGACGGACGAGCGGATGCCGATCTACCTGTTCGCGGCCCGGGCCGAGTTCGAGGATTTCACCCGACGGACGTTCGGGTCCCAGCGGGCGGCGGTGCTGAACAAGGTCCGCGGCGGCGGCTTCATGGAACAGGGCATCACGGTGATGGAGTACGTCAATCACGATGCCACGTTTCCGATCATGACGCACGAGGGTTTTCACCAGTACCTGCATCACTACGCCGATTCGCGCGTGCCGGCCTGGCTGAACGAGGGTCTCGCGACGCTGTGCGAGGGGCAGCGGTGGGGCAATACCGGGCTGAAGTCGTTCGACAAGTGGCACAACCCGATCCGCCGCAACCGCCTGGCCGAGGCGCTGCTGCGCGACGACCTGTTTCCGCTCGGGCAGTTGCTGCGGATCAATGCCGGGCACGTGGTGGGCGGCTCGTCGCGGCGGGTCGGCACCTACTACGCGCAGGTCTGGTCGCTGGTGCTGTTCCTGCAGGAAGGCGAGAACCAGCGTTTCGCGGAACCGTTCCAGCGGATGCTGGCCGAGTTCGCCGACGGCAACCTCGAGGCCCAGGCCCGGGCCGCGCACGCGATGGCGCCCGGCAACCGCCGCTACAGCTTCGGCCGCGACGCGTTCGCGGCCTACATCGACGAAGACCTGTCGATGTTCGAACAGGCCTATGTGCGTTTCCTGCGCGAGCGCCTGCTGAACGAAACCAGCCCCCGGGGAGAAACCAGCGATGGCTGAGAAACCGGCCGAGATCACGTTCGATGACTTCGCCAAGATCGACCTGCGGGTCGCGACGATCCGGCAGGCCGAGGCGCATCCCGACGCGGACCGCCTGCTGGTCCTGCAATGCGATGTCGGTGACCAGCAGCGCCAGATCCTGGCGGGGATTCGCGGGCATTACGAGCCGGAGCAGCTTGTCGGGCGGCAGATCGTGATCGTCGCGAACCTGGCGCCGCGCAGGATGCGCGGGCTCGAGAGCCAGGGCATGCTGCTGGCCGCCAGCACCGAGGATCACGGCGAGGTGATCCTGGTGAGCCCCGAGCGCGCCATCGCGGCCGGTTCGGGTGTGGGCTGACGGGTCCGGGGAACGGTTCGCGCGCCGCGATCGGTTCCGTCTCTGCCACGTCCGCACCGGCGGACCTGCTCGCGGTTCGCGCCCCACTCGAATCCAACGATGAGGTTCTGACGCGGGCCACCCGCCCGGGCCTGGGTGCGCGACCTCGGACCGATTCAGGTTGCGCAAAAAGACGAAGGAGTGAAACCGGCGTCGGGCCGCTTCACTCCTTCGCGCGTACGCTTTCGAGGGCGCTGCGACCTCAGTCGTCTTCGACGCGGGTCAGTGTGGTCTCGACGCCGGTCTGCGGGTCCTTGATCAGCAGGGTGCCGTCGGCCCGCGAGATGACATAGCTGCGGCCCGAGTCTTCGAGCATCAGCATGTGTCCGTCCTCGCCGGCCTCGATCTCGTAGGTCCCGGTGTAGCCCTTGGTGCCGCCGCCGTAGTTGGCGTAGGCGGTGTAGCCCCCGTCGGGTCCGAGCGTCAGCCCGCCGAAGTGAAAGCCCTCGGCACTGGCATCGGCGGTGCCCTGCCAGGTCCCGGTGTACTGCGTGCTGACACACCCCGTCACCAGCAGCCCGAGTCCCGCCAACAGGAACGCTCCCTTGCGCATGACCTTGCTCCTTGCAGTCCTGGATGCTCCGGACGACGACCGCGTGTCGCCCGCCTGACTGCCAAGGTACCACCGCGGGGAGAAATGGAAAAGCGGGCCGGCCTGTGGCTCGGAGTGAACCATGCGTGCCCGGCACGGGGGGGCTACTTCACTTGATCTTCACACGAATCTCGCGCCTGACCTCGGTGCTGCCCGCCCCGGCCGGCACTCGGCGGCGTGGTGCCGATAACCGGATCTCAGAAAAACGCCCGGTAGTATCTTGGGCAGAGCGGAATAAACCCCTATCCTGAGAATCAGTACAGGAGGAGGTGCAATTCATGCGCACACTACTATTCGGTCTTCCAGCGCTGCTTGGAATCGGTATGTTTGGCCCGATGGCCAGCCAGGCAGACACCGTGTATCTCGCGACCGCGAGTACAACTGCGTACCGTGTCACTGACGACGGAAACGGCAACACAACTCATGAGACTTTCGCGTTTCCCTACACGGTTGGATCCATGTTCGTGCAAGAGGGAGGGGACGTTCTTGCAGTTGCAAACGTCGACGGAACCCCGAGCATCGTCAGAGTCGAGAATCCGACCAGTGGTACACCGTCGCTGACGACTCTCGGGTCCCTGCAGCACCGCTACGCTTCGATGACTCGAATCGGTGATGATGTCTACGGTTACACCTCGGTTCAGTTCGACGGTGGGCGCCTGGTGAGGCTGGATCTGACAGATCCGACCAACCCGATCGAGACCGAGATCGGACTGATGGACGGTGCCTTCAATGGCTTCAGCGGTGCCGGCTACGACCCGCTGACAGACACCTTGTACGCGACCTCGCACGAGACAGATGATCTCAGCACCGTTGATCGGCTGACCGGACAGACGACGCGAGTCGGTTTTCTGGACCACAATGCGCGTCGGACCGCGCTGGAGTGGTACAACGGCGACTTGTTCCTGCTGACCCAGAACCTCAATTCGGGTTTCCTGGAGATCGGCACGCTCAATCCGAGCACCGTGGCATACGACCCGATCTTCACCCTGGACGCGACAACCAGCCAGCAGAATTCGGCCCTGGCGATTCTCCCTGAACCGGCCAGCCTGATGATGCTGGCGGGCCTGGCTTTACTGGCAACGCGTCGGCGCTCCATCTAAACTGATCCCATGATGGATCAGTCCGAAACGTCCGTTCCAACACCCGTGGAACCGGCAGTGGCCCCAACGGGCCGCCGCCGGTTCCTGTGGGTTCTGCCGCTGCTGGGAGTCGTCGCGCTGGGCTGGACGGCCCACTCCCGCGGCGTTACCGAGCCGTACGCCATCCTCGGGTACGACTCGTTCATGCAGATCTACTCTGCCCGAATTGATACGTCACAGGATTTCTGGGACACCTTTGGCGAGAAACTCGCCGGCGGAATGATTGAAGCTGATTTCTACCGGCCGGTTCAGCACCTGTTGCTGGCCCTGGACTATCGGGTTTGGGGTCTTGATGCCCGCGGGTACCACCTGAGTTCCCTGCTCTGGCTGGGATTGGCAATCCTTTTTCTTTATCTGTTCGTATTGCGGTTGTTCGGCCCGAGGGCCTGGCCAGCCGCCACGATCGCAGCCCTGTTGTTCGCCCTGCACCCAGCCCTGCTGAATGTCCTTCCGGTTCCCTCGCGCCGCTCTGAACTCGTCTGTATAGGGCTGGTGTTCGCCACCCTTTGCACGCTCCCCGTGCGCTCCGAAAGATGGCTGTGGGGCCGGGCCCTGGCCGTCGGTTTCCTTGCGGTTCTGGCCGCCGGATCCAAGGAGACAGGTGTGATGGTGCTTGGCTTGGTTTTCCTGCACCAGTTGCTGATACCCGATTCGCCTTGGAAGCGGCGACTGACTCGGTGCGTGTTGATGCCGCTGCCCGCGGCGATCGGTATTGGCCTGTTCATGTGGAACCGTACGGTCGTCCTGGAGGGTCTTGGCGGCTACAACGCGCGCGTCGACCGCATGTCGGCGTGGGAGCGCCTGACTCAGTTCGGGTCGGAAGCTCTCAACGATATCTGGTGCCCAATGCTGGCCCTGCCCAAGACCTGGCTACCTGCCGGCACGGACGCGGACGACATCGCCAGGACGATCGCGGCCGGGCTACTTGCCTTGGCGCTGGTTGTCTTCTTCGTCTGTGTGTTTCGTCGTGAGACACGCGACCTGTCAACCGCCGTAGCGATCGGACTCGCCTGGATGGTATTGCCGGTCTATGCATTGACGGAAATGGACTGGTACGGCCCGTGGTATGCAGCGGTTCCGCTGGCAGGCATTTGCCTTGTGGTCGCGGCGGTCGCGGAATCCGCGCTGCGTCTGGTGCGACAACGGTGGTACGTGGCACCACTGGGTGCCGTGCTTGGCCTGGCGCTGATCCCGGCACTCTGCCTGCCTCTGCAGTTTTCACCGCTGTGGACTCCATACGACGAATGGAGCGAAGCGTCCAAGACCATGAACGCGGCCCTCGCCGATCTTGATCGCAAGCTCGAGAAGGCGCAACCCGGGACCGTGGTCAAGATGATCCCGACGACGATCGCCGCCAAGAAAACGCCGGGACGGCCGAACCTCAACTTTGTGGCCACGATTCTGGCCAAGGGTGTAGAGTGCTACGCCTCACTCAAACACCCGGACAAGCACGTACGCACCTATCAGCCCTATCGCGGTGATACGAACCGGCCGAAAAAGCACGAAATCCTGGTGCGCGTTCCGGTCCCGAAGAACAAGCGTCGCTAACAGGTTCGGGCGGATATCGAGGTGCCCCTCAATCCACACCCAGTTCGACCAGTCTCGCCTGTAGTTGCTGGTAGGCCGCAGCCGCGTCACCGGTTGGATTCGGAAGCAGATTGTCCTGCTCGTACGGATCGACCACAAGGTCGAACAGCATGTCCGTCGTGGCCCCAAATGGCGGCGTATCGCGGATCAGCTTGAAACGGGCATTCCGCACCGCGCGAGTGTGCTGAGAGGGAACAAAGCTGGCCTGCATGGGGTCGAAGTTCGGGCGGAACTTCTCGGCATACACAGTGGCGCGGTCCGACACATCCGTCAGGCCGAAGAGAACCGGGGCAAAGGAAACCGAGTCGACCGTTCGGGCCCCATTCTCATAGGCCAATTCCGCAATGGTCGCATGCAGGTCGACCAGCGCGACGAGTGCCTCGGTCTGCCCGCTGCGGATTCCTGGCCCGGAAACCATCAGCGGAACATGAACGCCACCCTGAAACAGCGTGCCCTTTGCCATACTTGGGTCGTACGGAGGCTCTATAACGTCGCGTTGCGTGCCGTTGTCTCCCGCGAAGAACACCACCGCAGACGGATCCACGACCTGAAGCGCAGCAAGCAAACGGCCGATCTCGGTGTCCATGGCTTCCACGGCTGCCTTGACCATCTCGCGGGTCTCGGTCTGCTTCTCGTCGCAGAACGGCGAACCATTACAACGGTTCGGATCCGCGCACAGGACGCTCGGCGGCACGTGCGCCGGAAGATGCGGCGCGTTCAAGGAAACATACAAGAACCAGGGCGGCTCAAGGATACCGAGTTGTGAGATCGCATCGTCGATTGTGTCCGTCGTCGCATATCGATGCACAACCGCCTGCTTGCCATTCTCCGTCTTGACCCACTCCTCGTAGTTTCCTTCCACCCCTGGCGCGATCTCCTCTTCGTCGACATTGTACAGCGATCCTGCGAAGGTCCCGAAGCCAAACTCCTCGGCATGGCTGAGGCTCTGGGTCGAATCGCTCAGGTGCCACTTGCCGACAACCGCGCTGTCATAGGAACTGAGCACGGCCGGCAAAGACCGGATTTTCGGATTGATCCCGATGGACTGCGTACCCGTCGGAAACACGGTTCGACCGACGCCGTTGCGGAACGCGTGCACGCCCGTCAGAATCTGCGCGCGGGTGGGCGAACAAATCGGGTTAGCCCACGCATTCCGAAAGACAAGCGACCGCTCGGCAAGTTCACTGAGATGGGGCGTGCAGGGTGTACTGGTCGCGACACCGTAGAAGTCCAGCAGATCCACCCCCATGTCATCCGCCAGGATTAACACGAAGTTGCGTGTCGCCGGAATCTCGTCCGGCACCGCCTTGAGCTGAGCCTCTGCTCCGACAACAAACAAGAACAATACAACCAGCAGCGCATACATCCAGGATCCTCGCCGTTCACGCCCAGGTTTGGAACACGTCAGTGTAGCAACCCGCTCAGCGAGTTCCAAGACAAACCATCGATCCAGGCGACTGCTCGCGAGCTATTCCTCGACGGTGACGGTCGTGGTGAAGCCGCCCAGGTTGCGCGAGTAGGTCAGCACGACCGTGTCGCCGCAGAAGACGCTGGCGCCCTGTGTCAGGACGATCACGCGGCCGCTGCCGTCGGGGTTGTTGAGCGGGTCGTCGCCGAAGTTGCCGCCCTGCGTGCCGATCGTGACGGCATCGGTGCAGGCGACCTCGAAGGTGTCGATGTCGAACGGTTCCAGCACGCCGAGGGTCAGGAAACCGAAACTGGTGAACTGCGTGCCGAGCGTGAACAGTTCGTCCGTCGTCAGCACTTCGTTCGACAGAAAGATCTTCGGGTCCAGCCCGACGTTGGTCGTGTTGACGATCCGCACCCGGATGGTGGTGGCCGGGTCGCCGCCGCCCCCGCCGCCTCCGCCCGAGCCGGGATCCGGCTCGATGGTGATCACGCAACCGCTCAGCAGCGCGGCCGCCAGTCCCGTCATCGTCAGAATTGCTCGCCAGCTTCCCATGCACGCTCTCCCACGTATGGTTCTCAGACCGCTGAAATGGTACTTTGCCATGACCATTGTCACGGACACCGGGTGTGTGAC
Source organism: Phycisphaerae bacterium (assembly GCA_030428945.1). Taxonomy (GTDB): domain Bacteria; phylum Planctomycetota; class Phycisphaerae; order UBA1845; family Fen-1342; genus JAUIEC01. Next base: position 590,009 of record JAUIEC010000001.1, on the reverse strand, counting down.
AAGGTTGGCTTTCCCCCCGTTTTTCTCCGCGAGGGCCCCCGCCCATGCTGCTGACCGACATCGGCCAACTGATCGTCGTGCCCCCGGGGCCGCTCTGCGGGGCCCAGATGCGGGCGCCGGCCCGGATCGACGGCGCCGCCCTGCAGGTCCGGGACGGGCGGATCCAATGGTTCGGGCCCGCCCAGCAGGCCCCCGAAGACCCCGAGCGGGTCTCGGCCGGCGGCGGCACCGTCGTGCCCGGACTGGTCGACCCGCACACGCACATTCCGTTCGCCGGTGAGCGCAGCGGCGAGTTCGAGCGACGCCTGGCGGGCGAGTCGTACCTGGCGATCATGCAGGCCGGCGGCGGCATCCGCGTGACCACCCAGGCCGTCCGCGACGCCAGCGAGGACGAACTGGTGGCCGTCAACCTGCCGCGCCTGCAACGGATGCTGACCTACGGCGTGACGACCTGCGAATGCAAGAGCGGCTACGGACTGACGGCCGAGGACGAACTGAAGCAACTGCGGGCGATCCGCACGCTGAAGACCAGGCAGCCGATCGAACTGGTGGCCACGTACCTGGGCGCGCACGCCCTGCCGGCCGAGTACGAGGGGCGGCCCGACGACTTCATCGAGATGATCTCGGACCCGGCCCTGCTGCGGCAGATCGCCGACGAGGACCTGGCCGCGTTCTGCGACGTCTTCTGCGACGCGGGCGCCTTCGATGTCGATCAGTCGCGCCGCGTGCTGCAGCGGGGACTCGAAGCCGGACTGCGGCCGAAACTGCACGCGGACGAACTGAAGCAGATCGGCGCGACGGTGCTGGCCGGCGAGGTCGGGGCGATCTCGGCCGATCACCTGGAGTGCATCGACGAAGCGGGCATCGCGGCCCTGCGCGGGGCGGGCAGCGTGGCGGTGGTTCTGCCGGGCACGTCGTTCTTCCTGGGGATCGAGCACTGCGATACGCGGCGGTTGATCGAGGCCGGTCTGCCGGTGGCGTTGTCGACCGACTTCAACCCGGGGTCGTCACACATCGAGAACCTGCAGTGGATCATGGCGATCGCGTGCTGCCAGTTGCGGCTGACGCCGACCGAGGTGCTGGTGGCGTGCACGGCCAACGCCGCGGCCGCGATCGGTCGCGCGGACCGGGTCGGGGCGATCAGCGTCGGGCACCAGGCCGATCTGCTGGTGCTGGACACGGAGAGCCTGGCGGAGTGGCTGTACACGCCGGGGCGCAATCGTGTGCGGACGGTGATCAAGTCCGGGAAGGTCGTGCACTCAGCGGCGTAGGCGGACGGCGGTATCGCGCAGTTCGTCGCGGCAGTCCGCGGCGCTGCGCTCGGGCAGCGGTTCGCTGGAAACGCGATCGCCGCCGGCCTGCTTGGCGCGGTACATGGCGGCGTCGGCTGCGTCGAGCAGTTGCAGCGTGTCCTGCCCCGGGCGCCACTGGGCCACGCCGATGCTGGCGCGGGCCGACAGGAACTGCCCGGCGTGCTGCGGCGGGTCATCCCGCAGGGTGTTCTGCATGCGGTCGGCCACCGGGAGGGCGCCGGCCAGGTCGGTGCGCGGCAGCAGCACGACGAACTCATCCCCGCCGGTCCGGGCGGCGGCGTCGATCTGGCGCAGTCCGGCGGCGATCCGCGTGGCGGTGTGCCGCAGCAGGTCGTCGCCGACCCGGTGTCCCCACAGGTCGTTGGTTCGTTTGAGCGCGTCGAGGTCGAGCATGACGACCGAGAGCGGCGAACCGTAGCGCTGGGCCCGCAGGATTTCGCGGCCGAGGGCCTCCTGCATCCAGCGCTGGTTGTAGAGGCCGGTCAGGGCGTCGATGCGGGCCTCGTTGCGGACGCGTTCGTGGGCCTGGGCATTTCCGAGCAGTCGCCCGAGCAGCCTGGTCAGCAGCAGGAGTTGCGCGTCGGACAGCGGCGTCCGCGGCCGGCGATGGCGTCGCAGGTGAACGCAGCCGACGAGTTCGGCGGTGCGGGTCAGGGTCAGGATCGCTTCGTCCCCCGCGGGCGTCTCGGCCAGGGGAACCTCGCCGGCGAGCGGTCGCCCGTCGACGACGATCTGCTGGCGGCGGACGGCGGTGGCGAGCAGCGCGGGACCGTCGACGGGGACTTCGAGCATGACGTCGCTGCGGACGTTGGTCTTGCCGAGTCGCAGGGTGCCGACCTGGGCGTCGTGGAGGTAGACGAGGATTTCCTCGTATCCCAGCCGCTGCGGCAGTTGGGCGATCAGGGCCCGCAGCAGTTGCGCCAGATCCAGTTCGTGCAGGTCGAGGGTCCAGCCCGGCAGTCCGGGCGGCCCGGCGTCGCCGGCGGTCGGTCGCAGGTGCGACCAGAGCAGCGCCGGGAAGTCCTCGCCCGGTCCGGTGCGGACCAGGACGTCGGCCCGCAGGCTGCGGGGGGCGTGCTGGAGGTCGTTGCAGAAGTAGGAGCACTGGCCGCGCGGCGGTCGCGGGAGCGGGCCCGGGCAGTCCAGGTCGATCCACCAGCGATCGGTCTCGATCGTGGCGCAATCGTCGATTTCGTGAGGATCGACGCACAGGACCCGGGCGCCGGCCGGGCGACGCGCGAGGACCGCCGCGCGGAGGGCCGCGTCGCGGGTCACCAGCACAGCGTCATATCGATCCGGCATGACAGGTTCCACCTGGGGTTTCTCTGGTTCTATCGGTCCCGCAGGTCCTGAAACTGGAGGAGGTTGGCGGGCTCCCCGGGGTGGGGGAAACCGCGCAGGGTCTGCCGGCAATCGGCAACTTTCACGCAACCCGTCCCGGCGGGCGACCCGATAGAACCCCTGAGAGTCGACCACGGAGGGTCGCTCACCGCATGCTCCGCGCAAGGATGGGCCATGAGTCGCCTCGGTGACCTGCGAGCATTGTTGGCCGAACGCTGGCAGATTCCGCTGGCGTTCGTGGCCCTGTTCGTGGCCGGGTCGGCCCTCTACAAGCTCAAGCCCGAACGGACCGAGGTCCCGCTCGACGCGCTGGTGGCCGACGTCCTGGCACTGGCCGAGGCGGGCCGGTACCACGATGCGACCAACGCGCTGGCGAACCTGCTCAAGATGGAGCCGGCCCCGACGCGGCGGGAGCAGGCCGCCCTGCACGACACGCTGGCGGACCTGATCCTGGCCCAGGAGCGGCTGCGCCCGGTGCCGATTCCCGGGAACGTCGAACTGCTGCTCGAGAACCACGAGGCTGCCCACCGTCTTGGCCACCCGCCGGACGCCCGGGGTGCCCTCCGCGCCGCGCAGGCCCACGAGTGGCTGGGCGACGTACGGACGGCTCTGCGGGCCTACGAGGCGGTGCTGGACCGCGAACCCGAACCGATCGACCGGCGGAACGCGTTGCACGCGCTGGTCCGCCTGCTCGAAGAACAGCCTGAGTACGCGGACCGCCGCCGGGCGTTCATCGAAACCCTGCTGCTGGAAGAAGGGGTCGAACCGGTCTTCCTGTGGACGACGCTGCGGCAGGCGATCGGTGAGGCCCTCGACCGGGCCGACCTGCCGCGGGCGACCGACCTGCTGGTCCGCTTTGCCGACCGCCTGCAGCGGAGCGACCTGCAGGGCTACCGCGATTTCCTGTGGGCGTGGGTGCTGACCGAGTCCGGCGACCTGGACGGTGCCACCGAGCGCCTGGCCCAGGCGGACGCCTGGCTGAACGAAACGCCACGGAGCGACCCGACCCTCGACCGGGCCGGATTCCTGCCGGCCCTGACCGCCTGGCTGCACGGGCGACTGAACCTGCTCGAATCGCGCCCGCAGCAGGCCCTGATGGACTTTCGCCAGGCGGCCGAACTGCAGAACCACGGCGATGTCTTCGGGCACGCTTCGGTCGGACAGGTCCGCGCCCTGGCGGCGCTGCAGCGGCACCCGGCCGCCCGCGAAGCCGCCACCGCCCCGCTGGTGCACCTGAGCCGCGACCCGGCCTCGCTGGCGATCGTCCGCCCGCGGATCCGCACGGCGCTGCTCGAACTGATCACCGAACGGCACCGGGCCAACGACCCCGACAACACGATCGCCTATGCCGAACTGGCGATGCACCTGACCGGCACCGAGCCCGAGCAGCGGCTGCAGATGCACGAGATCCTCGGACGCGAGTACCAGTGGGCGGCCGAGAACCACACCGACAGCGACACGCGGCGCTCGATGCACCGCGGCGCGGCCGAGAACTACGAGGCGGCCGCCCGATTCGCGACGCTCGAAGACCAGCGCTACGCGACGCTGCTGTGGGATGCGGCCAACCAGTTCGACCAGGCCGGCCTGGCCCGCGAGTCGCAGCGGCTGCTGGCCGAGTTCGTCGCCAGTCGCGATACCGACCCGCGTCTGCCGCAGGCCCTGCTGCAACTCGGACAGACCTACGTGGTGCAGGGCGACTTTCCGGCCGCGATCGAGCTGTATGAAGACCTGATTCTGCGTTTTCCGCGGCTTGAGGAGGCCACGACCGCCCGCCTGGCGCTGGCGGAGTGCCAGATTGCCCTGGGCGAAACGCACTACGCCTCGGCGGAACGGACGCTGATCGAACTGCTCGAACTCGGGTCGGCCTCGCCGCAGGCGGCGGTCTACCGGGACGGGCTCTACGCGCTGTGCGACCTGTACTACCAGCGTGACCAGCACGCCCCGGCCATCAGCCGCATCGAGGAATTCCTCTCGTTCTATCCCGAAGACGCGGAGAGCAAGCACCTGCGGTTCATGCTGGCCGACTCGTATCGGCGCAGCGCGTACCGCCTGGCCGAACTCGAGGACGACGGGCAGGCCGCGGTCGAGAGCCGCCGCCGATTCCGCCGGGCGGCCGAGATGTTCCGCGAGTACTGGGCCCGGCTGGGCAACACCGATCCGGTCGCGGACCGGGCGGCCGCGACCTACGAGCGGCTGGCGTTGTTCTACCGGGGCGACTGTCTGTACGAGCTGAACGAACCGTCGGCGCTGCAGGAAGCCCTGGCGACCTACCGCCAGGCGGCGGCCCGTTACCAGAACCATCCGGCGACGCTGACGGCGCAGGTGCAGATCGCGAACATCCACCTGCGGCAGGGTCGCATCCGCGAAGCGGGAGCCGCGATCGAGCGGGCCCGCTGGCAACTCGGCAACATCACCGACGAGGCCTTTGCCGAGACGCCGGACGGCAGTGACCGCATCTGGTGGCAGCGCTACCTGGCGACGCTGGCCGACTCGACGACGCTGGCGGGGATCGCCCGGGGGAACACGCCATGACGGCCGCGCCCGGACCCAACCTGACGCCCGGCGGACCGTCGGCGGAGACGGAACTGCTGCCGCTGCTGCGAGCCCAGCGTGACCTGTACGACCAGCTCAGCCGGTTGAGCGGGCGGCAGCGCGGGCTGATTTCCGGCGACCAGCCGGAACGGCTGCTGGGCGTGCTGCAGGACCGCCAGCGGCTGGTGACGGGTCTGGCCCGGATCAACGAACAACTGGCGCCGTTCCGCCGCGACTGGAACGCGATCTACAACGCGCTACCGGACGGCATCCGCAGCGAGGCCGCGGAACTGCTCGGCCAGGTCAACGAACTTCTGGCCGGCATCCTGCGGAACGACGAAGAGGACGGTCGCCTGCTGGCGGCCCGCAAGCAGGCGGTTTCGCGGACGCTCGGCGCGCTGAGCGACGGACGGGCCGCGAACACGGCCTACGCCCGGCAGGCCCAGCCCGCCGCAACCCCCAAGCGAGACCAGCATGGCTGAACCGCTGCACATGCCGACCGAGACGACGGACCTGCCGGCCCTCGGGTCGATGCTCCGCGAGTGGATCCAGGCGACCGAGGCGCTGCAGAGCACGCACGAGACGCTGCAGGCGGAAGTGCATCGTCTGCGGCACGAACTGGCGGACAAGGATCGCGAACTGCAGCGTCGCCAGCGGCTGGCGAGCCTGGGCGAACTCGCGGCGGGTGTGGCCCACGAGGTTCGCAATCCGCTCGGGGCGATCCGGCTCTACAGCCAGTTGCTGCGGCAGAACTGCGACGACCATCCGGCTTTGGAACTGATCGACAAGATCCAGGCCGGGATCAGCGCGATCGACGGGGTCGTGCAGGACACGCTGGCGCTGGCCCCGCGGGCGGTGGCCGGGCTGCCGTGTCCGGTGGCCGAGCTGCTGCAGGGTGCCCGCGACCTGTGCCTGACGAACCTGCGGCACCACGAGGTGCGGCTGCGGGTCGAGCAGCGTGATCCGGAGGCCTGCGTGGCGGGTGACCGGGCTGCGCTGCAGCGGGTGCTGGTCAACCTGATCAACAACGCGGCGGAGGCATCGCCGCCGGGCACGACGGTGCGGGTGCAGGTGGCCCGCACGGGCGACGGCGACACGCGAATCGCGATCGCCGACGAGGGCTGCGGATTCGCGGCCGACGTGCTGGAGCGGATCTTCGACCCGTTCTACACGACCAAGCAGACCGGAACGGGGCTCGGGCTGACGATCGCGCATCGCCTGATCGAGGCGCACGGCGGCTGCCTGCGGGCCAGCAACCGAAGCGACGGCGGGGCCCTGCTGGAAGTCGTCCTGCCGACCAGTTCCGCCCGGGAAGAAACCGCGCCGCGGCCGTCCGCGGACCAGACCAACGCAGCTTAACCAGAGGGAGACTGCCGCCATGGCCTCAGTTTGTGTGATTGACGACCAGGTCCTGCTTCGTGACTCGCTGACCCAGACGCTGACCGCCCAGGAACACCAGGTGGTTGCCTTCGCGGACGCCCAGGAGGCGTTGCTGCAGATCCGGCAGCGGCCGTTCGACATCATCCTGACGGACCTGCGGATGCCGGGGATGGACGGCGTCGAACTGCTGCGCGAGATGCGTCGGCTGGGGCTGGACATCCCGGTGCTGCTGATGACCGCGCACGCTTCGATCCAGACGGCGGTCGAAGCGATGAAGCTGGGGGCCTTCGACTACATTCAGAAGCCGTTCGAGGCGGACCAGATCGGGATCCTGATCGAGCGGGCGATTCGCGAGAGCCGCATGGTCCGCGAGAACGAGGTGATGAAGCGGACGATCGAGGACCTGGACCTGCACCGCGTGCTGATCGGCAACGCCCCGGCGATGAAGCCGGTCCTCGACAAGATCCAGCGTGTCGCCCAGAGCAGCGCGACGGTCCTGATCACGGGCGAGAGCGGCACCGGCAAGGAACTGATCGCCCGCGCGATCCACGCCGCCTCGCCGCGGAACGCCGCCTCGATGCTGGCCTGCAACTGCGCCGCGCTCAGTCCGACCCTGCTGGAGAGCGAACTGTTCGGGCACGAGAAGGGCGCCTTCACCGGGGCCGACCGGCTTCGCAAGGGCCGTTTCGAACTGGCCGACGGCGGCACGCTGCTGCTCGACGAAGTTTCCGAGATCGATACGGCCCTGCAGGCCAAGCTGCTGCGGGTCCTGCAGGAGCGCGAGTACGAGCGCGTCGGCAGTTCGATCACCCGGCGGATCGACGTCCGCGTGATCGCGACGACCAACCGCAACCTGCGCGAGTGGTCGGCCAAGGCCCGCTTCCGCGAAGACCTCTACTACCGGCTGAGCGTGCTGCCGATCGAAGTGCCGCCGCTGCGTCAGCGGAGCGAGGACGTTCCGCTGCTGCTGGACCACTTCGTCCAGCAGACCGCCAGCCGCGAAGGCCGCCCGCGGCCGGAGTTCAACGGCGATGCGATCCAGTTGCTGTGCGAGTACGGCTGGCCGGGCAACGTCCGCGAGTTGCAGAACCTGTGCGAGCGGGTCTGCGTGCTCGAGGCCGGCAACACGGTCGGTCCGGACACGATCCGCCCGCTGCTGGCCGGTCCGATCCAGGTGGCCAGCGCGCCGCAGCCGACGGCGGCGAGCTACCGTGACGGGCAACTGCTGGCGGACGCCGAGCGGGACCTGATCATGAAGACGCTTCGCCGCTTCAACGGTCACCGCGAGCGGACGGCGACGGCGCTCGGGATCGGGCTCCGCACGCTGGGCCTGAAGATCAAGAAGTGGCGTGAGGAAGGCACCTTCGAGGAAATCAGCGCCCGCGGCGGCAACCAGGCGGTCGGCGCCGGCAGCCAGCCGGCGACGCCGCAGCCCGCGGTTCCGGTGCTGAGCTGACGGCACGGCGCTTGCAGGCAGACCCGCGACGCGGAGATCGATTGCGATGTCGACACCCTGGCTCGAGAACCTGTTCGCCTCGAAGACCACGCACGCGCTGCGCCTGTCGGCCCGTTTCGCGGCCGAGCGGCACGGCCTGCTGGCCGACAACATCGCGAACATCGACACGCCGGACTACCGCGGGCGCCGGCTGGACGCGGACCGTTTCCAGACGGCCCTGCGGACGGCGTTGCGGGTGGCGCGGGAGCATGACAGCGACCGGCTGGAATTGCGCGACGACGCGCAATTCGCGACCAACCGGGACGGTCGGCTCGAGGTGACGCCGAGCGAGGAGCCGCCGCCGAACACGCTGTTTCACGACGGCACGAATGCCCGCGTCGAGTCGCTGGTCAGCGACATGCAGAGCAACGCGATGCATCACCGGCTGACTCTGAACCTGTTGAAGGGACGCTTTGACAGTCTGTTGAACGCCATCCGAGGTCGCCTGCAATGATTCGCAGCCTGGAAACGTCGTCGTCGGCCCTGGTCGCCCAGCGCATTCGCATGGACGTGATCGCCGGCAACATCGCCAACGCCTTCACGACCAGCACGGCCGAGCAGGACGGCGAGCCCTACCGCCGGCGGGTGGTCAGCTTTCGCGAGGGCGACGGCAGCGGGCACGCCGGGGTGCATGTCGACGAGGTGGCGACCGACCCGGCCCCGTTCCGACTGGTCTACGCCCCCGGGCACAAGGACGCCATCCGGCAGGGACCGGAGCAGGGCTACGTCCGGATGCCGAACGTCAACCTGACCATCGAATACGTCGACGCGCTCGAGGCCAGCCGGGCCTACGAAGCGAACGTGGCCGTGCTGGGCGTGACCCGCACGATGCTGAACCATTCGATCGAACTGTTCGCCTGATCCAGCAGCGCTGAGAGGCTTCGCCGATGACCGATCCGATCGCCAGCAAGATGAACATCCCTCCCCTGCCGCCGGCCCTGCCGGGCGGACCGGCCGCCGCACCGGCGGACGGCGCTTCGCAGGCGGACTTCGTCGGCCTGCTGAAGGGGCAACTGACGCAGGTCAGCGAGATTCAGAAGGACGCCGACGAACAGGTCCAGCGGCTGGTGGCCGGTGAGACCGAGAACATGAGCGAGGTCTTCGTGGCCGCCCGCAAGGCGCAGGTCGCGTTCAGCCTGCTGATGGAGATGCGGAACAAGCTCGTCGACGCGTACGAGGAAGTCCGCAACATGCGGGTCTAGGGGAAGGGAACCGGGAACAGGCGAGGGGGAGCGACTTCCGGTTCTCCTGCTGATCTGTTCCGGAGCGGGCTGAGGCAAAGGGGCCATGGATGGCTGGAATGCAGGAGACGCTTGATCGGGCCACGGAGCACCTTGCGCAGATGACGCTGTCGCAGCGCGTCGCGATTCTGCTGGGGGTGACGCTGGTGGCCGGCAGCCTGGCCTGGATGGTGCAGTGGGCGGCGGCGCCCGAGTACGTGCCGCTGCTGCCGCAGGCCCTGAGCAGCGAAGAGATCACGCAGATTACGACCGCCCTGGATCTGCAGAACCAGACGCACAAGTCCGACGGCACGCAGGTCTACGTGCCGGCCTCGGCCGACAAGGCCCGCATCCTGGCGCTGCTGCAGCAGTCCGGGAAGATGCCCGAGGACACCAGCATCAGCTTCCGCAAGCTGATCGAGCAGGCCAACCCCTGGCTGCCGCAGGCGGAGAACACGCGGCGCTGGACCCTGGCGCTGCAGACGCAGTTGTCGGAGGTTCTCCGCGGCTTTTCGGGGGTCGAGCAGGCCAGCGTCTTCCTGAACCTGAATGCCGCCCCGCGCGGCTTCTCGCGGAACCAGCCGACACGGACGGCGAGCGTCAACCTGCGGATGGTCGGCGGGGCCGCCGTGCCCCGGGCCCTGGCGATCAACGCGGCGAAGCTCGTCTCGGGGGCCGTCTCGGGGCTGACGATGGCCAACGTCAAGGTCACCAACGGCAGCGGCGACACGGTCGTGCACTGGTCGGATGACGACGCCGGCGACATGAGCGACCTGGCCCGCCAGCAGCGCCTGGCCGAGAAGGAAGTCACCCGCAAGATCCTCGGCCAGCTCGACTACATTCCCGACGTCAAGGTCAGCGTCCAGGTGGTGCTCGACCGCACGGCCCGCTCGACCAACTCGGCCGACGTGGCCGAGGGCGCCAAGACCAGCGAGCGTTCCTACGAGGAAGAATCCAATCAGTCGCGTCCGTCCGGCCAGCCGGGCGTGCAGCCGAACGCCGGCGTGGCGGTCGGCCAGGGCAGCACGCGGAGCGACCAGGCCAGTCGCATCGAGACCAGCAAGACCTACGCGCCGAGCGTGGCGAAGACCAGCCAGTCGACGCCGGCCGGCGGGGTCACGCAGGTGCACGCGGCGATCAGCATCTCGCACGAGTTCCTGGTCGACATCCATCGGCGGACGAACCCGGACGCGACCGAGCCGCCCAGCGAGGCCGAGCTCGAACGGATCTTCGAGCGCCAGGAACTGCGGATCAGCGCCCAGGTCGCCAAGCTGGTCTATCCGCCGAACACGGACCAGATCGCGCTGGCGTGGCACTATTCGAAGCTGCCGCCCGAGACGGCGACCGCTTCGGCCGTCGACACCAGCATGGACCTGGCGACGCGTTTCGCGCCGGCCGGGGCGCTCGGCATGCTGGCGATGCTTTCGCTGTTCTTCATGATGCGGATGGCCAAGGCCAGCGGCAACACGGCCGAGGCGTTCGGGATGGAGATCGGGCTGCCGGCCGAGGCGATCGAGGCCGCCCGCAACGCCGAGAAGGACCTGAGCGAGGCGGAGCGTCCGTCGCCGGACGCGGTCGGTCCCGAGGGCGTGCACCTGACGGCGATTCCGTACGGCAACCCGGCCGACGATCTGCTGGAGGCGCAGGAGATCACGGACGAGCTGGCCCAGGTATCGCGGATGCTGAAGCAGGTCTCGGACCGGGTCGAGGACGACGAGGAGATCATCGCCGCCCTGCTCGAGAAGTGGATCAACAACTGACGGAGGGCCGCCATGCCGATGCCGATTGAAGAAACCACGCCGGCGCCCGGTCCGCTGGGCGGTCCGCGGAAGGCCGCGATCCTGCTGATGGCGCTCGACCAGGAGGTGGCCTCGCGGCTGATGCGACTGATGGCCCCGGACAGCGTCGAGGACGTGGCCCGCGAGATCGCGAACATCGACGAGGTCAGCAGCGAGATGCGGGCGAAGGTCATTCGCGAGTTCTACAGCCTGGTGCTGGCCCGCGAGTACGTCGACACCGGCGGGCTGACGATCGCGCGGGCCCTGCTGCGCAAGACGCTCGGCGACCAGGCCGACAAGATCATCCAGAGCCTCGAACACCAGGTCTTCAAGGAGCCCTTCAGCTTCCTGCAGAAGACCGAGACCGAGAACCTGATCACCTTCCTGCAGGGCGAACACCCGCAGACGATCGCGCTGGTCATCTCGCACCTGCCGTCGTCGATCGCCAGCGAGATCCTGAACGGGCTCGAAGGCGACGCCCAGATCGAGGTGGTCCAGCGGATCGCCGAAATGGACCAGACCAGCCCGGACGTGATCAAGGAGGTCGAGCGCGGGCTCGAACAGCGACTGGCCGGCCTGATGGACGAGCGCTTCGAACGGACCGGCGGCGTCCGCTCGGTGGCGGAGATTCTCAACCTCGCCGGCCGGGCGACCGAGCGGGCGATCATGGAGCGTCTGACCGAGGACAGTCCGGAGCTGGTCGAAGAGATCCGTCGCCTGATGTTCGTCTTCGAGGACATTCTGCGGGTGGACGACCGCGGCATCCAGGCGGTCCTGAAGGAGGTCGAGAACGAAGAACTCTCGCTCTCGCTGCGCACGGCGACCGACGAGCTCAAGGAGAAGATCTTCGGCAACATGTCCGAACGGGCCGCCAACCTGATCAAGGAAGAGATGGAATTCATGGGCCCGGTCCGCGTCAGCGACGTGGAAGCCGCGCAGCAGAAGATCGTCGACATCGTCCGCCGACTCGAAGACGCCGGAGAGATCATCATCTCGGGCGGCGCGGCGGACAAGGATTTGATTGTTTGAGAAGGGAACGAGGGAGCGAGGGAGCAAGGGAGCAAGGAAGGAGCAGTCGCGCTTCCGGGTCGTCTGCTCTTGCTCCCTCGCTCCCTGGTTCCCTCGCTCCCTAGGAGAGTTCCGTGCCCGGCATCATTCGCCGTGAAAACATGGATCCGTCGGCGCGTTTCTCGTTCTCGGATCTCGAGGCCGAGTCGCGGCGGTTGCTTGCGCAGGCGCGGGACGAGGCCGAGCGGATTCGAGCGGAGGCCCGGGCCACCGCCCAGGCCGAGATCGCGCAGGCCCGCGCCGCCGCGGAGGCCGAGGGCCGCCAGGCCGGCTACGACGCCGGGCACGCCGAGGCGCTCGCTTCCGTCACCGAGGCCGCCAACATCGAGACCCGGGCCCGGATCGAATCCCTCTGCAAGGCGCTCGCCGGCCTGACCGAGACGTTCCGCGGCCGGCAGCACCGCCTGCTCGCGGAGAGCGAACGCGGCCTGCTCGACCTGACGCTGGCCGTCGCCGCGCGTGTCTGCCGCAGCCGGATGCATGCCAGCGAGACGGCCGCGGCCGCCGCCCGCGACCTGCTGGAGCTGGTCGGACCGCGGCACGAACTCGTGCTCGAATTCCACGCCGAGGACCTCGAACGACTTCAGCAGGCCGCCCCCGACTGGCTGGCCAGCAAACAGGCGCCGGCGATGCGTGCGGCCGAGGACCTGCAGCCCGGCGACTGCCGCCTGCTGGGACCGGACGGAACGATCGACGCGACGATCGAAACGCAACTCGACCGCATCGCCGCCGCGCTGCGCCCTGACGAACCTCCGCCGACCCGGGACACAGCATGAGCGACAACCTCTGGAACGCACTGGCCGACGAGGTGCAGCACGTCGTCGCGGAACGGATCACCGGACGCATCGAACGCGTGACCGGCACGACCATCGCCGCGGCCGGGCTGCCTGTTCCGATCGGCGCCCGCTGCGAGATTCACGTCCGGGGCGGGCAGGTGCTCGAGGCCGAGGTCGTTGGTCTGCAGGACCGTTGCGCGATCCTGTCGGTCTTCGGCGAACCGACCGGCATCGCGCCGGGCAACCCGGTCTCCTGCACCGGCGGCGTACCGCGGGTCCCGGTCGGCTGGGACCTGCTCGGACGAACGATCGACGCGGCCGGGCATCCGCTGGACGAGCGGCCCGCGCCGGTCCTGAACCTGCGCTACCCGCTCTTCCGCGACGCGCCCGAGCCGTTTGCCCGCCGGCCGATCGACGCGCCGCTGCCGCTCGGCGTGCGGGCGATCGACAGCATGCTGACCCTCGGACAAGGACAGCGGGTCGGTATCTTCGCGGGCACCGGCGTCGGCAAGAGCGTCCTGATGGGCATGATCTGCCGCAACACCCAGGCCGACGTCAACGTCGTCGCGCTGGTCGGCGAACGCGGCCGCGAAGTCGGCGAGTTCCTCGAACGGGACCTCGGTCCCGAGGGGCGGCAGCGCTCGGTCGTGCTGGCCTGCACGTCCGATCAGCCGGCCGCGATCCGCGTGCGGGCCTGTTTTCACGCGATGGCGATCGCCGAGTACTTCCGGGACCAGGGTGCCAACGTGCTGCTGGTGGTCGACTCGCTGACCCGCATGGCGATGGCCCAGCGGCAGATCGGACTGGCGGCCGGCGAACCGCCGACGGCCCGTGGCTATCCACCGAGCGCGTTCGCGCTGCTGCCGCGCCTGCTCGAGCGGGCGGGGCGGACGGCGCGTGGCAGCATCACCGGTCTGTTCACCGTGCTGGTCGAAGGCGACGACATCGACGACCCGCTGGCCGACGCGGCCCGGGGGATTCTCGACGGACACATCTGGCTTTCGCGACGGCTCGCCAATCGCGGGCACTATCCGGCGGTCGACATCCTGAACAGCATCAGCCGCGTGGCCGACCAGGTGGTTCCGCCCGAGCAGGTGGCGGCGGCCCGCAGTCTGCGGCAGGTGCTGGCGACGTGGGAGGACATCGAGGACCTGGTCAGCATCGGCGCGTACGTGCCGGGCGCGAACCTGGACTACGACGTGGCGGTGGCCGCCCGCGACGCGCTGACCGCGTTCCTGCGGCAGGACCGCGGGCAGCAGATGCCGTGGGCCGAGACATGTCAGACCCTGGCCGCCCTGCAGCAGACGCTGGTCCAGGTCCGCGGCGAGGCCGAACAGCGGGCGGCCGGCGGCGGCGGCGCGGCGATCCCGGGGAGCAGCTAGATGGCTCGTCGTTTTCGTTTCCAGCTCGAGACCCTGTTGCGCGTGCGGGAGCTGCGTCAGCGCGAGGCCGAGCGCCGGCTGGCGGCCCGCCAGGCCGACCTGGTCAGGCTCGACCACCTGCGCGACGAGACGGCCCGCGAGGTGAGCGTCTGCCAGGAGCGGCTGCGTGAACGCCAGGCGGGGAAGATCGACCCGCGTGACCTGACCGCGCGCCAGGCCTGGATCGTGCACCTGCGGCGGTGCCTGGCATCGGCCGAGCAGCAGCGGGCGGCCCTGCAGCAGGAGTTGCGCGACCTGCGGCAGAATGTGCAGGTTGCCCGGACGCAGACGCGGATGCTCGAAAAACTTCGCGCGCGGCGGAAAGACGAGCATCGCCGCACGGTCAACCACCAGCAGCAGAACGCCACCGAGGAAGTGGCACGCCAGTTGCATATTCGTCGGACCGACGCCTCGGCGTCCGCGTAGGAGTCGCGCCCCGTGCTTGGTCGCATTTACCACGTCGCTGCCATCTTCGCGATCGCGCACCTGCTCGCGCTGGTCGGCTTCGTCGGCTACCTGGTCCAGTCCGGCCGGCTCTCTCCCGAACGCGCCCAGGAGATCTCGGAACTGCTCCGCAACGTTCCCGCCGAGGAAGAGGAGACGACCGAAGACGAGACGGAAGCGCCCGCCGAGGAAGGCACCATGCAGACCTCGGCCGAAGCGATCGCCGCGCAGCGTGAAGCCGCGCAGTTGCGGGGGGCCGCCCTCGACCGGGCCGAGCGGGACCTGGCCGCCCAGCGGCAACTGCTCGAACGCATGCTGGCCGACCAGATGCGGCGGACCGAACAGTTCCGCGAGCACGTCAACGCCTGGAAGAAACGCAAGGAGGAACTCCGCAACGAAGCCCGCGATGGCGGCTTCCAGCGTGAACTCGAATACTTCTCGAAGCTGCCGCCGAAGCAGGCCAAGACCGTCCTGCTGAAGAAATGGCAGAACCAGCCCGCCGACGCCGTGCGACTGCTGAACGCCGTCAAGACCAGCGTCGGTCAGTCGATCCTCGAACAGATGAAGACCGAAGAGGAAGCTCAGATCATGTACGAGCTGCTGGAGCAGCTCGGCCGTCAGGACATCGACCGCTTCGTCCAGGAATCAGGGATGACACCGGACCAGCCGTGACCATGAGGACCACCCTGCATGCGTCTCGACCTTCTCCCCGCTCCAGCCCAGCAGGCCGCCGGCCGGCAACTGGGACTGGCCGGCTTCCGGATTCTTCAGCAGCTTGCGCGGCCCGCCGACGGCGCCGACCCGCTCCGGACCGACGCGGACCCGGACCATCCGGCCGCCGAACCGGACCCTCCACCCGAACCGGAAACCGCGAGCGAGCCTGACGCGACCGAACTGCTGATGCAGGACGAGCAGCGGCAGGCGCCCGGCAGCCACGCCGACCAGCGGGCCCGGCAGCGCCAGGTCCGCGACGATGACTACCTGCGCCAGCAGGCCAGCTTCCGCCACGAACTGCGGGCCGCGCACCACGCCGGCCGACAGTCCGGCGGCGCGCCGGCCCCGCGCGGCGGCGCTCCGGTCGCGACGCCCGTCGACACGCCCGGCGCCAGCGGGGAGGAGTCCCCGCGTCCCGGCGCCCCGCGGACCGCGACACAGCCCAACGCGACCAGCGAACCGACCCCGCGTGCGAACGAACCGGCTCGCGGCGGCGCGCTGCCGCAGCCGCCAGTCGCCCGCGACCTGCCGCCCGCCCTGCCCGCGACCCGGCCGACGGCTTCGGCCGAGGCGCTTCCCAAGGACGTCAACGTGCAGCGCACCAGCGCTTCGCGCCCGCCCGGCCCGCGACCGACAGCGCCGGTCGCGGCCGCGGCAACGACGCCCCGCGCCCGCGGGCCGCAGCGTCCCGCCCCGCAGCCTGACGCCCCGCGGCCGACGGCTTTGCGCGAGACGACGACGACGGGCGACAAGGCGGTCACGGCGGCCGCCGGAGCGCCGCGCGACCCGCAGCACGACTCGGGGAACGACGCGCGACAGCCGCAGCAGCAGGCCGTGCCTAAGCCGGCGGCGGCTGGTCCGGTGGTGACGGCGCAGGCGAGTGAGCCGCTCGACCCGGCCGATCGTGCGCAGAACCTCGAGCGGATCGTGCGCGTCGTGCAGGCCGAAGCGCAGTCCGGCAACAGCCGGGTGGTGCTGCAGCTTTCGCCGCCGGAGCTTGGCAACCTGCGGATGCAGTTGAACTTGCGGCGCGGCCAACTGGATGTCAGCGTGCGGGCCGAGACGGAACTGGCACGCAGCTTGCTGACCGGAGGGACGGACACGCTCCGCAGCGGTCTGCAGCGGGCCGGGCTGGAACTCGTCAACTTCGACGTGCAGCCGGCCACGCCCCCGACCGGGGTTCCGGTCGAAGCGGCTGCCGGCCGGGTGGCAGCGTTGCCGGACCGTCGCCCGGCGTCGGAGGACCCGGGCGAGGCGGGCGCAGCGGAGACTCGAGACCCCGTGGCGGAGCCGCGGCTGAACGTACTGGCGTGATCGCGGCGGAGTCCGCGAGCGCGTCGCCGCAACTCGGAGCGCAGCACATGGAAACGTCAGCCGTCGGCCTCCTGGCCGCGCCGCAGCGCAGCAACGACCGCGGGCTCGACAGTCTGAAGAGCGAGGACTTCTTTCGGATCCTGGTGACCGAACTGCAGCAGCAGGACCCGCTCGATCCGTCCGAGACCTCGGACATGATCAGCCAGGTTTCGGACATCCGCAGCATCGAGCTTTCGGACACGCTGAACGGATCGCTTGATGCGCTCGCGGCCCAGCAGCGGACGGCGAACGCCGGCAGCCTGATCGGCAAGTACGTCAGCGCCCTGACGACGACGCCGGAGGGCACGGCGAACCTGACCGAGGGCGTGGTGACCGGCGTCCGCTTCGATGACAGCGGCAACGCGATCCTGGAACTCGACACCGGCCAGGCGATCAACGCGACCGACGTGCAGCGGATCTCCGACCTGGCGGCCGAGGGTGTCACCCAGCCGCTGGACCTGAACGCGCTGACGGACTCGATCATCGAGGCCGTTCAGGGCGGCGGAGCGCAGCCGGAGGCCGCCGTGGAACCGGCGACGAGCAAGGAAGCCGACACGCAGCGCGTCCTGGGACAACGCTGGGACTGGCTGCAGCGCTGAACCGCGGAAGGGCGTCGCGGACCGGGAACCGGAGGTGTCTCCTCCAGGGCACCCGGTCCCCGCAGCGGCGACCGGATCCCGCGCGACGGGCACGAAGCATCACCTGCGGAGCCACGGCGAAGGCGTTGACGGGACCCCCGGTCCCCGCGCCCGCTACCCGGCTCCCTTCTTCCGGAGATTGAAATGGGTCTGACCACCGCGATGTACACCGGGCTGAGCGGCCTGAACGCGAACCAGACGCGCATCGACACGATCGGTCACAACATCGCCAACGTCAACACGCACGCGTTCAAGGGATCGCGGACGCTGTTCCAGGCGCAGCTTTCGCGGACCATCTCGGCCGGCAACGGTCCGACGGCGACCAGCGGCGGGGTCAATCCGACGCAGGTCGGGCTGGGCGTTTCGGTCGCGACGACGCAGCGGAACTTCAACAACGGCGCGATTGAGACGACCGGCATCAACAGCGACCTGGCGATCGAGGGCGACGGCTTCTTCATCGTCCAGGACGAGGAAGCCAGCCAGTACTACACCCGCGACGGCTCGTTCGTCGTGAACGGCAACAACGAACTGGTCACCCAGGACGGGCACTACGTCCGCGGCTTCACGGTCGACGAGAACTTCAACATTCAGCCGACCATCCTCGGCAACCTGACCATCCCGCTCGGGACCCTGACCGATGCGCAGGCCAGCGAGAGCGTCAGCTTCGACGGGGACCTCTCGGCCGCCGGGCTGATCGCGACGGCCGGGACCGTCCACACCTCGCAGGCCTTTACCGACCCGGGGGGCACGGCGGCCACGGCGGGGACCACGCTGTTCGACCTGCGGAACCCGGGCAGTCCCGGGACGGCGCTGTTCGCGACCGGCGATGTCCTGAGCGTCTCGGGTCTGACCAAGGGTGAGCGCAGCCTTCCGGACGCGACCTTCACGGTCGGCGTCGACGGCAACACGCTCGGTGACCTGGCCGACTGGATCAGCGCGGCGGTCGCGCTGAACACCGAGGACGGCGTGCCCGGATCGCCCGGGGCGACGATCGTCAACGGGGCCCTGGTGATCACCAGCAACACCGGCACGGCCAACGCGCTCGGGATCGGGGCGGCCGACTTCGTCAGCAACGGCGCGGTTTCGCTGCCGCTGCAGTTTTCGCAGACGCAGACCGCCAGCGGCGAGAGCAAGCACACCTCGTTCCTGGTCTACGATTCGCTGGGCACGCCGATCACCGTCAACGCGACCTTCGCCCTGGAGGCCACGCCCGACACCGGGCCGGTCTGGCGCTTCTATCTCGAATCTCCCCAGGAAGACGGCCCGCCGGTTTCGGTCGGCACCGGGACGATCACGTTCGACACCGACGGCAACTATGTCAGTGCCACCGGCGATACCGTTCAGCTTGACCTGGCGGACACCGGGGCCGCCACGCCGCTGAGCTTCACGCTCGACTTCTCCAGCCTGCACGGTCTCTCGACGCAGAGCACCCGCGTGATCGGCGAGCAGGTCGACGGCTTCCCGGCCGGGACGCTGCAGAGCTACCGGATCGGGCAGGACGGGCTGATCGAGGGCGCGTTTTCGAACGGCGAGAGCCGTACGCTGGGGCAGGTGGCGGTCGCGGTCTTCTCGAACCCCGAGGGGATGCTGGCCGAGACCGACAACCTCTACAGCCGCGGCCCGAACACGGGCGAGCCGACGGTGACGGTCGCGGGTCAGTTCGGCTCGGGCACGATCCTGGCGGGTGCCCTGGAGCTGTCGAACGTCGACTTGTCCGAGCAGTTCATCGGGCTGATCACCACCAGCGCCGGCTTCCAGGCCTCGAGCCGGGTGATCAGCACCTCGTCAGACATGCTGGACCAGCTCCTGCTGATCCTCCGATAGAAGTGATGCGGGTCTTCGTCTTCCGTTTTCGGGGGCTTGATCGCCGGCTCCTGAAAACGGAATGCGGGCCGCGAAAGGCCGGGACACGATGATCCAGTTGACGAAACTCAACGGGCGCGAGTTCATCCTCAACGCCGAGCAGATCAAGACGCTCGAGGAGACGCCCGACACGATCGTCACCCTGCTGAGCGGAGAGCAGATGGTGATCCGCGAGAAGGCCCAGGAGGTCGTCCGCAAGGCGGTCGACTATCTCCGCACGATCCGCACCTTCCCCGCCTGATTCCCCCAAAAGACAGCGACCAACGCGTTCCGCGCGACGCGCCGCGGGCCGGGCGAACCGCTGCGCGGCCGGTGAATCGCCGCCTTTCGCGAGCGGATTCTTGCGCGTCCGCCGCGCAAGGATCGCCACTGCCCGATAATACCGGCCCGGAATCCACTAGGCGGGTGATCGGCGACCATGTCGTGCCGCTCGGTTCTGCGCAACGGATTCAACTTCCGCCCCGCCCCGGTCGATAGCACAGGGGAGTTCCCGTTGCCTCGGAGGTGAACGATGGCCGAAGAAGCCGCTGCCGCTGGCGAAGAGTCGCAGCCGAAGAAGAAAAAATTCAAGATCCCGACGACGGCCATCATCGTGCTCGTGGTCGCGGTGGTCGAAGGCCTGGCGTTCTACGGCGTCACCAGTTTCCTCGGCGGCGGGCCGCAGGCCGCGCACGGGATCGAGGACGGGGACGATTACACCGCCGGCGACGACCCGACCCAGATCGTCGAAACCGCCGAGATCGAACTGCTCAGCCGCTTCAAGGTTCCCAACGACAAGCGCGGCCAGGCGTTCATGTACGACCTGGACGTCTACATCAAGGTTCCCGCGGCCGAGAAGGAAGCCACGACCGCGTTCGTCGCCAGCCGGGCCGGAGAGATCTCGGACCGGATCGCGCGGATCATCCGGGCCTCGGATCCGCCGATGCTGCACGAGCCGGAACTGAAGACGCTCCGCCTCAAGATCCGGCACGTGCTGAACGAACTGATCGGCGACACCGACACGATCCTCGAAATCCTGATCCCGCGCTGCGTCCCGATGCGGGCCGGCTGATCCGAACCTGAACGCGCTGACCACGGATGGTCGCGCCGCTTCGCACCACGGAAGGTAACCATGGCTGACCAGACCAACCCGCCGGCCGACGCCACGCCGCCCGAAGACAACGCCACGCAGGCGCCGCCTCCCGCGGACGCGGCACCGGCCGATCCCGCCGGCACCGCGACCGAAGCCGCGGCCGCCCCGCCCGAAGCCGACCCCGCGGCCACGCCCGCGGCCGGCGAGCCCGATCCGTTCGCGGCCCCCGAATTCGCCGAGGACAGCGGCGATCCGGAGTGCACCAACATCGACCTGCTGGATGATGTCGAACTGGACGTCAAGATCGAGTTGGGGCGGACGGACATGTACATCGAAGAGGTCCTGCAACTGGGCGTCGGCTCGGTGGTCGAGCTGAACAAGCTGGCCGGCGACCCGGTCGACATCTACGTCAACGAACGCCTGGTCGCCCGCGGCGAGGTGCTGGTACTCAACGACAACTTCTGCGTGCGGATCAACGACATCGTCAGCTCGATCCCCGAAGCGGAAACCCAGGACTGACCGCCATCATGCTGTTTCGCACCGTACTGCTCCTGGGCCTGCTCCTCGCGCTGCCGACCGCCCCCGCGGCGCAGCCCGACGCACCCAGTCCGTGGGATGCACTGGAACTGGAACTGCCGGCCGCGGCCGAGTCCGCCGTTCCGCGCGACCTGCCG
Organism: Phycisphaerae bacterium; assembly: GCA_030428945.1. Classification (GTDB taxonomy): domain Bacteria; phylum Planctomycetota; class Phycisphaerae; order UBA1845; family Fen-1342; genus JAUIEC01. The sequence continues at coordinate 568,927 of JAUIEC010000001.1, read as the reverse complement.
ACCGAGGCGACCCGCGTGCTCGACGAGGACCCCGCGCCGGCTGCGACGACCATCGAGCGGGCCGGGGAAGATCAGCCGATCGCCCGGACCGCGGCCGCGGCCCGGCGCGCTTCCGGTGAACCGAAGCCGGCGGTCAGCACGGGCTGGGTTCGCTCGACGCTGGCGCTGGTGGCGGTGGTGGCCCTGATCGGGCTGCTGGCCTGGGGCTATCGCACGGTGACCGGCAACGCGAGTCTGCCGCTCGGCCGGCCGCGGCGTCCGGGTGTTCTCGAGGTGATCGCGCGGGCGACGCTGGGGCCGCGGCAGTCGCTCTGCCTGGTGCGCTGCGGCCCGCGGATGGTGCTGGTCGGCCTGAGCGGCGATCAGGTCAGCGCCCTGGACGTGATCAGCGACCCGAACCTGGTGGCCGACCTGGCCGGTGAGCAGTTGCGCAGCGCGGCCGGGGCGGACCCGTTCGACGCGCTGCTCGGGAGCGAGGCGCGGGCGTACGACGAACCCGACATCGACGAGACCGCCGGCCCGGAGGAGGGCGCCCTGCGGGCCACGAAGCGGCGCCTGACCGAGACGATCGAGCGCATCCGGGCCGCGCGACAGCCGGAACGGAGCGAGCAGGCCGTCCAGTGAGCAAGAGGCGTTTTCGCAGGTAGACAGGCAGCGCGGGCCGTTCGGCCGCGGGTGACGAGCCCCGCATCCGTTCCGCGGCCTGCCGAGAGAGTGGTCACGGAGGACCCCATGCCGCGGGCAGCGGTTGCGACATTCCGTCTGACGCCCGGCCGCCTGCTGGCCGCGGGTTGCGCCGCCGCGCTGGTCGGGACGGCCGCCGCGCAGGCCGGCGGCGATCCGCTTTACGTGCCGGACGTGAGTCGCCTGATTCCGGCGGCGCGCGACAAGGCGTCGCTGACTTCATCGCTGCAGATCCTGGTGGTGATGACGCTGCTGACGGTGGCGCCGAGCCTGCTGCTGATGATGACGAGCTTCGCCCGGATGCTGATCGTGCTGGTCCTGCTTCGCCAGGCGCTCGGCACGCAGCAGTTGCCGCCGTCGCAGGTCCTGGTCGGGCTGGCGCTGTTCATGACCTTCCTGGTGATGGCGCCGGTCTTCGGGCAGATCAACGAGCAGGCGGTGCAGCCCTACCTGAATGACGAGATCGGTCAGCTTGACGCGATCGGCGTGGCCGGCGGTCACCTGCGGAGCTTCATGTTCGACCAGATCGAGGAGGCCGGCAACCAGCAGGACGTCTACATGCTGTACGAGTACGCGGCGCAGCGTTCGGTGCCGGAGACCGAGACGATCTCGCGCAGCGACGTGCCGACCACGGCCCTGATCCCGGCCTTCATGCTGAGCGAACTGAAACTGGCGTTCATCCTCGGCTTCCGCATCTACCTGCCGTTCCTGGTGATCGACATGGTGATCGCCACGGTACTGGTCTCGATGGGCATGATGATGCTGCCGCCGGTCCTGATCTCGCTGCCGTTCAAACTGCTGCTGTTCGTCCTGGCCGACGGCTGGCACCTGATCGCCGGCGCCCTGATGGCCAGCGTGGGAACCTGACATGAGTGAAAGCGTGAAAAGGTGGAAGCGTGAAAGAGGAATGGCAGTCCGGCCTGCCATCTCGACCGCGCACCGCGCGGCAATCGGGGGGTGCCACGGCCATCCTGGCAGTGTCTTCTTCCCGGGTGGCGGGGGCGACCGGCGGCCCGACACTGCGAAGATCGCCGTGGCGCGCGACCCGGGCCCGGTTCACTGTTCCCGGTTCCCTGTTCCCTTCTCTGGAGTCTCCCGTGCTTGATCAGGCTCAGGCGCTCGACATCGGGCGGGAAGCGCTGCTGACCGCGCTGATCGTGGCCGCCCCGATTCTCGGGACGGGGATCGTCGTCGGACTGGCGATCAGCCTGTTCCAGACGATCACGCAGTTGCAGGACCAGACCTTCAGCATCGTGCCGAAGATCGTCGCCATGCTCGGAGCGGCCGTGTTCTTCATTCCCTGGATCGCCGGTCGCCTGCTGGAATACAGCCAGTTGATGTTCGCCGGCGGCTGAGACGCGCGAAAGGAACCACCGTGCCCGCGGAAATGCTCGGACTGATCCTGCGACTGCCGCTGTTCGCCCTCGTGGTCGGACGGCTGGGCGGCATGATCATGTTCCAGCCGCTGATCGGCGGGCTGAGCTTTCCCGTGCACATCCGGGCCGCCTTCGTCTTCGGCATGGCCGCGCTCTGCACGCCGCTGGTCCCGCTGCCCGCGAACCTGCCGACGACCGCGCTGGGCCTGGCGCTGGGCGTGGCCGGCGAACTGCTGCTCGGGGCCGTCATCGGCCTGGTCGTGCGGGTCATCTTCGTCGGGCTCGAGATGGGCGGCCTGCTGATCGCCCAGCAGGCCGGCCTGGCCTTCGGACAGATCGCCGACCCGACCACCGGCGTGCAGTCGACCCTGCTGAGCAGCTTCTTCGTCCAGTTCGGCACGGTCATCTTCCTGATCCTCGGCGGACACCGCGTGCTGCTCAGCGTCGTGCTCGACACCTTCACCGAACTGCCGCTGCTGGCCGCCTCGTCCGGACTCGAACACGCCGTGCCGCTGATGCTCGAAGCCATGACGCTCGGCACGAACGTCGCCATTCGCGTGGCCGCCCCGGTGGTCCTGACGCTCTTCCTGATCAACATCGCGCTGGGCTTCGTCGGCCGGACCGTGCCGCAGCTCAACATCCTGACGCTCGGCTTTCCGATCAAGGGCCTGCTCGGCCTGACGCTGCTGGCCGTGACCCTGCCGGTCGCCCTCGAAACCTTCACCCTCGCCCTCGCGGAGACCTTCGGCTGGATCGCCGAGACCTGCGCGCTGGCCGGACGGAACTGACCCATGGCCGAGAACGACGGCGGCGACAAGACCGAAGCACCAACCCCACGCCGGCGCCAGGAGGCCCGCGAACAGGGGCAGGTGCCGCGCAGCCAGGACCTGACGGCCGCGATCGTCCTGCTGACCGGCCTGGCGCTGCTGAACGCGCTCGGTCCGCAGATCTTCGAAGGGCTGCTGGCGCTGACGCACGACATCGCCGCGCCGTCGGAGCAGACCGGCCCGGCCATGCTGATCTGGATCAAGCGGGCCGGACGGATCACGCTCAGCATCATCGCCCCGTTCCTGATCCTGCTGCTGGTGATCGGCCTGTGCGGGGCCGTCGCCCAGACCGGGCCGCTGCTGACCTGGAAGAAGCTCGAACCGAAGCTCGACCACATCAACCCGCAGAAGGGGCTCAAGCGGATCTTCTCGCTCGACTCGCTGACCCGCACCGGCTTCGGCCTGCTGAAGATGGTCTTCGTGGCCGGCGTGGCCTACTACAGCGTGCTGGGCCAGCTTGACCCGATCCTCGGCACGGCCGCGGTCGATTCCTACGGGATCTTCTTCCTCGCCAGCCAGGTGGTCTTCCAGCTCGCGTTGCGGATGGCCCTGATCCTGCTGCTGCTGGGCCTGCTCGACTATCTCTACCAGCGCTGGCGGCTGGAGGAGCAGCTCAAGATGACCAAGCAGGAGGTCCGCGACGAGATGAAGCGGATGGACGGCGACCCGCTGCTGAAGTCGCGCCGCCGCCAGGCCCAGATGAAACTCGCCATGCAGCGCCTGCAGACCGAGGTGCCGACCGCCGACGTGATCGTCACCAACCCGACCGAGTACGCCGTCGCGCTGAAGTACGACGAAGCCACCATGCGGGCCCCGCGGATGGTCGCCAAGGGCGTCGACCTGATCGCCGCCCGCATCCGCCAGCTTGCCCACCAGCACGGCATCCCGATCGTCCAGCGCCCGCCGCTGGCGAGGGCTCTCTTCGCCGCCGCCGAAGTCGGAGACGAGGTCCCGCCGATGTACTACAAGGCCGTCGCCGAAGTGCTGGCCTACGTCTACCAGCTGACCCGGAAGGCCGCCAGCTAACACGAGGTGACTTGCACAGATGCTCGACGGCCTGCCGATCTTCCGTTTCATCCGCCAGAACCGCGGGATGCTCTTTCCCCTCGCGGCCGCCGGCCTGATCTTCGTGATCCTGATCCCGCTGCCGACCACCGTGCTGGACCTGCTGCTGGTCGCCAACATCCTGCTGGCGACGCTGGTCCTGATGACGGTCATGTACCTCTCCAGCCCGCTGGAGTTCTCGAGCTTCCCGTCCCTGCTGCTGGCCCTGACCCTCCTGCGGCTGGTCCTCAACACCGCCACCACGCGGCTGATCCTCGCCAACGGCAGCAGCGGAACCGGCGCGGCCGGACAGGTGGTGGAAGCCTTCGGCTACTTCGTGGCCAGCAACTCGCTGGCGGTCGGCGTGATCATCTTCGTGATCATCATGGTGATCCAGTTCGTCGTGATCACCAAGGGCGCCACGCGGATCGCCGAGGTGGCCGCCCGCTTCACGCTGGACGGCATGCCCGGCAAGCAGATGGCGATCGACGCCGACCTGAACGCCGGCATCATCGACGACAACGAAGCCCGTCGCCGCCGCCAGGAGATCTCGTCCGAGGCCGACTTCTACGGGGCGATGGACGGTGCCAGCAAGTTCGTCCGCGGCGACGCGATCGCGGGGCTGGTCATCACGGCCGTGAACGTGCTCGGCGGGATCTACGTCGGCATGGTCGAGGGCGGGCTGGGCCTGATGCAGTCGATCGAGGTCTACACGATGCTCTCGATCGGCGACGGGCTCTCCAGCCAGATCCCCGCCCTGCTGATCTCGATCGGGGCCGGTATGCTCGTGACCCGCACGACCGGCAAGTCCAACATGGGCGAGGACGTCGTCGGACAACTGTTCGCCAAGCCATCGGCCCTGCTGCTGGCGGCCGGCTTCCTGGGCCTGATGGCGCTGACGCCGCTGCCGACCATGCCGCTGCTGGCGATGGCCGTCGGCACCAGCACGGTCGCGTTCTTCATCAACCGCGGGCAGCACGACGAGACGCGTCAGAAGGCCGCCCGCAAGCAGGCCGAGCAGAAGAAGGCGCCGGAGAACATCGAATCGAACCTGACGGTCGACGCGCTCGAACTGCAGATCGGCTTCGGGCTGATCCGCCTGGTCGACCGGTCCCGGGGTGGTGACCTGCTTGATCGGATCTCCTCGATGCGCAAGCAGCTCGCCAGCGACCTGGGCCTGCTGGTGCCGCCCTGCCGCATTCGCGACAACGCCGCCCTGGCCCCCAACGAATACGCCCTGCTGCTGCGCGGACAGGAAGTCGCCCGCGGCAGCCTGCACCCGGACCAGCTCCTGGCGATCGACTCGGGGCTCGCCAGCGAACCGCTGGCCGGGATCGACACGGTCGAACCGGCCTTCAACCTGCCGGCCTGCTGGGTCACCGGCGACCAGCGCGACCGGGCCGAACGCTGCGGCTACACCGTCGTCGAGCCGACCGGCGTGCTGGCGACGCACCTGACCGAACTGATCAAGAAGCACGCCGCGGAACTGCTGACCCGGGCCGAGACGCACAAGCTGCTCGACCACCTCAAGCAGCGCAACGCCGCGCTGGTCGACGAGGTGATCCCCGACACGCTCAAGGTCGGCGAAGTCCAGCAGGTCCTGCAGAACCTGCTGCGCGAGCGCGTCCCGGTCCGCGACCTCGAAACGATCCTCGAGACGCTCGGCGACTGGGCCCCGAAGATCAAGAGCACCGAGGTGCTGACCGAGTACGCCCGCAACGCGCTGGCCCGCACGATCTGCCAGCAGTACCGGACCGACGAGAACGTGATCCACTGCGTGACGCTCGACCCGACCACCGAGGACCTGATCCAGGCCAACATCCAGCGGCTCGACCAGGGCAGCAACCTCGCCCTGCCGCCGCAGCGACAGAACGAACTGACCGAACAGGCCCGGGCCCGCGTCGAACAGGCCGCGGCCGAGTCCGGCGGCGCCAGCATCGCCCTGCTGTGCGCGCCGCCCGTGCGGATGTGGGTCCGCCGCATGATCGAACCAACACTGCCGCAGACGCCGGTTCTCGGGCTGAACGAGATCGTCCGCGGCATGGACATCCAGGCGCACGGAGTCATTCGCCTTGAGCAGACAGATGCAAACGTTCAAAGCCCGGTCCATGCCTGAGGCCCTCGCCCGGGTCAAGGCCGCCTTCGGACCCCAGGCCGTCATCCTCGGCACCCGCGCCGTGCACGCCCCCGGACTGCGCGGCATGGCCGGCGCGCAACAGGTCGAGATCACCGCCGCCCCGCCCGAGGAACAGCCACCCGCGGCGACCCCCGACCGCGACAGTCGCATTCCCGCGCACGCCCGCGGCCAGTACCAGCGACTGACCGCCGCGGCCGTCTCGGACCAGCTTGCCCGCCGCCTGCTCTCGGCCGCCGGTCGACCCGGTGAGGACCCGGCCGGCGACGCGCAGCAGCGTTTCCAGGACACCGTGGCGCGCCTGATCCCGACCGCCGGCGGCATCCGCCTGCACGAGGACCGACCCGCCTGTGTCGCCCTCGTCGGACCGGCCGGGGCCGGCAAGACCACCACCGCGGCCAAGCTGGCGGCCGAGTTCGTGCTCCGCCAGGGCCGGCGGGCGGTGCTGGTCTCGCTCGACCTGCACGGCGTCGGTCGTCACGAACAGCTTGCCCGCTACGCCGAACTGATCGGCGCGCGGCACGAGGCGCCGCAGTCGCTCGACGCGGCCCGGGCTCTGCGCCCCGAACTGGTCGACGCCGACCTGGTCCTGGTCGACACGTCCGGGCTCGGCCCGAACGACCCCGACCGGCGCTCACAGCTTGCCGAGATGCTGGCGGCCTTTCGCCCGGACGAACGGCACCTGGTGCTGCCGGCTTCGATGGATGCCGCGGTGCAGAGCCACATGGCCGGCTTCTTCGCCGAACTGCGTCCCAACCGCCTGCTGCTGACCCGGCTGGACGAGGCGCTCGGGATGGGGGTGGTGCTGAACACGGCCGAGCGCCTGGCGCTGGCGCTGAGTTACACCAGCGGCGGGCAGACGGTCCCGCACGACCTGCAGGTCGCGTGTCCGGTGGAACTGACGCGGGCGGTCTGCAGCGCGGACGCTGCGCCGGCGATCCGGTATTCGGACGCAGGCCGGGGGGCGGCGCCCATTCCGGTGAAATTTCCGCAGCAGGCCTGAGCCGTTCCCGAGGAGGCTGTCGTGACCAGAAGCGATTGTTTACAGGACACAGCCCGACCATCGGCCGAACCCCGACCGTGCCGCGCACGAAGTGCCGCCCCGCGCATCCGCTGCCTCGGCAGCGCGCCCGATAGAACCTGCTGTGAGCCGATGACATGGTAGGCAAGCTCGGAGCGCAACTCGGCCTGCTGGCGTTCGCCTTCGGGCTGCTGGCGGGGATCGCGGTCGGCAATCCGCCGACGACCGTGCTGACGCGGGCCCTGCTGATCATGGTCATGGCCGTCTTTCTGGGGCAGTTCGTCGGCTGGGCGGGGAAGCTCGTCCTGCGCGACCACCTGCAGCGTCGCAAGTTCGAAATCGACCGTGCACATCAGGAGGCGACCGCGGCCGCTTCCGCGACGGACGAACCGGCGCCGGCAACGACCGAGTCCTGACAGGGGTGAGAACGTATGGAACGCTGGAGATTCGCAGGCCGCCTGCGGCGGGTGACGCGCGACAACCGGGTCCGTCAGATCGAGGACATCGCCGAACTGCAGGGCACGTGGCAGACCTTCCTGGCCGAGCGCAACGACGCGTCGCGCAACCGGCTGGTCGAGCACTACCTGCACCTGGTCCGCTACGCGGCTGAGCGGATCGGCGCGAAGCTTCCCGACGAAGTCGACGTCGACGACCTGATGAGCGCCGGCACCTTCGGCCTGGTCGATGCCCTCAACAGCTTCGACCCGGACCGCGGCGTCAAGTTCGAGACCTTCTGCGCCCCGCGGATCCGCGGCTCGATCCTCGACGAACTCCGCAGCATGGACTGGGTCCCGCGCCTCGTCCGGCACCGGGCCCACAAGCTCGACCAGATCATGCGGACCCTCGAAGTCGAGCTCGGCCGGATCCCGAGCGAAGAAGAGGTCGGCCAGCGCCTCGGCCTGACCCGCCCGCAGCTCGACAAGCTCGTCCGCGACGCCCAGGCGGTTTCGCTGGTCTCGCTCTCGCAGAAACTCAGCGACAGCGATTCGAACCGCGACCTGGCCGAGGCCGACGTGATCTCCGACGAGAACAGCCGCGACCCGGTGGCCGAAGCGCACAAGGCCGACATCAGCGACTTCATCCGCAACAACCTGACCCGGGCCGAGCGGCTGATCATCGTGCTGTACTACTACGAGCAGATGACGATGAAGGACATCGGCGCCACGCTGGACCTGTCCGAGTCGCGCGTCAGCCAGATGCACTCGGCGATCATCGAACGCCTCCGCCAGCAGCTCGGCGTCGGCGCCGTGGCCGTCCTGGCCGGGGCCGGAGCCGGAACGGACCTCGTCGCGTAACCCCAGGAGCCCGACCATGTCGTCGATCCCCCCGCCAGGCCACGCCGGACTGATCCAGGCCCACGGCGCCCAACGCGTCGCGGGGGAGAAGAAAGCCCAGGATGCCAGCCGGCAGGCCGGACGGACCCAGACCGATCCGTTCGCCGAGCGTCTGAAGGAAGCCATCGAGAACGACGACCTCGACAGCCAGGTCTACGCCGACGGCGAAGGCAACGGCGGCGGCCAGGGCCGCGCCTTCAGCGACCAGCCCCCCGAAGACACCACCGACCAGGCCGGCGCGCCGGAATCCGACGCCACCGCCCGGGACGACCAACCGCCGAACGGAATCGACCTCCAGGCCTGATCCGCGTCCGACCCGACCAGGGACACCGGCCGCCCGGAACCCTGCTCCCCTTCCGTCACGGCTGTCAGGGCCCCGTGACCTGCGCGCGGAGATCCGCGACTTCCGCCAGTTCCGCCTCGGTCAGCCGCGCCGTGGACGCCGCGTCGCGCAGCGCATGCAGTTCCAGCGCCCGCGACAGCCAGGCCCGCGCCAGCGCGCCGGCCCGCTCGGTGCCCTGCTGGCGGTAGAGCGCGACCGCCGTCCGGGCCGCCTCGAGTCGCAGGCGGGCGGCCTGCGGGTTGCGCTCGATCGTCTGTTCCCAGAATCCCAGCGCCTGCTGCAGGCGCAGCCGTCGCGCGACCACGTCATCCGCCGCACCACGGGCCAGTTCGAACGCGATCCGGGCCTGCATCTGTGACCCGGCCGGATTGCGCGGGTCGCGCGCCACGCTGCGGGCCGCGTAGCCCTCGGCTTCGCGCAACAGTTCGACCCGCAGGTTCGCCGGCGCCCGCGGATGCAGCGCCAGGCTGACCAGTTGCCCGGCCGCCGTTCGCGGGGCCCGCGGGTCAAGCGGATCCGCCGCCGCCAGCGCCGCGGCCGACGCGCGGACCTGTTCCAGTTGCCCCGCCTGTCGGGCCGCCCGGTAGGCCCGCTCGCTGCGGGCGGTCGGCAGGACCACCACCGCCAGCAGCACGGCCGCCAGCAGCACCGTCAGCCCGGCGAACAGCGGCGAGAAGCGACCGCCGGGCGACCACCCGCCCCCGCGCAGCGCGATCCCCGCCACGCACGCCAGCACCAGCAGCGACAACCCGCCGGAGGTCATCAGCGAAAACCCGACCAGGTTGTGCACCAGGTTGACCCAGACCGCCACCACGATCCCCCGTCCGAGCGCCGCCCGCGACCGCTGCCCGGCCAGGTGCGGCATTCCGCCGGCCAGCAGCACGAACACGCCGGCGAACACCACCACCAGTTCGATCGCCCACAGCAGCCCGACACCCGGGGCCAGCAGCGGCGTTCCGGAGAACAGCACGTGCAGCAGCGGCACGCCGGCCAGCATCCACCACAGCGGCCCGACCGACCGACCGGCCGGTTCCTCTTCGTGCTGGTCATCGACGACCGGCCAGCGCAGCAGGGCGGCGATCGTCAGCCAGGCCAGCAGCCCGGCCCCGAGCAGACCGAGCGGCCCCCACTCGGCCAGCACGGCCACCCAGACGTTGTGCGGATCGGCGACCGCCTCGGTGGCGGCGGCCGGTCGATGCGCGAGGTAGCGTGGCCCGAAGTTCAGCCGACCGACGCCCGTCAGCGGCGCCTCGGCCACGACGCCGGCGGCGCCGGTCCAGTACTGCCAGCGGAAGTCGAGCGAAGCCCCCGGCAGGCCGCCGCGGGCCAGTCCGAGCCCGAGCAGCAGTCCGAAGCCCGCCAGGTACGCGGCGATCAGCAGCCGCCGCGTGGTCGCCGCCGATGCGCGCCACCCGTGCAGCCCCGCCAGCAGAAGAACGCCCAGCCCGGCACTCGCCCCGCCCGCCAGGCTGCCGGTCGACCAGATTCCGCCGCCCAGCAGCAGGCAGACCGCGCCGGGGACGAACGGGAAGCCCGACCCGCAGGTCCCGGACAGGCTCGCCAGCAGCGCGCCCAGCCCCAGCAGCAGCCCGATCGTCAGCAGCGCGGCCGCCACGTTCGGATGCGACTGGTAGCCGAACGCCTCGGCCGAGGCGAGGCGGCGTTCGTAGTCGATCATCTGCGGCACGGCGACATCCACGCCCGAAGCGGCCAGTTCCTGCTTATGCAGTTCCCACTGCTGGCGGGTCATTTCGAATTCGTAGCCGGACTGTCCCAGGCACTTGACCGCGTCGGCCGCGCAGACCGCCAGCACCAGCGGCACCAGCAGCAGCGTCCACGCGCGCGGCACCCGCAGGTTGACGAGCGCCCAGCCCGCGAGCAACGTGATCAGCAGGCTCGATCCGCCGTTCAGCGCCAGCCGCCGGTCGCCGGCAAACCCGACCGACACGCCGAACGCCAGCACCAGCAGGCCGGCCGCCAGGCATCCGCCGCGGGACAGCCAGGCTCCGCGGAGCGCCAGGGCGGTACCCGCGAGGATCAGGACGAGCAGATCGAGCAGCGCCGTCGTCAGCGGCGTGGGGCCGCTCGGCACGTCCCGCAGGAAGAACGGCTCGGCCCGGTCGAAGGTCTCGGTAATCAGCACCCGCACCGCCAGCGAACAGGCCAGCAGCGCGAACACCGCCGCCACGAGCCAGCCCGGTCGGGACGATCTTTCGATGATCCGCGTCACGATTCGCCGCTCCCCTGCTGTTCACGCCGCCGCGGGGGCGATGCCTCGCCCGCCCTCTGGTCCGGGGCTTCCAGGATCGCGATCACCAGCAGCACCAGCACGACGATCGACAGCACCGTCGCGCTGGTCCGCAGGTCGGCCTCCGGCAGCAGCGTGGCCGCCAGGGCGGTTGTGCCGGTCACCAGGTAGATGGTCAGGACCGCCTGCCGCCGCGACAGGCCGCGCTGCACGAGCCGGTGCGAAAAATGTCGCTGATCGCCGCGAATCGGGCTGCGTCCTTCGGACAGGCGGATGATCACGACGCTGATCATGTCGTAGAGCGGCACGGCCAGGATCACCAGCGGCATTGCCAGCGCGAAGGGCTGCCGGTCGGTGCCGCTCTCCCAGTAGCTGGTCAGCACCGAGGTGACCGCCAGCATGTAGCCGAGCACCAGGCTGCCGGCATCGCCCATGAAGATCCGGGCCGGCGGAAAGTTGAACACCAGGAACGCCAGCACCGATCCGAGGAAGACGCTCGCCAGGGCCGGCACCAGGATCTGGCCGGCCAGCACCCCGCAGAGAATCAGGAAGAACGTGCAGATCGCCGCGACGCCCGCGCTCAGTCCGTCCATGTTGTCGAGGAAGTTGAACGCGTTGGCGACCACCGCGATCCACAGCACGGTCACCAGCAGCGACGGCACCGGGCCCAGCAGTGTCGCGAGACGCACCTCGCCGACCGTCGCGACCAGCGCGCCGACGGCCAGGATCACGACCAGCTTGACCCACGGACCCAGCGGACGGAAGTCATCCAGCAGCCCGAGCGCGAACAGCAGCAGGCCGCCGCCGACAATCGCCGCCGCCTGGTACCAGCGCAGCGCCAGGCCGCCCAGCAGCGCCCGGGCCTGCTCGCCGAACGTCTCGGCCACCCACGCCTCGGGCACCAGCGGCTGGATCACCAGCAGCAGCAGCAGCGGCAGCCAGGCGGCCGCGAACATCGCGACCCCGCCCCCGTACGGCGTGGGGTCGGCGTGCGACTTGTGCCCGCCGGGATGATCGACGTAGCCGATCCGCCGCGCGATCCGCATCATCAGCGGAACCGCGATCAGTCCCAGCAGCAGGCTGACGCCCCCGGCCGACAGCAGCAGGATGGTGATCAGGCGCTCGCTCACGCGGTCGAACCTCAGCGGGTCACGGAAGAACACCGCCCGCCGCTCAAGCAGCGGTGCGGGCATGGCCGAAAGTGTAGCGTCCGAATAACATGGTGACACATTTCCAGCGGCATGCGGAGGTACGCCGATGAACCTCGCTCTGTTCGAAGACGACGCCTGGCACGACCTGCTGCCGCTGACCTGGCTGCGGACCGCGGCCGAACTTCGCTGCGGTCCGAACCTGCTGGTCGACAAGGTCCGGCAGGCGTTCGGGCTGCTGCACGCGATCCACATTCGCCCGGAACTGCACGAGGTCGTCAGCCGCCGCCTGACGCTCGCCCAGCCCGCGGCCGGCGATTCCTGGCTGCTGCTGCACTCGGCCCTGCTGGTCACCGGCAATGCCACGCCTCCGCGGCCGGGGCAGGCCTGGGAGATCGACGGGCGGGTGGTGGCCGCCCACCTGACGGCCGAGCAGTACGCGACGATTGACCTGGCGCCGTTCGACCAGTCGACGTGGGCGCAATTCGAGCGCGTCGCGGTACCGGCGACGGTGCACCTGATCCGTCACCACTGGGACCTGGTGCACGCCAACCCGAGCGAACTGACGCGGATCTGTCGCCAGGGCGGGACCGTGGCCGGTCAACTCGATCCGGGCGTGCAGGTGCTCGATGCGGGGAACGTGTTCGTGGCCGACGGGGCCCGGGTGAAGCCGGGGGTGGTGATCGACGCCGAGGACGGCCCGGTCCACATCGCCGAGGGCGCGTTGATCGAACCGCTGGCGGCCCTGATCGGGCCGTGTTATGTCGGTCCGAATTCGATCGTCCGTCCGGGTTCGAAGATCCGCCCGGAGACGACGATCGGTCCGATCTGTCGCGTGGGCGGCGAGATCGAGGGCAGCATCTTCCAGGGCTACGGCAACAAGCAGCACGACGGTTTCCTCGGGCACAGTTTCGTGGCCGAGTGGGTCAACCTGGGGGCCAACACGGTCACGAGCGATCTGAAGAACACGTACGGGACGATCCGCTGCAGCCTGAACGGGGTATCCCGCGAGACCGGCCAGCGGTTCGTGGGGACGGCCTTCGGCGACCACACCAAGACCGGCATCGGAACGATCCTGCCGACCGGCTGCATCCTGGGCGTGGCGGCCAACGTCTTCACGCAGGACGCGGTCCCGAAGTTCGTGCCGTCGTTCGCCTGGCTGACTGCCAAGGGGCTCGAGCGGTTCCAACTCGACAAGGCGATCCAGATCGCCCAGACGGTAATGGGCCGCCGCCAGCAGACACTGTGCAGCGCGACCGAGCAGATGCTCGGCTGGGTCTGCGAAGAGGCCCGCAAGGTCGAAGCGGCGGGATGGGAGTAGGAAGGGAACAGGGAACAGGGAACAGGGAACAGGGGCATTGTGGCACAGGCGTCCCGCCTGTGGTTTGTTTGGTAAAGACATCCCGCCTGTGATCGTGTGGCACAGGCGTCCCGCCTGTGATGGTGTGGCACAGGCATCCCGCCTGCGATCGTGTGGCACAGGCGTCCCGCCTGCGATCGTGTGGCACAGGCATCCCGCCTGTGATTGTGTGGCACAGGCGTCCCGCCTGCGATCGTGTGGCACAGGCATCCCGCCTGTGATTGTGTGGCACAGGCGTCCCGCCTGCGATCGTGTGGCACAGGCGTCCCGCCTGTGATGGGATCCCGGAATCGGGTCCCGATTCCGACAGGCCAGTCTCATCAGTGTTCATTCCGGGAGTCGCCTTGCAACCGACCACAGGCGGGACGCCTGTGCCACACTACCTCTGTTCTCTGTCCCTGTTCTTTGTCCCAGTTCTCTGTCCGTGTTCTGTGTCCCAGTTCTTTGTCCTTGTTCTCTGTCCGCCTTCTCTGTCCATGTTCCGTTCTGTGTCCATGTTCCGTTCTGTGTCCATGTTCCGTTCTGTGTCCATGTTCCGTTCTCTGTCCATGTTCCGTTCTCTGTCTCCCGTCCTCTGTTCCCTGTTCCCTGTTCCCTGTTCCCGGTTCCCTGTTCCCTGTTTCCTGTTCCCCTGCCCGGCAGTACACTTTCCGAAACGGTCCCGAGGCGCGGCGGCCGTGAACACGAATCTTCAGGATGGAGCCAGACATGTTCAGATTCATGGCGGCCGGGCTGTTGCTTGGCGCGTTGATCGTCACGAGTGGCTGCAGTGCGACCGGTGCGGCGATGGAAGCCTTCCGGATCGGCAAGAACGTCTCGGACAAGTCGAACCTGACGGTCTACCTGGACGGGCAGCCCGCCAAGCAGAACGTCTTCAAGCAGGGCTACTTCGGCTACGCCGATCACGAGGTCAAGGCGACCGTCAGCACCGGCCCGACCTTCAAGTTCGAAATCGCCGACCCGACCAAGTTCGGCCGGATCACCGGCACGAACCTGCAGATCCACCAGGCCTTCGAGGCCGACTACTCGCACCAGGCCGAGTTCGTCGTCTTCCCCGACGGCAACAACAAGGAAAACCTGATGCGCGACGGCCAGAGCTACAACCTGGCCAGCCCGCCGTCCTCGGTCAAGGTGATGGACTTCGACAAGCAGTTCTGCTCCGGCGTGCAGCTCAAACCCGGCATGGACTACCTGCTGGTCTTCACCGTCGCCGGCGACCGCAGCGAAAGCGTCCGGGTGAAATTCAGCACCAAGTAACGCCGCGGTGCGGCGGTGAAAAAGCTTGCCAGTGAAAGAGTGAAAGAGGCTCGCGGGCGGCAGCGCCACGCGGGCCTCTTCTTGTGTGTCTGCCTCATTGCCCGCGTCCGAGGTCGTTCACCAGATCCAGGCTCGGCGCAAGCCGGGCGACTCAGGTGCCGCCAACACGGATCCTCATTCACTCCTTCACCCATTCACTCTTTCACCAGCAGAATGTGAACCTCGCCCGGTCCGTGGACGCCCTGGATCAGGACGCCTTCGATGTCGGCCGTCTTGCTCGGGCCGGTGATCAGCAGTTCGCTGCTCGGAACCGGCAGCGGACGCTCGGCGAGGTAGTCGACCAGGTCGGCCACCACCCGCTCCTTCCTTACCAGGGCGACGTGCACCGGCGGCACGAAACAGGCCGCCCGCGGGCGTTCGGCGCTGCAGACGTACACCAGCGTGCCCGACTCGGCGATCGCCGCCTCGACGTCCGTCAGTCCGATCTCGCTCTCGAAATGCGCGTCGCGGTCCGAGCCGGCACCGCTGTCGGACACCTCCGCCGCCACCAGCGCCGCCCGGGCGACCGCCCGCAATTCATCGTCCGCGAAACCCAGGCTCGCCGCCCGGCATCCGCGCAGCAGCGACGCGAGCACCTCGGGCAGTTCCGCCATCGAGACCGGCCGGACCCGCGCGCCGGCCGCGGTGGCCCGCTGCGTGAACGTCTCGATCAACTGCGCAGCGCCGGTCGTGCGGATCAGCCCGGCGTCCAGGGCCGGCGGGATCGGCGCTTCGCCCGTCCGCCCGCCGAGTGCCGCCCGGATGCGGCCCAGCATGTCCTCGGCCGATTCACCCGGCATCGCGGCCCCCCTTCTGCGTGCGGCGGTACCAGGCGCGGAAGCTCTCGCCGGCCGGGGCGGGCAGGTCGCGCTGCGCGGTCCAGGCCGCCAGCGGTCCCGGGAGGCGCGCGATCCAGCGGCGCCCGTCGGCCGCCCGGCGGGCCCGCGCGCCGAGGATCCGGCGCTGCAGCCAGGTGGCCAGTCGGTAGCGGCGCGGCCCGCGCAGGGTCCAGGCCCACAGCCGCAGGGCGATTCGTTCGCTCCACTTCGTCGCCCGCCCGTCGACCAGGGCCGTCCGCAGGCGCACCAGGTGCCGCGGAATGTCGATTCGCACCGGGCAGGCCTGGAAGCACGCCCCGCAGAGCGAACTCGCCTGCGGCAGGTCGCGGTAGTTCTCGAGCCCCTTCAGCAGCGGCGTGATGACCGCTCCGATCGGACCCGAGTAGACCGCCCCGTAGGCGTGCCCGCCGACCTTGCGATAGACCGGACACGCGTTCAGGCAGGCCCCGCAGCGAATGCAGCGGAGCAGTTCGCGCGACTCCGGCCGCATCAACTCGGAGCGTCCGTTGTCGACCAGGATGATGTGCACCTGCTCGGGGCCGTCGGATTCGTTGTCGTGCCGCGGCCCGCTGATCAGGTGCGTGTAGACCGTCAGCGGCTGGGCGGTCGAACTGCGGGCCAGCAGCTTCAGGAAGACGCCGAGGTCGACCCGCCGCGGGATCAGCTTCTCGATCCCGACCAGCGCGATGTGCGTCCGCGGCACGCTGGTGCTGAACGTCCCGTTGCCCTCGTTCGTGCACAGCACCAGGCTGCCGGTCTCGGCCACCAGGAAGTTGCCGCCGCTGATCCCGAGGTCCGCGCGGCGGAACTTGTCACGCAGGTACGCGCGGGCGATGCGGGTCAGGTCCTCGGGCCGTTCGGTGTAGGCGACCCCCAGTTCGCGCTCGAACGCCCGGGCCGTGGCCGCCCGGTCCTTGTGAATCATCGGCGTGACGATGTGCGAGGGGGCGTCGCCGTCGAGTTGCAGGATGAACTCGCCCAGGTCGGTCTCGAGCGTCTCGATCCCGGCCGCCTCGAGCGCGGGCAGCAGTCGCGTTTCCTCGGTGACCATCGACTTGCTCTTGACGCAGGTGCGGGCCCCCGCCGCCCGGGCGATCTCGAGGCAGATCTCGTTGGCCTGCGCGGCGTCACGGGCGAAGTGCACGCGCGTGCCGCCCTGCCCGGCCTGGCTGACGAAGCGTTCGAGGTAGTAGTCCAGGTGGTCGAGCGTGTGCTGCTTGATCCGTCCGGCCAGTTCACGGACCTGGTCGTAGCGCGGGCCGAAGGCGGCCTGGCAGGCGGCCGCGCGGCCCTCGTCCTTGTGCAGGGTGGCGCGATTGACGAAGGTCTGAAGCTGCTGATCCTGCGTGGCGGCCCGGGCGCGGGGCTGCATGTCGTAGGGCAGCACGACGTCGAGCGGGTGCCGTCCGGGCTCGCGCGGGGTGACGCTCACGCCGGTGCCTCGGCCGGCAGGAGTCCGAGCGCCTCGGCCAGGATCTCGGCCAGCGACACGGATCGGACCGGGACGTTTTCGCGGTGCAGGGCGCCGCTGATGTTCAGGCCGCAGCCGGCCTCGTTGCAGACGAGCGTGTCGGCGGCGGTGTCGGCGATGCAGGCGACCTTGTCGCGGACGAGCGTGCCGGAGACTTCGGGGAACTTGGTGGCGAAGGTCCCGCCGAACCCGCAGCACTGCTCGCGCTTGGCCAGCGGCGTGTATTCGAGGCCGTCGATGGTGGCCAGCACCCGCTCGACCTCGTCGGTCAGGCCGAGCCCGCGGAGGTGGCAGGAGTAGTGATAGGTGACGCGTCCCGGCCAGCGGAGCCCGAGGGCGGCGAAGTCGACCCGGCGGACGCGGACGAGGAACTCGATCAGTTCCCAGGTCCGGCCGATCCGCTCGGTATCGGCGATTCCGAGGGCGGGGTAGTTCTCGCGGACCATCGCGGCGCAGGAGCCCGAGGGGGTCACGATCGCCTCGCAGCCGTCGAAATCGGCGAGCAGTTTGCGGGCCAGGCGGGCGGCGTCGCCGCGAAGGCCGTTGTTGAACATGGGCTGTCCGCAGCAGGTCTGGGTCGGCGGAAAGATGACCTGGCAGCCAAAGTGTTCCAGCAGGCGGAGCGCCGCGACGCCGACCCGCGGATAGAATGCATCGTTCAGGCAGGCAATGAAGAGTCCCACGCGCATCGCTGCTCTCGAGGCCGGGAAAGTTTCCGCACCAGCGCGTACGATTGTAACGGGATTCCGGAACCGAGTCGCAGATCAGAGAAGAGGCTGAATGATGAAGTCCGCAACCACGTGGAGCGTGCTGCTGGTCGCAGCACTGACGACCGCCCCGGCCGGCGCTGACGAGCGCGTGCTGCTGGAGGGTGTCCGCCAACTGACCTTCGAAGGGCGTCGCTCGGGCGAAGGGTACTTCGACCGCAGCGGGAACCTGATGGTCTTCCAGAGCGAGCGTGAAGCCGACAACCCGTTCTACCAGATCTACCTGATGGACCTCGAGACCGGCGACGTCGAGCGGATCTCGCCCGGGCACGGCAAGACGACCTGCGCCTGGATTCACCCGGACCGCCGGCACGTCCTGTACGCCTCGACGCACGACAACCCCGAGGCCCGCGCGCAGCAGCAGGCCGAACTCGAGTTCCGGGCCAGCGGCAAGGAGCGCCGTTACAGTTGGGACTACGACGAGCACTTCGAACTGTACCTGGCCGATCGCCAGGGTCAGACCCGCCGCCTGACCGATGTGCGCGGCTACGACGCGGAAGGCGCGATCTCGCCCGACGGGGAGTGGGTCGTCTTCAGCTCCAACCGGGCCGCGTACGAGGCGCCGCTCTCGGCCGAGGACGCCAGGACGTTCGAGCGCGACAAGTCGTTCATGCTCGACCTGTACCGCATGCGCCTGGACGGCAGCGACCTGCAGCGGCTGACCGACGTCCGCGGCTACGACGGCGGTCCGTTCTTCAGCCACGACGGAAAGAAGATCTGCTGGCGGCGCTTCTCGGAGGACGGCGCGACGGCCGAGGTCTTCACGATGAACGCGGACGGCAGTGACCAGCGACAACTGACCACGCTCGGGGCGATGTCGTGGGCGCCGTTCTTTCACCCCTCCGGCGAGTACCTGATCTTCACCACCAACAAGCACGGCTTCGCGAACTTCGAGCTGTACCTGGTCGGCAAGGACGGCGGCCCGCCGGTCCGCGTGACCTACACCGACGGGTTCGACGGCCTGCCCTGCTTCGGGCCGGACGGCAACACGCTCTCGTGGACCAGCAACCGGACGAGCGGCAAACAGTCGCAGATCTTCCTGGCCAGGTGGAACCACAGCGCCGCCCTGCGCCTGCTGAAAGAGGCCCGCAGCGGCGCGGCCGACGCGACCACCCAGGTCGAGAACCCGATCCGCCCGGTCGATCCGCACGCGACCGGGTTCCAGCCCGAGATCAGCGAACGCGACCTGCGCCGGCACATCGCGACCCTCGCGTCGGAGGAATTCGCCGGACGCATGACCGGCACCGCGGGCGAACAGGCCGCGACCGCGTACGTGGCCGACGCCTTCCGCCAGATCGGGCTCCAGCCGGCCGGCGACAACGGCACGTTCTTCGAGAACTTCAGCTTCACCGCCGGCGTCGAGGTCGACCCGACCAGCAGGCTGACGGTCACGCACGACGGCACGGCCTGGCCGGACGAGGCGCTCGGGCTGAACACCGACTGGCGCCCGCTGACCTGGTCGGCCACGGGACCGGCGCCGCAGGGTGGCCTGGTCTGGGCCGGGTACGGCATCGTCGCCCCGGCCGACAAGGGCTTTGACGAGTACGACTCGTACGTGCACCTGGACGTCCAGGACAAGTGGGTCTGCGTGCTGCGCTACATGCCGGAGGGCATCACGCCCGAGCACCGCCAGCACCTGTCGCGCTACAGCAGCCTGCGCTACAAGGCGATGATGCTCCGCGACAAGGGGGCCGCCGGCATGATCGTCGTCAGCGGCCCGAACTCCGGCGTCAAGCAGCAACTCGTGCCGATCCGTTTCGACGCCTCGGCCGCGGCCGGCAGCCTGCCGGTCATTTCGATCACCGACGCGCTCGCGACCGCCCTGCTGTGCCCGGACGACCGCGACTGCGACAGGCTTCGCAGCCTGCAGGATGCCCTCGACGACGGCAGCCCGCAGATGGGCTTCGAGCTCCCGCTGGCCGTGCAGGCGACGATCGAACTGAAGCGCGAGCAGCGGACCGGTCGCAACGTGCTGGCCCTGCTGCCGGCCCGCCCGGCCTCGGATGAACCCGCCCTGGTGATCGGCGGGCACGTCGACCACCTCGGGCACGGGTCGGGCTCGAACTCGCTGGCCCGCGACGACGAGAAGGGCGCGATTCACTACGGGGCCGACGACAACGCCTCGGGCGTGGCCGCCACGCTGGAGATCGCGGCCTGGCTGGCCGACCAGCAGCGGCGCGGCAAGCTGGCGCTGAAGCGGGACGTGCTGTTCGCGGCCTGGTCCGGCGAGGAACTCGGCCTGCTCGGGTCCGCGCACTTCGTCGATCAGCGGGCCGCGGCCGGTCACAGCAACGACCTCTCGGGCCGGTTCGCGGCCTACCTGAACATGGACATGGTCGGGCGGTACCGCGACGAACTGGTGCTGAACGGGGTTGGTTCCAGTTCGATCTGGAAGCGCGAGATCGAGCGTCGCAACGCGCCGATCGGGCTGCAACTGGCGCTGAAGGACGACAGCTACCTGCCGACCGACGCGACCTCGTTCTACCTGAAGAGCGTGCCGATCCTGAGCGCGTTCACCGGCTCGCACGAGGACTATCACTCGCCGCGCGACACGCCGGACAAGCTCAACTACGAAGGCACGCATCGGATCGCCCGCTTCGTCGGCCTGATCGCCCGGGCCCTGGCGACGACCACGGACGAGCCCGACTACCTCGAACCGACCAAGCCGCGCGAACAGTCCGCCCGGGCCGGCCTGCGGGCCTACCTCGGAACGATCCCCGACTACGGCGAGTCGGAAATCCCCGGCCTGAAGATCTCGGGCGTCGCCCAGGGCGGTCCCGCCGACGAGGCCGGACTGCAGGGCGGCGATGTGATCGTCGAACTCGCCGGCCGGACGATCGAGAACATCTACGACTACACCTACGCGATCGACGCGGTGAAGATCGGACAGAAGACCTCGATCACCGTCGTCCGCGACGGGGCCCGGAAGGAACTGCAGATCACGCCGGGGTCCCGCGAATAGGCGGGCAAACAACCGGATCGTGATGGACGAATCAGGGCCCGCATGGGGTCGGGTGACAACGTGAACATGTGAAGGATTGAAAGGGGCCGGGCTCGCCGCGGTTCCGGCTCCTTCACCCTCTCACGCTTCACGCGCTCACCGCGCGGAAAGCGGGCGGGTGTCGCGTCGCCGGCCCTCGCTCCCTCGCTCCCTGGCTCCCTCGCTCCCTGGCTTACTCGGAAATGACCTGGGCGCGGATCAGCACCAGCAGGCTGCGTTCTTCGGCGATCGCGGACTGGTTGCGGAACGGGCGTGACAGGACCGGCAGGTCTTCGAGCAGCGGCAGGCCGCGTTCGACCTCGTCGCCGCCGACGCGTCGCACGCCGCCCAGCAGCAGGGTCTGGCCGTCCTCGATCGTCACCGTCGTCCGCACGGTACCCGTCTCGATGACCGGCACGAAGATCTGCACCGCCTCGCCGTCCACCTGCGTCAGGCCGTCCAGCGGCACGCTGATCGCCCGCGTCCCCCAGGTCGTCCGCAGCGACACCTGCCGGTCACGAACGTCGGCGGCCAGGTCCACGGCCGGGCCGATCCAGGTCGAGAACGGTGGATCCTCGAGCGCCTGGATCCGCGTCAGGTAGGCCAGGTTCGCCAGCGACGCCAGCGACTGCTCGGCCGCCAGGTGCACGACGCTTCGCTGACCGGCCTGCAGAACCAGCGGCGGCGCGGCGAAAACGTCTGCCGCGTCATCATCCCGCACAAGGTCAAGCAGATCCGCCAGATCATCGTCCGAGAGCGTCCGTCCGAAGACCGCGTCCACATCGCTGTTGCCCGTGCCGACGACCAGGTCGGCCGGGTTCCGCGGCATGTCGCCGAAGTCGGTCTCGAGCGTATCCGCGGCCCGCTCGACGACCCCGTTCAGCGCGCCCGGGTAGGCCAGCGTGACCGGATCGTTGTCGCCGCCACTTCCGGCCGTCCCGGGCAGAAAACCGCCGGTGGTCCAGGTGGGGTAGAGATAGCGGGCACCGTTCAGTCCGCCGAGCAGGTCGCTCCCGAACGCGAGCGGCATCTCGGGAAAGTCCGGGTTGTTCAGCGCCGGACCGCCGCTGGTCGCCTGGCCGTCGGCGAGGGTCAGGTCGAAGTCGACCCCGATCTCCTCGATGAAGCGATCCTCGACCGCCAGGAAGCGGACCTCGATCTGGACCTGCGGGCCTTCGTCGATCGAGCCCCCGCCGGGGGTCAGCGTCGGACAGCCGACCAGCGGCACAAGCGACAGAACGGCGAGCGAGACGTGACACCGATGCATGGGAATACTCCCGAAGAGACCAGGTTCGACTCGGATTCTGCCGCGCCGTTCGACGACGGGCAACAGAGATGTGGAGGGAACAGGGAACAGGGAACACGGAAGGCAGTCTGCCTCAGCCAGCGTCCGGGCTCTGTTTACCTGCTTGCTGCGGAACAGAAAGGGCCCCGCCGGAACCATACTGGTCGACGGGGCCCCCTTTGGTTTGTTCCGCGGGCTGAAGCGCCTAGCGGCGGCGGAGCGCCACGAGGCCGAGGCTCAGCAGCAGCAGGCTCGACGGCTCGGGGATGAAGCTCAGGTTGTCGATGCCGGCCGAGCCGGTGAAGATCACTTCGAGTTCGACGACCGAGTTGATGTCGAAACCGGCGTCCTCGAAGGCGGTGGCCGAAGCGCCGCCCTCGCCAAGCTGCGGAGCGAGCGTGGTCAGGTCGAGCGTCTCGTAGCCGTCGGGTCCGCTGGACGCGATGTCGAACGTCCAGTTCATCGGCATGTTGAACGTGCGGGTCAGGCCGTTGCTGTCCGTCAGGATCGCATCGGCCGGGCCGTTGCCGTTGATGTCGACCACGTCGATCGACAGCGGCATGACCGCGTTGATGAAGCTGAAGACGAGCGTGCCGCCGTTCTCTTCATCGTTGGGCGTGTCGAAGATGCCGGGCGTGGTCTGCGTCGGGAAGGCGTTGTTCTGAATGATCAGGATGTTGCCGAGGTCGACCAGCAGATCGTCGTCGGCGCCACCGGCGTTCGGGCCGGTCGGATCCGAATCGAAGATCGCGGCCCCCAGTCCGCCCGTGCTGCTGACATTGACCAGGTTGCCGAACTCCGGCGGCGTGTTGATGTCCTGGCCGTTGACCAGGGGACTGCCGCCGTCGTCCACCTCGAAACCAAGCGTGACCTGTGCGGTGGCCGCGGTCGCACATACGACCGACAGACCCACGCCGACAAAAGCGCGAAGATTCATTGCCTCTCTCCTCCTGAGAAGGGTGCCCCGGCACGCCACCGGCGCCGAAACACGCAGCCAGCACGATAGGCCACCAGGAACCCAAAAGGCAAGCCCTATTCTTCGCCCCCCCGGGCGGTTTCTCGCCAAATCCATACAGAGGAGATTGCACCCATCGCCGGTGAGCGAGTCACAAGCGACCAGGTAAACGAGGTTTGGAGAAACTTACTTGGTCGCGTGCTTACTTGCTTACTCAGAAGCTCTTGCGTTCCGGAGCAAGAGCCTCATACAGGAAGGGGGTTTGTAGGAAACCGTCGCCCAGAGGTCGGAACAGCAGGGTTCACGACCCGTCGGGGCCCGCCCGCATCCTGCTTACATGTTGACTTGCAACTTGCCTGCTGCGCTCAGGGAGAAACACCCTCGACATAACTGCGACCGTCCGCGTACTGCCCGCGGCGTTGCCGGACCTGCGCGAGGAAGTCCTCCGGCACTTCCCCCGGCGCGGCCAGCGCTTCATCCAGCACCGCCAGGGCGCCGGCGTAGTCGCCGCCACAGGCCAGCGCCGCCGCCCGCGTGTCGGCCACGCTCAGGCTCGGCGGCGCGACCGTCGCCAGGCGCTCGGCCATCGCGACCGCTTCCTCGCACGAGCGGACCGACTCGTCCGCCGCCGTCGCCAGCAGCCACGTCAGGGCCTCCAGCAGGCGCGGGCTCTGCGGCACGCGTTTGACCCCCGCCCGCAGGACGTCCGCGGCCGCAACCGAGTCGCCGGCGGTCTGCCGCAGCGCCGCCTGACCGAGGTAGCCCTGCGGATTGCCCGGCGCGGTTTCCATCAGCCGCTTGTACGCCGCCAGGGCGCCGTCGCGGTCGCCCGCCCGCTCGGTGATCTGGGCGATCCCCAGCCAGGCGGCCGGCAGCTTGTCATCCAGTTCGACCGCCTTGCGGAAGTGCACCAGGGCATCGTCCGACTGGCCGGCCCGCCGCAGGGCGACCGCCAGTTGCAGGTGCCGCCGGCCGCTGGGCGGCAGTTTGTCCATCGACTGCTGCCAGACCTGGGCCGCCTCGACCGGTCGCCCGGCCCGCAGCAGCGACTGCGCCAGCGGATCAATCGCCCGCCGCACTTCCGGGTACCGCTGGTGAAAGGTCGCCAGCGTCATCAGCGACTGCTCGGTCTGTCCTTCCGCGGCCAGCAGGCTGGCAAGGAGTTCGTAGGCGTCGAAGCGGGCGGGCTCGCGCTGGATCAGCGTCTGGATCAGCCGGACCGCTTCCGGTGCCCGCTTGTCTGCGGCCAGGTGCCGGGCGATCAGCAGTTCGAGCGCGTAGTCGTGCCCGGTCCGATCCTGCCCGCGTTTCAGCAGCGCCGCCGCTTCGTCGAAACGATTCTGCGCATCGAGCAGACCCGCCAGTTCGACGTAGCCCGGCGCGAAGGTCGGGGCTTCCTCGACGAGCTTGTTGAGGGCCGCCTCGGCATCGGCCAGGCGCCCGGCCTCGCGGTACAGCCTGGCAAGATCGAGCCGCGCGCGGGTCGCGGTCGGTCGCAGCTTCAGCACGCGCTCAAACGTCTCGATCGCTTCCTGCGGACGGGCGTTGCCGGCCAGTGCGTCGGCGTAGTGCTGCAGCAGCAGGACGTTTCCGGGCTCCTCCTCGAGCAGGCCCTCCAGCCGCGCGAGGGCCTCGGACGGGTCGCCGGTCCGCAGGTGGCCGACCGCCCGGGCGAACGCCACGATCGTCTCCTGGGCCTCGTGCGGGTCGCGGCCGCGCGGCTCGAAGCGATCCAGTTCATCCGGATCCGGTTCGTCTTCGCCGCCGACGTACCCGAGGGCCGCCAGGTCACGCAACCGCGCATCGCCGCCGGACGCCCCGGCCGCCTGCGAAGCGATCCGCGGCGGAGACGCCTCGATCAGCTTCCGCAACGTGGCCTGCATGGCCGCCACCCGTTCGGGCTCGGCCGTGGCGAGGTTGCGCTCCTCGCCGGGATCCTCGGCCACGTGAAACAGCAGCGGGTTCGGCGCGTGGATGTACTTCCAGCCGGCCTGCCAGAGGGCCCGCAGCGGCGCGTACTCGAACGCCAGTTGCGGTTCGAGCGTCTCGGCATAGGCGGTCACGTCCGTGTGTTCGGCCGGGGCGAGCAGATCGGCGCCCTGCATCTGCCCGGTCGGCGTCAGGCCGGCCAGCCTGGCGATGGTCGGGGCCAGGTCGATCAGCCGGGCGGTTTCGGTCGCCAGGCCGGGCTTGATCCAGGCCGGGCCCCAGAGGATCAGCGGCACGCGCTGGGTCGTGTCGAAGACATAGAACGAGTGGCTCGCTTCGCCGTGCTGTCCGCGTCCCTCGCCGTGGTCGGCCGTCAGGATCACCACCGTCCGGGCGGCATGGGGAGTCTGAATCAGGGCCGCGAGAAGGCGTCCGATCTGGGCGTCGACGAACGCGATTTCGGCCAGGTACGGGTCGTCGAAGCGCTCGGCGAACGCGTCCGGGGCGGCGTAGGGCGCATGCGGATCGAAGTAATGGACCAGCCCGAAGAAAGGTCGCGTCCGCCGCTGGGCGATGTGCCGCAGGGCCGCCGTCGTGATCTCGTCGGCCGGTCGTTCGAGCGTGGCGGCCGCCCCGCCGCCGGGGCCGCGATAGCGTTCGAAGCCCTGGGCCAGGCCGGCCTCGCGGTTCAGCACGGCGGCGGCGACCTCGGCCCAGGTGTCGTAGCCCTTTTCGTAGAGCAGTTCGGCGAGGGTCTGGTTCTCGTCGCCGAGTCGGAACCGCACGTTCGACCGGGCGCCGTGCACGAACGGATACGAACCGGTCAGCATGGTCGCGTGCGACGGCAGCGTGATCGGGCTCGAGGCGATGCAGGTCTCGTAGCGACGGCCGGCCTCGGCGAGCTTGTCGATGTTGGGGGTGGCCTTGTCGGGATGCCCGTAGCAGCCGAGATGGTCGGCCCGCATCGTGTCGACCGAGATCAGCAGGATGTTGGGCACGCCCTGGGGAACCGGTCGGTTCTGCTGCGGGTCCGGGAACAGGGCGTCGTCGGGCGAGGGTGTCGGGGTCGGCGCAGCGGCGGGTGCCTGCGCAGCGGTCGCGTCCGCTTTACCGTCGGTCGGAGCGGGCGGATCGCTGCAGCCGCAGAGGACCAGCAGGATCAGCGGCAGCCACGCGTATCGGGCCAGGCGAAGTTCAGGAACCGGCGACGGTCTGCGGGTTTCCGGCTGCGGCCGGCCGGTTGGCCGCATCGGCGGGACGGCGATTGAAGACATAAAAGCTGCCATAGGTGGTCGAACGGTCGATCGCGAGCAGTTCGCGTGA
This sequence comes from Phycisphaerae bacterium, assembly GCA_030428945.1. Lineage (GTDB taxonomy): Bacteria > Planctomycetota > Phycisphaerae > UBA1845 > Fen-1342 > JAUIEC01. Next base: position 542,563 of record JAUIEC010000001.1, on the reverse strand, counting down.
AAGCTCGGGATCGTGAATCAGTTGTTCGCGTGCTTCGGCCGGTGGTTCGAGCGCGTAGCTGCCGGAGCGGTAGATCATGACGGCGTCGGCGGCGCCGGCCCGCAGGACGCTGCGCCAGGTTCCTTCGAAGGCGTCCTTGTCCATCCAGTCGAAGATGTCCAGCAGGTTGAAGCGGTCGATCTCCCCGGCGGGCAGGGTGTCGAGGAACGGGGCCAGCCAGCCGGTCACGACGGTGACGCGGTCGAGGTTCCTGCGGAGCGTCTCGAAGTTCTCTTCGAGCAGGTACGGCGGGACGCGCTTGCCGCGCATCTTGCCGGTGATGGCGGCGCTGAGGAAGTAGTTGTCGTAGATCGGGACCTGGGTCAGGGCGTACTCGACGCGTTCCTTGACGTAGTCGTACATGCCGTGCCGGTCGTCGACCAGCTTGAACTGCTGGTCGTGCACGCCGGCCATGAACATCAGCGGCTTGCATTCGATGAAGCGGCGGGTCCAGGGTCCCCAGAGCCGGTCGGCGACGTGTTCGTGGTAGTAGGCCCGCTGCTCCTCGAGGGTGCGGATTTCGAAGAACTCCTCGCGGCGCCAGGCGGGCAGTCCGCGGGCGTCCATGAACCGTCGCAGGATCCGGCAGAACAGGCCCATCCAGCCGTAGTCGTAGATGTTGCGGGCCAGTTGCCACAGGTTGCGGTCCCAGAAGCGCTGCGAGGCGGGCGACATGTTCGGCCGCAGGTGCGGGCGGTAGACGCGGCTGACGACGCCGGGGTTCTGGGCGCTGAAGATGTCGAAGAAGGTCTGGTAGTCGAGGGTCTCGATCGCGGCCAGCTTGATTTCCAGCAGGGCGTTCTGGGCGTAGTTGCCGTCAACGCAGTAGAGCTTGCGGGCGTCCTGGCAGAGGAAGTTCAGCGGGTTGCAGCCGGCGCTGGTGATCGAGATGACGGTGTGCCGGTCGGGCTGGATCTTCAGGGCCCGGCGATCCATCTCGGGATCTTCCCAGGACATGTTGAACATGATCTTGCCGTCGAAGAACGTCTTCTCCCAGAAGCCGCGCTGGTGCGGAATCGGCATTTCGTGAACGGTGTGGCGCATCTACTCGACAGTCCCTACAGCGGTGAAGTTGTATCCGCCCAGCCAGCGGCTGATCGTCAGGTTCGGGAACACGGCCCGCAGTTCTTCCTCGTACCCCGCCAGCGTGTCGACGTGGTTCAGACGCAGCCACGTGCGCATCACCGGCGCCAGCGGACCCCAGCCGCGGAAGGCACCGAAATCCAGCACCACCAGGCGACCACCCGGGGCCAGGTGCTCCCTGGCCCGCCGGAGGGCCTCCGGCCAGCCCGGGATCATCGTCAGGCTGTAGGCGAACAGGATCCCGTCGAACTTGCGGCCAAGCTGCATGGTGGTCGCGTCGCCCTCGACCAGTTCGACGTTGTCCCAGCCCTGGCTGGCGACCCGCCGCTCGGCGACCCGCAGCATGTCGGCGGAGAAGTCCAGCCCGGTGATCTGTCCGCTGCCCTGCAGGGGTTCCTGGATGTAGCTGAAGTTCAGCCCGGTCCCGCAGCCGACCTCGAGGACGCGGCTGTCGGGCCCGACCCGGAGCTGGGCGACCGCCCGCCGGCGGCCGTGCAGGATCATCCAGCGGGTGCCGTCGTAGACGTAGGCGTGATAGCGGTAGAACTTCTGAACGCCGGTGCCGGCCATCGCTGCCACCCCTTGTGCTAGCCTGTCCGGGCGCCGCGCTGGAGGACCGCCTCCAGGCTGGCGAGCGTTTCGGGAGCGGCCAGAGCGGCCTTTCCGAAGCCGGGACGGGCCCCGGCGGCCTGGGCCTGCGCCTGGGCGTCGGGGAAGTTGCTGAGCAGCATGCAGGGCATCTCCGGGCGGGCGCTGACGAGCCACTCGATCAGTTCGAGGCCCGAGCCGCCGTCGGCGTCCCCGACGCGGTTGACCAGGACGAGGTTCCAGTCTTCCTGCTGGAGGACCCGGCGGGCGTCGGCGTGTCCGGCCACGGGCGTGAGTTGCGCGTCGAAGCGGCCCTCGATCAGGCCTGCGAGGGCGGCATTGTCGGCGGCACAATTGCCAATTGACAGGACACGGGCAGGCATGCGGTCATTCTCCTAACGCGCCGCGCGGGGTTTCGTCGATACGATACTGTAACCGTCTGCGGGGCTGGTGCCAAAGGGCGGCGGGATGGGTGTCGGGGCTTCCTTGACACGCGCCGCGGCGCCCCGCACAATTCCCGACGGGGTGGGGATGCTGAGGCAGCATCCACTGCCGGATGGGGCTGGCTGGCCCGTTCGGAAGGGCCGCTCGCCGGAATCGGCCGATCGTGCGCGTGTCCGTCGAATGGGCGGTCCGCCAGCATGGGAGAAGAGCTCGATGGAACAACCCGCCTCGCACCTGATCATCAAGCGCGCCGAGGGCGTCTCGGTCGTCGAGTTCGCGGATCGGAAGATCCTGGAAGAGCTGTCGATCCAGGAGATTGGCGAAGAGCTCGAACGACTGGTCGAGTCGGAGCCCGGGATCAAGCTGCTGCTGAACTTCCGGAACGTCGATCACCTTTCGAGTGCCGCGCTCGGCATGCTGATCACGCTGAACAAGAAGATCAACGAACGCAGCGGATCGCTGAAGCTCTCCGACATCAACCGCCAGATCTTCGAGGTCTTCAAGATCACCCGCCTGAACCGGGTATTTGACATTCATGAGAATGCCGAAGCGGCGTTGAACGTCTTCAACGCCTGAGTCCCGGCCGGTTTCGCCCGGCGCAGTACGCGGGGATGGCTATGCGGTGTCCCGAAGACTTCGGTGTCGCCGATTCAGAACTGACCGAAATTGTCGTGCCGAATACCCTCCGGGACGCCAAAACGCCGGAGGAGCGGATTCTCCAGGACCTGCAGCGGAACGGCTACGACGAGCAGGCGATCTTCGCGATCAAACTGGCCCTCGAGGAAGCCCTGACCAACGCGGTCAAGCACGGCAACCAGAACGACCCCAACCGCCAGTTGACCATCCGCTTCCTGGTTCAGCCCCGACAGGTCGTGATCGCCATCCGCGACGAAGGCGTCGGCTTCACCCCCGAACTGCTCCCCGACCCGACCGCCGACGAAAACCTCGAACTGCCCAACGGCCGCGGCATCATGCTGATGTTCGCCTACATGACCCGGATCCGGTTCAACGACGCCGGCAACGAGGTCTGGATGCTGAAAGACCTCGACGAAGACGGCTAGCGCAGCGGATGCGCGATTGACGGCACGTCAGGTGCACGCCTGCCCGAACGCCGCCAGGACAATCCCCAGGTCCTGCAGGTCGACGTCTCCATCGCCATCCACATCACCGCTGAGCCCGCTTCCGGTGGCACCAAATGACGCCAGAACGGCCGCCAGATCCGCCAGATCCACCTGGTCGTTCCCATCGACATCGCCCGGGCACCCGAGGGTCTGGCAGTCATCGGCGACGCCATCGCCGTTCGTGTCGGGGTCGCAGTCATCCGGAATCCCATTGCCGTTGCAGTCGCGCGCGAGCGTTGCGAGCGCGAGATACGTGGGTTCCCCGGGCCCGGTGTCCGCGGTGAACACGCCGAGGAAGTCGCCGGTTGTCGCGTCGTATTCGAGTACGCCGGTTCCGCCGCGGTTGCTGACCAGCAAGCTGCCGCTGGGCCCGAACCGCAACCCTTCCGGATTGCTCAGCCCACCGGTTTCATCGAGCGGAGTATTGGGTTCATCTTCGACGAGTGCGCCCAGGAACGCCCCGTTCGGGTCGTACGCGAGGATCTGATCGCCACGGAAACTGCCGACCAGCAGCGTCCCCGAGGCATCGAGGGCGAGACCGGAAGGATAATCGAGGCCTCCGCCGGATGCCGCTGCACCGAGGAGGTCACCCGCTGGCGAGAACTCCAGGACGAGGTCGTTCTTCTGGCTGGCGACCAGCAGATTGCCGTTCTCGCGGGTCACGATGTCAGTCGGTCCGTCCAACTGAACCGGATCCTGCGGCGTCGTCGACAGGTAGGTGCCGAGCAGCACGCCCGTGTCGGGGTCGAAGGCCAGCACGCTGTCGCTGCCATAGCTCGCGACCAGCAGGCTGCCGGAGGCCGAGAAGGCCAGCCCGACCGGCGCTGCCAACGCGGGGTCGCTGAACTCGGCGACGACCTCTCCGCCGGGCATGGCGAGCTTGAAGACGCTGTTCGAGGTAACGCTGGAGACGAACACATCTCCATTGACCGCCACCGCCAGGCCGTTCGGGTATCCCAGGCCGTCCGCGGCGGAGACCGTCAGCGATCGCAGGAATGCGCCCGTCTCGGCGTCGTAAACGAGGACGCTGTCGGTCGATCGGCTGCAGACCAGCAGGGTCGCGCGGTCATCGAGTTGGCATTCGTCGACGACGCCGTCCCCGTTGCAGTCGTTCTCGGGGGTCACGATCGAGCAAGGCGGGCAATCGAACAGGCTTTGCCACTCGACACCGGGTGGGAGTTCGTCGGTGTGCCCGAGGATCAGTTCGCGTGCCTCGTCACCCGGCAGGTCATCGAAACGCAGGCAGGCCTTCAAACCGGGCGAACTGGTCGACACCAGTTGGTCGTAATCCGCGGCGATCTCGCCCGGCGTGCGGGCCCGGTCCCAGACGCGCAGTTCGTCGATCAGGCCGTAGAAGCCGCTGGTTTCGGCGAAATTGTTGCCGACGTACAGAGGGCCGAAGACGTTGACTGGATCGTCAGCAGGCGCCACCAGCCAGGATCCCGGAACGGGCGCACCGTTCAGATACAGGGTGATCTCGGAGGTTGCGAAGGTATGGACGACCGCGATATGCGTCCACGCGTTCAGCGGAATCGCGTCGAGTGAATCATACTTGTAGGCAACGCTGCCGGTGTAGCCGAAGCGAACGTGCCCGTCGACCAGCCGAAGCCAGTAGTTGTTCCCGGACTTGCGGACGATCGTGCGCGAACCACCGAGCGCAGTCGGGTAGACCCAGGCCTCGACCGTGATGACTTCGTCCACGCGGTAATCGGACACGCCCCCGCCAAAACTGAGCCGCGCCGCGCCGTGGAAACGCACCGCCCCCCCGTCGAAGGGACCAGGGAACTCGCAGGAGTCCGGGATGCCATCCTGATCGCAATCCGGCTCGCACACATCCGGAATGCCGTTGGCGTTGCAGTCCGGGCCCGTGCTCAGATCGCAGGTGTCTGGCACACCGTTGCCGTCGCAGTCGTTGGCCGTGCCGCTCGCGATGTCACAACTGTCGGGAATGCCGTTGCCGTTGCAGTCGCTCTCGACCCCGGCGGAGACGTCGCATTCGTCCGGCACGCCGTTGCCGTTGCAGTCCGGCAGGGTCCCGTCGAGCACGTCGCAGAGATCCGACTGTCCGTTCCCGTCGCAATCGCTCTGGCAGGCATCAAGGATGCCATCGTTATCGCAGTCGAGGCTCGGATCGTAGGCATTGTCACAGTCCGTCGGGACGCCGTTGTTGACTTCGAAGGCGCCGAGATCAACGATCGGCGCGACGCCCACCCCGGTGTCGACCCGGTTCGGATCGTCGGTCAGGCGCGCGCCACCGTCGAAGTCGAGCAACGCATCGACCGGCAGGGCTGTGTTGTCGCCGGCGTCGTTGCCCGAGGCGCCGAGTCGCGGATGGTAGTCGTTGTCATCGTAGGTGTTCTCGTCGTCATCCGCTCCGTCGGGATCCCGGAAGCCGGGGGGACTGTCGATGTTCCCCTCGCCGGCGTAGCCGCCCTCGACGTTGCTGTAGCGGATCGTCAGTTGCCCGCCGCCCGCCAACTGGTCGAACGGCCCGCGGACGATCGAGTTGGCAACGCTTACGTCACCGTAGAACACATCGGCCGCCGGCAGGTCGCTGGGCGACCGGTTGCCGACCACGGTCGCGTTGACCACGTCAAACGTGCTCGTGCCATGGGCGGCCAGCGCGCCGCCCGCGCCGGGCAACCCGGACCGATCCGCCTCCCCTTCGGTCCCGGCCAGGTTTCCGGCCAGGACGACGTTGGTCAGCGTCACCTGCGAGCCCGCCGTCGCGTAGATCGCGCCGCCATCGGCGCCGTCGCCGCCGTTGCTTTCGGAATCGCCACCACCACCGGCCCGGTTCTCTCGGAACTCGCTGCCGTGAATTCGCGCGGTGGTGTTGCTCAGGTAGATCGCCCCGCCGGGTGCACCATCCCGGCCGTTCAGACCATCGTCCTCGGTGCCCGACCCACCTCCGCCGCCAAAGTTCTCGATGAAACGACAGTTCCGAATGGTGAGGTCACAGTTCGTGGCCGCGATGGCGCCACCGGGGCTTCCCTCACCAACCTCCTGGACGAAGTTCCCGGGCATCCATGAACCACCGCCACCGGCAAAGTTCACTCGAAAGGTGGAATCCTCAAGCAACACCGTAGACGAAGAGAGATAAGCGCCGCCGCCACCGCCACCGCCTTCACCGCCGCCACCGCCGTAGTTGAGTTCGAACAGTGAATTCCGAATGACCAGGCCAGAGGAACGCGCGTGGATTCCGCCGCCGAAAGAACTGGGACTGAGCCCGAACTCGTCATCGACCTGGTTTTCATTGCGTCGAAAAACGCAGTCAACCACCAGCGACGAAGAATTCAAGAAGAACGCGCCGGCGCCCCCCTTACAGAATTCGGAGTCGGCCCAGTTCTCGTTGTCGAGGATGATGCAGTCCCGGAACGTCGGGCTCGCGTTGTCGCAGTAGATCCCGCCTCCACATTCGTCGCGGACACGCGCCCGGGTGATGGTCAACCCGATTACCTCGGACGCGGCGGTCTCGCCGTTCTCGAAGCGGATTCCGTGTCCGCGGCGACCAGCATCAAGGATGCAGGTTTCGGGTCCGTTCTCACTGGTAAGGATCAGATCCTTGCCGTTGAAACTCAGTGCGTAGTTGCCAACGCCCTGATAGGTCCCGTCGCGCACCAGGACGGTGTCACCGGGCGCGGCGAGGTCGAGCGCTTCCTGAATCGCGTCGAACGGGTGGAGCAACGAACCATCTTCAAGTGGATCACTGGCCGAAACATCGCCCGGACCGGGATCCGCAACGGCGTCGTCGTCCACGTAAAGCGTTGTCTGCGCCCGAACCGGTTGCACCAGCAGCATTGCCGCCGCAATCAGCCACCACTTGGCCATGGCTTGTCTCCGGCCCCCCCGAAGCGCCCCCCGATCCGTGTCGAACCTGACGCCATCGTACCACTCCTGGGGTCGTAACTTGAGAGCGAGGCGCTCGAAACCCCCCGAGGGTCACTTGATTATCAGACGTTAACGCATCGACCGTCCGATCTGGTTTCTGGGTCGGGCCCTTGGCAGGATCGGAGGAAGCGGTATACTGGGCGACTCGCTGCACACTGGCGGGTGTGCAGGTCCCGCAGGAGCCGGTCTGTGGCTCGCGGGGTTTTTGTTGGAACGGACTGCCAGAACGGAAGTTGGAATGCCCACGATCAACCAGCTCGTGCGTCAACCGCGACGCAAGGTATTGGCCAAGTCAAAGGTCCGCGACCTCGAAAGCTGCCCGCAGCGACGCGGGGTCTGCCTGCAGGTCAAGACCCAGACGCCCAAGAAGCCCAACTCCGCCCTGCGGAAGGTCGCCCGTGTCCGTCTGACCAACGGCAAGGAAGTCACGGCCTACATCGGCGGCGTCGACCACAACCTGCAGGAACACAGCATCGTCCTCGTCCGTGGTGGCCGGGTCCGGGACCTGCCCGGTGTCCGCTACCACATCGTCCGCGGCAAGCTCGACTGCTCGGCCGTCGCCAAGGACAAGGAAGGCAAGGAACGCAATCGCGGCCGCAGCAAGTACGGCACGAAGCGCAAGAAGAAGTAATTCGACCTCAGCGAGTACGACCACGATGGCTTACAAGCGTTTTACGGCCTCGGCCTCCCAGATGCGCGGCGACGCCAAGTACAACAGCAAGCTGGCGACCAAGTTCGTCAACTGCATGATGTGGGACGGCAAGAAGTCCGTCGCCCTGCGTGTCTTCTACGACGCGATGGACCTGATCGAGAAGAAGATCCGCGACGTGCCCCCGATCGAGGTCTTCGAGACCGCGCTCGAGAACGTCAAGCCCGGCATCGAGGTCCGCTCGCGCCGCGTCGGTGGTGCCAACTACCAGGTCCCGATGCAGGTCAACGCCAAGCGCCGCCAGTCGCTCTCCATCCGCTGGGTCCTCGCCGCCTGCCGCGGCAAGAAGGGCCGACCGATGGCCCAGCGCCTGGCCGAGGAGATCATGGCCGCCTACCGCCGCGAAGGCGAAGCGATGCAGACCCGCGAAAACGTGCACCGCATGGCCGACGCCAACAAGGCCTTCTCGCACTTCGCCTGGTAACCAGGACGCAACCCGACATCACCGGAAGCCGGCCGTCGAAAGGTGGCCGGCTTCCGTTGTTTTCTCAGCATCCCCCTCGCCGGGTGCCCCATCCTTAAGAGAGCGCAGCGAGCGGAAGGGTGGGGGACTGCGTTTGGCCCCGACACGGAAGAAGGACCGCCAGGCAGAAGAGCCAGGCGGTGCGGCATCGACGCCTGCCGCTTCCACGGTCGACGCTACCGCGGTCGGCCGCGTCGATGACGCACCCTACGATCTCTCCCCCCGGGTGCCCCATCCTCTCCCCGGGGTGCCCCATCCTTAAGCGAGCGCAGCGAGCGGAAGGGTGGGGGACTTGCGTTTGGCCCCGACACGGAAGAAGGACCGCCAGGCAGAAGAGCCGGGCGGTGCGGCATCGACGCCTGCCGCTTCCACGGTCGACGCAACCGCGGTCGGCCGCGTCGATGACGCACCCTACGATCTCTCTCGCTCCCTCGCTCCCTCGCTCCCTTGCTCCCTCGCCTTTATCGGCCCCCCCGCCGTAAATCGAGTTCCGCCCGCCGCGATCCGATAGCAACGGTAAGGTTCCAACCCGAAGCCGAGGGGCAGCTATGACCATGGACCAGGTGCTCGAACGCATTCGCACGGCCGCCGGCCTTCCGACCGCCCCCGGCGTCGCCGCCCGGGCCGTGCAGCAGGTCGGACGCCACGACCTGACCGCCGCCGAAATCAGCGACCTGCTGCGGGCCGACCCGGCACTGTTCATCAAGGTCGTGCAGATGGCCAGTATCGGTGACGACGGGATCGCCTTCGCGCAGTCCGTCGAGGCGCTCGGTCTGCACAGCGTCAAACTGGTCGCGCTGAGCTTCACCCTGACGCAGCTCGACGGCGCCGCCGACGCGGAACTCGACTGCGCCGCCCTCTGGCAGCGCTCCCTGACCCGCGCCCTGACCTGCCAGGCACTCGCCGAGCGGTTCCATCCCGAGGAACGGCAGCGGGCCTACGCGGCCGGACTGCTGGCCGAGATCGGGCTGCTCGCCGCGTGGCAGGCCGCCCCGGAATCCCTGGTCGGCCTCCTCGCGGACCAGCATGCGGACGACGCCACCCGGGCCCGGATCGAGACCGACCTGCTCGGCTGGCACCACGGGCAACTGAGCGCCGCCCTGCTTCGCGACCAGCACCTGCCCGAAGTCGTCTGCGGGACGATCGAACACCAGTTCGATGACCTTCCCGGCGGAACACTGACCGGCATCCTGCAGGCCGCCAACGCACTCGCGGGCGGTGACCCGGACCGGGCGGTGACCGCCCTCGAATGCAGCCCCGCCGAGGCCGAAGCCTTCGTCACGCTGGCCCGCCAGGCCGCCGAATCCGCGGCCGAGCGACTGGCCGTGCCGGCCGAACGAGCGGGCGGACTGGCGCAACTGCAGTCCGATGCGGCCATGCAACTGGCGATGCTGAGTCTCGCCAGCGAGGCGCAGCGTTTCCAGGCCGACCGGGCCGAGGAAGCCGCGCGGGCCGAGGGCGCCCGCCTGAACGAGGAAACCAAGCGGATTCTCGAGGCCGCGTCGACCGACAGCCTGACGCAGATTGCCAACCGGGCCGCCTTCGACAAGCGACTGGACGAGGAACTGACCCGCAGCGCCGAGCAGGAACAGACCCTCGCCCTGCTGCTGCTGGACGTCGACCACTTCAAGAAGTTCAACGACACGCACGGCCACCGCGCGGGGGACGAGGTCCTGCGGCAGGTCGCCGCCGCGCTGCAGGCCGAGGCCCCCGGTTTCGTCGCCCGCTACGGTGGCGAGGAGTTCGCGGTGATCCTGGTGCACAAACCGGCCGAGCGGGCCGGCGACATCGGGGAGCAGTTGCGGTCCGCGATCGAAGCGACCGGCATCCCGTGGAACGACCAGACGCTGCGGGTCACGGCCAGTTTCGGCGTGGCCGTGCTGCAGGCCGGCCTGTCGATCAGCGTCCGCGACCTGATCGAGCAGGCGGACCAGCGTCTGTACGCGGCCAAGCACGCCGGCCGCAACCGGGTGATGACGGTCACGGTGCAGCCGATCGGGGCCTGAAAAGGCACCGGGTGACGATTCCACCTGCCAGTCGCGGTAGACTGCGTCCGGATCGGGGGCGTGAGGATTGCGGCGCATGCAGCGGGTGAACATCTTCCTGACGATCGGTCTGGCCGCGGTGTCGGTGGTCTTCTGGTGGCTGGTTGCGGTGCAGCCCGGGTCGCTGATGATCAGCTACGAGGCGGTGCAGGTTCCGCTGGGGACCGGCCTGCTGGGGCTGACCGGGCTGGGTTGGGTGATGGTCTGGTGGACGGACCGGACCGGGTCGGAGGAGACCCGCTGCCGGCGATGCCGCTACATTCTGCGCGGACTCCGCGAGCCGCGCTGCCCCGAATGCGGCGAACAGATCTGAAAATCAAAAGGCCCCTGCGCCGGGCTCCCCACCGGGAGAGGGGCCGAGTTTGCCATGCAGGCCGGCGCTGCCCAGATGCGCCGAATGGAGCAGCCCCGACCCGACCACAAGGGCCGGACCGGGGCTCTCCGGAGGGGTAGAAAGAGCTCAAGCTGGTTCACGGGCAGGAAGAGCCTTTCTCCGACTGCTACCACGCTCTCGGGTCTTGGTTTCGGTAACCCTGCCTTCATTAATCAAGAGCGTCAAAACGGCCGGCCGGCGCGCAAGAAAAAGTGCCAATTTGGGAAGAAACCCACAAACCACACGGTGTCAGTGGGTTATGGATTGGGCTCAGAGGGATCCGCGACGCTTTCCGGCCAGACAGTCCGCTCAATCCGCTCAAGGTCGAACCCCTGGACGGCCAGCCGTTCGAGGATGCCGGCGTAGATCTGCGGGTCGAGCCGTGGCGTGCGGCTGCGAATGAACAGCGTCTTGCGTTTCGGATCGCTGACCACGGCCCAGCGGTATTCCGGGTCGAGGTCGATGATCCAGTAGTCGCCCTTGAACACCAGGTAGTACGTGAACCGCAGCTTCGCGTTGGTGGCCGGGTCGACCACTCTGCCGACCCCTTCCGTGCTGCGGGCCTTGCCGGTCGGCCGCTCGTCCCGGCAGCGGTTGACGCACGCCAGACGCCCGTCCTCCCGCAGCGCGTACTCGGCCGTCGTGGCCGTGCAGCCCTCGGAGAAGCGGGCCGGGTAGTAGGCGATTTCGTACCACTTGCCGCTGTAGCGGGTCAGATCGACCTTCCAGTTGACCGCCCGAACCGGACCCGGCCGCGTATCCGAGGCCATCTCAGGCTGCCCGGCCGCAGCCTGACGCGTGTCCGGCTGACCACAGCCGGCCAGCAGCACGACGACGCACACCAGCAACCGGGCGGTGGCTCCCAAGGCAATCTCTCCGACTGAATGACCGATCGGGAGGGAATTCGTCCGCCGGGGCTGGCCGGATGCAGGCGCCTGGCGTGAATCCGGCCGCATGCGGAGGCCTGACGGCCCGGTTGCAGCCCTCGGCTTTTCACCCGAGTGCGGCGGGCTACTCGTCGGGGAGTTCGTAGTTGCCGTAGACGTTCTGGATGTCGTCGTGGTCTTCGAGGTCTTCGACGAGTGCGAGCAGTTTCTCGGCGTCCTCGCCGGCGACTTCGACGTTGGTGGCGGCGATCATGGTGACTTCGCCGCTCTCGACCGGAATCCCGGCCTCGTCGAGGGCCTGCCGCAGGGGCATGTAGGCGGCCGGGTCGCACTCGATGACGAACGCTTCGCCTTCGTCACGGACGTCGTCGGCCCCGTGTTCGAGGGCGATTTCGGTCAGGCGTTCCTCGTCGACCCTGGACTTCTCGATGGCGATCACGCCGCGTTTGCTGAACAGGTAGGCGACCGAGTTGGTGGCCCCGAGCTTGCAGCCGCGCTTCTCGAAGATCTTCTTGACCTCGGGGGCGGTGCGATTGCGGTTGTCGCTGAGGGCGACGCAGATCAGGGCGGCCCCGCCGGGCCCGTAGCCCTCGTAGACCAGTTCGTGAAAGTCCTCGCCCCCGGCGTCGCCGGCGCCCTTCTTGACGGCCCGCTCGATCGTGTCCTTGGGCATGTTGGCGGCCTTGGCGGCATCGATCGCGTAGCGGAGGGTCAGGTTCATGCTCGGATCGCCGCCGCCGGCCCGGGCCGCGACGATGATCGCCCGCGACAGCTTGCTCCAGTGCTTGCCGCGCTTCTTGTCCGTCGCCGCCTTCGCCCGCTTGATGCGGGCCCAATGAGAATGGCCAGCCATGCCGCAAACCTCGCAAACCAGGAGACTCTCAGGGGGCGGAGGATAACTTGTCAGGGAGGAAGGGAGCAAGGGAGCGAGGGAGCGAGGGAGCGAGGGACAGGGAACAGGGAACAGGGAACAGGACAGGGACAGCAAGTCGCGGGACCGCGGGCGGCCCATCCTCGGACCCTGAAAGCGTGGGAACGGCCGCCTGCCGGGAGGGGTGTCTCCTCCTTCACCCTTTCACCCATCCACCTTTCCACCCGCGCAGCGCAGGCTAGTCGGCGTCGTGGGACACGACGTGCAGGCGGGGGTCCTGGGGGCCGCCGGAGAGGTGCAGTTCGCAGCGGCCGTTGAGCAGGTCTTCGAGGCGTCGGCCGATGAACTCGGCCCGCCAGCCCTGCATCAGGAGCGGCTCGTCGCTGCCCGGTTCGCGCAGGTAATCGAGCAGATCGCGGAGCTTCTGGCTGCTGCCGACCAGTTCGGCGTCCAACTGCTCGGCGTGACAGGTCGCCCGCAGGAAGGCCGACATCAGGTCCAGCGTGACCTTGATCATCGGCGTGTCCTCGCGCGGCTGGTACGGGGCCGGCCACGACTTCGGGTCCGATTCGCGGGCCCGCTCGATCCGCCGCAGGACCTCCTTGACGATCCGCGGGTTGCGGGCCTGCGGGAAGCCGCGGAGGACTTCGAGCTGATCCATCCGCGTCGGCCGGCGCTTGGCGATCTCGACCAGGACGTCGTCGCGGACCATCGCCCGGATCGGGCGGTTCTTCTCGATCGCCCACTCCTCGCGCCACTCGACCAGGTCGCGCAGCACCGCCAGCCCGAGGGCATCGAGCCGCTTGCTGCCCTTCAGCTTGAACAGACGGTCTTCGGTCGGTGGCCGGTACATCTCGGGGCGTTCGAACTTGGCGAACTCCTCGGTCGCCCAGCCCAGCCGGCCGCTGCGCTCGAGCCGTTCGGTCAGCTTGCGGTGCAGGGCGGGCAGGTAGCGGACGTCGTCGGCCGCGTAGGTCAGTTGTTCGTCGGTCAGCGGTCGGCGGGCCCAGTCGGTCAGGGTCTGCCCCTTGCTGAGTCGTTTCTTGAGCAGGGCCTGGACGAGGCGGGCGAGGCTGAGCGGATACCCGGCCCCGACAAAGCCGGAGGCGATCTGCACGTCGAAGACGTTTCGCGGCGGATGGCCCGTGGCCCGCAGGCAGACGTCGAAGTCCTCCTTGCCGGCATGCACGACGGCCATGACGTCGGGGGTCGTGACGAGCTGCCAGAAGGGGTCCATGTCGAGCGGCACCATCGGATCGATCAGGGTGATCCCCTGCCCGTCGTGCACCTGCACGAGGCACAGGTCGGCCACGAAGGTCTCGTCCCGGATGAACTCGGTGTCGAAGCAGAACCAGCCCTGCTCGCGCCAGGCGGCACAGCAATCGGCCAGGTGGTCCTGGTCGAGAACGATCTGGACGTCAGACATGTACAGGTCCCAGTTGAAGGGTCAGCGGACGAAGGAGCAGTATAGCACACGAAGGGAGCGAGGGAGCCAGGGAGCGAGGGAGCAAGGGAAGGGAACAGGGAAACGGGAACAGGGAACAGGGAACAGGGAACAGGGAGCAGACTTGTAGGGTGCGTCATCGATGCGGCAGACCACGCCTGCATCGACCGCGGAGGATCCAGGCGTCGATGCCGCACCGCTCGGCTCAGGCCGGCCCGGGTCTCAGGCCTCAACGCAGTCCCCCACCCTGCCGCTCGCTGCGCTCGCTCTAAGGATGGGGCACCCGGCGCTGCGCGGGTGAAAGGGTGAAAGAGTGAAAGGGTGAAGAGGAGACGCCCTTCCGGCAGGCTTCCGGCAGGCGCCCCTTTTCACGCCCTCACTCTTTCACTTTTTCAACGAGCCTCGAAAAGGTCGCGTTGAACGCGTCGAGCGAGCCGTCGTCTTCGACGAGCTTCCAGTTCGGCTCGCCCTCGCGGCGTTTGTCCTGGTGATACCAGATGGCCGCCTCGACCCGCGGGTAGCGGCGCAGAAAGGTGTACGCCGCGCGAATCCAGGCGGCCCGGGCGCCCGGCCTTCCCGGGGGACAGCCGAACTCGCTGATCAGGAAACGCGGTCTGCGATAGGTCCGCAGCAGGTCTTCGAGCGTCTTCCGGAAGACACTCTCGGCCGATTCCCACTGGTGCCACTCGTCGTGATGATCGCCGAAGTTGTAGCCGTCGATGCCGATCCAGTCGACGAACGCATCGCCCGGGTAGTAGCGGTGCATGCTGTTCCCGGGCGTGTCCGGGCAACTGACCACGTTCGGCGACCAGACCCACTCGACGTTGTCGGCCCCGACCTCCTCGAAGATTCCGTGGACCCGCCGCCAGCAGCGGCGGAACGCCTCGGGATCGTGCGACCAACTGAACCAGTCGCCGTTGAACTCGTAACCGAAGCGCAGTTGCACGCGGCGTCCGTCCCGCCGGGCGCCCTCGGCCCAGTCACGGAAGAACGCGTCGTACGCGCCGGCCTCGATGTCGGGCAGGTACGAGCCGCGGTTGCGGTGGCCGTGCCAGGTGATCAGCTCCAGCGACAACTGCGGCACGGCCCCCAGTGCGTGGATCGCGTCGACCCGCGCCTGCGGAAACGGCCGGCCGAGGTCGATGAAGAACATGACGTACTCGGGCGGGCGGGCGAACGCCCCGGTCACCTGCCGCAGTTTCTCGTGGTAGTCTCCGCGCCAGTAGAGGTAGTACAGGCCCCAGTCGATCGGAGGCAGGGACGCGCTGGCCGGCGGCACCGGCCGGGCCGGCGCCAGGGTCAGGGCGGCCGCGGTCGCAAGCAGAAGCGGAATCAGGACTCGTCGCCCGGTTCGACGCATGGAGCAAGGGTAGCGAATTGCGTGGGGGGCCGCGATGAGAAAACAGCGGCCCTTCCCCAGGCCCGAGTAAACAAGTCACCAAGTAAGCAAGTCAGCGAGGATTGCCTCGCGGCCGAACCCTGCTGACTTGCTCACGTGCTTGCGTGCTCACTTCTTCAGTTCATCCGGGTTCAGTGCCTTCAGATCGTCGACCGTGAACAGGCCGTCCTTGCGAACGAGCTGGTCGTCGAAGTACATCTCGCCGCCGCCGTACTCGGGCCGCTGGCTCATCACCAGGTCCCAGTGGATCTCGCTGGTGTTGCCGTTCCAGGCCTCGTCGTAGGCCCGGCCGGGCGTGAAGTGAATGCTGCCGGCGATCTTCTCGTCGAAGAGGATGTCCTTCATCGGACGCGTGATGTACGGGTTGACGCCGATCGCGAATTCGCCGACGTAGCGGGCGCCTTCGTCGCTGTTGAAGACCTCTTCGATCTTCTTGGTGTTCGAGCTGGTCGCTTCGACGATCTTGCCGTCGCGGAAGACGAGGCGGACGTCATCGTGGGTCACGCCGCGGTAGATGCTCGGCATGTTGTAGCGGATCACGCCGTTGACGCTTTCGCGGACCGGGGCGGTGAAGACCTCGCCGTCGGGGATGTTCATCTTGCCGGCACACGGAATGGCGGGGATGTCCTTGATGCTGAAGGTCAGGTCGGTGTCGTTCGGGCCGAGCAGGCGGACCTTGTCGGTCTTCTGCATGCGGGCCTTGAGATGCTCCATCCCGCGGGCCATCTTCGCGTAGTCCATCGTGCAGACGTTGAAGTAGAACTCTTCGAAGGCCTCGGTCGACATGTCGGCCATCTGGGCCATGCTGGGGCTCGGCCAGCGGAGCACGCACCAGCGGGTGTCCTTGATGCGGATCTCGCCGTGGACCTGCTTCCAGACGGTCGACTCGTAGAGTTTCATCTTGTCGCCGGGCACGTCGGACAGTTCGGCGATGTTGGGGTTGCCGCGGACGCCCAGGTAGCACTGCACGCTCCGCATCTGCCGGGCCTCGATCTCGCTGATCGTCTGCCACTGCGATTCGCTGCCGGCCAGCATCAGGGCCCGGTTGATCTGGTTGCTCTTCAGCAGCACGAGCGGGTCACCCCCGGCCGCCCGGGCGACGCGGACGGCCTCGGCCGTGAACTCGTGCGGAATATCGATCGCCTCGATCAGGATCTTCTCGCCGGGCTGCAGCCCGCACGAGTAGTTCACCAGCGTCTCGGCCAGTCTGGTCATGCGTGGATCAAGCATCATTGTCTCCCCGTCTGCGTCCTGTCTTGTCTACGAATCGCCGCCAACGCCGGCGCCCGCCGTGATCTGCTGGTAGATGTTGTCCCAGATGTCCATCCAGTCGGTCTGAACGAAGATGCCCCAACCGGCGCCGACCAGCGTGTCGCCCGCCACGATGCCCGCACACAGCGTGACCAGGAAGCGGGTCGACCACTTCTTGAACACGTGCGACAGCAGCCACGCCAGCAGCGCGCCGGCGAACATCGTGATCGCGTAGTTGGCCGGAACCACCAGCGCCAGACCGATGCTGGCCGCACTCGGCACGAACGCCGCGGCCCGTTTCGGCAGCGTCTTTTCCAGCACGGGGAAGATCACACCGATCACGGCCGCGATGATGCTGGCCAGCATCGCATACTGCGGCAGAGCGTCCCAGCCGATCGCGAACAGTTCGGCCACCGCCTTCCAGGTGACCACGGCCGGTCCCGGCCAGTCCTGCGTCAGCAACTGCTCCTGCGGGTCGTGAATCAGCAGAAGGTAGACGGCCGAACCGGCCATCGCGCCGGCGAACGCCCCGCAGACCTGCGCGAGGGCCTGCAGCCGCGGCGACGCGCCCAGCAGGTGACCGCAGCGCATGTCGTGCAGCAGGTCGGCACACTGGCTGGCGGCACCACCGGTCACGTTGGCGGCCATCAGGTTCGGGGCGACCTCGCCCGGGATCAGCGCTCCGAAGAACAGTTGGGTGACCTTGCCCATGGCACCGACCGGCGTGATGCTCGTCTCGCCGGCGACCCGCGCGGCGACCAGCGCCAGGACGAACGTCAGCAGCACGCCCAGGATGGCCGCCCACCAGACAATCGCGAAGAACGACACCTGCAGGTACGTACTCGTCGCCAGCACGACGACGAGTGCCAGCAGGAACACGCTGCGCGAAACCTCGCCGCGCTCGGCGGCCGAAGGCTGCTTCTCGCCGCTGCCGCCCATCCCCATGGCGGCCAGCACGCTCCGCCACGAGAACGAAAACGAGACCAGCGACGACACGACCATCAACGTGACGCCCGGCCACAGCAGCCACTTGACCAGCGAGCCGAAGCTCGGGGCGGGCGGCGCGACGGAGACGACCTCGGCCTCGCGGTCGACGCCGCGGACGGCGTCGGCGAACGCGGCCCGGGCCTGCTGGACCTCGGGCTGACTGGCGACGTGCACGCTCTTGATCGACTGTTCCAACTGGTCTTCGAGTCCGGCCCGCAGCGCCAGGTACTCGGCCACCTGCTCGTCCGTCATGCCTCCGGCCTCGATCGCCGAGAACTCCGCATCCATCCGCGAGGCGAACCGCTCGGCAGGCAGCGTCATGTTGGCACGGGCGGTCGTCTCGACGTCTTCCGGGGTCCCCAGCCTGTTGACGCCCGCGGCGGAAACGTCCTGATCGACGATTCGAACTTCTTCGGCGAAGGCGTCGAAGGAACGGACGACCTCGAGTTGCGAGGCGACGTACAGTTTCTGCAGGGCGGCCTGGTAGGCGGCGTCGTCGTAGAGGGCCAGCAGTTCGTCACGCTGCTCGGCCGTCATGACGCCCTTCCACTCCAGCCGTCGACGGTTGCGGTTGTATTCGAGGAAGCCTTCGGGCGGTTTCTTGAACTGGGCGCTGATTTCCGGCGGCAGTTCCGCCAGTCCGACGCGTGCTTCGAGTCGCGCCCCGCCCGCGTCGATCATGTAGGGACTCAGGATCGCGTAGCCCAGCACGGCCCCGATCAGCATCGAGACGCCGGCCCGGATTCCGATCAGCCCGCCGACGCCATAGAACAACAGCGTCGGGTCCAGACCGAAGCCGAGCGCCTTGACCGAGTAGCCCTTGATCGACGCCTTGACGTACAGCGTCTTCCACCAGATGCCAAGCTTTGAGAGCAACTGCACCAGCCCGGCCGTCAGGGCCCCGAAGACCAGCATGCCGAGCCGTTTCATCGCCTCGGCCCCGTCGCCGTACATCTGCTTGAGCGTCTCGGCGCTGGCAATCCCGAACGCGAACGGCAGCTTGTCGACGATCAGCATCTGCCGACGGATCGCGATCGCGACCGTGATGCCGACCAGCATCACCGAGAAACACCACAGCGCCAGGTAATGCCACGACAGCGTCTGCCCGGTCAGCAGTGCCAGGGCCGGAATCGGCGCTACCAGTCCGGCCGACGACACCGCCGCCCCCGACGAACAGGCGGTCTGGTTGATGTTGTTCTCGAGGATCCCCCACTTGCGGGTCCCGAGCGTGACGTGCAGCCCCTGCCAGATCCCGTAGCTCGCCAGGGCGGCCACGATCGACATGTTGAACGACCAGCCGACCTTCAGCCCGGCATACACGTTGCAGACACTCAGGATCGCCGCCAGCAGCATCCCGGTCAGCACCGCCCGCAGCGTGAACTGCGGCGAGTGCAGGTCCAGCGGCCGCGGCGTCAGTTCGTCCTCGAGTTCCTCGCCCGCGGCCCCCTCCGGCGGCGCCTCGGTCGTCGGTTCGGTCGGTTCATAGTCCGGCGGATTGGGCGTGCTGCTCACCGTCGCGTACCCCAGGTTGTCTCGGCTTCAGTTCGGAACGGAGACACAGTCTAGGGAAAGAGGGAGCGAGGGAGCAAGGGAGCGAGGGAGCAAGGGCGGGGTACCGGATCGGGCGTGGGCGACAGCGCGGAGAGGATCGGGGGACCCGCGCGCGTCAGGGCTCGGGAGGCAAAACCGGGTGCCGCGGTCACGCGGCCGAAGGAGCCCGGGATGCTCCTCGCTCCCTCGCTCCCTGGCTCCCTCGCTCCTTGTCAGAGCAATTCATCCGGTTCGGCGGTGCGGGTGATCCGGAGGGCCTTGTTGCCGCGAAACTGGCCCGGGCGGCCGGCGAACTTGTTGCGGCCGGCGATCTGGATGACCAGTTCCTCGCTGCTGCGCTTGTCCAGCGGCAGGACGTCGCCCGGACGCAGGCTGCGCAGGTCGCTCAGCCGGATCCGCGACTGCCCCAGGTAGGTGACCATCTCGACCGTCCCCTTCACCAGGTTCCGCAGCAGGCGGTTCTGCTGCGTCTCGGTCGGGTCCTTGGGCTTGTAGAACCAGCTTTGCGTCGTCAGGCGGCCCAGCACGCTCTCGATCGTGTTGAACGGCACGCACAGGCTCATCGTCCCGGCCGTGTGCCCGAGCTTGATCTCGAACGTGATGAACACGACCACCTCGTTCGGGGCGACAATGTGCACCAGTTGCGGGTTGCTCTCGGTCTGCTTCAGTTCGAACGTGGCGGCCACCAGGTTCCGCCAGACCTCGGAAAGCTGCTCGAGGGCCCGCCCGATCAGCCGCTGGATCAGCCGCCATTCGATGCTGGTCAGGGGCCTGGGGGGGATGAACGACTGCCGGTTGGTGCCGCCGAGCAGACGGTCGATCATCGGGTAGACGATGAGCGGGCTCATCTCGAGACACATCTGGCCTTCCAGCGGCGGGCCTTCGAGGATCATGAAGCAGGTCGGATTGGGCAGGGAGTGGATGAACTCGTTGTAGGTCAACTGCTCGACGCCGACGACGCGGACATCGACGATCGTCCGCATCAGCCCCGAAAGCGCCACCCCGAAGTTGCGGGCGAAGACCTCGTGAATGCTGGCGATCGCACGGATCTGGTCCTTGCTGACCCGCTCTGGCCGCTTGAAGTCGTACGGCTGGACCCCGTCATCGTCCCCGGCCACGGCCGCCCGGACCGGGGCCGGCGTCCCGCCCTCGGCGGCCTCATCGTCCCCGACGGACGCCAGCAGGGCATCGATCTCGTTCTGTTCCAACGCGTCCGGCACCGGGCTGGCCCCTCATCAAGGACTGACAACGTCTGACAATGGTTCTCCAACTCCCCTATCGGCACCCGGCCCCGCAGCGACGCAGCCAAAACCCCCCGCGCCCGAAGCCGACCTGCAGTTATCAGACCTCTGGCTCCCTGGCTCGCGTGCGCCCGCGCTCCCTTGCTCCCTCGCTCCCTCTCCGGTACATTCATCGATTCACGGATCAGCTCGGGTCTTCAGACCCCGGCGGGCCCCATGAACAAGGCGGAACGGGCTGGCAGCCTGTGCCCCACGCGTGTTGCGGGGGGTGCGCCGGGGATATCGGCCGGGACACGACTCCACAAACCCGAGACGTGGGAGGTGTCGTTTGGCTTCGGAACTCGTACGCGAAATGCTGGATGCCGGGATTCACTTCGGCCACCACACCAGTCGGTGGAACCCGAAGATGAAGCCCTACATTTTCGGCAGCCGCAACAACATTCACATTGTCGACATTCGTGAGACGCTCAAGGGTCTGATTCGGGCCCAGAAGTTCATCACGTCGGTCGTGCAGTCCGGCAAGGACGTGCTGTTCGTCGGCACCAAGCGTCAGGCCGGCGAGTGCATTCAGCAGCAGACCGAGCGCTGCTCGATGCACTACGTCACCGAGCGCTGGCTGGGTGGCATGCTGACGAACTTCCGCACGATCCGCTCGCGTCTGCAGCGTCTCGAGGAACTCGAAGGGCTGCAGGCCAGTCCCGCCTGGGACACCGGCTACTCAAAGAAGATGCAGTCGATGCTGTCGCGTGAACTGCGGAAGATCAAGCGGAACCTCGAAGGCGTCCGACGCATGACGCGCCTGCCCGGCGCGCTGGTCGTCGTCGATGCCCGCAAAGAGCACAACGCGCTGCGCGAGGCCCGCAAGCTCGGCATCCCGACCGTCTGCCTGATCGACACCGACAGCGATCCCGATCGCGTCAGCCTGCCGATCCCCGGCAACGACGACGCCATGCGGGCGATCAACCTGATCATCACCAAGCTGGCCGACGCGGTCGAACTCGGCATGCACAGCCGGCCGGCACCCCGCGACGAGGCCGACGCCGCCGGCGGCACGCAGCCGCGACGCCGCACCCGACGCCCGGCCCCCGCCGGGGCGACTCCCGAACCGGCCGCGGCCGGCGCGGGCGACAAGCCGGCCGAGGGCTAGGACGGCACAACCGTCCCGCCTGCGGGCCCGCAGCGACAACATGGCACAGCGCGGCCGGCCGCCCGGCCGCGCGACTTCCGTCAGATAAGCAACTGGATTTCTGGGAACGTGACGTTCTGAGGAGAAGCACTCGATGGCGATTTCCGCCGCGATGGTCAAGGCGCTTCGCGAGAAGACCGACCTGCCGATGATGGACTGCAAGAAGGCGCTCGAACAGGCCGAGGGCGACGAAGCCCGCGCGATCGAGCTGCTCCGCGAGAAAGCGGGCGACAAGCTGGCCAAGTTCATGGACCGCGAGGCCGGCGAAGGCCGGATCGCCGTCTATGTCGACGCCGCCGCCGGCAAGGCCGCGATCGTCGAAGTCCGCTGCGAGACCGCCCCGGTGGCCTCGACCGACGACTTCATGGCGCTGGCGAACACGATCGCCAAGCAGGCCGCCCTGCTCGACGACGCGACCCCCGAGAACATCAAGGACCAGGCCCTGATCGACAACCCCGGCCAGACGCTGGGCCAGTACATGACGGACGTGTTCAACAAGCTGCGTGAGAACATGCAGATCGCCCGGATCGACCGGATCGAAGGGCACGCCGGGCACTACGTGCACTTCGACGGCCAGAAGGGCGCCCTGCTCGGCTTCAACGCCGCGTGCCCCGAGGAAGTCGGCGCCGGCGTCTGCATGCATGTGACCGCGATGAACCCGCCGGCGATGGATCGCAGCGGCGCCGACCCGGCCGAGGTCGAAAAGGCCCGGGCCGAGTACGCCGAAGCGGCCAAGGGCAAGCCGCCCGAGATCGCCGAGAAGATCATCGGCGGCAAGATGGACCGCTGGTACTCGGAGTTCGTCCTGCTGGATCAGCCGTTCGTCAAGGACGACAAGATCGCCGTCAAGGACGCGCTGAAGGCCGTCAACCCGGACCTGACCGTGACGAAGATGATCCGCTACGAAGTCGGCGGTCTCTGAGAAGGCAGCCGGGAACAGGGAACAGGGAACAGGGAACAGCGGCGCCGCCTGGTGCCGCTGTTTTTTTTGCGCGCCGGCCCCTTCGCTCGCGCGGGGGGAGGGAGCCGGGGAGCCAGAGAGCCAGGGAGCGAGGGAACGAGGGAGCGAGGGAGCGAGAGAATCCGGTTGGTGCGACGAGCGCGGGAATTCGTAGGGTCCGCGGGAGCGAGGGAGCGAGAGAATCCGTGGGGTGCGAAGAGCGCGGGAATTTGTAGGGTCCGAGGAGCGCCGGGGCGAGGGAATCCGTGGGGTGCGAGGAGCGCGGGAGCAAGTGAATCTGTAGGGTGCGTCATCGACGCGGCAGTCCGCGATCACATCGGCCGAGGAGGCCGCGGGCGTCGATGCCGCACCGCTCGGCTCGTCAGCCTGGCGGGCGTTCTTTCGCGTCGCGGTCCAACGCAGTCGCCCACCCTTCCGCTCGCCGCGCTCGCTCAAGGAGGGGCCCCCGGCGCTGCGCGGGTGGAAAAGTGAATGGGTGGAAGAGTGAAGGAGGAAACGCGCCCGGCAGGCGGACTCCTTCGCGCTTCCACTCTTTGACTCTTTGACACCCAGACTCTTTCACTCTTCCACTCTTCCACTCTTCCACTCTTTCAATCTGTCACGTCCCCACTCGCCGAGGTGGCACACGCCCCGGGCATTCCCTCGCTCCCTCGCTCCCTCGCTCCCTTGCTCCCTTCTTCGGGCTCCCTTGCTCCCGTGCTTCCGCGCTTCTACTCTTGCGCGGTCAGCCCTGCGGAGCGCGCCGATGAGTACGTCCGAAACGACAACCCCTGAACACGCGGCACCGATGATCCCGGCCGTGCCGCGGCGCTGGCTGCGCTGGGTGACCGTGCTGCTGGCGGCGCTTGGCTGGTGGCTGAGTTTCGATCTGTATCGCCTGAGCTTTCAGGTCGCCCCCAGCAATCCCCTGCTCGGCGCCCTCTGCGACACCGCCACCGACGGGCCGTGCGGCAGTGTGCTCGGCTCGCCGTGGGGCGGCGTGGCGATCTCGCCAGGCAGCGGCGCCCGCATGCCGGTCTCGGTTTTCGGGATGGCCTACTTCGCGTTCGTCGGTTTCTGGTTCCTGCTGATCGGCTGCCCGACCCGCAGTCGGCGGGCCTGGCACAGCGTGATCGTCGCCGTCGTCGCCCTGGGGCTGCTCGCCTCGGCCCAGTACACGCTGCTGATGGCCGGCACGCTGAAGCAGTGGTGCGCCGGGTGCGTCGCCGTGCATGTCACCAACCTGCTGATCGGCCTGGCGACGATCGCCGCCTTTCCATGGCGCGGCGAAGCGCTGCCGTATGAGCCGCACCCGCGTGGCCGACTGGTGATCGCGACGTTCATGGGCGGCGGCTTCCTGTTCCTGCTGCACCTGACGGTCGGACTGATGCAGGTGCAGGGCGCCCTCACCAGACAGGTCGCCGGGGCCTACGCGCGGGTCATCGAGGACCCCGCCTACATCGTCTGGAAGTACCGGCAGCAGGAGCGGGTCGAGATCCCGCCCCGCAGCCGGCCCGCCTGGTTCGGCCCGCCCGATGCGCCGCACACGCTGGTCGCGTTCCTCGACTTCGCCTGCCCGAACTGCCGCGAGGCCGACCGCGCGATTCGCGCCGCCCTCGAGCGCTACCCGCAAAGGCTGCGCGTCGACTTCCGCCAGTTCCCGCTCGACCACGCCTGCAACCCCGACCTGCAACGCAGCCTGCATCCCGGCGCCTGCCAGGCGGCCGTGCAGGCCGAAGCGGCCCGCGCCCTGGCCGGACCCGACGCGTTCCGGGCGATCAAGACCGCCCTCTACCAGCGTGGCCGTCCGCTGAACGACCGCGAAGCCCGCACGCTGGCCGCGGCACAGGGCTGGGACCACGACGCCTGGTCCGCCCTGCTCGACACCGCCGCAACCGAGCAACTGCGGGAAGACATTGCGGCCGGTCATCAGACCGGCGTCACGGCCGTACCGGCCCTCTACCTGAACGGCCGCCGCCTGCTCGGCTGGAGCGAGGGCGCGTGGGAGGTGCTGCTCGGGGAAGCGAGCGAGGGCGGCGAAGGAGGGGGCGAGGGAACGAAGGAGCCAGGGAGCGAGTGAACACAGGAAGTGTCTGCCACTGCGATCTTCGCAGTGCCGTCCGTCGACGTAGTGAAAACACGGGAACTTGAATGAGTGAAGAGAGTCGCCTGCCGGGCGCGCTCTTCCTCCTTCACCTGAGCCTTGCTCGCCCGGCCAACTTGCTTACCCGGCCGACTGCGTTCAGCGCGCCCGGCCGACGACCCAGCCGACCATCAGGCAGATCATCGGCAGCAGCACGGCCCCGCCAAGGAAGAACCAGAAGTTGTTCGTCAGCAGGCGGGCGAAGTCCGGGTAGAAGCCCTGCAGCGAGGCGGCCGCGACGCTGCCGGCCACCACCAGCAGCAGGCTCGAGCCGAATTCCATCCCCGCGAACATGCCTTCGCTCGAGTCGCCGACGGCCACGGCGGTTGCCGCCGCCGCGATCGGGGCGGCCGCGACGGGCTCTGCCTCCATCGGCGGTTCCTCGGCGAGGGCCGACCCGCCGGCGTCGGAATCTTCCATCGCGGCGACGGGCTCGTCCGGCGTTTCGGACGATTCTTCCTCGCCGGGGTAGATCTCGTCCAGCAGTTCCGCGCCCAGCGAGGTGTCGTCCGACTCGCGGGTCAGATCCAGCAGGCCCGAACCGCCACCGGTCCCTTCCAGGGAGACGTGATCGACGCCGGAATCGGCGTCCACCTGCGTCGCGGCCATCGGGTCCGCGTCGATCTCGAGTTCGTCATCGTCGAACACGCCGATGCCGCTGGCCGTGATGACCGTCCCGGAACTCTTCTCCGAGGAGGCCGGGGCGGGCGAGTCGTCCTCGTCGGCGACCGAAGCCAGTCCGAGAACGCTGGTGCCGCCGGAGTCGTCGGCCAGCGACGGGAGTTCCTCGTCGGCCGGCTCGAGGGTGATTTCGTCTTCGTCCGCCGCGCCGCCACCGCCGCCGAGCTTGTCGACTTCGTCCGACTTGAAGAAGACCTTGCCGGCGTCGCGGAACTCGCGGAGCTGGCCGTCGCGGACCAGTTCCTTGACCTCGTCCTCGCTCTTGCCGAGTTTCTCGCAGACCTCTTCCATCGAGTAGAACGGCTTGGCCATGCCAGGCAACTCCTTCGCAGAACGCGCCGCGGGCGGCGCTGTCAGTTCCCGTCCGATTCCGTCTCCGCCCCGGCCGGTGCCAGTCGCTGCTTGGCGACGAGATCCTGCACCATCCGGTAGCTCGGCTCGGCGTTGTTAAAGTCACGCAGGTACCGATCGTACAGCCACGAGCGGGCCGCGATCAGCCGCAGCTTGCGATTGCCGCCGGCCTGCTCGATCGCGTAGCACCAGACGGTACCCTGCTCGATATCCAGCATGAACAGCCCCTGCCGTCCGGCACTGTCGAGCTGCCCCGTGAACGCGTAGATCCCGCGGGCACCCGCCATCGGCCCGCTCTGGGCCAGCGCGGCCGGCAATCCGGAGCCGCCCCCCTGGTTCCAGAGGCTGCCGGCAATGAACGCGAGCAGGCAGACACCCAGCCAGATAGGTGTCGCGACCGTGCGATCCACGGTTTTGCTGCCGTCTGCCTTCACGTTCGTACTGCCCTGCTTGCCGGACCAGGTGGGTTCATGCCCTGCAGCAAAGGATGGTAGCTTGCCCCCGATCGGGCTGCAAGCACCTTCCCCGCCAGCGCTTCCATCAACGCGCGAACCGCACCGCAACCTCTCCGTCACCCCCGGTCCGAACGCCCCCACCTCCGCCAACTCCCCCCACGGCCACCCGCTGGCGTTGCCGGCGGAAGTGCCCTATCATGCCTCGCGTCAACATAGGTTGTTGACGGGACGCCGGTTACGGGATCCGCACGGTTCCGGCCGCATGGTGAAGAGAATCCGGCCGATTCCAACGCGGGTCGGTCGTCAACGGATTTTGGTCGCAGGGCTCATGATTATCCCATATTTCTCCGTATCATCCCCGCCCGCGCGACGCTGTGATTGGAGCTTCCGTCCGGGTCGCCGGCTGATGGGGCCGCGACCGTAGACGTCTCTTGACCATGTCCGTCGGCTGAGAAGCGCCCGTACCTCCCGGGGCCCCCGTGACGCTGCGCATCCCGCGGCCGCAACAAAGCACAAGCACGCGACGGAATCCAACATCATGAACCCCTCCCTTCCCCTCCTGCTGGCACAGACCAGCGGCGCCTGGGTCGTCCTCTGGCTGATCCTGGGGGCCGCGGCCGGCGCCGGCGGCTGCTGGTTCCTGCTCAACGCCCGCACCCAGGCCTTCGCCCGCGAAAAGCAGCTCGAAGCCGACCGGATCCTCGAACAGGCCCGCGCCAAACGCGATGAAACCCTCCGAGAGGCCGAGGTCCAGGCCCAGAAGAAACTGCTCGAAACGATGGACCGCTTCGAAAAGGAAACCGCCGAAACCCGCGACGAAATCAAGCAGGCCGAGAAACGGCTCGCCAAGCGCGAGGACAACCTCGACAAGAAACTCGACGTCCTGAACACCAAGGAAAAGAAGATCGAGGACGCCGAGGAACGCATCGCCGGGCGCGAGGCCGAGATCGCCGGCCTGAAAGAGGACCTCGACGGCAAGCTCGAAGAGCAGCGGGTCGAACTGCTCCGGATCGCCGACCTGACCCGCGAGGAGGCCCGCGAAATGGCCCTCTCGCGCGTCAGCCACGAGGTCGAGCGCGAGGCCGGACAGATCGTCGAGAAAACCCTGCTGGCCGCCGAGGAACAGGCCCGCGACAAGGCCCGCAAGATCACCATCGAAGCCATCCAGCGCTACGCCGCCGAGCACACCTGCGAGGCGACCGTCGCGACCGTCGACGTCCCCTCCGACGACATGAAGGGCCGCATCATCGGCCGCGAAGGCCGCAACATCCGGGCCTTCGAGAAGGCCACCGGCGTGACGGTGATCGTCGACGACACCCCCGGCGTGGTCAGCATTTCCTGCTTCGACCCGATCCGCAAGGAAGTCTCACGCCTGGCCCTCGAACGCCTGATCAAGGACGGCCGAATCCACCCGACCCGGATCGAGGAACTGATCGAAGAGACCGAGAAGCAGGTCCTGGAACGGGTGATGGAGGCCGGCAAGCACGCCGTGCTCGAAGTCAACCTGCACAACGTGCCGAAGAAGATCGTCGAAGCCCTCGGCCGCCTGCAGTTCCGCACCAGCTACGGCCAGAACGTCCTGCGGCACAGCATCGAGGTCGCCTTCCTGACCGGGATGATGGCCGAGGAACTCGGGCTCGACGGGCAGCTTGCCCGCCGCTGCGGCCTGCTGCACGACATCGGCAAGGCCCTCGACCACGAGCAGGAAGGAACGCACACGCGTCTCGGCGCCGAGTTCTGCCGCCGCTTCAACGAGCACGAGGCCGTCGTCAACGCGGCCGAAGGTCACCACGGTGACGTCCCGGCCATCCACGTCTTCACGCCGCTCGTCACGGCCGCGGATGCGGTCAGCGCGTCGCGTCCGGGCGGTCGCCGCGAGAGCCTCGAGCGGTACATCAAGCGCCTGCAGGAACTGGAAGCGATCGCGACGGGTTTCGACGGTGTCCGCCAGGCCTACGCGGTCGAAGCCGGCCGCGAAGTGCGGGTGATCGTCGACGCGGTCAAGGTCGACGACCGCAGTTCCCTGAAGCTGGCCCGCGACGTGGCCCAGCAGATCGAGGCGAACATGACCTACCCGGGCGAGATCAAGGTCACGGTGCTGCGCGAGATCCGCGCGACGGAATACGCTCGCTAGCGCGAGTCAGCAAGTAAGCAAGGCCGATCGCGCGCCGTGTGCCACTGCGATTCTCGCAGTGGTGTTTGAGTTAGCAGGCCGATCCCGACATGGGGGTGCCCCGCCCTTCAGCGCAGCGGAAGGGTGGGGGACTGCGTTCGGCGTCAATTCCACCACCGCCCCCCCTGTGGCATGCACGAGTCTTGAAAACCGGCGACCTCGCTGCACCTGGTGCGCGGGGCGTTAGGATGCCCTGTGGCTGCAGCGCTGCGACATCCTGGCGTGAGCACGCGAAAGGGTCTCGATGCCCATGACGCCCCGAGCAACCTGGTGCACCGCTCTGCGTGGCAGGAACAACGACGCCCTCCTCGTCACGACCGATGGCACGATCTGGCTCGGGGGCGATGTCGGACTTCAGGCCTTCCGTCCGAACGGTCGCCGGCAAACGAGGATCCGCGGCAAGGCGGCGGTTGCGGCGCTTCCCGACGGTGCGCTGATCGTCCATGACGCGGGTGGCGTTGAGCGTTGGGACAACCCCGCCGGTGACCGCAGCGTCCTCCGTTACGCGTTCGATCGGCCCCACTTTCTTGGCTCCGCCGGGTTCAACCTGGCCTATGAGAGCGGTGCCGAGGTGCACCTGTTTGATCCGCGGTTGGCATGCATCGCCCGCTTCCCCAGTCCCGAGGGCTTCGACGTTGGCTGGTTCCGGCACGCCCTGGCCGCGGATGGAATGTTCTGCTGCGGAAGCAAGGGACTGCAGGTCTGCGACTGGATTGGGCAGGTCCGCACACTCGCACCCTTCCCCGGGGAGCAGGTGTTGGCCGCGGTCAAGGCGTACGGGCGGGTGCCGGTCTGGACATCCGAGGACGGCACGGAGGTGCGACTGACGGACCCGGGCAAGCTCCATGATCTGTCAAGCTGGGTGGTGACCGCGGATGCCGACCCGGACCTGCTCTTCGCCTGCAACCGTCTCGCCCCATTCGTGGCGATCTGCTTTACCCGCGAGGGCGCGTTTCGCTGGTGTCGAACGCTCGGCGGCGCCTGCTGCGGAAACCGCATCCACAAGGACGGCAACACCTTCGTCGCCAGCACCGGCTGTGGCGGCACCGTCGTCTGGTTCGACAGAGATGGCAATGTTGGCTTGCAGACGCCGTTGCCGACAACCCCCGGGCTCGGACACATTCTCTCACCAAGCCTGATTATCCCGGGTGATGGTTCCGTGCATGCCGATGGTCTGCGTGGCCTCTGGTCCTTTGACGCGCGCGGCCGGGATCGGACGCTGCCGATCCGAGGCTCGTGGCACCACGACCCGATCACCGGCCGTTTGCTGTGCGTGTCCGGTCGGACGGGTTGGACCCGGCGTATCTGGCCGCAGTCGCTTGCCGCCTATCCGCTTGACGTCGCCTGGCAAGCCTGAACCCCGATTCGTTAGAGATACCACTGCGAGAATCGCAGTGGCACACCTGCGCGGTTTACCGCCCACGATGCGTCGACGCCCCCCTCGCTCCCTCGCTCCCTCGCTCCCTTGCTCCCTGGTCCCCTCGCACGCTCAAGCCTGCGCTCGCCCCCGTCCGATAGAACAACGAAGAACCATGGTTCCTTCGGAGCTTGCAATGTCCGGGCCGGCCTTTCCGCGGAAGGTGCAGATTCAGACGACCGTCGCCTGTGGCGCGGACTGTTCGATCTGCCCGCATCCCGAGCAGTCGCCGCACTGGACCAACGGGCGGATGGATGAAGCCCTGTTCGACTCGATCCTCGAACAACTCGCCCCGCATCCGATCGAGTACGTCTCGCCCTACCTGATGGCCGACCCGCTCTCGGACCGCAGGATCTTCGAGCGGATCGCCCGTCTGCGTGACGCCCTGCCGAACGCCACGCTCGAAATCAGCACGACCGGCAAGTACCTCGTGCCGAAACTCGCGCAGCAACTGCTCGCAGCGCCGCTCGACGAACTGCGGATCAGCAGCCACGGCATCTCGGCCGCCGAGTACGCCCGGACCATGCCCGGCGTCCCGTTCGAGAAGGCCTGGCGGAACATCCACGACTTCATCGAGCAGTGGCAGAGCGCGCAGCCCTACAAGCTCGCGATCGTGTGCCTGTGGGGACTCTGGTCGCCGCAGCGCGAGGCCGAGATCGCGGCCTACTGGCGGGACCAGGGCGTCGAACTGGCCCAGTGGCGGGTCGTCTCCCGCAGCAGCCAGGTCGACCTGACCACCTTCGGACAGGCGACGGCCGACCCGACCCTCTACGTGCGAGCCAAGGGCGAACCGCCCTACGTCTGCCGCCAGCGGCGCGACTCCGACTGGCTGCACATCCTCAGCGACGGGCGCGTCACGCTCTGCTGCATGGACTACGGCCAGCAGGTGATTCTCGGCGACCTGCGAACGCAGACGCTGGAGGAGATCTGGCACGGCCTGGCGTTCGAAGCCATCCGCCAGGACCTGCGCGGCACCTGCCCCCCCGAACTCTGCCGCCGGTGCGAATGGCACGTCAGCGCCGACACCGAATCCACCCAGCAGCAACGCAACGCCGTCGCCGTCGCACAGCTACCGGTTCTCTGATGTGAACATGTGAAAGAGTGGATGGGTGAAGGAGGTCGTTCTGGCGCGCTGGCCGCTTGACCCATTCACCGTCTCGCTGCGCACCGCAGGTGGAAAGATGAGTGGATGAAAGAGTGAGTGAAGGACGATTCACGCCCCCTCGCTCCCTCGCTCCCTCGCTCCCTTGCTCCCTTCGGCTACTCGCTGAGCAGTTCCGCCGTCGCCTCGTGCACCTGCCGCAGGCGGGCGTTGATCTCGGCCTGACGCGTCGCCAGCACTTCCTCGGCCGCGATCAACTGGGCTTCCTGGTCCAGGATCGCCTGGTAGCGGGCCGCCATCCCGGCCTCCTGCCGTTCGAGCGCCCCGGCGTACTGCTGCAGCAGGCGGGCTCGCTGTTCCTGTTCCTCGGCCGTGCCGGCCAGTTCGAGCGACCGCTCCGCCAGTTCCCGCTCGCGCTCGGCCAGTTGCCGATCGAGGTCTTCCAGGCCGCGGCGATCCTCGGCCATCGCTTCGGTCTGAGCCCGCAGCATCTGGCAGCGTTCGTTCAGGTTCGCCGTCCGCAGCCGCAGGTCCTGCTCGCGCCCGGCCAGTTCCTCCTGCTGCCCGCGAATCTCGTTCTCCGCCTGCAGCAGTCCGGCCGCCCGCGCTTCGAGTTCCTCCTCGCGGCCCCGCAGTACTTCGATCCGGGCCTCCAGTTCCTGGATCTCGGCCAGGCGCTCCTGTCGCTGCCGCTCCTGCTCGGCGGCCTCGTCCTGCAGTTCCGCCTGCCGCTGCTGGAGGGCGGCACCGCAGTCGTTCAGTTCCTGGGCCTGGCGCCGCAGGTCGAGTTCGCGGCGATCCAGGTCGGCCGCCCGCGTGTGCAGGTCGCCGCGGCGGATCTTCAGTTCCGAGGCGATCTCCTCGATCGCCTCCATCAGCGCCGTCACCCGGGCCGCGCGGGCCTCGATGCGGTCTGCCCGCTGCCGGTCGTCCGGCACGCCGCCGTCCGGCTTGATCTCGTCCCGCAGTCGATGAATCCGGGCCGCCCGGTCCCGCAGTTCCCGCCGCAGTTCGTTCCAGCGGACCTGCCGGTCGGTCGCGGCCGACCCACGTTCGGGCGGGGCGTCGGTCGGCGGATCGACGGAATCGGCGACGGTCGGAAACGAAGTCTGCACGGGCTGATCGGCCATGGCGGGCATCCTGTTCGATGAGGTTCTTCACAGGCAGAATCGGCACCGGACAGGGCAAGGCGTGCGAGGATCATCCCGAACGCGCAACGCATGCGCCTCATAGGGAGCAAGTAAGTGAGGGAGCAAGGGAGCAAGGGAGCGAGGGAGCGAGGGAGCAAGTAAGCGAGGGGCGAGGGAGCGAGATGGCAGTGGCACAGTTCGCTTCGCAGGGCGACTGACTTGCTGACTTGCTGACTTGCTTACTTGCTCACTTGCTTACTTGCTTACTTGCTTACTTAGTTACCTGCACCGCTGCAGGGCCAGCCGGTAGATCGACCGGCCTTCGCGCAGGTACTTGATTTCGAAGTTCGTCGCGATGCCGTCGGGCGTGTAGCCCAGCGACTCGTCCTCGAACTCGACCCGGCGCAGCCGCGGGTGGTCGCCCAGCAGGGCCGTCATCTGCTCGAAGTAACCGGCGTGATCCGTCTGCAGCCGCCAGTAGCCGCCCGGGACGAGCCGGTCGATGGCCGCCTCGATGAACGGCTGCTTGATCAGCCGCCGCTTGTGATGCCGCTTCTTCGGCCACGGGTCGGGGTGATAGACGTGCAGCACCTGCAGCGAGTCCTTCGGACACAGCACGCGGACGAAGTGATCGGCGTCGGTCCGCAGCATCCGGACGTTCGGCACCCGCCAGCGCTGCATGCGGTCGACCGCGTACTTGTAGATCTGGTTGCACCACTCGATCCCGAGGAAGTTCCGCTCCGGCACCGCCCGGGCCCGCCGCAGCAGGAAGCCCGCCTTGCCGGTCCCGATCTCGAGTTCGACCGGATGATCGTTGCCGAACAGCTCCGCCCAGACCAGCCCTTCGAGCTGCTCCAGCGTTACCGCCACCTCCGGCGCCGCCGGCCCCGGACCGTTCCGTTCATCGTGCGTGGCAGGTCCCATATTCCGAAAATCGCCCTGAATACCGCCCGGAAGTCGGGCTCGCCCGCTGATGCTACCCGCCCGCAAAGCCGGCTCGCAACCGCCCGCTCGCCGCGTTTGACAACGGCCGACCCATTGTCAACAATCGCCGGTTGCTGTGGCGATGGCGGAAACGGTCGGACCCCCCGCTCAGGATGCCGGCCCCGCCGCGTTTGCGTATCGGCGCGCACCCAGCATCACACACGGAGTCCGCATGCCACGCCTGTACGAAAGTATGCCCGCCGCGATCGGCCGGACGCCACTCGTACGCATCCGGCGGCTGTTTGACGCGCCCGCCAACGTCTACGCCAAGCTCGAGTTCTTCAACCCGATGCTGAGCGTCAAGGACCGCATCGGCCGGGCGATGATCGAGGCCGGCCTCGCCGACGGCTCGATCCAGCCCGACACCCACATTATCGAACCGACCTCCGGCAACACCGGCATCGGGCTGGCCTTCGTCTGCGCCGCCCGCGGCCTCAAGCTGACCCTGACCATGCCCGAGAGCATGAGCCTCGAACGCCGCGCGATCCTGCGGCACCTCGGGGCCGAACTGGTCCTGACACCCGCCGCCGAAGGCATGAAGGGCGCGATGAACCGGGCCGAGGAACTGACCGCGACCGGCGACCGGACCTTCATGCCCCAGCAGTTCCGCAATCCCGCCAACAAGCGGGTCCACCGCGAAACCACCGCCGTCGAGATCTGGGACGATACCGACGGCGCGGCCGACATGCTGGTGGCCGGCGTCGGCACCGGCGGGA
Organism: Phycisphaerae bacterium; assembly: GCA_030428945.1. Taxonomy (GTDB): domain Bacteria; phylum Planctomycetota; class Phycisphaerae; order UBA1845; family Fen-1342; genus JAUIEC01. The sequence goes on along the minus strand of JAUIEC010000001.1, from coordinate 508,898 downwards.
CGATCTCTGGCGTCGGCGAAGCCCTCAAGGAACGCAAGCCGACCTTCCGGTGCGTCGCGGTCGAACCGGTCGACTCGCCGGTCATCACCCAGACCCGGGCCGGCCAGCCGCTCGATCCGCGGCCGCACAAGATCCAGGGCATCGGGGCGGGTTTCATCCCGGAGATCCTGAACCTCGACGTGATTGACGACGTCGTACAGATAAGCAATGACGAGGCCTTCACCTGGTCGCGCCGCGCGGCCCGCGAGGAAGGCATCTGCTGTGGTATCTCATCAGGGGCTGCGCTGTCCGCCGCCGCCCAGGTCGCCCAGCGGCCGGAGAATGCGGGAAAGACGATCATCGTCGTTTTGGCGTCGGCCGGGGAACGGTATCTCTCGACGCCGCTGTTTCAGCAATAAAGGAGGGAATGTCCCTTGGCACAGAAAGCGACCAACATCACCTGGCACGAAGGTCACGTCTCGCGCGAGGACCGTTTCAAGCAACTCAAGCAGAAGGGCGCCACGATCTGGATGACCGGCCTGAGCGGTTCCGGCAAGAGCACGATCGCGTTCACGGCCGAGCACAAGCTGGTCGAGCAGGGCAAGCTGGCCTACTGCCTGGACGGTGACAACATCCGTCACGGGCTGAACAGCAACCTGGGCTTCTCGCCGGCCGACCGGACCGAGAACATCCGCCGGATCGGCGAAGTCGCCAAGCTGTTCGCCGACACCGGCGTGATCACCTTCACCAGCTTCATCAGCCCGTATCGGGCCGACCGCGACCTGTGCCGCAAGATCCACGAGGAAGCCGGCCTGCCGTTCATCGAGGTCTACGTCGACGTGCAGCTCGAAACCTGCGAAGAGCGCGACCCGAAAGGCCTCTACAAGAAGGCCCGCGCCGGCGAGATTCCGGAATTCACCGGCATCTCGGCCCCCTACGAGGAGCCGCACAAGCCGGAACTGGTCATCAAGAACGAAGGCAAGGACCCGAACGCCTCGGCCGACGAGGTGATCGCCTACCTGAAGAGCCGCAGCCTGCTCGACTAGGCTGCGCCGGTGAAAACGTGAATGGGTGAAGGAGTGAAAGAGGGTCCGCCCCCTGCTCCGCCTCACCGCGAGATCACGACGCGTGTCCGGCCAGTCCCGGGCACGCGTTTCTTACGCGCGACCACCCGGCCGGGGGTGCAGTCCCCCGCGTTTCCGCTCGCTGCGGTCACGCAAGGATGGGACACCGGGGCTGCGCTGGGCCGGCTGAAACGTGAATGGGTGAAGGAGTGAAAGAGGAAAGCGCCTGAACACGCAGCCTCTTTCACTCATTCACTCTTCACGTCTTCACTCTCAACCGGAAGACACTGCGAAGATCGCAGTAACACAACGTCCGCGCCCTGTTCCCTGTTCCCTGTTCCCTTCTTTACGGCGCCACCACCGAAGGCTGAATCAGGGTCGGAATCGCCGAGTTCAGGCCGCTCAGGAAGACCGACTGCAGCAGGTTGCCGTTGTTGTTGTTGTCGCTGACGATCCGCGCCCGGCGGTCAGCCAGCGGGTCGTAGACCGCCGTCACGCCGAAGGGACCGAGCCGCACGTTCTCGACGAACCACTGCCGGGCTCGCGTCTCGAGCGTGTGCGGCACGTCCAGGATGTCGCCCGCGTGCAGCGCCACGTCCGGGGCCTGACCCGACATGATCTCGTCCAGCGCCAGCCTGACCCGCACGCGCTGCCCGTCCGGCAGACGCCGCCACAACGTCGCTTCCTTCGGCTCGAGGAAGTCCAACACGCCCGATCCCGCCGACAGCGCCTGCATCACCGAGATGCGGCTGTTCTCGCCCAGCAGCACCGGACCCGGCGTGTTGACCAGCCCGGTCACGTACACGGCCGGCGCCTCACCCGCCTCGACCGTGATCACCGCCCCCGAATCCAGCGGACGCGACGTCATCGCCCGTCGCATGTCGTGAATGTTGTTCAGGTCGTACCGCTCGGGCTCACGCTTGCTGCTGGCATGCTGCACCAGCACCACCCCCGAAGCCGCGCCCGTGAAGCCGTCCGCCTGTTCCAGGGCATACAGCAGGTTCCGCTTGTTCGTCGGCAGGCTGACCATCCCCCGCCGACCGGCCGCACCGTTGACCAGCACGGTGACCGAACCCGCCTCCGCCACCGTCGTGTGCACCGTCAGCGTCTTGAACAGTTGCGCATCCACGTAGGCCGCGACGATCGCCGCCTCGATCTCGACCAGCGGCCGACCGGACACGGTCACCTGTCCGACCAGCGGCAGGCGGACGGTGCCCTCGCGCGTGACGCGCGCCAGCAGTTGCGTCGGCTTGAGCGCGTCCTCCTCGTCCAGCCCGATCAACACGATCTGCAGCACGTCCCCGGGCGAAGCACGGAACGGCTTGACCTCGGCCAGTTCCAGTTGGCCACGGCTGACCGTCGCCGGCTCGGCCTCGGCCATCTCGGCTTCCATCTGTTCAAGCTGGGTCATGGAGATGCGAGTGTCATCCGGCGCGCAGCCGACCAGCATCAGGCCGGCCAGGACCATCAGGAGCGTGCGCATGTTCGGCAACCTCGAAGTGTCGACAGGAAACGCCGGGACGCGACCGCTGCGCCCGGCGATACGCCCATCCTATCGGTCGCTCCCGGGGCCCGCAAGCAGTCCCAATCTCTAAGCGCTTTCCAGGGAATACGTTGCGGCCAGCCTCAGGAATCCGGCGGCGGCTCGGCCGCGCGCTGCACCGCCCGCCGCGGACGCTCCAGCCGCTCGATCGCCCGCGCCCGCGTCACGGCCTGGTCCGCCTCCGCCGGCAGGTCGAAGCCCTGCAGCACCAGCGCCAGGTGCCAGAAACTGTCGGCCGAGAGCACCAGCGGCGCATCGGCGATGCCGCCGGCCTCGCGCAGCGCCTCGCGCGCGGCCGGGGCCGCCCCGAGGTCGTAGTGTGCCAGCCCCTGCAGCAGCAGCGCGGCCGCCCGCTCGGGTGACGGTTCCTGGTCGGCGATCGCGGCCAGCGCGAGGCGGGCCATCTCGGCCGCCGCGTGCCGCCCGCCGGCCTCGTACAACGCCGCCCCGATGTCGACCAGCCAGCGGGCCCGCAGCAGCGGCGGGTATTCGCGCCGCTTGCCGAGCGCCTGGACCGTCTTGCCGCACAGCCGTCCGATCTCGTCCAGGTCGGTCGCGCGGTCCTGCAGCACCTCGTCAAGCTGCCGGCCAAGCTGCCCGAGTTCCGCGGCCGAGACCGGCATGTTCCGCCGCCACGCCAGGCACAGGCTGGTCAGGGCCCGCACGTAGCCGCGGAGCGCCGCCTGCGGCTGGGCGTCGCGATGTTCCAGACGGGCCGCTGCCCAGTCCGCGCGATGCGACAGCACCTCGCCGTAGAGCGTGTGCGCCAGGCCCGACAACTCGTTGCGATGCCGTCGGGCGGCCGCGTAGTTGCCGCGTTGTTCCATCAGCGCCGCGATCCGTTCGAGCGTCAGCACGTACCCGGTCTGCAGCGGATTCTCGGTCGCGTTGTACTCGTCGCGGGCCGCCCGATAGTGATTGACCGCCGCCCGGTGATCGCCGGCGTTCTCGGCCAGCCAGCCGCGCACCAGTCGCTCGAACGCGTAGGTGGCGTGGCGACCGTCGAACCGTTTGCGGTACACCCCGATCGCTTCGCCCAGCAACTGCTCGGCCTCGGCGAAGGCCTCCGGCGTGCGACGCGGGGCCAGCCCGTAGGCCAGGCGGCACTTGGCATCCGCCACCGCCCGCTGATCGGGTCCGTACAGCCGTTCCTGGATCACGATCGCCTCGCGCAGCAGGTCGACGCCGTCGTCCGCCCCGATCTGAATCCGCAGCCAGCCAAGGTCATCGAGGCAGCGGGCCGTCTCGGGATCGTGCGGGTCCGACTCCTCGCGGTACCCGGCCAGCGCCCGCCGCAGATGCTCCTCGGCCGGCTGATAGGCCCGCAACGCCGCGTAGGTCGAGCCGACCGCGTAACGCACGCGGGTCAGAGCCATCGGCGCGTGCATCAGCTCCAGTTCCGCCTGGCGAATCGCGTCCCCCAGCAGCATGAACAGGCTGGCGTTGCCGCCGCGCTGCTGCGGGTTGATCGTGAACAGCGTGTTCTGAAAGACGGTCGTGATCGTCTCGGCCGTCCGCTGCGCGCGGCGGGCCTGGTCGCGATCGCGGCGGGCGCTCTGCCACTGCATCACGATCCCGACCGTCGCGGTCACCAGGCTGAACAGCACGACCGTCGTGGCCACCACGGCCGCCCGGTTCCGCAGAACGAACTTGCTCAGCCGGTACGAGATGGTGTCCTTCCGGGCCCGCACCGGCAGGCCGCCGAGGAAACGCCCGATGTCCTCGCTGAGCTGTTCGGCCGAGGCGTACCGCCGGGTCGGGTCCTTCTGCAGGGCCTTCAGCACGATCGTGTCGAGGTCGCCCCGCAGCCGGCGCCGCAGGCCCTCGGGCGAGTCCGAGCGCAGCCGCCCGGCCTCGACCGGTGAAGCGGCCGCGGTGCGGGTGGCTCCGTTCAGGACGATGCGGCTGGGCAGTTCGGGCTGATCGTTGCAGATCTGCTGCACGCGTTCGTACTCGGAGCTGCCGTTCAGGTCGTAGGGTTGCGCGCCGGTCAGGAGTTCGAACAGCAGCACGCCGAGCGAATAGACATCGGTCGCGGTGGTGATCACGCCGCCGCGGACCTGCTCCGGACTGGCGTAGCGGGGCGTGAACGCCCGCACCATCGTGATGGTCGCCTCGGCCTGGGCCGCGGTCGACGCGTTGTCGAGCAGCTTGGCCACGCCGAAGTCGAGCAGCTTCGGCTCCCCGCCGCGATGCACGAGGATGTTGCTCGGCTTCAGGTCGCGATGCACGATCAGGTTCTGGTGCGCGAAGTTGACGGCCTCGCAGACCTTGCGGAACAGCTCCAGCCGCTGCCGGATCGACAGTCGCTGCCGGTCGCAGAACGCATCGAGCGGTTCACCCTCGACGTATTCCATGACCAGGTAGGGAACGCCGTCCTCGGTGGTGCCGCCGTCGATCAGCCGCGTGATGTACGGATGCTCGAGCTGCGCGAGGGCCTGCCGCTCCTTCTCGAACAGCCGCCGCCGCTCAGCCGAGACCAGCCCCCAGTTCAGCAGCTTCAGCGCCACCCGCTGCTGCAGGTCGTCGGTCCGTTCGGCCAGCCAGACCGTGCCCATTCCGCCGGTCGCGATCGGCTCCAGCAGCCGGAACGCGCCGATCCGCCTGCCGCGCAGGTGTCGCGTCTGCAGGTCCGGGTCCAGCGGCGAGCTTCCCGGGTTCTGCAGGAATTCGTCGTCCTCGGTGTGACAGGTCAGCATCCGCTCGACGTGCCGGCGCAACTCGTCGTCACCGCCGCACAACTCGGCCAGGAGCCCGGGCTGCTGCCCAGGCGGCACGCCGGCGACCTCGAGGAAGATCTCCTCGATCCGCTTCCAGCGTTCCATCGTCAGACTGGTCCGGGTGTCCATCAGGCAGCGCTCTCCCTGTTGGAAACCGCGTCAGCGGCGCCGACAACCCGACAGGATTTCGGTCGCCATGAAAGTTGAACACGCGAAAGAGCGGCCCGCCCCAGTCCGCTAACTCGACTGCAGCGCACTCCGCAGCCAGGCCCGCGCGACCGACCATTCCCGCTCGATCGTCCGCACGTTGACCTGCAGCACCCGCGCGGTTTCCTCGGCCGTCAGGCCCGCGAAAAAGCGCAGTTCCACGATCTGGCACTTCCGCCGATCCACCTCGGCCAACTGCGTCAGGGCGTCATCGAGACTGATCAGGTCGATCGCCCGCTCCTCGAAGGTCGCGATCGCATCGTCCAGCGGCGTGCGACTGGCGTGTCCGCCCCGCTTGGCGGCCTGGGTCCGGCGGGCGTGATCCACCAGGATCCGCCGCATCACCGACGCCGCCGCCGCCAGGAACTGGGCCCGATCCTCCCAGCCGACCGTCCGCTGGCCGATCAGCCGCAGGTACGCCTCGTGCACCAGCGCCGTCGGCTGCAGCGTGTGGTCCGCCCGCTCACGATTCAGGTACGCCCCCGCCAGGTAGCGCAACTCGTCGTAGACCTTCGGCAGCAACTGGTCGACGGCGGCCGCACTCCCGTCCCGGGCTTCGCGCAGCAGTTTCAGGATGTCACGCGTGTCTTCGGCCTGCAAAGTCGTTTAACCCCACGGGCCGGTCCGGCCCTGTTGTCGGTGGCAAGTTGTCTCATTCTGCGACAGCCCGCCCCGCTTTTCAAGCATGACTTTTCAGGCGACATTTCAACGCCGGTTTCGGAAAGCGGATTGCGGTTTGTATTGGACGTGCGAGGGCCACCCCGGCGAACCGGACCCCGGCCCCCGCGCGCATCCCCGTCCCCGCCCCGCTCGGCTACCATCTGGTGTCCGCCCCATGGGATCTTCGATGCTGAACTGCCTGACCATGCTGCTGGCGCTGCTGCCGCTCGCCGGTGATCCGCCACCGACGGACGCGCCCGCCCCGCGCGTCGTCCTGCCCGATGAATCCGCCCTCGTCGCCGGCCCCGGAGATGGCGGCGGTCGCGTCGTCGTCACCCCCGACCACGTCCCGGCCGCCGCGCCCTGCACGCTGACCTTCATCTACACCGCCGGCCCCGATGGGATTCAGCCCGGCGGCGGAATCGTCTGCCTGGTCAGCGCCTTCTGGGGCTGGGGCCCGCCGCAGATCGACGACCCCACCGCGCCAGGCTACGTCAGCGTCGCCTGCTCGAACCCCGACGTGCGTCTCGAAACCGAACTGCACGCGCCCAGCCGAGCCGTCTACGCCCGCGTGGCCGATACCCCTCTGCCGCCCGGCGCAACCATCACGCTGATCTACGGCGACACCCGCGAGGGCGAGAACCCGCGGGCCGCCGGACACACCGACGCCTACGCCGAACGCGAGGAACGCTTCTTCTTCCGTGTCGACGGCGACGGCGACGGTTTCTACGTCCCGCTCGCGCAGCAGCCGCGCCTGACCGTCGCGCCGCGCGACGCCACCCGGCTTGTCTGCAACGGACCCGGACACGCTTTCGTCGACCGACCCCTCGAAGTCAGCGTGGCCGCCCTCGACCCACGCGGCAACCGGGCCCGCGCCTTCCGCGGCGACATCGGCCTGACCCTCTCCGGCGCCGCGGCCGACGCGCCGCAGGTCGTGACCTTCACCGCCGGGCACGCCGGCGCGCAGCGGGTGACGATCACCCCGACCGAAGCCGGCATCCTGCTGGTCGAGGTCCGCGATCCGGACGGGCGCCTGCCGGCCGCCACCAGCAACCCGATCCTGGTCCGCGCCCCGGGCGAGACCCGCAAGCTCTACTGGGCCGACCTGCACGGGCATTCCAACCGCAGCGACGGCACCGGCACACCGGCCGACTACTTCGCCTACGCCCGCGACGTGGCCCGCGTCGATGTGATCGCCCTGACCGACCACGACCGCTGGGGCTACGCCCCGCTCCGGGACAACCCGCGAACCTGGCAGGCGATCCTCCGCGAAACCGCGGCCGCCAATCAGCCCGGTTCCTTCCTGACGATCCCCGGCTACGAGTGGACCAACTGGACCTGGGGTCACATGCACGTGCTGTTTCCGAACGAGCGCGACGCCCGCCTGGTCGCCTGGAACGACGAGGACGGCCAGACGCCGACCGCCCTGTGGGACAGCCTGCGCGGCAGCGGTGCCGTGACGATTCCGCACCATCCGGGCGGCAGCACGATGCCCTTCCACTGGGGACCGCTCGATCCGACCATGACGCCCGTGGCCGAGATCTGCAGTGTGCACGGCGTGTCCGAGTCGATCGATCACCCCCGCCGCGTCACGCATCCGGTCGCGTCGGGCATGCTGCAGACCGCGCTCGCAAAGGGGCATCGCCTCGGACTGATCGGCTCGGGCGATACGCACGACGGGCACCCGGGTCTCCGCCCGGCCGGTGGCGGCGGCGGCCTGGCCGGCATCTACGCCCGCGACCTGACCCGGGCCGCGATCTTCGAAGCGCTGCACGCCCGGCGGGTCTACGCCACGACCGGATGCCGCGCGGTGCTGCGCTTCCAGTTGTCCGGACACCCGATGGGCAGCGAGGTGGCCTGGCCGGACGCCGACAAGCCGCGCGACCTGAGGATCAGCATCTTCGGCGACGACGCCCTGGCCGGCATCGAGATCCTGCGCAACAACCAGGTCGTCGCGACGCGCGTCTGCGACTCGGCCTTCGTCAACTGGACCTGGCAGGACGACGCCCCGGCCGCGGACGGAACGTACTACTACGTCCGCGCCCGCCAGCGCGACGGCCACTGGATCTTCAGCAGTCCGATCTTTCTCGAAAGGGAGCGTGGCGGCGAGGAAGCCACGAGGCCGGGGCGAGAACAGGGAGCCGAGTAGGGAACCGGGGAACTCGGCCCGGGGTAATCCAGCCGGACGATCCGCCTTCCACGCCCGCGGAATGACCGTGACGCTGCGCTCGAGCAGCCTTCCCCTCGCAGATTGCCCCGGCGGTCGACGAGGCTGCCACGTGGCGGCGTACGTTCGCGACGCGCGAAGCTGCCACGCGGTGCGGCATCGACGCCCGAAGCGCCCTCCAACGAACGAACCCGCGGGCTCCCGCGTCGATGACGCACCCTACGCCGCGTGTTCCATGTCCCTTGGTCTGGCTCGCTCCCCCGCCCTCGCTCCCTCGCTCCCTCGCTCCCTTGCTCCCTTGCTCCCTCGCTCCCTGGCTCCCCTGCTCTCTTGCTCCCTCGCTCCCTTGCTCCCTCGCTCCCTCCTCAGAACTCCTCCACTTCCGCGGCCGCCTGTTCCCAGTTGCGGAAGCGGATCGCCCGGTCGTCGATCCAGACGTGGGCGATCGGCTTGCCCATGTGGATCGCGTCGTAGGGCATCTCGTGCTGGTCCAGCCATGCCTTCGTCACGTTGTATTCGGCCCACCCCCGGGCGGTGTAGATCACGATCGTGTGACCGGCCGCCTTCAGTTTCGCCAGCCCTTCCCGCGCCCCCTCGATCGGGCGGGCCAGCGGCCTGTCAAAAACGCGTTCCTCGGTGCTCAGCACCCCGTCCATGTCCACCATGATCGTCTTGGCAGCCATCGCGACCTCCTCGCCGTTCCGCCCCGCTGTGGAAAGCGGGCCGGTCACGCGTTACAGTTTCTCCCGGAATTCGACCAGCATATCGGACACGGGGCGACGATGATAATCACGATTGACGGACCAGCCGGATCGGGGAAGAGTACGGCCGCTCGCAAGCTCGCCGCGCGGCTGCACATCCCCTACCTCGACACGGGCGCGATGTACCGCGTCGTCACCCTCGCCGCGATCGACGACCGCCTCGACATGACCGACGAGGACGCCATCACCGAACTGGCCGCGACGGCCGACTTCTCGCTGGACTGCGGCCCGACCCACGTCCGCGTCGTCCTGCGCGGACAGGACGTGTCCGAGGAAATCCGCACCCAGCGGATCGCCAACCACAGCAAGGACATCGCCCGCCTGAAACGCGTCCGCGCCATCCTCGTCCAGAAACAGCAGGAGATCGGCCGGGAACTCGGCTCGATGGTCTCCGAGGGCCGCGACCAGGGCAGCGTCGCCTTCCCCGAAGCCGACTTCAAGTTCTACATGGTCGCCGACCTCGACACGCGGGCCGACCGCCGCTTCCACGACCTGCGCGCCGAAGGCGAGGACGTCACCCTCGAACAGGTCAAGGAGAACATCTCCAGCCGCGACGCCAGCGACGAGCAGAAGGGCGGCCTCGTCCGCCCCGACGACGCGATCGAAATCAACACCTCCAACCTGACCATCGGGCAGGTCCTCGAGCAACTGCTCAAGCACCTCGCCGCCTGCGGGGTCGACGTGCCCAACGATCACCCGACCGGGGCCTCGTCCTGAGCATGCGGCCGTACTACGTGGTGATGCGCTACCTGTGCCAGGTGGCGTTCCTGACGCTCTTCCGCGGCCGCGTCTTCAACGTCAGCAACGTCCCGAACGAGGGCGGCGCGCTGCTGGTCAGCAACCACCAGTCCTTTCTCGATCCGGTCCTGTCGGCCCTCGCCCTGCCGCGCGAATGCCACTTCATGGCCCGCGACACGCTGTTCGGCAACCCGTCCTTCCGCTGGCTGATCGAATCGCTGAACGCCTTCCCGGTCAAACGGGGGGCGGGCGACATCGGCGCGATCAAGGAAACCCTGCGACGCCTGAAGAGCGGCGGGATCATCACCGTCTTCCCGGAAGGCACCCGTACGCCGGACGGCAGCCTGCAGCCGATGCGCTCCGGCGTCATCATGGTCGCCCGCAAGGCGAAGGTCCCGATCGTCCCGATGCTGATCCTCGGCGCCTTCGAAGCCTGGCCACGGACCGCGAAACTGCCGACCCCGCTCAGCCCGGTCCTGGTCGCCTACGGCCGGCCAATCCCGCCGGAAGTCACCGCCAGCCTCGACGAAGCCGCCTGCCTCGAACTCGTCAGCACCCAACTGCACGAACTGATGGCCCGCTACCGCAACCACCCCCTGCTCACCGAAAGCCGCTGACCGCTCACTCCCCGGCTCCCTGGCCAAAAAGAAGATCCCCGTCCGACCGTGGCAGGCCGAACGGGGATCGCGTTTTCGAGCGTGGTGCCGTTTACGGGCAGGACGTGCCGAACAGGGCCAGGATGTTGGCCAGGTCGGTCAGGTCGATCGTGCCGCTGCCGTCGGTGTCACCCTGGGCCAGACCGCCCGGGCCGCCGAAGTTGCTCAGCACGTTGGCCAGGTCGGTCAGGTCGACCGTGCCGTCGCCGTTGGTGTCCGCACAGCCGCCCGGAATCGTGCAGGCCGCGCCGCAGGCCACGCCGGCCGTAACCGTGAAGCTGAAGCTGCTGCTGCCCGAGCCCATCGTGGCCGCCACAGCGGGCGAAACGGCCGGAGCCGCCACGACGCTGTCAAAGACGTTGGCCGCGCTGTTGGCCAGCGAGAAGATGTAGGTGCCGTCCGTCGACGGGGCGCTGAACGAGCCGCTGGCGATGACGACCGCACTGCCCTGGCCGACGCCGGGGACGACCGTGGCGTTCTCCGCGACGCCCGATCCGCCCGGGAGGGCCTGGCCGAAGCCGTTCTGGGCCCCGCCAACCTGGATCAGGTTCAGCGCACCCGAGGTGCCGCGCTGGACACCCGTGTAGCCGGTGGTCGGGTTCAGCTCGCCCGGGTTGCAGATCCCGTCCGGACGCGAGAAGTTCGTCATGGCGCCCGGCACCGATCCCGCCGGCGGAATGTCGAGCGTGTCCGGGTTGCCCGCGTCCTGGACCAGATCGGTCGTGACCGCGGCCAGCCCGGCGTTGTCGCCGCTGGATACCGACGCCGTAATCTGCCAGTTGATCGTCGCACCGGCCGAGACGGACTGGCCGTCTTCGGTCGAGGTCAGATCCAGCGTCACGGTCTGCGCCGCGGCAAAACCACAGCAGAGCAGGCCCACAAGTGTCACGCAGTATGCCTTCACGAGAAGTCTCCCAAAAGACGACCTTTGGTTCAGGGTTTCCCCCAGTATAGGGTCCGCGCCACCCCTCGACGACCCTATTTCAGGCCGGCCGGGCGGTTTTTTCACCGCCGCCCGCCCCCGGCCCGGGTGCCCGGACCGACCCGGCCGGACGCCGGCTCCGGCGAGCCCCCCGCTCCCTTGCTCCCTAGCTCCCTCGGTTATAGGGTTTACGCTTCGCCGGCGGCGCGACGGAACGCGCCCGGCCCAACCGACCGCCTGCTCGCGGGGTCCGCGTGTACAAGCTCTTCCTGACGCTCCGCTATCTCCGCAGTCGGAAAATCGCCTATTTCGCGATGGCGGCCGTGACGCTCTGCGTGGCGATGGTCCTGATCGTCATGTCGGTCATGGGAGGCTGGCTCGACCAGTTGATGTGGCGGGCCAAGAACCTGCTCGGCGACGTGATCGTCGAGAACCGCTCCTACACCGGTTTCCCGATGTACGAGGAGTTCATCGCCGAAATCAGCCGGTGGGACGAGATCACCCAGGCGACCCCGGTGATCCACACCCTCGGCATGCTCCGCTTCCCCGACCAGCCGATCACCCGCACCGTCAGCGTGGTCGGCATCCGCCTCGACGAGGCCGATCGCGTGACCGACTTCCGCGGCAGCCTCTTCTACGAGAAGTTCTATCCCGGCACCACGACCCTGGCGCCCGCCCGCCGGCCGCTGCTCGGCCTGGCCGACACGACGCTCAACTCGGCGGTCGACGGCCAGCCGTTCCGCCCGCCGGCCCTGCCCGAGCCCTATGCCGGCGCCCTGCGCGAAGCCCGCCGGCGGCACGCCGAGTCCGGCAGCAGCGAACCGTTCGACCCGCAGTCGACCGAAACCGAAACCAACCGCGTGATGCGCGAATGGGGCGGCCCGCAGTTCCCCGGCGTCTTCGAGTTCGTTCCGTCCGAACCCGTCCTGACCGGCGAACCGCTGCCGGGCATGATCATCGGACGCGACATCGTCGCCCGCCGCGAATCGGACGGGCGCTACCACCGCTTCTCCTGGCTGCCGAAGGGCATCAACTTCTCGCTGACACTCTGGGCGACCAGCGACAGCGGGATGGTCGACGTGACGCCGACGATCGCGCACTTCCGCTACGTCGACGACTCGCGGACCGGGATCTACGACATCGATTCGCGGCACGTCTACGTCGAGTTCGAACGCCTGCAGCAACTGCTGCGGATGGAGGAAGGCGAACGGGTCGACGACGGCGGCCGGATCGCGGCCCGCTGCTCGCAGATCCAGGTCAAGGTCCGCGAGGATGTCACCGACGAAGCGCTGCTCGCGCTGACGCAGCGGATGGAAGCCGTCTACCAGCGGATCACCCAGGACCCCGAAGCCGGCCTGGACGTGGACGAACTGCAGATGGCCGCGAGCGTCGAGGCCAAGACCTGGCAGCAGAGCCAGGCCCACATCATCGGTCCGGTGCAGAAAGAGAAGATGCTCGTCACGCTGCTGTTCGGGATCATCTCGCTGGTCGCGGTGGCCCTGATCCTCTGCATCCTCTACATGATCGTGCTGCAGAAGACGCGCGACATCGGCATCATCAAGAGCATCGGCGGATCGGCCAGCGGCGTCGCCTCGATCTTCGTCCTCTACGGCGCCTTCGTCGGACTGGTCGGTGCGATCTTCGGCACCGGCCTGGGATACGTGTTCATCACCAACATCAACGAGATCCAGGACTGGCTGATCTCGTGGCGCGAAGACTGGCGGATCTGGGACCTGCAGGTCTACTCCTTCGACCGGATCCCCGACCAGATGAAGGTCTGGGACGCGATCATCGTCGGCGTGATCGGCGTGGCCGCCTCGACGATCGGTTCCCTGGTCGCGGCCTGGCGGGCCGGCACGATGCACCCGGTGGAGGCGCTGCGCTATGAGTAACGCCGCCCCGACCACCCGCCCGGAGGACACCACCGGCGCTGCCAACCCGGACGCCCTGCTGCAGGCCGACGGCATCCACCGCACGTACCAGCTCGGACAGGTCAAACTGAACGTGCTGACCGACTGCAGCCTGCACGTGGCCGACGGCGAGTTCGTCGGCATCATGGGCAAGTCCGGCAGCGGCAAGAGCACCCTGCTGCACGTGCTCGGGGCGCTCGACGTCCCGCAGCGCGGGCAGGTCCGGTTCGACGGGCAGGACGTGTTCGCACCGGAGTCCGCGCGACGCACGGCCATCCGCCTGCTCGACTTCCTGTCGCCGTTCGAGAAACGACGCAACGGACTCCGCCGACGGCAGTTCGGCTTCGTCTTCCAGTTCTACCACCTGCTGCCGGAACTGAGCGTCCTCGAAAACGTGCTGCTTCCGCGGATGGTGGCCGCCTCGACCCGGGCCTGGTTCGCCCGTCGGGAGGCCGCCCGCCAAGACGCCGCCGCGATCCTGGAACGGGTCGGCCTCGGCGAGCGGATGAAGCATCGCCCCAACGAACTGTCCGGCGGCGAACGCCAGCGGGTCGCGATCGCCCGGGCCCTGGTGCACAAGCCGCGGATCCTGTTCGCCGACGAGCCGACCGGCAACCTCGACGCCGCCGCCGGCCGCAAGATCATGGAACTGCTCAGCGGCCTGCACAAGGAAGGCCAGACCATCGTGATGGTGACCCACGACCCCGGCGTAGCCGAATTCGCCGACCGCGTGCTGACACTGGAACGGGGAAAGCTCTAGCACCCCGGGGAAGGGAGCTAGGGAGCGAGGGAGCGAGGGGAAAGAGCGGGGCGGCTCGTCCAGGGCTCTTGAGCAGTGCGCGGGTTGACCCCGGCGACCGACGAAGTTGCCACGCGGTGCGGCATCGACGCCTGAAGCACCCCGGCAGCAGGTCAGCGCGGTCTGCCGCGTCGATGACGCACCCTACGGCGCTGCGCACGTGCTCACTTGCTCACTTGCTTACGTGCTCACCTGCTTACTTGCTCACTTGCTTACTTGCTCACCTGCTCACTTGCTCACTCGTGCACTTCGACCGGCTTGCGGATCACGAACGCTTCGATCGCTTCGTATTCCGGCAGGCCCAGCCGGTCATAGGCTTCGGCCGTCTCGCGGTTGCGGTCCTCGGCCCGCTTCCAGAACTCGCGTTGGTCCCACGGTCCCGGGAACAGCGCCGCGTCCTTCTGCGACTCGTGCTTGAAGATCGCCCGCCGCTTGCGGCCGACCTCGTCCGGGCTGATCGGGACCGCCATGTCGATCTCGTGCGGCTCCCATTCCTGCCACGCCCCGCGGTAGTGCAGCACCGCGCAGTCCCGCACCCACGGACGATCGGCGATCCGTTCAAACGCCCCCTCGATCGCCGCCAGGCAGACCCGGTGCGTGCCGTGCGGATCCGACAGGTCGCCGGCCGCGTAGACCTGGTGCGGCTTGACCCGCTCCAGCAGGTCAATCGTGATCTGCAGGTCGTCCTCGCCCAGCGGCTTCTTGCGAACCCGCCCGGTCTCGTAGAACGGCAGATCCAGGAAGTGAATCCGCTCGGGCCTGACGCCGCAGAACAGGGCCGCCGCGCGGGCCTCGGTCCGCCGGATCATCGTCTTGACCCGCCGCAGCGCTTCGCTGTCAACCTCCCCGGGGGCCTTGTCCCGCAGGAACGCCCGAATGCCCTCCTCGATCCGCAGCACTTCCGTCTCGTCGACCATCTCGAACGCCCGGCAGAACTCGGCCACGAAGTCCGTGTGCCGGACGGCCTCGTCATCCCAGACGGCGATGTTGCCCGACGTCTGGTAGGCGACGTGCACCTCGTGCCCCTGGTCGCACAGGCGGATGAACGTGCCGCCCATCGAGATCACGTCGTCGTCCGGGTGCGGACTGAAGACGATCACCCGCTTCGGGAACGGATCGTCGCCCCCGTCGCGTCGCGGCCGACCCGGCTTGCCGCCCGGCCAGCCCGTGATCGTCCGGCTCATCGTCTTGAAGACCTCGATGTTGATGTCGTAGGCCGCCCCGCGAGCCGAAATCAGTTCCTGCAGACCGTGTTCGTTGTAGTCCTCTTCGACCAGCTTCAGGATCGGCTTCTCGACCTTCTCGCTCAGCCAGATGACCGCGCGGCGCGTGTTGGCCCGGTCCCACTCCTGCCCGTACGCGCTGATCGGGCCCAGCAGCCACGGCGTCGCCACCGGCGTCAACTGACTCGCCGCGGCCGGGTCCAGGAAGAAACTCGCGTTGGGATGCTGCTGCAGGAAACTGGCGGCGACCGTGTTGGTGACGGGCTCCTCGATCGCCTGCCGCAGGATGCGGGCCTTGCCCTCGCCGAACGCCAGCAGCGCCACCCGGCGGGCCGAGAGGATCGTCCCGACCCCCATCGTGATCGCCTGCCGCGGAACCTGCCATTCGCCGAAGAAGTCGCTGGCCGCGTCCAGGCGGGTCACCTTGTCGAGCGTGATCAGTCGCGTGCGGCTCTCGCGCGGCGAACCGGGCTCGTTGAAACCGATGTGCCCCGTGCGGCCCACGCCCAGGATCTGGTAGTCGATGCCGCCGGCCTCGTCGATCCGCCGCTCGTACTCGTCGCAGTACGCGGCGATGTCCTCGCGGGCCAGTTGCCCGTTCGGCACATGCACGTTCTCCGGCAGGATGTCGACGTGATCGAACAGCATCTCGCGCATGAACCGCACGTAGCTCTGCAGCGCGGTCGGCTCGATCGGCCAGTACTCGTCCAGGTTGAACGTGACCACGCTCCTGAACGAAAGCCCCTCGTCGCGATGCATCCGGATCAGTTCGTCGTACACCCGCGTCGGCGTCGAACCGGTCGCCAGCCCCAGCACCGCCTTGCCCCCGGCCGCCGACTTCTCGCGGATCAGGTCGGCCATCTCGCGGGCGACCGCGTAACTGGCGTCGTCGCTCGAACGGTACACGCCCACGTGGGCGTTCGTCTGGGCCAGGAAGTTGCCGTCCGCCTGCAGCGGATAGCGGAACGTCTGCGGCTCATCGGGCATCGGAAAACTCCAGGGAACAAGGGCGCCGGCCAACACGGGCGCACGGGCAGGACAACACGAGTAGCTTCAACACGCGATGAGCACTCCTCATCCACACTATCGGTTCGACTCGGCCGGCTTCAGTACGTAAGCCAGGCCGCCGGTCGCCCGCATCCAGACCTTCTCGAGGTCTTCGCGGTGGTAACGCACCTGGCCGGCCTCCGGCGTCTTCCCGGCCGGATCGTTGACCTGCACCAGGTCGTCGCCCGCGAAGCCGGTCAGCACCAGCAGGTGCCCGGCCGTGGTCTTGTACGGGGCGCCGCGCAGGTCGCCTTCCCTTCGGACCCGAATCGAAATCACCAGCGGCTGCCCCGCCGCGATCATCCGCTCCACCGCGGCCCAGTCCGAGAAGCGCGCCAGGTAGCCGGGACTGCCGAACGTCCAGGCCGCCTGCACGTTCCGCGGCCAGACGCCGTACAGGTCGTGCGCGGCGTCCAGGCAGGCGTCCGCGACCGTCCGCGTGCTGCGGGCCAGCCCGTGGTAGTCCAGCACCATCGAAACCGAAGTCGGACTGCAGATCCGACCCGCGATCTCGGCCGGCTCGGACTTCTGACTGCGGAACGGCACCGCCAGGTTCCGCTGCCAGTCCGACCGCGACGGACGCGGCTGGGGCTCCACCACCGGACGCACCGCCAGCGGACGCCCGGTCGTATCGCTCACACACGCCGCGAAACGCTCAACGAACAGCGGCGCGGCGTTGCCGGCCGCCGCCGTCACGCGGTACTGCAGCCGATCGTAGCGCTGGTCCGAACGGAAGTAGTCGATGTCGATCGCCCCGCCCGGGAACTCGGTCACCCGCGCGTCGCGGGCCGGTGCGGGGCCCCAGTCGCCGACATGCAGCCACGGCGACCAGCGCTCCTCGAACGCCCGGCCGACACGCAGTTCGACCACGAACCCGTCGCCCGGTTCGGTCGTCACGTTCCACGACGGCACCACTTCGTTGAACCAGTCCCCCGGCGTGACCGTCTCGGAGGTCCCCTGGCTGCCGGGCGCGAGCTTCCAGCCCGACACCCCGGCGAGGTCGTGCAACGCCAGCCGATGCCGCGCCGGCACCGGATCGCTCGCCCCGCACAGGATCTCATCGACCGCGGCGGCCATTCGCGCGAGGTAGGTCCCGCCCTCGGGATGATGCGTCGCGCCGGCCAGCAGGTAGACCCGCTCGCCATGCCGCACGCGGGCCGTGTCGAGCCGCCAGTCCTCCCACAGGCCGCTCTTGCGGACCATCGTCACGTCGCGGCCGGTCAGGCCGGTGACGAAGTTGCTGTCGTGGAATTCAAGCTCGGGCGCGCGGAAGATCTCCCGCAGCCGGGCCGATGCCTGCGGACCGAAGTCGCCCCGCTCCAGCATCAGGTAGTACCGCAGGCACTGCCGCACGGTCACCGCGTGCGAGTGATCATCGAGCGGGTCGCCGGTCCGCGGCGTGTCGAGGCCGTAGTGCTTGCCACACCAGATCCCGCCGCCGTGCCCGGCGTCGTACAGGCGGTACTTCTGGCCGGTCAGCATTTCCTGCAGGAAATCGAGCCCGACCAGTTGGCTGTACCTGGCGGCCAGGTCGTTGTCCGACCGCTTGATGACCAGTTCGAGTTCCCGCCGGACGGCCGGGTCGAGGTCGACCGCCGCCTCCGGAAAGCGCTCGAAATACCCCAGCGCGATCGCGATCTTCGGTACGCTGGCGCCGTAGAACTGCGCGTCCGGGCGGATCAGTGCCGCCCGGGCGTCCACCAGGTCCAGCACGCCGAAGGCCCGCCGGTCGTCGGCCAGCCCGAGCTCGTCGCGGATCCGCGCATCGGCGGCCTCGACGGCCCGCTGCAGGTCGGGGTCGGGCCGGGTCTCGGGCGTCAGGACCGCCCGGGTCGCAATGGCAGGGTCTCGGACCACGTCACCCCCCCGGGAAGCACAGCCGGAAAGCAGCAGTCCGCCCGCAACTCCGGCGAGAATCATCAGGTGGGCTCGTGACATCCAGCACGACAACGCTTCGCTCCTTGCTCTGGCGGACGGCGAGCATTATATAAGCATTTACGGACGACTGCATCCCCTTTACCGCAGGCGAGTTCTATGACCACCGGCTGTTTCGAGTACCAGGACGGGGCCCTCCACTGCGAGCAGGTCCCGGCGGAGGAACTGGCGGCCGGGCACGGAACGCCGCTGTACGTCTATTCCCGCCAGGCCCTTCTGAGCAACCTCGAGGCCCTCCGGTCGGCCTTCGCCCCCCTCGACCCCCGCATCTGCTTCTCGCTCAAAAGCTGCCAGAACCTGCACCTGCTGCGACTGCTGGCCGGGCACGGGTGCGGTTTCGATGTGGTCAGCGGCGGCGAACTGCAGCGGGCCCTGGAGGCCGGGGCCGACCCCCGCCAGATCGTCTTCGCCGGCGTCGGCAAGACCGACCACGAGATCCGGGCCGCCCTCGCGGCCGGCGTCGGCCTGCTGAACGTCGAGTCGCTGTCGGAACTCGAGGTGCTGGCTGGCCTCGCCCGCGAGACCGGCACGCAGGCCCACGCCGCCCTGCGGATCAACCCCGACGTCGACGCCCACACCCACGCCTACACCACCACCGGCACCCGCGAAAACAAGTTCGGCGTCGACATGCACCATGTCCGCCAGGTCTTCGCCCGGGCCGCCGAACTGCCCGCGGTCTGCCTCCGCGGCCTGCACGTCCACATCGGCTCGCCGATCACGCAGGTCGCCTCGTTCCGCGACGCGATCGCCCAGGTCCTCGCCATCCGCGACACCCTGCAGCGGGACGGCTTCACGATCGACACGCTCGACCTCGGCGGCGGCCTGCCCGCCCAGTACGGCGACCACCCGCACCCCCCGCTCCAGGAATTCGCCGACGCCGTCTGCGGCCCGCTGCGGGAGGCCGGCGTCGAGACCGTCCTCGAACCCGGCCGCGTGATCGCCGCCACCGCCGGCCTGCTGCTGACCCGCGTGCTGCACGTCAAACGGAACGGATCGCGCGTCTTCGTCGTCACCGACGCGTCGATGAACGAACTGCTCCGACCGGCCCTCTACCAGGCGTACCACTTCATCTGGCCGGTCCGGGCCGGGAAGCGCGTGCCGCAGTCCCAGAGCGCCGATCAGCCCTGGCCGGACCTGGTACCGACCGACGTGGTCGGCCCGATCTGCGAGACGACCGACTTCCTCGCCCGCGGGCGACCGCTGCCACCGCTCGAACGCGGCGACCTGCTGGCGGTCTTTGCGACCGGGGCGTATTCAATGACGATGGCCAGCCAGTACAACTCGCGCCCCCGGGCGGCCGAGGTGCTGGTTGCCGGCCGGCGACAGCAACGGATTCGACGCCGCGAGACCTACGATGACCTCGTCGCGGCCGAACGCGACCTTCCGGAGATGGAACCATGACCCAGATCGTGCGTGTGATGACGGCCGCGGGCCTGCTGCTGCTCGGTGGATGTGCCAGCGGCGGGCGGTTCGCGGCGCCGGGCGAACCGCTGGAGCGCAGCGGCGACGAGATCGTCGTCTGCGGGCAGTTGTTCCATACCGGGGCCCCGGTCGTACTGTGGACCGATCCGGGCGGCTACGACGCCTACCGGGCGCACTGCCACTTCGACCCGAGCCAGGACCGGCCCCGCAACCCCGTCAGCGACGACCCGGTCCGGTACGGTTCCTTCCGCCGGCACGTGCCCGAGGACGTCGCGCAGCGGATCCGGACCGAAGGCTGGGACCTGCCGCTGCTGCAGGAACACGTCGACCAGTTCGTCCTGCACTACGACGTGTGCGGCACCTCGCGGCAGTGCTTCCGCGTGCTGCACGACCTGCGCGGCCTGAGCGTGCACTTCATGCTCGACCTCGACGGCACCATCTACCAGACGCTGGACGTCAAGGAACGAGCCTGGCACGCCGGGGCCGCCAACGACCGCAGCGTCGGCATCGAGATCGCCAACATCGGCGCCTATGCCGACATGGAGGTGCTCGAGCGCTGGTACGCCCGCGACGACGACGGCGTGCGGGTCACGCTGCCCGAGTCCTTCGGCGACGGCGGACTGCGCACGGCCGACTACGTCGCGCGACCCGCCCGCGACATTCCGGTCGAAGGCGCCGTGCACGGCCGCGACCTGATGCAGTACGACCTGACCGACGCCCAGTACGACTCGCTGATCAAGCTGACGGCCACGCTCTGCCGGGTGCTGCCGAAGATCGCTCCGGATGCGCCCCGCGATGCCGACGGCAACATTCGCTGGGATGTCCTCAGCGCCGACGAACGCGCCGCCTTCTCGGGTCTGATCGGCCACTATCATATCACCACCAACAAGGTCGACCCCGGCCCGGCCTTCGACTGGCAGCGCCTGATCGCCGGCGTGCGGGGCTACCTGCCCTGATTGCACCGAACCGTGCAGGAGTGCCCGCGTGAGAGAACGCGAAGGACCACACACCGCGGACGCTACCGCACACGCTGCTCGACACGCCAACGCGACGCCCCGGCGAGCCTCGACGCGACACCGCTCGGGGTACCCCGCGCGCCTGCCATGCTCCGCCCTGCTGACCTGCGTGCTGCTGACGGCGCCGCTGGCGTGGGGCCAGGAACCGCCGGCGACGCTTCCGCAGGACCCGGGCGAAGTGCGCACCCTGCTGGCCGCACCGGCGCAGCGGACGGTGATTCCGGCCTACGCGCCCGCCCTGCGGATGGAGTACCGCCGCTACACGGCCCCGCGTCCGCTGCGTCTCTGGATCGCCGAAGTCGACCTGCGGCACCCGGAGATCGGATTCAGGCTGACCGCGCCGCGGACGTTCGACGGCGAGAACGCCGGGTTCGAGACGGCCTGCGAAACGACCCTCGGGTTCGCCGAACGCAGCGGTTCCAGCCTGGCGATCAACACCAGCGCCTTTCGCCCGTTCCGCGCCCGCAGCGGTCTGCCGATGGATGTCGTCGGACTGGCCGCCCGCGACGGGCAACGCTACTCCGACCCGCAGGCACCGTTCGGCGCGATGTACATCGGCCGCGACGCGACCGTCCGCCTGAAGGCGCCGCCCCTGCCGACGGATGAACTCTGGCACGTGGTCCCCGGCTTCAGCATGCTGCTCGATGATCGCCGCATCGTGGTCGACCCGGTCCGGGCGAGCAGCAACTTCGGCGGCGTCAACCCGCGCACCGCCGTCGGCACCAGCCAGGACGGCCGGCGCCTGTGGATCGTCGTCGCCGACGGGCGGCAGCCCGACGTCAGCATGGGCATGACGCTGGTGGAACTGGCCGTGCTGTTCGAGACGCTCGGCGCCTGGGACGCCCTGAACCTCGACGGCGGCGGCAGTTCGACCCTCGTCCTGCGCGACGCCGACGGCACGCACCGGGTCGTCAACACGCCGGTCGGCAACCGCGCCCCGGACACGCTCC
This sequence comes from Phycisphaerae bacterium, assembly GCA_030428945.1. Taxonomy (GTDB): domain Bacteria; phylum Planctomycetota; class Phycisphaerae; order UBA1845; family Fen-1342; genus JAUIEC01. The sequence goes on along the minus strand of JAUIEC010000001.1, from coordinate 487,179 downwards.
GCCAGGTGGCCAACAACCTCGGCCTCGTGCTGCCCGGACGCGGGCCGCGGGCCGACGACCTGCCCCGACCGGGAGACGACTGATGCCTCCGTTCGATCTGCCGCTTGATCAGCTCCGCGGGTACCAGTCGGACCAGCAGCCCCCGGATGACTTCGACGCCTTCTGGGAGGCCACCCTGGCCGAGGCCCGCGCGGCCGCCCGTCCGGCCGAATTCGTCCGCGGCAGCGACCCGCTCTTCCGGACGGTCGCCGTTCACGACGTGACGTTCTCGGGCTTCGCGGGCGATGCGATCCGCGGATGGCTGATCACGCCCGCCGACGCGCCCGGACCGCTGCCATGCGTCGTGCAGTTCGTCGGCTACGGCGGCGGACGCAGCACGCCGCTCGACCATCTGCACGTCGCGACCGCCGGCCTGGCGCACTTCATCATGGATACCCGCGGACAGGGCGCCGGATGGTCGGCCGGCAGCACCGGCGATCCTCACCCGGCCAACGGACCGTCGGTGCCCGGCTTCCTGACGCGCGGGATCGAGGACCCGCGGCGCTACTACTACCGGCGACTGATCACCGACGCGGTCTGCGCGGTCACAGCGGCCGGCAGCCACGCGGCCGTCGATGCCGAGCGGATCGCGGTGTCCGGCGCCAGCCAGGGTGGCGGCCTGGCGCTGGCGGCGGCGGGCCTGTGCGGTGACGCGGTACGCGCGCTGATCTGTGACGTGCCGTTCCTGTGCAACTACCGGCGGGCGCTGGAACTGACGGACGCCGAGCCGTACGCGGAACTGTCGCGCTACCTGGCCGTCCACCGCGGCTCCGAAGCCCGCGTGCTGGAGACGCTGCGGTACTTCGACGGGCTGCACTTCGCGCCGAAGGTGACCGCCCCGAGCCTGCTGTCGGTCGGTCTGTGCGACCTGATCTGCCCGCCCAGCACGGTCTTCTCGGTCTGCAACCGGATCCCGGCCCCGCGCCGGATCGAGGTCTATCGCTACAACGGCCACGAAGGCGGCGGCGTCACGCAACGCGAACTCGGTCTGCGATTCGCCCTGCAGCAATTGCTTGGATAGGGAGCGAGGGAGCGAGGGAGCAAGGGAGCGAGGGAGCGAGGGGGGTGTAACTCCCCGGGTGCCCCATCTTTGAGCCCGGGTGCCCATCTTTGAGCCCGGGGACCCCATCTTTGAGCGAGCGCGGCGAGCGGAAGGGTGGGCGACTGGGTGTGGCACCATTCGTCAACGTGGATCCGTAATCCCGTAGGGTGCGTCATCGACGCAGCAGTCCACGGTCGCCTCCGACGCGGGACCCGCGGGCGTCGATGCCGCACCGCGTGGCAATTCCGTCAGGCAGACAAACCAACCCCGAGAAGACACTGCGCGAGAGCGGTGGCACAACCGCGCCCCCGCGCTCCCTCCCCGTGGCTTGCCTCGGCCGCGACGAAAACGCTATTCTCGGCGTTCCAGCGAGCAAACCTCCGCACAGGTGACTTCCGATGCGATCCATCGCCCTCATCGTGGTCCTGGTTCTGTCCACCAGCGGCCTGGTCGCGCAGACCTGCCCCGTGACGTGGCGCCAGGCCGCCCAACCCCAGCCCCGCTTCGGACACGCGGCCGCCACGCAGACCGGCACCGCCACCCTGGTGCTGTTCGGCGGGCAGGCCGGCGGCGGACAGGCCGGCGGCGGACAGGCCGCGGACGAACACCTGCTCGGAGACACGTGGACCTACGCCCACGACTGCTGGACCCTGCACCGGACGCCCGGCCCCGACCCGCGGCACGGACACGCGATGGCCTACGACGCCGCCCGCGACACGGTCGTCCTCTACGGCGGCCGGAACGAATCGGACGCCTTCGACGACACCTGGGAATGGGACGGAAACCACTGGTCGCTCGTCAGCCTGACCGGCCCCGGCCCGCTCGACGATCCGGCTCTCGTGTACCGACCCGATCTCGAAGCCGTCATGCTGGTCTCCGCGGCCGGTGCCTGGACCTGGGACGGCGCGACGTGGTCCCCGTTTGCCGGATCGGCACCGTTCGGCCCCGGCCAGATCCTTGCGGCCTTCGATGCGACCAGCGACAGCATCATCACGTTCCACGCCACCAGCGGCACGACCTGGCGACTCGATCAGCAGACCTGGCAGCAGATCAGCGCGGTCGGACCCGCGCCGCGCGCCGGGGCAGGCATGGCGGCCGACACCGAGCGATCGGTGATCGTCCTGCACGGCGGAAACGACAACGGAACCGTCTTCACCGACACCTGGGAGTGGGACCGACACCTCTGGCGGCAGCGCAGCGCGGCCGGCCCCGCCCGCAGCGGCGCGGCGATGGTCGTCGACGCCAGCGGCACATGCCGACTCGTCGGCGGCGGCCGAGTCGTGCAGGGCCCGACGGTCGCCGACCTGACGATCCGGCAGCACACCTGGAACGGGCGCACCTGGATGTCGCCGGACACGCTGCCGTCCCGCCGGGCCGAACCGGCCATCACCTGGGACAGCCGCAACCACCAGGTGGTGCTCTACGGCGGCCTGGCCGAGTACCCCGACCCCGACGATTCCGACACGACCTGGCTGCGCAGCGGCGACGCCTGGGGCGTAGCGGCCGGTCTCGGCAACGGCATCGTGACCGGCCACACGCTCGTGCACGATCCGCTGCGCGATGTGGTCGTGCTGCTCGGCGGCCTGTATTACTCCGACGCGACTCCGGTCGGCACCTGGGAACGCCACGATGGAACCTGGACGCAGGTCAGCGGCGCGGCCCCCTTCTCGGGCGAGGTGGCCGCGGCCTGGCACGAAGGCCTGGGTGGCGTGGTCGTGACCGGCTCCGACGAGGGGGACTGTGCCGCCGCCTGGCTGTGGGACGGGCGGTTCTGGAGCCCGCTCGATCCGCTGCCCGCCAGCGACTGCCTCGAGTGGGACCTGGTCAGCGACTCCACCCGCGGAACCGTGGTCCTGTTCTCGGCCGGCAACGTGTTCGAGCGGACGCTGCTCGGCTGGGTGCCGGTCCCCGTCAGCAGTCCGGCCCCGCCGTTCCTGTACCGCCCCCAGGTTGCCTTCGACGCCGCCCGCGACGTCTTCGTCGCCGTCGGACGGGTCGGTTCGACCGTTGAAACCTGGACGCTCGACCGGGCCGGCATCTGGCAGCAGGTCGACGTCGGTGGACTGCAGGCCGCGACCGCGTTTGACCTGGCCTACGACCCCGTCGCCGAGCGTGTGGTTCTCGCCGGTGGACGCACCGCGCAGCAGCGCCTCAGCGATGTGATCGTCGAATGGGACGGCGCGTCGTGGATCCCCGCCCGCGGCACGACCCCGTCTCCGCGCACCCTGCCCGCCCTGCAGCACGACCCGTCACGGAACGAGACGCTGCTGTTCGGCGGCGACAACGGCGTGCGGTCCGCAGCGCCCGAGTACTACGACGACACCTGGGTCCTGCGAGACGACAAGTGGCACGCTGTCGCCGGCCCCCAGCCACCGGCCCGGTCCCGTGCCGCCACCTGCTTCCGTCCGGACACCAACACGATCCTGCTGTTCGGTGGAGCGGGGCGAAGCGGAATCCTCAGCGACCTGTGGGAATGGGACGGGGGACAGTGGACCGAGGTGATCCCCGACGACCAGCCGACCAGCCCGAACGGCGCGTACGCCCAACTGGTCTGGGACCAGCGCCGCGCGGCCGTCGTCTGCTACGCCAGCGACGGCGCGTACGTGCTGCAGGACGGCCAGTGGATCGGCCCCGTCGGCCTGCCGTTCACGATGGCCTTCGGGTCCTCGGCCACGTTCGACGCTGGCCGCGACGCCCCGGTGGTGATCCCGACCCTGGCGTACCGGGCGTGGATCCAGGAAGGCCCCGACCCGAACGACTGGCGCCAGGTCAACCAGGTGGCCCCCTCGCTGTGGGGCGACCTGGTCTACAGCGTCGGCCGCGCCCGGGTGCTGCACCTCGGCCGACTGAGCCCGCTGTCGCTGCACAGTCTCGACGCCCAGTTTGACTGGCAGGCGGTTCCGATCGAGCAGCCCGGCCGGTACCTCGAGGAATACAGCGTCACCTACGATGCCCGCGGCGGGCGGATCCTGCTGTTCGGCGGGCGGGGGACCGGCACGTTCGGCGGCGTGCGCGGCGATCTGCTGGCCCTGGACCTGGGTGTGCTGATCGGCGACCTCGACGCGGATGGTCACATCAGCCTGTCGGACCTGGCGATCCTGCTGGTCGCGTTCGGCAGCGGCCCGGGCGGCGACCTGAACGAGGACGGCGCCACCGACCTGACCGACCTCGCCCTGCTGCTGAGCAACTTCGGCGAGCGATGTCCGTAAGGGCTCGGTCCGCTCGCGGCAGCGTCCTCTCCGAGCCCCCCCGGGAAGCGGCCCAGATTGCCTTTTCCCCCCCTCAGGCTTACGCTTTGGCGTTGCCGGCGACCGGTGACGGAAATCCAGTTCTGAGCCCGACATGGCAGATCTCAGCAGAGAAAACGAAAACCTCCGGCGGATCCTCGACGTCGCCCGTTACATGGCGATCACCAACGATCTGGACGTCCTGCTCGGCACCATCATCGAGGCCACCTGCGAGGTCCTCGACTGCGAACGCGCCACCATCTTCCTCTACGACGACAGCAGCAACGAACTCTTCTCCCGCGTCGCCAAGGGCGTCGACGGCATCCGCTTCCCGGCCGACGTCGGCATCGCCGGGGCCGCCGCCCAGGGCCGCGTGTTCGTCAACGTGCCCGACGCCTACGCCGACGAGCGATTCAACAAGGAAGTCGACAAGAAGACCGGCTTCGTCACCCGCAACCTGCTGACCTTTCCGCTCGAGAACCTGCAGGGCGACCTGATCGGCGTCCTCCAGGCCCTCAACAAGGAGACCGGCCCGTTCGATGCCGAGGACGAAGGCCTCGCCCGCGTCCTCTCCGCCCAGGCCGGCGTGGCCCTCGATCGCGGACGCCTGATCGAACAGTACGCCGAGAAGCAGCGGATGGAACGCGACCTCGACATCGCCCGCTCGATCCAGCAGGGCCTGCTGCCGTCCAGCAACCCGACCGTCGAGGGCTTCGAGGTCGCCGGGTGGAACCGCAGCGCCGACGAAACCGGCGGCGACACCTACGACTTCATCCCCCTCGACGACGGACGCCTGGCCGTCGTGCTCGCCGACGCCACCGGGCACGGCATCGGGGCCGCACTGGTCATCGCCGAATGCCGCTCGCTGGTCCGGGCCATGCTGTCGGTCACCGAAGACCTGCAGACCATCGCCGGCAGCGTCAACAAACTGCTGGCCGACGACCTGGCCGACGACCGCTTCGTCACCGCCTTCATCGGGATCCTCGATCCGAAGGAGAACGCGATCGAGTACATCGCGGCCGGGCAGGGCCCGCTGATCATGGTCGCCGGGGAACGGTGTGACACGCGGATGGCGACGACCATGCCGTTCGCGGTGATCGGCGAACTGATGTTCGACCCGCCCGCCCGCTTCGAGTTCGCCCCCAACGGCACGCTGCTGCTGATGACCGACGGCTTCTACGAGGCCGCCAGCCCCAGCGGCGACCTGTTCGGCGAGGAACGCGTGGTCGAATTCGTCCGCCAGCAGGCCGACAGCCCCCTGCCCGAACTGATCACCGACCTGCACACCCGCATCGAGGACTTCGTCGAAGGCCAGCCCCAGGCCGACGACCTGACCGCCGTCCTGATCCGCCGGACCACCGAAACCCGGTGATCGAGTGATGAAAGAGGCGGGGGAAGCCGGCCCTTCCATCGTGGCCCCGGCAGATTTTCACCCCCACTGGTGGCAGGCGACCCAAACTGTTAGAATTCGGTTAGTTAACTGAGGCTTTCGGAGACCCACATGGGCGTTTTTGATGTCGTCATCAACCTGATCTTCGCCATTCTCAACCTGATCTTCTTCTTCGTCTGATCCGTCGCGAACCCGGCAGGCTGAAACCCGCCGGGACACCGTCCCCCCTCGCGACCGCTTCAATCCGTCGCCCATCCCCCAAACGTATGAGGCCCGCGCGCATTCCGTCCGCGCATGGAAAACGGCCCCTCGTCACATGAGCGGGCCGTTCGACAATGCGCGGCGAAACCGGGAACGAACGATGGCGGCGGAAGCGCCGTCCCCCTCGCACCGTCTCGATTTCAATCTAACGGGTGTAGTACTTCGTCAGGCGATACTGCCGGTCGGCGAACCAGAGGACGTCCCAGTCGTCGGCCAACTGCCGCATGTCCATATCCAGCGCCCGGCGATACGTGTTCGACCGGTCCCCGGGCGTCTTCGCCACACCAGGCGAGGAGCATCCGGTCGCGGTCAGCGCGCCAGCCAACATCAGCAGGATCAGGGTGCGTCGCATCAGGTTCTTCCTTCCGTTCAAAGCTCAGGTAGGTCTGACGAGGTAGTGTCCGGCCTCCCATGTGTGCTGTCAACCCGCGGCCGCGCTCAGGCCACCACCGTCACCAGCCCCGCCGCCGCGGCCGCCGCCGCCACCTCAGCGGCCACCGCTTCCGGCAGTTCCAGCCGATACCGCCGCGTGGTTTCGCCGGCGTGCCGGCCGGTGATCCACCAGGTGCCGTCGGGGAGGACCTCTGCCACGCGACTGGCCCACTCGATCGCGACGACGGCCCCGCGCTCGGCGGCCTCGTCGAACAGGCCGAGATCGAGCAGTTCCTCCGCACCGCCCAGCCGATAGGCGTCGCAGTGCAGCAGATCGCGGCGGCCGGCGTACTCGCGGATCAGGACGAAGGTCGGGCTGATGACGGGCTGCCCGCCCGGCACGTCCAGCCCGCGGGCCAGCCCCCGGACAAGCTGGGTCTTGCCGACCCCGAGCGGCCCCTCGAGTGCCAGGACCTCGCCGCCTCGCAGCAGCCCGCCGAGGGCCGCCCCGAGGGCCTCGGTCTGTTCAGGGCTGACGCTTTCGAACAACAGGTGTTTCACGTGAAATGCTCCCAGCCGCGGCGCGGCACCGGCTGCACCGCTGCGCCGTGCCCGATCACGACGCCGCCGGTCGCGGTCATCCGCCCGAAGACCTGCAGGCCGAGTTCCGCCAGGCGGGTCGGCGGCGTGGCAGGGTCGACGGTGGCGATCAGTTCGAAGTCCTCGCCGTCGTAGAGCGCGTGATCGCGGGCCGGCCAACCGGTCCCGGCCGCCCGGCGGTGCGCGTCGGGGTGGACCAGGCGATCGATCGCGTCGGGATCGATCACGGCCCCGCAGCCGGACTCGTCGCAGAGGTGCCACAGATCGATCGCGACGCCGTCGCTGACGTCGATCATCGCCGTGGCCGGCAGGCGGGCGAGGTCCAGTCCGAGGGCCACCCGCGGCTCGAAGGTCAGGTGCCGGCCGAGCAGTGAGCCGCCGACCGGCCCGCTCAGGCAGACGAGATCCCCGGGTCGGGCGCCGCGGCGGAGGACCGGGCGGGTGCCGGGGACGGGGCGTGCCGCGACGGTGACGTTGATGGCGGTCGGCTGGTCCCAACTGTTGGTGTCGCCGCCCATCAGGGGGCAGTCGTAGCGTCCGGCGACCTCGACCAGGCCCTGCACGAGCCGCGTCGCACTCTCGTAATCCAAATCATTGCAGAGGCTTAGAGACAGAAGACAGGACACCGGCCGGGTGCCGCATGCGGCGCAGTCGCTGAGGTTGACCTTGAGCGCCTTCGCGCCGATTCCGGCCCAGTCGTGGATCCGGCTGTCGAAATCGACGCCGTCCATCAGCAGATCGGCGCTCCAGAGCAGGTCCTCGGGGCCGTCGGGGCAGATGGCCGCGAGGTCATCGCCGGGCGGCGGTCCGCCGGGGGCGGGTGTGCGAAGCAGGCGGCGGATGTCGGCCACCAGGGCCCGTTCACCGCGTGGCTGGTCGGATTCGGTCGGCATGGTGCGGTGATTTTAGTGGCAAAGGAAGGGCTTTTTCTGTCCGGGGCAAACAGATCGGGTAGAATTTGGCAGCGAACCGACCCGCCTGCCGGTTAACACAAGAGGGTGAACATGATACGACGCGCCGTGCTCCTGGTTGGAATTGTCGTCTCCGCGGCCCTGGCCTCCGGGCTGGCGCTGCAGGACCAGATTGTCGAAGGCCAGGAGTACCGAATCCTGCAGACCAACGGCAAGGAGATTCGCGGCACGGTGACCGAAGAGGACGGGACCTACGTGGTCCGGTACGCCTCGGGCATCACGATCCGGGTGCCGAAGAACCGGGTGGCGAAGATCGTTCCGATGGAGGAAGCGGCCCCGCCGGCCGGCGGGCGGAACCTGCCCGGTGCCCGCGGTCGGGACGCGGAGCTTGTCCGGCGGACGATTTCGGACGAGGAGATCGCGACGATCCTGGGATCGGAGCACGTGGACATCGGTCCGGCGGACCGGATCGAGCAGGTTGACCTGCGTGCGCCGCTGCCGATCGACCAGGCTTCGGTCAACGAGATGATGCGAATGGCGGGTCCGAAGGCCCGCTTCATGGACGACTTCGACCATTTCGTGCTGGTGTACACGTCGACGCCCGAGCAGGCCCGGCAGCTTGGCTCGCGGCTGGAGTCGGTCTACGAGTGGAACGTGCGGTACATGGAGATCCTGAACATTCCGCGGATCCACCAGCCGGAGGCCAAGCTCGAGATCTTCTTCTTCGGGCAGCACAAGGAATACGAGAACTACCAGACGATCAACGGCTGGCGTGAACTGGGGGCGATCGGGTTCTTCATGCGGACCAACAACCGGTCGGCGTTCTTCGACATGATGACCTACCCGCCGTACGCGGGCCGGATCGCGGCCAGCAAGGACCCGCAGGTTCCGTATCGCGACCGGCAGAAGATCAAGTCGGAACTGGCCCGCGAGGTCGAGCACAAGAACATCGAGGTCGTGCAGCACGAGGCCGCCCACCACATTCACTTCAACATCGGGATCTTCCCGGCCCAGGGCGACATTCCGCGGTGGATGAGCGAGGGCCTGGCGACGATGTTCGAGGTTCCGCCGAGCGACGTGGGGGCGAGCCTGGGCGCGACGAACCACTATCGCCTGTACCACCTGCGGCGCCAGTTCGGCGAGGAACTGCAGAACCTGCCGCCGATGCGGACCTTCATCCTGAACGACGGGATGTTCTTCCAGTTCGGCTTCCACGGCTACTCGATCGGCTGGGCGCTGAACCACTACATGTACCAGAAGCATCGCGACGCGTACGCCAAGTGGATGCGACTGCTGGCCAGCCGGGACGACGACCTGAGCATGCGGGTCGACGTGTCCGAGAAGCAGGAGCAGTTCGAGGAGATCTTCGGCGAAATCAACGACAAGTGGGTCAACGATTTCCGCACGTTCATCAACGGGATCCAGTTGCGTCCGTCGGTCCTGCCGCCCGAACCGTAGGCCGACCCGCAGCAGGCAACCCCCGCGACCTCAGCGGGACCAGGGCCCGGCGTCCGCACGACGTCGGGCCCCGTCCGTTTCCGGCCCCGCCTGCATCCGCCTCTCTCGCGCCCGTGCTCCCTTGCTCCCTCGCTTCCTTCCCAGATAATCCCCAGCATGTCCGCGCAATCCGCGATCCCCTGGCAGCGGCTGTTCCGGCGGTACCTGCGCGAGTCTTCGCGGCCGTTCGCCAGCCTGCTGGTCTGTCTTCCGCTGCTGCTGCTCTACGAGGTCGGCGGACGCCTGCTCGGTCGCGAGGGGACGACCAGCCTGATTGCCGAACGCCTGCTGATCGAACTGGTCGCCCTGGTCGGACCGCTGCTGCGCTGGACGCCGGCCCTGCTGTGGGTCGCGACGCTGGTGATCTGGCACATTCGGCGGCGCGATCGCAGCCGGACGCCCGGGTTCGTACCGCTGGGGATGCTTGGTGAGAGCCTGCTGCTGACGATCCCGCTGTTCGTGCTGGGCGGGTTCGTCACCCAGATGGCCCTGGCGCAGGGCGCTCCGCTCGGACTCGACAGCCGACTGCTCGGCGCGGTCGGCGCGGGGCTCTACGAGGAACTGATCTTCCGCTGCTACCTGCTGCTCGGACTGGCCGCCCTGCTGAAAGCCCTCGGCCTGACCGAAACGCCGGCCGGACTGATCGCCCTGCTGCTGGCCGCCGTGGCCTTCTCGGCCTGCCACCTGCAGCCGATCGGCGGCGAGGCGTGGAACGCCAGCCTGTTCACGGTCCGGACCGTCGGCGGGCTCTACCTCGGATTCGTCTTCTGGAACCGCGGCCTCGGGATCGCGACCTGCACGCACGTGATCTTCGACGTGCTATCGATCCTCGGCAGCGCGACCGCCGGCTGAGCGCCAGTCTTCGGGCGTGTTGGCATTGGTCCACGCGGGCCCGAGCGGATCCGGCACCGATTCCCGGATGACGCCGGGCAGCGCCGCCAGGGCCCGGGCCGGCAGCGCCGGGCGCAGCGCCAGGCTCTGATCCAGATCAGGAACCAGCGCGGACTCGTAGATCGCCAGCAGCGGTTGCACGCGGCCGTCCGGCGTCACCGGCACGACACCGCTTCCCGTGCGGGCCGCCAGCAGCCAGTCCAGGGCCGCGGCATCCAGGTGCGGCAGGTCGCAGGCCACCAGCAGCAGGCCGCGCGGTTCCGCCCAGGCGAGCCCGGCCCGGATCCCGGCCACCGGACCGCGGGCCAGTCCCCAGTCCGACAGTTGCCGGCAGGTGCATCCGGGTGGCAGGGCGCCGCTCCCGAGCACGACGATCTCTTCGACGCGCGGCGCGAGCAGGTCGATGGTTCGATCGAGCAGGGTCTGCCCGTCGCGCTTCAGCAGGTGCTTGGGGGTGCCCATGCGGCGACTGGACCCGCCGATCAGGATGCCGCCGACCAGGCCGTTCACCCGGACCGCACCGGCAGCGGCGTGCCGGATGCCTCGGCCGCGATCCGCACGGCGACCGCCTTGAACGCGGGCGTGCGGGACTCGTCGTCGCGTACGCGCGGGACCAGCACGTTGGCCTCGGGGAAGTACATGGCCGCGTTGCCGGGCGGCAGGTCGAAGACCCGGACCAGCACGGTCATCTCGCCGGTGTCGTTGTAGACGCGGATGCGCTGTTCGGGTCGCAGGCCGAGGCGGTCGATGTCCTCGCGGCTGAGCAGGATCACGTCGCGGCGTTCCTGTCCGCGGTACAGGTCGTGCTCTTCGTAGACGACGGTGTTGAACTGGCCTTCGCTGCGGATGGTCATCATCAGCAACTCGTCGGGGGCCAGGTCGCGTTGCGGAATCGGCGTGACGTGCAGGCGGGCCCGGCCGGTTTCGGTCGGGAAGGTCGGACGGTGCAGCGTGCGGCCGTCGATCTGGAATTCGCCGTCGGTCTCGATTCGTTCGAGGGCCTGGAAGCCGGGGACGACGGCGGCGATCGTGCGGCGCAGGTTGCGGTGATCGCGCAGTTCGGCCCAGTCGACCGGTCCGTCCGAGCCGAGCACGCGGTCGGCCAGGTCGGCGACGATGGCGACTTCGCTGCGGGCGCCGGGGATGCGGGCGGGTCCGCCGTCGCTCTGGCGGACGAAGTTGAACATCGACTCCTGGGTGGTGGCCTGTTCCTCCTCGTCGCGGGCCCGGACCGGCAGGATCAGCGTCCGTTTGCCGAGGCCCCAGGCGTGCCCGGTGTTGAGGGTCGTGCTCAGGTAGACGACCGTGTCCGTTTCGGCGAACGCGGCCGCGGTGGCCCGCGCGTCGGGGTTCGAGCCGAACAGGTTGCCGCCCAGGCAGACGGCCATCCGCATTCTTCCGGCCTGCATGGCCTGCATGCAGCCGAGCGTGTCGAGCCCGGGCGTGGTCGGCAGTTGCAGGCCGAAGTGCTGCTCGATCCGTTCGAAGATGGCTTTCTTCAGCGTGGGCGTCACGCCGACCGAGCCGACGCCCTGCACGTTGCTGTGTCCGCGGATCGGCAGCAGACCCGCGTGCGGCCGGCCGATCATGCCGCGCAGCAGGGCCAGGTTGGCGATCGCGCGGACGTTGTCGACGCCGTGGGTGTGGTGCGTGATGCCCATCGTCCAGGCGAAGACGGCCGCCCGCGCATCGGCGTAGATTTTTGCGATCCGGCGGATGACGCCGCGTTTGACGCCGCCGGCCTGCTCGATCTGTTCCCACGGGCAGGCCCGCAGGAACTGGATGTACTCGTCGAGTCCTTCGGTGGCCTGCGTCAGGAACGGGCGATCGAGCGTGTTCCAGGCGTCAAGCTGCTTGGCGATGCCGACCAGGACGGCGATGTCGCCGCCGATGTTCGGCTGTACGTACTCGCTGGCGATCGACGTGCCGAACAGCAGCGACAGCGGGCGCGAGGGGATGCTGAAGTTGACCAGCCCGGTCTCGCGCAGCGGGTTGATCACGATCACGTCACCGCCCCGCCGGCGGATGTCGGCCAGGGTCGTCATCAGCCGGGGGTGGTTCGAGGCCGGATTGCCGCCGATCAGGAAGAACAGGTCGCAGTGGTGCAGGTCGTCAAGCTGCACCGTGGCGGTTCCCGTGCCGATGCTGCTGGTGAGCCCGACCCCGCTGGCCTGGTGGCAGTAATAGCTGCAGTTGTTGACGTGGTTCGTTCCATACAGGCGGGCGAACAACTGCCAGGCGAAGGCGGCCTCGTTGGACGCCCGCCCGCTGAAGTAGAAGAACGCCTCGTTCGGATCGGTCGCCCGCAGGGACGCGCCGCACAGGTCGAGGGCCGCGTCCCAGGTGATCGGTCGATAGTGGGTCGCGCCGGGTTCGAGCACCAGCGGTTCGGCCAGGCGTCCGGCGTGTTCGAGGTCATGGGGCGACAGCGCCTGAAGCTCGGCGACGCTGTAGCGCTCGAAGAAAGCCGGCGTCAGCCCGTCCTGCATGTCGGCGGCCATGGCCTGCATCGACTTCTTGCAGACCTCGGGGAAGTGTCCGGCTTCGTTGACCAGTCCGCCCTGCTGCCCGCCCATGCCGAGTGCGCAGGTCTTGCAGGCGTTGCGGCGGCGCAGCGCCTGGTAGAGCCTGCCGATCCCGCCGACCTGGCGGGCCATCCGCCACGTGTAGGCCAGGGCCGGCCAGCCACCACCGGATCGGGGCGTCTGCACTAGCGGGCCTCCGGCGGGGTGAACGGGCGAATGGGTGGAAGCGCGAAGCAAGCCGGCCGCGCTGCCTGTTCTTCCTGATTCACTCGCTCACTCCTGCGTACCTTGTGCCGCCGGTCTAGCGGAACTCTGCGGGAATCTCATCCTCGCGCCCCAGGCGCTGGTAGGTCTCGCGGACCTTCTGCCCGACTTCCCACCAGGGCAGGAACTGGACGTGGCCGTCGAGGAACAGCACGTTGGCTCCGTCCTCGTTGAAGCGCTTTTCGTATACGAGGACATTGCGCACGTCGGCGGCCTGGCTCTGCCCCGGGATCAGCACGTAGCTGGTCCGCAGCAGATCGCTGCCGGGGTTGTCGGCGGTCAGCAGACCCCGGGCCTGCAGCGCGGCCACTTCCGCATCGCTGGTCGGCTCTTCCCAGTATTCCGGCGCGACCAGCATGTCGGGCGTGACATACCCCGCGGCCACCAGTTCCTCGAACGAATCCGGGAAGTCTTCGCGGTTTTCGTTGGAGTAGATGTGGAAGCCCTGGCCGAGGCCGCGCAGATTCGACGCGCTGACCGCGCGCTTGGCGAGCGTGCGGGCCCGGGCCAGCGAGGGCAGCAGGATCGACAGCAGCAGGCCGACCACCGCCAGGTCGGTCGGAAGCAGCGCGGGCATGCCGCCGGTCGCGTAGCTTTCGTACAGCACGCCGCCGTCGACTTCGCGGCAGCCACCGACGGTCGCGCCCATTCCGTCCAGCACCTGCGGCAGCGTCGGCAGATCGGCGATGTCCGCCCCGGCCAGCGAGGTGGCCATCGTCTGCACCAGCAGGTTCAGGCCGTAGCTCATCTGCGTGGTGTAGCGGGCATCGGAGTAGTAGAACGCCTGCAGCGGGCCGCCGAGCCTGGCCTGGATCTCCTCGACGTCCTGGTGGCTGGCCAGGCCGCCGCGGGCCGCGGGCGTGTCGAGGTGGTCGAGCACGACCTTGACCGCCTGAGGGCTCAAGCCGCAGACCGCGAAGCCGTCGTGAAAGGCGACGGCCGGCGCGATCGGGACCGGCAGGCCGGGCAGGGTCAGGTAATCGATCGTGTGCCCGTTGTGGTCGGCCTGCCGGACGGTCAGGCTGACCTCCTGGGCGGCGGCCACGGGTGCGGCAATCTGCATCAGGCGTCCGAAGATCGCCCGCAGGCCTTCGGCGTCGTGGGTTTCGACCTGGAGGACGGCCCCGGTGATCAGCAGGCCGCCGTTGTCGGGCGCGTCGTGCCAGATCCAGGTGTCGGCGAAGATCGGCAGCAGGTCCTGGGTGGGCGAGAAGCCGAGCATCGAGGCGGCCATCGCGTCGCCGCCCTCGATGTCGCTGATCAGGTCCGGTTCGATTTCCTCGATGACGCGAAGGACCTCCTGCCAGACCTCGGCCAGGTTCAGGTTGCAGACCGAGGCCCAGTAGGCGTCGGCCGGGACGCGGTTGAGGTCCTTGCCGGTGACGGCCGCCTGCTGCCAGAGTTTGAGCAGTCCGCGGGGCGTTCCCTCGTAGCCGAGGAAGATGCGGGTGGCGGTGTACTTGTCGTCGGGGGCGACATGCAGGATGCCCTGCCGCATCTGGTTGATGCCGAGTTCGTCGATCACCTGCCAGAACTCATCCGGGGCCGGGTCGCCGGCGTCTTCCGAGGCGGTCTTCAGGGCCTGCAGCAACTGCGGGATGTTCTTGTAGACGGTGAAGTGCCAGTCGGGATCGGCCGGAATGCGGGCCGCGTCGCGGGCCTCGCGAAAGGCCGTGGTGCCGGCGAGCGACTGGCCGGGGTCGACCAGGCTGGCGATGACCTGCTCGGTCGCGGACCGCGAGCAGAAAAAGAACGTGTCGCGGTGAACGCCCCAGGCGAAGTCGCCGGCGTGCTTGCAGACCACGCCGCCGACCGAGTCCTCGCTGGCGTCGCCGTGCATGGCGTCGACCGCGGCCATGATCTGCCGGCCGGGGCCGTGCATGACGATCGCGAAGACCGGCATGGGGCCCCGGTCCCAGGCGAAGCCGAGCAGCGCGGCGGCGCCGTCGGCCCGCAGGGCCTGGTCGAGCAGCGGAAGCACCCGCAGGATCATGCCCTGCGGTCCGGTGTCCTCCTCGACCAGTTTCAGGATCGCGGGGATCGCGTCGAGGATGCCGGCGTTGCTGTCGTCCAGCACGCCGTCCCAGCCGACGTAGGCCAGCGTCTGCCGCGGCAGGTGACCGGCCGGGTCGTCGGCCAGGGCCGGGGCGACCAGGGAGAAGAACATGCCGACCAGGGCCGCGTGGGCGATGCTCGCGCTGCGATAGAACTTCATCGCGAAGTCTCCGGTGGGTTGGGGGTACCTGTCCGTGCCGCGGTCGCCAGCGGTCCGGCATGCGCCGCTGCGCGACGTGTTTTTCAGGGATTTTGAAAGTTCTGCGCCCGACTCCGGCCGTTTGGTTCTGCGCCGCGGGGCCGGATATACTTCGAGGGAATTGTACCGGTTTCAGAAGCTTCAGCCAGCATCGATGTGCTGGCAGCGAGGGCCAGCACAGTGCAACGTCTGGGCGCGGTTTCCTTTCTCAACTCCAAGCCGCTGATCGCGGGTCTGGCCGAGCGGAGCGATGTCGACCTGCATCTGGACGTACCGGCGCGTCTGCCGGCGCTGCTGGAGGAGGGGCGCGTCGATGCGGCCCTGATCCCGATCATCGACGTGATTCGCAGCAACGGTCGCCTGCGGGTGGTCTCCGATGCCTGCATCGCCTGCGACGGTGAAACGCTGACGGTGCGGGTCTTCTCGCAGGTCCCGCCGGACCGGATCCGAACGCTGGCGGCCGACGGCGACTCGCACACCTCGGTTGCCCTGGCGCGGCTGCTGTGGCACCAGTTGTACGGCACGCGGCTGGACGTCGAGGAGATCGACGCCCGGCGTGATTCGCTGGCCGCGCACGAATCGGTCCTGCTGATCGGCGACAAGGTGGTTGATCCGCGGCGGGCGAAGTTCGCCTACCAGGTCGACCTGGGCGGCGCGTGGCGGCAGCACAGCGGGCATCCGTTCGTCTTCGCCGTCTGGGCGACGCGCCTGGAGCCCGGGCCGCAGTTTGACGCCCTGGCCGAAACCCTGCGGACGGCCCGCGACCTCGGCACCGGGCAGGCCCGCGAACTGGCCCGCACGTTCGGCCCGGACCTGGGCTGGTCGGAGGAACTGGCCGCCCACTACCTGACCGAGAGTCTGCGGTTCACGCTGGCGCCGCGGATGGTGGCCGGTGCGGACCTGTTCGCGGAAGGCTGCGGCCGCTACGGGCTGGCCCGCCCGGGCGCCCGGATCATCTGGCCGGCGGAATGCACACCGGAGGCGGCGACGCGATGAGCACGATGCAGACCGAGAGCGAGGCCGGAACGGGATTCGCGCGGATCAGCGAAGCCGACGCCCTGCGGATGTACCACGAACTGAGCATCCACGAACTGGGTCGGCTGGCGTTCGAGCGCGTGCAGCAGATGCACCCGGAGCCCTACCGGACCTACGTGGTCGATCGGAACATCAACTACTCGAACGTCTGCACGGCCAAGTGCATCTTCTGCAACTTCAAGGCCGATCCGGGCGACGAGGCGGCCTACATCCTGAGCTTCGAGCAGATCGGGCGGAAGATCGAGGAACTGATCGAGATCGGCGGAACGCAGATCCTGATGCAGGGCGGCCTGGTTCCGACCGCGGACGATCCGAGCGGGCACGGCCTGCCGTTCAGTTGGTACCTGGACCTGCTGCGGTTCATTCGCGGCAACTACCCGAGCATTCACATCCACGCGTTCAGCCCGCCCGAGATCTGGGCGATGCACCAGATCTTCAAGATGCCGCTGAAGGACGTGCTGCAGCGGCTGCGTGATGCCGGGCTGGCGACCATCCCGGGCGGCGGGGGCGAGATCCTGGTCGACCGGATCCGCACGAAGATCGGCCAGGGCAAGACGCTCTCGCACGAGTGGATGGCGGTCATGCGGGCGGCCCACGAACTGGGCATGAAGACCAGCGGCACGATGATGATGGGCCACATCGAGACGATCGAGGAGCGGCTCGAACACATGCGTCTGCTGCGGGACCTGCAGGACGAGCACGGCGGGTTCACGGCCTTCATCCACTGGCCGTTCCAGCCCGAGAACACGCCGCTCGGCCGGATGAAGCACCTGCCCGATACGCCCGAGAATCGTCACCCGGTCAGCGGACGTCCGGTTCCCGACGGCAAGCACCTGCTGCTGGCGGACGGGCACGAGTACCTGGTCTGGCTGGCGATCTCGCGGCTGTACTTCGACAACGTCCCGAACATCCAGAGCAGTTGGGTGACGATGGGTCCGAAGATCGGGCAACTGGCCCTGTTCTACGGCGCCAACGACATGGGCTCGGTGATGATGGAAGAGAACGTGGTCTCCACGGCCGGGGCAACCTTCCGGCTCGACGAGGACCAGATCCGACGGATCATCACCGACTCGGGCTGGACCCCGCAGCAACGCGATCAGTACTACCGCCCGGTCGAGACGACCCGCACCCGCCGCCCGCTGCCCTTGAAGAAGTAAGCAAGTGAGCACGTAGCCAGGCAAGCAAGAAAAGAAGTGGGTCGCTGCCGACAAAGGAGCGGCCCACCTGCCTGCCTGGTGACTTGCCTGGTCTGTGGTGTGCCACCGCGAGAATCGTCGAAAACCGCAGTGGCACACACGCTTCCGGTCGCTCGCTCCCTCGCCCCCTCTTCCCTCTCGAAGAAAGTGGGCCGCTCCGTTTCCGGAAGCGGCCCAACTCCGTTCCTGCTTACCTGCTCACTGCGCCTTGGGCGCATAGTGCGTCACGCTGCGCACCAGGTAGACCTTGCCGTCGAACTCGGTCACCGTGCCGGTGGCTTCGAAGAAGTTGATCTTCGCGATGACCGGGCCGAGGCGGCTGATCATGTTGAAGACCGGGGCGACCATCTCGCGGGCTTCCGGTTCCGGGATCATCGACGTGACCATCCCGGCCATCGCACCGATGCCGCCGATCGCCTGGCCGACTTCCTCCGCGTCGCCGCGATGATCGGCGAAGGTGATCGCCTCGACCGGCCGGGTCGGGAGCAGGGCCCGCTCGGCGATGAACGGGTTCTGCGTGACGTTGGCGTGATCGCCGGCCGCGGTCGCCAGCACGGTCAGCATGGCATCCTCGGACGAGGCCATCATCATCCAGCCGTCGCGGACGCCGCAGACCATCGGCTCGGGCAGCATCGCCATCCGCACGTCGAGGAAGCCGTCCAGGTCGCTCATGGTCGGCTCGACCTGCATCGCCAGCATCGCCAGCGGCGGCACCTCGGACGCCAGGTCGGCCAGTTCCTCGGACACGAACTCGAGGGCCATCGTCAGCTTCTCGCGGGCGACCTTCTCGTTGCGGACCTTGAGCAGCACCGCCCAGGCATCCTGCCCGTCCAGCTCGAAGCTGGTCGAAATCGAGGCCGTGTCGAGCCAGTCGAGAATGTCACGCTGCATGCTGAAGTCGTGCTCCCGCTGGAAGCCTTCCCACATCTGCCAGGCTTCCTTGCCGCCGTCACCGGCCTCGGTGAACGAGTCCTGGATGAAGGTGTAGAGGGCCGGCAGCGAGAACCCGGCCGAGACCGCGAAGTCGGTCGTTTCGACCGGCAGGTAGCGGGCCCAGTCCTTGATCTGCTCGTGCCCGGCCATCACCGGGTAGATCGCCTTGTCCTTCGCGTCGCTGGCCAGGACCGTAGCCGAGTGCGTGTGCGTGGCCCGGCCCTCGGTGTACATGATCGTGGCGCCGGATTCGATCACGCTCATGGTGTCGAAGACCCGGCGGGCGATGACGCCGACGGTGTGCTGCACCGAACCCTCGACCTCTTCACCGCGCGCGGCGGCCAGGGCGGCCTTGAAGCGCGGCTCGTCGCGCAGTTCCTTCAGGTCCGGATCGGTCGCGATCTTGCCCGGGCTGCGGAAACCGGCCGCGACGGACTTCTCGAGCCAGCCGAGGGCGGCCTCTTCTTCGCCGGTCAGGGCGCTGAAGCAGGCCAGGTTGTAGAGCACGATCGAGTTCTCGCTGTCGACCGCGTAGGCTTCGCGGGTCAGCCGCAGGGCTTCGGCGTAGTCCTGGTCCTCGTAGGCCTGGATCGATTCGCCGATCAGCGTATCGACGGCCGGCCCGGAGCTGGCGTTGAGGACCTCGTCGGCCCGGGTGCCGCCACCCACGCGGTCCATGATCGCGGCGAAGATGTCCTCGAGCTGGTGCTGCAGGTTCGGCATGTCGAAGTAGACCAGCGTGTCCTCCGGCGGCGGAAGCTGCTGGAAGGCGCGCTTGTAGCGGGGCGAATCGGCGATCGACTTGCCGGCGTTGGCGCCGTTCAGCATGTCGGCCACCTCGTCCCGCAGCCCGACGCCGAGGCTGAACATGACGACGTCCTTGTACTGCCCGATCGAGAACACCAGGTCCGGCGCCTGGCTGACCGACTTGAGGGCGTCGAAGACCGTCAACTGCATCTCGCCGCGGGCGCTCGTTTCGATCTGCAGATCGGCGCCGGCCATGCCGTTGATCTCGTCGACCAGCGCTTCGAGCATGCCGGACAGGGCCGTGAAGTTGGCGGCCGGGTCGCCGCTGGTCTGGCGGAAGAGCAGGACGATGTCGGGCGGTCCGACGGCGACGTTGTCACCGAAGACCTGGGCGGCGTTCATCCGTTCGGCGAACGCGAACTCGCCGCCGCCGAGGCTGTCCCAGTCGACGGCCGTGCAGAGCGTGCCGAAGCGGTCGCAGACGCGTTCGAACTCGGCCCGGCCCTGGTCGTCCATGGCGCCCTTGGCGAGGTTCAGCAGATCGGTGGCGATGCCGCTCTTCTCGAACTCGCGCCAGACCTCGTTCCAGTTGTCGCGGATGAAATCCTGTTCGGGGTTGTAGACCGTGGACTGCACGACGAAGACGTCGGCCGGGATGACGTGCGGCAGGCGGAACCGCTCGTCGGCGGTGGCCTGCACGGCGCCCATCCAGGCGAGAAGTCCTGCCAGCGCGAGCGCGGTCCGTTCGAATCTGTGATCCCTGTTTCTCATGGCTCTGCCTCCCAAAACTGAACCCCCACGGTTGATCGCTACCGACTACATATCGGCAGATTACCACCAAACCTGCCTCGCCCGCGATTACAGAGAAGCACCTGATTCGGAAGGAAATAGTTCGTGGGGTAAGTCGAATTGCGGATTCCGGCGCCGCGGGCGGGTTCGGCGTTTCGGGCCGGCCGGCGCCGCCTCGTTCACGCCCTGACGCGTTCACGTTTCCGCGCCCCTGGCGCGGAAGCCCCCGGCCGACAGAGGCGATCGCACCAATCGCCGGGGAGCAGGTCAGCAAGCGACCAGGCAAGCAAGGTCTGGAGGAACAACAGAAACAGGAGAGGGCCGCTCCCCGGTGGAAGCGACCCTCGTCATGTGTCGAACCTGTCTGCCGGCCTGGGCTAGGAGCCCGGGCTGCCGGCCGGGGTCTGACTCGGGTCGCCGGTCTGCGGCGACGGGACGATGCTGGGCAGTTCGCCGACCTTGACGTCGGTGATCCCGGTCTCGACCGGAACGTCGTCGTATTCCAGCACGATGTCGCGATACATGCCGAAGCCCGTCCCGGCCGGGATCAGGCGGCCGAGGATGACGTTCTCCTTGAGCCCGACCAGGTGATCTTCCTGCCCGGCCAGGGCGGCCTGGGTCAGGACCTTGGTGGTCTCCTGGAACGAGGCGGCGCTGATGAACGACTCGCTCTGCAGGCTGGCCTTGGTGATGCCGAGCAGCAGCGTCTTGCCGGAGCACGGCTTGGGCTTGCGGCCCTTGGCCGGCTCGAGGCCTTCGGCTTCGAGGTCGTCGTTCCTGGTGACGAATTCGTCCTTGAGGACGACGTGTCCGACCGGGTAGTCGGACTCGCCCGGGTCGGTGACCTTGACGCTCTTCTGCAGGCGTTCGTTCTCGGTCCGGAAGCGGAACTTGTCGACCACTTCGTTGGGCAGGAAGCGCGAGTCGCCCTCGGCGTCGATCTTCACCTTGCGAAGCATCTGGCTGAGGATGATCTCGATGTGCTTGTCGTTGATCGTCACGTTCTGCTGACGATAGACGCCCTGGATCTCCTTCATCAGGTAGCGCTGCAGGTCCTCTTCGCCGTTGATCCGCAGGATGTCGTGCGGAATCAGCGGGCCTTCGCACAGCGGTGTGCCGGCCTCGACGAAGTCGCCGGCGTGCACCAGCAGGTGCTTGTCCTGCGGAATGTGATGCTCCTTCTCCATGCCCGATTCCGAGCGGATCAGGATCGTCATCTTGCCGCGCCGCTTGTCGGTGTGCAGTTCGGCCACGCCCGAGATCTCGGCCATCGTGGCCGGTTCCTTGGGCTTGCGGGCCTCGAAGATCTCGGTCACCCGCGGCAGACCACCGGTGATGTCCTGCGTGCCGGACATTTCGCGCGGCTGGCGGGCCAGCAGCGCGCCGGGGACGACCGGGTCGCCTTCCTGGACCTCGATGCGGGCCTTGGCCGGCAGGTGGTGGAAGTCGAGGATCTTGCCTTCCTTGTCCTCGATGATGATCCGCGGGTGCTTGTCACCCTTGTGCTCGATCACGATCCACTTGCTGTCGGGGCGGGTCTCGGACTCGGCCCGGACCGTCTCGCCCTCGATCACGTCCTGGAAGCGGACGAAACCGGTCGCCTCGGCCATCATCGCGGTGGAGTGCGGGTCCCACTCGACGATCACCTGGCGGGCCTTGATCTTCTCGCCGTCGGCCACCTTGACGGCGGCGCCGTACGGGACGCGATAGCGCTCGAGTTCGCGGTCCTTCTCGTCGTGGACGGCGATTTCACCGTTGCGCTTCAGCACGCGGTAGATCACGCCCTCGTCGGTCTCCATCCGCACGGCGTTCAGGCTGTGGTAGACGACCTTGCCGGCGTTCAGGTTGGTGATCGCGTTTTCGAGCGACGTGTGACTGGCGACACCACCGGTGTGGAACGTCCGCATGGTCAGCTGCGTGCCCGGCTCACCGATCGACTGGGCCGCGATGATGCCGACCGCCAGGCCTTCCTCGACCAGGTGCCCGGTCGAGAGGTCGGCCCCGTAGCACAGGGCGCAGACGCCGGCGCCGGCCTCGCAGGTCAGCCCGCTGCGGACGCGGATGCTGTCGATCCCCAGGCCGCCGTCCTCGATCGGGCTCTCCAGCGAACGGGCCAGTTCGTGCGTGATCAACTGGTTCTCGCGGACGATGATCTCGTCGGTCCGCGGATCGCGGATCGAGTCGCGGGCCACGCGGCCGACGATCAGTTGCGAGAGCTTCACGTCGATCTCTTCGCCCTTGTAGATCGTGGTCTTGTTGACGCCCTCGATCGTGCCGCAGTCGCGGCAGGTGACGATCACGTTCTGGGCGACGTCGGCCAGCTTGCGGGTCAGGTAGCCCGAGTCGGCCGTCTTCAGGGCGGTATCGGCCAGGCCCTTGCGGGCGCCGTGGGTCGAGCTGAAGTACTCGAGCACGTTCAGGCCTTCGCGGAAGTTGGCCTTGATCGGGGCCTCGATGATCTCGCCGGACGGCTTGGCCATCAGGGCCCGCATGCCGGCCAACTGGCGGATCTGGTCCACCGAGCCTCGGGCCCCGGAATCGCTCATCAGGTAGATCGGGTTCAGGTACGGGCTGGCGCCCTTCTCGCCGATCTTGGCTTCGGCCCCGTCGGGCTGCCGCCAGTCGGCCTTGAGACCCTCCATCATCTCCTTGGTGACCTGTTCGCGGGCGTGGACCCAGATGTCGATCAGCTGGTTGTGCCGCTCCATCGGGGTGATCACGCCGTTGGAGAAGTTCTTCTCGACCCGGTCGACGATCTTCTGGGCCGCGTCGAGGATCGCCTGCTTCTTCTCCGGGACGCGCAGGTCGGTCAGGCCGAACGAAACGCCGGCGAGGGTGCTGTTCTTGAAGCCGATCTGCTTGATCTTGTCGAGCAGATCGATCGTCGCCCGGCGGCCGAGCCGTTCGTGGCAGTCGGCGATCACGCGGGCCGAGCCCTTCTGCGACAGGCCGTAGTTGTAGAACGGCATGCCGTGGTCGAGCGCGTCGTTGAAGATCAGGCGACCGACGGTCGTGCGGATCACCTTGGATTCCGGCACGGGGATCGGCTGTTCGCCCTGGGCCTGGACGTATTCGGCCCGGTCGATCCGGCAGCGGATCGGGGTGTGCATGCCGATCTGTTTCTGGTCGTGGGCGAGCATGGCCTCGGCCGGCGACACGAAGGCGCGTTCCTTGCCCTTCTCGGTCTCGCCGGGCTCGGAGGCGTGGTCGCAGGTCAGGTAGTAGATGCCGAGGACGATGTCCTGGGTGGCGGGCGTGTTGGGCGCGCCGTTGGCGGGACTGAAGATGTTGTTGGTCGCCATCATCAGCACGTGGGCCTCGGCCTGGGCCTCGATCGAGAGCGGCAGGTGGACGGCCATCTGGTCGCCGTCGAAGTCGGCGTTGAAGCCCTTGCAGACCAGCGGGTGGATCTTGATCGCGTTGCCTTCGACCAGGACCGGTTCGAAGGCCTGGATGCCCATCCGGTGCAGGGTCGGGGCGCGGTTCAGCAGGACCGGGTGCTGGTAGATGACTTCCTCGAGGATGTCCCAGATCGGCTGCTCGCGCCGCTCGAGCATCTTCTTGGCGCTCTTGATCGTGTCGGCCAGGCCGCGTTCGCGCAGCTTGCGGATGATGAACGGCTGGTAGAGTTCCAGGGCGATCTTCTTCGGCAGGCCGCACTGCCAGAGCTTCAGTTCGGGGCCGACGACGACGACCGAACGGGCCGAGTAGTCGACCCGCTTGCCGAGCAGGTTCTCGCGGAAGCGGCCCTGCTTGCCCTTGATCATGTCGGTCAGGCTCTTCAGCGGGCGGTTGCTGCTGCCGAGCACCGGGCGGCGGCAGCGGTTGTTGTCGAACAGGGCGTCGACGGCCTGCTGGAGCATCCGCTTCTCGTTGCGGATGATGACCTCGGGGGCGTTCAGGTCGATCAGCTTCTTGAGCCGGTTGTTGCGGTTGATGATCCGGCGGTAGAGGTCGTTCAGGTCGCTGGTGGCGAAGTTGCCCGAGTCGAGCAGGACCAGCGGGCGCAGGTCCGGCGGGATGACCGGGATCACCTCGAGGACCAGCCAGGTCGGCTCGTTGCCGCTGTGCCGCAGGGCCTCGACCAGCTTCAGGCGGGTCGACAGTTCCTTGATCTTCTGCTTGCTGTTGGTCTTCTTGAGACCCTCGAACAGTTCCTCGGAGGTCCTGGCCAGGTCCATCTGGCTGAGCAGTTCGCGGATCGCCTCGGCGCCCATCATCGCCCGGAAGCCGGTGGTGCCGTACTCGTCGGTCGCCCGGCGGTACTCCTCCTCGGTCAGCAACTGTCGCGGCTCGAGCTTGGATTCGCCCGGATCGACGACGATGTAGTCCTGGAAGTAGATGACCTTTTCGATGTCCGAGGTCTTGATGTCCAGCAGCGTGCCCAGCCGGCTCGGCATGCTCTTGAAGAACCAGATGTGCACGACCGGGGCGGCCAGGTTGATGTGCCCCATCCGCTTGCGGCGGACGCGGCTGTGCGTGACCTTCACGCCGCAGCGGTCGCAGATCATGCCCTTGTACTTGACGCCGCGGAACTTGCCGCAGAAGCATTCCCAGTCGCGCTCCGGACCGAAGATCCGCTCGCAGAACAGGGCGTCCTTCTCCGCCCGGTAGGTGCGGTAGTTGATCGTCTCGGGCTTCTTGACCTCTCCGAACGACCACGCCCGGATGTCATTCGGCGATGCCAGGCCGATCTTTACCAGGGAGAAGTCATTGATGCGTTCGTAGACGGTATCAGCCATGCGCTGGCTCCCCTATTGCGACCGGATCCGCGGTTCGCGCATCCGTAGTATCCACGTCCATCCGCTAGCCGAGCGACGCCGGTGTCCGGCTCGGCTCCGGCCGGGTCGCGTCCGGAAGCGTCAGGCCCACCAGGCCGCCGCTCCGCTTGAACCCGAGCTCCTCGCAGAAATCGACTTCCGTGCCCCAGGCGAGAACGTCAATCCGCTGCACGCCTTCCTGGCGCAGCGCGTCCAGCACCCGGTGGGCCATCTCGCCGGCGATCCCGCGCTGGTCGTGTTCGATCCGACCATCCTTCCGCGTCACCGCCGCCTCGCCCTGGTAGTCCGGGTCCAGCTTGCATTCGGTCAGGTAGCCGCGCAACCCGTCGCAGAGCCCGCGGGCCACCCCGATCAGCCGACCGCCGTCCCGGGCCGTGACGAACACGGCACTGCTCGACAGCATCCGCTGAATCTGCTCCGGCCGGGCCGCGATCTCGTGCCCGAGCCGCTGGTAGAACTCGGCCAGTTCCTCCGGCGCGAGTCCTTCCGAGGTTCCGTAGCTGACTTCCGCCATCCGCGGTGCTCCTGGCGACCGGATCAACCGAGCTTCTGCTTCTCGAGCTGGATGTTCAGGCCCAGCCCGCGAATCTCGTTGCAGAGCACGTCGAACGAAACCGGCGTGCCGGCGTTCAGCGTGTGCGTGCCCTTGACCATGCTCTCGTAGATCTTCGTGCGACCCTCGACGTCGTCACTCTTGACCGTCAGCAGTTCCTGCAGGATGTAGGCCGAGCCGTACGCTTCCAGGCCCCAGACCTCCATCTCGCCGAAACGCTGGCCGCCGGTCCGGGCCTTGCCGCCCAGCGGCTGCTGGGTGATCAGGCTGTACGGACCGGTCGAGCGGGCGTGAATCTTGTCGTCGACCAGGTGGTGCAGCTTCAGCATGTAGATGTAGCCGACCGTCACCTGCTGATCGAGCGGCTCACCCGTCCGCCCGTCGAACAGCGTGATCTTGTGGCTCTCCGGCATCTCGACCAGCAGCTCGTCGGTCTCGCCGGCCTGCTGCACCGCCTCGGTGTCCGCCAGCCGGGCCTGCACGTGCTCGTTGGCCTTCTGCACGCAGCCGCGGATCTGCTCCTCGTTCGCCCCGTCAAAGACCGGCGTCAGCACCTGGAAACCCAGCACCGCCGCCGCCCAGCCCAGGTGCGTCTCGAGAATCTGCCCGACGTTCATTCGACTCGGCACGCCCAGCGGGTTCAGACAGATGTCCACCGGCGTTCCGTCCTCGAGGAACGGCATGTCCTCTTCCGGCATGATCCGGGCGATCACGCCCTTGTTGCCGTGCCGACCGGCCATCTTGTCGCCGACGCTCAGCGTCCGCTTGGTCGCCACGTAGACCTTGACCATCTCGAGCACGCCGCTCGGCAGTTCGTCGCCGCGCTTCATGTGCCCCAGCTTCCGCTCGGCCTCGACCTCGATCGCCTGGATCCGCGGCCAGTACTGGCTGTAGAGCTCCTCGGCCTGCGGCCGGAACTCGGCCGGCTTGACCCACTTGACCGAGAAGGTCTCGATCTGCTCGAGAACCACCTCGGGGTTGTCGCTGACACCGACCTTCTGGCGGGTGTTCGGGTCGATCATCGTCTGGCCGGTGTGCACCTCGATCGCCGCGCAGAACTGCTTGAAGAGCTTGATCCGCTCCTCGTTGCACTTGTCCTGGTAGGCCTTCATGTCCAGTTCGATGCGGGCCTTCTGCTCCTCCGACAGGTGCGTGCGGCGGCTGAAGTGCGTCGCGCCGATCACGATGCCTTCCTGCCCGGCCGGCAGTTCCAGCGAGTCGTTCTTCACGTCCTCGCCCGAGCGGCCGAAGATCGCGTGCAGCAGTTTCTCTTCCGGGCTCAGTTCGCTCTTGCTCTTCGGCGAGACCTTGCCGACCAGGATGTCGCCCGGGCCGCAGCGGGTCCCGATGCGGACGATGCCGCGCTCGTCGAGGTTGCTGAGGGCCCGCTCGGAGACGTTCGGAATGTCGCGGGTGAATTCCTCGCGGCCGAGCTTGGTCTCGCGGATCTCGACATCGTGCGATTCGATGTGAATGCTGGTGAAGATGTCGCGCTTGACCAGCCGTTCGGAGATCAGGATCGCGTCCTCGAAGTTGTAGCCGTCGAAGGTCAGGAACGCGACCAGCACGTTCCGCCCCAGCGCCAGTTCACCCTCCTGGGTGGCGGCCCCGTCGGCGATGATCTGGCCCTTCTTGACCTTCTGTCCGGGCTTGACGATCGGCTTCTGGTTCTGGCAGGTCCGCTCGTTGAGCCCGACGAACTTCCGCAGAACGTGCTCCTCGGCGTCGTCGATGATGATCCGGTCGGCATCGACGTAGGTCACCGCCCCGTCCCGCCCGGACCGGATGACCATCCCGCTGTTCTCGGCCACGGCCCGCTCCATGCCGGTCGCGACGATCGGCGGGTCGGTCAGGATCAGGGGCACGGCCTGCCGCTGCATGTTCGAACCCATCAGGGCCCGGTTGGCGTCGTCATGCTCGAGGAACGGAATCAGCGAGGCCGACACGCCGACGGTCTGCTTCGGCGAGATGTCGACGAAGTCGATGTCCTTGGCGGTGCCCTGCTGCAGGTCACCCTTGACGCGGGCCAGCAGCGTGCCGTCGCGCAGTTTCGAGGACTCGCCCCCGCCCTTGCGCTGCTTCTGGCGGCGGGCCATGAACTCCGGCTTGGGCTCGATCGGCGGCAGGTCGCCCGGTTCCTTCTTGGGCTGGATCACGTCGGGCGGCGCCAGCGTCGAACGCATCTCCTCGTCCGCCCGCAGGTACTGGACCTCGCCGTTGATCTTGCCGCGCCCGACCGGGCGGTACGGCGTGATCAGGAAGCCGTACTCGTCGACCGAACTGTAGATCCCCAGCGACGCGATCAGGCCGATGTTGACGCCTTCCGGCGTCTCGATCGGACAGACCCGCCCGTAGTGACTGATGTGCACGTCGCGGACTTCGAAGCCCGCCCGCTTGCGGTTCAGACCGCCCGGGCCGAGGGCCGACAGCCGCCGCTCGTGCGTCAACTGGCTCAGCGGGTTGGTCTGGTCGACCACCTGGCTCAGTTCGCTGCGGCCGAAGAAGAAGTCGATCGCGCTCGAGATGCTCTTGGTGTTCACCAGTTCGGCGACCTTGGTGATGCTCTCGGGATCCTTCAGGCTCATCCGCTCCTGGACGGTGCGGCGCAGCTTGAGGAATCCCTTGCGGAGCTCGTCCGAGGCCAGTTCGTCGATCGTCCGCAGACGACGGTTGCCGAGGTGGTCGATGTCGTCGACCGTGCCTTCACCGGCCCGCAGCGCCAGCAGGTACTCGAGCGCGCTGACGAAGTCCTCGGGACGCAGCACCATCTCCGACTCGGAGATGCCCTGCTCGAACTTGCGGTTCAGACGGAAACGCCCGACCTTCCCGAGCCGGTAGCGGTTCTCGTCGTAGAACTTCTCGTGGAACAGCTTGCGGGCCTTGTCGAGCTGCACCGGGTTGCCCGGACGCAGCCGCGAGTAGATCTTCTGCAGGGCATCCTCGTGCGAGACCGCGTGGTCCTCGGCCAGCGTGTTCAGGATGATCGGGTCGCTCATCTTGGCGATCACGTCGGCGCTCTTCAGCGACGACTCGCGGATCTTGTTAAGCGCCTCGCCGATCTGCCGGCCGGCCGCGACGAGTTCCTCGCCGGTGTCCGGGTCGATGATCGGGGCCACGGCCCACATTTCGGGCTTCAGCGAAGCGACCTTGTTGGTCTTGACCGTGTAGAACGCCCGGATCAGGGCCTCGGTCGTGCCGTACTTCTCGTCCATCGCCCGCAGGAAGGTGGTGGCCGCGATCTTGCTGCTCTGGTCGATCCGGACGGCCAGCAGGTCCTTGCGGGTGACGTTGATTTCGATCCACGAGCCGCGTTCGGGGATGATCCGGCAGGCGTGCAGGGCCCGGTCGCCCTCGGCGGATTCCTTGACGAAGTCGACGCCCGGCGAGCGGTGCAACTGCGAGACGATCACGCGTTCGGAGCCGTTCACGATGAACTCGCCGCCGCCGATCATCCGCGGGATCTCGCCGAGGTAGATCTGCTCTTCCTGGATCTCCTCCTTGTCCTTGCGCTTCAGGCGGACGGTGATCCGGAAGGGCATGCCGAAGGTCAGGCCGAGTTCGCGGCACTCGTCGGGCGTGTAGCGCGGTTCGTCGAGCGAGTAGCTGACGTAGGAGAGCGACATGTCGCCCTCGCCGTAGCTCTCGATCGGGAAGACCTCGCGCAGCAGGGCCTCGAGTCCGACCTCGGCCCGTTTCTCGGGCGCCAGGTCTTCCTGGAGGAACCGCTTGTAAGAGGCGGTCTGAATCTGGATCAGGTCGGGAATCGGGAGGGCGTCACCGAGCCGGCTGAAATCACAGACGTTCGCTACATACATTCGGAGGTCCTCGTCATGATGCGCGCAGACAACGAAACACCACGGAGCGTCAAAGAGCGCCCCGCCGTGCATTCACGCCGCGGAAGTTATTCTGACTTTGCATGCACACTGTCCGCCGAAACCGCCACCGTGCGGCCGCGCCACGCCACATCTGGCCATGAACGGTCTCGTGAATAGGCACTGCCTACCGTCACCCCTGTGGTTTTAAGCGAACGCGTGAGTATAATACGCCCTATATTTGATGCAAGCGAGATTTACGAGAATTCTCGGCCGGCACGGGCCCGCTGGTACCCGGCTTGCCTGTGCCGCGAAACGAACCCCGAAAGGAGCCCCCCGAAGCCCGGTTCCCCTGCCCGGCTCCGAGCCACCGGTAATCATGCCTGACCACCACGAACCTGCTTTTATCGGACGATGGGTCGGGGTCGACTACGGCACCGTCCGCATCGGGCTGGCGCTGGGAGACGCCGAGACCGGCATCGCCAACCCCGCCACCACCCTGCCGGCCACCGGCACCCCGGCCGGCGACGCGGCCGCCGTCCTCGCCTGGGCGGCCGGGCAGGACGCGACCCGCTTCGTGGTCGGCCTGCCGCTGAACATGGACGGCACGGCCGGCCCGCAGGCGGCCCTGACCGAGACCTTCGCCCAGGCCCTCCGCGCGGCCGGCGCCCGGGCGGTCGAACTGTGGGACGAGCGTCTCAGCACCTACCAGGCCAACCAGTACCTGAAAGAAGGCGGCGTCGGCTGGCGAAAGAGCAAAGGCCTGCGCGACGCCGTCGCGGCCCACGTGATCCTGACGGCGTACTTCGAATCGCGCCGTGACTAAAAGGGGGACTGTGACTAAAAGGGGGACAGGCACGTGGCTGTCCCTCTTTTGTCTTTCTACAGTTCGATAGCGCAACGCTTTTCTAAAAGGTAGGTCGCAGGTTCGAATCCTGCCAGGCGCGATGAAAAGCGGCTCATTTGGCCAAGGACCTGAGCACGGGATAGCCACCGTCCCAATAGTCGCCCACAAAACTGCCGCTGCGACCTCAACCCCCTTACAGAAAAAGATTTACAACCCGCCCCCCACGCACCTCGGCGGCGCGAGGATCAATCGCAGATTCTTTGTCACAACTTGGAGCGTCACGCGTCTTTCCATTATGTGGGAGCGTTCTTGAGTCGCCCCGGTTGGGGCCTCTTCGCACTCAACGAATTATCGGTCGTTCGCCGATCAGATCGAAGGAGGAACACTTCATGGCGAAAGTCGACGACTACGTGACGAGGTTCACTTCAGTGTTGACAGAACACGGATGCGATTCGGACCAGACCAAGCAGCTGCTAGCTGCAGCTCCAGAGAACGCCGCCAAAGTCGCGCGAGCCGCGTTTCATTTAAGGAAAGCCTTCGAAGCCGACCGACTCGACAGCAACACGATCGTCGTACAGCCGCACACCCCAATCCCCGCGTCTACTCCATGGACGGGGATTGGAACGGTCTTCGGGATTCTGTTCATTTGCCTTACAGGTATTGTGTTTTGGTCGCAACTACGGGAGGCCAAGTCAGTCGCACCGCCTCCTCCTTCAGTTGCTGTGGACGTCGAGGACGCTGTGCAGCGTGCCGTCGCTGCATCAATGACCCAAATCCCTAAACTCGCACAGGAACTGAACGAGGCGCGAGCAGAACAGAAGGATCACTTTGCCAGACTAGACCGAACGATTGAGAACGCCACGAATCGAATCACCAATGCAATCAGCACGTCTATACAGAGCCTTGCGCCCGCTCCACGCGACGCGTATCAAGGCCCTAATCCATAGCGAGCTTTTGCATCGCTCGCGAGTATCGTTTGCGGGCCGCCTCCTCGGTGATCTCCAGGATACTGGCCGCTTCCTTAAAGGGGAGTCCAGCGATGATTGCATTCACGAGCCTGGCGTCTACGCTGCTCAAAGACAGGAACGCAAGTTCCACTTCTTCTGAAGTAGAATCCTGCGGCTCCGGAGGAACGGAGTCTGGTTTAGCGACCATGGGTAACTTGGCCTTTTCGATTTGGTTTTTTCGTTGAGCATCGGTCACAACGTTCTTGCCGATTCGACGCATCCACGCGATGCACTGCTCCGGGCGATCACCACGAAAGCTTGCCCGGGCTGCCAGAGCTCGAGAAATCGTCTCTTGCACCAAGTCGTCAAGCGATATCAGGTCGGCAGCGTTTCGTTGAAACGGACTCAGGTCGCGTCTCAGTTGCTGCCGAGTCGTCGCTTTCTCGACGAATCCAACCACGTCGAACATCACAACTCTCGGCGATGATACTCGGCTAGTTTTTCAAGAAGCCCCGAGTTGATTCCCGTCTCACGCGATAAGTCCGCCAAAGTGATACCACCAGCAAGCTTCGTCGCCACCTCTTTGGCGTACCTGCGAATGCCGGGCCCACAGATGACCCTTACTTCACGACCGTTGAGATCCAAGCCCGGAAGCCGCACGCCCCTCCAATTGAAGATGAGGAGTACGACGCAGACTGCCGCTGGAACCAGAAGAGCCCACGGCATTAGGCCACCCACTTCTGAGATCTCGCACAATCGAATGCAGTACTCCAGATACAACAAGGAAACCACTGTCGGAGCCACGAGATCCGACGGAACCCGGTCGATCAACCGCTCCGCATCCTTCTGAGAACGGGCTTGCGTGAGCGCCACGCCGGTCACAATCCCTGACACAATTCCGGCGAAAATGGTGCGCCAATCAACCGGGACAAAATGCGCCAGCCCGGCGACGGCCAATCCAACGATCGTTCCCAAGAGAAGTGCCTTGACCAACCGCATCATGCCCCACCTATCAAAAACCAAACCGAAGCTCAACCTGGGGATTATGCGCCGAAGCGAGGTATTTCGCTAGGTTTTTGGGTATTTTATATAGCCGAAACAGAACTTCTCGGGCCACACGAATACGACATCGACGTATCCGAGTCGGGACACAGGCGCATGGCTGTCCCTCTCTCTTTTCCCCGGTGGCAACACGACTGCACAGGCGCGCGGGAGCAGGATTCGTCGGTGAAGGTGTGGTCACCGCACCCGAGTCAATTCACGATAAAACGCAATAAAGCGCCTGGGACCAAAGGAGCTGATCACAATGAACCGTTGGCTGATTGACGTACCCGAAGATCTGCATAAGCAGGTTCAGGCCCACCTCGCCGCACACGGCGGCGGCGAGCTTTCGCAGCATGTCAGCAGGCGGTGCGGCGGCAGCTCCTGCGTGAGACCCTTCGAGACATCCGGGAGCGCGCCGCGGATGCCGACCCGCAAGTGATCGAAGCTGAGATCAACGAAGCGCTGGCGGCCGTCCGTGAAAGTCGTCCTTGATACCAACGTCCTCGTTTCCGCTTTGATCCAACACGGCCCCTCCGCAACGCCGGTCGACGCCTGGCTCGACGAAGCCTTCGACCTGATTACGTCAGCGTTTCAACTTCAGGAACTGCGTGATGTGCTCAGTCGGCCGCGGATCCAGAAGTGGGTTCAGCCAAACGAGGCCGCCAAGCTGCTCAACATGATCGCTGCCGAGGCGGTGGTGCTCGAAGAACTGCCTGACCTGCAGGTCTCACCGGACCCGGACGACAACCCGATCCTGGCATCCTCGGTCGCCGGGCAAGCTGACCTGGTGGTTTCGGGTGACCAACGCGGTCTGCTTGATCTCAAGACCGTGCAGGGCATCCCGGTCGTCACACCGCGCCAGGCCGTCGAACAGCTCGGCCTCGCCCAGTGAACAGTTCAAACAGAAAAGCAGAAAAGGGGGACAGGCACGTGGCTGTCCCTCTTTTCCTCTCCGCGCGCCGACGAACGAAGAACTCCAGAAGCTAACGACAGCTTCCGAATAGCACAATCGAGGACCAGCCGATCACGCCCCGTTTATCGGAATCCGCTCCACAATGTTCCGCATGACCTGCCGTTTCGTGTGGATTAAAGGGGGACAGGCACGTGGCTGTCCCTCTTTTCGAACGGCGACTCGGTCGGTGTGGATAAGTAGTGATTGCCACGCGGTGCGGCATCGACGCCTGTAACCTCCGCGTCAGCGAAGCCGCGGTCGGCCGCGTCGATGACGCACCCTACACCGGGCTGGGCAGCCGGACCGCCACGCCACGCAACAGGGCCCGGCCCCCGCTCCGTAACCCCCTTCCCCTCGCTCCGTGGCTCCCTTACTCCCTCGCTCCCTGGCTCCCTCGCTCCCTGGCTCCCTTGCTCCCTTGCTCCCTTGCTCCCTGGCTCCCTTACTCCCTAACTCTCGCTCTCCCGCTCCCTGACTCTCACTTCTCCTGCTCGAACAGGAACGCGTCGCTTTCGACCGCGTCTTCGCTGTTGGTCGAGGCTTCGGGGGCGGGTTCGGCCGGCGGGGGTGGGGCGGGGGCCGGGGCGGTCGCGGGGGGGCGGACGGGCTGGCTGGCCGGGGATCCCTTGTGCAGGCTCCGCAACGCTTCGACGTCCGGGCGGTACTCACGCAGGAAACGCCGCACTTCCAGGTCGTTGTCGCCGGCCACGACCCGGCCGGTGATGCGGAACTCGTTGTCGCCCTCCAGCGTCAGCGTGACGGCCCGCTGCCCGGCGGCGAAGGCGACCGGGGCGACCCGGATCCGGCCGCCGCGAATGACGACCTTGCCCTGCAGTTCGCCGACTTCCTGAACGAAGAACGCCCGGGCGCCGCCGGAACGGGTCGTGTCGATCTCGTAGGTCCCGAACCCGCTCGGTACCTCCGCGTAGACCCGGAAGGCCTTGAACCCCCGGATCGAGGCCGGCAGCGGGAATTCCAGCAGCAGCGCCTGCCGCCCGTCGAGGGCCGCGTACCAGCACCAGCGGCTTCGCAGGTCCATGTCCCGCTGCGAATGCGGGGCAAACGGCTGCTCGACCCGCAGGGCGTTGCCGCGGGCACACCCCCCGGCCAGCAGCACCGCCAGCAGCAGAAAACCGGTCCATCGCATGGCTGCACGCATCGTGGTCCTCACCTGGGCACCCGTCCGGGCCGACGTGACCTGCCCCGGTCGGGCCGGAGGGCCCCGGGCCGGGCGGTGCAGAGTGTGCCCGCAGCCGCCGACCGATGCAAGCCGGGCCCGCTGGCACGCCCCCCGCCCGGCGGGTATCATGCCGGGTTCGATGGGCGTACTGCTGATGCAACCTCTGGTCCGCGGAACGGCGTTCCTGGCGCTGCTGGCACTTCTGCCGGCCGACGGGAAGCTGTATGCCGCCCCGCTCAGCGAGCCGGTCCCGGCTCGGCCGGCCGAGCGCGAGGACGAACATCGGCCGCCTTCGCCGGTGCTGGCGCAGACGATCCCGGACCTGGACCTGCGCCGCACGCCGCTGACGCCCGACACTCCCGAACTGGAACGCGCCGCGGACGTCGCCGCGTCCCCCTGGACCGCCCGCCCGCCGCGTCCGCGTAACAGTCGCCGCCCGGTCGCGCTGCCGCGCCCGGCGCTGCCCCCGCTGCTGGTCGGTCACCGGCCGACCGGTCCGCCGCGGGCCTGAGCCCGGTCCACCGGACCGCAACGACTGTCTCGCAACTGCCCAGAACACTTGTGCCACTGATACCGATGCGCCGGGCCCGCCACGGGCGGCCCGCCGCCGTTTGATCCAATTCGAGGAAGATCTCTCATGTGGGAAAAAAACCTGAATCAGCGCCTGATGTTGATCGGGCTGGTAATCGTCGCCGCGTGCTTCGTACTGTTCCGCTACGACAGCGAACAGGGCGTCCGCCTGAACCTCCGGCCGGGGCTCGATATCGCCGGTGGCGTGGCGATGATCTTCGAGATCCAGGAAGACGAGGACGAACAGAACTACAACCTGGCCGACCAGATGGTCCAACTGCTCAAGAAGCGGGTCGACCCGAAGGGCGTCTACGACCTGGACTGGAAGGTCCTCAGCCGCAACCGCATCGAAGTGCAGATGCCGCTGCCGCCGGCCGAGAACGCCGACCTGAAGGCGGCCTACACCGAGGCGGAAGAGGAACTGTTCGCCTCGATCATCAAGAACAGCGACCTGGAAGCCGCCCTCTACGCCAGCGACCGGGACAGCGAACTGGACCGCCTGGCCCGCGGCGACGCCGATCGGCGGGCGATGCTCGACACGCTGGCCGAGAAGTGGGACGCCTACCAGGCGCTCGAGGCCGAGTACGCCGCGACCGCGGCCTCGCAGCCGTCCGACGAACGGGCCCGCAAGCTCGCCCTGCGTGACGCCCGCGAAGCGGTCGAGGACGCCAAGGACCGCGTGCGGGCGACCAACATCCAGCCGGCCCGCTTCCAGGCCGTGCTGGAAACCGAGATCAACACCGAGACCCGCAAGCAGGAGATCGCCCAGATCAAGGCCGAGTTCCCGCAACTGGCCGACAAGATCGAGAAGGCGATCGCGGCCCACGACGCGTGGCGCGGCAAGCGGGCGTTCCTGGAAGGCCCGAACGACCTGCGGCGTCTGCTGAGCGGTGCCGGCGTGCTCGAGTTCCGCATCCTGGCCCCGGCCGGCGAGCAGTACCGCAGCCGCAACGACTTCTTCCGGCAGCAGCTCGAGGAGATCGGCCCGCAGCCGCAGGCCGGCGACGAGGCCCAGTGGTTCAAGATCGACAACGCGGTCAGCTTCATGAACCTGCGGTCGTCGTCGGAGCTGAAGAACATCAACCCGCTCGACATGGAGCGGCAGCAGAACGCGGTGATCGGCAAGCGCGGCCAGGACTGGTACGTGCTGGCGCTGGTCGGCAGCGAGAACGGCCTGCTGGTCGAGCGCGGCCCGGACGCGCAGCGCTGGAAGCTCAAGTCGGCCCGGATCGACCGTGACGGCCAGGGCCGGCGGTGCGTGGCGTTCGGCCTCGACCCGATCGGGGCGGCCCGCTTCGGCAAGCTGACCGGCGACAACCAGGGCAACCAGTTGTCGATCTTCATCGACGACAAGAGTTACTCGCACGCGACGATTCAGAGCAAGATCAGCAACCAGGGCATCATCACCGGCGACTTCAGCCTCGAGAAGCTGGATTACCTGGTCAAGACGATGCAGGCCGGGGTGCTGCCCGCCAAGCTGAAGGACACGCCGCTGAGCGAGATCACGATCGGCTCGAGCCTCGGCGCGTCCAACCTGCGACGGGCCATGTTCGCCGGCATCGCCGGCCTGGTCGTCGTCGGAGTGATCATGATCGTCTACTACCTCACCGCCGGCGCGATCGCCAACGTGGCCCTGATCCTGAACGTGCTGCTGGTCCTGGCCGCGATGGCCATGCTCGGCGCACGGATCACGCTCGCGGGCATCGCCGGCATCATCCTGACGATCGGCATGACGGTCGACGCCAACGTGCTGATCTTCGAGCGGATGCGGGAGGAACGCGAACGCGGCTCGACCCTGCGGATGATCATCAAGAACGGCTACGACAAGGCCTTCAGCACGATTATCGACGCGAACATCACCACGCTGCTGACCTGCGTGATCATCTACAAGGTCGGCAGCGAAGAGATCAAGGGCTTCGGCCTGACCCTCGGCTGGGGCATCGTCACCAGTCTGTTCACGGCCCTGTTCGTCACGCGGACGATCTTCACCCTGCTGATCAAGCAGAAGATCATCAAGGGCATCAACATGATGCACCTGGTCGGCGTCCCGACCATCGACTGGTACGCCAAGCGGCGCATGTTCGCGATCATGTCCGTCGCGCTGATCACCGTCGGCGGCGGCGCGCTGTACCTGGAGGGCGAACGGGTCCTCGACGTCGAGTTCCTCGGCGGAACCAACGTCGAACTCGAACTCAAGCCCGACGTGAAGACCAAGTACAACGACATCGAGATCGCCTCCGCCCTGCAGCGCGTCGGCGACCAGATCACCGGCTGGCAGCAGGAACTCGACGCCACGCAGGTCGCGGCCGGCACGAACACGCTGACGGCGTCCGCGCAGAACATCCCGGCGCCGGTCCTCGCGGCCCTGATCGCCGAACCGCTGGAAAGCGCCGACATGATCGAGAAGGACGGCGTCGCCCTCAGCAACGACGGCGCCAGCGTCCTGATCCGCCCGGCCGAAAACCGGACCGGCAGCGAACTGCAGACGTTCGTCCAGCGCCTGGCTTCCCGCGACGACGGCGGTCGCATCGCCCGCAGCAACATCGGGAAGGTCATCGAGACGGACTCGCCCGAGAACGAGGGCCTGCTCTGGAACCTGACGACCACGACGACCAACACGCAACTGCTGCAGTACTCGCTGATCGAAGCCTTCGGCGACGATCTGCAGCGCCGGCCGCGGGTCACCTACTCGTTCGAAGGCGACAACGGACTGCCGTATCCGATCACCGAACGGCGGATGGAAGGCGTCATCCCGGGCCTGCCGCGCGGCGTGACCGCCGACCTCGGCGACTACGTCGGCGGGGCCGCCCTGCGATTCAGCGGGCTCCAGCCGCCGCAGGACCTCAAGGTGCTCCGCCAGCGACTGACCAACATGCGCCTGCAGCCGGACTACGCCGACCTGCCCTGGCGACAGTTCGAACTGATCGGCATCCAGAAAGCACCCGGCAGCGAGGAACTCTACACGGACGTCGCCCTCGTCGTGGCCGACACGCAGATCCGCTACGGCGACAACGAAGCCGTCTGGGCCGAGATGCTCGCCAGCCGCGAACTGGGCGTGGCCCTGGCCGCACTCGACACCGAGCAGAGCTTCCGCCGCGTCACCCAGTTCAAGCCGCAGATCGCCAGCCAGTCGGTCACCCAGGCCTCGCTCGCCCTGATCCTCAGTTGGCTGGTCATCATCGCCTATCTCTGGATCCGCTTCGGCCGGCCGATGTACGGCGTGGCCGGCGTGGTCGCCCTGGTCCACGACGTGCTGATCGCCCTCGCCTTCATGGGCTTCATCTTCTTCGTGGCCAAGACGCCGATCGGTCCGCTCCTGCTGGCCGAGGCCTTCACGATCGACATGACCGTGATCGCCGCGTTCCTGACGATCATCGGCTACTCGATCAACGACACGATCGTCGTCTTCGACCGGATCCGCGAGACCCGCGGACGGCTCGGCGTGGTTTCGCCGGAGGTGGTCAACCGCAGCATCAACCAGTGCCTCAGCCGGACGATCATGACCAGCGTCACGACCCTCGCGGTCCTGCTGGTCATGTACATCTTCGGCGGCACCAGCATCCGCGGCTTCAACTACTGCATGATGGTCGGCATCGTCACCGGGACGTACTCGTCCATCGCCGTGGCCGCCCCCCTGCTGATGGTCGGCATCGCCCGCCAGAAGCGCCGCGGCCCGGCCGGGCGACCCGCCCTGCAGCAGTAACCGGAATCGATGCACGCGGCGAAGGTGCCTCTCCAGGGCCTTCGCCGCGTGTGATTTCCCGCCACCCGGCGGGCTTCGAACCGTAAACAGAGTGTCAAGGGATCTGGGCAGGCCCTCATCCTGCGTTATAATCCGGGTCGCGATCGGGATTGCGGGCCCGCTCGCCCCGGCTTCCCTGTTGTGCGGATTTGACCCGGCCTCCCGCAGGCGAACCGTTATGCCCACCGGACTGAAGATGACCCTCGTGGTCGGCTTTGTCGGCCTCGTGGCCCTGACGCTCTACCTGGTCTCGCGGCCCGGCGAGGGCCCCAAGCAGGACCTGCCCTTCGATGCCACCGCCCCCGCCAGCGAAATGGCGCAGGACCTGACCAAATCGATGCAGGCCGAACCCAAGACCGGGCGACAGCCTCAGACCCCCGCCCGCAACCGCACCAGCACCCCCGACCGGAACACCAGCCCCGGGCGAACCAGCCCGGCCAGCAACACCCGAACCAGCCCCGGCCGAACCATCAACCCCGGACGAACCACCACCCCGCCCGGACGCAACGGCGCCGGCATCACGCGACCAAACCCGACCCAGCCGACACCGCGCCCCACAGCCCCGCCGCGGGCGACGATCCCGCCGGCTGACCCGGAACCGACCGTCAGGATCGACACGCCGACCCGCACCAGCCCGGCCACCACGCCGCCGCCCAGCGAGCCGGTCACGCGGCCCCCGACCACCGGCAGCCCGGTGACGCGCCCGACCGTGCCGATCGCCCGGCCGGAAACCACGCCGGCCGACCCGGCCCCGACCCCGACGGCGATCCCGACCCCGCCGAGCCGCCGCGACGAACCGCTGGCGCCGCGCGGCACCCAGGCGCCCAAACCGAGCACGCGACGCGGCGGCGAGCGCGAGCACGTGATCGAGTCGGGCGACAACCTGAGCTACATCGCCGACCACTACTACGGCGACGAGCGCATGTGGAAAGCGATTCAGCTCGCCAACCCGAACGTCAATCCGACCCGGCTCAAGATCGGGGACAAGCTCGTGATCCCCTCCGAAGCCGACGCCCGTGAGATGATCGCCCGCCAGCGAGCGGCCGAACGCCCGATCCCGGCCCCGAAGCCGGCGTCCGAGCTGACCTACGTGGTCGCATCCGGCGACTCCCTCAGCAAGATCGCCCGCGTGGTCCTCGGCGACGTGGCCCGCTGGAAGGAAATCTACGCCCTGAACCGCGATCAGCTCGAAAGTCCGGACGACATCAAGGCCGGCATGAAGCTGAAGATGCCCAAGAAGTAGTCCGGCGCGGAGGGGACCGGAGAACGGATGTCGGTGGCGCCGGTGATGCGTGCGGCCCACCCGACCATCCCGCGCGTGCCAACCGAACATCGAATCCTCTCCACTGTTCAGCGCCCGGCTCGCGGCCTGCGCCACGCCCGGGGGAGGCCGCCCGCTCCCCCGCTGCCGCTTCGGCCGGTATACTCCGGAGTATTGTCGCGGTTTCGGAAGGAGACTCTCTTGGCGGTCGAGTGGAAGATGCCCCGCCGCAGCGAACGTTGCGTTGGCTGCGAGACGGCTTTCGAAGTCGGCGACGTGATCTTCGTCAGCCTGTACGAAACCGCGGACGAAGGCTACGAACGCCGCGATACCTGCGAGAACTGCGTGATTCCCGACGATCCGCAGCGAATCGGATCCTGGCGGACCCGTCGGCCCGAGCCCTCCACCCCGCGAACCCGCCCGTTTGACCGCGAAGCCCTGCTCGGGTTCTTCGATCGACTGGCCGAGCCCGAGACACTGGCCCAGGTGCAGTTCCGCTTCGTGCTGGCCCTGTTCCTCTGGCGCAAGAAAGCCATCGAATTCGAAACCAGCCGGCCGACCGACGCCGGCGAAACCTGGGTCTTCACCCAGGGCGAACGCCGGATCGAACTCGAACGCCCCCCGCTCGACGAAGACGAGGTCGAACGCCTGAGCCTGCAACTCGAAGAACTGATGCAGGCCGGGGTCCCGGTCGACGAGGCCTCCGCCGAGGAGCCGGCCGATGCGTAACGCCGCCCTGCTCGCAGTCGCCGCACTGCTGACGATCTGTGGCTGCAAGTCCGGCGCAGGCGGCGGTACGCTGCGAAGCGTCAACTACCTGCCGCCCCGCGATTCGCAGGAAACCCTCGCCCGGCTGAACCGCAACATCGACCGGATCGAAGGCGCCGTGACCGCGCCGGCCACCGTCTCGGTCAGCTTCCGCGACAACCAGGGCAAGGCCCGCAGCATCAACGGCTATGACGCCACCCTGATCTTCGACCGGCCCCGGTGCCTGTACCTGAACATCAAGCACCCGCTGGCCGGCAGCATCGCCCGGCTGGGCTCGAACGACGAGCGTTACTGGCTGACGGTCGACTTCGAGGACAATCACAACCTGGTCTGGGGAACCTGGGCGGCACTCGAGTCCGGCCAGGCCCGCCCGCTGGCAGTGCCTCCGGATCGCCTGCTGCAGACGCTGCTGTTCCAGCCGATCGACGACCGTCTGCCGGGCGGCATGCCGCCGCAACTGGTGGAGGAGTACGGGCAGAAGGTCCTGCTCTTCCAGCGGCGCAATCCGTCGGGCTGGGTCTACGTCGCCCGCCGGATGCGGCTCAGCAACCAGGCCCCGTTCCTGCCGGTCGAAATCAACGACTACCTGTCCGACGGCACCGTCGTGATGACCGCCCGGCTCAGCGACCACCAGCCGATCAGCGGAACAACCGACACCTGGACCGCCCGCTCGTTCCGCATCCAGTGGCCGGTCGAGGAGGCCAGCATGACCCTCCGCCTCCAGGATGTCCGCTACCGCGAGAAGGACTACCCGTTCTGCACCTTCCCCGAAGACTGGTCCGGTTCCGTCGAACGACTCGACCTGACGCCCGACGCGCGGAGCGGGCCTTGACCGCTGCCGGCCGCGCTCTGCTGATCCTGCCGTGCCTGATCCTGCTGGCCGCCGCCCCGCCGGCCCGCGGACAGACCGCCCCCGCGGATTCGACACCGGCCGTGGCCGGCTCGCCCGACCTGCTGGTCCTCGGCACGCGCGACCTGCTCTGGATCGCCCGCGTCCAGCAGCGCAGCACACGCGTCTTCCTGCGGACGCCGACCACACCGTTCGACCTCGGCCGGCCGTTCGATGACCGCGTCGTCCGGGCCACGCCGCTGGGGTCGGACCTGTTTGTCTTCAACGAGGACGGTTCGCCGTATCGCTACCAGCAGACCGGACTCGACCCGATTCCCGAGCGGATTCTGCCCGGCGCCACGATCCCGCTCGACCTGGTCGGCGGCGACCAGGAAGTCTACGCCCTGGTCCCGCGCGGCGTGGCCGACGCCCTCGACGGGCGCGGCGATGTCGCCCCGACCCGCCCCTCCGACGAGGACGCCCCGCCGACCGTGCTGCGCTACGACCTGCGCGAGTGGGAGGTCCTCGCCGAC
This sequence comes from Phycisphaerae bacterium, assembly GCA_030428945.1. Taxonomy (GTDB): domain Bacteria; phylum Planctomycetota; class Phycisphaerae; order UBA1845; family Fen-1342; genus JAUIEC01. The sequence continues at coordinate 445,387 of JAUIEC010000001.1, read as the reverse complement.
GGTCCCGACGCGCTGCGCGGCGCCCGACAGGTACAGATCGGCCTGGCCCAGGACCGCATCCTGCTCGTCTGGCTGACCCCCGCCGGCGAGATTCAGACCTCGCACCGCCCGCGAATCACCGACGCCGAGTGGACCCCGCCGTTCACCCTGGCCGGACCGCCCGCGCGCCGCTTCTTCCTGGCCTCGGCCGACAAGCTGCTGACCGTGCTGACGATCCCCGAACGCAACGGCGAACCGGCCGCCTCTCGCCTGCTCGGCAGCCTGCGGGTCGAGGGCAACCAGGCCTGGCGGTCCGGCACGCTGGAGTGGTCGGACCTGCCGGAGGGCGTCAGCAAGCCGGCCTACACGGCCGCCACCGGTTTCAACCAGCACCTGGCCGTGCTGGCGGCGACGGCCGAGGGCACCCTGCTGCGGTTCGCCCGGGTGGATGCGGCCGTGGCCGAGGAGACGGTCGACATCGAGGCGGTCCTGTCGGAGCCGGCGGCCCAGCACATGACGCAGCGCCTGTTCGTGACGGTCACGCTGCTGCTGCTGCTGGCGGTGCTGGTGGGCCTGTTCGCGTTCCGGCGCGAGAGCATGGTTCAGCCGGTGGTGCTGGCCCCGGGTTACGGCCTCGCGCCGGTCTCATCGCGGCTGCTGGCGTGGCTGATCGACTTCGTGCCGTTCTCGGTGGCGGCCGGGGTGATGCTGGAGATTCCGTTCTCGATGGCGATGCGAACGCTGATGGCGTGGGGCTTCAGTCCGGAGCAGAACGAACTGGCGACCAACGAGACGATGCTGCTGTGGTGGGGCCTGAGCATCTGCGGCTTCACGCTGTACGCGCTGATCATGGAACTGATCACCGGGCGGACGGTCGGGAAGGTGCTGACCGGCACGCGGGTCTTCTCCGAGCGCGGCACCGCCCCGACCCTCGGCCAGATCGTCGTCCGCAACCTGATGCGCCTGCTGGAACTGCTGCCGCACTTCTGGGTCTTCGGCCTGCTGGTGGTCCTCTCGCGCAATCAGCAGCGCCTCGGCGATGTCTTCGCCCGCACCTACGTCGCCCGCCGCACTCCGCTGCTGGTCATGATCGACGAGGAAGACGACAGCGACAGCGACGACAAACCGAGTGAGTGAACATGTGAAAGAGTGAAGGAGTGAATGAGGAACACGCCGGCGGACCTCTTTCACCCATTCACGCATTCACTCCTGCACCCCCACGGTCGCCCGAAACGTCCGGGGTGACGGAACCACGCGCGCTTCCCCCTCTTTCACTCCTTCACACTTTCACTTTTCCACCGCCGCCAGGCAGACCTGCCCCGCGGTGAAGGTCGCCTCGGTCAGCCCGGCCGCGGTCAGCAGGCGGTTCAGGCCGAGCGCGTCATGCGGGTCGAACGCGCCGCGGTCGAAGCTGTCGACGTCGAGCACCGCCCAGACCGCTCCGGCCCGGATGCACGGCACGACCACCTCGGCCACGTCACGCGGGTCGCAGGCGATGTAGCCCGCCCCCAGCGCTGCCACGTCCGGCACCACCAGCGGACGGGCCGATCGAAAGCACTGCCCGCAGGCGCCGTGCATTTCGATCGGCGAGCAGGCCGGCTTGTCCCGCAGCGGGCCGAGCACCAGCCGCTCGGAACTCTCGGGATCGGGCAGGTAGAAGCCGACCCACGAGACCCCTTCCTCGGAAAACGCGTTCCAGACCACGTCAACCAGCGCCCGCATCCGCAGGTGATCGTCGGCCGTCGCCGGCAGGTCCAGCTCGATTCGTCCGTAGTCGCGTGCCATGCCCGGATCATAGCTGCCCGAGGTGGGCGCGAGGGATCAACACAACCAGGAAACAACGCCGCTGGACGCGTTTCGATTTGCCCCGGCCGGATTTCTGTGGAAAGCTTCCAGTAGGCACCTGGTCTCCGCGCGCCGCCACGGACGGGTGGACGGGGCAGGTTCGCCCCGGGGCCGAGTGGCTGCCTGCGTCGCCGCCTCGAAGATCCCGCCGGGTGACCCGCTGCGACGCCCTCGCCGCAGGCGCACCGCGATGGCGGGCCAGATTCGACATCTCCGCGAAACGGGCCGGCTTGCCCTGTGCCTGCGTTGCCAGAAAGGCGACCGGGCCGGCGAGCCGGTCTGCTTTTGCGCACGCCTCGGCGAGGTCCCTCCACGACGACGCCATCCGCCGCCGTGAACCCTGCAGGAGGCTGTCTCATGTTCCACCGAAACCGCGCGCCGGCCGCGCTGCTTGTGGCCGCCTCGGCCGCCTGGTCGGCGCTGGCCGACATCGTCCCGCCCCCCGTACCCGTGACCGTCGACTACACCGCCCGGGCTTCGACGGTGGCCTGGGTCACGCACGAGATCGACCCCAACAACATCTGGGACGAGGACCTCGACGTCGCCGAACAGACCCGCACCAACGACTGGGCCAGCGCCTACATTCTGAACGAAGGCCCCGGCGCGACCTGGCAGGCCGGCGGCACCGTCGGCGGCCCCGGCCACGCCGGCCGGCGCCTGTTCGAAGCCGTCTGGGGCCCGCACCACATCAACGCCGCGCCCTACTACGGCGGCGTGGACTACCTGGCCACCAGCCTGCGGATCACCGGAACGGCGGCGTTCGGCACGTCGACGGAGTACCCGGCCGGAGCGCCGGTCCCGCTCGAGGTGATCACCGGCGAGCATCCACCGGTCAGCCCGGCCTGGTACAGGTGGTCGTTCACGATCGACGGGCACCGCCTGGATGCGGGCAGCCCCGGCGGCACCTGGACGGTCGAAGCCGGCAGCACCGTCGACCTGGAACTGTCCCTGGTGCTGTGGACGTATTCCGGCGGCGACCCGGGGGGCGGTGTCTGGGTCGCGATTCCGGAAGCGCCGACGCTGGTCACGCTGGCGGTGGTCGGCCTGCTTCTTCTGCGGCGCGGTTGAACCGAATCCGCGCCCGCCCGAAAAAAGCCATCCGGTGCTAACCCTGCCGCACCGGGCGGCTTGCGTCTCCGGCCGCGCGGCCCCCCGCAGGTTGATGCTTGACCTGCGGCCGGCCGCAACATATCGTCCCGCTCGGTCACTGGTGCCCGCCGGCTTGTTGCTGACGGGAGAATAGGGAACTCGGTTCAAATCCGAGACGGCCTCCGCCGCTGTGACCGGGAACGAACGCCGCCACACGCCATTGATCGCCCGGCGATCGAGAAGGCGCGGCCAGTAGGTGAGGCAGATCGCCTCGTGCCCGGGAGTCAGAAGACCTGCCAGGAAGACCGTGCTCTACGCCGCCCTCGGAAGGAGTGGCCCGTGGACCCGCAGATCCGATTGCTTTTCTCAGCGAACATTCGGGACACGCTTCGCCGGCGGGGACGTTCTGTCGTTTCCGCCCGCAGCCGGGCTGGTCACGCGTCATTCCGCGAGGGTCGCGCAGGTCGATCGTTGCAGGAGAATGCCGGTGTCCGGAAAGAAGCGGTTTCGTGTCTTGTGCAGTGCCATGGTGGTCAGTGTCGGAGCCGCACACGCGGTGCCCACGAGCGGCGACCCCTGGGCGGATGAAGTTGTGCAGTACCTGCCGGGCGTCGGGGCATCCCCCGCGTACGGCAATCCGGCGACGGTGCTCGGCGCACCGACGCGGGTGACCGGTGAGCAGTTCGGTTTTCCTGGTGCGGTGACGATGTTCAACCCCGCGTTCGGGACCAACGAGATCCTCAGCATCGGCACGGGCGGATCGGTCGCGGTCCGCTTCGACGAACCGATCACCAACGACCCGGCCCACCTGTTCGGCGTCGACCTGATCGTCTTCGGCAACGAAGGCTTCCTCGATGACAGCTTCCCCGACGGCCAGCAGACCGACCCGGCCGGGCTCTTCTCGAATGACCTGATGGACGTCGAGGTCAGCGCCGACGGCACCACCTGGCTGCCGGTCGGCACGTTCCGGGAAGGACTCTTCCCGACCCAGGCCTATCTCGACGTACCGGCCCAGTCCAGCAGCGGCGGAAGCGTCAAGACGACCTTCACCCGGCCGATCGATCCCAGCCTGACGCTGAGCGACTTTGACGGGCTCAGCTACGCCCAGTCGCTGGCGCTCTACGACGGGTCCGGCGGCGGCACGCCGATCGACATCGCCGCGACCGGACTGAGCAGCATCTCGTTCGTCCGCATCAGCAACAACGGCAGCAGCCCGATTGAACTTGACTCGATCGCCGCCGTGCCCGAGCCCGCTACGGGACTCGTGCTCGTCGGCTTGTTTGTGTTTGCTCTCTGGAGGAAGGGTTAGCCGAAGACACGCCCGGGCGGGACGTCACACCCGCCCGGGCGCAACGCGGAACATGCCATGCACGCCTTCCTGCTACTCCTGCTCCTCCCGCTGGGCACGACCGAATCCTCGTCCTGGACGCACCTGGGCGGTAACCCGCAGCACACCGCGGCCGCCGGGCGCGGACCCGCCACGCTCGACCGCGTCCGCTGGACCGTCACCCTCGATCCCAACGAAGCCCTGATCGATCAGGCCAGCCCGGTCGTCGCCGACGGCCGCGTCATCGTCGCCGCCCGCCGCCTGCAGGCCAGCACCCATGTCGGCAACCGCGTGATCGCCTTCTCGGTCGACGACGGCTGCCGCCTGTGGGCTTGCGACCTGCCGAGCGATACGCTCGATTCCTGGTCCAGCCCGACCCTCGACCCGTGTCGCGGCACCGTGCTGGTCAGCAGCGCGAAGCGACTGTATGCCCTGCGCGACAGCGACGGGATGCTGCTCTGGGAGACACCGCTGCGCCGCAGCGTCGTCAACGCCTCGCCGGTCGTCACCGACGATCTCTCGATCAGCGGCACACCCACCGATCGCGTGCTGCTGACCGACTACCACCCGCTCGGCAGCGATGCGAGCCTCTACTGCATCAACGTCTCGCCGCACGACCTGCCGCACAATCCGTTCAAGCCCGGCGATCTCGTCTGGCGACTGCCGATCGGGTCCGCCAGCGGTGCCACGCCCGCGTACCGGGACGGACGCGCCTATCTCGCCTCCGGCCCCGGACGGGTGCTGGCCGTCGATGTACTCGACCCGCCGCGCGATCCCAACGATCCGAACCGGCCCGTCCCGGCCTGGGACAGCGACCTGGTCAGCCCGCGGACCCCCAACGAGGGCTTCTACGGCGGTGTCAGCCTGGCCGACGGTCGACTGCTGGCCGCCCAGTACGAGTTCCAGTCCGGCAGCAACTCGGCCCGCCTGCTGGCGATCGACGCCGACGACGGCAGCCTGCTGTGGAGCGCGGCCAGCGAACGCTCCAGCAGCATCCCGCTGCCGCTCGGCGATGACGTGCTGCTGTCCGGCGGCATCGTCGGGTTCAACTCCGAGCCGAAAATCCAGCGCTTCGCGCCCGACGGCAACCAGGCCACCCTGCTGTGGGAAGCCTCAGCCGGCAACGGCGTCCCGGTCGGCGGCTATGCGCACCACCCCGCCCGGGTCGGCGACCGCCTGTACGTCGGACGCCCGTCCACCAGCATGTTCTTCGGGCCGCACACCGATCTCTACATTCTCGACCTCGGCCGCGAACCGAACGACCCGGCCTTCGTCGTCGACCAGTACAGCGGCGCGGGCGGCACGCCGGCCCTCGCCTACGGCCGCCTGTTCTCGATCGGACCGGCCGGACTGGTGGCGTTCGAACCGTCCGACGAATGCGCCGCCGACACCGATGCCAGCGGAACCGTTGACCTCAGCGACCTGGCGGCGGTGCTGGCCGACTTCGGGGCGATGCGCGGCATGAGCGGCTACAACGCCGCGGCCGACATCGACCTGAGCGGCGTGATCGACCTGGGCGACCTGGCGATCCTGCTGGCGGTCTTCGGCGAGGGCTGCGAATGAACCGCCGCCGAGGCTTCACGCTGCTGGAACTGCTGGTGGTGGTCGGCATCATCGCGGTGCTGATGGGCATCCTGCTGCCGGTCCTCAGAGCCGCCCGGGCCCAGGCCCGACAGACCCGCTGCGGGGTCGGCCTCCGCCAGATGGGCATCGCCCTGTCGATGTACGCCAGCGAGAACCGCGGGCGGGCCCTGCCGGCCGCGGACACCGGCGACATGGCACCGACCTACTGGTGGGGCCGCGAAGACAAGGGCGAAATCGACTTCACCCGCGGCGCGCTGTGGCCGTACCTGAAGAGCGAGACGAAACGCAGCGGCCTGTACGAATGCCCGTCGCAGCCGTGGGGCACCTACCTGCCGCAGGGGCTGACCGGGGCGGTCACCAGCACGTACGGCTACAACGGCTATTTCCTGAGCCCGGCCGCCACGCCGGGGTGGTCGTGGTCAATCGGGCACCGTCCGTGGGTCAACCTCGATCACCTGCCGCGTTCGTCCGAGGTCTTCGCCTTTGCCGACACGCTGCTGCGCTGGGGCGCGGACACGCGGAACGCGGTGCTGCTCGACCCGCCCTGGCTCTACCAGAACGGCATCTGGCGACGGAACGAATTCCCGACGACCGCCTTCCGGCATCGCGGCAAGGCGATGGTGGCCCACGTCGACGGGCACGTCGCCGGCCACGGACCGGGCCGCGGACAGGTGTCGGCCGAGGCCCCGCGAATCGGCTCGGTCGGCGACGAGAACGCCCCGCATTACGTCCCGGACTGGCGCGACTGGTAGGCGGATTGCTTTCCGGCCGGCACGCTTCTAAACTCACCTGCTTCGACGCCCGAACCGGGCGGAAGGAGTTCGTGTGAGCCGACTGCCGAGTGGCTTCCTGGACCTGCTGGCCTGCCCCGTGGCCGACTGCCGCGGGCCGTTGCGGGAAGACGGCAATCGCCTGGTCTGTGGCACCTGCGGCCGGCGCTACCCCTTCGAGGGGGACTGGCCGGTGCTGATCCCGGAAGAAGCCGAGCGACCCGACGCCGGCGCGGAGGCCTGACCCCCCTTGTTTGCGATCATCAGCGACATCCACGGCAATCTCGAAGCGTTGACGACGGTGCTGGCCGACATCGAGCGGCGCGGCATCAGCGAGATCGTCTGCCTGGGCGATGTGATCGGGTACGGCCCGAACCCGCTCGAATGCATCGACCTGGTCCAGGAGAAGTGCCGGGCGTGCCTGATGGGCAACCACGACCACGCCGTGCTCTACGAGCCCAGCAACTTCAACACGGCGGCCGAGTCGGCGGCCTACTGGACGCGCCTGCAACTCGAGCGGGCGGCCGACAGTGAAGCGCGAAACCGTCGCTGGGGTTTCCTCGGCAAGCTGCCGGTACGGATCCAGGAAGACGGGATCCTGTACGTGCACGCTTCGCCGCGGCGGCCGATCAACGAGTACATCTTCCCCGAGGACGTCTTCACCAATCCGCAGAAGGTGACGGCGAACTTCGACCGGCTGGAAGGCAAGCTGTGCTTCGTCGGGCACACGCATCAGCCGGGCGTGTTCCTCGACGACCCCTACTTCGACCCGCCCGAGGAACTGGCCGACTCGCCGTACTACGAGTTCGAAGGCGAACGCGCGATCATCAACGTCGGCAGCGTCGGCCAGCCGCGCGACAAGGACCCGCGGGCCAGCTACGCGATCGTCTATGCCGACGGGGACGAAACCCCCGACGGCGGTGGTGGCGGCGCCGCCCGCCGCGGCCTCGTCGCCCAGGCCTCCGGTCCCGACGTCGACCAGATCGAGTTCGTCCGCATCGAGTACGACATCGACGTGACCGTCAAGCGCATCCTGGCCGAACCGATGCTCGACGACATGCTCGGACACCGCCTCTACGAAGGACGCTGAGCCCCCCGCCGGTCCGGTGCCTTCTCGCGGCACACGCGGCGTGTTCGTTCAACGCGCCGGGTCCCCCGGTGCCCCGAACCCGGTCACTCGACCCGCTCACGCAGTTCGGTCGCACGCAGGGCGTCGCCCAGCCGGTCGAAGATCTCCGCCAGGCGCAGAACGTCATCGCGGGCGGCCAGCATCGCGTCGCGCCCCGCCTTGTCCATCTGCGTCTTGGCGACGATCGCCTGCTCCCGCGCCCGCGACGTCTCCCCCGCCACCAGGTACAGGTCCGCCAGCAGAAGGTAGCCGTCCACGTTGCCGAGCAGTTCCGTCGGCGGCTGCGCCTCGAGCGTGGCCGCAAAGCGATCCAGCAGCGCCAGCGCGGAAGCGGAGTCCGCCGCCAGCGCCGCGGTCAGCACCTCGCGCCAGCCGGCCACGACGCGCTCTTCGCGTTGCAGGTGCCGGCGGACCGCCTCGGCCTGCGCGTCCGCCTGTTCGGCCCCGGCCCGCAGACCATCCACTTCGCGCTGCAGGTCCCGGAGCAGCGCGTCGCGCTGCTGCGTCTCGGCCACCCGCTCGCGTCCGAGGCGCTCCAGCCGGGCCCGCGCGGCGATCGCGCCGTCCCGCGCCTCGATCGCCTGGACCAGGTCCTGCTCGGCCTTCTCGCGGGCCACCCGCTCCTGGCGGACCTGCTCGTTCGAACGCCAGTACGCCGCCCCGAACGCGGCCGCTACGGCGGCGAACAGGACCAGGAACGCGCTCGAGACCATCAGCAGGCGCCGTCGACGCCGGTTCTGCTCGGATACGCGCTGCTCGGCGGCCCGCCGCTCGCGGCGACGATCGAGCGTCCGCAGACGATCGACCAGCACCAGCGGCGAGGCGATCCGGTCATCGGGATTGCCGGCCACGCAGTCGGCGATGTCTTCGCGCAGCAGTTCGTCCTCGACGTCCCGCTCCCAGCCGTGCGCGATCGGACGCCGCAGGTCGCCGACGACCATCTGGAACAGCAGCACGCCGAGCGCGAAGACATCGGTCCGGACCGAGGCCGGCTGCCCGGCCATGAACTCGGGCGCGACGTACATGCGTGTTCCGGTCATCGTGCCGTAGGTGTCGGCATCCATCAGGGGCTCGGCGAAGACCGAGACGGACATGTTCATGTCGACGAGCTTCTGCTTGTCGAGCAGTTCACCGATGCCGAAGTCCGTCAGCCGGGCCTGCAGGCGGCCGTCGCGCTCCTCGTGAATCAGCACGTTGGCGGGCTTGACGTCCTTGTGGATCACGCCGATCGAATGCGCCGCCGCCAGGGCCCCGCCGATCTGCGCGATCAGTTCCAGCCGCTGGTCCAGCGGAACCTTGTCGATCCCGCCCTGCTTGGCGGCCCACTCGGCCAGGTTGCCCCCCGGCGTGTATTCCATCTCGAGGAAGTACGGCGGCTCGCGCAGACTGACCTCGTACAGGCGGGCGATGTCCTTGCGATCCCCGAGGGCCTCGGCCATCAGCCGGAAGAGCTTCAGCTCACGCTTCAGGCTGCGCAGCCGGTCGGCCTGGTAGCAGAACTTGAAGGTCCGGACGTACTTGGTCTCGGCGTGCTTGGCGAGCCAGACTTCGCCGAAGCTGCCTTCGCCCAGCTTGCGCTCGAGTTCCCAACTGTCCCGGCCGGGCACCGGCAGGCCGACGGCCGGGCGCCAGCCGAGGGTCTCCTCGTCGCCGGGCGCGAGCATCCGCTGGGCCTTGTCGGACTCGGCCGGGGGGCACAGCGGCGAGATGTTCTCGATGCCGGCCTCGAAGACCTCAAGCGGATCGCGGACGCCCTTGAACAGGTACTGGCCGTGCGCCAGCCAGGTGATCGGTGCCCCGTTCTCGCCCTCGACGACCTGCTGGCGGACCGAGTCGAACGCATGTCGGGTCAGCAGGACCTGGCCGGGGAGCGCGAGCCCCATCACGCGGGCGGTCGTGTCGATCGCGAGCCCGAGCAGTTTGCCGTCGCGGTCGCCCTGTTCGACGCGGACCGTCTCGCCCATGTGGACGCCGGCCCGGATCTGGAGCGGTTCGGCCAGTTGCAGCCCGTGCAGTCGCTGTTGAAAGGCGAGTGCCATCTGGAGGGCATCGGAGGGCAGTTCGAACGAGGCAAAGAAGCCGTCGCCGGGGTTCTCATGCTCCTGCCCGCCATGCGCGCGGAGCAGTTCGCGAAAGATCTTGTCGTGGGCCTCGATCGCACCGGCACCGCGGGCGTCACCGAGTCGCTGCTTCAACGCAGTCGCATCGACGATGTCGGTAAACAGAAATGCCCGCAGTACCCGCGAGGAACCCATACATGCTTCCAGTTAGAACGTACGCGGCTAAGTCTAAGCCCGGAACCCGGATGCGAACAGGGAACTCCCGAAGCGGGAAAACCGCGGGGCCGGATCCACTCAGGTGTGACACAGGCCTCCCACCGGTGTCGACCGGGAGCCATGTGGCATTCAGGTTGTGGCACAGGCGTCCCGCCTGTGTTCGATCAGCAGACACGTGGCATCTGGGGGTTGTGGCACAGGCCTCCCACCCGTGTCGATCAGCAGACATGTGGCATCTGGGGGGTGTGGCACAGGCGTCCCGCCTGTGTCGATCAGCAGACATGTGGCATCTGGGGGGGGATGTGGCACAGGCGTCCCGCCTGTGTTCGATCAGCAGACATGTGGCATCTGGGGGGGTGTGGCACAGGCGTCCCGCCTGTGTCGACGTCAAGCCTGCCGGGCGGCAACCGCAGCCTTGCTGCGGGCTGGAACCCCCGCGGCCTGCTCAGTCGGCGCGATGTCGCGAATGACGATCGAGCCCGCCCCGACCCGGGCGCCGGCCCCGATCGAGACGCCCGGAATCACGCTCGCCCCGATCTCCAGCACCGCGTCCGCACCGATCGAGACACCGCCCGCCAGCCGGACGGCCGGATGCAGGAACGCCCCCGCCTCCACGACGTTGTCGTGCTCGACAATCGAACCGGCCGACAGCACGACGTGATCCGCGATGGTGGCATGCACGCAGACCCGCACGCCCGCGCCGATGATGACGTGTCGCCCCAGCCGGACCGAGCGGGCCAGCGCCGCCTGCGGATGAATCGCCGAGTACAACTGCAGCCCTTCGGCTTCGAGCCGTTCAGCCATCGCGCGGCGGGTGGGGTTGATGCCGATCGCGACGACCGCGTGCGTCAGTCCCTGCCAGCGAAGGCGCTGGATCTGCTCGAGTCCTCCCCAGACCCGCTTGCCGTCGACCGTCGTGCCGTGCAGGGTCGGATTCGAGTCGAGGAAGCCCGCGACGGATACCGATGGATCGTGCAGCAGGATGTCGTGGACCAGTTGGCCGAGGCCGCTGGCACCGACGATGACGACCTGTTTCATCGAGGAAGCTCCGGGACTGTCCATCCTGTATCTATCGGTTACCTTACGCATGCTGGCTTACGGTGAGTTGCCAGGGATGGCGCCCCGGCCGGTGCCCGTTCGGAGAATGACAGATGACCGCTCACGCCCCTCTCGTCGCGATCGCACTGATTCTCGCCGTCCCGCAGCAGCCCCCGGGCGAGCCGGTGGTCGACGCCCCGCCGGTCACCAGCCAGCCGGCCGTGGATCCGCGCAATCCGACCCAGGCCGAGATCTACCGGGAACTGCTCCAGGAGGAGGAGCGTCCGACGCGGATCCTGCCGACGGACCCGGGTCGGGCCGAAGCGGCCTCGCCGAGCCTGTCCGGCCCGCGTGCGCTGCGGAACAGCACGCTGATCCTCGAGGGGACGCTGATCGTGGATCGCCCGGGGCGTCTGCTGCTGAGTGACAGCACGTCGACCTTCCGTTTCGCCGCGACCGACGACGCCCGCTTTTCACGTCCGCTGCCGTTGAACAAGAACGGGCTGCTGGAGGCGATGGAGCGTGAGGCGGAGATGGGCGCGGACGATTTCTTCATCACGGCCAAGGTGGCCCGCTATCGCGGTGAGAACTACCTGACGCTGCTGAAGTACCGTCGCCAGGTGCCGCACGGCAACTTGTCCCCGTAACCCAAAGGTGAGTACTGCGCAGCATTTGCGACGATTTTCTGCCATTCTTGACAGATTTCAATTCTTGATTGAATCACAATTCCGACACATATAGTTGCGTTGGATTGCAGCCGGGGACACCATATCTGGTATCAGCATCGGCCCTAGCTCTCAGACTACCCAGTTTATCTACCGCGCAACCCGCCTAAAGATCCATTTTTACCGGGCAACCCTGATAATCTGCGTTATGATTTCCGATGTTAAGGGCGTGAATCCAGTGGCTTTAGACAGCCTTTCCACAGGTTACCCACTGATTCACGATGCTGTTTGACAACTTGTGGATCCCGGTCGGTAACGCTGCCCAAGGATGGGCCTGCTTCGACCGTCTCGCGCTGGTCCGGCAAGGATGCCTGGACCAGTGCAACCAACGCCTTTGTCGGCCGTACCCACCGGCAAAGACCCCATGGGTGAATCCCGCGTTTGGTACGTCCTTAGGCCATCAAGACAGACGCGTAAGCGCTCCGCCTTCGATGGCATCCCTCGCTCGAAACCCAACCCTGCCCCTAAGGACAACAAACGATTGGATTCACCCTCTTTTTTTACCGGGATCGCAAGATTATCGGACGCGCGTCAGCCAGGCCGGCTCCGACAGCGTCCCCAGACGCCACACCCGCCCCGCAAACAGCCCGCTCGGCTCGCTCAGCGTCACGCCGAGCCGCAGCCGACCGCCAAGACCCCCACCGCCCAACGCCTCCGCCGTCACCGTCAGACGACACGTGGCCTGCTCCCCTTCGCCGCTGCAGGTCCAGTTCCACCCGGCCGGCAGCTTCACCTCCTGCCCACGCTTGCGCTCGGTCCACGGCTCCGGAATCGATACCGGCGATCCCGTCCGCTCTCCCTCGGCCACCAGCAGCACCTGCAGGACCGACCCCTTCAGCACGCGACGGGGCGCACGGAACTCCAGTTGCAGCGACTGCCCCGTCCAGGCGGCCGACAGCCGACAGGTGCTGTCGTCCTCGGGATTGGGCATTTCGGCCAGAGGTGCCATCTCGGCCCCTACCGCGCCGACCGGCTGAATGTGCAGCGGGATGTCGATCCGTTCGCCCTCGACCGTGACGCGAACCGTCGCCGTCAGCGGCTCGAACCAGACCTGCTCGCCGGTCCGGGTCAGTTCGACCGGGATTTCCAGCACGTCGCCGGGCTGCGCGGACAGCCGCCGGCTGGACAGCGACGCATCGACCGGCGCCGACCGCGGCAGCACGAGCTGAATCCGGCTGCGGCCGCGACTGAGCGCCCGCGGCGCTTCGAGCCGAACGGTGAACGCGGCCTTGTCGGCCAGCAGGACGGTGGCGGGCAGTTGAAGCCAGGGCTGCCGGGCAAGGCTCAGGACCGGATCGGCGAGGGCCCGCTCGGCCGTGAACGAGAGGAACATCGGCCGCTCGATCGTCTGAACAAGCTGCGGGGTGGATTCGCCGCCGAGGGTGTCACGCTGGCGGCGCTCGAAGTCGACGGGCTGCAGCTTTCCGGCCGTGCCGGTGACGGGCGCGAGCAGGCCGGGCAGCAGGGTGTTGGGGCGTGGCAGCAGGATGGCGACCTGCCGTTCGGCGCCAACGAACAGGGCGGAGTGAAACTCGGCCGGGGCGTTCGGCAGCGGGCCGACGTGACGGAGTCCGTGCAGCATGCCGACGGCGGTGGCGTAGCCGACCAGCGGCATCTTCGGGCTGAAGTCGCGGGCGACGAGCCCGCGCATGTTCTCGGTGAAACGTGGGTCGGCCGTATCGTCACGCAGATCAAACCAGAGCACGCCGCCAAGACCGTGTTCGGCGGCGGCGAGCAGGGTTTCGAGCACCGCGACCGCATCGTCGAGGCGGCCGGCGTCGGTCAGCGGGGCGGACCGGACCAGCAGGCGATCCCGGCCGTTCTCGGCACTGCTGCGGGCGGGCAGCAGTTTGCGCCAGTCCCCGTTGGCGGCCGGTTCGAGCACCTCGGCGACATCGGCCACGGGCGTGTCGGCGCCTCCCAGGGGCTTCGGGGCCGCCAGCACGGTTGCCCGCGAGCCGGACTCGCGCAGGTAGGTCTGCAACTGGCGGGCCGTCTCGGCCGGGTTCTGCTGGCTGCCGCCGGGGCAGGCCTGGAAGAAGGACACGCGGGTGCCGAAGTACTTCGAGGCGGCCTCCATCAGCAGGCCCTGCCGTTCGAGCCGGGTGGCCGCTTCGACCGGCAACCAGCCGGGTTCGTCGTGCAGGACCAGGCAGATGTCGATGCCGCGTTCGTGCGCGGCGCGGACGACGCGTTCGAGGTCGGTCTCGCTGAAGCGGTACTCGCCGCGGACCGGTTCGAGGTCAGCCCAGGCGACATCGATCGCGAGCAGTTGCGCGCCGATTTCGTTGGCGAGTTCCAGTTCCAGAATCTGCCCGTCGCCCGATTCGCGGAGGGCGTTGGTGCGGATGCCGTAGAAGGTCTCGCGGCCGCGGGGCAGTGCGCGGTTGCTGGGCAGCGCCGCGATCGAACTGGAGAACCTGGCCGGACGGGGCCATCCGGAGGCCCGAACGCTGGCATCAATCCGATAGAGGCCGGGTTCGCTGAGGCGCTGCCGCAGGACCACATCCTGGAACGAGCGGTAGTCGATTCCGCTGCGAGGCAGGTTGACGGTGGTGCGTTCGCTGCCGAGGACCATCTCGCGCGAGTCGTACAGTTTCAGATCGACTTCCAGTCGCAGGGCCGACTCGCGTGAGCGATTCTCGAGTCGCAGGGTCGCCCCCACCGTGCGACCCGGTTCGTACAGATGCGTCGGCTGGTCGAACAGGAAATCGCCGCGGACGAGTTCAACCGTGCTGACCTGGTGCTCGACCTCAAGGTCGTCGATGTAGACCACCTGGCGCCCGACGGTCGGGGTTCGGACCGAGAAGCCCTCGATTTCGATCGGCCAGGTCGGGCTGGCGCTTCCGCCGTCGACGGGCCTGAGTTGCCGGTCGGACAGCGCCGCGGCCACGCGGACGAACTGGGCGTGCTGCTTGACGGTCTGGTACGGCGTTTCGAAGAGCACGCCGCGGGCATCCTGCACGCGAAACGCGAAGCTGACCTCGCCGTCGTACAGGCAGACATAGGCGGCGACGCGATCGGCCTGGGCGAACGGGGTCGCGTTCTGAAACAGCAGGCCGCACCCGGCCTGGGCGTTGGCGACGGTCGCCCCGATTTCGAGCTTGATCGAGCGCTGCGCCCGGGCGGGAATGCCGGCCGGCGTAATCGTGCAGTCGCTGGCCCGCACGTTGCGGGTGTCGTTGATCCGCAGGGCGACGCTGTTGTCCTCGAACCCGGTCAGCACGGTCACGGCGGCCTGATCCGCCGGGGCCGCGACGGCCAGACACGCCAGCAGCAGGCCGATCAGCGGGCCGCCGACAGGTCCCGCAGCAGTTGCGTGGCTCGCTGGCGCCAGGTGTGCGCCGCGAAGAGCCGCGTGCCGGCCGCGGCCGCCCGTTCGCGGGCGATCTTCGGCTCGGCCTGCAGGCGGGCGCAGGCCGCGGGCAGTTGCGTCAGCGGCACGGCCAGCAGGTCGTCCGGTTCGAGGATCGGCCCGACGCTGGTCGCATCGGCCTGATCGCTGGTAACCAGCAGAATGGGCCACTGATGCGCGGCCGCCCAGAGAAGATCCTGCAGGGGCGGAGCGAGGGCACCGACAAAGATGATGGCCAGCGGGCGCTCGTTCCATTGTGACTCCGACAGCGTGCACAATGAGTCGCCCAGCCGCCGGTCCTGCGGCCAGCCCGACCCCACGCAATTCCAGGGGGCAGCGGTTTCAGACAGAGACCCTTGGATTGTTTCCAGAACAACCCGCGGAATCAAGTTGCGGCGGATGATCTCGCACATCCGGGCGCGCAACGCGCTCAGTTCCAGCCCCACGCCGGCCTGCCGCTCGGCCTGGCGCAGGACGGCCTGCGCATCGAGCGATCGACCGGCAGCCGCCGCGGTGACCTGCCGCAGGACCGCTTTCCAGATCAGGCGATGGGTCGGCTGGACGATGCCGAGGCGCTGCTCGTCCATGTCGGGCAGATCGCCGCAGAGGACGAACCGCGTGACCTCGCGGGGATCCTCCTCGGGCGGATCGACGGCCGCCCAGAGGTCGATCCGGGCTCGATCCGGCGCACGACGGGCGAGGATCCGGCTCAGGTGCGGCGTGCCGGCGGCCAGGCAGTCCGCTTCGGGCAGCGTGCCCGGCTCTTCCAGCAGCCAGGCGACATGACGCGTTCCGGCCGGAACCGGCAGTTCCGCCGGCAGCGGACCGAGCGTGAGCAGGTTCCTGCAGCGGTCGGGGTAGATCCGCAGGGCCAGGTCCAGCAGGTGCGCCGCCGGCGGGCCGGTGTGGATCGAGGCGGTCGCAGCGGGCTCGGCGGTCAGCGCCCGGCTGAATTCCCGTGCGACGCGAGCCGTCCGCGCGTCGGGCTGAATCGCGAGCAGGCTGAGGCGGTACGGCGGTGACTCGTCGCCGGGCGCCGCCTCGCGAAGATCCTGCAGAACCTGCTGCCGCGCGGCGAGAACCTGCGTGCCGACCTGCTCGCAGGCCTGCCGCAGGCGGGTGACCGTTTCGGCGTCGACCTCGGCCGGGGCGATGATCCGCTGCGGCGGCATCAGTCCGGGGACCTGGTCCAGCACCCGCCGCAGGTCCGTGGCGGGCGGGCCGTCGAGCAGGATGACCCGCAGCGTGCGCAGGTCCGCCTGAAAATCCACCAGCGCCAGCACGGCCCGCAGCGCGAGCGGATCCGGTTCGAAGACGAAGGCAGCATTCTGCGGCGAGAGTCGCGCCAGCAGGCGACGGAGTTCCGCGCCGGTTCCGATCGAAGCCAGCGCCAGGTTCTGCTCGGTCCCGGCCGACGCGGCGACCGACTCGGCCCGAAGCCAGGGCGCGGTCGTCCCGCAGCGCCATGCCCCGCCGACCTGCCAGGTGGGGAAGTCGTCGATGCCGAACCGCGCCTGCCAGGTGGCGGGCAGATCGGTCGCGGCGATCCGCGCGGCGAGCGGTTCGTTGCGTTCACGCAGCGCCGCGAGATTGGCCGCGAGGATCCCGGGCTCCATCGGGACCGGGTGCGGATCGTCGAGGCCGGCCAGCGAAAAGTGCGGCGTTTCGGACACGGGGGCGTCAGACCTGGGTCGCGGCCATCCAGAGCAGCACGCCGAACCACGCGGCGTAGAGCACGCCGAGGAGGATCAGCGGGCCGGATCCGCGCCGCGGCCGGGTTCCGAACGGGGCATTGTCGGACTGCGGAGAGAGGGAGTCGTTCATGCGGTCTTCCCGTTTTCGTCGGGGGCGTCGGACGGATCCGCGTCGGCGGAGTCGGCAGCATCGTCGCCGGCGGCCTCCGGTTCGGAGCGCTCGCCGTGTCCGGCGATGCGGCGGATTTCGGGCAGCACGTACTCGCTGCCGAGCGATTTCAAGGTACTGGCAATCGGAATGGCCAGCAACATGCCGAGCAGCCCGGCGACCTGCGCGCCGACGAGCAGCGCGATGACGGTCGTGACCGGATGCAGGCCCGACGATTTCGATTCGATCGTCGGCGTCAGGATGAACGACTCGATCGCCTGGACGATGAAGTAGACGGCCGCCGCGGCGGTGACGGGCCACAGCCAGGCCTCGGGGTGCGCGGAATACGCGATCAGCATCGCGACCGGAACGACGGCGATCGACATGAACGGCACGAGGTTCAGGACGGCGGCCGAGGCGCCCAGCAGCAGGCTGTGCTTGACGCCGACGATCAGCCAGCCGAGCCCGGTCAGGAAGCCGATGATGCTGCAGACGACGACGCGTCCGCGGAAGAAGGCGGCGATCGACCGGTCGATGGTGGTCACGATGCGAACGATCGTCGGGCGGTACTCGGCCGGCAGGTGGTCGTGGACGACGGCGACGATGTGGTTGAACTCGAGCAGGAAGAAGAACGTGTAGAGCGGGATCAGGACGATGGCGGTCGCGAAGTAGCTGGCACTGCCGAGGAATCCGCCGACCACGCCGACGGCATGCGCGCCGTATCCCTGGGCCAGCCCGGGCAGGTCGACGCTTTCGATCTGGTTCAGCAGCGGCCAGCCGGCGACCTGTGCCTGGATGTCCTCCCAACTCTTCTGATCCAGGAACTGGGTGATCAGGGCGAACAACTGGACTCCGCCGATCAGCAGACCGAACGCGACCAGCAGGCTGATGATCACCAGGCCGGTCGCGACGGAAGTCAGCCGGGCGATCTGGTGCTTCTCTTCGAGCCAGGTGACGGCCGGGTTGAGGATGTAGGCCAGGGCGAGGGCGGCGACGACGGGTGTCAGAACGGTGCTGAGTCCGGTCAGGATCCAGACGATCAGCCAGGCGCCGGCGATCACACCCAGGAAACGGAGCCAGCGGCGGGTGCGTTCGTTCAGCGGCGGAAGGTAACGCTCGACCGAACTAGACGGCATTCAGCGGTGCCTGTGCGAGAGGGGCCAGCGGGATCTCGTACTCGTCGAAGGCGGCGGCGAAGTCGTAGACGTCGGCGAAGTGCTCGAGTTGGTCGCTGTCCTGCATGCCCAGCACGCCGTGCCGGACCAGCAGGAAGACCATCTCGCCGAAATCGATCGTCGCCCGGATGTTCCAGTGATTCAGCACCAGCCGCGCCAGGCGGCCCCAGCGGTGCCGGGCGTAGTCCCGCAGCCCGATGCACAGTTGCTGACCGGTGACGTGCCGGGGCTGGCCGGTCGGCTCATGCCCGTGCACCTTGGCGGTGGTGTAGGCCAGGCCCTCGTGCAGGAAATCGAAGGCGTCGAGCGGATAGCGACCGTCCGCGCGGAGCGCGTCGTTCAACTGGTTGATTTCGTTGAGATCCATCTGCGACTCCTGACCGGTGCCCGGGAAGCACGCTGGTAGTCTACGCGATCCGCGGCGGTTCCCGTCCCTCATTCCACGCCGTGCCGCCCGACCGTTACTCGTTGCCGTCCGGCGGCGGGGCCGGATCGGCACCATCCTGTCCGGAGCGGCCGCGGCGACCGCGCCGACGGCGCCGGCGACGCGGGCGGCCTTCCCCGCCGGGTTTGCCGTCGGCGGGCGGATCCCCGTCGGGCTGTGCGGGCGGGCCGGCCTGGTCGCCGGACGGTCCGGGCGGATCAGCCTTGGCGGGCGGCTGCCCCGTTTCAGAGATCGGCGGCCGGGCCCCGCCATCTGCAGCCGCATCTCCGCGGCGACGACGGCGGCGACGGCGGCGTTTCGGCTCGGTTCCCTCGCCGGATTGGCCGGAGGCGGCCGACGACGACGGCTCGCCGGTGGCCGGGGGCCGGGACGGGGTTTCGGCCGAGCCGGTTCGCGGGCGGCGGGAGCGCGGTTTCTGCTCGCGGCGGCCGCCGGACTCGGCCGGCCGCGGGGCCGGGCGGGGTGCGTTGGGGTCGACGGGGCTGACTTCCTCGACGGGATAGGCCAGGACCTGCCCTTCGTCGCTGCGGACGACGAGCAACTGGGTCAGGATCTGCCGGTCGATGACGGTGCCTTCGCCGCGTTCGGTCATGACCCGCTTGCCGACGCGGGGGAGTTTCCTGGCGAGTTCCTCGTAGCCCTCGTGCTCGTAGCGGAGGCAGCAGCGAAGTCGGCCGCAGCGTCCGGAGACCTTGGCGGGGTCGAGGGTGGATTTCTGCAGCTTGGCCATCTTCATCGAGATGGGTCGCAGCTTCTTGAGGAAGTTCTTGCAGCAGCACTCGCGTCCGCAGATTTCGTAGTCGGCGACGAGGCGGGCTTCGTCGCGGGCCCCGACCTGGCGGAGTTCGATGCGGGTGCTGTGGTGCCGGGCGAGTTCGCGGACCAGTTCGCGGAAGTCGACCCGCTGTTCGGCCCGGAAGTAGAAGACGACGCGTTCGCCGCCGAACAGGTATTCGACGGTGACGATCTTCATGTCGAGGTTCATCTGGGCGGCGAGCAGGGCGCAGCGGTCGAGGTCTTCGCGGTAGTTGGCCCGCAGGCGGGCGGCTTCCTCGATGTCCTGGGCCGAGGCTTCGCGAAGGATTCGTCCCGAGCGGAGGCGATAGAACTCCGGGCCGCTGTTGCGGACGTACTCCTTGATCTGGTCGCGTGAGACGGCCTTGTCACATCCGCCGCAGGAGACGCTGACCTGTTCGCCGATCTCGACCCCGCGGTCGGTCTGGATGATGACCTTGCCGCCGCACTTGAAGACCTGTCCGGGCTTGTACTGGAACTCGCCGATCCAGTTCATCGCGCCGTAGCGGACGGCGGTGCTGGGATAGACCTTTTCCATCCCGGCCCCGCAGGACGAACCGCAGCCTCCCGAATGGCCTTCGGCGGGCTTGTCGGCGTCCCCGGGTTGTTGAGGCAGTGATACCAAGGTGGTAACCCCTTTCCGCATGCAACCGGAGCCGGCACGCGATCGTTTGGGAATCGGGGTATTCTCACCTCAGTTGGGCACTTCGACAACCTTATCCAGCCGGCGCGGGCCGTTGATTTCCCCGATCCCGTGGTGCAGGACGGCCCCGGCCAGGTCGCGGGCCTGCGGAAAGACGTAGGTCGTGACCATCACCGAGCCCGGCGCGACCTGCAGAAACGCGCCTTCGAAGCGGCCTCGTCCGGGTGGTTCGCAGAACGCGTTGAAGCTGACCGGCTCGGAGGTGTCGTTGCGCAGCGCCTGCTCGACGATCAGTTGATCCTCGCGCCAGTAGGCGGTCGCGCTCAGGTCGATGTCGCGGAGGCCGACCTCGAGCACCTGCTCGAAGTGCAGCCGGTTCTGGAACGGTTCGCGGAGATGCAGTTCGACATCGAGCGTGTAGCGGGTGGCCAGTTGGCGGGCGGGCAGCGAGATGTGCAGCGGCTGCTCGAGCCACTCGCCGGGGTCCAGCGAAAAGGTCAGCTTGCGGGTCTCGAGCTTCCAGTTCTCCGGCGCGGTCAGCAGCACCTCGCCGGACATGACCGAGTCGTACGGGTTCTTGAAGCGCAGCACCGGGGCCGGTTCGGAGGTGTGAATCTGGACGAACTCCGGACGCACGCTGTAGCTGGCATGCAGCACCACCAGCGGGGTCTGCAGCGATTCGATCAGCAGCGGCATCGGGCCGACCGGCACGATCGTCCGACCATCGACCATCTCGAGCGGAACCGGATTGCCGAACGGGTCGAACGCCCGCGGCTGATCGCCGAGGTACAGTTCGACCGGCGGACTCTCGCCGTCCTGCCACGACCAGATCGCCAGGCAACTGCTGGCCGAGGGACTGTCGAAGACCAGCGCGACCACCTCGGGGCGCGGATGCATCGCCGCGATCGCCCGCGTCCCGGTCAGGTAGTGGAACAGCGTCCGGACCCAGATGTAGTCCGGAGTCGGCTGCCAACTGCGCCCACCGCCCGAGGTGCTGAGCGCGAACGGCGCCGGCACGTGCAGCCGGTCCGGATCGAGCGCCTTGGTCAGCAGCACCCGGCGGGCCCGGTCGGCCACCTGCGATCGATCGATCGTGCTGCCGGGCGCCCAGTCGAGCCGGACCCACTGGTCCCGGTTGGTGTTTTCGAGCAGGAAGCCCAGGGCCCGCGGGAAATCGGCGGCCGGAATCACCTCCGGCAGCCAGCGGGAGACGAGCATCTCGCGCGTGCCGGTCGGATCGCCCGCCCGGCGCGGCAGGACCAGGGTCGGGACGGTGATGAACTGGCGGACCTCGTTGCTGACGACGTTCAGCTTCTCCGCGTCCCAGTCGGAACGCGAGGTCAGTTCGAGCCGCTCGGTGCCCAACTGCCAGGTGCTGATCAGGCCGCCGAAGTGCGCCAGGATCGGACTGGCCATCTGCTGCCAGATCCGCGGCGAATCGAGTTCCACCACCGTCGCCGTGCCGGTGTTCAGATCGATCCCGGCCGACTGCGAGAGGATCACGCCGACCGATTCGACCCGCAGTTCGCCGAGCCGTCGGACCAGTTCGCCGATTTCGGTGAAGTAGCGTTGTTTCTCCTCGGTGTTCAGGGCGCCGATCATCGGCACGCCGACCTGCACGGCGCCGGCCCCGAGTTGACCGACGGCGGCCAGCGCGCCCTCGACCTCCGCGTGCCGCCAGGGCCCGAGGTCGACGCCGAGGTCCGGCTGCGAGCGCGAGTGGATCGGCAGGTCCGGCAGCACCGCGAATCGGAAGTGCCGCAGCAGGATCGGGTCGTTGCCGCCCCGCAGTCGCAGCAGCGCCACGTACAGCCCGGGCGGCAGGTCCGGCACCGGCATCCGCAACTGCCGGATCTCGTCCCAGTCGCCGGCCGCCATGATCATCGCCGGTTCGTCGCGGGCCCGGGCGGCCTCTTCCTCGTCGGCGGTGCCGGGAACGATCAGCGGCTGCGCGTGCACGAGCACGCCTTCGGGCGTCAGCAGTTCGAGTTCGCCGCGCAGTTGCTGCGGCGTGGCGTTGTTGACCTCGATCAGGACCTCTTCGGTTCGACCCGGCGCGACCAGCCCGGCCGGGTGCGAGAATCGCAGGCGGGCCCGCGGCAGGCGGAAGATCGCGATGTCATCGAACCAGGCGTAGCCGTGCGTGTCCTGGCGGATGATCGGATCGATGGCGCTGTGCGGGGCGACCTGCCAGACGTGCGTCTTGAGGATCCAGAGCTGAACCCGCATGGCATAGGCTTCGAGGTAATCGCCGGGGACGTCGATCGCCACCCGGGTCCAGTCGCTGGTCTCGCCGACCAGTTGGCTGACCCGCTCGCTGCCGGCGATCCGCTCCTGGAAGCGGTCGACCAGGTACGTGGCGATGAACGCCCGGCTGTGGTGCAGGTCGCGCGTGCGGATGTAGCCCTCGACCAGGTAGTCGGACTGCGGGACCACCGTCAGGTCGAAGTGGCCGTACTCGTAGGCGACGTTGCCGGTCTGCACGCGGAGGCGGAAGGACGGCGCGGCCTCGTGCCCGATTTCGTCGTCGAAGCGCCCGTCGGAGTAGAACGGCAGCCCGGGCCCGTCGAGCCGCTCCCAGCGCATCGGAAGGTCTTCGTAGTTGCCGAGGCTGCGCTCGTCGAAGTCAAATGTCTTGACCCGGCGATACAGGTCCGACTCGGCCAGCGAATCCGGGATCCGCGGCACCGCGTCCTGCGCGGCCGCCAGCCCCACTCCGATGGCTCCCAGGATTGCGGTTATCAGACTTTGGCGCAGCATGGGCATACCTCACTGCGCTTATCGGCAGGCTCGGGCCGCGTCCGCAGGCGGCCCTGCTGATCACGGATCGACCCGGAAGGCGGCGACTTCGAAAGGATTGTCGCGGTAGGCATCGCCGCCCCGCAGCCAGACCACGGCCGCGCACAGCAGGTAGGCCGGCCCCATCAGCGGGCCCCAGCGGCCGTACTGCTCGACGTGGACCCGTTCGTGGGTCCGCGTCTCGTCCAGTGCCGCCGGGCAGCGTCCGATCACGGTGTGGCCGATGGTGATCGCCAGCACGCCGGGCAGCGGCAGGCAGTCCAGCAGGCGGGCGGCCAGTCCGCCGTGAAACTCGACCACGCCGGTATGCACCTGCACCCGGGCCCCACCCAGCAGGCACGGCAGCCCGATCACCAGCCCCAGCAGCGTATACGGCCCGGCCCAGATGTAACGCAACAGCCACATAGGGGTGAAAAGGTGAAGGGGTGGAAGAGTGAAAGAGGCTTCACGACGGAGACGGAGACACCGTGTGGGACACGCACGGCCTACTGGTTATTCTTCGCCACACGGCCGAATTCAGTCCCTCAGTACGGAATCCGTCAGAGCTCATCGTAGATGATTCGGCCGCCCGATTCGAAACGCGCAAGTGGCTCCAAGAACAAGAGCCTGGAGCGAAGGTCAGGCGGTACGATCGTGAGCAGCAACGATGCAGCGAGACCGGAGGGACGGCCACGCTAGGGCGGCTGGCGATGTTCAGACCGCCACCTCCCAGCCCCGGCCTCATCAAGCACACCCAAGAGACCCAGAGCGCCATAACCACCCGAGGAAGTCCGGCCGAAGGACAGATACCCATCCCAATAAACTTGCAACAGCGAACTCTTCTCAGCTACCGATTCCGAGGGCGACAAGAGGACCTGTAGGGTTCCGTTCGGCGCATCCTCCAGCACCACAACGCTAGAGGTCAACTCCCGAACTTCAGATGCCCCAGCCTCAACGGCGATTCCTTCGTCGAACCTGAACCAAGCCTCGCCAACCCTAGCATCGCACCGAAAGGCGACGGGCACCGAGCGGCGACCGATCCTGACATCAAGCGAGACAACGTAGCCATTGGGCCCGGCCCAGTCCGGTTGCCGCCAGCGCCCGGAGACGCGCACCGCATCAGCAACCTCCGTATCCGACTCCGGGGATCGCGGGACGCGCAGGAGCCTCGCATCTTCCAGCGCCTCCGCGTCGCGCCGAAACACGACAGGCGTTGCGCCCTTTCCGAAGTCCACGAGCACCCGAATCACTATCTCACTACGGCCTTCAGTCCAGATGACTGGTGGAGAAACACGAAACACAGCTCCCTGATGAGCCTCTCGGAGTCTGCTTCGTTCGTCCGAACGGGCGTCTCGACCAACGCCCGCCTCGAGAATCCTCAGCCTGAACGGGACGGGCGGAGGCCCCGCAACTTCCAACTCGGCCGCGAAGTCCCTTCCCACTGCTACACCGGAGCGGGTCTTGAATGTCAGCGACCGCTTGATCAAATCGACGAGACGCACCTGTTGCTCAACCGTCAGCTTGCCTATCGACACCGCCAGCAGCGACCTCGCCTCAACGCTTGGCTCGTCAGCGAGCAAAGCAAGCGAGAAGTCAATCAGACTGGAGTGAACTCGTGCCCCCAGTTCGCCGCGAGACGCTCGCCGAGACGCTTCACGCAGCACGGGTCCAGAATCTGTTCTGGCGAGCACTGGCAGCAGCGAGTCCGGCGCGAAGGCCACCCATTGGACGTTCAGGGGCAAAAGGAAAACGAGCATACCGGCAAGACACAAGGCACCGCCCAAGCCAAGAAACGTGGGGCGTAACGACCGGTAATGCCCGACTAGGACCTTCGCGCGATCCGTTGAACCGCACTCGGGGCAACGATACGCACTTTGGTCGCTGCCTGACACATCGTAGCCACACACCGTACAGTGAGGATGTTCACCCGTACGACGAAAAGACCATCGCACCAGCAACAAACCGCTCACCAACAGCAACAGCCCCGCTGCTGAAATCTGCATTCCAAACCACATCCCTCTCTAATCGAACCGACGCGCTCGACCCCGGCAGGCTGCCATCGCCGGGACACTTCACCTGAGCAGGATTCCGCCAGACCAATGAAGAACTTGGCAACTCAACGACTGAACGAGGCGTCCGGAGGGAGCAGGGAACAGAGCGCGGGCGACCTCGCATCCCTAGCTCGGGGAACAGTGAGCAGGGAGCAAGTCAGCAGGTGAGCGGGAGATCGCCCCGGCCGAGGCCGACTCGAAGATCGCCAACCTGTTCCCTGTTCCCTGTTCCCGGTTCCCTGTTCCCTGTTTCTTCTCAGCCTAAATCACCACCGGCTTGCCGAGTTTCCGGCGGATGGTTGCGAACTGGCCGACGTGCATCATTTCGTGGGCGCCGATCATGCTGTAGACGGCGCCGACGGTCGGCGCGTAGCCGCGCATCGACTCGGGCGCGGGCTGGTCGAAGCTCGCCTCGTCGGCGTTGTCGATCAGGGCCTTGGTCGCCTCGTGCATCCTGCCCATCAGGTCCAGGTACTGCTGGCGGGTCTGGAACTTGGAGGCGTCGTCGCAGGTGGCCGCTTCCTTGTCATGGGCCTCGACGAAGCCGTCCGGCAGGTCCGGCATGCTGTTGCCGATGCCGCTCATCATCTGGTGTTCGCTGGCGATCAGGTGCCCGAGTTGCCAGGCGATGTGATTGGCGCCGTCGACCGGGCGGACCAGCAGGTCCTGATCGCTCATGTCCGAGAGGTACGCCGTCGTGATGCCGTGGGCCAGGTCGATACTCTGCTTGTAGATCTCTCTGCAGTTCAAGGGTCTGGTCTCCGTCTTCCCCGGGTGGTGCGAGCGCCGCGCGGGGTGACGCGGGCTCCAAGCTTCGCCCTGATGCGGGTATCTTCACCCGGATGGACCCCGACGGAAAGACCGGAGCCTGCCCCATGACTCGGATTCTCGGCATTCTGAACCTGACCCGCGATTCATTCTCCGACGGCGGCCGCTTCCTCGATTCGCCGGACGCCGTCTCGCACGGCCACGCGCTCGCCGCGGCCGGCGCCTGGGCCATCGATCTCGGGGCCGAGTCGACCCACCCGGACGCCGAGGAAGTCTCGACCGACGAGGAGATCCGTCGTCTCGAAGCGGTCGGGCCGGCCCTGAAGCGGCAGGGTCTGCGCATCAGCGTGGACACCTACAAACCGGACGTCATGCGGGCGGCGCTGGCGTGGGGCGCCGACCTGATCAACGACGTGACCGGGATGCGCGCCCCGGAGGCGATCGACGCGGTGGCGGCGGCCGACTGCGGGCTGATCGTGATGTACGCGCGGGCGGCGGCCGGCAAGGCCGAACGGGCCGAGGGCGATCCCGACACGATCCTCGACGAGATCGAGGCCTGGTTCGCCGACCGCCTGGCGGCCCTGGCGGCGGCCGGGGTCGCGCCCGAGCGGGTCATCCTGGATCCGGGGATGGGATTCTTCCTGGGCAGCAACGCCGAGGTCAGCGTGCGGGTGCTGCGACACCTGCCGCGCCTGGCGGCCACGTTCGGCCTGCCGCTGCTGATCTCGACCTCGCGGAAGTCGGTGATCGGTTCGCTGCTGGAGCCGGACGGCCCGCCGCGTCCGGTGGACCAGCGCGGCGCCGGCACGCTGGCGAGCGAAATCTTCGCGGCGCTGCAGGGCTGCGCCTACATTCGAACACACGACGTGCAGGCGCTGGCGGACGCGCTGCGGGTGCTCGTAGCGCTGCGCGGGTAAGCAAGTGAGCAAGTAAGCAAGTAAGCAAGTAAGCAAGTAAGCATGTGAGCAAGTGAGCGTGTGAGCAAGTGAGCGTGTGAGCAAGTGAGCATGTGAGCATGTGAGCATGTGGGCATGCGGGCGACGGTCTCCGGGGCTCTGTGGCACAGGCGTCCCGCCTGTGATCCTTTCAGCACAAGACCACCGGCGAGACGCCGGTGCCACAAGATTCGATGGGAGTGCCGGTGCCACAAGATCCGATGCGAATCCGCAATCCGGCCCTCGGATGGGGCACCCGGCACCGACGCAGGGTGCGTCATCGTCGCGATCTCCGAGGCTCTGTGGCACAGGCGTCCCGCCTGTGATCCTGTCAGACACAAGACCACCGGCGAGACGCCGGTGCCACAAGATCCGATGGGAGTGGTGCCACAAGATCCGATGCGAGTGCCGGTGTCACAAGATTCGATGGGAGTGCCGGTGTCACAAGATCCGATGGGAGTCCGCAATCCGGCCCTCGGATGGGGCACCCGGCACCGCCGCAGGGTGCGTCATCGTCGCGATCTCCTGAGCTCTGTGGCACAGGCGTCCCGCCTGTGATCCTTTCAGACACAAGACCACCGGCGAGACGCCGGTGCCACAAGATCCGATGGGAGTGGTGCCACAAGATTCGATGGGAGTGCCGGTGTCACAAGATCCGATGGGAGTCCGCATCCCGGCCCTCGGATAGGGCACCCGGCACCGACGCAGGGTGCGTCATCGTCGCGATCTCCGAGGCTCTGTGGCACAGGCGTCCCGCCTGTGATCCTGTCAGACACAAGACCACCGGCGAGACGCCGGTGCCACAAGATTCGATGGGAGTGGTGCCACAAGGTCCGATGGGAGTGCCGGTGCCACAAGATTCGATGGGAGTCCGCAATCCCCTGTTCCCTGTTCCCTTCCCTAAGGACATCCCTCGCCGAAGTCGGCCAGCACTTCCGCCAGGTCGCTGAGGTCGGTGACGCCGTCGCCGTTGATGTCGCCGGCCGGGGAGGCGTTGAAGGCGGCCAGGACGATCGCGAGGTCGCCGAGGCCGACGCTGCCGTCGTTGTCGAGGTCGCTGGCGCAGGCCGGGTCGCCGGTGATCGAGATGTTGTCGACCAGCATCTCGTTGCCGCTGAAGCCGTCGTTGTAGACGACGAACTCCTCGATCTGGTTGGTGAAGGCGATCGCCGATCGGATGTAGACGTCGTCGATGTACAGGTCATACGTGCGATCCGCGGCCAGTTCGAGCTGGAAGTTGACCCACTGGTCGTGCGGAATGTCGAAGCCGAGGTCGATCCAGATGCCGTTGGTCGCGCTGATCGACGTGAACACCCGCAGGTGCTGCGTCAGCCAGTCGCGCGCGATCCGGATCGCCACCGTGTTCTGCGTGTTGATGTTCGGCTGCAGGATGATCTGCTGGTCGCCGCCGTCCCCCGCCCCGGTGCTGCTGTCGAAGTACCAGTCCCACTCGATCGTCGCGCTGCCGGCGTTGCCGAGGCCGAAGGTCTGCACGGCCAGGTTGACCAGTTGGTTCCCGCCGAGACTCCGCACCGCCCGGGTCCCGACGGCCGGACTGGCGACCACCTGGAAGTTCGGGGGATCCAGCCCGATCCAGTTCTGCTGCCCGTCGATCGTGCCGAGGGCGTAGCTTTCGAAGTCGGTCTGGAACTCGCTGTTGATTCCGCGCAATGCCAGGCCGTCGACCGCGTGCGGGCGGACGGGGTCAAACTGCGGCCGTTGCCCGCTGGCGGCGGCGACACAGAACAGGGTCAGGCAGACTGGCAGCGTGCGCATCGGGCCCCTTCGCGAAATCAGCGGCGGCAGGCGGGTCCGCGCGACCAGGCGCGGCGACGTCGAGAATCTCTTTACCCACGCTGCTATCTGACGTTAGCGAACGCTGCCTGTCCGGGTCAATGCGAATCCGCCGAGCGGTCCGGCACGCGGCCGGCCTGGCGGGTATCGTATCCGCGCGTCGCGACGGGTGGCTCGGCCGGTGCTGCCCGCCCGCGCTCGAGTCATCCGCTGCAGAGGCTGAGGAGGCGACCATGGCGAAGATCAGTCGATTGACCGTCTACTGCGGATCGAGTCCCGGGGCCGACCCGGGCTTCGCGGAAGCCGCCCGCGAACTGGGCGCGGTGCTGGCCCGGCGGGAGATCACGCTGGTCTACGGGGCCGGCAACGTCGGCCTGATGGGCGTGATCGCCGACGCGGTGCTGGAGCACGGCGGCGCGGGAATCGGTGTGATTCCGTTCGGCCTGTCGGACAAGGAACTCGCCCACGAGGGTCTGAGCGAACTGCACGTGGTCGACACGATGCACGAACGCAAGCAGATGATGGTCGACCAGAGCGACGCGATGCTGGCCCTGCCGGGCGGCATCGGGACGCTCGAGGAAATCGCCGAGGCCCTGACCTGGGCGGTGCTCGGCATCCACCACAAGCCGTGCGGGCTGTGGAACGTGAACGGCTACTACGACCACCTGCTGGCGTTCCTGGACCACGCGGTCGACCAGGGCCTGCTGACCCGCCCGCACCGCGACCTGCTGCTGGTCTCGGACAAACTCGACACGCTGCTCGCAAAAATGGAAGCCTACGCCCCGCCGGCCAACCACTGGCGCCGCAGGCCGGTGGTGCCATAGGAAGGGAACAGGGAACAGAAACTCCCGCCCCATTCACTCTTTCACTCTTTCACGTTTTCACTCTTTCACTCTTTCACTCTTTCACCACTAGGCAGGATTGCGATTGCAGTTGGCGGGCGGTCTTTTCACAATGGGTGATCTGGATTGACACCTGGGAGCACCGCATGATGTTTTCTAGAACCGTGTGGCTCGCCGTCTGCGGGCTGGTGCTGGGCGGCAGCCCGGTCCGGGCCGACGAGCCGACCGAGGCGACCTGGCGCGCGGATCTGCCGGCGGGGCAGTTCTGCGCGACGACCGAGCGCTACTACGCCCGGTACGGACCGCCGGAGAACGTGCAGCGCGGCGGATGCCCGCTGGACGGACCGTGTGACGACCCGACCATCCGGGACGCCTACACGGTCGGCGAAGAGACTCCGATCCGCGTCGTCCGCACGCAGGTGATCGTCTTCTGCCGCACCAACGGCAGCGACTGCCTGACGACCGCCGACGACGTCGACGCGCAGATGGTCACGCTGAACGAGACCTTCGCGCCCTACCGGATCAAGTTCGAGCACGAAACGTCCTTCGCGCGGCGCGGCACCTACCGGATCTACAACGACATCGACGAACGGCCGATGAAGAACCAGTACGCGGTCGAGCCGCAGCGGCGGCTGAACATCTTCGTCGTCGACACGACCGGGTTCGCCTTCGGCACCTTCCCGTGGGACGACGACGCCCTGACCGCCCAGGGCGGCATCGTCATCGACGTCGACCTGTTCGGCGCCGGCGAGACGATCCTGACCCACGAGGTCGGGCACTGCCTCGGCCTGTGGCACACGCATCACGGCGTCTCCGAGGTCGACCGGTGCAGCGCCTGCTACGAAGTCCCGATGGACGTCAACGGCGACAACACCGGCGACCGCTGCGCGGACACGCCCGCGACGCCGGTCAACTTCGACTGCGATCGCCCGGGCGGACGCGACTCGTGCAGCGACCTGCGCTGGCGGCAGACCGACTACGAGAACTACATGGGCTATGCCCCGTCCTTCTGCTACACCCGGCTGTCTCCGCAGCAGGCCGCCCGCTGCCACTGCTGGCTGGATGACGTGCTCTGGTCGTGGCTCGTGCCGTACTGCCCGGAAGACATCAACGCGGACCGGGCGGTCGACATCGCCGACCTCGCCCGACTGCTGAACGACTTCGGCACCGCACCCAGCGGGCCGACCGACCTGGACGGCGACGGCGTGGTCGGCCTCGGCGATCTCGCCCGCCTGCTGAATCGCTTCGGACAGGAATGCCACTGAAACCGGGGAGCCAGGGAGCGAGGAACGCTCTCGCGGACACCCTCCCCTGCTGTTGATCTGTTGATCCTCTCGGACGGGAGACGTCGTCGTGCTGATGCAGACCGGACTGGCGATCGTGATGGTGGTGGCCGCGCAGGCGGCCGACGTGCGTGCGGACGCCGCCCGGGCGACGCTCGAGAAGAAGTTCGCCGAAACGCTGACCGACTGCGTGCTGGTCGGGTACTGGCAGATGACCGGGGCCGAGGGCCTGGCCGGCAAGGACAAGATGTCGCCGCCGCGGCCGGAGAAGTACACGATCGACGGGGTCGAGAAGGTCGACGGTGACAAGTGGGTGATTCGCAGCCGGATTCAGTTCGAGGATGTCGATGTCGCCATGCCGCTGCACCTGGACGTGGTCTGGGCGGGCGACACGCCGGTGATCACGGTCGACAAGGTCGGGATTCCGGGCGTCGGCACCTACTCGGCTCGCGTGATGATCTACGGCAACTTCTACAGCGGGACGTGGTTCGGCGACGGCTACGGCGGCGTGCTGAGCGGACAGATCGTCAAGCGCGCGGTCTACGAGAAGTGGAACCCGCCGGCCAAAAAGGACGACGAGTGATGGACGAATTCCTGGCGGCCGCGCTCGACGAGGCCCGGCGGGGCATGGCGGCGGGCGGCATTCCGATCGGCTCGGTGCTGGTGCTGGACGGGACGATCATCGGGCGCGGACACAACCAGCGGATGCAGCGCAGCAGCCCGATCCTGCACGCCGAGATGGACGCCCTGGAGAACGCCGGACGCCTGGCGGCCCGCGACTATCGCCGGGCGACGCTGTACACGACGCTGTCGCCGTGCGACATGTGCAGCGGGACCGCCCTGCTGTACGGCATCCCGAGGATCGTGATCGGCGAGAACCGCACGTTCCAGGGCCCGGAAGACTACCTGCGGTCGCGCGGCGTCACGCTCGAGGTGGTCGACGATCCGGAATGCTACCGCGTCCTGCAGGAGTGGATCGCCGCCCATCCGGAAGACTGGGCCGAAGACATCGGTGAAGACGCATGAGCCTGTCACCTGACGAACTGGCCGCGCTGCGGGGCTTCGCCGTTGAAATCGCCCGCGAAGCCGGGACGGCCACGCTGCCGCACTTCCGCCGCGGCGTGCAGGTCGAAACCAAGAGTGACGATTCGCCGGTGACGGTCGCCGACCGCGAAGCCGAGCAGTTCCTGCGGGCCCGCATCACCGAGCGGTTCCCCGAGCACGCCCTGGTCGGCGAGGAGTACGGCAGCGACGGACGCGAGGCCCGCGGCCGCTGGATCGTGGATCCGATCGACGGAACGTATTCGTTCATCCACGGCGTGCCGCTGTACAGCAACCTGGTGGCGTTCGAGTGGGACGGCGAGGCCGTCGTCGGCGTGATCAACCTGCCGGCGATCGGGGAATGCCTGCACGCGGCCCGCGGCCAGGGCTGCACCTGGGAACGCCCCGGACAAAGACAGCCCGCCCGCGTGTCGCGGGTTTCGACCCTGGCCGAGGCCCGCCTCGGCGTGACGACCATCAAGAACACGATCGCGTTCGAACGCTATGAGGCCTACCGCCGCCTGCTGGAAACCTGCCAGCACGACCGCGGGTGGCCGGACGCCTACGGCTACGCCCTGGTGGCGACCGGCCGGGCGGAGATCCAGCTTGATCCGATCATGAGCGTCTGGGACACGGCGGCGCTGTTCCCGGTTCTGACCGAAGCGGGCGGCACGCTGACGGACTGGTCCGGCAACCCGACCCACACGGCCCCGGAAGCCATCGCGACGAACGGCCTGCTGCTCAATGCGGTCCTGAACACAGTGAGCAAGTGAGCAGGTAAGCAAGTGAGCAAGTAAGCAGGGATTCCGGGGCGGGGTCGTTGCTTACCTGCTTACTTGTTTGCTTGCTCACTTACTGAGCCGGTGTGAAGTCCTTGTAGACGGTCACGGTTTCGTTGGCGTCGATTGCGAAGATGCGGAGCACGAAGTCGCTGGTCAGCTTGTCGCGGGCGCAGTCGCCGTTGCTGTTCGTCAGATCGAAGACGTATTCGTAGAGACCCGGGACGTCCTCGCGTTCGGTCATCGTCACGCCGTTGCCGCGGATCGCATAGAACGGGTTGTCCTCGCCCGGCACGAACTCGGTCGGCGGGACGCCGTCGTTGAGCGCCCACATCCGCACGGCCGCGATGCCGCGCGGGCCGGTCACCGACGCGCGAACCCGCAGCGTGCACTCGTCGTCGAAGCGGAATCCGATCGCGCC
Organism: Phycisphaerae bacterium; assembly: GCA_030428945.1. Classification (GTDB taxonomy): domain Bacteria; phylum Planctomycetota; class Phycisphaerae; order UBA1845; family Fen-1342; genus JAUIEC01. The sequence goes on along the minus strand of JAUIEC010000001.1, from coordinate 412,678 downwards.
GATCTGCGGCCAGTTCTCACGCAGGAAGGCACCGTCGCTGAGCACGTACAGCCCGCCGTAGTAGCCGCCGGCCTCGCATGAGGTCAGGAAGTTCCGCCCGATGTCGTCGACCCGGACGAACTCGCGGTCCCAGCGCGGACTGAACGCCGGCGTCCCGGCCGCAACCTTCCGGCCGGTGGCGACATCCTCGATGATCGGGTTGCTGCCGCCGAGACTGGCGCTGTCGACGTAGAACACCCGGGCCCCGTTGTCGCTCATCACCAGTCCGCCCGGACGCGTGCGGCCGTCGCCGACCATCGTCACGTCACCCTCGACCGTCTCGACGAAACACGGCACCGGCGGATCGATGCCGGCCAGGTCGTCGACGTTCTGGCAGTAGGCAAACGTCAGGCCGTCGTCGGAGATGTTCAGGCTGTACGGCGTCTCTCGACCGGAGACGACCTGGATGATGTTGTCGAGGCTGGCCGGGGCGACCAGGCCGCTGCCGAACCAGAAGACATCCTGGAAGCGGAAGGCCGACTCGACGGTGCTGCCGAGATCGTAATTGCGGCGGAAGACGTAGGCCGGGAAGTCGCCGGCCAGGTCGAACTCCTGCGGCGCGAGGGCCCGCGGATCGCGGCCGTTAATCGCCTGGTTTTCGCGGGTGATGATCGTGGTCGGGAAGTACGGGATCGCGTTCAGGTCGATCGAGTGGATTCCGCGGCCGTCAAGGTCGACGAGCCAGCAGCGCTCACCCGGGTTGTCGACCTTGTAGGCGCCGCGGAAATCGAACTGGCCGTCGAAATCGTAGAGCATCTCGAGCGGATCGCCGGTCGGGTTCGCGCGGTGAATCTTGCTGTCCATGTTGACGATGCAGACGTTGCCGTCCTCGTTGGTTTCGACGTGGCAGCCGTAGACGGCGGACAGTTCGGCCGGCAGCGGAGTCCGCATGGCGCCGGTGCCGTCGACGTTGATCGACCAGATCTGCGTGCGGTCCTGTCCTTCGACGGAGAACGGCGCGAGCAGGCGGAACCAGACCCGGGTGCCGAAACCGCTCAGCGCGTACGCGTTGTTGTAGCGATCAAAGACCAGCGAATCGGCCGAGTAGGCTTCCGAATGCTTCAGCCCGAAGGCGGGGTCGATGTCGCTGCCGGCGATGATGTGCTCGCTGCCGCCGTGCGTGACCAGGGCCGGGATATACCCGCCGTCGCCGACCGCGACGTCCACGTCGAACGAACACGTGGCGGTGTTGCCGGTCGGATCGGTGGCCGTCAGGGTGATGGCGGTCGTGCCGACCTCGACCACGCTGCCGGACGGCGGATCCTGGGTGATCTCCACGCTGCCGGAGTCGTCGCTGGCGCTGGCGAGCCCGACGTAGTTGCCGAGCACGTAGATTCCATCCGAGCGGGCCTCGGCCTGCTGGGTTTCGGGGCAGGTGGCAAAGGTCGGCGCGGTGGTGTCGGCCGGCGTGCCGTCGCCGGGATCGGCGCTGCCGTCGTTGGGATTGGGCGTCCCGTCGACCGGATCCGGGCCGGCCCCGGTGTCCTCGCCGAACGAGACCGACATGTCCTCGATGATGATCCGGACGTCGAGCGTGGCCGTCACCTCGAGGCAGACCGCGAACTCGCCGCTGATGACGAAGGGCAGCGCGGCCGCGGGGACCGGCAGTTCGTCGGTGACGCGTTCGACATCCTCTCCGTCGATGTGCAGCACGAAGTCGCCGACCAGAACGCCGTCGCTGCACGGGTTGCTGCTGGTGGCGGCGGCGCAGTAGACGGTGATGGTCGCGATGCCGGAGGCTCCCTGCCGGATCGCCTTGGCGGTGTCGTCGAGCGGGATCGCCCGGACCGTGCCGAGGTTCATCCGGGCGGAGTCGGGCTCGTCGGCCGGTCCGCCGTCGAGGTCGAGGCTGAAGACCCCGGCCGTTCGGGCGGGCGTGCTGCTGCCCGCCTGGACGTCGATCACACCGGTCTGGCCGAGCAGAAACGTGAACGTCGAGAGGGCCAGCAGCGTGCCGACCACGGCCCCGGTCGGGCAGCCGGCGATGGCGGACAGGCCGGCGAACGCGGCCGCGAGGGTGCTTCGTTTGGCGGACATGGTGGCGGACTCCCGTTGGTCGTTCCGGATCGCTCGAAGACTGATCGCAGGGCTGTACCCGCCGGTACTGCCGATCTCACACGGGATTACGGGAATCCTGGGTTCGTCCCATAAGCCCCCGAGGGAGGGACTGGCGCGGACGAAACGCAGTGCCGGGAAACGGGGGGCGACTGTTGGGCTGGCCGGACACGGACCGTGATTGCTTCCGGTCGGTGATATTCCTACGATGGGCTTGTCGCTACAGGTAGGAGGAACCCGATGCGACTAGCATTCGTGACATTCGTATTAGTATTGGGGACCGGCCTGCAGGTTGTTGCGGCGCCGGTGGGCTACTGGCGGTTCGAGGAATCGGGCGGGGCCACCCTCGACAGTTCCGGCAACGGCCTCGACGGCGACCTGATCAACGGCGCCAGCCGGGAGGCCGATGCGCCGGGCCCGCTGGTGCCTCAGTCGGGCGCCGCCAATTTGCAGTCCGTGGCGGTCAACCGCGTCAACGAGACCTTCGGCGGCGCGCTCCAGGTGGACGATCCGCAGCAGCATCTCAGCTTTGGCAGCGGAAGCTTCACGATCGAAGCCTGGGTCAAACTCGATCACCTGAGTGGCCGCACCCGCGATGAACGCCAGTACCTGATCCAGAAGAAGGACCTGTTCGGGGCCGGCGGCGGACAGGACTACGGCCTGCTGGTGGCCGGGGCGGAACTGCAGGAGACCACGCAACAGAACTTCGGCAAGGATACCAACCTGACGGGGCGGGAGCTGGCTCTGGCTTTTGGCAATGGCGGTCCGACCGTGCTCGATGTCTGGTCCGTGACCAGCCACCTGGAGATCAGCGACCTGGGCTGGAACTTCATCAGCGTCGCCTATGACGCCGAGAACCAGGTGGTGCGATTCAACGTCAACGACGCGTTCGACTACGTGCCGTTCACCGATCTGGGTCGCACGACCAGTTCCGGCCCCTTGCTGGTCGGGGCGCACACGAACGCCCAGGGCGACTTCAACCAGTTCACCCGCGGGTCGTTCGACGAACTGCGGATCAGTTCCGGTGTCGTCCCGCCCGGCCAGCTTCTGAATGTGCCCGAACCGGCGACGCTGTTCCTCGGCCTCGCCGCGTTGGTGTTCGCCGGGCGACGCGGCCGGCTTCAGAACTGACCGAGGCCGTGCCGCAGCGCCGCGGCGCTGATCCGTTCGATCCCGGCGCGAACGAGCGCGGCCTGGCGTCCGGTCCAGCCGGCGACCTGCGGGCTGCCGAGCCCGTTGACGGTGCCGATCCACCAGCGCAGCAGTGCGAGTCGGAAGTCGGCCTGGAACCGGGCCTGTGGATACCCCGCGACCCCCAGCCTCCGCAGCGTTTCAAGATAGACTTGCAGCAGGTCCGTTTCGAGATGTTCTCGCTGCGCCGGCGTCAGGGCGTTCAGCAGCAGGGCGAGATCGACCACGCCGAGGCCCCTGGCGGTCCCCTGCCAGTCGAACAGGATCGCCCGGACACCGTCGGGGGTCTCGCGAAAGGCGAAGTTGTCCAGGTGCGCATCCACGTGAATCAGCGTCGTCGGCGGACCGGCCAGGCGGGCCAGACGCTGCGCGTCGCCGGGCCCGAGGCGCCGCGTCAGGGCGACGAGTTCCGGCGGAACAATCTCGGCGAAACGATCGAAGAACACGTCAGCCCGGCCGGGGAGTCTGGCAAGCTGGGCGGGCAGGTCGCCGTACGGCGTCAGCCAGTCCAGCGCGTCGAGTCGCGGATCGCCCCACCACCGGGCGTGCAACCGGGCGAGGCAGTCCACCGCGGCCTCGAACTGCGGGCGCGAGGCGCCGGCCCGCTCATCGCCGAAGGTGGCGTCGTCGAGATCTTCGAGCAAGAGCGCGATCGCCGGCGGCTCGCGCTCCCAGGCTACGCCGAAGCAGGCCGGGACGCGCGTTCCGATGCTGGCGGCCAGTTCGCGATAGAACCGGGCCTCGTGTTCGTACTTGAGCGCGAGGCGTTCGACGGGGTGCGTGTTCCCGGCGTCGGCCGCAAGTTTGACGACCAGGGATGCCGGCAGCCCGAGGTCATTCTGCGACCAGCTCAGTGCGACGCGAAAGACCTGCGATGCGAAGCCGGTGTCGGCGCCAATGCGGGTTGAGGTGCAGTCGGTGACCGTCGCCGAAGCGTTGCCAAGGAAGCCGCTCAGCCAGGCGGGCGTGATCTGGTCGGGTTCGACGGGTATCGTCACGTTCATTCCTCAACGCGATACAGCCTGCCGAACAGACCGACAGGGACGCAGGATTCACCCTGAGCGTACCAGGACATCGGCGCGTCCGCCGACTGGACAAAAAAACCGCGGAATCACGCGCAACCGTTAGAATGGAAGATCGAAACAGCGGTGCGGAATCGGCGAAAACACCTCGTTCTGGAACATGCATCATGAGGAGACTGGTTCAGATCGCGCTGGCCGTTGCGTCCCTCGTGCTGTTGACCGGTCCGAGGTTGCCAGACGACACGCTCCGCAACACGCGGATCGCGCGTGAACGGATGCTGACCGTCTGGCGCGCCGCCAACAACTATGTCAATGTGTACGGCGACTACCCGAGCGCGCCGCACGTTCTCTTTCCGGAGTACATTTCGGATCCACTGGTGTTCTACCACCCAGGTGATCCCGATCCGCCACCGGAGACGATCGACAATTCTGTGCCGAATGCGCCCGACAGCGCCCAAGTCAGTTTCAGTATGATCTGGCCGAGCGAATTCAACCTGCGACTCGACACCATCGTGATCCAGGATAACTCGCCGGCCAACAATGCCGGGGCGTTCATCAACCGGCTGGCCGCGGACGGTCTGATTGAGACGGTGCCGCCGCTGGCCACGCCGGATCCACCGATCGAGTACATCGCGCAGCAGAACATGCGGCGGCTTGCCTTCGCGTTGCGAGAGTACGCCAGCGACAATGGCGAATACTATCCCCGGGATCTCAAGCAGCTCTGGGACGAGGGCTACCTCGATTCACCCCGCACGTTCTGGCACCCCGGCGACACGGATGCGCCGCCGACCGACATCACCAACAACATGCCCAACGCGATCAACAGCGCCCGGATCAGTTTCGCGTACTTCTACCCGTTTCGGAACCCCGACCCCTGGGCCGTTCTTGTGCAGGACAACGACCCGGCCAACAACGGGGGCAGGTTCACCAACCGGGTCAGTCTGAACACGACCGAAGTGGCGCCACCGCTCTCCGCGCGAACACCGACGGCATTCCAGACTGGGCAGATGAACCTGCGACGGGTCGCGCTCGGCCTGCAGGCGTATGCGTTCGACAACGACTTCTGGCTTCCGGCCAGTATCGAAGAAGTCTGGACGAACCAATATGTCGATGACCCGTTCTACTTCTGGAACCCGGGCGATGCGGATCCACGGCCGACCGACATCACCAATGCAAAACCGGACGCGGCCAATAGCGCGGCGATCAGTTTCGTGTACGAATTCGAAGGTGATCAGCCGGTCCCGTTGGCGGACGCAACGTTCGTCGTGCAGGACAACAGCGTGGCGAACAGCCGGGGGCTTGGGGTTAGCCGGGTTGGACTTCCAGGTGGGTCGCCTGTTTCTACTCCGTGGGCGAACTGGTACCCGGACTGTCCGGGCGATGTGGACGGCGACGACCGGGTGCATCTGAGCGATCTCGCGATCCTGCTTGGCAACTACGGGGTGTGGTACGTCGCCAACCCTTGGGACGGCGACATCGACGGTGATAGCCACGTCACGGAGCGTGACCTGCAGACACTCCTGGAACACTTCGGAGAGGTGTGCGGCCCAGAGCCGGGACTTCCGATCGATGGATCCACGGCGGCGCGCTGATTGTGCACCGGAGTCGCCAACTGGCGTGCCAGATCATGGCATTACCAGAGGAGGCTCACATGCCTGCGCAGTTTTTCCTCGGCGCTGACGTGCGTCAGCACATGCAAATGGTACCCGTACGAGACGAGCCCCCGGTTCCCGGTTCCCGTGCTTAGCCGAGCGCCTCGGCGTAGACCTCCTCGCTGAAGCCCACCAGCACGGTCTTGCCGGCCCGGATGGTCGGGGCCCGCAGGTTGCCGGTCGGTCCCAGCATGGCCGCGGCAAGTTCGTCGTCACCGGGTTTGTCGGCCATCTTGAACGTGACGACTTTCTTGCCCCTGGCGACGATCACTTTCGACGCGGCGTGGGCGAGTTCGAGTGCCTCGGCCCGTCCGAGTTTCTCCCTGGTGGCATTGATCTGTTCGCGAATCGCGACCGCGTTCTCCGCAAGGAACCCCTGCGATTTCTTGCAGGACGTTCACCCGTTGCGGTGGTAGTACCAGTCGGCCTTGGCCATGGTCCGTGCTCCGCTGTCTGTGCCTGTTCCGACGCAGGCCCGCCGCCCGGTGGCGGGCTTGTCGGGACCGAATCCCGCTACTAGGATATCCGTTTGGTCTCTTCCCGTCCGGACGCGGTGCGCCGGCGGTTACGGCGAGTAAGGAGCTACCGGTGGCAAGCGCGCAAAGCAAGGGCAAGCATCTGTTTACGTCCGAATCGGTCAGCATGGGGCACCCCGACAAGGTCTCTGACCAGATCTCGGATGCGGTCCTCGACGCGATGCTGAAGCAGGACCCCAACTCGCGGGTGGCGTGTGAGACGATGGTTTCGACCGGGATGGCGGTCGTGGCCGGCGAGATCACGACCGAGGCCTACGTCGAGATCGACGAGATCGTCCGCAACACGATCCAGGAGATTGGTTACACGTCGGGCGACATGCGGTTCGACTTCGAATCGTGCGCGGTGATGACCTCGATCAAGAAGCAGTCGGGCGACATCGCGATGGGCGTCGACCGGGACGGGGCCGGCGACCAGGGCATGATGTTCGGGTTCGCCTGCCGCGAGACCGACGTGCTGATGCCGCTGCCGATTCAACTGGCCCACCGCCTGGTCGAGCAGCAGGCCAGCGTCCGCCGCGAGCGGGTCATTCCGGGTCTGCGCCCGGACGCCAAGAGCCAGGTGACGGTCGAATACGACGGACAGACGCCGAAGCGGATCGACACGGTGGTGCTCTCGACGCAGCACGACGCCTCGTGGAACGACCGCCAGGACGAACTCGGCCGGCAGGCGGTCGAGCACATCTTCAAGCCGGTGCTCGGAAGCTGGTGGAACGATGACATCACCGTCCACGTGAACCCGACCGGACGGTTCGAGATCGGCGGCCCGCACGGCGACGTCGGCCTGACCGGGCGGAAGATCATCGTCGACACGTACGGTGGGCGCGGGCGGCACGGCGGTGGCGCGTTCTCGGGCAAGGACCCGACAAAGGTGGACCGCTCGGCGGCCTACATGGGTCGCTACGTCGCGAAGAACATCGTCGCGGCCGGGCTGGCGGACATCTGCGAGATTCAGCTTTCGTACGCGATCGGCGTGGCCGAGCCGACCAGCGTGCTGGTCAGCACCGAGGGCACCGCGAAGGTGGACGAGTGCAAGCTGTCGTCGCTGGTCCGTGACCACTTCGACCTGACGCCGAAGGGCATCATCTCGTCGCTGAACCTGCGTCGCCCGATCTACCACGAAACGGCCCGGCACGGGCACTTCGGCCGGGAACTGCCGAACTTCACCTGGGAGAAGACCGACAAGGCGGACGCGCTGCGGAAGGCCGCCGGTCTTTGACCCCGTGAAAGGGTGAAAGAGTGAATGAGCGCCACGCGCAGCTCTTCCTCTTTCACTCTTTCACTTGTTCACTCTTTCGCTCTTTCACTCTTTCACACATTCACCCTTTCACCTCTGCGGAGCAGGCGATGACGTTCGACGACCCTCAGGCCGCCGCCAAGGACCTGGCCGCCCGGATCCACGGGATCCGGGACTCTCTTTGACCTGCCTGCCAAAACGAAACAGATCGCCGAACTGAACGGCGAAATGGAACGCCCCGACTTCTGGGACAACACCGAACAGGCCCAGAAGACGGTCGCGGAATTGAAGGGTCTGCGCGGGATCGTCGAGCCCGTGCAGGATCTGCTGGCGCGCCTCGAGGAGGTCGAGGTCCTCTTCGAACTGTCCGGCGAGGGCGATGATCCCGAGGTGGCGGCCGAGATCGAGACGAACCTGACCGAACTGTCCGAGCGGGCCGACCGGGTTGAACTGCTGACGCTGCTGAGCGGCGAAAACGACGGCAAGCCCTGCTACTTCAGCATCCAGGCGGGCGCGGGCGGGGTGGACTCGTGCGACTTCGCCGAGATGCTGCTGCGGATGTACCTGATGTTCTTCGAGAAGAACGGGTACAGCGTGACGGAGGTCGACCGGCGGGCGGGCGACGAGGCCGGGATCCAGTCGGTGACGCTGCGGGTCGACGGGGCCTACGCCTACGGGTACCTGAGTTGCGAGGCGGGCGTGCATCGCCTGGTGCGGATCAGCCCCTACAACGCGCAGGGCAAGCGGCAGACCTCGTTCGTCGGCGTCGACGTGGTGCCGGAATTCGAGGAGACTTCGGTCGAACTGGAAGAGGCCGACCTGCAGATCGAGTTCTTCCGGCGGGCCTCGGGGGCCGGCGGCCAGAACGTCAACAAGGTCGCGACGGCGGTCCGGGCCCGGCACAAGCCGACCGGCGTGGTGGTCGAGTGCGTCAACGAGCGGAGCCAGGCGCAGAACAAGCGGCTGGCGCTGAGCATGCTGAAGTCGCGGATCGAGCAGATGGAGCAGGCCAAGCGCGACGCGGAACTGGCCAAGCTGTACGGCGACAAGGGCGAGATCGCCTGGGGCAACCAGATCCGCAGCTACGTGCTGCACGGCTCGACCATTCACGTCAAGGATCACCGCACCGGCCACGCGGTCGGCGATGTCAACCGGGTGCTGGACGGCGACGTGCAGGCCTACATCGACGCCCGCCTGCGGCAGAAACTGCACAGCGAATAACCAGGGAATCGGACCCGAACCCTGCTCGTCCGGCGACCCGAGGCGGCCCGGTCACGCCGGCCCTGCCGCGCCCGGCGCCTCTCCCGCCGAAAGCGATTCCGATCGGGTGGCCGCACGGAATCCGCACGATCGGTTAACGCAAGTCGAATGCCATTCTCCGGAACACCTAACACGTCGAACACATGATCCACAGCCTGTGGCGCTACATTTCCCGGCGCAGGTGGTTCTTGTTTCAACTCGTGATCCGGAGACTCTTCATGGGCGATCGTCGCTCGTCTGCATTCACCCTGATCGAACTGCTGGTGGTCGTGGCGATCATCTCGCTGCTGCTGGCGATCCTCCTGCCCAGCCTGAACTCGGCCCGTGAACAGGCCAAGGCCGTCAAGTGCGGCGCGAACATGCGCGGCTGCGGCCAGGCGGTCGCGCAGTACCTGGCGGAGAGCCGCGGCCGGTTTCCGGTTTCGTACGAATACCTCGACAACGATGACAACGTGACGCTCGACCTGGCGGAGTGGCAGGGCAAGTACCGGCACTGGTCGTTCTCGCTGTTCAGCGACGGACAGGTCAAGGACGAGTTCTTCCAGTGTCCGGGCTACCAGGAGAAAGGCGGCGCCCCGCGGACCAACCCGGGCCTTGACCGCGAGAACTGGAACGTTCCGGAACAGATCGACGCCAACAGCCAGAAGAATCCGAACGCGCTGGAGGACTTCCAGGCGACCCGGATGGCCTACACCGCCAATGCCGCGATCATGCCGCGGAACAAGTTCAACCAGGAACTGTCGGCCGGCAGCCGGATCAACAAGATCGTGCGGGACAACGAGGTCAAGAGCAGCGCGGACGTGATCATGGTGACCGAGTTCAACCGCAACTGGCGGGCGGTTGCGATCAACGAAGGCGGCGGCCTGCTGAGCAAGAGCCACCGTCCGGTCAACCCGTTCTTCCACGTCTCGACCGGCTACAACGAGTACCGCACGACGACGGCCGGCTTCCGCTACGGGCGAACGGGTGACGAGACCTACGGGCTGGCGGACCTGAACACGATCGAGAACACGCCGGCCCTGATCGAAGGCGCCCGCGGCAGCGAACTGAACGCGATCGGCCGGCACCACCCGGGCGGTGACGAACTGGGCGGCACGACCAACTTCCTGTTCGTCGACGGGCATGTCGAGCGATCGACGATCCTGAAGACGATGCAGGAACGCCAGTGGGGCGACAGGTACTACAGCGTGACCGGCGACAACACGGTCTACGACCGATACGGACAGTTGCCGTAGCCTGACCGGCGGCGGCCTGCGGCGAGAGCATCCACACATACCGAACCTGAGTCTTGTCTCACCGAGAGGAGGTGCGATCCGGAGGCGCTGCGCGCGTAACGACCGCCCGTGAGAAAGAAGCAGTCATCTGTCAGTAGTGTTTCCTGTTGAAGGTTTCCCTTCACGACCATGGAGCAGAGAACGATGCGTAAGATTCTCGCAGCCAGCACGGTGGCCGGCCTGGCCGCCGCCGCCTTCGCCCAGACCGGCGGGCAGGTCAACGGATCGGGTGCGACCCTGTTCGTCGACTTCTTCACCTTCCCGGCCTGGACCAACGACTTCATCGACGTCGACGGCGACGGCATCGCCGGCCCGCTCGGCCCGCCGGACTTCGCCGACCAGCTCGCCAACAGCAACCCGAGCACGTTCGCGGGTCCGTACGGCCCGGGCACCGGCCAGACCTTCATCGTCTCGCAGTACCGCTCGGTCGGCTCGATCCGCGGCTACACCGAGTTCGTCAACTACCAGATCTGCGGCGACCTGCCGGAGAGCGCCCCGTCCGAGCAGGGCATCATCAACTCGCTCGAGTTCGCCGCCCTGGGCGCCAGCACCTGGGTCGGCCCGCCGGCCAGTTGCACCGATGACACCGATGGCGACGGCATCGCCAATGCCAGCGGCACGCCGCTCTGCTGGGAGACCGTCGACTACTCGAACACCGACGTGCCGAGCATCTGGGCCGTCCGCTCGCTGAACCCCGCCGGCGCCGTCTGGAGCGCCAACCCCGGGTCGCCCGGCTACGGCAACAACCCGAACCTCGACAACACGGGCGTGCAGTCAAACCTGCTGGCCCCGCTGGAAGTCGACTGCGACAACAGCGGCACGATCGAGCCGAACGAAGCCCTCAACGTGAACCAGGGCGCTCCCGACAGCCGCACCATCTTCGACACGACGATCGCCTTCAGCCCGGTGACCGGCATCGCCAACCGCGGCACCGGCGTCTCCGAAGTCTCGATGCGCCAGTTGCAGCACCTGTTCGTCACCGGCCGGATGCCGAACGGCACCAACTACGCGGCCGCGACCCGCGACGCCGGTTCGGGTACCCGCAACGGCTGGGCCAACCCGCTCGGGATCGATCCGTCGTGGTGCGTCGGTGACCACGTCGGCGAGCGCGTCAACAGCTCGTCGTTCACCAACCTGGGCCCGGATCACCAGGTCAACAACTGCGGTGGTTCGTCGATCATGGAGAACGCCGTCCAGAACCGTCGCCTGGCGATCGGCTTCACCGGCGCCTTCGGCGGCAGCCGCTCGATCAACGACGCGATCAGCGGCCGCTACGAACTGCTCGGCGTCCGCAAGGACATCGGCAGCCCGCAGGGCACCGCGTTCGTCCGCCCCTCGCTGACCAGCGTGCTGTTCAACGACGACCCGGACACCGGCTGGCAGATCGGTGGCCTGCAGACCTTCTCGACCGTTGGCGAGCCGGACGCCAACCGCGACCCGAACGACCCGCTCTACGACGGCGTCAACCCCCCGGTCGACCGCGACCTGGCCGCCGCGCTGATCAACAACCTGACCAGCAGCATCAACGAGTTCGCCGAACCGAACGATCCGAACGACATCAGCGACCAGACCGGCATGCCGGGCGAAGTGCTGGCCCTCTCGTTCGCCCTGGAAGCCTCGGTCAGCAGCACGCCGACCCTCGCGGATCCGACCATCTTCGTCGCGAACCCGACCTTCAACGCGGGGCTGCAGAACTTCATCGCCGCCAACAGCGACGTGAACCCGACCCCGGCCTATGGTTCGGTCAATGCCGCCGGCCGCGTTCCGGTCCGGACCGCCAACCCGATCTTCGGGGACCCGAACAGCCCGGATGCGACCGCCTACAGCGACGGCAGCACCGATGGCAACTACTTCAACTACTTCACCGACGGCCCGAACAACCCGACCATCGTCGGCGGCACCACGCTGAACGCGCGGAACGCCCTGGCCGCGGACTTCAACAACGACGGCGCCCGCACGACGGCCGACATCGCCCCGATGATCGCCGCCGTGGCCGACCCGGCGACGGCCGCCACGAGCGGTGCCGGTTCCTCGGCCGGCGACCCGCTGGTTCCGGAAATCATCGGCGACCTGGACGGTGACGGGAACCTGACCGCGGAAGACGTCCGTTACTTCGCCGACGGCCTGGTGCTGAGCGGCGGCAGCCTGGACCGCACGGCCGGCTTCGTCGCGGTCGACACGGCTTCGGCCAACTACTTCGGCACGACCCTGGCGACGCCCTGCGGGTACGTGGCGGGCGGCAGCAAGGCCGACATCGCGGGTGCGGGCAGCGTCACGAAGGGTGCCATGCCGACCGGCCAGGACGGCGTGGTCGATGCGATTGACCTGGACTACATCGCCGGCAACTTCGGCGACTGGTCGGACCTCGACCAGGCGGTCAACATGGATCTGAGCGCCGACATGAACGGCGACCTGGTCGTGGACGCCGACGACATCACCGACGTCCTGGTCAACGTGCTGAGCACGCGTCCGGGCGACTTCGACCTGGACGGCGACGTGGACCTGACCGACCTGGCGACCGTGCTGGCCAACTTCGGCGGCGCGGGCGCTTATGCGGACGGCGACAGCAACGGCGACGGCGCGGTCGATCTGAGCGACCTGGCCAACGTCCTGGCGAACTTCGGCTTCAGTTGCTAGGCAACGCCGGGCACGCGGAACCGGGAAATAAACGAACGGCGGCGGGTCTCCGGATCCGCCGCCGTTGCTGATTGTGAGCGGGCGTACCCGCCTGCCTTTCTAGTTGCTTACCTGCTTGCTCGTCAGAACGCCCCGAGCGCGCAGCGTTCGGGCTTGCCGAGCGCCAGCATCAGCGGACGGAGATCCTTGACCAGCCAGCCGCGGTTGGACTCGACGTAGCCTACGCTCTTCAGGATCTCGCGCACGTCCGAAGCCAGCACCTGGCAGCCCAGCGAAGCGGACATCTCGGCACCGATCGTCTGCAGATCCAGTTCAACGAAGTACGTAGCCATGTCAGGTCCTCCATCGGTCGCCCGGACACGTTCCTTATGTCTCGTAGACGGCCCGGGGTCGCTTGGAATTCAACAAAAAAGTGGAATCCCTCCTTGGGCAGTGAAGACTGGGAGAGTCCGTCAGGTTCTGTTTGATGGACCCAATCGCGTTGTTGCCGTTGTGAAAGAGTGAAGGAGTGAAAGGGTGAAAGGGTGAAAGAGGGAAGAACGTCGCGAAACCGCCCTCTTTCACTCCTTCACATTTCCACCTCTTTCGCGGCCTTGGCAGCTCATTTGCATCCGTCAAACACGACCCTAGTCGTCGCAGGTGTCGCCGAAACGGTGCAACAGTTCGGCCAGGTCCGACAGGCTCGTGCAGCCGTCGTTGTCGTCGTCCGCGGCCGGGTTGAACACCGCGTCATCGGAACAGGCACCGAATACCGACAGCAGCGCCTGCAGGTCGCCCAGGCCGTAGACGCCGTCGTGATCGAGATCCAGACGACAGACCGGCTGGCCGTGCACCCGCAGCTCGAAATCGATCCACGTCGAAATGTCCCCGACCGCCCGGTCGGCCACCTTGACCTGCCACGTGCCGCCGCTGCGTTCGCCGTAGTGCCGCAGGCTCGTGAACGTGTAGTCGACCAGGTCGCCGCCGCCGTCGGTGTTGCGCTTCCGCACGACGGCCGACGAGGTGCCCGAGGGCGCCGTGAAATCGACGGTCAGGTCGCCGATGAACGGCGAGTCGATGTTCAGGATCAGTTCAACCGTTTCGATGATGATGTCGTCGGGCATCTCGGCATCGATGACCACGCCGGCCGCCTGGCGGTCGGGGATGATCTGGTCGACGGCGACCGTTCCGGTCGTTGCGACGAGTTCGTGCGGCAGCCGCTCCCATGTGTCCGCCAGGTCAATCGCGGCACCGGCATCGATCGCGCCGAAGCCGTAGTCGTAGTGAATCGGGCGGCCGTCGCCATTCAACTGCCAGCCTTCGCTGTCCGGGTCACACTGCCTGGCCGAATCCAGCAGCACGGCCCGCACGTCGCGCCAGTGCAGATCGGGACGCGCTTCCAGCAGCAGCGCGACAACTCCCGAAGCGAGGGGCGCCGCCGCGCTCGTTCCGCCGAAGGAAGCCGTCTCGCCGTTGTTGCTGGCCGTCGTGTAGATCCCGCGCGTGTTGCCGTCGGACTGCGTCACCAGCGCCAGCGACGCGCCGCGCTCGCTGTAGGAAGCGCCCAGGTCCTGGTCACCGATCGAGCCGACCGCCAGCGTGTAGCGGCTGGAGGCGTACGGGTCGTAGTCGACCCGGTCACCGATCACCCCGCCGTTGCCCGCCGCCCAGACCAGCACCGTGCCGCGCCCCGCCCGCCCCTCGCGGGCCGCCTGCTCAATCGCATCCATGATCACCGCCGCCGGGTGGTGAATGATGTTCAGGTCAAACGGCCCCCACGAATTGTTCCGGACGTCGTTCAGATCATTGCGGAACGCCAGCGCGTCGGCCGTCTCGCTGTCGCTCGACAACAGGTGCGTGGTGAACTGGGCGTTGTAGGCCGCGCCGACACCCATCAACTGGTTGTTGCCGACCGCCGCGGCGATCCCGGCCACGGCCGTCCCGTGCGGATCGGCGGCCGGTCCACCCGGGTCACTCGACCCCGCCGGCAGGTAGTTGGCGGCCAGGTCCGGGTGATCGACCTGGATGACCGAATCGAGCACACCGATGACCACGCCGGCGCCGCTGTAGCCCGCTTCCCAGGCGGGCACGATGTTGACGTCGGCCGCGGGCACCAGTTGGTTCTCGAGATGCCACTGCAGGTTCAGCTTCGGATCGCTCGGCGTGGCCCGCAGGGCGAGCAGGCCGTCGGCATCGATACTGGCCGTCGCGACCATCGGGTCCACCATGGCCGCTTCGGCCAGGTCGATCGCACCGGCCACGTCGGCGGTCGCGATGGCCCAGTACCCGTGCACCCGCAGCGGGCGGGCCCCGCCCGTGGCCGTGGCGGCCAGTCGGGCGGCGGTGGCGGCGTCGGTCTTGACGATCACGCGGTTGCGGACCTCGAAGGCGCGCGGTGCCTGTGCCGGCGCCTTGACGGCCGCGGTCGCGTTTGCGAACCACGCCCGCGAAGTTGCGGCGGAGGGGTCTTCAATGACGAGTTGCCGCCGGGCGGCGTCGAAGGGGGCGCTGCGGGCCGTGCCGGTCGGCAGCGGATCCACCTGGCCGGCCTGGGCTGCGGACAGCATCCCGACGGCGATCAGAACGGCGAGGCTTTTCATGTCAGCTCCCTGTTTCCGCCCGGGCGCGGAAAGACGAACGACCGGGCTGTTCCCCCGCCTGATCCTAGCTGCCTGCTTCCGCGCGGGTCAACGCGGGGTTCTGGGGTTATCAGACACAAAAGAGCCCGGCCATCCTCCTTCCGATCGAGGATGGCCAGGCGAACGCAAGACGAATCGTCGGCGTCGGCTGGTTATCAGCCGGGTACGACCTTCTTGTCGAGTTCCCCGCGCAGTTTGCGGAGCGCCTTGTTCTGAATCTGCCGGACGCGTTCCTTGGTGACGCCGAACGACTCGGCCACCTGCCGCAGGGTCTTGGCGGGGCGTTCCGCCCGGCGGGTTCCGACGCGCAGCCCGAAGCGTTCGTTGAGGATTTTGCGCTCGGTGCGGGTCAGATCGAGGTCCTTGTCGCGCAACAGATGGCACAGTTCTTCGAGGCGGTCGTCCTCGAGGTCGACGCGCGCCAGTTCGACGAAGTCGCCCTTCTGCAGGTCCGGGTCGTAGTCGGTCGGGAAGCGACTGCGATACCGGGCCATCAGGGCGACGGCCCGGGTGATCGCTGTCAGGATCGCCCGGCATGCGTACGTGCTGAACTTGAAGCCGCGGGCGCAGTCGAACTTGTCGATGCTGCGCAGCAGCGCCAGGTGCCCCTCGCTGATCAGGTCGCCGAAATCGACCCCGGTGATCCGCGATCGTTCGACCATCGTCGGCACGAGTCCGAGGTTGGCCTCGGCGATCTGGTCGCGCAGCGCTTCGGCCAGGATGCCCCAGCGGAGCAGGTCGCGGGTGGCCGTCAGCGTCAGGCGCCGCGCGGCGAACTCGTTCAGGATCAGCATCACGCGATGGCGGAAATAGTTGAATCGCAGGAAGAGCTGGGCTTCCTCGGACAGTTTCAGATTGCGATGCGGCTTGTCGGTCCGGCGACTGTAGTCGGGCACCTCGGTGTATCGCGGGCGCGGCCCGTCGCTGACGTTCTCGAGGTACAGGGCCTCGGCACCCTTGTCGTCGAAACCGGGCACGTAGACGCATTCGAGCGGCTCGGTGACCAGTTTGCGGAGTCGCTGGGCCTCGGAGGCGGAGAATCGCCGCAGGACGGCCCCGGACGGCATCGCGGCCGTGGGCTCGAGCTTGCGGAGTTCAGATGGTTTGACGATCCGTTCAGCCATGGTCCACCTCACCTTCTCTGTACCGGTAAGACCCCCGGGGGTTCAAAAAAATTCCATCAAACCGTTCATTTCCGATAAAATGTCGTTCGTTGCCTGCCTGACGCCCACGCCGCCTTTGGCACCGAGATTCCGCTAATTCCTCGGGCCGATGGTGCCTGGCGGCGTTTCTGACCGGAATCGGGCCCGGTCGGCCCTTGGAGGATCGCCCCCCGACGATCGAGCCTGGCCGGTACCCGGACCTGAGCGGGCTACGATACCGCTCAAATCGCTCACACCTGTGGTTTCGCCGGCGCGTGCGGAACGGATGCCGGGTCCCGAAAAATCCGGGTGTCGGAGTGGGGCGTTCGGTGGGGTGGGTTCGCGCGGCACGAGGATCCGGCAAGTCGGCTTGCCGTCAACAGCCGTCGCGAATACTGTATCTCTCCGCGCCGTCGCCAGCCTGCGCAGCGGTGTGGCTGCTTTGAAGCGCAGCGGTCCCCGACAGCCCCTGGCCAAGGCCACGCGGGTTGCGATCGGGCAGCGGGCGTTTCAGACAGAGCGTCCCGGGAGAGGTGACCGAGTGGCTGAAGGTGCTGGTTTCGAAAACCAGTGTGCGGGCGACCGTACCGGGGGTTCGAATCCCCCCCTCTCCGCTTCCCGAGAGACGAGGCCCGCAACCGCCTGCTGACGCAGTGGTTGCGGGCCTTGGTTGTTTTCGCGTTCACCTGACCGCAGGTGCCCTGCGTGCGACCCGAGTGTCGAGTCGCGATTCGCGGTCTCGGGTGGCGGTCACTGCGTGACCCGGTCGGCGCGGGATGCGTCCGTTCAGTTGGTGGTGATTCGGGCCGACTCGAGCAGGTTCTCGAAGGCGGCGAGATCCATCTCGTAGTAGACCGCGTCGGCCGCCTCGTACGCCACCTGGATGATGTGCCCGAGCAGCGTGGCGCCGTGAAGGCGCAGTCGCTTCGGCAGCCCGCTGGCATCGACAAACGTCGCCTCGGCCGCGAAGGCATCCGCGCCGGCGAGTTGGTCGAACTCGAGTCGCAACCGCGCGAAGTTGGCGTGTCCGGGCGTCGCCTCGACCAAGCCGAGCGCGAGATCCGCCACCTCGTTCGGCAGCATCCCGTCGTTGTAGGTCCGCTGCGTCCCGGCGAGCGGCCTGCCGAGCGGCGTTGCGGAGATCGTGATCCGCTGCAGGGGTGGGCCGTTCCTCGAAAGCACCGCGACCGGGTCGAGACTCTCGACATACCAGCCGGGCGGAATGTTGACCGTCAAGCGGGTATGCCGGTGCGCGACCGTGGAATCGGTGGCCCGGAACGCGGTGCAGCCGGTGAGAAGCAGGCAGGTGATGGCGAGCAGGGTTGGCCGCATCGCTTACTCCACGCGGGTCAGTTGTTCGACGAAGCTCTCGATGTACCCGCGGTCACTCGCGTCGCCGGCCAGTGCCAGGTAGCGTCGCAGGTGACGAATCGCTGTGGCCGCGTCGCCCTGCTTGGCCGCCACGAGACCGAGGCCGCGATGGGCCGCGGCGTTCGACGGCACGCGCTGCAGCGCCTGTTCGAACGCCTCCCGAGCGCCGACGAGGTCTCCTTCGTGCCGCTTCAGGTCGCCGAGCAGCACGCCGGTTCGCGGGTCGCTCGGACGTGTTCGTCGCAGGAAGGCGGCCGTGTCGGCGACGAGGTCGAAGCGGCCCTGGGCGACGTGCTGTTCGGCTTCGTCGAAGATCAGATCGTGGAAGACCTCGACATACCGCTGCTCGCCGACGCGTTTCGCATGCGAACGCAGTTCGGGCGAGAGTGTCCTGACGAGGCGGCGGCAGTTCTCGGCACGCTCGGTCATCCTGGGATGAGAGGCGTAGAAGAGCAGCGCGCTGCGGCTGTTGCTCGGCTTCTCCGCCGCAGCCCTCATGCGATCGAACATCTGCGACGCCGCTGCGGGGTCGTAGCCGGCCTGGGCCGCCAGGGTCAATCCGACGCGATCGGCCTCGCGTTCAAGATCGCGGCCATAGCCCTCGATGGCTGCCCTGGCGATCACGCCCCCCACCTTCTGGATCCCGGTGCCGAGCTTGCCGCTCACGATGGATGCCAGCACGGCGGCGTACGTGATCGCACCGCTGGCAGCGTATGTCTTGGACTGGCGCCGGTGCGTGTGCCTGTGGGTGGCATGCGTCAGTTCGTGCCCGAGGATCATCGCGAGCTGCGCCTCGTTGCGCATGCGACCCAGAATCGCGGTGTGCAGGTAGATGTCGCCGGACGGATAACAGGCGGCGTTGACCACCGGAACGTCAACGATCACCACCCG
This sequence comes from Phycisphaerae bacterium, assembly GCA_030428945.1. GTDB lineage: Bacteria > Planctomycetota > Phycisphaerae > UBA1845 > Fen-1342 > JAUIEC01. The sequence continues at coordinate 393,756 of JAUIEC010000001.1, read as the reverse complement.
GGGTTCCAACGGAAGATAGGCACCCTCGTTCCCGCCGAGGAGCGTCTCAAGTACCGACTCCACGTACTCCTGCATGGCCGGGTTGCGATAGCGCAGGCCGCTGGCGGACAGCTCGTCCATCTCCCCTCGAGACATCTGCCAGAGTCGCTGCTCGTCCTGGTCGAGTTCCACCACGTTCCCCGGCCCGAAGGGCGTGAGGTTCGACGAACACGCGGTCAGCAGGAGCAGGAAGAACGGCAGCGGGTACGATCTCATTTGATCGGCTCCAAGAGGTACTTGCTGGCGGCGTGCACGAACCGACGTACGCGGCTGTCGCTGCGGACGTCCGGGGTATCCTGGAGCGTGTGGAACCAGACGACTTTGCCGGAATCGAGCTCCACCAGCATCAGGTGCAGGATCGCGTCATTGGTCGATACGTAATTCTGCGCCCCCACCAGCAGGCCGACCGCCGTGGCCGTGAACTTGAGGGCCTCGCGGCCGGCCGTCGGAACGATTCCCAGCACATCGATACACAGCACCGCCTCCGCTTCGGCCGGTGCGTAGGCCCGCAGCGTCTCGGCGAAGTCGTAGTCGACGACCCGACCGCGGCCGCCCTCATAGTGGCAGTGCAGCAACGAGGTCCGGACTGCCGATACCAGGGCCAGGTCTGCGCTTCGTTGCTCGGCGGTCGTCTCTTCGTCCGCCAGAACCGGCTTGCGGCCGCGTTCGCGAATCTCCTCGGCCAGACCGGTGACGAACCGCCGTCGCACCTGTTCCCGCAGGTCGGGCCGGTCTTCCAGGTTGCCGCCGCTGTGGATCGACCTGACATCCACGGAGACCGGGAGGATCGCGACCGTTTCGATGTGCGGCAGCACACGGTTGTAGGAAACGCTGTAACGGGCCGAATTGCAGCCTGTCAGTACGAGGAGAAGCAAAGCCGGCAAGGTCGCGCGCACGCGTCGCTCCTGTTGGTTTCAGCGGAGGTGCCCAGACGCTTCGTTATCCTACAGAACCGCCTGAACCCTGCAAGGTCGCTGCTACGCCCGACGCAACTCGATCGGCCCCGGTGTGTCGCGACACCGACACGGAGCACGCGTCTATCCGGCCACGGACTGCCCGGTCTGCCGCAGCAGCCGGGCGGGAATCGCGTGGCGCAAGCGCCAGATGATACTGATCGGCCGGCTGCCCTCGTGCGAAACATACTCGGCCGGACCGAGGTACGCGTATGGTGCGGCCAGTCCCTCGGGCAGGTACTTGCTTTCCCGGACGAACAGGAGCGGCGTACATCCTCGTTCCCGGTGTCGGATGTAGCGCTGCCCGGTCCGGGAATCGGCCGACGTGGTGCTCTGCGACTGCCAGTGGAACAGGCGATCGCTGATGACGTAGTCCTCGTACATCGTTGTCGGCGAATACGCCGCCTCGGTCTTCTGCAGCGTGACGAAGAACGCGTCGACCCTGGTGTCCGGCAAGTGCAGCACGCCCTCGGTGAACCGCGGCCGGTGGTCCATCGTCCAGCGGCCGAGCCCGGCCAGGATCTCGTCGCGCGTGTAACGGGCGTGCACGGCCAAGGGCCCGCTCAACCCGGGGTGCAGTTCGCCGAGTTGCGTGTGCGCATGTGTCCTGCGGTAGCCGAGCAGCGCACGCAGATCGTCACAGGCGCTCGGGTTCTGCCGAAGTCGCTGCCGGGCCTGCTCGAGCGACATCTCCGCGCCCTCCGCGCCCCACAGACCGACGTGGAGCATGGTCAGGCGACGGATTGCCTCTTCATCTTCAGGCGCGCCAAGTTCTCCATCGAGACTGCGGAGCAGATATGTGATCTGCCTCGGATCGTCACAGTGTGCCAGGCGGCGGATGCCCCTGGCGAGTTGCGCCTCGTCTGGTGCGTCGCACGTTTCCACGAGGCCGGCATCGTGCAGCAGACGCGACCACAATCCGCGTTTCAGAAGTTGGCCCGGTGTCGTGTCGAGGTAGGCGAGGGCCTCGTCGAGCGTCGGTGTGCGGCCGTAGTGCTTGCCGAGTTCCTTGAGGTCCGCGATGACCTGCGGGCGGCGGAGGATCAAGGTGCGGCGGACGTTCTCAAGTACATGCTGCTGTGCGACGCGTTCGAACTGCATCGAGCAGCCGGGTGGCAGGTGCGGGAAACCGGTCTCGATCTCGGTCTCGAGTTTCCGCGTCGGGTTGGTGCTGAGGGCCCGCAGGCGACTGGCGAAGCGAAACTCCTTCCGCTGCGCTCCGATGAAGTCGAGCACGGTCAGGCAGTCTTTCTCGTCGTCGAGGCGCAGGCCGCGACCCAACTGCTGGAGGTAGATCGTCAGGCTCTCGGTCGGGCGGAGAAAGAGCACCGTGTCGACTTCGGGGATGTCGACGCCCTCGTTGTAGAGATCGACGACGAAGATGAAGTTGATCTCGCGGGCAATCAGACGCTGCTTGGCCGAGCGGCGCTGGTCGTCCGGACTGGCTGCCGACAGTGCAATCGCGGGCAACCCGCGTTCACCGAAGAATCGAGCCATGAACTCGGCGTGCGCCACGCTGACACAGAAGCCCAGTCCGCGCGCCCGGTGCGGATCGGCGAGCGTCTCGTGCACCTTGTCCAGAACGAGGTTCGCCCGAACATCGTTGCCGGTGTACACGTCGTCGAGGTCGGCCATACGGTAGCCACCGCGCTGCCACTGCAGCGTGTCGAGGTCAACGCTGTCCGACACGCCGAAGTACTGGAACGGCACCAGCAGACGCCGGCTGATCGCATCCGGAAGCCTGATCTCGGCACTGGCCTGGCCGTCGAACCATTTGTAAATGTCGAGGCCGTCCGCACGGTCGGGTGTTGCGGTCAGGCCGAGCAGCACCTTCGGCCGCAGGTGATCGAGCAGGCGGCGATAGCTTGAAGCCGCGGCGTGGTGGAACTCGTCGACAACGACGTAGTCGTAGCGGTCCGGGCTGATCTGGTCGAGTTCGTCCTGGTGCAGGCTCTGGATCGAACAGAACAGGTCCTCACGTTGCTCGGGGATGTTGCCGCCGACCAGCAGGTCGCCGAAATTCTGATCGCGCAGTACGCCGCGGAACGTGTCGAGCGCCTGGCGCAGAATCTCCGCGCGATGGGCGACGAACAGGAGTCGCGGCCGGCTCGCCTGCTCACGCGACCAGCGGCGATAGTCGAACGCGGCCACCATCGTCTTGCCGGTTCCGGTGGCGGCGATCACCAGATGCCGGTGCTTGTTGAGCACCGAGCGTTCGGCCGCGAGCGCGTCGAGGATTTCCTCCTGGAACGGATACGGCCGCAGGTCGAAACCGGGCAGCGCGGTCGGCGTGTCGAAGTCTCCCTGCCTGCGCTCGGCGGAGATGGCCTGCCGGAGTCGCGCGACGCTGTCTTCGCCAAAGGCCTCGAACTCGGGATCGGTCCAGTACGAGTCGAACGTGGCGGCGATCTTCTGCCACATGTGCGGCAGTTCGTACTGGCTGATCTTGCTGGTCCACTCCAGCCCTTCCGAGAGAGCGACCCGCGAGATGTTGGCCGATCCGATGTAGGCGCTGCCGAACCCGGTGTCACGGTGGATCAGGTAGGCCTTTGCGTGCAGACACGTTCGCTGCGTGTCGTACGAGATCTTGATCTCGGTGTTCGGGAGTTGGCGGAGTCGTTCGATCGCCGCCGGGTCGGTCGCGCCCATATAGCTGGTCGAAATCAACCGCAGTCGAGGGCGCTCGGCGGGTCTGGCCGTCAGTTGCTTGAGTGCATCGAGCAGCAGCCGCAACCCGCTCCAGCGGACGAACGAGCAGAGGATATCGACATGGTCGGCGGTCTCGATCTCGCGGGCCAGTTGCGAACTGAGGGTCGGATCGCGGCGGTTGCCGGTCAGCAGCGCGGACCGGGCCAGCGGCGTGTCCGGCCGCGCCGGCGGGTTGCCGGCATGGATCGCCAGCAGACGCTGCAGCGGATCCGCAAGCCGGAACGCGCCGCGCCACTCGGCACCGAGTTCCTCGGCAAGCACGTCAATCACCCGGTCGACCAGGCGGCGTTGTCGCTCAACCGCTTCCGTGCCGCGCAGACCGCCGAGCGACTTGACCAGCAGGTGCTCGAGATACTGCGCGATCGCCGTATGCGCATCCTCGGCGTCGATCTTCGCCAGCGCGGCGATCCGGGCGTCGGGCAATTCGGCAAGCTTGCCGACGAGCGCGCGGCTGAGCAGGTCTTCGTAGAGGCCGGGTTGCATGGCTGCTCCGCTAAGGCATTCCGTTGCGCACGGCCGATCGTATCGAGCCGTGTGCGATGGCGATAGCCGGCCCGTCAGCGGGTGTTTCCTCGCAGCGCGAGCGCGCGGATGTTGTCGACTTCGAGCGCGCCGTGGTCGGCCGGCGGCGCGGCGCTACCCACCCCGGTTCCGAGCGAACTGCCGCAGGAACTCGAGCAGCAGCGAACTGACCCGGGCGGTGTCGGCGCCCCCGAGCACTTCATTGGCCTTGACCGCCCGGCGCGCCTCGGTGACGGCCGTCCGGACATGCTCGGCGTTCTTGGCATCGTCGCGCAGGGCCCGGTAGAGTTCCTGGGCGGGGAGTTCCAGCCACGGCATGTCCCGCAGACAGATCGAACTGGCGCACAGCCACCGCATCGCGGTCGTAATCTGCGCCTCTCCGAAAAGGAACGCCTCCAGGCGATCCAAGACCGGGTCCGCTCCCGGGGCCGGGAGTCGCTCCGTACCCGCCTGGCAACCCTCGAGGTATTCGCCCAGCCGTTCGACGAACCCGCCGACCTTGCCGGAAACCAGTTCCCGTTCGGGTTTCCCGCCGGCCTTCCGGATCAGTTCCCTGACCAGCTTCTCGAGGGCCGCGGTGTTGCACGCGGCGTTCTGCTCGCCGTGGAACGGGCTGGTCTGCAGCGACTCGGGCGTGATGTTCACCAGCAGTCCGATGATGTCCTTGCGCTGCCCGCGGGCGAACCCGGCTTCGAAGAGAACCCACGGTCGGCGAATGCTACGCTCCGTGAGCAGACTGAGCACGACCCGGGCACTGCGCAGTTCCTCGATCAGCCGCGCACACCAGTCGTCGCCGTAGAGGATGCCGTTGTCACCGGACACGTCCGACGAGCAGAACGGCTCAATGAAGCCTCCGCTGCTCTCCTTGATCAGGGTCTGCAGATGGCCCGCGAGAACCGCATCATCGGTGTCGTGACTGACAAACACTTTCCGCAACTCGCCGGTCATCTGTCGCTCCGCCGCCACCAGTACAACTCCGCGAAGCGCTCACCGAACATGCGCTCGTACTCAGAGTCGAACTTGTCGTAGTTGTTCACGGAGACGTGCTCCACCTGTTTCAGGCATGCCTCCAGTTCCTTGCCGCTGTGACCCCAGGCGTTCACCCCGGCCAGCCGGATGGCACCAACCCCGTCGCAGTCGCTGACCGTCGCGGAGTGAAGATTGGCACCCTCGAGGTTCAGGTCCGCCACCTTCGATCCATGCACCCGGACGCGCTCCAGGTTCGAGTACCGCAGGTCGGCCGCGCGCAGGTCCACCCCACCGAACACCGTCCCGATCAACCTGGTGCTGGAGGCCCGCAGCCCGGCGAGTGAACCTCCCTGGAAACTCGACCGGACGATTTCCGAACGCCGGAAGGCCGCCCGGTCAAACCGACAGTCTTCGAACGTGCATTCCTTGATGTCGCAACGCTCAAAGGTCCAGTCCGAGAAATCGCACCCGCGGATCGTCATGTCCCGCAGGACGGCGTCCTCCAGCCTCTTGTTCGTGATCCGCACGAGGCTTTCGAAGTCATGGTGCGCCAGGATCGCGAAGGCGTTCGAGCGGCAGTGGGCCGACTCGTACACCTGGAAGAGGTACTCGATGGTCTGGCGCAGAAGCTGGTCCTTCTCCACCTGGCGCCAGATCTCCGACAGTTCCGGCTCGGGCGCCGTTTCGTGTTCCCAGATGTCCAGCAACTCGCGGTTCTGCGAGACGACACCCTGCGGCGTCCTCCGGTCCTGATCCGCCAGACGCGTGAACCGCCCGATCGCGCGGGCCGCGGCCCTGGCCGCCAGCTTCCCATCCATCAACGCACGGCACAGGCTCGCCAGCCGACTCGGGATGTTCCGGTCGAACATCTGCTCCTGCAGTGCCTCGGGATGACCGGAAGGCTCCCCGGCGTGATCCAGCAGTGATTCCACCAGGATCGTCCCCAGCACGACCACATCCGATCGCTCATCGGCTACCGCGTTGAACTTCCGGCAGCCGAGCAGACTGGTGATCACCACCCCTTGCTCGTCCACCATGAAGGACCGGAGCGCGCTCTCGCCCGCGATGTAACCCAGTTCGTGGATCGTGGTCAGCATCTCGGCCAGGGCCTTCGCACTCCGCAGAATCCCGAATACCGAGTTCATCTGGTCGTCCGGATCGCGCAGGTCCTCCCGATACGCAAGCGTCAGGTACGGCAGCGACTCGCCGGCCGGATCGGCCGGCAACAGAGGCAGCACGCGAGAGTCGTCGCTCAGTTTCCCGTGAAGTTCCGCGGCGGCCGCGAGCGGATTCGCCTGGCCGGGCTGCCCGGTCGCTTCCTCGATCCAGACGCGCTCCCTGGTCGCAAGGTGTTCCACAAGGGTGCGGCGGTACCCGTTGTGCCGTTCCTTCTGTTTCACGACCCGGTGGTCGTCCGCCAGCGCCGGCGGCAGACCGTCCGGCACCACCGGCCACCTCCCGAGCGGTCGAATCGCCACCGTATCCTCGGTGCACTTCGTCGCGAAGAAGAGCCCGACAATCGGACAGATCTGATAGAAGTGAATGTCCTTGAACCCGGCCGCGCGAATGCGCCGGTACACGTCCGAGTCCAGTTCCGTATGCTCGTGGGCGTCCCGGTAGGAATCCGGAAGCCCGTCGGGGTAGAAGAACTCCCTGATGCGCGGCCTGAGACTGCGCCGGCGCCGCGCGGCCGCTCCCCATTGTGTGTCATCCGACTGACAGATCATCTGGTCGGCCAGGGCCAGAACGCCACCGGGGTTCAGCGTTTCGTAGCACATCCGCAGGAACGGATCCTTGTCCTCCGGCTCCAACTGGTGCATCAGCAGGCCGCTGACGCACACGTCCACCGACGCTTCCGGCTGGTAGCCGACCACGTCCGCCTGGATCCACGAAATCCGATCCGAATACCCGGTCCCCATCAACCGATTCCGGGCCCGGTCGATCATCCTGGACGAGACATCGACCGCCCAGACCTGCCGGATGTTGATGTTCTTGGCAATCGCTTCCGTCAGTCGGCCGGAGCCGCTGCCGAGATCGAGCGCGGTCTCGAACGACTCGGGCAACACACCGAGCCCCAGGCTGACCTTGTCGACCAGTCGCTGACGGATGGGCGTCTTGCGATAGAACGTATCATACGTGTCGGCTCGCGAATCCCAATATGCTTCCGCATCACCCTGTTTCATTACAGCACTACCACCAACGCGATTTGTGTTTCAGATTCTACGCGCCCATCGGGTCTCCGGCGAGGGTCCATGCTCCCCCCCGGACGATTCGAACGGGTTCGGCCCGCCGCACATCGGCACGGCCAAAGCGCCGCCCGCCGGGTCCGGCACCGCGGCCGCCGCAGGGCCACCGCTCCCGCGCACGCCAACCCGGCTTCATGTGGCCAGGCACCGGTCGTAGGCCGGCGGGCCGTCCTCGCCGATCATCACCGTGACCGTGTCGTACGCCTCCCCCGCCTCCCGGCCGGCGTTGTACAGGCGGACGTGCTCGCGCAGCAGGCGGTACTGCCCGCTGCGCATCGCCTCCGGCCAGGATGACCGGGCCGCCGGGATGCTCTCGAGTCCGGCCCGCCACCGCCGGCCCGTCGACGTCAGCGAAGCACCGTTCCGGTTCGGGTCGAAGGCCGCGATCAGGACGTGTGATCGCTCCACCACGTAGGCGCAGGCACGCTCGTACTGCTCGTGCCGACGCGTCGCGGCCGCGGCGCCGTGAGCGAGGTCACGGGCCTGCTCGCCGGCGGGCAGCAGGTCGATGATCCACTCGGCCCGGTCTTCCAGCGCGCCCCGCTCCGGATCGACGACCAGGTCCGGCGCGACCGGTGCGCCCGCAGCCAGCGACGGGTTCGCGCCCCGGAAATCGAGCACCTGCGCGACGGGAAACGGCTCGACCACGTGCAGACCGTGCCAGTGTGCCCGATTCGCCCGCCCGACACCCGCCAGAAAATCCGTCGCGGTCCGCGCGAAGACCGTGTCCGCCCCGGGCGCCAGCGCGGACAGCAGTCGAAAGTAGTGTCCGGGAAAGTCCTTGATCAGCTTTGGCAGCACCGTGTCACGCAGCGTCGCCGCCAACGCCGCCCGCTGCTGCGGCGACAGCCTGCAGTGCCCGATGATCCCGACGCACAGCAGCGGCTGGATGCATTCCGCCGGCACCCGCCCCGGCTGCCCGAAGGGCGACGGCGCGGCCGGCCGGCCGGCTCGCAGAATGTACGAAACCTCCCCGGTCCGCCGATCCTTGATCTCTCCGGTCAGGCTCAGGACCGCATTGTGATCCTTGCGCTGCTCGACTTCCGGCACCTCGGCCCAGTCGACCAGCAGGTTGTGCTTTTTCCGCGCGTTCTCCCGCAATTCATCGTGCGACCATCCGTTGATGTAGCGTTCGGCCATCCACCGCTGGTGTTCGAGCTTGGCGAGTTCCTCGAGCACCCAGGGCGCCGTCGTTGCGTCACGCGGCAGCGGAGCCTGCGGCGTGATCGTCCGCACGTCGCGGCCAACCGCGCACCCGGCCGCCGCCAGCATGGTCGGGATGAACTCCGCCGCCCAGCGATTGGACTCCTGCAGGGTCACGTCAAGATCGTTCGGCGTGGCGTGCGCGGCCGGTGCCGTTCTCCACGGAGGCAGTTCCGGGTTGGTCCAGTCACGGTCCGCCTGCACGGACGAGTTGCTCAGAAGATACGCCTGGTGTTTCAGACGCGGTACGATCTCCTGCCTCCCCTCGATCACCTCTGACCGCAGCCGTCCCTGTTCGAGGGCTCCGAACAGTTCGAAGACGTTCGCGAAGCGCGGCTCCCGACTGGCCGCGTGCGTGTAGGGCGCCAACCCCTGCGCATCGGGCAGGTAGGCGAAGACCGGTGCCAGCCAGCGACGGGCCTGCCGGCTGGCCGCCCGCACCTCGTGGGCCTGGCGCAGGGCCGTACTCGGATCCGGGTCGCAGACGAAGATGGCGGTCACGGGCTCCAGGTCCCGGGTTGCCGCAACCACCGCGGAAACCCCGCGCTCCGGCGGACCCTGCTGAAACACAAGCTCGCAGGCCCGCTCGAATTCGGGATAGTGCCGCAGAAACGCCGCCCGGGCGGCCGCCGGGTCGGGAACCACCCAGGTGACCCGCGGAAGCCGGAACCAGCACGAGTGACACAGTCGGCCGATCACCAGTGCGAGTTCCTCGGACATCACCGAGAACCCGAACAGGATCACGTGCACGCGCTCCTGGCCACGCCACGCGGCCCAGCTTGCCAGCGGGTGCCGGGCCAGCAGACAACGGGCAATGTACTGGTGCGTGCTGAACGGAACCGGCAGAGACAGCCCGCGCGACGCCGGCAGGACCGGCGACTCGCGCAACTGCCCGGCCGACGACGAGCGGTCGACCCGGATGTGGATCAGCAGTTGCCGCGCGCGGTCTCGGCACAGATCGGCCGACTGGGCGGCGATCTCGAGGCGATCCACCTGCTGGCCGACCGTGATGATGATCCGCTCCGCCCGCGGCACGCCCGCGTCGCACAGGGCCGCGCCGTGCGTCGCGTCACCGACGACGATCCAGACGCCGAGGTTTCGGCAACGGGCGACCTGCTCCTCGGTCGGGGCGGCTTCGATGACCACCACCCGCCGCCGCTCGCGCCGGTCGCAGTTGCGGAACTCCTCGACCAGCCGCATGCCGGTCTTCCCCAGCCCGCAGATGACGACGTGCCGCCGGTCCCACGGCACGTACTTCTCGTAGTCCGAGGACGCCCCGGCGCGGTCCGCAGCGGCCAGCCGCCGCAACCAGCCGGGTGCGTGCCGGCCGCCCTCGCGTGATTCGGAGACCAGGAAGCGGGCGGCCCGCTGCGCGGCCGGCGTCACGAGGCGCTGCAGCGTCTCGAGCGGGCCGACCCAGATCGAGGTCACCTCGCGCAGCCACCAGCCCGCGCCGGCGGACTGCGCCAGCGAGACCAGCAGTTGCAGGATGACGAACAGGGTGGTGAACGGCGCGAGGATTCGGGCGATCTGCAGGCAGCGGTTTCCGACGAAAAGTTGGGCGATCTCCCACTGCTCGGACTGCGGCCCGGCGTGTGGCACGAGGTTGGCGAAGTCGGGTTCGGGGGTGAACAGGGTCGCAGCGCGATAGGTGGTCAGAACCAGCCAGGCCGGGAAGCTCTGGCCGGACGCCTGCTTCAACGCCGTCGCGAAGCCCACCCAGCCGAGGACGAAGGCGATCACGACCAGCGCGCCAACGCCGCACCAGTACCAGAAGAGACTCCCGGCGATCACGCGTCGCTGAACCGGATTGCTGCCTGTATTCACCCGCTGCTCCTCGCAGACTCCCTGATCCCGTCAGTCGTCCCGCTCAGGCCCCCGCCCGCTCTCGAACTCCGCCTCAACCTCGCGGAGGGTGGCCTTGACCATCTCAGTGGCTTGTTCATGCGTATGCCCCATTCCGGTCAGCAGGCCGCCGTAATTGTTGACCGTCGTTTCGAAGTTCGGATGCTGATGCCCGGTCTGCAGCTTGAAGTGGTGGAGGATGCGTACGGCACGGCGAAGGAGTGGTTCGGCCTCGGCAAGCCGATTGGTCGCGCACATCAGGCCAGCGAGGTTGTTCAGGCAAGTAGCTACGACTGGATGCCCACGGCCGTAACTGGCCTCGTCGATCGCAAGTGCCCGACGGAAAAGCGACTCGGCATCCGGATGACGATGCGTGGCGCGTAGCAGTTCTGCGAGGTTGTTCAGATCCGTGGCCACGTCCGGGTGATTGGGACCGTAGCTGGCCTCGTCGATCGCCAACGCTCGGCGATAGAGCGGCTCCGCCTCCTCAAGCCGATTCGTTGCGCACAGCAGTTCAGCGAGGTTGTTCAGATCCGTGGCCACATCTGGGTGATGGAGACCGTAGCTGGCCTCGTCGATCGCCAATGCTCGGCGATAGAGCGGCTCCGCTTCCTCAAAACGGTTCGTGGCGCACAGTATTTCAGCGAGGTTGTTCAGCCTCGTTGCGACGCGCGGGTGATCGGGCCCGTAGCTAGCCTCGTCGATCGCCAACGCCCGACGAAATAGCGCCTCCGCTTTCATAGTGCGGTCGGTGTTTCGGAGCACAACGGCGAGGTTGTTTAGAGCGGCCGCTACATTGGGATGATCCGGCCCAAAGGATCGCTCGAAGATCGCTAGGCCACGGAGGAAGAGTGGCTCGGCCTCGTCCAAGCGATTGGTCAGCCGCAGCAGTTCGGCGAGGTTGTTCAGGCGAATTGCCACCGTCGGATGATGAGGGCCAAGGCTCACCTCGGTGATGGTGAGTGCACGGCGGAATAGCGGCTCGGCCTCCTCAGCTCGGTTTGTTGCGCGCAGCAGCGTGGCGAGGTTGTTCAGTTTCGTGGCGACCCGCGGGTGATTGGGACCGCAGCCAGCCTCGTCAATTGCCAACGCACGGCGATAGAGCGGCTCCGCCTCTGGAAGTCGATTCGTAACGCGCAGTAAGTCGGCAAGATTGTTCAGGCGGACTGCGACCTCGAGATGGTCAAGCCCGTAATTGGTCTCGCTGATCGCCAGGGCACGGCGGCTGTACTGCTCCGCCGGCGCGTAGTCCGCCTTCGCGCTCAACAGCACGTCCAACTGCCCGAACAACCGTGCCGTCGGCAGATCCGCGCCGTGCAGACCCGCCTCGTCCGCCCGTTCGGCAATCGCGCCGGCGTGCCGGTAGAGCGGATCGAGCGTCGGCCACGTTCGAACGTCCGCACCGTCCCCCTCGAACGCCGCGTTGATCCAGCGCAGCGCCTGCCGCAGCGAACCTTCCGCAGAACCCGTGCGGGTCAGCCGCTGCCGGGCGACCTCCTGAACCAGGCGATGCAGGTCGAACGCGAACTCCGACTCGTATCGTTCCACCAGCGAATAGGCCGCCAGATCCGCGAGCGCATCCTCCGGGTCCGGGATCCCCTCGAGCGCATGCTCGCCCTCCAGCAGCCACTCGGGAATCGGGTCCGGCGCGAACCAGCACAGCAGGTTCAGCAGGTTCCGCCCCGCTTCGCTCAACTGCGCGAACGAGGTCTCCCACGTGACCGCGACGCTGTGCGGATAGCGCATCTGCCGCTCATCGAACCACTCCAGCACCTTCTCACGCTGCGTACGCCAACGCTCCAGGTACCGGCCGAACGACAGCCGCCTCGTGCGGATGAACGCCGCCGCCTGCTCCAGCGCCAAGGCCAGCCCGGCCAGTTCGCCAGCCAGTTCGGCCGCCCGCGCCGCCTCGTCCGGCTCACCCCTTCGCCGGCCGGCGGTCCGCTCCAGCAGGAACGCCACCGCGTCCGTCTCGGCCAGCACGTCCAGTTCCAGCGCCTCCACCGCCGCCGACCAGTTCGTCAGCCGCGAGGTGATCAGCACGTGCCCGCCGCTCAGTTCCTTCAGCAGGTCCTCGACCTCGGCGGCCGCCTCGGGCGTATCCACGTTGTCGACGATCAGGAACCAGCCCGGGTTCTCGCGCAGCCAGCGGAGCGCCGCAGCCGCCTGCACGGCCTCCTCCCTGGCTGACTGCTCGGGCAGGTTCAGGACCAGCGGGCCGGTCAGGCCGGCCAGGTTCCGCCGCAGGCTCTCCGGCGAGTCAGCCGTCACCGCCAGCAGGGCCGTGTATTCGCATTCGAAACGGTGCCCGTACTCGTGCGCCAGCCGCGTCTTGCCCACGCCGCCGAGTCCGTGCAGCGCCTGGCTGCCCGTGATCGCGGCCCGCCCGTCCGGGCCGGCCAGGCTCTCGCGCAGCCGCTGCAGGAACGCTTCGCGCCCCTTGAAGAGTGTGCCGATCGACGCGTCGAGGTTGCTCGGCCGACGCAGCAGTCGCTCGGCCGTCGGCCCGCCCAGCACGTCGGTCAGGACCAGGTTGTTCAGTTCGACCGGGTCCGCGAACTCGGTCCGGTGTTCGCCCGACTGCTCGATCGCCGCCAGGTGCCGCCGCTGCCGTTCCCGCTCCTCCTCGCTGGCGACGAAGTTCGGCTCACGAACCGCCTCCGGCCGGGCGACGTAGACGTGCCGCTTGATGCCGTGCTGCACGGCGAAGCAGTACTCCCACTGCGTGTAGGAGCGCGCGGATCGCTCGTCGGGGCCGCGATTGCCGGCCAGTTCCTCCGGGGTCGGCTCGACGCCGTAACCCTTGCCGACCAGGTGCACGATCGCGGTGCAGGACCTGATGCAGGTTTCGAGGTTGTCGAGCAGGGTCCCGTCGCCCTGCCGGAGCTTCTCCTGCAGTTCAACATGCCACCCGGCCCGTTCGAGCCAGCGGGCAAGCTGTCCGCGCTGCGTGCCGAACTCCCGGCTGACAGCGCTGATGAAGATCCGCGGTGCGTGCGTCGTCTCGCTCACCCCTGCTCCTCCGGTTCGACATCGGTCATCGCCGTCTTGATCTTCTCGATGGTCTCTTCACGCGTGTGGCCCAATCCGGTCAGCAGGTCGCCGTAGTTGTTGACCGCCGATTCGAAGTTCGGATGCTGATGCCCGTTCTGCAGCTTGAAGCAGTGCAGGATCCGCACGACCCGGCGAAGGAGTGGCTCGGCTTCGGCAAGCCGACCGGTGTCGTGCAGCAGCCCAGCCAGGTTGTTCAGGCGAACTGCCACGGTTGGATGATCCGGACTATGGCTGGCCTCGTCGATCGCCAACGCTCGGCGATAGAGCGGCTCTGCCCTGTCCAGACGATTCGTGGCACAAAGCAGTTCAGCCAAGTTGCTCAATCCAACTGCCACGCTAGGATGACTGGGGTCGTAACTTGTCCTGAGAATCCTCAAGGCACGGCGGTAGAACCGCTCCGCCTGCTCAAGGCGGTTCGTGGCCCGCAGGAGTGCAGCGAGGTTGTTCAGGTCCGTCGCCACCTCCGGGTGATCGAGACCGTAACTGGCCTTGTTGATCGCCAGCGCTCGGCGATAGAGTGGCTCCGCATCCTCAAGACGATTGGTGGCGCACAGCAGCTCAGCGAGGTTGCTCAGTACCGTGGCCCTGCGCGGGTCTTTGAGATCGAAACTACCCTCAGCGATCGTCAGGGCGCGGCGATAGAGCGACTCAGCCTTCTCAAAGCGATTCGTGGCGCACAGCAGTAAAGCGAGGTTGTTCATTACCGCCACTTCCGGGTGATCGACTCTGTAACTCGTCTCATGGATCCTCAACGCTCGTCGATAGAGCGGCTCTGCATCCCCCAGACGATTGGTCGCGCGCAGCAGTTCAGCGAGATTGTTCAACCCATCGGCCACATCCACATTGTCCGGCCCGTGGCCGGACTCGGCGATCGCCAGCCCTCGCCGCACCAACTGCTCAGCAAGCCCCCACTCGGCAACGGTGTTCCAGAAAGCGCCAATCCGATACATGATCAGAGCCAGTCCCTCAACCCCGGCGTCGGCCCAGGCACGGACCAGGGCGTCGAGGGGCTCAATTTCCCAGCGGTGAGCCTCCCACCGCGTTACCGCCTCCAGCGCGTCCAATCGCCTGGCAAACAGCGATTCCACGGCCGCCTGCCGCTGCGACCACACTTCGGGCGTGGCCTCCTGTCGAATGACGTCCTGCACCAGGCGGTGGATCCGCATGATGCGCGATTGATGCCCCTGCCCGTCCGCACGGTGCAGCAGACCGAGACGCTCCAGCCGGCGGCACAGCGCAACCCACGGGTCCCCCAGCCGCCCGGGCGCAGCCAGATCCGGAAACTTCGCGACGACCAGCTCTCGCAACCACGGAAGCGCGACCTGATTCGGTGCCAACACGGCCGCGTACTCGATCGCGCGCCGCTCGGGCGCCTCCAGGTCCGCCAGCGTCGGGCCCAGCACGGCCTGCACCCGTCGCTCGTGATTGTGCCGGCGAAGCTCGACGTCCCCGTCTTCCGCAAACAGGTCGAGGTCATCGAGCCCCAGCCCGTCCGACACCGCGAGGTAGGTCGCGCTGTCGTGCGTGGCCAGGAATGACCCGACCAGTTCCAGAGCCAGGGCAAACCCGCCCAGCCTTCGGACGATCTCGCGAGCAGCCTGGCGCTCGCCATCGTCGGCGAACCCGCGATGCTTCTCGAGCAGCGCCATCCCCTCGTCCGGCCACAGTTCGCCCAGCGCAACCCAGTTGACTGACCCGCCCGTTCCGGCGGGCAGCCGCGTCGTCGCGAGCACGTGCAACTGCGAGCCGAACGACGTCAACAGGTCCAGATGCTGCGCCTGCAGCAGGCCGGGTTCCGTGACGTTGTCGAGGACCAGCAGGATCCGCCCCTTCTCGACCAGCAGGCGCCGAAGGCACTCCAGAATGGCGGCACAGTGGGACTCGGGCGTCATCCGCTGTTCATCGGAAACCTGATCGGTGAACCTCTCCGACAGGTCAAGCATCGCGATCCGCAGGTCCGGCCGACCGTCGCACCGCACCAGGAAGCGACCGCCTGGATAGACGCCGGCGAACGCGCGCGCGTAGGTGAACGCCAGCTCGGACTTGCCCACCCCACCGAGACCATGCAGAACCGTCACAACACCCGTGTCGCGATCCTGCAGCCGTTCCCGCAGTTCGTCGAGCTTCGCAAGGCGACCGGAGAAGTGCGGGTTGTACGCCGGCACCCGCCAGGATTCACTGCTGGCAGCGCGGCGAACGTGCGCGGCCTTTGCATCGATGTCCCTGGCAAGCTGGTCCAGTACCTGCCGCAGGTCGTTCTGCCGCAACGCGGCGATCCCGCCCGCGTAGAACGGCTGTACCGCGTTGATCTGTCGCCGCCGCACCTGCTGCACCAGCGGCGCGGCTTCCGTCAGAAACGTGTCGTGCGGAGCGGGAAGGTCACACAGCGACGCAATCTCGGCGGCCACCTGCTGCTCGTCGCACGACTCGAGCAGGCCCGGCACTTCGAGAATGTAAATCGGCGCGACACCGTCGGAGAGGATGTGCTTGGCGATTTCGACATCCATCCAGATCCGCCATTCCGCACGGCACCAGGCGCTGGCGAAGTAGTTCGGCGAGACAAACGCCAGGAACAGGCGCGATGCGGCCAACGCGTCATGAAGTCGGTGCTGCCAGTCGTCAAGCCCCCGGATCTGCTCGCGATCCCGGAACGGGACCAGTTCCCGCCCGCCCGCGAAACGACGATGCGCCTCGATCAGCTCGTCCAGGAAGCCGGTGATCCAGCCGTCCCGGTCGTCGTCCCGCGCGTACGAGACGAAGACGTCGAACTGGTCGGCATCCCGCGTCGGCCCTGCCGTCATCACGGATTCCTCCCGAGGAAACCCCTGCTGAGCGCGTCCTTGAACCCGCTGGATTCGAACAGGTTCAGCACCGCATCCACCGGCCCCGGCCTGCCGCCGTCCAGGAAACACCACAGCCGGATCGCCTGGCGGTACGAACTCTCCGCCATGCCCGCCTGCCCCGGGGTCAGCACCCGCAACGCGGCCTCGTAGAACCGGACCGCATCCCGACCCAGAATGATCGCCGCCTCACCCTCCGTCGCGAACAGCCAGTAGCGGTTGTCCCGGGCGTGATCCAACTCGGCCGCACAGGTCAGGGCCACCTGCTGCGCAATGTCCCGGGCTTCCTCCTCCCGGCCGGACAGCAGGGCCACGGTGGCCGCGTTGATCCCCACGTACCAGTCCTTCGTCAGCGTGTAGGCCCGCCGGTACACCTGGAACGACCTGTGATACATCTGCATGAACGGCGGCCGTTCCTGCGGATCGCCGTTCCTCGCCTGACGCAGCAGGTTCCCGTTCCCGGTTTCGCGATCGGCCACGTCCTTGTACAGGCGCCCAACCCGCGCCAACGTCTCGTGATCGAGGAACGTCGCGGCCTCGTCCTCCAGTTGTTCGAGAAGTGGCTCGGCCGCTGCCAACTGACCATCCTCCAACTGGAACAGCAGCGCGTGCCCGATCAACGGAACCGCGTGCTGCATCGCCGGAACCACCGAAAGCTTCTGCGATCCTTCCAGGACGCGCCCGCGGGTTCGAGCGAGGCCGCCGGCGTGATTCCGGGCCCGCCAGTCGGCGTGGCCGGCCGCCAGCAGCACGCGGTAGCTCGGGTACCGATGCCGGTCCGCCCCGGGCGGAACCGGGCCGACGAAACCCGTCTCCACATCGATGGCACGCCGGATGTACCCCGGTGTCGCGGGCATCCGGGCCAGCGCTGCGCCGGCGGAAACCAGCGCGCATTCCTGCTCCGGCGTCGTGTAGTTCCAGCGGGCGTTCAGCAGACCGTACACCCCGAGGGCGTGGTAGAGTTCGTCCTGCCAGCGCAACTGCCGGCCCGGCGGCTTGAACCCGAGCCAGTAGGCGGCCTCCTGCCGGATCCGCAGGACGATCTCGGCCAGGCAGTCCAGCTTGCGCACGCCGGTCCCGGCGGACCGCTTCAGGATGTACTCGACGCTCTTGCGCCCCTGGATGCACTTCGAGCGGTCGTACAGCAGTTCCTCGAACGCCAGGAACGCCGCCATGCGATCCGCCCGCATCGCGTTCTCCTGCAGTGCACCGTCGCGGGCCGCCCCGCCGGCCCCCGTCCGCAGGCCGGACGTGGACAGCAGCCAGTCGAGCACCTCGGTGTCCGGCTGGTCGCAGACGATCTCCGGCAACAGCCTGACCTTCAACTCGGTTTCGAACTTCGCGAAGTCCCAGGCCAGCAGGTTCGCCGACCCCATGTCCTCGTAGTCAAAGCCGGCCGGGTACTGGATCTCACCACGGCGGACGCCGACAAGGATGTTCCGGGCGTGCAGGTCGCCATGCCCGCAGCCGACCAGCGACGGGGGGATCCGATCGGTCCGCCCGTCGCGCATCGACCAGCGCAGAAAGTCAACCGGATCGAGGTACCGCGCGGGCCTTTCCACCGGATCGGCGTCCGGGGCATCGCGCCCGCAGAGCACCCAGACCGCGTGCCGCCGCAGCGCCAGGCGATGCGGATCCGTCTCCCAGATTCGCAGCACGTCGGGACCGCCTGGCATGGCGGGTTTTCCAAGCTGCCGCTGATAGAACTCGCCCGCCGCCGTCTGCTCCTCGACCGAGTGCGGGTAGAACCACGTTCCCAGGTCGGTGAAGATCTGCGAGATGGCCCGCTCGGCCGACAGCGCGTCGGGGCGCTCGTCCGTCACCGACCAGTGAACCGCTTCCTCGAGCAGGACGGGGGCGGACTTCCCCTCTCCCGGACCGAACAGCGAGAAGGCATCGCGGTACACGACCGCGGCCCGCCCCTCCGGCAGGTTCACCATTCGCACCGGGGCGAAGATCCGGCTCGCGACGTTGCGCCCGTCCGTACACTGCCGCCACCCGGTGTAGTCCGACTCGACGCTCCGCCGGTCGCCGACCTTGACGATGTGACGCTCGTGCCCGTCCGCAAAGGTGACTTCAACGCCGACCGTCG
The DNA here is from genome assembly GCA_030428945.1 of Phycisphaerae bacterium. GTDB lineage: Bacteria > Planctomycetota > Phycisphaerae > UBA1845 > Fen-1342 > JAUIEC01. The sequence goes on along the minus strand of JAUIEC010000001.1, from coordinate 375,284 downwards.
CCTTGCGCGGAAAGTCGGGCGTGAAACCGGTGAACAGGTCCACCACCTGCATCGCCTGCAGGACCCGCTCAGGGCTGAGCCGGTAAAACGCAACCAGCAGGTCGGCGGCGATCAACTCGCGCACCTGCGGCGGCAGCCGCTTCTCCCTTGCCTGGTCGCTGAATCCGACCTGGGGAACCCGCAGGATGCCACACATGCGCAGCACGGTCCCGACCTGTCGCGCCACCGGCCGGCCGGCCGACTCGCCCGCCAGGATCTCGCCCTCGCGCAGCCAGCGGTTGTCGCCGGCGATCCGGGCGGGATCGATCTTCAGGTCCGTGTTGAAGAGCTGAATGGTGTACTTCGTCTCGCAGTCCGTCGATCCGGAGTGCGCGACATACTCGCAGGAGGGAGCCACGGGCTCGTCGGCCACCACGAAATCGGTGTCGGCCCGAATGCCGAGCTCTTCGCCCACCTCGCGCATGCAGCACGCGCGGAACGTCTCCGCCCCCTCTCGATGGCCACCCACCAGCGAGTAGGCACCCCACCGCCGATTCCACTGCGCCAGGTACTCGCGCTGCCCGCGATCGTTCTCCCGCGTGATCAGCGCGAGCGCCGCCTCCGAAATCCTCATCCGCACGTCCCCAATCTACAACTGGCCGTTTTCCAGCAAGGCCTCCATGATAGGCTTCATGGAATCCGACACCGGCTGAACCGCTTCCGCCAGAAGCTGGCCCGGCTGCGCCAGCACCACCGGCCGGTGATCCAGTACCGGCGGCGCATAGTCCGGATGAACCTCGACCGGCACAACCGTCAGGTCGTAGTTCCGCAGTTCACCGTCGCGGGCCGACAACTGCACCTTCCGAATCACCACCTCGGCACCACCGGGCACCGCCCGGCACGGCCGCACGAGCGCCTCGGCCGCGGCCCGCACGGCGGCGACCGCCGGCGTCTCCTCGCGGGTGCCGTACGCACCGCACTTGCTCATCGGGAGCGCAAACGCGCCCCAGTTGTCGTTCCAGGTCACCAGTAGGCGGCCGTCGTCGACCCGCACCAGGGCAACACCAATCTTCAACGTCTCGGGGGTGAACATCCGGACTCTCCTCTTGAAATTCCATTCATGTCATTTTTCGATTTATTTGACTGCCCATGCATTGTTTGATACTATAGGACCCGTGGCGACATGATCAAGGATTTTCTGGGAGGACTTCGATGGATGAACCCGCCCGGCTTCCGCTCAAGCTGCTCGAGACCTTCGCCTCCATCGCCGATCACGACGGGGACGCCTCGGCGGCCGCGACCGCGCTCGGAATATCCCAGCCCACGATCTCGAAGCGGCTCGCAGCGCTGCGGCGACTGACCGGCGATCCCAACTGGCAGCCGTGGCTGGTGCTCAAGGGCAAGCAGTGGCAACTGACCGACGAGGGTCGACGGGTCCGCGGCGTGGTCTCCGACCTGATCCACCAGTACCGGCACGCCGAGCGTTTCGTCTTCGTCCGACAGGATGAACGCCCCGGCGTCTCGATCGCCTGCGGTTCCCGGGGGGCGTCGTCGGGCTTCGTCCGGGTCGCAGTCGAACGGTTCCTGCGGGCGCGTCCGGATTGCAGACTCCGCCTCGCAACGCCGCGCACCCGCGACCGCATCGAGGGCATCGCCGGCGGAAAGTACGACCTCGCCGTCGTCAGCGAGGACCCGGCCGCCATCAACCGCATCGCGGGAATGGAACTCTACGCCCGCGTGCTGTTCCGCCAGCGTCTGGTCGTGGTCGGCGCGCCGCGCCCCGATGCCGACTGGGCCCCCCGCTGGAACGCCCTGCCTCGCCGTCGCCCTTTGTCGGCCACCGACCTGCTGGGACTGCCGCTGGTGCTCCCCGAGCCGGACGCGGTTCGCCGCCAGCAGTTCGAAGCCTGGTACTTCAACGAGACCGGCTTCCTGCCGGAGGTCGTCCTCGAGACCGGCGGTTCTGCCGTAATTCGCGACTTCGCCCGCGCTGGACTCGGCATCGGCCTGGTGTCCGAGCCCGCCCTCGCGCAGACCACCGAGGTGGATGCGGACGGCCTCACCCACCGCCGCCTCGACGACCGGGACTTCGGCTCGCCACCGGTCACCCTGATCGCCCGCAAGGCCTTCGGCCAGAGCGCCCCGGACCTGCCCCCGCTGGCGGGTGAACTCGCGGCATTCCTGTCAGGCTGAAAGGACGCGCCGCGCCCGAGACTTGACCGGCCGTCGGCGACGTTCTGTAATCCAGGCTCCGGTACGGCACAGGTTTTCATTGAACCAATACAACACTTGGGATCCGGTTTGTCGGGCAGAACCGTAGCCGGCTTGCATGCCAGCGTACCGACATGCAGGTTGCCTGCACGACCCGCTTCACGCGACGAGCACGGCCCTGCTGCCGGGACAAGAAGTAGGTTTCGAAACACCGCCGCACCCGCGCCGCACATTCCGGCGCGACCTACTCTTCCTCCGGCGGCGGTGTCAGCCGGTCGACCACCTTCGGGGCGTCCGGTTGCTTCCGCAGGGCGGCCGCCTCGTCGCTGCTCGTGCGAATCGTCCGCGACTGGTCGTGGCTGATCCGCAACACCGGGCGGCGCTTCTTCGTGTCACGCACCACCCAGCCGTCCTGGACCATCACCTCGAGCGCCTCGTAACAGCCCGAATGAAAGGCCGCCGCCTGGTCCGCCGCGTACGTCGCCTGCGCGTGTCGCTGCATCAGTTCGGCCAGCCGACGCGCGTCGTCCGTCGTCCCGAGCCACTCGATCAGCAGCTTGAACAGCCCCGCCACCGGCAGCATCCGCTCGCCTCGCCGGTAGCAGTCCACCCGCCGGATGCGACCAGCCTCCAGCAGGCCCGCGTGGCCGCGCCGGGCACCCGCCAGCGACAACTTGAAGACGTTGTAACCGCTGGCCGGGGAGGGACACTTGCGGTCGCGCCCGTCGAACAGTTCGACCAGCCGCCGCGTGTGCGTCACGCCGAAGGAACCGAGCGACACCGACCCGACCGACTCGTTCGTGAACCCCCCGAGGCTCAGCCACCGCCAGGCCTGCTCCGGCGAAAGACCCACGCCGGCCTCCCGGGCGATGCTCGCGCAGTGGTCCTTCAGCTCCGTAAAGCAACTGTTCGCCGCGTACCAGTACTGCGCGAAACGAATGTGGTTGCGAATCCCATCTCGGACCCGCGTGTCGTAACGCGCGCGAATCCAGTCCGATTCCAGCTCGCCGTGATCCAGTTCCAGGATGCTGTAGGCCGCCTCACGCGCCGACGTGTGCGCCAGCGTCATCCCGGCCGACAGGATCGGATCCGCGAAACCGGCCGACTCGCCCGCCAGGAACCAGTTCGGCCCGACCACCCGATCAGCCAGGTTCGACCAGTCGCGACACGTCTGGAACCTGCCCTCCGGACGCGCGTTGCGCGTCAGCGCCGCAATCTCCGGCTGCTCGGCCAGGGCCTGGCGATAAAGCTCCTCGGGCTTGCGGCCGGCCTGCTTGTACCAGGCGACCGGGGCGACCAGCCCGATGCTGGTCCGCGTCGGCCCGATCGGAATGAACCAGATCCACCCGTAGGGCAGGCTGCGAATCTGGATCCGCGTGGCACCCGATCCGATCTCGACCGCCCACTCGGCATCCTCCCAGTAGTCCCAGAACGCGACGTTCCGCAGTTCGGTCGGCGACCAGCCCGGAATCTCCAACGCGCGGCGAAAGAGCGACACGGCCCCCGTTGCGTCGACGTAGTGCCGGGCCGTGACCGTCTCGCCGGTCTCCAGCCGCAGCCCGTCAACCTGCCCGGCACTGTGCAGCACCTCGCGAACCTGCGTCCGCTCGCGCACCTCGCAACCCAACTCGGCCGCGTGACGCAGCAGGATCTCGTCGTAGATCGACCGGTCGACCTGGAAGGCGGTCTGCCGCCGCTGCCCCTCGAAACGTCCCGGACGCGGCGGATCGGTCCAGGTCTCGACCGGCAGAAAGTCGAAGTTCCAGCGGTCGTGGTTGCGCCCCCACGTGTACGACGCCCCGATCTTCACCGGAAAGCCGGCCGCCTCGACCTTGTCCCAGACGCCGATCTCATCCAGCACCGGGCCGATGGTCGGCAACTGGCTCTCGCCGATGTGATCGCGCGGGAACGTCTCCTTCTCGAGAATCACCACCCGCAGGTCCGGGTTGTAGCGCCGCAGCAGACTGCCGGCGGTGCTGCCGGCCGGACCGCCCCCGATGATGGCCACGTCGGCCCCGGTTTCGTCGTGTGCCGCCACGTCGCACCTCGTCCTGATCATGTCTGTTCGGTGGCGAGGGAACCCGACCACGAATGCAGCCGTCCGGATGCCCCTCCCGGGAATAGCTTAGCAGTTGGATGGAACGGGAACCAAGTGTCCCCGGCCGTGACCGTGGGCGGGCGTCAGGCTTCCGTCCCGGCCGCCCGGCGGCGGAGGCACTCGTCGAAGTAGTCGGCGAAGCCCTTGACCCGTTCGCGCCAGTACCAGTCCGGGACGCGGGCCAGGTTCTCGGCCGACAGTTCCGCGAACCGGTCGGGCTCGTCCAGCAGCCGGCGGATGGCCGTCTTCAGGGCCGGGACCGAACGTTCGGGCAGGATGCAGTCCCGCTGACGCGGGCCGAAGGCATCCGGGACGATGCCGACGTCGGTCGTGATGATCGGCACGCCGCAGGCCATCGACTCGAGCACCGGGTTCGGCGTGCCCTCGATCGACGAGGTGCAGAGGTAGCAGTCGATCTGTCCGTAGAAGTCGACCATCTGGCGATGCGGGATCGAGCGCCCGGCCGCCCGGTCGACCAGGTCCAGTTCGATCGCGCAGCCCTCGGCCTGCAACTGTTCGATCGCCGGCCGCAGGATCGTGCGAACCCCCTTGTAGTCTTCCTTCCCGTCGCCCCACTCGCTGTTGCCGACCCAGCCGAAGCGAACCGGGCGCTGGCCAAGCTGCCTGAAGCGCTCCAGCCGCTGCGGCCGGAAGAACTGGTCATCGACGCCGTCGGCCAGCACGGCGGCCGGGTCGGGGAAGTCGGGTACCCGGCGATAGATGTCGCGCAGGCGATTGGAGCCGACGTAGTAAGCCTGGACGATGTCGTTGTAGACCGGTCGGCGGCTGGCGAGGCTCTCCTCGTCGAGGAACAGGTGGTCGTAGACGCAGGTCGAGATGACCGGCGGGCCGACGACGGTTTCCATAAAGCGTTCGTAGGGCACGCCGGACCAGTTCATGTAGCTGCGGACGTGGTCGCTGTTCAGCAGGCTCAGGTATTCGCGCCAGAAGACGTGAATCACGTCGTGCTCGCGCAGCCCGAAGAAGAGCTGGGCGGCGTTGTCAATGTCGCGCGTGCAGTGAATCTCGAGATCGAAGCGCTCCTGGTGCGCCTTGACGATCTGCTGCGAGATGTTCCAGAAGGCCCAGCCCTCGGTGTCGATCACCAGCGCCACCCGCGGACGGTTGCGGCCGATCGGCTCGGCCGGCAGGTTGTTGCCGCCGTGCTGCGCGGGCAGCGCGTCGCCGCTGTCGCCGAGGCCAAGCTGCTGCTGCCGCTCGCGCAGCCAGACGTCGACCCCCTCGCTCCAGATCCGCACGCCGTGCTTGCGCTCGAGGTAGTCGGCCGACCGCTTGAGGATCTGGCGCGAGTAGCGGTTGCGTTCGTAGTCGGTCGCGGCCGCGTCATCGGGCGGCGGGTGATCGTGCACCAGCGCCACGCAGCGGGTGTTGCCGACCTTGTAGCCAAGCTGGAAGAGCCGCAGCGAGAAGTCGATGTCCTCGAAGCCGATGAACATGTTCTCGTCGTACTGCCCGGCCCGGGCGAAGGTGTCGCAGCGCATCACCGAGGCACCGCCGAACAGGAACGTCGACAGAAACGGCTTGCCGTCGCGGCCGTCGTGCGGGACCGGGCGGAAGACCGAGCCGCCGCCGACGAACAGTTCGCCGTCAAGGAACTCGGTGTACAGGTGCCCGCCCTTGGCGAACAGTGTCTTGCGGTCGGTATCGAGCAGCGGCAGGTTGATGAAGTGGCAGCCGAGGACCGCGATGTCCTCCTGCAGTTGCGGCAGCGGGTTGCGGACGAAGACCATGTCGTTGTCCAGCGACATGATCCAGTCCGTCTCGACATGCGGCATCGTCCGGTTGCGCCCGCCGGCCACGCCGAAGTTGTCCGGCAGTTCCACCAGGCGCCACTTGCACGCCAGCGCTTCGCAGGCCTGCCGCAGTTTCTTCTTCTCGGCCTCCCGCGAACCCTGGTCAATGATCAGCAGTTCGCCCCGGAAATGCGGCAACTGCTCGACCAGCGAGCGGATCAGCCGGACCGAGAGGTTCGCCCGGTTCAGCGAGAGAAAGCTGATCGTCAGGTTGCAGCCGCCGGCCCCGATGTTGGCGCCCGCCAGGCGGTGCGCGTCCGGGGCGTGCAGTTTCTGCATCGGGGCGTAGACGTACTCGGTCGCCTCGAGCCCGTGCATCAGTTCTTCGTTGGTCTCGGGTGCCGGCACGCCTACTTCCAGTGCAGGATGCGCTTCAGCCCGCCCCGGGCCCAGCCGGGAATGAAGCGCTTCACGCGGTCCATGTTCTCAATCCGACGCTGCCAGTCCGCCACCTCGGCCGTCTGCACCTCGCGGGCGCTCCGCTCCTCGTGCAGTTCACGCCGCACGGCCGCCAGGCTCTCCTGCGCCTCCAGCAGCGCACGCTGCAGATCGTCACCCTCGGCCATCCGGTGCCGGTCGGTCCGCAACTGGTCGATCTCCTGGCGAACCAGTTGGGCCTCCTGCTCCAGCTTCTTCATCTCGTATTGCGCGGTCCGCAGTTCCGCCTTGAGGAACTCGTTCTCGTGGTGAAAGCCGGCCGCCCGCAGACCCAGCACACGCATCTCGTGCGTGCCCTCACCATCCTCGGACTGCTCCTTCCGCCTGGCCTGCTGCTCCTCCAGGCGAACCCGCTGCTCCTCCAGTCGGGCCTGCTCGGCCGCCAGGCGCGCTTCCGCCTCGGCCTGACGCGCCTCCGCCTCGGCCTGGCGGGAACGCTCCTCCTCCTGGTGGCGGGTGACCAGGTCCTCGTACTTGCGGGCCCGACCGGTCATCCAGGCCAGGTTCGCCCGGGTCTCGAACAGTTCGGTGCGGGCGCTGATCACCTCGGCCTGCAGGTGGGTCACGTTCTCGTGGCCCGAAGCCGGTGCGCTGGCGTTCATCGAACAGGGAAAGATCACGGTCGCTTCGCGAACCGCCTCGGCATCCGCCGTCCAGACGCCCACGAAATAGCTGCAGTTCCGCTGGTCGACCCGCTCGTCGGTCGGCAGCATCTCGATGTCTTCCAGCCGCGTGCCGTGCTGAATCGCGATCGGACCACGCACGTCTCCGCCCGGATGCAGACGACGATCCTCGATCGGCAGATTCGCGAACCCGCTGACCGGCGTGCCGTACATGAACATCGCGGCCGGGCCCAGCACCTGCTCGGCCAGGGCCCGGAACTCGTCGAAACGGAACTTGCGGGTGTGGAACGGATTGCCCTGCTCGTCGGTCGGGTAGTACCAGTAGTCGTTCGGACACGAGACGATCACGCTGCCACCCGGACGCAGGTGCCGGTGGAGCGTCTCCAGCAGCACCTGGGCGTCGTCGACATGTTCGATCGTCTCGAGACAGACGATCAGGTCGAAGCCGGCCGGCTCGAACAACTCGTCAATCCGCTCGGCCGCATGGCAGTGGTAGCGGATCCCCTCGCCCGAGAACATGCCGCGGGCCGCGGCCACCGCGTCCCCGGCGACGTCGACGCCTTCGACCGACGCCGCCCCCCAGTGCTGTTTCATGAAGTACGAGCCGTAGCCCTGTCCGCAGGCGATGTCCAGCACACGGCGTCCCTGGCAGAACGGGCGGGCGATCGCGTACCGCGCCAGGTGACTGGACGCCTCGATCGCGTTGTAGACTGCATCGCCGTCAAAGGCGAGCCGCTCAATCATGCTGTTCTCCGAACGACCGCCCGGCGTCGAGCGCCTGCCCATTGACCACCCACGCCCGCGGCAGGTCGATCAGACCATGCGCCTGGAAGCGGTCAACGACCTGGAACGGACAGCGATGCGACGCTTCGCCCAGGACCGCCACGCCCACCTGGTCATTGATCGCCACCCGCCACCGGTAGGAACCCGCCAGCAGTCGCAGACGCGGAAACCGGATCAGCACTTCGCCTTCGGACTGAACCGGGAACGCCTCGTAGCCATCCATCAACGTCGTGGTGCCGCAGACGTAGAAATCATCGTGCCGCTTGAGATTAAACACGAAACAGCACTTTTCGGGCAAGTCATCACCGAGCGCCTCGTACCGCACCCGCAACTGCACATCCGCCCCGCTCTCGATCCGGTCCTCGATCTCCGTCCCGTCACGCCGCTCCAAACGCACCAGCGGAAACCGGAACAGGGCCTGCTGGTCAGCCTCCGCCGGAGCCGCTGCCGCCGGCGCCGCCGCGGCCGGTGCCTCCGCCTGCTCCAGTTCCAGCGTGTACCGGTCCACCACCTCGTCGGCCGGACCGAACGCCACCTTCTCCCCGTTCCGCAGGTACAGGGCCCGCTGACAGATCGTCTTGACCAGGTACGGGTCGTGCGAAACGAACAGAACCGTGCAGCCCGAATCACGCAGTTCGAAGAACCGCGCCACGCACTTGCGCTGAAACGCCGCGTCCCCCACCGCGAGGATCTCGTCCACGATCAGCACGTCCGGGTCGGTGTGAATCGCCACCGCGAACGCCAGCCGGGCCTGCATCCCGCTCGAATACGTCCGCACCGGCTGATCAATGAAGTCACCGATCCCCGCGAACGACTCGATCAGCTCGAACCGCGACCGGATCTCGCGATCCGGAACGCCCAGCACCGCCGCGTTCAGAAAGACGTTCTCGCGACCCGTGAACTCCGGGTTGAAACCCGCCCCCAGCTCCAGCAGCGGCGCCAGCCGACCCGCCACGTGCAACTGCCCCTCGGTCGGATGCACCGTCCCGCACAGCAACTGCAGCAGCGTCGACTTGCCGGCCCCGTTCCGGCCGACGATCCCGACCGTCTCGCCCCGCTGCACGTCGAAATCCACCCCGCGCAGGGCCCAGAACTCGTCGTAGAACGTCCGCCGCCCGCGCCACAGCATCTGCTTGAGCCGGTCCAGCGGCTGGCGGTAGACGTGGTACGCCTTCCCCAGACCCCGGGCCCAGATCATCGGCTCAGAGGACATCGGCGAACCCCTTGCGGGTCTTGGCGAACCACATGTACCCCAGCCACGCGATCAGGAACGCCAGCACCGTCTGCACCAGCAGCCAGCCCCAGTCCGGCCAGTGCCCCCAGAACAGCACACCGCGGGTCGCCTCGACCGTCGCCGCCAGCGGATTCAACCGAAAGACCGGCAGGATCGCGGCCGGAATCCGCTCGAGCGGATAGAAGATCGGCGACATGAACATCAGGATCGTCGTCAACACCGGAACGAACTGCTCCAGGTCGCGCAGATAGACCCCCAGCGACGCCAGGAACCAGGTCAGCCCGAGCGTCAGCAGGATCATCGGCAGCAGCACCAGCGGCAGCCCCAGCAGCGTCAACGGCGGCAGGCCGTACAGCACCACGTACCCGGCCATCAGCACCAGCCCGCTCACCAGCGCGTTGAAGCCCGAGACCAGCAACGCCACCCACGCCAGCCCCTCGAGCGGAAACACCACCTTGGTGACATAGGTCGGCACCGAACGGACCAGGCTCGGGGCCCGGTTCACGCACTCGGCAAACAGGTTGAAGACCACCAGGCCGCTGAACAGGATCAGCGCGAACCCGCCCCGACTGCTGCTCATCCGCGTCCGCAGATCCTGCGGCGGGGCAGCCTCCTCCGCCGCCTCGGCAGGTTGCGTGGTCGCGGCCACGGCCGCCGGCGGTGCGGGCGGCGGATTCCAGCGGGCCTGGAAGACAATCGAGAAGACGAACGTGTAGACGGCCAGCAGCAGCAGCGGGATCAGAACGGTCCAGGCGATGCCCAGCAGCGAGCCGCGGTAGCGGGCTTCGATTTCGCGTCGAGCGAGGCGGAAGATCAGGTGGCGATGCCGCCAGCCACTGCCGAGAACTTCGCCGGGACTTCGATAAATCCCTGCTGATGCCGGAGATACGCTCGACAAACCTGGAAACTCCTCGCCACCAGCGCTCGTTATAGTGGCCGCCCTGCCCGGCCGCAACCGTCGCCCCGAACCACGTGGCGCCTGGAAAGACGGGCAACTGGCCGCGATCCGGCTGCTGCACGTATCATTCTTCGAATGTTCATCCCTCTGCTGACACTTGTGTTCTGGTTCCCGATCGATCCGCCGCCCGCCGCCCTGGCGGGAACGAACCTGCAGAACGTCATCGTGCTGGCCGACGGTGCCGTCATCAACGGCTCGGCCCCGCGGACCGACGCGGACTTCGCCGCCCTCGCCCGCAGTGGCGTGCAGACCATCATCGCGGTCGACGGTGCCCTGCCCGCGGTCGAACCGGCCGCCCGGCACGGCCTGCGCTACGTGCACCTGCCGATCAGCTACGACGGGATCTCGCCCGAGCGTCTGCGAAGCTGCGCCCGGGTCGTCACCCAGCTTCCCGGACCAGTCTATGTCCATTGCCTGCACGGTCGGCACCGCAGCCCGGCCGTCTCAGCCGCGACGCTGGTCGCGCTCGGCCGGCTGAGCCCGACCGAGGGTGTCGCCCTGCTCGAAACGGCTGGAACCTCGCCGCGCTACGCCGGCCTGTACGAGGCGGTTCGCGCCGCCACCCCCTTGTCGGGTGAGGTGCTGGCCGGCACCGAGACGTTCCCGAGCCGCGCCCGGCCGACGACGCTGGTCGGGCAGATGGTCGAACTCGACCGCGTCTTCGAAAGCCTCGATCACCTGCGCCGCACCGAGTGGCGGCCGACCCCGGACGCGCCGGACCTCGACGCGGCCCACCTCGCCAGGCAGTTGCGGGAACAACTGCAGGCGATCCGCCCGGAGCCACGCGCCCCGCAGGCGGACCAGCAACGCTTCCGCAAGGAACTGGCCGACAGCCTGAAGACCGCGCAGGCCTTCGCGGACGCGCTGAAGACCGGCGACCGGAAGGCGACCACCACGCAGTTCGAATCCGTCCGCGCATCCTGCCGAAGCTGCCACGCCAGCTTCCGCGATCGGCGCCCCGGGCGCAGTGAAAAAGTGAATGAGTGAAAGCGTGAATGGGTAACGACGGCAGAGACGAGTCAAACGTCGCGCCGACCTACGCCTCCCCCCCCTGTTCCCTGTTCCCTGTTCCCTTCTCAGACTCCCTGTTCCCTGTTCCCTTCTCAGGCTCCCCGTTCCCTGTTCCCTCTCCCCGCAACAGGACGATTCCGCGCAGCCCGAACAGCAGAACCGCGGCCCCGATCAGCAGCAGCACGGCCGCCAGCAGGAAGATCTTCTGCGGCTGATCGCCGAACGGGCCGCGAATCACCCAGTACAGGGCCGAGGCCAGCGCCAGGAACGTGAACGAGATCGCGTTCGACGTCGCGATGTATCGTCCGCGTTCGTCGGGCGGACTCAGCTTCTGGATCAGCGCCAGCAGCGGCACGATGTAGAACCCTGCGAAGAAACCGGCCGAGGCAATCAGCACGAAGACGTTCGTATAGGTCGGCGTGATCGTCCCCAGCAGCAGGAAACTGACGCATAAGCCGGCCGCACCCAGCGGCACCATCCGCGGTTCGATCCGGTTACCCGACAGGTAGCCGGCCACGGCCGAGCCGATCCCGATCGCCAGGGCGAGTCCGCCGAGGATCCGGCTGGATTCCTCGCCGGTGATGCCCAGCACGGCCTTGTATTCCGGGATGATCAGCAGCGCGAGCCCGGCGAAGAAGTAGAAGAACGCCCAGGTGATCACGACCATCAGCAGCGGCCCGCGGGCCATCTCGCGACACGCGACGATGTACGTGCTGAACGGATTCCACTCGAACGGCACCGTCCGGTCCCCGGTCGGCAGCTTCGGCAACAGCAGGGCCGCCCCGACGCCCAGCACCGCGATGACGCCCATCACCAGCAGCGGCAGCCAGGCCTCCGCAACCTGCGGGACCTCCTGGTCCGGCGGGCAGTAGCGATCGCTGACGACCCCGCCGATGTAGGTCCCCAGAATCACCGCCAGGTTCGTCGTCATGCTGATCAGGCCGTTGGCCTTGCTGAGCTTCTCCTCGCCGACCAGTTCCGGAATCATGCCGTACTTGGCCGGCCCGAAGAACGTGCTCTGCGTGGTCAGCAGGAACAACGCCCCGAGCGTGACCCACAGGTTCTGCAGGTAAAAGCCGATCCCCGCGATCAGCACGATCGGGACTTCGAGGACCTTCATCCAGACCGTCACGCGACTCTTGCTGACGCGATCGTTCAGCGTCCCGGCGTACCCGCTCAGCACCAGGAACGGCACCACGAACAGGAACGAGATCAGACCCTGCCCGCCCGCGCCCAGCCGATACGCCCAGACGCCACCCTCCAGCGCCATGATCATCAGCACGAACTTCAATACGTTGTCGTTCGCCGCCCCCAGGAACTGGGTCAGACCCAGCCCGACGAAACCGCGGTTCCACAGGCGATGCTTCATCCGGCCGCCTCCGCGACCAGCAGCTTCTTCAGTTCGCGGTAGTTCGTCTTGCCGGTCCCCAGCACCGGAATCTCCGCGACCCGCACCACGCGACTGACGTTGTGCAGCGGCGACAGGTGCGCGTCGCGGATCAGGCGGTTGACCGCCGCCCGGTCGGCCGGTTCGGTCGCGAACAGCACGATCTCCGGATGCTCCTCGGAATCCGAAGCCTCGATCGCAATCCGCGGCCCCTCCTCACCGGCCGGGTAGTGCTCGGCCAGCACGTTCTCGATCGCCGGCAGCGAGATCATCTCGCCCCCGAGCTTGACGAACCGCTTCAGCCGCCCGCGGAAATCCAGAAAACCATCCTCCCCTTCCGACACCAGGTCGCCCGTCCGGTACCAGACCTTCCCGGCCGCCCGCACGAACGGATCCGGCGCTTCACCCAGGTAGCCCGCGAAGATGCTCGGCCCGCGCACCAGCAGCAGACCGGTCTGCCCCGTGGCCACCTCTTCGAGCGTCTCCGGGTGCACGATGATGTGCTCCAGCGACGGCAGCACGCGCCCGATCGAATGCGGCCGCGGATCGGTGTCGCTGTTGACCGAGACGATCGGCGAACACTCGGTGATCCCGTAGCCCTCCAGCACCTTCGCGTTCGGGCAGCGCTGGGCCAGCAACTGGTAGACCCGCGGCGGGCACGACTCGGCCCCGGTCACGGCCAGTCGCAGGGTATCAAGCTGCCCCGGGCGGGCCACGCGGGCGATGCCGTTCATGAACGTCGGCGTGCCCAGCATGACCGTTGCGCGGTACGCCTCGGCCAGGGCCGCCAGCATCCAGCCCTCGGTCGGATTGGTGTGGAAGCAGACCCGCAGCCCGGCCACCAGCGGCAGGATCAGGTTGACCGCCAGCCCGAACGAGTGGAACGGCGGCAGGAAGCCCAGCATGACATCATCCTGCCGGATCGTGACCGTCGCGATCACGTCGCGGGCGTTGGCCAGCAGGTTCTGATGACGCAGCGGCACGGCCTTGGGCAGCGCCTCGGACCCGCTGGTGAACAGGATGGCCGCCGTCTCGCTGACCGCGGCGCGGGCCAGGCCACCGTTCGCGAAACGGGCGGCCAGGGCGGCCTTGAGCTTGTCCCACCGGCCGAGCCGCGCGCCGAGGTGCTCGAGTTGCACGAAGCAGTCGCCCAACTGCTCGAGGTCGATGCCCTGTCCGGCCAGGCGCGTCAGCAGCGGACCGGCGGTCAGGATCCTGCGGGTCCCGGTCAGTTCCAGTCCGTGGGCGATGTTGCGCACGCCGGTCGTCCAGTTGATCAGCACCGGCGTCTTGCCCGCGAACATGGTCGCCAGGTACGCCACCGCCGCCCCGACCGACGCCGGCAGCATGATCCCGACGCAGTCACCTTCCAGCGCGGCAATCTGCGGACGCAGCGCGTGGATCGCCGTCAGCAGATCGCGATAGGTCCGCACCCCGCTGGTCTGATCGGCAATCGCCGCCGCCCCGGGATGCGCCCGGGCCCGGGCCAGGAAGACCTCGGCCAGCGTTGCCCCGGGCGGAATCTCCACCGGAGCCGACGGGCGCGGCGCATGCCAGGCCCGCGGCACCGGCTGCAGGTCGGCCGGACGGGCCGCGACGGCTTCGCCGCGCGTGGCCAGCAGCACATCGGCGACGGACTTGAGCGCATCGGTCTGAATGTCGGCGTGGCCGAACTCGCGCGCGATCCAGAGCGTCAGTTCGGCCCGCGCGAGACTGTCGAGGCCGAGGTCGCGGGCCAGGTGCTGATCATCGTGCAGGTCGCCGATACCGGTGGCCTCGTGCAGGTAATCGTAGACCAGCTTGCGGGCGCTCTCGGACACCTGCGAGACATCGCCGTGCAAGCCGCCGAACTCCGGGTCGGGCAGTTCGCGCCGCGGCCCGCCCCAGAAGGCGTACGGCACATGCAGCGCCGGCCGCGGGTCGGCGTTGTAGAAGGCCTCCATGAATTCGTTCTGCGTGTTGCGGCTGCCGTCCCGCGGGAAGTCTCCGGGCTCGTGCAGTTCGAGCGTCACGTCCCGCCGCGGCGTCAGGAACAGCAGGTTCTTCAGCAGCGTCCCGATGTGGCGTCGCAGCACGCGGCCGAGCACCGGCACGCGTCCGTCGATGTAGCTGAAGCTGCTGCCCCACAGCCCGGTCGTGCGAATCAGCACGACGCGGATGTCCGGCACCTCCTGCAGGATCAGTTCCACCGCGCTGTTGCCGCGCAGATCCTCGTAGCGCGAACGGTACAGGTGCCCGGAGGGATACAGGATGATGTTCTGGCCGGCCCGCAGGGCCTCGGCACAGGACCGGACCACGGCCAGCACCTGCTCGCGAGCCGACGCGCCGCGCTTGGCCATGTCCGGCACCGGCAGCACGCCGACCTGCCGCGTGACCCAGCCGGCCAGCGGCGTGCTGATCTGGTCCTCGTCCGCCAGCGGGCGCGGGTGAAAGTCCTTGTGCAGGCAGGTGGTGACGATGACGGGATCAATCAGAGCCGGGTGATTCGGCAGGAACAGAATCCCGCTGCGCCCCCGCGCCGCAATCGCCCGCAGATTGCGAACCCGAATGCGATACCGCAGCCCCAGCAGAAAACGAACAACAACTCGAATCAGGGCGGGAATCATCAGGCCTCGCCGGGGACAGTCACCATTGGCGGGGATTGTAGCGGAATAAAGGGAGCGAGGGAGCCAGGGAGCGAGGGAGCGAGAGGGGAGAGGACGGCGCGATCCCTGTTCCCTGTCCGTCTTCCTTGCTCCCTTGCTCCCTGGCTCCCTCGCTCCCTTCAGCCCCTGTAATACGTCCGTTCGCGGAACAGGTACTTGCTCAGCTTGTCGCTGACGTGCAGGGCTTCGAGGATGAACTCGACCGCGCTGGCCAGGTGCTGCGGGTCGTCGGCGGTGGCTTCGCCGCCCTGGCTGTCCGCCTGTCGACAGACGCCGCGGGCCAGGTCGTGCAGCGGACCGAGCGCCTCGGTGTTCCGCAGCACCTCCGCGGCCGGGACGTCGTCGCCGACCTCGACGTTGGTCTTGCCGCCGGCGAACGCCGCGACCACCGGTTCGAGATCGCTCATCTCCAGGTACTCGGCCGCGATGTTGCGGATCGCCTCGCCGATCAGGGCCCGGATCAGCTTGTCCTCGGCCTCCTCGTCCTCGGACAGCAGCAGTTCGATCTTGCCGCGACAGGCCGCCATCAGGTGGTCGAGGTCGCTGATCCGCGGCACGACGGCCGGGGCGCCGTGCTGGATCGCGCGGCGTTCGGCGTTGGCGACGACGACTTCCAGCGCGGCGATCGACGTCCGCACCGAGACCCCCGACTGCTGCGCGACGTGCGGGCTGTTGCGGGCCAGGCGGACGACCTCCTCGATCACCTCGTGCACGAAGCGCGGCACGCGAACCTGCGGCTGATCGGCCGGGCGGCGCAGCGCGGCGTTCTCCTGCGTGATGCGGATCGCCTCGCCCAGGCTGTAGGGATAGTGCGTGCGAATCACGGTGCCGATCCGGTCCTTGAGCGGCGTGACGATCCGCCCGCGATTGGTGTAGTCCTCGGGGTTCGCGCTGAAGACCAGCACCAGGTCCAGGTTCAGCCGCACCGGGTAGCCGCGAATCTGTACGTCGCGCTCCTCCAGCACGTTGAACAGCCCGACCTGGATACGCGGGGCCAGGTCCGGCAGCTCGTTCAGCGCGAAGATCCCCCGGTTGCTGCGCGGCACCAGCCCGAAGTGCATCGTCTCCTCGTCGGCCAGGTGCCGCCCCTCGGCATGCTTGACCAGGTCCATCTCGCCGATCAGGTCCGCGATCGTCACGTCCGGCGTCGCGAGCTTCTCGTGGTAACGCTGACTGCGGTGAATCCAGCCGATCCGCGTCCCCTCACCGTCCCGCTCGATGATCCGCCGCGTCCGCGCCAGCCGCGGCGCCAGCGGGTCGTCCCACAGTTCCCCCTCGGCCACCACCGGCATCCACTCGTCCAGCAGGTCGGGCAGGGCCCGCAGGATCCGCGTCTTGGCCTGCCCGCGCAGCCCGAGCAGCAGGATGTCGTGCCGGGCCAGCAGACCGTTGACCAGTTGCGGCACGACCGTGTTCTCGTATCCGACCAGCCCCGGCAGCAGCGGCTGCCCGCCCCGCAGACGGGTGATCAGGTTCTCACGCAGTTCCTCCTTGACCGAGCGGTAGCGGTAGCCGCTCTCCCGCAACTGGCCAAGGGTCTTGCTCTCCGGCTCCGGCATGCAGTGGCCTCCGTCGTCCATCGCCTCGCACCCCGCATGATCCTAACGTGCCCGGCCACCGCGGCGCGAAGGCCCCGCAAACGCCCGCACCACCCCACCACGACTCGTCTGTCCGCCGAGTTCACCGCCGGCCCGTTTGGCAGTACTCTGGGCAACATGGACAAGCGAATCGTACCTGCGATCGTACTGCTTGGCGGCCTCTGCCTCGCCGGCTGCACCGGCCAGCAGATCTCGGCCCGGCAGCGGACCCTGCTCGTCGACGGTGAGGACGCGTACCGCCGGCAGCAGTTCACCCAGGCCTCCGACACGCTGACCCGCTTCGTGACCGGCGTCAGCCCCGGACAGGAAGGCTACGAAAAGGCCCTCTATCTCCGCGGCATGAGCTACGCCCAGAGCGGCCGACGAACCCAGGCATACCGCGATCTCGAAGCCTGCGTCCGGACCGGACAGGAAGAGGAAATCGTCTGGAAGGCCTACGTCTCGCTCGGCACGCTCCGCTTCGAGGACCAGCAGTGGCCCGCCGCCGCCCTGGCCTACCGCGCGGCCGCCGACCGCATGCCCGACGAACCGCCCAAGGACACCGTCCTGTATCGCCTGGCCGTCTGCTACGAACGATCCGGACAGCCCGCCAAGGCCCGGCTTCCGCTGCGCGAAGTGATCGACAAGTTCCCGACCAGCGTCTCCGGACGCAGCGCCCGCCAGAAACTCAACCGCCTCGGCACCAGCAGCCCCGCGGTCACCCGCAGCACGCCGCCGCCGGTTACGCGCACATCGCCGCCCCGGACGTCGCCGCCGGTCGCCGCCCCGGCGCCCCGACCGGCCGCCCAGGTGACCCGCCGGGCCCCGGCCGCCGGTGGCAGCTTCGCCGTCCAGACCGGTGTGTTCGCGGTCGCCTCCAACGCCCAGCGGCAGGTGCAGCAACTGCGGCAGCGGAACCTGAACGCCTACGTCCGCCCCGAAGTCGTCCAGCGCCAGACCCGGCACGTGGTCCTGGTCGGACCCTACGCCACCTACGACGAAGCCCGACGGCGACTGGCCGAAATCAAGCGGATCGTGCCCGACGCTGTCATGTGGCCCTGAGCCCGGGACCGCCGGAGCCAGCAGCGAGGAGAACGCCAGATGACGCGCGACGAGGCCTGGGACCTGCTGTGCGAGTACACCGCCAGCGACTCGCTCCGCAAGCACGGCCTGGCCGTCGAAGCCGCCATGCGCTACTACGCCGGACTGCTCGACGGGGACCCCGAACAGTGGGGCCTGGCCGGCCTGCTGCACGACTTCGACTACGAACGCTGGCCGGAACCGCCCGAGCACACCCGCGAGGGGGCCAGGATCCTGCGCGCCCGGGGCGTGGACGAGGAAGTCATCGGCGCGATCATGGCCCACGCCGACTGGAACCTGAGCGAATTCCCCCGCGACCGCGCGATCCGCAAGGCCCTCTTCGCCGTAGATGAACTGTCCGGCTTCATCGTCGCCTGTGCTCTGGTCCGACCGAACCGGCTCGAGGGGCTGGAGCCCAGGAGCGTCCGCAAGAAGATGAAGACGGCTTCATTTGCGGCCAGCGTTTCCCGATTCGATATCAAAGCGGGGGCGGAACTGCTTGAACTGGAACTGGACGACCACATTCGCCACTGCGTGACGGCCCTGCAGGGGCAGGCCGCGGCGCTCGGTCTGGCGTGAGCGGCCCGGCTTGTCCGCACCTGCCGGGTCGGGTACAAAGATTGATTCGGCAAGGCGAGACGCGGATGCCCGGCGGGCCTCCGGTTTCCCGATAAACCCTTATCCTGCCTGAAATTGGGTAACATCATGAAATTCATCGACGAGCTGATCCAGAACGTCCGCGACCGCAAGGCGAAGATCGGCATCATTGGTCTTGGCTATGTCGGCCTGCCGCTGGCCCGCGAGTTCTGCGAGGCCGGATTCCAGGTGATCGGCTTCGACGTCGACCCCGGCAAGGTCCGCTGCCTCGAGACCGGCAAGACCTACATCCGGCACCTGCCGGCCCCGTACTTCACCAAGCTCTACAAGGAAGGCCGCTTCAAGCCGACCACGGACATGAAGCTGCTCAAGAAGGTCGACGCGATCCTGATCTGCGTGCCGACGCCGCTCGACAAGATGCGCGAGCCGGACATGACCTACGTCCGCGAGACGACCGAGACGATCGCCCGGCACCTGCGGAAGGGGCAGATCGTCACGCTCGAATCGACCACCTACCCCGGCACCACCAAGGAACTGATGCAGCCGATCCTCGATCAGTCCGGGCTCAAGCTCGAGAAGGACTACTTCCTGGCCTACTCGCCCGAGCGCGAGGATCCCGGCAACCCGAACTTCTCGACCGGGACGATCCCCAAGGTCGTCGGCGGGGCCGGGCCGGACAGCCTCCGCCTGGGCTGCGAAGTCTACAAG
Organism: Phycisphaerae bacterium; assembly: GCA_030428945.1. GTDB lineage: Bacteria > Planctomycetota > Phycisphaerae > UBA1845 > Fen-1342 > JAUIEC01. The sequence continues at coordinate 356,141 of JAUIEC010000001.1, read as the reverse complement.
GGCGTTGTCACCGAGGTGATCCCCGTTTCGAGCTGTGAGGTGGCCGAAGCCTGCAAGATCGTCGAAAACGTCTACCGCTGCATCAACATCGCGCTGGTCAACGAACTGAAGATGCTCTTCGACCGGATGGACATCGACGTCTGGGAAGTGATCAACGCGGCCAAGACCAAGCCGTTCGGCTTCCAGGCCTTCTACCCCGGCCCGGGCCTCGGCGGGCACTGCATCCCGATCGACCCGCTGTATCTCTCGTGGAAGGCCCGCCAGTACGGCAAGCCGACCCGCTTCATCGAACTGGCCTGCGAAATCAACACGCTGATGCCCGAGCACGTGATCGGCCGCGTCGCCGAAGCGATGAACGAACAGGGCAAGGCGGTCAAGGGCTCGAAGATCCTGGTGCTCGGCCTGGCCTACAAGAAGGATGTCGACGACGTTCGCGAGTCGCCCTCGGTCACGCTGATCGAACTGCTCCAGGAGCGCGGCGCGAAGGTCGACTACCACGACCCGTTCGTGCCCAGCGGCAAGCCGATGCGCGAACACAACATCACCCACATGCGCAGCGTGCCGCTGACGCCGGCCAACATCAGGAAGTACGACTGCGTCCTGATCGCCACGGATCATACCGATGTCGACTACGATCTCGTGGTCAAGAACGCCAGGCTCGTCGTCGACACCCGCAACGCCACCGGAAACAAGAAGCGGCCCAGGAAGGTCGTCAAAGCCTGAACCGTGAAGACGCGAAAGGTTGAATGCGTGAAAGCGTGAACGGGGGGCACCGCGGTCCCTCGCCGCATTCACTCATTCGCGTCTTCACTCTGTCACGGCAAAGCGGAGCCTGGCATGTCGCACTACATCACTGAGAACTGCATCGGCACCAAGGACACCGGCTGCGTCGATGTCTGCCCGGTGGACTGCATTCATCCACGCCCGGATGACCCGCGATTCGAATCGGAAGAGATGCTCTACATCGACAAGGACAACTGCATCGACTGCGGCCTGTGCGTCGACGAGTGCCCGGTCCATGCCATCTTCCGCGAGGAAGACATCCCCGCCGGACAGGAAAAGTACATCCAGCTCAACGACGCGTACTTCGCGCCGCCCCGCGAAGCGGACTGAGCCGAAACGGTGAAAGAGCGAACGGCGACCCCGCGGGGGCCGGCACTCGCTCTTCCACCTGTGGACCCGATCGAGCCTCGATCGTTACGGCGTGGTCGCCGGCGGGTCCGCCGGGGCCGGCGTCGGGGCCGGGGCGGCCACCTCCGGCAGCGGCGAGACGATCACCTGGCAGGTCTCGACCCCCCGCACCTTGCTGGCGATCCCGTAGATCTCGTCCGAGGTCAGCGTGGCCGGGTACAGACCGTAGACCACCACCGTCCCCTCGTCGTAGAACACGTGCAGGAAGCGGGCCTTCTCGCCGAAGTTGGCCACCAGCTTGGTCTTCACCAGGCTCGCCAGGCCGGTGTCGCGCACCTTGTCGGCCACCTGCTGCAGGGCGCTCTTGGCCTTTTCCTCGGCCGTGCCGCCGCCCTGGTTCTTCATGTAATAAAACCCGAACAGACCCAGCAGGGCCACAACACCTACTGCCATGACTTTACGCATGGTCGGACTCCTGAATTCATGCTCGCACCCCGCCGCCCGCGCCGGCGGCCGGGGAAACCGCGGTGCATTCTAACGATCGCCAACGGTCCCGGTCGGTATTCGGACCAGGGTGCGGATTATTCTCGCTGAGATTATCAGACGTCCGAACACCCGAAACCGCCCGCCAGCCGCTCAGGATCCACCTTTGGTCGGACACGTGTGGTCTCGATAGAATAGCGGCGGACAGCGGGGAAGCTGTGCGCACGCTTGGGGAGCACCTCGGAATGAAGCTCGTACGAAACCTCTGGCCGCTGGTCATCACCGCCGCCCTGGCCGCCCTTCCGGCCGGCTGCCCGCCCGAACCCGGCGACACCGCCACGATGGCACCGCCCAGCAGCGGCGAGCCCGGGACCCTGACGCTCGCGGTGCAGGCCCCCGAGTCGGCCGAGACCGGCGAGACCGTGACCCTGGCGGCCGACCTGCCCGACGGCACCGACCCGACCGCCCTGTTCTTCGAGTGGTTCCAGACCTACGGACGGGCGGTCGAACTGGTGGACGCCACCGCCCCCGAGGCGAGCTTCGTGGCCCCGTCGTTCGGGCGCAACGAAATGGTCGGCTTCCGCGTCGACGTCAAGGATGCGGCCGGACGGGTCAGCAGCCAGGCGCTCGACCTGCTCGTGATGGCCGACCCGGACTTCAGTTTCGGAGGTTCGTCGGATGGCTCGGTCACGCCGATCGACCCGACGGCCGACCCGCGTCCGGTGGTGCGGGTGGTGACCTCGCGTGGCGTGATCACGGTCGAACTGAACCGGACGGCGGCCCCGGTCTCGGTGGCGAACTTCCTGCAGTACGTCGACGACGGTTTCTATGACGGACTGATCTTCCACCGGGTGATCCCGGGCTTCGTCATCCAGGGTGGCGGCTATGACGACGAGTTGAACGAGATCGAGACGCGCCCGCCGATCGTCAACGAAGCCAGCAACGGTCTGGGGAACGACCGCGGCACGATCGCGATGGCCCGCACCAACGACCCGGACTCGGCCACCTCGCAGTTCTATTTCAACCTGGTCGACAACAACAGTCTGAACGCCCGCGACGGCTCGGCCGGCTACGCGGTGTTCGGCGAGATCACCGAAGGTCTCGAAGTGATCGACGACATCGCCGACGAACCCACCGAAACCCGCGGCGGCTTCGACGACGTGCCCCGACAGACGATCCGGATCTTCACCGTCGAACGACTCGACTCCTGAGTGCAGTAAGCCAGTAAGCAAGGGCGTCAGCCTCGTCGGGCGAGTTCCGTGCTTACTTGCTTACCTGCTTACCTGCTCACTGCATCAGGCCAGTCGCAGCCAGCGGATCAGTTCGAACAGGTTGGGCGGCTTGCCGTACATCAGCACGCCGACGCGGAAGATCTTGGCGGCGGCCCAGATGGCGATGAACACCGACGCCCACAGCAGGCCCTGGGTCAGGATCAACTGCCACAAAGGCGTCTCGGGGTCGGCGCAGATCCGCAGGACCATCACGAACGGCGTGATCGGCGGGATGAAGCTCAGCACGATCGAGAAGACCGACTGCGGGTTCTCCGAGATGTACCACCACAGCATCATCGGCACGATCGTCAGGATCGTCAGCGGCGACGCGAGGCTCTGAGCGTCCTTGATCGTGTTGCAGGCCGAACCGATCCCGGCCAGCATCGCCGAATACAGCAGGAACCCCGGAATGAAGTACAGCACCATCTGCGTCAGCCGGAACGGCGTGATCAGGTAGCCGACGTCGCGGGCCTGGGCGCCGACATACCCCAGCACGCCCCAGATCGACAGCAGCAGCAGGCCGACCGCGACCATCCCGACGATCTTGCCCGCCAGCAGTTGCAGCGGACTGACGGCCGAGAGCAGCACCTCGACGACGCGTGAGCTCTTCTCCTCGATCAGGCTGGTCAGCAGTCCCTGGCTGATCGACATGGTGCCCATGAACAGCAGGAACATGAACGCGAACGGCGTCATGAACTGCGCGATCTCGTTGCCGGTCGTCTCGTCGCCGGTCTTGGCGTCGATCCGCCGGAACGCCGGTGGCGTCTGCAGCCGCGCGATCAGGGCCGCATCAAGCCCCGCCTGCTGAATCCGCACCGACTTGACCGCCTCGGACACCAGCGCTTCGATCCGCCGGCCCATCTGCAACTGGGCGTCGCCGCGGGCAATCTCGCAGCCGGCCGAACCGTCCAGCACCCCGGCCAGGATGCGGATGTACGCGTACAACTGGCCGTCGCGAATCTGCTGCGAAAGCGACTCGGCCTCACCGGTCTCGGCCGGAATGAACTCGAGCGGGCGGGTCGGGTTCTCTTCGGCGTAGGGGATCAGCCGCTCCTGCAGGACCGGCATGACCTGGCCCGATTCGTCGATCACCGCGATCCGGCGGACGGGCTGCGCCTCGTCCTCGGCCAGTTCCGAGACCCACTGCGTGGCGTACATCAACCCGACGATCAGCAGCGGCATGAACACGCTGCTGAACAGGAACGTCTTGGTCTTGACGACCTCGATGAACTCGCGGAACGCGACCGTGAAGACCTTGCTCATGCCGCATCCCCCTGGCGGGCGTCATCCTCCGAGACCATCCGGACGAAGATCTCCGACAGGCTCGGCTGCTGCACCTCGAAACGGGTGACCTGCACCCGGGCGAGCGCGTCCTGCAGGAACTGCTGCGGGTCGCGGTCCTCGGCCAGTTCGAAGCGGGCGCTGTGGTCGGTGAACTCGCCCGGCCCGACGCCCGGCAGGCCGCGCAGCGATCCGAAGTCGCCGCTGCCGCTCAGCGTGATGACCCGCGAGGCGTAGCGGGCCCGGACCTCGTCGACGCGGCCCTCGACCAGTTTGCGGCCGCGGTTGATCACCACCAGCCGATCGCACAGGCGCTGGGCCTGGTCGATCTGGTGGGTCGAGAAGATCACGGTCGCGCCGGCCTGCTTCATGTCGAACATCAGGTTCTTGAGCACCTCGGTGTTCATCACGTCGAGCCCGGAGAACGGCTCGTCGAGAATCACCAGTTTCGGCTCGTGCAGGACCGTGACGACGAACTGCAGTTTCTGCTGCATGCCCTTGGAGAGGGCCTCGACCGGCTTCTTCAGCCAGTCCTGCAGTTCGACCCGCTCGAGCCCGCGCGGAATCGCCGCGCGGATCCGCTCGCGGGTCATGCCCTTCAGGCGGCCGAAGTAGTGCAGCGTCTGCTCGACGGTCATCTTCGGGTACAGGCCGCGTTCCTCGGGCAGGTAGCCGATCTGGTCCTTGACGTCGATCGCCCGCGGATGCCCGAGCACTTCGATCGAGCCGGCGTCGGGATAGATGATGCTCATGATCATCCGGATGGTGGTCGTCTTCCCGGCCCCGTTCCGGCCGAGGAACCCGAGGATCTCGCCGGGCGGCATGTGCAGGCTGAAGTCATCAACGGCGGTGAAGCTGCCGTATCGTTTGGTGATGCCCGTCAGGCTCAGGGCGTTGCGGTTGGCGGTGGCGATCAAATTCTGCTCCCGGCGCGGCCATTCCCAGCAGGTGAGCCCCCCGCCGGAGCCCCACCGAGCGGCCAAAGGTATCATCTCGGCGCCCCCAGGGGAATTCGGGAACCCGGCGGGATTTTGAATGGGGGAGCGGCGACTTCGGATTGGGCACCCGCCACGTCGATTCAATCCGCAATTCGCGACGCGGGGCCTATTCCGCGGCGCACTGCTCACAACCGACGTACTGCCCGTCGGCGTCGCGGATCAGGTGCCAGACCTGGTGGCGCGGGCATTCGCGGGCGCGCAGCAGGGCGAATTCGCCGCAGCGCTCGCACTTGAAGATCGTTCGTTCCGAGCCCATCGTCACCGCCCCGCCGGTCGCTTTCCGGCCACGCAGGACCCTGTCCTCGGACATCGTCCAGGCGTCTCGCTCGCGGGCCGTCAGCATCCGCAGTTCACCGCATTCGGCGCACATCCAGCCCGTGGCCGACTCGGCCGTGTCCGGGTACGGATTCGCCTCCGGCCCGAGCAACTGCCAGAACAGCGCCCCCAGACCGCAGAGGATAATCAGTCCGTAGACAAGCTTCTTCGCGCTGGCGGGCATGCGAAATCCTGTACTTGCCGGCAAAAACGTGAAGGCGTGAAAACGTGAAAGCGCGAACGAGGACTGGCGAGCGATCCCTGATTCACGCCTTCACGCTTTCGCCTGTTCGCCGGGCGCAGCCTAGTTGCAGTTCTTCCCGGTCCGCCGCGGGTAGTACGGATCGGGCCGGTCGCGGCCGACGCTTCCGGGGCGCGGGACCCAGGCCGGGTTGATCACGTAGTAGTTCGGGCCGCACCAGCGACGGGTGTCCATCTTGAAGTAGCCCGCGTGCCCGTCGAGAAAGCCGACCGCGTGCCGCGAGAACGACCCGTGATTGCCGACCACCTGGATCAGGTCGCGAAAGGCGAAGCCGGCCGGGCCCTCCATGAACATCACGTACTTGGAGGTGAAGTCGCCGTTGGTCGAGCGCTTCAGTTCCTGGAAGTACTTGCCCCAGTTGTCGCCGAGGTTGCCCCACGGGTCCGGCACCAGGTCGACCATCGACTGGATGTTGAACCCGTAACTCGTGCCGCGATCGTCGTACGTGCTGACCGTGGTGTCCGGGTCGAACGCGTTGTCGTCCAGGTAAATGCGACTGTACGAGAAGACATCACTCGGACACTTGCAGACTTCCATCTCGTCGTTGCGGCCGGGGATCGCGTTGAGGATGTAGCGGTTCAGGACCTTCTCGTCGGTTCGCTGGAAGAACACGCCGCCGTACTCGCCGCGCCAGTACGGGTCGGCCGTCTTGCCGCCCCAACTGCTGCCGCTGACCCCCAGCCAGCCGGTGCCCGAGGTGGCGTAGAACGGGAACGTATCCTGGTTCTCGATGAAGTAGGCCTGCGCCGCCAGCCCGATCGCCTTCAGGTTCGACAGGCACTTGGCGACCTTGCCCTGTTCGCGGGCGGCCCCCAGTGACGGAAGCAGAATCGAAATCAACAGCGCGATGATTGCAACAACGACCAGAAGTTCAATCAACGTGAACGCGCGCAGCCTGACGGAACGCATCGAGGGAGCCTCCCCTGAATGGCCGGACGGCTCGAAGCCCGGTTCGTGTTCGCGGCGGAATCGCCGAAATGGACGCCTGCAAGCTTCGCCGATCGGCCGCCCGCAGGTCAAGGGAAAAACCGGTAAAGCGAGCTACTTCAACAGCTTGGCGACGCAATCACCAATCGTCGCCGGACTGTCGCTGACCGTGATCCCCGCCTCGCGCAGGGCCGCAATCTTCGACTGGGCCGTCCCCTCGCCGCCCGAGATGATCGCCCCGGCATGCCCCATCCGCTTGCCCGGAGGCGCCGTCTGCCCGGCGATGAAGGCCACCACCGGCTTGCTGACATTGTCCTTGATGAATGCGGCCGCCTCTTCTTCGTCGGTGCCGCCGATCTCGCCGATCATAACGATCGCGTGCGTCTCGGGGTCCTCCTCGAACATGCCGAGCAGTTCGATGAAGTTCAGCCCCTTGACCGGGTCCCCGCCGATGCCGACGCAGGTCGACTGCGGGAAACCGTGGGCCGAGCATTGCCAGACCGCCTCGTACGTCAGCGTGCCGCTCCGCGAAATGATCCCGACGTTCCTGGCGCCCTTCTCGGCCGGCTTGTGGATGTAGCCCGGCATGATGCCGATCTTGCAGGCCCCGGGCGTGATCACCCCCGGGCAGTTCGGACCGATCATCATCGTGCAGCGATCGTCCAGGAACTTGCGGGCCTTGACCATGTCCAGCGCCGGAATGCCTTCGGTAATCAGCACCGCCAGGCGAATGCCCGCGTCGGCCGCCTCCATCACCGCGGCGGCCGCGAAGGGCGGCGGCACGAACAGCATCGACACGTCGGCCCCGGTCTCGCGAACGGCCTCGTAGACCGTGTCATAGACCGGCAGGCCGTGCTCGGACTTCTGCCCGCCCTTGCCGGGGGTCACGCCGCCGACGATCTTCGTGCCGTATTCGAGGCACTGGGCCGTGTGAAAGGCGCCGGCCGAACCGGTGATGCCCTGGCAGATGACCCGGGTGTCCTTGTTGACCAGAATGCTCATGCTGCCGTCCTGCTGACCGTTTGGCGTGGAAGTTCAAGTCTCATGTCGAAGCGGTTTTATAGCATGCCCGGCGGTCCGGGCCAACCGGCTCAGGGCTGCGCGTCGCCGCCCAGCCGGATCTCGGCCGCCGGTTCCAGTCGAGTGACCTCTTCCTCGTAGCCGCCGGGCACCTTGAAGTCGAACTTCGAGGGGCTCAACCCGCGGTTCAGCTTCACATTCGAGAAGGTCACCGTGATGAAGTTCTTGACCTGCCCGCCGCCCTGCAGACTCGCGACCCGGACCTGCGTCGGCAGCCCGGCCAGCTTGCCCTGCTGCTCGACCCAGAAATCCACCTGCTTGTAGTGCGGGGCCATCTGCATGCCCGGGCGCGGCGTCAGTACCAGGTGATGCGTGTTCTTCGGATCCTTGTCGGTCGCATCCGCCAGGCGGACGTCGAACTCCCGCAGGATGTCGGCCTTCTTCTGTCCGAACGGCAGCGGGAAGGCTCCCTCGCCCAGACGGTACGGCTGGATCGTGTCCCCCTCGCGACGGATCTCACGCGTTTCGATCGACTTGGTGTCGTGCTGGATCATCCGGTACCAGCGACCGTCGAAGATGTGCTCCTCGTTGATCTTCACCCGCCGCTTGCCGAAGTTCTTCTTCGTGAAATGCGCCCGGAAACGGGCGACCGGGTCCATCTCCTTGAACCAGACCTGCCCGGTCTTGGTGTCGACGTCCTCCTCGGCCGGGTATTCCAGTTCCCACTGCAGATCGGCCACCAGGTCGTCGACCTGCCGGGCCTCGAGCTGGGTCAGGATGCCGTCAACCACCGGGTCGACCGGCTGGACCGAGCCCTGCCAGGCCAGCGCGGGGACGGCCAGCGCGACAGCGGCTATCATGGGGGCAATCTTCGTCTTCAGGCAGCATGGCATAGGCTTGTCTCCTTACGCACCTGGTTTTTCGGGATTGTACGTGGCCGCCCCGCTCCATCCAAGCCGGGCCGGGGGGCGGCATGTCCTTAGTGTATGACCTGCTCTACACCCTGGCGTTGGTGCTGGGCTGGCCGTTTCTGGTCCTCCGCCGTATTCGCCGCGGCCCCGGCAGTATTGCCCTGGGCGAGCGGCTTGGCCATGTCACCCCCCTGCCGGACGGGCAGCGCAGCATCTGGATTCACGGCGTTTCGGTCGGCGAAATCGACGCCACCCCGACCCTCGTGCGGATGTTGCGCGAGCGGCGGCCGGACCTGGCGGTGGTCGTCAGTGCGACGACCGCGACCGGTCTGGCGCGGGCCCGGCAGCTCTATCCCGACCTGACGGTGTTCCGCTTTCCGATCGACCTGTCGTTCGCCATTCGACGCGTGCTGCACCGGCTGCGCCCGAGCGCGCTGATCCTGATGGAGCTGGAGACCTGGCCGAACCTGCTCGAGGTGACGCATGCCGCGGGTCTGCCGGTCGTGATCGCCAACGGACGCGTCACGGAAGGCGGCAGCATGCGCAGCTTCCGCAAGCCGGTGCTCCGCGGGATCGCGCGGCGGATGTTCGGACGGGTGACCTGGGTCGCGGCCCAGGAGCAGGTCTACGCGGACCGGTTCGTCGAACTCGGGGTCCCGGAGGAGCGGGTCGAGGTGGTCGGTTCGGTCAAGTTCGATACCGCCGACGTCGACGACACGATCCCCGGCCAGGAGGAACTGGCCGCCGCCCTGCGACTCGCGCCCGGCCGGCCGCTGCTGGTCTGTGGCAGCACGGGCGAACTGCCCGGTCAGCCGGCCGAAGAGGACCTGCTGCTGGGCATCTGCCAGCGTCTGCGGGCACGGCACCCGGGGCTGCAACTGGCGCTGATCCCGCGCAAGCCGGAGCGCTTCGATGCCGTCGCCGCGCGGATCACGGCCGCGGGCCTTACCTGCTGGCGACGGACGGCCGGCCCGCCGCGGGAGGATCCGGAGGCGGTGATCCTGGGCGACACGATGGGCGAGTTGCGCAAGTTCTATGCCCTGGCGGACGTGGTCTTTGTCGGGCGGACGCTGGTGCCGATGGGCGGTTCGAACGTGATCGAAGTCGCCGGGCTGGCCAAACCGCTGCTGGTCGGTCCGCACAACGAGAACTTCGCCGAACCGGTCCGGATCCTGACCTCGGCCGGCGCGTGCGTGGTGGCCCGCGACGCGGCCGGCCTGGAGGGGGAGATCGAAAGGCTGCTCTCGGACGATGACGCCCGCCGTGAAATGGGCGCCCGGGCCCGCGAGACGGTCCTGGCGCAGCGCGGGGCGACCGGGCGGATCGTCGCCCGGGTGCTGACGGAAATCGAACGGCAGCAGTGTTGAGTGGTCAGCGGCCGGTTCAGCCGGGTGATCGGAGTAAAAAGGGGCCGGGTCGGGCAATCCATCTGCGGCCCAGCCGGATCGCCCAACCCAACGCCGCAACCCCCCAACTCACCCTCCGACCAGCGGGTGCCCGCGGACGCCCAAGTCCCGCGCGCACGAAGAAAACTGTGTTGCGTATCGGATCACCGGCTGCGGCCAGCGGCGTCGTGGCCGGTATGATATTGACAGAACGTGTCAAATGCCCTGCCACAATTATGTCACGAACGTCATGAGGTGCCAAAGGAAATGTCGTTTTCGCACAAAAAGGTGACGCTGCTGGTACTGCTCGCGGTCACGCTCGGCGTTGCGGGCTGCGCGACCGGCAACCCGGTCGCGGATCGCCAGATCTTCCGGCGGCAGACCAACATGGCCCGGACCTGGGACGTCGCCGTCCGGCAGGAGCAGCGCCGCGGCGCGAACCTGGCCCGCACCGAAGACCTCGCCCGGCGACAACTGGAGCGCCGCATCGAACGGTTCCACAAACTGGCCCACAACTGGATGATCTGGGCGGCGTTTATTTAGGGAAGGGAACAGGGAACCGGGAACAGGGAACAGGGGAAAGAACGGGCGTCTCGAGCCGGCACTAGTCGGCGAGTCTCCAGGAGTCCTGGTCCATAACGGCGATGGAGTGTTTGACTACGGCCTGGTCGCTCGGGTCCACAAGTTCGGCGTCAAACCACGGCGTACCGAACTCGTCGATCCATGTAATCGTGACAACCGGCGACTCGCGCAAAATGCGTTCGATCGTGTCGGCAGTCCAGCCGGCCATTTCGACACCGTCACGAACTTCTCGTTCACGTTGGGCAAGATCCGCAGCAGGGACGGCGACCAGCCGAATGCGATCACCCACCTTCAGGTCCTTTGGGTTCGGCAACAGGTCACCTCGCAGTGCTGAGATGGTCGTGACCGCCCGCAGCCTACCTTGCGCGCAAACCCCCAAGGGAGGTCAACCACCGACCTTGCTTACCTGCTTACTTGCTCACTCAGAACGGCGGAACCGCTGCCTGCTCGGCATGCGCCTCGTCGGCGGCGTCGGCGAGTTCCGGTGGTGCCGGACGTTCGCTGGCCATGAAGCCGACGGCCTGGTCGCGCATGTTCAGGCTGGCGTTGAAGCCGGCGCCCAGCAGGATCGTCGGGTAGAACGTGAAGACCAGCGTCAGGAACCCGCACATCATCGCGCCCATGTACTGGGCCTCGCGCGGGGCCGGTTCGGCGGTCTCGTCCTTCTCGGCCAGCAGCACGGCCGCGATGACCCGCAGGTAGTAGGCCGCACCGATCGCGGAGTTGACCGCGGCGATCACGACCAGGGCGATCACCCAGTTGGCGTTCTCGCCGGCCTGGGCCGCGCGGGTCAGGCCGCTGCCGAACAGGCTCATCTTGCCCCAGAAGCCGGTCGTCGGCGGCAGCCCCATCAGGGCCAGCATCGACAGCGCCATCAGCAGCGCCAGGCCCGGATACCGCCGCAGCAGACCGGTCACATCGTCGACCGTCTCGGCCGGTGCGCCCCGGACCTGCAGCAGGCCCAGCAGCGCGAAGGCGCCCAGGTTGGCGATGCCGTAGACGACGACATAGAACAGCACCGCCGCGGTTCCGTCGCCGACCAGGCTGTCGTGCCCCGGTCCCGCCATGATGCCCAGCAGCATGTAGCCGGCATGGGCGACACCTGAGAAGGCCAGCATGCGCTTGATGCTGTTCTGCCGCAGGGCCAGGACGTTGCCGACCGTCATGCTGAGCGCCGCGGCCAGCCACAGCATCCAGAACAGACCGCCGTCCACCGTGTTCCAGCCGGTTAGCGAAACGATCTTCATGATCGCCACCACGCCGGCGAACTTCGGCACGAAACCGAGCATGCCGGCCACCGGACTCGACGCGCCCTGGTAGACGTCCGCGACGTACCAGTGCAGCGGCACGGCCGCGATCTTGAACAGCAGGCCGGTGATCGAAACCAGGATGCCGATCGTCGCCAGCGCGTGCGGCAGCGTGCCGGGGCTGCCGAGCGCCTCGGTGACCCGCTCGATGGCGGCCGCGTCGAGCGTGGCGGAACCCGCGACGCCGTACAGGAAGCTGAAGCCGTAGGCCGTCATCGCGGCCGAGAGGGCCCCGAGGTAGAAGTACTTGGTGCCGCTCTCGATCGAGCGCCGATCGCGGCGGCTGATGATGACCATCACGTAGGTCGGGATGCTGACGACTTCGATCGCCAGGAAGAGGATCAGCAGGTTGGCGGCCGGCCCGACCAGCATCAACCCGGTCAGGCTGAACAGCAGCATGGCGAAGAACTCGCCGCGTTCATCGTCGGAGGGGTCGAGCCAGGCGACCAGCAGGATGACGATGCCGAGCACGAGCGTGCTGAGCCGGACGTAGTCGGCCAGGTTGTCGAAGGCCAGTCCGCTCTGGATCTGGATGATGCCGTCGGCCCCGGGGCCGGTTCCGAGCCGGGCGAAGACCAGGCCGAGAATCAGGGCGGCCAGCGCGACCCACGGGGTTCGTTCCCGCAGGGAGGCGCGGTTGGAGAGTCCGACCAGCATCGCGACACAGCCGCCGGCGACGAGCAGCAGCTCGGGCAGGACGGCGGTCAGCGAGATCGGTTGCGACAAGGCTGCCAGCACGGTCAGGAGCCTCCTTCCGCGACGGACGCGGTGGTTTCCGGAAGCACGGCCGCGGTCAGTCGCGGCGTGGTCGGTTCAACGTAGACGAAGTCGTCGAAGCCGGCCTGCAGTTCGCGGAACTGTTCGGTCTGCTCGATGCGGACCATGACCTGCTCGGCCAGGGCGGGGTCGAGCGTATCCGTGACGACCCGCGGGGCGACGCCGAGCACGACGCAGACGATCGCCAGCGGCGTCAGGATCGCGATTTCGCGGGCGTTCAGGTCCTGGGTGCCGACCGCTTCGAGGTCGGGCGTGTTGACCGGTTCCCTGACCGGTCCGAACAGGACCTTGCCGGTCATGTACAGCATGTAGATCGCGCCGAGCAGGATGCCGGTGGCACCGAGCACGCCGTACCACGGTCCCAGCACCGGCGAGTTGTAGGCCGCGAACAGCACGGTGAACTCGCTGACGAAGCCGTTCAGCCCGGGCAGCCCGATGCTGGACATGACGAAGACCACCAGGAAGGTGGCCATCAGCGGCATCCGCTTGGCCAGCCCGCCGAGGGCGTTGATGTCGCGCGTGTGGTAGCGCTCGTAGATCATCCCGATCACGAGGAAGAGCGCCCCGGTGCTCAGGCCGTGATTGATCATGTAGAGCACCGATCCGCTCAGTCCGACCGGCAGCATGCTGAACATGCCGAGCATGCAGAACCCGAGGTGCGAGACGGACGAATAGGCGACCAGCTTCTTGATGTCCTGCTGCACCCAGCAGCACAGGGCGCCGTAGATCACGCCGGCGATCGCCAGGGTCCCCATCGTGCTGGCCCAGTAGAGGGCCCCGTCCGGAACCATCGGCAGGCTGAACCGCAGGAACCCGTAGGTGCCCAGCTTCAGCAGGATGCCGGCCAGCAGCACCGACCCGGCCGTCGGGGCCTCGGTGTGGGCCAGCGGCAGCCAGGTGTGCAGCGGGAAGAACGGAACCTTGATCGCGAAGCCGCTGAAGAAGGCGACGAACAGCAGGATCTGCTCCTGCAGCGTCAGGTCGGCCAGCGACGAGAGAATCTCGAGGTCGAACGTGACCAGCCCGGTGCCGGTCGGCCCGTAGGCGTGCCGGGCGGCCAGGTAGAGGATACCGGCGAAGGTGATCACGCTGCCGACGAAGGTGTACAGGAAGAACTTGTTGGCGGCGTAGCGGCGCTCGCCGCCGCCCCAGATGCCGATCATGAAGTACATCGGCACGAGCGTGAACTCGAAGAAGATGTAGAACAGCAGCACGTCGCGGGCCGCGAAGACGCCGAACATGCCGCCGGTCAGGGCCAGCAGCCAGGCGTAGTACTCGCGCTGCCGGTTGCGGATGTAGCTGAAGCTGCAGGCCACCGAGAGCGGAATCAGCAGGCCGGTCAGGGCCAGCAGCGGGGCGCTGATCGGGTCGAGCCCGACGTGGTAACTGATCAGCAGGCCGGCGGCATCCCCCGCGGCCACGTTGATCCAGGCCCAGTTCGTTTCGCCGAGCAGGTTGCCGGGACCGGCGTCGGCGCCGACGGACCACCAGAGCAGCAGCGCGATCGCCGCGACGCCCAGGCCGACCACCAGCGACACCTGACGGATCAGGTCGGCGCGGCGCTCCGGCAGACACCAGACAACCACCGCCGCCAGCAGCGGAACCAAGATCAGGATGTTCAGCAGCAATGCGTTCATCAAACCCTGCTCATCAACCGGCCAACTGCCAGATCATCATGATGACCGCGAGACCGAGCACCATGCTCAGGGCGTACCCCTGCAGAGCGCCGCGGTGTCCCAGCCGGAACAGTCCGCCCAGGCCGCGCGGAACGGCGGCCACCAGCCAGACCAGTCCGTCGATGCCGCCCCGGTCCACGCCGAAGCACAGGTCGCCCAGGCGACGCAGCGGACGGACGAAGACGGCGTCGTAGATCTCGTCAACGTAGAACTTGTGGTGCATCAGCGAGAACAGCGGACCAAGCGCCGCCTGGTCCGGGTCCTCCTGCGGGGCGTGCCCGTAGCGGACATACGCCAGCCCGATTCCGCCGATCGCCAGCGCCAGCGACGCGTACGCGACCCAGATCCCGCCCGCGTGGTGCGGCCCGGGAACCATCGTGCTGTTGCCGAGGTAGTCGTGGAAGAACCCGTGCGGGTTGAAGATCCCGAAGACCGACTCGCTCAGCGAGAAGCTGAACGTGACGCCCATGAACCCGGTCAGCACCGCCCCGGCCGCCAGCACGTACAGCGGCCGCAGCATCACCGGCGGGGCCTCGTGCGGATGCTCGCCGGCTTCGGGCGGGGTCCGGGTCGGACCGTGGAAGCACAGGAAGTACATCCGGAAGGTGTAGTAGGCGGTCATGCCGGCCACGAGCATCAGCAGGCCGCCGAGCACCGGGCTCTGGTAGACCGCGGCGTGGACGATTTCGTCCTTGCTCCAGAAGCCGGAGAACGGGAAGACGCCCGCGAGGGCCAGGCAGCCGATCAGCATCAGCGTGCGGGTCTGCGGCATGACGGTCCGCAGTCCGCTGAAGTGCCGCAGGTCGATGATGTTGCCCATCGAGTGCATCACGCTGCCGGCACAGAGGAACAGCAGGGCCTTGAACCAGGCGTGCGTGAAGACGTGGAAGACGGCCGAGTCGGGCGCCCCGACCCCGAGTCCGACGAACATGTAGGCCAACTGGCTGATCGTCGAATAGGCCAGGATCCGCTTCATGTCGTACTGGGCCATCGCCATCATCGCGGTCAGCAGGGCGCCGATCACGCCGAGGACCGCGACGGTCATCAGGGCGGTCTCCGAGGCGGCGAAGATCGGCCCGCAGCGGGCGATCATGTAGATCCCGGCCGTCACCATCGTGGCGGCGTGAATCAGGGCCGAGACCGGGGTCGGACCTTCCATCGCGTCGGGCAGCCAGACGTACAGCGGGAACTGGGCACTCTTGCCGATCGCCCCGCACATCAGCAGCAGCGAGACCAGCGTCGCCTGGCTCATGCCGGCGTATTCGTGGGTGGCCAGGTGGTCGGCGTACTTGAAGACCGTGGCGTAGTCGAGCGGGTTCTCACCCGGCTGGGCCAGCGGGCTGATGAACATGTAGAGGGCGAAGATGCCGAGCGCGAAGCCGAAGTCACCGATCCGGTTGACGATGAACGCCTTCTTGGCGGCGTCGGCGGCCGAGGGCTTGCCGTAGTAGAAGCCGATCAGCAGGTAGCTGCACAGCCCGACCAGTTCCCAGCCGAGGTACAGCAGCACGAAGTTGCCGGCCATCACCAGCATGGCCATCGAGAAGACGAACATGCCGAGGAAGGCGAAGAACCTTTCGTAGCCCGGTTCGGGGTGCATGTGATGGTCGCGCATGTAGCCGCTGGCGTAGATCACGACCATCGTCGAGACGACCGTGACGAACAGCATCATCATGCCGGTCAGGCCGTCGAAGAAGAAGTTGAACGCCAGCCACTGCCCGCCCTCGGCGCCCTTGAGCGACTGGGCGTCGCCGAGCGAGATCCAGTTGTACAGCGTGTAGGTCGTTCCGATCTTCGAGAAGTCCTTCTTCACCACCGCATGCCCGTCGCCGTGGGCATCGCCGTGCTCGCCGGCGTGATCCCCCTCGGAGACCAGGGCGGCCGGGACCGGGCCGTCGGCCGCGGCGTGCGTGCCGTCGGCGGCGGGGGCCTGTCCCCAGATGGTGAAGAACATGACGATGCTGAGCACGGCGCTGATCGCGGCCCCGCCGATGACCGGGGCGTGGGCCCGCTCGGGGCTCTGCCGGTTGGCGATCAGGATCGCGACGATCACCGCGCCGAGCAGCGGCCAGAACGGAATCGTGGCAAAGAGCGTGACCCAGGGAAGTTCAGTCGCAGCGAGCACGGGCGGCTACCTTTCCTTCAACTCGGCCCAGACGTTGGCGTCGAGCGACGGGCGATGGCGGAACAGCAGGACCACCAGGGCCAGCGCCAGGGCCGCTTCGGCGGCGGCGACGACCAGCAGGAAGAGGGCGAACACCTGCCCGTCCAGAATTGGCGCGTTGCCCGCCAGCGGGTAACGCCCGAACGCGACAAGGTTGATGACGATGCCCTGGAACATCATCTCGGTGCACAGGAAGATGATGATCAGGTTGCGGCGCGTCACGAAACCGACCAGCCCGAGGGCGAACAGCGCGGCACCGAAGCACAGGTACGGCAGCAGCATCAGCCCGCCTCCTCTTGCAGGGCCGCCTGCCGCTTGGCGATCGCAACCGCGCCGACCATCGCCGCCAGCAGCAGCACGCCGGCCAGTTGCACGCCCACGACGTACTCGGTCAGCAGCAGTTCGCCGACCGGACGGACGTCACCGACGGTCCCGAGCACCCCGGCGGCCGGGGCCGCCAGTTCGTTGGCGGCATCGCCCGACAGAACGTGCCCGGTCAGCGTGCCGAGCACCAAAAAGCCGGCCAGCACGCCCCAGAGCGGTTCGCGGGCGCTGGCGTCGTAGGGGGCCGTCTCGGTGCCCTGCTGGGCCAGCATGATGACGAACAGGTAGGTCACCAGGATCGCCCCGGCGTAGATGATCAGCAGGGCCGACGCCACGAAGCCGGCGTTCATCAGCACCAGCAGGCCGCCCATCGCGACCACCAGCACGATGAAGAACAGGGCCGAGTAGACCGGGCGCGGGTGCGTGATGACCCGGATCGCCCCGAACAGCCCGATCCCCGCCAGCAGGGCGAACGCGACCCGGTCGCCCAGTCCGCCGAGTTGCGGCAGCAGCATCGCGATGCTGGCGGCCACCAGTCCCAGCAGCATCAGCAGGCCGATGCGACCAAACGCCTGTCCACGGCCAGGCAGGGCCAGGAACAGGCCCGCCGCGCCGAACGTGATCAGAATTAAGTAGACAACGGGCATACCGCGCGTTTCCCGCCGAAGGTTGCCGGCGATTCACGTTCGCCGGGCGAAGCATCCTATCTGCAAACCGGCCGGCGAACCAGCCGGGCGGGCCGGATCAGACCTTGGTCTGGCTGGTCGGCCTGGCGACCGCCTTGTCCTGGTTTCCGGTCAGCCCGTAGTCGGTCACCGCGGGGTTCTTCCGCGGCTTGTCGTGCTTGGTCTGCTCGAAGACGTGCAGGAGTTTCTCCTTGTCGAAGATCATCTCCTGCCGCGTCCGGGCGACCAGTTCGTAGTGCGGGGTCAGTTCGATCGCGTCGCAGGGACAGGCCTCTTCGCACATCCCGCAGTAGATGCAGCGAAGCTCGTCGATGTCGAACTTGACCGGGTACTTCTCGCGATCCGGCCAGGGCGAGGCCCCGGCCTCGATGTGGATGCAGTGCGCCGGGCAGGCCGTGCTGCACATGAAACACGCCACGCAGGCCACCCGCCCGTCCGGATCCTTGTTCAGCCGGTGC
Source organism: Phycisphaerae bacterium (assembly GCA_030428945.1). Taxonomy (GTDB): domain Bacteria; phylum Planctomycetota; class Phycisphaerae; order UBA1845; family Fen-1342; genus JAUIEC01. The sequence continues at coordinate 338,183 of JAUIEC010000001.1, read as the reverse complement.
ACGCCGCGGTAGTTGTCGATCCGCACCTGCCGCTTGGCGTCCGGGTACTGCACCATGTTCTCGTCACGCTTCTTCTTCTCGAGAAACATGTGACGCAGCGTCGTCCGAAACCCGGCCACGATCTGCGGCAGGTAGAGCCGCTCGGCCGCGGTCAGTTCGGGCGCCTTCAGTTCGATGACATCTTCATCACGCATGACTGACCCCACCCTGCCCCGCCGGCCTCGACGGGACGACTTCGATCTCCGGAAGGTTGTCCTGGCGACCGGTGACCGGCGCCTTGGTGCGGCTGAGCTGCCAGAGGATGAACCCCAGCAGGACCGCGTTGACCAGCAGGTGCACCGCCAGCACGCCGAAGTTGCCGACGAAACCGGCCGTCGGATCGACCTTGATGCCGACCGCGACCAGCACGCCCTCGATCACCACCAGGGCCATCGCGATCGGGATCATTCCCTTCCACGCCAGCTTCATCAACTGGTCGAAGCGGAACCGCGGCACGGTCCAGCGCACCAGCATGTACAGCCCGATCAGCCCGATGATCTTGCCCCAGAAGATGTGGAACTTGATCAGGGCCGCCCACCAGGTGTTGTTCCCGTGCAGCAGGCTGACGCCCGGAAGCGGCTCCCAGCCGCCCAGGAAGAGCGTCACCAGCACGGCGCTGCCGATGATCATGTGCGCGTATTCGGCCAGGAAGAACAGGGCGAACTTCATCGAGCTGTACTCGGTGTGGAAACCGGCGATCAGCTCCTGCTCGCACTCGGCCAGGTCAAACGGGGCCCGGTTCGTCTCGGCATAGTTGGCGGTCAGCACCAGCAGGAACATGATCGGGTGCAGGAACACGTTCCACAGCCCGGTCGCGGTCTGCTGATCCTGGATGACCTCCAGCCGCAGCGTGCCGCTGCTGACCAGCAGCAGGACCAGCACGCCGAGCCCGATCGGAATCTCGTAGCTGAGCATCTGGGCCGCGGCCCGCATCCCGCCGTAATGGGCGTACTTGTTGTTGCTCGCCCAGCCGGCCAGCACCACCCCGTACACGCCCAACCCGTTGATCGCCAGGATGTACAGCACGCCGATGTCCAGCGAGGCGACCTGCGTGGTCAGCGTGCCACCCCACGGAAGCTCGACCGTTCCGGCCCACGGAATCACCGGGAAGCTGATCATCGCGACCACGAACGCGATGCACGGGGCCAGGATGAAGATCGGCTTGTCGACCCGGGCCGGCGTCACGTCCTCTTTCAGCATGAACTTGATGCCGTCCGCGATCGGCTGCAGCAGCCCGAAGAATCCGACCCGGTTCGGACCCTGCCGGTCCTGGATGAACGCCGAAATCTTGCGTTCCGCCAGGATCAGGGCCGCACACAGGTGAATCACGATGAACAGCACCAGACCCATCATGATCAGCGAAAAGACGAACTGCAGAATCGCCGGATCGGTCGCCTTCATCAGGTCCAGCAGCGGCTGACCGAACGCCAGCCACGCGGCCGTCAACCCGATCGGCGGCAGCACGAGCATGACGAGCGCCACGGCCGCCACGATCTTCGGATCGCGGATGATCCGGTCGACCGGCGTCGGGTTCTTGTCGATCCCGCTGTTGGGCAGGGCCCCCCACCTAGTGGGCATGCTCGGGTTCCTTTCGCGGCTGGAAGGTCTCGGCCAAATCGGCAATCGATTCGCCGAGCATGGTACGGATTTTGGCGCTGCGGAACAAACCGGGCAGGCCGCACAGTTCCTGGAAGAACTGCCCCTCGGCCTTGATCCCCGATCGCGGCGGTCGGGCCCGCTCGAAGGCCTGCACCAGCCCGTCGCAGTTGGTGAAGCTGCCCTCCCGCTCGGTCCACGGGGCGGCCGGCAGCACCAGGTCGGCCCGCTCGGTCAGCGGGCCGTCAAACAGGTCATGCACCACCAGGCAGTCGAGCCGGGAAAGCTGCTCGGCCTGCGCGGGCGTGATCCACGCGGCGGGGTATCCGCCATACACGTAGACCGCCTTGAGCGTACCGTCGGCCGCCTGCCCGCACAGTTCGTCGAAGCTCATCTGCGGGCCGCCGAAATGCGCGAGGATCCGCTCGACGCCGCCCCGGTTCGGCGCCTTCTCGGCCCGGATCGTGAAGCCCTTCGGGAAGCTGCGGTCCTGCCCCTCGACCGGGACGTGGCCGCAGGCGAGGACCGCGTTCGGCGCGACCTGGCGGGCGAAGGTGGCCAGCAGCCAGGCTTCCTCGTTGGAGAGCATCGGGCTGATCACGAAGGCGCTGCCGTCGCCGGCGAAGGCCGCCCGCAGGTGCGCCGGGATTTCCTCCCAGGACGCGCCGCGGACCTGGCCGTTCTCGCGGATCCGCGGCCGGGTCAGGCGATCCTCGCGATTGACGTACTCGAAGCCGTGCCGCTGTTCGTCGCTGATCCACCACTCGTTGACCCGCTCGTTGAACCGCGGGCGGACCCGGTGCACGCCGGCGTCGTTTGCGTCGATCCAGATGCAGGCCCCGCTGCTGTCGGCCGGGCTGACCGAGGGGACCGTCTGCAGGTTCCAGACCCGCTGGCGGAAGAGGAACTGCTTGTCGAGCAGGCAGCCGACCGGGCACAGGTCGACGACGTTGCCCTGCAGGTCGTTGGCCAGCGGCTCGCCCGGGAAGACGTCGATCTCGCCGCGGCTGCCGCGTTCGACCACCGCCAGCTCACCGGTCCCGGCGATCTCGTCGGCGAACCGCACGCAGCGGGTGCAGAGCACGCAGCGGTCCTGGTACAGCAGGGTCTTCGGGCCGATGTCCTTCTTGGGATTCTTGTGCTTGTCCTCGACCATCCGGCTGGTCGCGTTGCCGAACTTCTCGCTGTAGTCCTGCAGCGAGCATTCGCCGGCCTTGTCGCAGACCGGGCAGTCGAGCGGGTGATTGAGCAGGTAGTACTCCATCACGTGCTTCTGGTTGTTCTCGACCGACTCGGAGTGGAAGCGGACTTCCATGCCGTCCTTGACCGGCGTCTGGCAAGACGGGAACAGCTTCGGCGCCCAGCCCATCTCCTTGGTCTGCGGATGGGGCATCTTCTGCTCCATCAGGCACAGCCGGCAGCTCGCCACCACGCTCAGCCCCGGGTGGTAGCAGTAGTGCGGCACGTCCCAGCCGGCCTCCAGGGCGGCCTGCAGGACCGGAATGCCGTCGCGGCACTCGATCTCTTTTCCGTCGATGATGATCTTGGGCATGGCGTATTCGTCTCGCGTCCGCGAAGCGGCGGTCTCTAGTCCTTCGGTACCAGGTACGTGCCGCCCGACGGCTGCAGGGCGCGACCCTGCAGCACCGGCAGGTCGTAGGCGGCGGGATTCGTGGCGATGATCCGCTCGGCCGCCGCGTTCGGCGCCTGGGCGGCCAGGTGCTGCTCGAACTCGGCCCGGAACTTCTGCACCAGCGTCCGGATCGGCCAGGCCGCACCGTCCGGCAGCCCGCAGATGCTCATGCCCGGCATCATCCCCATGTTCTTGGTGACCTCTTCGATCAGGTCCAGATCAAAGCTGCGACCGGCGCCGGCCTCGATCCGCTGGGCGATCTTGTACATCCAGGCCGTCCCCTCGCGACACTGCGTGCACTGCCCGCACGACTCGAGCGCGTAGAACCGGCAGACGTTCGTCAGCACCCGGCGGATGTCCGTGTCCTCGGCCACGACCACGGCCGCGGCGGTGCCCAGGCCGAGCAGGTCGTAGCGACGGACATCATCGAAATCGAGGATGCAGTCCAGTTCGTCGTAGTCGCTGGTCAGGTCGACCTCGCCCTTGCTCGGGTTCTCGGGAAACAGGTCGCCCCGCAGGAAGCCCATGCTGAGCCCGCCCGGCGAACAGGCCTTGACCTTCATCCCGTCCCGCATGCCCTGCCCGAAGTCCTCGCCGTAGATCAGCTCACGCGTCGAGATCCCGAGCGGCGCCTCGTAGCACCCCGGCCGGTTCACCGGACCGCTGATGCAGTACATCTTGGTGCCCTTCGAGTTGGCCGTGCCGAGCCCGTTCCACCAGTCCAGCCCGCGCTCGATGATGTGCGGCAGGACCGCCAGGGTCTCGACGTTGTTGACCACCGTCGGCTTGCCGAACGCGCCGGCGATGGCCGGGAACGGCGGCTTGATCCGCGGCCAGCCGCGCTTGCCTTCGAGGCTCTCGATCAGGCCGGTCTCCTCGCCGCAGACGTAGGCCCCGGCCCCGCGGTGCACGTAGCATTCCAGGTCGTAGCCGCTGCCGAGGATGTTCGTCCCGAAATAGCCGGCCTCGTAGGCCTGCTCGACCGCCTTCTGGACGATGTGGAACTGCTCGGTGAACTCGCCCCGCATGTAGATGTACGCCACGTTCGTCCGCGTCGCGTAGCCCGCGATCAGGATGCCCTCGAGCATCATGTGCGGGTCGTGCTCCATCAGCACCCGGTTGCAGAACGTCGGCGGCTCCGACTCGTCCGCGTTGACGCACAGGTAGGTCGTCTCGCGTTCCTTCGGCAGGAAGCCCCACTTGATTCCGGCCGGGAAGCCGGCCCCGCCGCGTCCGCGGACGTTGCCGCCCTTGACGAACTCGACCAGGTCCTCGACCGACATCTTCAGGGCCTTCTCGGCCGATGCGTAGCCGCCGGCCTGCTGGTAGACCTTCAGCGACTGGCTGTTCTTGACGCCGACGTTGCGCATCAGGATCTGTTCGTAAGGCATCTCAGCAAACCCCAGGGAACATGGAGGCGGGGGCGCCCGGGCGGGCGGACAGAGACTGCCCGGGATTCTCCCGCCTGGTGGCCGTGCGCTCCGGATTCATCAGCTGTCCTTCATTTCGCCGACGTCCGACGTGTATCCCAGATCGTCGTCCTCAGCGTTGGCGGCCGGCTCGTCATGGTGCCCGTGCTGGCGGGCCAGCGCGGCGTAGTCCGGCTTCTCGCCTCCGGGGGCGTCGTACAGATCGCTCCGCGGCATGTCGAGCCTGTCGTTGTCCGGGTCGTCCAGCAACTGGTCAAGCTGGTCGAGTCGCACGCACTTGTGCATCTTCTCGTTGATCATCATGCAGGGGGCGTGATCGCAGGCGGCCAGGCATTCCTCGGTCATCAGGCTGAAGCGCCCGTCCGGCGTGGTCTCGTGCTCGCCGATCCCGAGCTTCTCCTTGAGGGCCTCGACCAGTTCACGCCCGCCGAGCAGTTCGCAGCTCAGCGACCGGCAGACCATGATCGTCTTCTCGCCCCGCGGATGCGTCCAGAAGTGCGTGTAGAAACTGACCACGTCCAGCACGTCCGAAGGCGGCACCTCGAGTTCCTCGGCCACGTCCCGCATCGCCTGCAGCGAGACGTACCCCAGCGCTTCCTGCGTGATGTGCAGGGCCGGCAGCATCACCGCCCGCCGGGTCGGATAGCGGTCGAAGAATCCGCGGATCTTCTGGCGAACCGCGTCGCTGATCCCCGGCCCGAGGTCTCCGGCCGTGTTGCGGTCAACTACGTTCCAGGCCACGTGTGCTTCTCCTGGGCTGCGGGGCGGTGGATTCGGAAGCGTGCGGACGCGCGGCCGCCATCGGCCGCCTGGGCCGGCGACCGCCGGGGAGGCTCGGGCTGCTGGTCGCTGCTCATCGGTCGAGTTCCGCCGCGATGATTTCGAGGCTGCCGAGCACGGCGACGACGTCGCTGATCTGGTGCCCGACGATGATCTTCGGGAAGATCTGGTAGTTGATGAACCCCGGCGGGCGGCAGCGGGCCCGGTAGGCGCTGTTGCCGCCGTCGCTGACCAGGTGGAAGCCCAGTTCGCCGGTCGGGCTCTCGATCGCGCCGTAGGCTTCGCCCAGGGGCGGGTGCAGCCCGCGGTTGGTCATGACCTTCTCGAAGTGCGAGATCAGGCCTTCGATCGAGAAGTAGATTTCCTGCTTGTTCGGCAGCGTGACGCGCTCGTCCGAAACGGCGTTGACCGGGCCGCCGGGCATCAGGTCGATCAGTTGCCGGATCAGGTGCTGCGACTGCTCGGTCTCTTCGAGGCGGACCAGGAAGCGGGCCAGCACGTCACCGCCGTCGGCGATCGGCACCTTGAAGTCCAGGGCCGGCGCGCCCTTGTTGTCCCAGTTGTCCTCGAAGCACAGGTACGGCTCGTCCTTCCGCAGGTCGCGGCGGACGCCGCTGGCCCGGGCGATCGGACCGGTCAGCGACCAGCCGACCGCGTCCTCCTGCGTGATCACGCCGATGCCCTTGCAGCGCTCGATGAAGATCCGGTTCCGCAGCAGCAGGTTCTCGAGGTCGACCAGCGCCGGCGGCAACTGCACGTCCACGAAGTGCCGCACCTTGTCGAGCCAGCCCGGCGGCAGGTCCTGCGAGACACCGCCGACCCGCGTGTAGCTGACCGTGAAACGGGCCCCGCACAGTTCCTCGAGCAGGTCGTAGATCGTCTCGCGCTCGTTGAACCCGTACAGGAAGCCGGTCAGGGCCCCCAGGTCCAGGGCGGCCGCCGCCAGGCACAGCAGGTGATCCTGGATCCGGCCCAGTTCGCCGACCAGCGTCCGGATCGCCTTGCACCGCGGCGTCAACGGAATCCCGAGCAGCTTCTCGACCGCCGTGTGCCAGGCCACGTTGTTGACGATCGGCGAGATGTAGTTCATCCGGTCCGTGACGACCACGTACTGGTTGTAGTTCAGGTGCTCGCCCAGCTTCTCGAAGCCGCTGTGCAGGTAGCCGATGTGCGGCACGCAGCCGACCACCCGCTCACCCTGCAGTTCCAGAACCAGTTGCAGCGTCGTGTGCGTGGCCGGGTGCTGCGGCCCGAAGTTCAGCGTCCAGCGGTCATCACCCGCATCCGTGGGCGGCACCAGCCGGGTCGGTTCAAACGCGCTTGCGAGACTCATCGCGGGGGTCCTTGCCGGTATCAGGCGCTGTCGCGCTCGAGGATCTTGAACTCGGTCCGCTCGCCCTTGCCCGTCAGCGGGTAATCCTTGCGCAGCGGGTGATCGACAAACCAGTCCGGACACAGGATCCGACGCAGATCCGGGTGCCCGTCGAAACGCACCCCGAACATGTCGTAGACCTCACGCTCCGGCCAGTTGGCCCCCGGCCAGACGTCCACCACGCTCGGCACCGTCGGCTCCGGGTCGTTGACGTACACCTTCAGCCACAGGCGATGGTTGTGCGGAATGCTCAGCAGCGCGTACGTGACGCCGAAGCGATCCTCCGCATCCGGATAGTTCAGGTAGTCGACGCAGGTCACGTCGGACAACTGGTCCATCCGCGTCCGCGGATCATCCCGCAGGAACCGGGCCACCTCGATCAGCCGCTCCGGCGGAATCCGGACGAACTCCTGGCCGGAACTGCGCCCGTCCAGATAGACGCACAGCGGCCGGGCCTCGATCCCGAGGTCGGGAAAGGCCTCCTGTAGGGCGGCAATCACGTCGGCGGTCGCCATGACAGCGGCGCTCCTTTCTAGACGATCGGCGTCTCTTTGCGTTCCCGCATGCCCGGACCCAGCGTGACCATCTGCGACGGCTGAATCGTCATCTGCAGCCCGCCCCGCTCGTGGCTCGGGCGGACGCCGTCCTCGCGGACGATCCGCTGGATCGCCATCAGCCCTTCGAGGACCGTCTCGGGACGCGGCGGACAACCCGGCAGGTAGACATCCACCGGAATGAACTGATCGATCCCCTGCACCACCGCGTACGTGTCGAAGACACCACCGGTCGAGGCGCAGGCCCCCATCGAAACCACCCACTTCGGCTCGGCCATCTGCAGGTAGACCCGCTGCAGCACCGGCAGCATCTTGACCACCACCCGCCCCGCGACGATCAGCAGGTCGGCCTGCCGCGGGCTGAAGCTCGGACGCTCGGAACCGAACCGGGCAATGTCGTAGCGACTGGCCGCCGTGGCCATGAACTCGATCCCGCAGCAGGCGGTCGCGAACGGCAGCGGCCAGAGGCTGTGCTTGCGGCACCAGTTGATGCCGTGCTTCTTGATCATGTCCGTGGTGTATTCAAGCGAGGTGACCGAAAAGCCGGACCCGCCCTCCGCTTCGGTGCTCAGTCCCATCGGAAGATCCCCTTGCGCCATTCGTAGATGAAACCGATCGTCAGCAGGGTGAAAAAGATCCCGATGCTGGCCAGGAAGAACCCGTTGGTGTAACCGAGGTTCGCCAGGTCCCCGACCGTGCCGGCGTAGGCCGAAGCGGCCTCGGGCTGATCGAGCGAGGGGAACAGGACCGCCCACGGATACAGGAAGATGATCTCGACATCGAAGACCAGGAACAGCACCGCGACGAGGTAGAACCGCACGTTGAACCGCTGGCGGGCGTCGTGGACCGGATCGACCCCCGACTCGTACGGCATGTCCTTGACCCGACCGTGCCGCTTGGGCCCGATAATGTGGGTGGCGACCATGATGCCGGCACAGATCGAGATGGCCGTCACGATCAGCACGGCGATGATGGCGTAATCGCCCGGGGTGGTCACGCTGCACTCCTGTCCGAGACTGAACCCAACGGCGGATTTCACCGTTCGCCGAGTAGTCTAGAAAGGTGGCTGGGATTCTGCAATCCGGCGCCGCCCGCGCGACCGGGTGAGTTGTCGCGCCGCCCGGTTTTGTGGTACGTTTCGCGACACCTCCGGAGCGGAAATCCGGACTGTTCTGCGGGAGTCAAACGTGGGCGCATTGAAGAACCGGGCAGCGTTGGCCGTCATCGTCGGCGCCGCCCTGCTGACCGGCTGCGATGGCGGCGGAAAACAGGCGGATACCGGAGTCGACGTGGCTGCCACGCTCGGCACGTGGCTGGAAGTCCGCGACGAGGGGAGTTCGAACCCCCGCTTCGTTCCACAGGAGCCGCCGACCCGCAGTCTTCGCCAACTGACCCTGAACGAGGACGGCACCTTCACCTTCGAACTGGTCGACAGTTCCGGCGACCCCTCCGGCGAAGGCAAGACCAGCGGCACCTGGACCGCCAGCGGCGGTTCCATTGTTTTTGAAAATACCGAGAACACGCTCAAGGGCGACCTGACGGCCATCGCGCCCCAGCGAACCCCCGGCCCGCAGACCTTCGTCGACCCGCAGAGCGAAAAGAAACTCGTCCGCCTGCGCGTCTTCGACGAATCCGGCGCGCTGGCCCGCTTCGAAAAGAAGTAGCCCCCGCGGCAAGCCGCTCCGGAATTGCCGCGCCCGCGGCCAGCCGCTCCGGAAGTGCCGTGCCCGCGGCCATCCACTCCGGCGGTGCCGCGCCCGCGGCGATTCGTCAGTGGCGGAAGTGCCGGGCCCCGGTCAGGACCAGCGCGGCACCGCGCTGCCGGCAGAGTTCCACCGTGTCCGCATCGCGCTTGCTGCCGCCCGGCTGAATCAGCGCCGTGATGCCCGCGTCCAGCAGGATCTGCGGGCCGTCCGCGAACGGGAAGAACGCGTCCGAAGCCGCCACGGCCCCCGCGAGGGCCTGCTCGTGGCCGTTCTCGCCCGCCAGCCAGGTCGCGATCCGGCAGCTCATCACGCGTGACATCTGCCCGGCCCCGTTACCCAGCAGCATTCCGTCCCGACAGATCGTGATGGCGTTGCTCCGGGTGTGCTTGCAGACCAGCCACGCCATCCGCAGGTCATCCTGGCGGTCGGGGGCGACCTCCCCCGCCGCGGTCGTCCAGGCCGTCTCGTTCAGCCCGAGCGTGTCCGCGTCCTGCAGCAGCGCCCCGCCCGCGATCGGGCGCAGCAGGCCCGGCGACCCCGGGGCCGACAGCGGGCCGACCGCCAGCAGGCGGACGCGCTTGCCCCAGTCCTTCCTCGGGCCGCGCTTGGCCGTCCCCCGGATGACCGCCACGGCGTCGGGATCGAAGGCCGGCGCGATCCAGACCTCGACGAAGAACCCGCCCGGCGCGTGCCCGGCCCCGGCCTCCCGCAAGGGTCTGCCGAGGCGGTCGTAGGTCTCCATGACCTTCGTCGCGAAACCCGCCGTGACCGGGAAGTCGACCGCGAGGATCCCGCCCATGGCCGCGTTCGGGTCGCCCAGGTAGGCCTTGCGATAGGCCTCGGCCGGATCCGCATCGAGCCCGACCCCGCAGGCGTTGGTGTGTTTGATGAAGACGCACGCGTGCCGCCTCGGTTTGACCTGTGTGGCACCGGCATCCCGCCCGTGATCCCCCTCTTCACCCGGTATGGCACAGGCGTCCCGCCTGTGGTCACCCTCTTCACCCGGTGTGGCACAGGCGTCCCGCCCGTGATCCGCCCCCTCCCCCGGTGTGGCACAGGCGTCCCGCCTGTGATCGGCCCCCTCACCCGGTGTGGCACAGGCGTCTCGCCTGTGATCCCCCTCTTCACCCGATGTGGCACAGGCGTCTCGCCTGTGGTCACCCTCTTCACCCGATGTGGCACAGGCGTCCCGCCTGTGATCCCCCTCTTCACCCGGTGTGGCACAGGCGTCTCGCCTGTGATCCGCTCCCACACCCGATGTGGCACAGGCGTCCCGCCTGTGGTCCGCCTCAGGCCGGTGGTCTTCCTGAAGAACCCCGGCCTCTTCAAAGCTGAACGCGCCCCGGGCGATCCATCGATACGGCTCACCGAGTCCGGCCCGCTCCGCGTTGGTTTCGACGTACTCCCATTTCTCGCGGAACTCGTCCCTGGAACGCAGCATCCGGTCCCAATTCTCGTCCTGCCAGACGGGTGCCGACAGCCCGCACTGCTTCACCAACTCGTGCGCCGTGTAGCTCTTGATGCTGTGCAGCAGTTCGCCAAGCGGGACCGCGGCACCACGGTCGTCCACGAAAGGCGTGATGATCAGGTGGACATGGTCCGGCATGACGGTCGCGATCGACAGCCCCAGACGCTTGCCATCCCAGAAGCGACAGGCGTCGAGCACAATGTCCCTGGCCCGCTCACTGAGTTGCGCACCGGTCGTGCGGAACGTCACGAAATAGGTGGCACCACTGCGCTGCAGGTGCGGCAGATTGCGGCGGGTCGCCCGTTCACCCTTGACCCGGTCTGGCTGCCGGCCGGCCGGCTCACCGGCGGGACGCCGGTGCCACAAAGCTTCGGGTTGCTCACCCACGGGAGGCTGGTGCCGAGAGGCCTCGGCAGGCTCACCGGCGGGACGCCGGTGCCACAGAGCTTCGGATGACGTGCGATCCGCTCCGAAGGCCCGGTGCAGCTCGGCGCACAGCCCGAGGGCCGCATCGGCGTCGACGAAATTGTTGTAGGACATCGGAACGCTGGCGGCGTCGCCTTCGATCTGGGCGCCGGTCAGGTTCAGTCCGCCGGGATCGTCGGCCGGCCGGAGCAGGCGGGCGTTCTGGTGCGGGTTCTCGCCGTAGCGCATCGAGCCGAGGTTGACGAAGTGGCGGTGTTCGACCAGGGGCAGCCCGTCGTCGCTGGCGTGGCGGCTGAGCCAGGTCGAGACGTGCGCGTCGTAGCGGCAGGTCGTGATGAACGCCCCGAACCCGCCCCGCGCGTACCAGTCGGTCAGGTCGTCGCCGTAGGTTCCCCGCAGCCATTCGAGTGTCGCCTCGTACCAGCGGGGCGACTCGACCACGAGCACCTGGCGGTGATTCTTGCCGGCGGCCCGCAGCATGCACGGGCCGCCGATGTCGATCATCTCGATGGCCTCGGCGAAATCGCAGCCCGGGCGGGCGATCGTTTCCTCGAAGGGGTAGAGGTTGACGACGACCATGTCGATCGGCGCGATGCCGGCGGCCTCAAGCTGGCGGAGGTGGTCGGGGTTGTCGCGGTCAGCCAGCAGGGCGGCATGAATGCGGGGGTGCAGCGTCTTGACCCGTCCGTCGAGCATCTCGGCCGAGCCGGTCAGGTCCTCGACCAGGGTGACGGGGAGTCCGGCCGCGCGCAGGGCTCGGGCGGTGCCGCCGGTGGAGATCAGTTCGGTGCCGAATTCCCGGTGCAGTTGCCGGGCGAAGTCCTCGATGCCGGTCTTGTCGTAGACGCTCAGCAGCGCCCGGGCGATGCGTGGCGTTCCGTTCACGGAGACGACGGTTCCTGGAACTCGCGGGAGACCTTGCTCTTGCCGCCGATCGGCGGTCCGCCCTGGCGGGTACCGAGGACGTCCTCGCGGGTCAGCGTTTCGCGGGCGGCATCCGGGCGATCCTCGGCGGCCGGTTCGGTCTGGGTGTCCTTGGGGACGTCCATGGCGGCCAGGACGCTGTCGGCGGTGACGACCCGTACGCCGCGTTTGCGGGCGGCGAAGATGCGTCCGTCGGGGGATGCCAGGTAGACCACCGGCAGTTTCGTGAACGGCATCGGCATGGTCAGCTCGCCGGTGGCGACCTCGTGGCGGACGGTGCCGCTGTCGAGGTCACAGACCAGCAGTTTGCCGTCACGAGACAGGACGTAGGCGGATTCCTCGTCGATGGTCAGCAGCTTCCGTCCGTTCTCGAGCCGCCAGAGTTCGCGATCGGGCAGGTTGACATCGTCGGCGTCGACGGCGACGAGGCCGTCGCTGGGGCTGAACTGGAAGGCGATCTTCGGGGTCGGGACGGGGGCCTCGTGCAGGGCGCCCGAGAAGCGGACCCGCCAGCGGGTCTTGCCGAAGGCGGGATCCAGCAGGTACAGCGAGCGGTCGCGGCTGGCGACGTAGACGCCGTTCTCGTCGGCGACCAGGTCGGCGGTCACCGGGCCGATCGAGCGGTTGATCCACTGGAAGGCCTTGTTGGCGGCGGCGCAGGCGTAGATGGTGCCGCGGTCGCTGGCGAAGAAGAGCGACTCGCCGTAGAGGGCCGGGCCGGAGACAAGCTGCGAATCGGCCCCGATCTTCCACTGTTCGAAGTCGTCGTTGACGCCGAAGGAGTACATCCGCCGGTCGAGTCCGCCGAGCAGGAGGCTGACGCCGTCGCTGACCGGCGCGTTTCCGAGCGGAAACCGCAGGTTCTGCTTGCGGATCGGCTTGCCGTACAGGCGGTCATAGTGCATCACGCTGGGCGGGGTGCCGATCACGGTCCGCTCGCCGATGTGGGTCGGCCGCCGCAGCAGGTATCCCCCGCGGGTGAACTGCCGCACCCAGCGGAGCGCCCCGGTCGGGGCGTGGATGGCGTAGACGTGGCCGTCGTTGGTGCCGGCATAGATCTGGTCGTCGACCAGGAAGGTGTCGGTCACCCGCTGCCCGGGGGCCAGCGGCAGCGCAAGCTGCCAGTGCTTGATCATCCCGGCCTCGAAGAGCGCCCGGCTGTCGAGGTAGTCGCCGGCGCTGGCCGTACTCATGGGCGGCTTCCAGCGCAGTTCGGACTGCTGGGCGGAAGCCGCGGTCGTCAGCAAGGCCACCAGTGCGGTGCAAACAATCGCCCGCGTGTGCATGAGGCATCCCCTGGTTGTCTACTCGGGTCCACCCGACCGCCGGCGGGCAGACACAGTCATGGCTGGCGCCGGGGCCCCGACGGGCCCCGACCGAAGGGTGAAGTTTACCCGGAAGAGAGGGAACAGGGAACCGGGAACAGGGAACCGGGGGTGCCCGCCGACGGAGGAGCCGCGGGGGCGCCCCGAAGCGTATTTCCTGTTCCCTGTTCCCTGTTCCCTGTTCCCTTCCGAGTCGCTATTCTGCCACGAGCGGGACTGCACGCCATGGTGGGCGGCAGCAAGTTGGGTCTTTGCGGCGCGGTACAAACGCAAAGGAGTGAGTGAATGATGATGCGGACGATGATGGTGGCCACACTGGTCGCGACTCTGGCTCTGGGCACGGGATGTGACGCCTCGAAAGACCAGCAGGTCCTGGAACTTCAGCGGCAGCTGGAACTGCTCGAACAGCAGAACGGCGATCTGGAAGGCCAGCTCGCACTGGCAATGAAGGACGGCGAGGATGCCCGCCGCCGGGCGCTCGAAGTCCAGCGCCTCTACGACCAGTGCCGGTCGGAACTGACTTCCGCCCGCAACCGTCCGGCCCCGCAGCCGGTCATGCAGCCGCAGCCCGTCATGCAGCCGCAGCCGGTCGCGCAGCAGATGCCGCGTGGCTGGGAAGGCACCGACAAGATCGCCATGACCGAAGTCGAATCCGACATCATCTTTGATTCGGGACGCGCGACCCTCAAGCGGGCCGGCCTCGACAAGATCAGCCAGGTCGCCGCGCAGATTCGCAGCAACTTCCCCGGCCGGCACATCTGGGTCATCGGTCACACCGACAACGACCCGATCAAGAAGAGCAAGTGGAAGGACAACCTGGAACTGAGCCTGCACCGCGGCGCGGCCGTCGCCCGCGTGCTGCTCGAGAAGGGTGTCAGCGCCAAGGACATGGTCGTCGCCGGACAGGGCGAAGCCAATCCCAAGGCCGCCAACAGCGGCACCACCAAGCAGCAGAACCGCCGCGTCGAAATCTTCGCGGTCGACAGTTCGCTGATGAAGGGCTGACCCGGCGTTCACGGTTCGAGGTTCAGGGTTCAACGCCCTGAACCCCGAACCGGAACCGCTCTTCCCCGCCTTCCGCCCCCCACCGTCACCACCAACTGCCCGTCCCACGCGCCTCAAACGACGCGCCCGCGAGGCCGTCCAACGCTACCATACGTGCTGGAATCGGGCGCTTGCTGACTTGCTCATCGGCGATTGGTGCAATCGCCTCCTGAAACTCCGGAGACGGCCATGCAGATCCTTCCCGCGATCGACCTGCTTGAAGGGCGCTGCGTCCGCCTGGTGCAGGGCCGTTACGACCGCGTGATCCAGTACCAGCGTGACCCGGTCGAAGTCGCACGGGACTTCATGGACCAGGGCGTCAACTGGCTGCACGTGATCGACCTCGACGGGGCCCGCGCCGGACAACTCGCCAACCTCGCCGCGCTCGAGAAGATCGCCGCGCTCGGCGCGCAGATCCAGTTCGGCGGGGGCATTCGCGAAACCGCCACGATCGACGAGGCGCTCGCGGCCGGGGCCGAGCGTGTCATCGTCGGGACGCGGGCGCTGGAAGACCCCGACTGGTTCCGCGAGACGGTCCATGCGGACGCCTATCGCCAGCGCGTCGTGCTGGGGCTCGACGCCCGACTGGGGCGCGTCGCCGTGCGGGGCTGGACCGAACACACGACCCGCAGCGCCGCGGAAGTGGCCGACATCGTCGCCGACTGGCCGCTGGCGGCGCTGTGCTACACGGACATCGGCCGGGACGGGACGCTGCTGGGGCCGAACCTGCAGGCGATCCGTGATCTGGCGAGTCTCTCAGCCCTGCCGGTGATCGCCTGCGGCGGCGTTTCCGATCTCGAGGATCTCCGCCATCTCGCCAACCTCGACCTGGCGGGGATCGTCATCGGGCGGGCGCTCTACGAGAAGCGTCTGAAACTGGCAGACGCGTTTGCCATCGTCGGCCACAAGTGAAACCCGCAGACCGCAGGCGGCGGCCAGCGCGAGGACCTGCAACCGCCGGGCGTCGGCACCGGTCAGCCCGAGCATGCGGGCCAGCACGAAGGCGCGACAGGCGGCGCGGTGATACAACTGGTACTTGGGCCCGAGCCGCAGCAGGTCACGCTGCTGCCTGACCCAGGTCGGACTTCGCCGGAACCACGCCGCCGCTTCACCCGGCGTGAGCAACTCGGAAACCCGCCCCGCACACCGCAGACACTCGGCCACCTGGCCGCCACCGTCCCACATCGTCTCTGCATCTCCCGCACCACGCGCTGCGCGGGATCACCGCCCCCGGTGCCCGCGACATCCTTCGCGGAACCCGGGTGTCCCGCAAGCATGCGCCGGAAGAAGTGCGTGCGCAGTGGCACACGGCGATTTCGGTTCCTGCGATCCCTGACCCGGTCAGGTGCCGGTGTCGGGCGGTTCGTCGGTGGGGCCGGCCGGGTCGAACTCGGGGCGCTCTTCCAGCGCGTACCGTTCGTTGAACCAGTGGCCGAGGTCGACGAGCTTGCAGCGCTCCGAACAGAACGGGTAGACCGCCGGAGCGGGTGGTTCGTAGGGGACGGCGTTCTTGCAGATCGGGCAGGTGTAGCGGGGCATCGGTCGGGGCGGCTCAGACCGCTTCCTTCAGGTACTCTTCGAGCTTGCGCTTGGCTTCCTTCTCGATCTGGCGGACGCGTTCGCGGGTCAGGCCGACGGCCTCGCCGATCTCCTTCAGCGTCCACATCTTGCCGTTGTCCTGCAGACCGTAGCGCATCGTCAGGATCTGGGCCTCGCGGTCGCTGATCCGGCCAAGCAACTGCACGACGAAATCGGCCTCGGCTTCGCTGTCGACGGCCTGGTCCGGCTGCGGCAGGCGGGTGTCCTGCAACTGGTCCTGGAAGGAACTGCCGTCCTCGGCCGTGGGCGCCTGGTTCGGACAACTGCAGGCCCGGATCGCCGCCCAGACGGCCTTGGCCTTCCGCTGGGTGATGCCCATGTGCTCGGCCAGTTCATCGATGGACGGCGGCCGGCCGAGTTGCTCCTCGAGCGTCCGCATGGTCAGCCGCATGTTTCCGATCTGTTCCATCAGGTAGCTGGGAATGTGGATCATCTGCGTGCCGCTCTGGACCGCGCGGCGAATCGCCTGGTCGATCCAGTAGCTGGCGTAGGTGCTGAAGCGGGCCCCGACCTCCGGGTCGAAGCGGTCGACGGCGTGCATCAGCCCGACGTTGCCCTCTTCGACCAGGTCCTCCATCGGCAGGCCCCGGCTGGCGAAGTTCTTGGCGACGCTGATGACCAGGCGCAGGTTGCCCGAGATCATCCGCTCCCGGGCGGCCGCGGCGGCGACCTGCATTTCCTCGTATTCGCGGACGGTCAGTTCGCCACGGGCGAGGCGTTCCTCGGCGCTGCCGGCGCTCTGGATCTGGTTGCCGAGTTCGATCTCCTCCTCGGGTGTCAGCAGCGGGTAGTCCTTGATCTGCTTGAGGTAGTCCCCCAAGGCCGAATCCAGCCGTGATGCCATATTCCCACCCTCGACGGACCCTCAGGTCCGTATATGGAACCGAGCTTTCCCCAAACCCCTTATGGCCGGTATCGGCTCGGCGACCGCGCCAAATCACTTGCCCAATATACCAAACCAGGGAGCAAAGGGAACCCCCTGGTTTATCAGAGCCGAACCGCTCAGCGAACCAGCCCGAGGCGCCCCAGAACCGGCGCGACCCGCTCGACCGGCAGCCCGACCACGTTGGTCAGGCTCCCTTCACGGCGGGCGACAAGCTGGTCCCCAACGTCCTGTATCCCGTAGGCCCCCGCCTTGCCCCGCCACTGCTCGCTGGCCAGCCAGGCCTCGCGAAGCGCGGGCCGGTCGTGCATCCAGATCCGCGTCCGCTCTGCCAGCAGGATACGGGCCTCCGGGTGTCCTTCCCCCGAAAGGCGGACGAATGCGACACCGGTGATCACATCGCTCGGGGAGCCGGCCTGCAGTTCCAGCATGCGGCGGGCGTCGTCCCGGTCGCGGGGCTTTCCGAGCAGCCGGCCCGCGCACGCCACGATCGTGTCCGCCCCGAGGATCCAGCGGGCGGGCACCTGCGCCGCGGTCGCGCGGGCCTTGAAGTACGCCAGCGCCGCGGCCCAGTGACCCGCGCCGACGGCGGCGGGCTTGCGGGTCAGCTCGTCCAGCGGGGCCGGGCGAACCTCGAACGTGACCCCCATCCCGGCCAGCAACTGGCGGCGGCGCGGGCTGGCCGAGGCCAGAACAAGTGTCCGAGATGCATCCGCTGACACCGACATGGCTTCCTGTACGGTTTCCTGACTTGCGATGGCGACCGCGATTCACCCGCCCGGAAGCGAAGGCGCCCCTCTCACGGACCACGGTCCGATTGTAGCCGACCGCCCGGCTTCGGCGGCGGTCGGCCACCGGCGTGCGCGGGCTATACTGGTTCGTGCAGGAATGCCGACCGGTGCTCGCCGGTTGCCAGTTCACGGACCCTCACAAGGAGATGGCAGCCGATGGCAGTGATTCGCACCCGACGCCCCTGGGACCTGCCCGCGCAGGACGTAACCCCCGAGTCGCTCTACCTGAGTCGCCGGGACTGGCTCCGCTGGGCGGGTTTCGGCGGACTCGGGGCGGTCAGCCTGCTGGCCGGCTGCGACAACTCCGTCATGGCCCAGGCCACCACCGCCCCGGCCCCGCCGGAGACGCCGCGGCGTCTGAAGGACCTGTATCCGGCCCGGCGGAACGAGGCGTACCAGGTGGACCGGGCGATCACGGCCGAGAACCTGGCGACGACCTACAACAATTTTTACGAGTTCGATTCCAGCAGCAAGCTGACGCCGGCGCGGCTGGTCGAGAAGTGGCCGATCCATCCCTGGGAGGTCGAGATCACGGGGCTGGTCGGCAAGCCGCTGAAGATCGAGGCGGAGGCGCTGACCCGCCGGCTGGGGGTCGAGGAGCGGGTCTACCGCTTCCGCTGCGTGGAAGCGTGGGCGATGACGGTGCCGTGGATCGGCTTCGAGATGCGCAAGCTGATCGAACTGGTCGAACCGCTGGGCAGCGCGAAGTTCGTCCGCTTCGTCTCATTCCTCGACCCGGCCCACGCGCCCGGACAGACGAATCGCTACTTCAAGTGGCCGTACTACGAAGCCCTGCGAATGGACGAGGCGATGAATCCGCTGGCGATGTTCGTGACGGGCATGTACGGCAAGCCGCTGCCGAAGCAGAACGGGGCCCCGCTGCGCGGGATCGTGCCGTGGAAGTACGGCTACAAGAGCGCGAAGTCGATCGTGCGGATCGAGTTCAGCGAGACGCGGCCGCCGACGTTCTGGAACGACGCGGCGCCGGCCGAGTACAGTTTCCTGTCGAACGTCGAGCCGAACGTGCCGCACCCGCGCTGGAGCCAGGCGACCGAGCGGATCCTGGGCCAGGAGGGTCGCGTGCCGACCAGGCTCTACAACGGCTACGCGGCGCAGGTGGCGGGGCTGTACGGGGGGTAAGGGAACCGGGGGCACCGCGGACGGACACGATTCGGTGTCCGGGGAGGCAGGCTTGGTATTCGCGCTTGTTGGGGACCTGTTGTTTCGTTCGAAGATCGAGGCGATCGCCGGAGCGTGCGGGGTGGCGGTGCGTACCGCACTTCCGTCGGAGGCGGTGGAACTTCCGGCCGAGGCGACGCGGGTGCTGGTGGATCTGACGGCGAGCGGGGACCCGTTCGCGGTGATCGAGCGATTCCGCGCAGCGGACGCGGAGATCGAGATCGTCGGCTTCTTTCCGCACGTCGAGACCGATCTGAAGCGCCGCGCGCTGGCGGCCGGTGCGACGCGGGTGCTGCCGCGCGGCACGTTCGTCGAGCGTCTGCCGGAGATGCTGCTTGAAGGGAGCGAGGGAGCGAGGGAGCCAGGGAGCCAGGCGCGCGGGTGAGCTTCTCGCGGTGCCTGGTGCCACTGCTCTTGAGCTCTTGAGCAGTGTCTTGTGCGCGCGTGCATCGAAGCATGAGAAGTCCTGGCGCCTCCGGCTTCCTCGCTCCCTCGCTCCCTTGCTCCCTCGCTCCCTTGCTCCCTTGCTCCCTTTGCTGGGCATCTCCACGCAGTCCCCCGCTCGTTCCCTTACGCGTTCCCGCTCCGGCGGGGCGGCGGCCGGGCATGCAAGGCCCTGCCACCGCCCGTGCGCCGCGGCTCCGCCCTCCGGGCTCTCTAACGTCGCCGCAGCGCCAGCAGGCCGCAGGCCAGCAGGCACAGGCTGGCCGGTTCGGGGACGATCGTCATCGCGTTGACGGTCAGTCCGCCGGCCACCTCTCCGATCGGGCTGACGGCCCCGGTCGCGAGGTTGACGGTGTAGAGCATCGAGTCGTTGTTGCTCTCGGGCAGCAGGACCGCGTAGGCCGTGCCGCTGCGTCCCGAGATGTCGAAGCCGCCGAAGCTGGCGATATCGATCCCGAGCGAACCGACGGTGCCGAGCGTCCCGGCGCTGTTCGCCTGCGTGACGAGAATGTCGAGGGCGGTGTCGATTCCGTAAAGCTGCGTCGAGGTCGCTCCGGCGAAGGCGTTGGTGTAAGCCGAGTGCGCGATCGTCGGGTTGCGGCCCTCGTTCACGTCGCCGGGCCCGAAGAACAGGCTGGTCACGGCCGTCGACGTCCCGGCGTCCGGATTCAGTACCAGGTTCTGGTCGGCGTCGCTGACGTTGCGAATGCGGTCGATCGTCGGGTTGAAGTCAAAGCCGAACCAGGCGCCGTTCAGACCGGGGCTGAAGCTGCCGCCGCCGACCTGCGTCGCCGCGCCGCTGCCGGGGTCGATCGTGTAGAGGTTGCTGAACGAGCCGACCGCGAACAACTGGCCGGTGGCCGGGCGGAAGTCGATCCCCTGGATCGTCTCGTTGGCCTGCAGTCCGCTGACGGGCACGCCGGTCAGGATGCTGGTCGGCGTGGCGCTGTCGAACGAGATCAGCGTTCCGTCGGTCGTCGTCGCGTAGATCGTCTCGGCCTGCGCGGCGCCGGCCAGGGCGGCGGCCGCCGCAAGTCCCAGCAGCGCGCGGCGCGGCCGAAGCATCCGTGTCATTCTCTTGGTCATGGTACTTCCTTCCAGTTGCGGGAATCGATGAACAGCGGGGCGGCGGGCCCCTATGGAAACACGAAGCCGAAGTTGCTCAGCAGGATCGCCAGGTCGCTCAGGCCGACCGCGCCGTCGCCGTCGACGTCGCCGGGGTGCGCGTCCTTGTAGTTGTTGGGTCCGGCGTGCGGCGTGCCCAGGTACGGGAACACCCGGTGGTACGGCACGTCGTTCCGCGACACGTTGTCGCCGACCACCGTGATCGAACTGTACGTCGGCCCACTCGCCACCGCGGTCAGCGCGATGTCGACCACGTCGTCGCCCAGGCGGCGCCCGTTCGGCCAGCCGCTCGAGACGCCGCCGGTCGTGTCGCCGCCGATGAAGCCGAGGCGATGAAAGCCCGCCTGGCCGGAGAGCGGGACCGGATCGGTCGCGGTGTTGACCCGCAGCACGTCGGGGATGAAGACGTTGACCAGGTCGGCCCGCAGGCTCGCCTGGAAACTCGTTCCGTACAGGAAGTTGACCAGCCCGGCGATCTCGGAATTCTCGGCGTAGGTCGCGAAGGTCGCGTCGCCGGTCGGGGCCGTGCGGTTGTAGCGGTCCTTGTCCGCGACGGCGACGAGGGCCTCGTTGAAGATCGGATTGCCGAGGCGGTTGACCTGGACCCACGGACCCGAGGCGGTCGGCGGACCGTCCGGGCTGAGCGTGCGGAACATCTGCCGACTGACCGAGGCGTAGACCCCCACGCCGGTCTGCGGGCCGAAGAAGACGCTCTCGTAGTTCAGGCTCGGCAGGTTGGCGACCGGGATCTGCAGCGCGAAGGACAGCACGTTGAAGCCCTTGAAGCCGTCGACGCCGTCGCCGTCCTGGCCCAGGCCGTCCGCGAGCGAACCGTTGTTGTCCAGGATCCGCACGCTGAGCAGGTCGAAGACGCCCGGAATGTCCGAGAAGAAACTGTCCTCGCGCGGACCGGCCCAGACGACTTCGTTCGTATCGAGCGTCGCCACCGACGAACGCGTGTAGCTGTCCAGGTCGGCGAAGACGGTCGCCCCCTGGCGGGCGATGCCGTTGGCGTCGTTGTAGTCCGGGGTCGTGTTGCGGCCGACATTCGGCGGCGCGATCGGCAGTTGCGTTCCGACCGTGTTGGCGTTGCCGTTCAGGACGCGCGTCACGCGGTAGGTCTGCGTGTAGTTCTGCCGGGCGTCACCGATCGTCACGATCGGACCGGCCTGCGTTCCCAGCCCGTAGGAGAGAATCGTGCCGGTGTTCTTGTAGCCGCTGGTTGCCGACGAGAACTCGAAGTCGTACCGCAGCACCTCGGCGCCCGTGTCCGGGTCGGCGATATGAACGCTGTAGCGGGCGTCATCGGCGAAACGGTCGTAGATCACGCCGTCACCCGGTTCCGAGAAGGGCCGAACGCTGACCAGCACGTTCAGCACCTTCTGCTGCGGGTCGTCGTAGCGCGTCCCGATGAACGCGTAGACATCGGTCAGGTTGGCCTGGGGGTCCTGCTTGATGGCCGGCGCGTCGCTGTGGCTGGAAGCCAGTGCCACGCCCACGGCGGCAGACAGAACGATCCCCGAGGCGGCTGAAAGCCGTCGCATGTCAGACTCCTTGCAGGTGAAGACTCGTTTGGCTCAGGGCGTGCAGCCCAACGGGTCGGCTGGTGTTGCTTGCTGTCGCATCATCCGGAATACGCGGCCGGCCGGCCGCTGGATCACCGGCACCGCGCAATTCAAGCGACGACGTGCCGGTCGCCCGGCGCGGCTCACTCCGTCACCTCGAACGTCAGCGACGCCCAGTAGCTGTGCCAGTCGACGTCGGCGGCCGGGCTGGGCACCATCTGCACGGACTTGATCATCCAGACGCCGGCGGCCGCGAGTTCCAGGCGGCAGCGCCCGTCGGAGTCGGTGCGGGCCGAGCGCCGCAGCCCGTTGGCATGCTGCGCGACGACGAGGGCGTCGGGGCGGGGTTGGCCCTGAAAGGTCAGCATCAGCGGCAGCGGACCGGGCAGGGTCGGGTCCGCCAGCGGCGTCAGTTCCAGCGTCAGTCCCAGCGGACGGTCGAAGTTCGTCGCGTCACCGTCGACCGCCAGCAGGGTCTTGGCGCAACGGGCGTAGTGCTCGCGGACGGGACGGCCCGTTCGCGGCCGCGTCGCCAGTTGGCGGGCGATCGAGTCGAGGCCCTCCTCGCGCAGATAGGCGCTGAACTTCGCGGGCGAAAGTTCGGCCAGGGCCGGCCGGCCCTCGAAGCCCACCAGGTGCCCGCCGCGGGTGGTGGTGCGGATCAGTGCGCCCGAGCGCAGCCGGGCCGAGCGCGGAACGGTCCGGCCGGCGCCGCCCGGGTCGAGCACGACGAAGCGCTCGATGCGGTCCGGGTCGAAGGCGACCGGGCTGCCGGCCATGCGCTCGCCGACGACCAGTTGCAGCAGAACCGGGGCGTCGGGCGCGGGCCGATAGTCGGACGCATGCAGCCAGAAGTCGTGTCCGCGGGCGGAGCCGACCGTGACGGCGGTCAGCAGGATGCAGGTTGCCAGTGTGAATCGGTGCATGGTTTTCTCGCGTGGGGGCTCGGTGTCGGGCGGGTCCTCACGAGGGGTACGCAGTTCGGGCACCGTTAGATTTCGAATCCGAGTCGTGAAGACCGTCGCGGCTGACGCTCGGAAAGCGGGCCCGGCTCGAGAGGTCGGGAGCGGAGTGACACGAGCGCCCGGAGAGACGACACTGCTCGCAGCGTGGTGGCACGTTGACGAGTTAGGAGGGGCGACCCGGGAATTTCGGGCGGGACCGGATTTTTGTGATCCGGCCGGGCGGCACGCTCGTATCGCTTATCGGCTGGCTGGAGACCTTGCAGGGCAGTGGTAACGAACACGACCAAACCGACGCCGCCCAGCGATCAGGAACTGATCCGGGGCATGTCCGAACGCGATCCGCGCGCGTTCGCGGCCTTCTACGACCGGTACAACGGCCGGATTCTGGGTTTTCTGACCCGGCTGATGACCTGTCGCGGCGATGCCGAGGACGCCACCCAGGACGCGTTCTGGCAGGTCTGGGTCCAGTCTCACCGCTACGACCCGCGCCGCGGGCGACCTTCGGCCTGGCTGCTGATGATGGCCCGGACGCGGGCCCTGGATCTGCTGCGCCGGCGACGGGCCGCCCGCGAACTGGAAGCCCGCGACCTCGAGCACCTGACGCTGCCGCCGGCCGACGAACGGAGCGAACAGCGCGAGGTCCGGCAGGTCACGCGGGCGGCGCTCGCGGCTCTTCCGCCCGACCAGCGTCTGGCCGTGACCCTCTCGTTCTATCACGCCTACACGCACCAGGAGATCGCCGAGATCACGAACACCCCGCTGGGGACCGTCAAGTCGCGGATACGCCTGGGCATGGGCCGGCTGCGGGAACTTCTCGAACAGGATCAATCGGCGGCATGAGTAAGCGGCATACACAAGACGAATCCGAACGACTCGCCGCCCTGTTCGTGGCCGGGGCCATGCCGCCCGACGAGGCGGAGGCGTTCGAAGCGCATCTGCCCGGCTGTGCGTCGTGCCGGAGCGAGGTGCGTGCGCTGGGTGCGGTGTCCGAGCGTCTGCTCGACGAGATCCCGCCGCTTCCGATGCCGGCCGCGCGGCGGCGGGACCTGCTGGCGCGGGTGGAGGGCGACGCCCGCGCGGACGATCCGCAGGTCTGGAAGCGGTGGTCGCAACCCGACCAGGCCGACGATGATCTGATCGTGCATCGCAACGAGCAGGCGGTCTGGCAGGAGATCGGGATACCCGGCATCCGCGTGCAGCGTCTGTTCGTCGATCCGGCCCGTGACCAGATCACGATGCGGGTGCAGATGGATCCCGGCACGGCCTACCCCCCGCATGTACACGGCGGCCCGGAAGAGTGCTTCGTGCTGAAGGGTGAACTGATCGTCGACGAGATGGTGCTGCGGGCGGGCGACTACCAGCGTGCCGGCCACGGCAGTCGGCACCCCGTGCAGCGCACCGAAACGGGCTGCGAACTCCTGATCGTCTCGTCCCTGTCCGACGAACTGGAGTGACGCGCAACGCGGGCACCTGAGCAGCGTCCTCTCTGCACGCGTGCATCGATGCACGGGAAGTCCTGTCGCCTCCGGTTCCTCGCTCCCTGGCTCTCTGCCCCCCCCTGCTCCCTCTCTTCCGCTATACTGTTGGGCTCGGCCCGATTTTCGGGTCTGGTGACAAGGAGCTTTCGGAATGGCAAACGAGTTGCAGCGCGAGCACATGGCCAAGGAGACCTGGCGGATCTTTCGGATCCTCTCGGAGTTCGTCGAGGGGTTCGAGGAGATGGCCCCGGTCGGGCCGGCCGTTTCGATTTTCGGCTCCGCCCGGACCAAGCCCGATGACAAGTACTACCAGCAGGCCGAGGAGGTCGCCCGCCTGCTGGTCGAGAAGAAGTTCGCCGTCGTCACCGGCGGCGGCCCCGGCATCATGGAGGCGGCCAACAAGGGCGCGTTCGAGGCCGGCGGGCAGAGCATCGGGCTGAACATCTCGCTGCCGATGGAGCAGGAGCCGAACCCGTACCAGAACATCGAACTGAACTTCCGCTACTTCTTCGTGCGGAAGGTCATGTTCGTCAAGTACGCGATGGCGTTCATCTGCTTCCCGGGCGGCTTCGGGACGATGGACGAGTTCTTCGAATCGATGACGCTGATCCAGACGCACAAGATCGCCGCCATGAAGGTGATCCTGATCGGTTCGGAATTCTGGTCGCCGCTGGTCGACTGGATGCGCAACAACATGCTCGAGATGCACCAGAACATCTCGCCCGAAGACCTCGACCTGTTCAGCATCACCGACGACCTGCAGGCCGCCGTCGACGAGATCTACGAACACCACCGCAAACACCCCAACATGAACCTCGAGGATCCCGGGGCCGGACCGGCCGAGTGGCTGACCGCCGAAGGGACCCGCTACGGATTCATCCCCGGCCGGCGGCATCACATCAGCGACAAGTAACGGGTACGCGTCGTGGGCACGATCCGCCTGCAGGGCATCAGCAAGCAGTACGGCGGACAGGTCGTCCTCGACGGGATCGACCTGGAACTGCACAGCGGCCGCACGGTCGGACTCGTCGGCCCGAACGGGGCCGGCAAGACGACGCTGCTGCGCCTGATTCTCGGCCAGGAACAGCCCGAGATGGGGACCGTGACCCGCTCGCGCGACGTCCGCGTCGGCTACCTGCCGCAGGAACCCGAGATCGCCGAAGACAAGACCCTGCACGACGAGGTCATCTCGGTCTTCGACGAGGTCTTCGAACTCGAAACGCGGATGCACGACCTGTCCGAGCGCATGGCCCAGGCCAGCGGGTCCGAACTCGACACGCTGATGACCGACTACGATCGCGTCAACGAGCAGTTCATCGCGGCCGGGGGGTACGAGTACGAGACGCGACTGCGGGAGGTGCTCGGCGGACTGGGCTTCACGGAAGGCGAAATGAGCCGCCCCGTGTCGGTGCTCTCCGGCGGACAGAAGTGCCGGGCCGCCCTCGCCCGCCTGCTGCTGCAGGACAGCACCTACCTGCTGCTGGACGAGCCGACGAACCACCTGGACATCGACGCGGTCCGCTGGCTGGAACGGTACCTGGCGAGCCACCACGGCGGCGCCGCGATCATCTCGCACGACCGCTACCTGCTCGACCGCACGGTCGACGGGATCATCGAGGTCGACCGCCGACAGGTCGCCTACTTCCCCGGCAACTACACCAACTACGTCAAGACCAGCCAGTTGCGGGCCCTGACCCAGGACCGCGAATACGCCAGGGACCAGGCCTTCATCGAGAAGGAACGCGCGTTCATTGCCAAACACCTGGCCGGGCAGCGGACCAGGGAGGCCCAGGGACGGCGGGCCCGGCTGGAACGACGCATCGCCGCCGGCGAGTTCACCCTCGAGAAGACCTCGCAGAAGAAGGAACTGCGCTTCCAGTTCGACGTCGAGGTCCCGCAGGGCCGCTACCTGATCGAGGCCGAGGGCCTCCGCAAGGGCTACGAGGACCTGCCCCTGTTCTCCGAGGTGCGGCTGGCGATCTCCGGCGGGCAGCGGATCGGCATCACCGGACCGAACGGCACCGGCAAGTCGACCCTGCTCAAGGTGCTGGTCGGCGAGATCGAGGCCGACGACGGCAGCGTGCGGATCGACGCCAAGGCCCAGGTCGGCTACTTCGCCCAGGACGGGCGCGAACTCGACCCCGACAGCAACGTGCTGGCATCGATCCTCGACGTCCGCCCCGACTTCAGCGAAGAACGGGCCCGCGGCCTGCTCGGCCGGTTCCAGTTCGGCGGCGAGGCGGCCTTCAAGCGGGTTGGCACGTTATCGGGCGGAGAGCAGTCCCGCGTCCGCCTGCTGCGCCTGCTGCTGAAGAATCCCAACGTGCTGATCCTGGACGAGCCGACCAACCACCTCGACATCCCGTCCCGCGAAGCCCTCGAAGCCGCCCTGGGCGACTATCCCGGGACGATCCTGGCCGTCAGCCACGACCGCTACTTCCTCGACCGGGTGGCCGACGAGCTGCTGGTGATGCGCTCCGGCGGGCACCAGCACTTCCGCGGCAACTACACGCGGTATGTCGAGCAGTTGGAACGGACCCGGGCGAGCGCCGGCGAGGAGGCGGCCTCCGGCAAGCCCGCCAGGGCCGCGAAAACCGGCCGAAAGAAAGGGCCGGCCAGGACGGGCGGGGCGCCTCGGTCCGAGTACGACCGGATGGACCTGGAGGCTCTCGAGCAGTTGATCATGGAACACGAGGAACAACTGGCGAATTGCCACGCACAATTCGCCCGCAGCGACGTAGTGAAAGACAAGGACGCCCTCGCCGCGGTTCAGGACGAGGTCGCCCGGCTGGAGTCCGTTCTGGCCGAGGCTTCGGCGGCCTGGGAACGCAAGGCGGAATAACGGGGTGGGGCGGCCCCGCCGGGTCGGACCAAATCGCCGGTCGGCACGGGGCGCTGCTTGCGATCGTCACACCCACCGGCCACGCGGAACCGATCACGAACGGCCCGCCAGCTTGCCGGTCAATAAGGCCGAGTGGTATGCTGACCGATCTTGTTTGTTGAGGGCGACCACGCCGCGCAACCGGGCGGCCGTGAACCTGTGACCTGAGGGATCTGCTTTGATCACGACGCGCAGCGGTCGAACGGGTACCGTTCGCCCATCGAAAACCCAGGCCGCGCCGGGGCGAGGACTGCTGAGTGCTGCCGCGGCCGTGCTGGTGGGACTTCTGGGCGGCTGTTCACCGGGGGCCGATTCATCGGGGACCTCGGCGACCGGCCCGGACGGAGCCCGCATCGAGCGGCCGGAGAGGCTGGAGCGCAGCGCCTTCGCGCGTCCGGCGGATCAGCCGCTGCCGAACGTGATCTTCATCCTGGTGGACACGCTGCGGGCCGACCGGCTGGGCAGCTACGGGCACGCGGGAAAGCTGACCCCGGTGATGGACGGGATCGCGGCCGAGGGGGTGCGTTTCTCGCGGGCGATCTCGCCGGCGCCTTGGACGCTGCCGTCGATCGCCTCGATCATGACGGGTTACCAGGCGACGGTGCACAAGGCCAGCAGCTTCCGCAAGATCGACCACATGGATCGCGGGATCGCGGCCACGGTGGCGATGCTGGACGACTCGTTCGTGACGCTGCCGGAGATCATGCAGCAGGCCGGCTACGAGACGGCGGGTTTCGTCGCGAACAAGTTCATCAAGCCGCAGTACGGGATGGCGCAGGGGTTCGATCACTACGACACCGAGTTCGCCGACAACACGGTTCGGGGCGAACTGCTGAACGGGCGGGCCCTGAAGTGGCTGGCGTCGCGTGAGCGCGACAAGCCGTTCTTCCTGTACCTGCACTACATGGACGTGCACGGTCCGTACGACGCGGCCCCCGAGTTCCTCGACCGGACAATGGCGCCCGTCGAAGCCCGGCCGGTCGCGGACCTGACGCCGCTGGATGACGGCACGTTCAACCGGATCAACACGTACCTGCGGCGTCCGCCCCGCAAGAGCAGCGACCCGACCCGCTGGGAGCGGCTGAAGCGCTACCGCGAGTACTGGGACGCCCGCTACGACGCCGGGGTGGCCGAGATGGACTTCTACCTCGGTCAACTGGTCGAGGGTCTCAAGCAGCAGGGCGCCTGGGACGACGCGTACGTGGTGCTGACGGCCGATCACGGCGAAGCGCTGGGTGAGCGCGGTTTGTGGGACCACGGCTACTCGCAGTTCCAGACCGACCTGGCGGTGCCGCTGGCGATTCGCTGGCCGGGGGTCGTACCGGGCGGGCGGGTCGCGCCGGACACGGCCAGCCTGCTGGGTCTGGCGCCGACGATCTACGAGCAACTGGGCCTGGACTTCGATCAGAACGTGCAGGGCGAATCGCTGGTCGGGCACATGGCGGGCAGCGCGGACGTCAACGACTACGCGATCGCGGAGGCGATCAAGGTCGGTCCGACGCAACTGGCGGTGGTGCGTGGTCCGTGGAAGCTGATCGCGATGCAGCACCAGCAGACGCAGCAGGTCGGCTACGCCCTGTTCAACCTGGACGAGGATCCGGGCGAGACGAAGAACCTGTCCGGGTCCAACCCGGAGCAGCGTGACGCGCTGAAGGAAGAACTGGTCCGCTTCGTGCAGAAGTCGAACCAGCTCAAGCCGGGGATCAAGTCCCGGCGGGCGCCGATCGACCCGGCCGAGTTCGAGAAGCTGAAGGCGGTCGGCTACGTCGGTGGCGACGAGGAAGAAGAGGACGACTGACGACAGGGAGCAATGGCGCGTGGGAACCGGGCATCCGGCAGTGAAGAGGGTTGACGAACCGCGTTCCTTCTTCGCCGGTTGACCCCGCACTCCGCGACTGCCTTTCGGAATGGTGGGACAGACGTTGAGCAACGAGAGCGAGATGCACGAGTTTGGTTTTCCGCTGGTGATCGCCCGGCGTCCGCTGTGGCGGCAGTGGCGTTTCCAGTTGGCGGCCAGTCTCGGGCTGGCGCTGCTGGCTTCGCTGCCGGGCAGCGCTGATCCGCAGGTGGAACTGGCCTACATCGGTCCGGGGGCGGGGATCGCGCTGGCGGGATCGGTCTTCGCGATCTTCCTGGCGATCATCGCGGCGTTCTTCGCGCTGCTGACGCTGCCGATCCGGTTCGCGTGGCAGACGCTCCGCGGCAACCGCACGTTCGCCAACGCGAAGTTCAAGCGGGTCGTGGTGGTCGGACTGGACGGGCTCGAGCCGACCCTGGTCGAGAAGTTCATCGACGAAGGCATCCTGCCGAACCTGGCGAAACTGCGGGAGCAGGGCTGCTACAACCGGCTCGGCACGACCTGGCCGCCGCTGTCGCCGGTGGCGTGGTCGAGCTTCACGACCGGCACCAATCCCGGCAAGCACAACATCTTCGACTTCATCGACCGCTCGGCCAACTACGCCCCGACGATGTCGTCGGTCCGGTTCGACAAGCGTCGCGAGGGCCGCAAGATCCTGGGCTTCCTGCCGAACCCGTTCGGCGGCGGCACGGACATCGTCGGCCTGCGGAAGAGCAAGCCGTTCTGGACGGTGCTGGGCGAGGCCGGCATCTTCAGTTCGGTGCTGCGGGTTCCGATCACGTTCCCGCCGGACAAGTTCAACGGCGTGCAGCTTTCGGCGATGTGCGTTCCGGACGTGCGCGGCACGCTCGGCATGTTCACGTACTACACCGAGACGGGCGAATCCGAGGACATGTCCGACGGCGGCGAAGGCGGCGACAAGCTGGTCGTGCAGCGCAGCGGCAGCCAGGTTCAGTCGCACATCCGCGGCCCGGCGCACCCCGAGAACCCGGGCGAGGAACTGCGGATCCCGTTCACGGTCGACCTGGCGGGCGACGGCGGCACGCTGAAGCTCGGCGGTGAAGAGACCCGCCTGAAGGTCGGGCAGTTCACCGACTTCGTGCCGGTGCAGTTCAAGCTGGGCGTGACCGGCAAGCTCAGCGGCGTGGCCCGCTTCTTCCTGAAGCGCGTGCAGCCGTTCGAGATGTACTGCTCGCCGATCCAGATCGACCCCGAGAAGCCGGTCATGCCGATCTCGCACCCGATGGTCTTCTCCAGCTACCTGGCCAAGACCCAGGGGACCTTCTACACCCTCGGCCTGGCCGAGGACACGGGGGCGCTCGACCGCGACGTACTGGACGAAGACGCCTTCCTGCAGCACAGCTACGACATTCACGCCGAGCGCGAACGGATGTTCTTCGACGCCCTGAAGACCACCCGCCGCGGAGCCGTCGTCTGCGTCTTCGACGGCTCGGATCGGATCCAGCACATGTTCTGGCGGTTCATGGACGACCAGCACCCGGCCGTCAAGGACGAAGCAAAGCGGGCGCAGCATCGCGAGAAGATCCGCGAGATGTACCAGCGGATGGACAAGCTGGTCGGGCGGACGATGCAGGCGGTCGGCCGGGACACGGCCCTGTTCGTGATGAGTGACCACGGCTTCAAGACGTTCCGCCGCGGGGTGGACCTGAACGCCTGGCTGCGGGACGAGGGCTACCTGCACCTGAAGGACGACAAGCACGTCGCCGGCGCGTCGTGGCTCAAGGACATCGACTGGGAACGGACCCAGGCGTTCTGCCTCGGACTGGCCGGCATCTTCATCAACCAGAAGGGCCGCGAAGGACAGGGCATCGTCGACAAGAACCAGGCTCCGGCGCTGGTGGCCGAGATCTGCGGCAAGCTGACCGGCCTGTGCGATCCGGAGAACGGGGCGGTGGCGATCAAGGAGGCGCTCCCGCGTGAGACGGCCTACAAGGGCCCGTACACCTCGAATGCCCCGGACATCCTGGTCGGCTACGCCGAGGGCTACCGGGTCTCGTGGGACGCCGCGGTCGGCAAGGCCGAAGCCGAGGTTTTCTGCGACAACCTGAAGGCCTGGAGCGGCGACCACTGCGTGCATCCGTCGGTCGCCCCGGGCGTGCTGTTCTCGAGTATTCCGCTGAACCCCGAGCGCGAGCCGAACATCATCGACATGGGTCCGACCATCCTGGACCTGTTCGGGGTCGCCACGCCGAAGTACATGGACGGAAAGTCACTATGCACAAGCTGATTGCGATCACCACCGGCCTGCTGGCGAGCCTGCTGCTGGTCAGCGGCTGCGACAGCACCGCCACGGCCCAGCCCGCCAAGCCGGCCAGCGCCGGCATGAAGATGCTCGTGCTCGGCATGGACGGGCTCGACCCGAAGCTGATGCGCAAGCTGCTGGCCGAGAAGCCCGAGCAGATGAAGAACTTCCAGAAGATCATCGACCAGGGCAGCTTCACGCCGCTGGGGACGTCGATGCCGCCGCAGAGCCCGGTCGCCTGGTCGAACTTCATCAGCGGCGCCCGGCCGAACACGCACATGATCTGGGACTTCATTCACCGCGACCCGGCCCCGGACGACGACGCGCCGCTGCGGCTCTACCAGTCGACCGGCGACGTGCAGGAGGTCGAGGTTCCGGGCTACAAGAAGATCTTCGGCGAGAGCCTGCCGTGGCTGGGCGGAACGCGCCTGCCGCTCTACTCGGAATCGGCGCTCGAGTCGTTCCGCAAGGGTCCGGCCTTCTGGGAACAACTGGTCAGCGGCGGCGTCGACACGACGATCTACCGCGTGCCGGCCAACTATCCGCCGCCGGTCAGCGTCGAGGGCCGCGGCAGGTTCCGCTGCCTGTGCGGGATGGGCACGCCGGACATGCTGGGCGGCTACGGCACCTTCACGAGCTTCCGCACCGACATCACCCGCGACAAGGACGTGGCCGGCGGCGTGATCCGCAAGCTCGACCTGCGGGACAACGCGGCCGAGTCGTACCTGGCCGGCCCGCCGAACGCGTTCCTGCCGGCCGAGGAAGGCAAGGCCCCGCCGCCGCTGAAGTCGCCGGTTCGGTTCGTAATCGACCCGGACGAGCAGACGGTCAAGATCACCGCTTCGGGGACGACGGCGGTGCTGAAGGAAGGTGAATGGAGCGAGTGGATCACGGTCACGCTCGACAGCGAGGTGCCGCTGCTGGGCACGGCCCTGGGCCTCTCGCCGACGGCGACCGTCCGCTTCCGGGCGACGACGATCGGGCCGAACGTGCTGAACGTGTACTGCTCGCCGATGCAGATCGATCCGCTGAACCCGGCCCAGCCGATCAGTACGCCCAGCGAGTGGGCGGCCGAGATCGCCGAGAAGGCCGGTTCGTACTACACGACGGGCATTCCGGAGGACACCAAGGCGCTGCGTGCGAACCCGCAGGGCCTGACCGAGGACGAGTTCCTCGAGATGGTTCAGAACCTGGCCCGCGAGCGGCACGCGCAGTACAAGGTCGCCCTGTCCGAGTTCACCGAGGGTTTCCTGTTCTTCTACTTCGGGCACACCGATCAGCTCGCGCACATCTTCTGGCGCGACATCGACCCCGAGCACCCCGGGCGGCTGCCGGAGCAGGACGGCAAGTACGACCATGTGATCGAAGAGGCCTACCTCGAGATGGACGAGCGGCTCGGCGAGGCGCTGGAGATCATGGACGACGACGACATCGTGATCGTCATGTCCGACCACGGATTCTCGAGTTTCCGCCGCGGCTTCAACGTCAACACCTGGCTGCAGATCAACGGTTACCAGGAGTGGTTCGGGACGACCTCGCGCGACCGGGCCCTGAAGTACTTCAACATCGACTTCGCCCAGAGCCAGGCCTACGCGGTCGGGATCAACAGCCTGTACATCAACCTGGCCGGGCGGGAGAAGAACGGCACCGTTTCGCAGGCGGCCTACACCGCCCTGCTGCACGAGATCGGCGACAAGCTGCTGGCCTATCGCGACCCGGACAACGGGCTGCAGGTGATCGAGAAGATCTACTACGTCCAGGAGGAGTTCCCGGGCGTCGACAACACGGTCGCCCCGGACATGCTGATCGGCTACGCGGCCAACTACCGCGGAAGCTGGTCGACGGCGACCGGGGGCATGAGCAGCAAGGTCGTCAGCGACAACAAGGACCGCTGGAGCGGCGACCACTGCATCGCCCACTACCTCGTGCCGGGGACGCTGATCGCCAACCGGAAGATCACGCTCGACGATCCGACCCTGAGCGACCTGGCCCCGTCGATCCTCGCCCTGTGGGGGCTGGACTCGATGAAGGACATGACCGGGCGGAAGATCTTTGCGGAATAGAGGGAGCTAGGGAACAAGGGAGCGAGGGAGCAAGAGGAGAGGCCTTCGCCACCGCCCTTTGGTAGGTAGAGAAAGAACCAGTAGCCGTGTGACGGCTGCGGATTACGTGGAGGAGCTTGTGATGTTTTCGCCGAAGATCAAGCTTGAGAAGGGTCTGTACGACCGTCTGAAGGAAGTGGCCGAAAAGGCCGGGTATTCGTCGGTCGACGAGTTCATCGTGACGATTCTCGAGAAAGAGGCCGAGAAGTTCGCCGAGGCCGAGAACGACGAGCAGTTGCAGGAGCGGCTGCGCGGTCTGGGCTACATCGAATAGCCCAGCGTCCCAGCTAAGAGAGATACGCCGGTATGAACGTGGTGACGGGTATTCTGCGCACGCTGACCGGGCTGGCACTGGCTCCCTTCGCGAGCCTGCCGCCGATCGTGGCGCTCGTGTTCTATTCGCTGCTGATGGGCATCGGGGCGGCTGTCGCGTTCCGCTACACGTCCAACCAGACGGCGCTGAAGCGGGTGGCCAACAAGATCACGGCCAGCCTGCTGGCCCTGCGGCTGTACAAGGACGACACGGTCACGACGTTCCGCGCGATCGGCGGGCTGCTGATGGCTTCGTTCGCGCGGCTGTGGTACTCGCTGGCGCCGCTGGCGATCCTGCTGGTGCCGTTCTCGCTGATCCTGGCGCAGTTCGGCATGTACTACGAGTACCGCCCGCTGGAGCCCGGGGCCGAGACGATCGTCAGCGTCCGCGTCGATCCGCAGCGCTGGGACCAGTTGCGGAACGTCGACCTGGTGACGCCCGACAGCGTCCGCGTCGTGGCCCGCAACCGCGACGCCGGCCTGAGCGAGATCGTCTGGAAGATCCAGCCGACCGAACCGGTCGACGGGGTGCTCAGCATCGCCGTGGCCGGCGAGAAGATCGAGAAACAGATCAAGGTCGCCGACCGGAACAACCACCTGGCGTTCGTCAATCCGCTGCGGGCCGGACCGGCCACCGACTTCACCAACTGGCTGCTGCATCCGGGTGAGCCGACGCTGGCGGCCGGCGCTCCGATCCGGGAGTTCAAGATCCGCCACGCGACCAACAGCACGCCGCTGCTGGGCTGGGACGTGCACTGGGTCATCACGGTCCTGATCGTCTCGATCCTCGGCGCGCTGATCGTCGCACCGTGGCTGAAGGTGCAGTTCTAGGACTCCGTTCGGATTGCCACGCGGTGCGGCATCGACGCCCGGGCTGCCCGCGTTGAAGTCAGCGTGGTCGGCCGCGTCGATGACGCACCCTGCGGACCCTTCGGCGATGGACGCCGGACCGTGCCCCACCGTTCCGTTCGCTCCGCTCGCTCAAAGATGGGCACCGGACGGACCCTTCGGCCATGGGGGCCGGGACCGCGAACTCAGCCGGTGGAGACGTCCAGCGGGCACTGCCGGTTCCATTCGCGCAGCAGCAGCGCCAGGTCGCTGAGCGCCACGACGCCGTCTCCGTCCAGGTCACCATCGGCGAACGAGGCACCCCCCTGCCCGAAGTTCAGCAGGATCGCGATCAGGTCCGGCTGATTGACCACGCCGTCGCCGTTCACGTCCGCCAGGCACGGCACGCGCCCGCCGCGCTCGAGGCCGCCGATGTCCACCACAACTCCGTCGACGTTGGCGATTCCGACATCGGCCGCGTTCGGATCATCAACCACCCGCAGGCCGCCGAGCGCATCGTAGTCACTGCCGGCCGGCAGGGCCGTGCTGTCGCCCGCGTCCACGCACGGTGACCCGCCGCCCAGTGCCAGGTCGTCGTCCAGCGTGCCGGGCAACCCGTCGGCGCCGGGCGCATCCCGCAGCAGCGGGTCGAGTCCGAAGTTGGCGACGCCCCCCAGGCTGCCGGTCCAGCCCTGCACGCACGAGTAGCGAATGACCGGGTCGGCCGCGTTGAACAGCCCGATCTGCGCGGACTGCCCGCCGCCGGCCGCATCCTGGTTGCCCCAGAACAGGCAGTTGTCGAAGCTCGGACTCAGGCCGGCGGTCGGGTCGTCGATGCAGACTCCGCCGCCGTCGCTCGCGGCCAGGTTGCCGACGAAACTGCAGTTGACGAACGCGACCGGGGCGCTGAACACGTCGACCGCGCCGGCCCGCGGGCTGAACGAATCGGCGGCCGCCTCGTTGCCCGAGAACAAACAACTGGTGAAGGCCCCGTCGCAGTCGAACATGAACAGCGCCCCGCCGCCGGAAGTCGCTCGATTGCCGAGGAACCGGCAGCGCTGCACGTCGAAGGTCAGCCGACGGGCCTGGATCGCCCCGCCCCGGCCGAGGTTGGTGTTGTCGGTGTGGGCGTTCTGCAGGAACGTGCAGCCCAGCAGTGTCAGCGTCCCGTCGAAGGCGTTGATGGCCGGACCGCTGCCGGTGCTGCCGAAGGTCTGGTTGTCCTCGAACCAGCAGTCCTCGAAGCGGGCGGCCACGTTCGTGATCCGCACGGCCTGCGCCTGGCGACTGCCGCGGAAGACGGTTCGCTCGGCGACCAGGGTGGTGCCGGCATCGCAGCGGACCACGCCGGCCTGCCCGCCGCTGTGATCGAGGATCGCGCAGTCGCGCAGGGTCAGCGTCCCGGCCAGGTGGTAGATCCCGGCGGCCGTGAAGGCGGTCGTGTTGGCCCGCAGGGTGCAGCCGTTCAGTTCGGTATCGGCGTCCTGGTTGTAGAGGGCCCCGCCCCCGGTGCCGGCGCTGTTGCCCTGCAGCGTGCAGTCGTCGAGTCGCAGCGTCGCCCCGCCCAGCGCATGCACGGCTCCGCCCGATCCGGAGGCGCTGTTGGCCTCGAACCGCACGCCGCGCACCAGCAGATCGCCGCCCTCGACCCGCAGCCCCGCGCCGAACGTACCGGCCCCGTCGCGAATCGTGACGCCGTCGAGCGCCGTTCCAGGAGGCGGGCCGGTCGCGGTCACCACGTTCGGGCTGCGATCGGTTGCGTTCAGCATGCCGCTCAGGATCGTCTCATGCTGGTTCGGGTCGCGCTGGTCCGGGTCACCGCCCGACACACCGGCATAGCCGCCACGCACGATCTTCCCGGCCGGCAGGGCGAACGTGTCGCTCCCGCTCGGAACGCCGCCGGGCAGCAGCGGCACGTAGGTGCCGCCGGCGATCCGGATCTCCTCGGCCTCCGGAATGTCCTCGGCGTCGACCAGGGCCTGCTGCAGGTTGGTATACGCGTCGTTCCAGGACAGGCCCGATTCGGTTCCGTTCGCCGCGAGGTCGACGTACAGGACGGTCTGGCCGCGGGCCGGGCCCGACAGGCCGACGAGCAGCAGCGAAACCGCAACGACACGGAGCAGCGTGAGCATGGACGTTCCCCTGAGACGCCGGAAGAGGCCGATTGATCGATGCATCGATCGTCGTGAATCGGCCCGGCGGAATCAAGGGCGCGTTCGAAGAGTCTGGCGTCGTGGATCCGGAATGCAAGGGAAAGGCGGCCCGGTGCTCGCCGGACCGCCCTCCGCGTTTCCATCCAGACCTTGCAGGAGCCGGGGCCGCGTTCTCCAACTCGCCCCGATTTGCAAGCGTGGTTCGTGGGCCGAACCTGAAGGCTGGGGGGTGCGTGGACTCGGAGGCCGGGCGACGGGTCCGCCCGACCTCCGCGGTCCTGGCCGGTGCCGTTTTACGGGCACGGGCACGATGCGCCGAAGCGACTGAGCACGTTCGCCAGGTCGGTCAGGTCGACATCGCCGTCGAAGTCGCTGTCGCCGTCGCCGTGGCCGGCGGCACCGCTGCCGAAGTTGGCCAGCAGGCTCGCCAGGTCGCTCAGGTCGACATCGAAGTCGCCGTCGAAGTCGGCGTCGCCGCCGGGCACTTCGCACTCCGGCCCGACGGTGCAGTCGTCGGCCTCGACGTACAACCGCATCGGCTGATCGAAGGCGACCCCGAAGTTGACGTTGACCAGCAGGCCGTTGGTCAGGATGTCGGTGTACGAGAGCGTGTTCGGGTCGCCATCGGCGTCGGGGATTCCGAAGTTCGGGTCGAACGGCGGGCCGCCCGGCGAGACGCCCTGCGTGTCGTTGGCGAACAGCCAGAAGTCGCCGGCCAGGTTGTCGACCGCGCCGGTGGTCACCCAGTCCTGCGGCGCGGCGCAGTTCGCGTCGGCCGGAATGCCGCCGGCGAACGCGTTGCCGACGCCGCAGGCCGGCAGGAAGCCGCCGCCGTCGGCCGCGAAGACGTTGGCGAAGTCGTACAGCATCAGGCCGTCGCCGTAGGCCAGCAGCGGCGTGTTGGGTCCGAAGGTGGCGTCGAGATCGATCGTCGACGTGAACAGGCCGCCGGGGTTGTTGCCGTCGAACGCGAACGTGACGACGATGCCGCCGTCGGTCTGGTCGAAGGTTCCGCTGCTGTCGTAGTCGAAGAACTCGAACGGCGCGAGCAGCACCTGCAACTGGTAGTTGGCGCCCGGCGGCGGGCCGAAGACACCCTGCAGGTTGAAGAACGTGAAGTCGATCCGGCGCAGGTCCTTGAGCGTGTTCGGATCGCCGGCCACCGACTGGTCCATCGAGTAGTTGTCCCAGAGGATGTCGGTCGGGTCGACGATGCCGGCGGACGGGAAGTTGACCACGAAGGTCGGCGTCTTGTTCGGATCGCCGCAGGGGTCGGCGCCGAGCGGAAAGACCGACGTGAAGAAGATCGCGTTCGGGTCAATCGGGCACTGGCACAGGCGCGTGCCGTCGGCCTGCGAGAACGAGAAGTTCAGGTTCCCGTTCGGATCGCCGCACGGATTCGACAGGTTGTCGAACGCGACCGTCTGGGCGCTGCGCGGCGTGGCGACGCCGTCGGGCGTCCAGACCTTGCCGGTCCGCAGGTGCTGGATCCGAACGATCTTCGACGTGGCGTCCTGGACCTTGTCGGCCGGAACCAGCAGCGGTTCGGCCGTCCGGGTCGTGAACTGAGCGAAAGCGGGTGATGCCGCGGCCAGAACGAGGGCCAGCAGCGCGTACCTTGGGCGCATCGTGTCTCTCCACCAGGTTGTTTCAAAGTGCTTGATCTGGGCGCAAGTCAACGTTCGGCATGCCGCTTGCGGGCTCCAGTAGACTTCGCGTGAAACGCACCCGAAGCACGACAAGAATGGGGAAGAAACTCTTCTTGAGGGAGCGAGGGAGCCAGGGAGCGAGGGAGCCAGAAGTGAGCAAGTGAGCAGGTGAGCAAGTGAGCAAGGACGGGTTGCCTTGCGCGAGTTTGTCGCGGTCGGGTGCCACTGCTCTTGAGCTCTTGAGCGGTGTCTTCTCGGCGCGGGTTGATTCCATCGGGGGATGAAGCTGCTACGCGCGTCCCGCACGTGGAATCGAATTCAGTCCCCCACCCTTCCGCTCGCTGCGCTCACTCTAGGGTTGGGGCACCCGGCTCAAGGGATCCCTCTGACACCCGGTCCCTCTCGCTCCCTTGCTCCCTCGCTCCCTCTCCCGAAGCCTCATTCCTCGACCGGGCAGGGTTCGGTGGCGAAGTTCAGTTGCGGGGCCGCCAGGGTGTCGTCGCCTTCCAGGTCGACCACGTCCTCGTCGCCGCCGACGTAGCCCAGCGCTTCGAGGCCCTTCAACGCCTCGTCCGACAGGCTGGCCACGCCGGCCGTGCTCGCGCCGGCCGTGCACTGGGCGTACCAGGCCTTCAGGTAGGTCACCATCGAGTCGGCCAGTTCGCTGTGCTGCTGGCACTGGTTGTAGCGTTCGCCCGGGTCCGCTTCGAGGTTGTACAGTTCGAACGTGCTGTTCTCGACGTTCCAGATGCCCTTCCACTTGCCGTCGCGCGTCATCGCGACCACGTTGACGTTGCCGCGCACCGCCCAGCCCGAGCGCCACTTCTTCTCGTTGACCCGCACGGTCGTCACCAGGAACGGGGCCGCGTCGATCGGGGTCGGCTCGCCCCGCACCAGCGGCATCAGGCTCCGCCCGCGGGCCCCCGCGTTCAGGTCCTCACGGCCCAGGTAGTCGAAGATCGTCGGCAGCACGTCAACGGTCGAAACCACCTCGCGGACCCGCGTGCCCGCGTGGGCCTTGTCCGGGAACCGCACGATCAGCGGAACATTGGTCAGTTCGCCATAGACCGACTGCGAGTGCAGGTAGTCGCCCCGCTCGGACATCTCCTCGCCGTGATCGCTCAGCACGATCAGCAGCGTGTTGTCCCACGTGCCGGCCGCCTTCAGCGCCTCGATCACGCTCGCGAGCCGAATGTCCGCGTGCCGCACGACCGCGTCGTACATCACCTGGTGGGCCGGCAGCATCGCGTCCAGGGCCCGGACGATCTGGTTCAACTGCGTCTCCTGGTCGGTCGACCCCAGCGGACGCAGCAGGCCGTGGTTCGCCTTCCAGTCCGGGCGCAGCCGCGGGCGGTAGTTGCTGATCAGCATGCCGAGCCGCTGACGGGCCTTGGCGACATCGTTGACGTCGCCGAACAGGCGGATCAGTTCGTCCGGGGCCTGGAACGGGTTGTGCGGCTCGATGTTGTGCACGTACAGGAAGAACGGCTTGTCCGGCCGGTCGGCCGCCCACCTGCTGACCACGCTGCCGTCGATCGCGTGGAACCCGGTCGGGTTTTCGAGGGCCTGGTCGAAGCCGCGGGTCATGCCGGTCGTCGGGCCGGCGAAGGTGTTGATGTACATCGACATCGTGTGATAGCCGACCTCCTGGAAGCGTTCGGCCAGGGTGCGGATCTTCGGGCTGAGCTGCTTCAGTTCGCTGGTGATGCCGTGTTCGCACAGGAAGGTCGAGGTCATCAGCGAGGGGATCGACGGGCAGGTCCAGGTGGCGGCCGTCTGGGCGTTCTCGAAGACGACGCCCTCGCGGGCGATCAGGTCGAGGGTCGGTGAGGTCGGCTTGTCATACCCGTAGGCCCCGACGCGGTCGGCCCGGAGGGTGTCGATCATGAAGACGACGACGTTGACGGTCGGGTTGGCCCGGGTGGGCGGCGCCGGTTCGGGCGTGGAGCGATCGCAGCCGGGCAGCAGCAGGCCGAGGGCGACCAGCAGCGGGAGAAGCGGGCGGGCAGACGACATGCGGGGCAAACCTCCGGCGTGAAACTGCGGCACGGACATCGGCGGCGATTATAGGCTCAGCCCGGCACCTGTCGAACCAGGGCGGGGGCCGTCGATGGTACGCCGGCGGGCGAGCGGAGTTCGGCGGGCCGTGGCGGCATGGCCGCGCGAGGAGACTGCTCAAGAGACTCAGAGCAGTGTCTTCTCAGCGCAGGAGGTCCACGGACCGACCGGGCTGCCCGTCCGCGCAGGTGCCCCGCGGGACCGACGGGATTGCCACGCGGTGCGGCCCGTCCGCGCAGGTGCCCCAGGGGACCGACGGGATCGCCACGCGGTGCGGCATCGACGCCCGTGACGCCCGCGTCGGATGTCAGCGCGGACCGCTGCGTCGATGACGCACCCTACAAGAACCAACCCTCCCTTGCTCTGCCCTCTCGCTCCCTCGCTCCCTGGCGCCCTTGCTCTGCCCTCTCGCTCCCTCGCTCCCTGGCTCCCTGGCTCCCTTCCCTCTGGCTCCCTGTTCCCTCCGCCGAAGGCGGTAAAAAAAAGAGGGCGTCGTGGGAAGAACCCACGACGCCCGTTGTCATCCGTTAAGGATGCCGACTGTCGTAAGCGATGCTTACGGGCAGGCGGTACCGAACAGGGCCAGGATGTTGGCCAGGTCGGTCAGGTCGGTCGAGCCGTCGCCGTTGGTGTCGCCGATCGAGGCACCACCACCGAAGTTGGCCAGGACGTTGGCGAGGTCAGTCAGGTCGACCGCACCGTCGTTGTTGGTGTCCGCACAACCACCCGGAACTTCGCAGCCAGCGCCACACAGCGGCGGCGGGACATCGTCGTTGATCAGGAAGCGACGCGGAACGGCGCTGTTGATGTCACGACCGGTGTCAGCATCGAAGTAGCCGATGTTGATCAGCAGACCGCTGTTCAGGATGTCGGTGTAGGTGAACGTGTTCGGGTCACCGTCGGCACCGAGGTCGATCGGGAAGTTCGGATCCCACGGGGCGGCCGTGTTCGGGTCACCCTGCGTATCGGTCGCGAAGATCCAGACGCCCGAGGCGTTGGTACCGGCCGTGATCAGGTCTTCCGGCGCGGTGCAGTTCGGGTCGCTGGAGGGCAGACCACCACCGGCGAACGCATCGCCGACGCCGCAGGCGAACGCGATCGGGGTCGCGCCGGTCGCTTCGTCGAAGAAGACGTTGGTGAAGTCGTTCAGCAGCAGGCCGTCACCGTAGGCGAAGAAGCCCGGGGTGTTGGCGCCGAAGGCGGCTTCGATGTCGATCGAGGCGGTGAACAGGCCGCCGCCATCGTTGCCGTCGAACAGGAAGTTGAGGACCACGCCGTCGAGCTGCTCGAAGGTGCCGTCCGCATCGAAGTCGGCGTTCTCGAAGAAGCCGAGGTTGTACTGCAGGATGTAGTTCGAGCTCTGCGGGGTACCGAAGGTGCCCTGCAGGTTCAGGAACGTGAAGTCGATCTGCTTGACTTCGGTGATCTGGTTCGGATCAACCAGCGTTCCGTCCATCGTGTAGTCGTCCCAGAGAATCTCGAGGGCGTCAACAATGCCGACGCTCGGGAAGCTCGGGCCGTCGAAGCCGGCCGTGTTCGGATCGGCACAGGCGATGTCGCCCTGGGCGAAGACACCCGTGAAGAAGATGTCGTTCGGATCGAGCGGGTACACGCACAGGGCGCGACCGTCGCTGCGCGAGTAGAAGAAGTTCAGCGGGCCGTTCGGATCGCCGTCCGGGTTCGACAGGTTGTCGTAGGCAGCAACGCGGGCGCCGCGGGTGCCGTTCTGGTTGTTGACCTGGTAGGTCTTACCGGTCCGCTGGTGCGTGATGCTGACCAGCTTCGAGGTCGCATCCTGGACCTTGGTGGTCCGGAGATCAAACTGCGCATCGGAGCGGGCGTTGCTGTCCACCTGCACCTGAGCGAAGGAGGTACCGGCCAGCACGGCCGTACCGAGGAATACGCGGAGAACGCTGTTCATTTCTAGCTCCTTTCAAGACCTGAAATGAGTTCTTGAGCTCAATGACACTCCGACGCCGAGCACTTTCGCCATCGTGCCAACAAAACTTCGCCGGCCCTCTCCTCGCTAGGCCGCCCGAAGCGAAACACAAACTGTTTGAGTCGCAGGTTCCGGAATGACCGCGGCATCAAGAATCCTGCCGCCCCGTCCCAGCCCTTTTCTCGCCCCGGCCAGTTGCGACCTTACGCCGCCACCGTTCCCTGTGCTGAATGCACCCAGAGCTTCACCGTAGAAAGACGCAGTCCTCAGTTGTTCAACGTACGACGACCGAACTGATTCTGCGGCAACCCCTCCAAAAGGGTTGGCCCAAGGGCCATGTCTGCGCCCTTGTCCTCGCTGGAGTCATTCTAAGCGGCGCGTAAAGCCGAGTCAAGAAATATTGAACACCACCCGCGTTTTGCCCTAAACCACCACCAGCAAAAGACATCCAGGCACCACCGACCACCCCCGAAACACCCCCCACGCCACCGCCGCGAAACGTTTCATCCGCCCAGCTTGCTCCGCAGGTAGCGACCCGTGTGGCTCGCCTCACATTCCGCAATCGCATCCGGCGGCCCCGACGAAACCACCGTCCCGCCACCCGAGCCACCCTCCGGCCCCATCTCGATCACCCAGTCCGCCGTCTTGATCACGTCCAGGTTGTGCTCGATCACCACCACCGTGTTGCCACGCTCGACCAGCCGGTTCAGCACCGCCAGCAGCGTGTGAATGTCCGCGAAATGAAGCCCCGTCGTCGGCTCGTCCAGCACGTACAGCGTGCTGCCGGTCGCACTCTTCGACAACTCCGCCGCCAGCTTCACCCGTTGCGCCTCACCGCCCGACAGCGTGTTGCTCGGCTGCCCCAGCCGGACGTAACCCAGACCAACGTCCGACAATGCCTGCAGACCCGCCAGGATCTTCGGGAAGTTGTCGAAGAACCGCAGGGCCTCCTCGACCCGCATGTCCAGGATGTCCGCGATCGACTTCCCGCGGTATCGGACCTCCAGCGTCTCGCGGTTGTAACGCGTCCCCTTGCACTCCCCGCACTCGACGAACACGTCCGGCAGGAAGTGCATCTCGATCCGACGCGTACCCTGCCCCTGGCACGACTCGCAACGTCCGCCCTTCGCATTGAACGAAAAACGACTCGCGCTGTAGCCCCGGATCCGGGCCTCCTTCGTCCGCGCGTACAGCCGGCGGACCTCGTCGAACACGCTCGTGTACGTGGCCGGATTGCTCCGCGGCGTCCGCCCGATCGGCGTCTGGTCGATCTCGATCACCTTGTCGACCTTGTGGGCGCCGACGATCCGCTCGTGCCGACCCGGACGATCCTTGGTCTGGTACAGCCGCCGACGCATCGCCCGCAGCAGCGTCTGCGTCACCAGCGTGCTCTTGCCGCTGCCGCTGACACCCGTCACGGCCGTGAAGACCCCGAGCGGAAACTCGACGTCGATCTTCCGCAGGTTGTTCTCGCAGGCCCCGACCACCTTCAGCAGGTCCGACCGCCGGGGCTGGCGGCGTTCCTCCGGAATCGGGATCTCGTACTCGCCCCGCAGATACTTGGCCGTCGTCGAGGACGCGTCCTTGAGCACGTCCGCGGTCCGCCCCTCGGCGATGATCCGCCCGCCGTGCAGACCCGCGCCCGGGCCCATGTCGACCAGGTAGTCGGCCGCCCGGATGACGTCCTCGTCGTGCTCGACCACGATCACCGTGTTGCCGATCTCGACCAGTCGGCGGATGGCCGCCAGCAGCCGTTCGTTGTCGCGCTGGTGCAGCCCGATGGTCGGTTCGTCCAGCACGTAGCAGACGCCGACCAGTCCGCTGCCAAGCTGGGTGGCCAGTCGGATCCGCTGGCTTTCGCCGCCGGAGAGCGTCGCGCTGGCCCGGTTGAGGCCGAGGTAGCCCAGTCCGACCTCGTTCATGAACCGCAGCCGCCGGCGAATCTCCGAGACGATCGGCTCGGCGATCCGGGCCTGGTCGCCCTCGAGCTGCAGCCCGTCGAACCAGGCGACGCCCTGCTCGATCGACATGGCCGACAGTTCCGCGATCGTCGCGTCGGCGACCCGTACCGCGAGCGACTCGGGCCGCAGGCGGGCCCCGTCGCAGCCCGGGCAGTTCATCTCGGTCTGGTAGGCCCCGAGGCTGCCGCGCCCGTCGGTCTTTCCGTTGGTCCGGCGGACGAGGTTGGGCAGGACGCCCTCGAACTCGACGCCGAACTTCTTGACGTCGCGCGGCCTGGTGCCGTGCACGAGGATCCGCCGCAGGTCATCGGGCAGGTTGCGGAAGGGCGTGTTCAGCGGCGCCTCGAACGCCTGGCAGACCGCCCGGACCGATTCGAGCACCGCCCCGCTGAGCTTCTTCTTCTGGCCGGCCCACGGCGCCAGGGCCCCGCCGCCGACGGCCGCGCCTTCGTCCGGGATGATCAGTTCGAGGTCGAAGCGCTGGGTGGTGCCGAGCCCGTCACATTCCGGGCAGGCCCCGAAGGGCGAGTTGAAGCTGAACATCCGC
The DNA here is from genome assembly GCA_030428945.1 of Phycisphaerae bacterium. Lineage (GTDB taxonomy): Bacteria > Planctomycetota > Phycisphaerae > UBA1845 > Fen-1342 > JAUIEC01. Next base: position 293,306 of record JAUIEC010000001.1, on the reverse strand, counting down.
GGGGCCAGTTCCGGCAGGGCGAAACCGCAGCGGGTGCAGGCGTGGTGCTCGCTGTAGGTTTCGTCGTGCCAGTCGCCGTTGCTGCTGGGCTTGGCCCCGTTTCCGCCGTTGCGGCTGACCAGCACGGTCCCTTCGCTGAGCCCGAGCGACAGTTCGACCGCGTCCGCCAGGCGATGCCGGACGCCCTCCTTCAGCACGACCCGGTCGACCACCACGTCGATGTCGACCGCCTTCTTGGCGGGCAGTTCGGCCAGGGCGGCGACCTCGACCAGGTCTCCGTTGACGCGGGCGCGGACGAAGCCTTCGCGCTGAATGCGGCGCAGCAGCGGGCCGTGGTCTCCGCGTCGTTCGCGGGCGAGCGGGGCGAGGACCATCAGCTTGCTCTGCTCGGGGTAGGCCAGGATCGCGTCGACGATCTGGTCGACGGTGTGGCGGTGGAGCGGTTCCTGGCAGTTCGGGCAGACGGCGCGTCCGACGCGGGCGTAGAGCAGTCGCAGGAAGTCGTGGATCTCGGTGGTGGTGGCGACGGTCGAGCGCGGATTGGGGGCGGTGGCCCGCTGCTCGATCGCCAGGGTCGGGGGCAGGCCCTCGATCCGGTCGACGTCGGGCTTGCCGATCTGCTCGAGGAACATGCGGGCGTGCACGCTGAGCGATTCGACGTACTTGCGCTGCCCCTCGGCGTAGATCGTGTCGAACGCCAGGCTGCTCTTGCCGGACCCGCTCAGCCCGGTCAGCACGACCAACTGGTCGCGGGGCAGATCGACGCTGACGTTGTCGAGATTATGCTGACGGGCCCCCTGGACCCGGATCATCTTCTGCACGGACAAACCCCACTCCTTGTCGCCTCGGGGGCCGCGACGGCCACTTCCGGGGGTCCACGCACGCCCCACACGCGGGCGCTCCGGACGCATTCCGCTGAGTCTAACGACAGAAGCGGAGCGAGGGTACCGGCTGCGGATTGCGAATTGCGGGGGCGGGTCGGCGGAGTTGATCCGGACGACGGGCCGGGTTCGTAGTCGACGGCCGCCAATCCGGGCAGGGAGGGGGTTCAGTCCGGATAATACCGGACGCTGTTGATGTCGATGACGAGCACCTGTCGCCCGTTCGGGACATACGCCAGGTCGACGTAGGTGGTTCCGTCGGGGTGATAGCTGCCGCTCTCGAAGTGCGCGGTCAGCAGGATCGCGCCGTCATGCACCTGGGCCTGCTCGATCCGGATCGGCCAGCGGCCCGAGAGGGGCGACCCCAGGCAGGAGGCCAGGCCGACGACGATCCCCTGCTGCAGATCCGGGCAGGGCCCCAGTTCCGGGTGCGTGGCCCGCAGGCGATTCCAGCCCTCGGGCGTCCGCACCTGGCAGAGCGCGAGGCGCTGCCCCAGCGGCGAGAAGTCGCCGCCGACGACCTGTTCGGCGAGCGCGATCTGCCCGAGCGGGGTGGCGTCCGCGGGTCGCGTTTCTTCGAGGGTCTGGAGGCTGACGAGGTGGTGCAGCGGCGCGCTGCAGGCGGCCAGGGCGAGCAGCCCGCAGGCGGCCAGTCCGAGGGCCGTCCGGGCGTGCGTGCTCAGCTTGCAATGGGGCAATGCCACCCTTACTCTCCCGCAATGGGTCGCCGCAGGGCGACCGTACCCCTAGGTATCGGCCAGGCAGGCCCGTTCGGGCAGTTGTCGGCGCGTTCGAACCGGGGGGTTGGCGGCGAAACCAGCACTGCCGGCCGTGGTGGCCCGGGGGCGGAACGGATTATCGCCCCCTGCACGGATGCGCCGCCGGGCGCATCTCCCCGCGAGGTCCGCGAAACGGACCCTGGCCTGTCGGTCCGGCCGCCCTGCGGGGGACCGGCCAAAGGAGCGCTCCCGGATGAACCTCAAGTCGCTTGTCCTGGTCGGCGTGATGGCGCTGATCCTGGGCTGGAACCTGGTCCGAACCTATTACCGCTACACGCCCGTCTGGGCACAGCCCGAATTCGGCAAGGTCACCGAAGGCGACATTCGCGTTCCGATCACGGCGGCGGGGCTGATCGAGCCGGCCGACCGGATCGAGATCAAGCCGGAAGCCTCGGGCGAGGTGCTGGAGGTCAAGGTGGTCGAGGGCGACTTCGTGCACCGCGGCGACGTGCTGGTGCTGCTGGACCCGGTGGACGAGCAGCGGAACGTCGATCGCGCCAAGGCCGCCCGCGAGCGGGCCGAACTGGCGGTCAAGCAGGCCGAGACGGCGGTCGACGTGGCCCGCTACAACGTGCGCACGTCCGAGTCGCGGGTCGAGGAACTGCAGGCCCGGCTGATCAGCGCCGCCTTCGACCTGAAGAAGACGACCGAGATGAGCGCCCTGGGGCAGGCCAGCGATCAGCAACTGGTCGACGTCACCTCGCAGCACGACATCGTCAAGGCCCAGATCGACGCGGCCATCGCGACGGTCGACATCCAGAAGAACCGCGTGACCGAAGCCGAGACGGCGGTCGAGATTCAGAAGAAGGCGCTCGAGGAAGCGATCAAGACGTACGAGGAGACGGTGCGGCGACTGGAGGAGACCACGATCCGGTCGGTGCACGACGCGCTGGTTACCGAGGTGATGGTCAGCGAAGGGCAGATCGTGCAGGGCGGCAAGCAGGGTCTGACCGGCGGGACCCGCCTGATGACGCTGGCCGACATCTCGAAGATGATGGTGCTGACCCGCGTCGACGAGTCGGACTACGGCAAGGTGCACGCGGTCTCGCCGCTGACCAGCCTGCCGAAGATCGAGGCGCTGCGCGAATCGGCCGCGGCCGAGGCGGAAGAGATGGAGGCTCGCAGCGGATCGGTCACGCTGACGGTGGACGCCTTTCCGAACGACAAGTTCGAGGGGCGGATCGAGCGGGTCGAGCCGCAGGGCAAGCTGAACGCGGGTTCGTCGATCATCCAGTTCGATGTGCATGTCGAGATCACCGACGAGGATCGCTACAAGCTTCCGCTGGGTGCCCAGGCCCAGGTCGAGTTCACGGTGGAGAGCGTCCAGAACGCGCTGCTCGTGCCGGCCGAAGCGGCGATGACGTTCGAGGGCGAGCGCGGCGTCTGGCTGAAGACGCCGGGAAGCAACGAGCCCGGCAAGCAGTTCGGGCGGCGCTTCCTGCAGTGCAAGTTCGGCATTACCGACGGAGCGCACACGCAGGTTCTCGAGGTGCACAACCGCGAGTTGACGCCGGGCACCGAGGTCTACACGAAGCTGCCGCGCGAGGAAGAAGACTAGTGCCGCTGATCGAGCTGCGAGGTCTGACCAAGCACTACCAGATGGGCGACACGCTGGTGCACGCCCTCGACGGGGTCGATCTGAACATCGAGAAGGGTGAGTTCATCGCGATCACCGGGGCCTCCGGCAGCGGCAAGTCGACGATGATGCACCTGCTCGGCTGCCTCGACCGTCCGACCCGCGGGACGTACATGCTCGAGCACCAGAACGTCAGCCAGTTGTCCGATCGCGAACTGGCCGCGATCCGCAACCGCTACATCGGGTTCGTCTTCCAGACCTTCAACCTGATCAACCGGACCAGCGCGGCCGAGAATGTCGGCATCCCGCTGTTCTACGCCCGGCAGGGCAACACGCTGGCCCCTGCCCTGGCGGCCCTCGAGCGGGTCGGGCTCGGACCGCGGGCCCGCCACAATCCGAACGAACTGTCGGGTGGTGAACGCCAGCGGGTCGCGATTGCCCGGGCGATCGTCAACAACCCCGTGCTGCTGCTGGCCGACGAACCGACCGGCAACCTCGACTCGAAGACCGGCAAGCAGATCATGCGGATCTTCCACGAACTGAGCGAGCAGGGCGTCACGATCGTGCTGGTCACCCACGAACCGGAAGTCGCCGAGCAGGCCCGCCGGATCGTGCAGATGCGCGACGGGCAGGTCATCTCCGACCGACCCACCGCCCGGCCCCGCGGGCCCGCCCCGGCGGACGATCCGACCGACGACGGCGACCGGGACGAAGCAGCGGCGTCGGCCGCGACCGCTGCGCCCGAACCTGCGCCGCCCGCCAATACGAGTCCGCTGCCGGAGGGTTCGGGTCCGATTCCGGGGGCGAATGCCACGCTGTCGGCCGGTCTGCTGGCGGGAGCGAGCCTGGCGGTCGCAATCGGATGCTTCTGGTACAACGGCGCGCGGGCGGCCGCGATCAAGGCGGCCGGGGTGGTTCCGACGGGTCCGCAGGACATGCCGCGGGACCTGGTGATGGCGGGCGCGATCGGGATCGGCTGCGTGCTGGTCGGACTGCTGGCGGGGGCGCTGGCGGTTTACTGGGGCAGCGGCGTGCGGCGGCAGATCGCGAGCAGTTCGGCCCGCTGGCGTGGCCGGGGGCGCGTGCTGCTGGGGACGCTGTGCGGCTGGGCGGCGATCCTGATCCCGGCGGGTTACCTGGGGTTCAAGCTGGTGAACCGGATGCAGGGGTAGCCGTGTTTGACGGATGCAATGAGCTGCCAAGGCCGTGAAGAGGTGGAAATGTGAAGGAGTGAAAGAGGTCGTTTTCGCGAAGTTCTTTCCTCTTTCACCCTTTCACTCCTTCACTTTTTCAGGGCGGCAACAACGCGATTGGATCCACCAAACAGAACCTTGACTGGCGTCAGACACCTTCCATCAGCCGCTTCAGTTCTTCGACGAACCGATCCACTTCGGCATTGGCGGGCAGCAGTTCATGCTCTCGCAGCCGGAGTCGCCCCACGCCGGCGATCGGTCCGAAGAGGGTGGCAACCTGCCGCCGCGCCGTCGCAAGCGACGGATGTCGCGCGTACCGCTGTCGCAGTCTCGAGGCGCCCTGGTCCTCCTCCGGCGTGAGCATCGCAACGCAGCGATACAAGTCGAGGGCATGGTGCCGGCCGAGGTCCTTCCGCGGATCCGCGGACCGGTCATGGAGTGCGGCGAGTTTCATCACCGCCAGCGTCAGCGCGTTCGGCAGTCGGACCTCGAAGTGCTCGTCCTCCCCCAGGATGAGCGCCTCGGTCTCCTCTTCGACACCGATGGCCTCCGGCGTTCTTCTGGCGTGCAGCCGCACAGATGGGCGCGGCCGCACCCGGCGAGGATCGCGTGGCACCCGCGACTCATACGCGCCGAGGGGGCCCGTCAACAGATCGATCTTGACGCCCGCGGGTCCCCGGCCCCGGACGAACTGGTAGTACCTGGCCGACTCAATCGGGACGAAGCCGAGTTCGTCAAGCATCTCGCGCAGCGCGCCCATTTGTGATGAATCTGTCACCATCTCGGCATGCAGAAGCAGGTCGATGTCCTCGGTGGTCCTCGGAATCGGCCACTGTTCCCGCGGAAAGAGTGTCGGCACAGGCGACCTGAGCAAGTGTCTCTGCTTGAGATACAGCCCGAGGCCGCCGGCAATCACAAGCGGAAAGCGACCCCGCGCGGCCGCGTGGAGTTCCTGGAGCACCTGCAGGATTCGGTCCATCACTCCACCTCGCGCTGGCGATGAGCGCCTGCCATCAGTTGGTCGCGGATCTGGGCGGCGATCTGCCGGTCTCGCGTGTCTCCGTTGGCGAGTTCGATGCAGGCCTGAATCGGCGAGGCGTAGATCAGCCCGTCATCGCGTTCCCGTGTGTCAAAGAAGAGTTCCTTGCTCCGCGTTTCGAGTATCCGCAGATCGGAGAAACGAGGTGTCTCGTTCCAGGCGGAGCCCAGGGCCGCGCGCATCGCAGCCATTCGCTCGCAGTAGATGACCGGCGTATCGCCCCGGGCGCCTGCCGCGTAGGCGCTGAAGGACGATGCGCCGCTGAGGGCCAGGCGAGTCCGGTCCGCGCAGCGACGAAACACGTCAACCAGTGGAAGGTCCGTTCGCAGCACCGCGGTCCGCGCCGATTCGACCGGTCGAAAGGCCTTGACGAGTTGGTCGAGCAGTTCGTCGGGCTGCATCAGAACGATGCCGCGATCGTCCCGGGCGATCAGCACGTCCTCTTCCATGCGACGAATCGCCTTCGATACAGTCGACGCCGCGACCTGCGCACCGCGGGCGGCCAGTTCCGCGCGAACCTCCTTGACGGAGCGAAAGCTCGGTCTCAGCAGGAACAAGCGCGGAACGATCGAGGTGCTGCCGCGATAGGCGAAGCGACTCGGACGGGACTGGCGGAACCGGTTGGGCTGACCGGATCGCCAGAGCAGGATCGTTTCGGGGATCACCACCAGGCCGTTACCGCTCAGATCGAGCGCGGACACCTCCTGCTCGTAGAGTTCCAGCATTCTGGTTTCATCGATGTAAGGAGCCACCACCATCGCCGGCAGCCCGGTTGCGCGGGCGGCCTCCCGGGCCCGTTCGGTGGCCAGGGCAAGCTCGCGCGGGGTGTTGCGGGCCCGGGCGTGCACGGCGAAGCGTCGGGTGAACGACTCCCACGTCACGCGCACGACGAAATCGGAGCCGCCGCGACCGGCGCGGGAACCGGCCTCCTCCACGTCGGTCGCGATCTGCGGGCCCCATGGCGACGGCATCTCCCGCACAACGTCCGATATTTGCATCTTCTGAAGATCAATCATATTGAGTTTCCAGATCCGCACTATTTTCTCAGATCGGAAATATTGTATAACTGGAAAACAAAATTTCCAGTTTCTATCGTATTTCCGAATCTGGAAACATGGCCACTCGCGGCTGCCACGGGCGGGGTGGATCCTGATCCTGGCAATCGGTGCCTCGGCCCCGGGATCGATCGGCCTTCCAGGAGCGATCGACCTGCGTTTTCTCGCCCGCTGCCCGGCTCACCTTTGCATCCCGCCCCGGTCCAGCTATCATGCGGGGCTGAATTTCCTGATCAGGGGCTGGCCGGCTCCGTTGCCCATGGGCTGGGTGCGATCGCTGGCCGCTTCCCACGTGACTGCAAGGAGCAGCCCAATGTCGATCACCGCGGAACGCAAGACCGAACTGGTCACCGAACATCGTCGGCACGACTCGGACACCGGCTCGGCCGAGGTCCAGATCGCCCTCCTCACCGACCGCATCCTGAGCCTGACGGGTCACCTCAAGACCCACAAGAAGGACCACTCCTCGCGCCGCGGCCTGCTCAAGATGGTCGGCAAGCGCAGCGCGCTGCTCAAGTACCTGCAGAAGAAGGATCGCGACAGCTATCTCGCGACGATCAAGAAGCTCGGCCTGCGGAAGTAACTTCCGCCCTGCTGGCCGGCGATTCGCACAGGTGGTGCGCGCCATCAGAACGTATTGGAATCGATCGAGGCACGAAAGTTCGTCCGCCCGGACATTGGCGGAGCATGGTGTCGGTGTGCCCGGTCGCTGTTGTTGTTGTTTGTCGGGTCAAGTTGTGAAAGTGACAGGTGAGACGTATGACGTTCAAAGTGGAACGCGAAATTGGCAGCAAGGTTCTCTCGATTGAAGTAGGCAAGGTTGCGAAGCTGGCCGCCGGGGCGGCCGTCATCCGATACGGTGACACCGTCGTGCTCGGCACCGTCGTTACCAGCGACCCCCGCCCGGGGATCGACTTCTTCCCCCTCTCCGTCGACTACCGCGAAAAACTCTCGGCCGCGGGCAAGTTCCCCGGCGGCTTCTTCAAGCGCGAAGGACGCCCGACCCAGAAGGAAGTCCTCACCAGCCGGATGATCGACCGCCCGATCCGCCCGCTGTTCCCCAAGGGCTTCAAGGACGAGGTCCAGATCCAGGTCATGGTCCTCTCGTCGGACCTCGAACACGATCCCGACGTGATCGGAATGGTCTCCGCCTCGGCCGCCCTGGCGATCTCCGGCCTGCCGTTTGACGGCCCGGTCGCGGTCGTCCGCGTCGCCCGCGTCGGCGGCGAGTTCGTCATCAACCCGTCGGCCCAGCAGATGGAAGCCAGCGACCTCGACCTGGTCGTGGCCGGGCACAGCGAGCAGGTCAACATGATCGAGGTCGGCGCCCGCGAGATCAGCGAAGCCGACATGCTGGCCGCCCTCAAGTTCGGACACGAGCACGGCATCAAGCCGATCTGCGAGATGCTCGACGAACTGAAGAACCACTGCGGCAAGCCCGTCACCTGGGAGCCCTCCAGCGAAGGCGACGCCTTCCGCGAAGAGGTCCGGGCCCGCGTCTGGGACAACCTCGTCGCCGCCAAGAGCAAGGGCGACAAGACCGAACGCGGCACGGCCATCCGGGCCCTGCTGGAAGAGACAATCAACCACTACTGCCCGGCCGACGCCGAAAACCCCGCGCACACCGTCAACGAGGTCAAGGACGCCTTCGAGGCCGCCCACAAGCTCGTCATCCGCAAGCGGATGGTGCACGAGGGCATCCGCTCGGACGGCCGCAAGCCCGAGGACCTGCGCGAGCTGAGCAGCGAAGTCAGTTGGCTGCCCCGCACGCACGGTTCGGCCCTGTTCACCCGCGGCGAAACCCAGGCGATGGTCTCGACCACGCTCGGAACCTCCTCGGACGAGCAGACCGTCGACGAACTGATGTGCGAGTACAGCCGGAAATTCATGCTGCACTACAACTTCCCGCCCTTCTCGGTCGGTGAAGTCCGCCGGATCATGGGCCCCGGCCGGCGCGAGATCGGGCACGGCCAACTGGCCGAGCGGAGCCTCGAAGCGGTCCTGCCGACGCCGGACGAATTCCCCTACACGATTCGCCTGATCAGCGACATCCTCGAATCGAACGGCTCGAGTTCGATGGCGACCGTCTGCGGCGGAACCCTGGCGCTGATGGACGCCGGCGTGCCGATCAAGGCCCCGGTGGCCGGCATCTCGGTCGGCCGGATGGAGGACGAGGGCAAGCGGGTCTACTTCATCGACATCCTCGGCGAGGAAGACCACTTCGGCGACATGGACTTCAAGGTGGCCGGCACGCGTGACGGCATCACCGGAATCCAGCTTGACCTGAAGGGTCGCGGCCTGGACTGGGACGAGATCGAGAAGACCTTCCAGATGGCCCGGACGGCCCGCCTCCAGATCCTCGATCACATGCAGCAGACGATCGCCGAGTCGCGGAGCGAGATCAGTGCGTTCGCGCCGCGTCTGCTGACGCTGAAGATCGACCCGGAGAAGATCGGCAAGGTGATCGGCCCGCAGGGCAAGATGATCCGCGCGATTCAGGCCGACACCGGCGCCCAGATCGACATCGAGGACGACGGCACGGTCTACATCGCCTGCATCGACTCGGTCGGCGCGAAGAAGGCCGAGGACAAGGTCCGGGCCCTGACCGAGGACGTCGAGGTCGGCAAGATCTACGAGGGCAAGGTTTCGAGCGTCAAGGACTTCGGCGCCTTCATCGAGATCGCCGACGGACAGGACGGCCTGTGCCACATCAGCGAACTGGACGACTCGTACGTCAAGAACGTGGCCGATGTCGTCAAGGTCGGCGACGTGGTCAGCGTCAAGGTGATCGCCATCGACGAGCAGGGACGCGTCAAGCTCTCGCGCAAGGCGGTGCAGAAGGAAGAAGGCGTCGCGGCCGAATAGCCCGCCCGCCGGACTGCGAACACCAGACGGGTCGCGTCACCTCACCGGGTGGCGCGGCCCGTTTTCTGTTCCGGGCCCAGCGGTTTAGGTTGCGGCACGACGCTGCAATGCCTGTATGATCGACCCGCAGGAGATGTAGCATTCTGATCAACGAGGCGGAACCGCGATGCTTGAGATCATCATGATGGGAGTCTGTGTGGTCGGGATGTTCCGCGTGGCCGAGAACGACAACGAGTCCGGCATCCTGTGGGGCGGAGTCACGGCCCTGCTGTGCATCCTGGGCGTGATGTTCGTGCCGCTGCCCTACGCCCGGGAACTGATCGCCTTCGGCCTCGCCTTCCTGTTGCTGATCGCCTACAAGGTGCTGCGCAAGTAGCGTGCCCGGCGACCGCCGGATGCGGGACCGCGGCGGTCCGGTCGGGCGGCCGATCGCCCGGCCGCGTCGAATGCGGCCGCGGGCGGGGATCGCGTGTAGAATGCGGCGGATCGAACCATGCACTGACGCAGCCGCAGGGAGAACGGATGGCCCGCCTGGTTGTCCTGCAGGGCCCCGACAAGGGCCGGACGCTGACCACCACCGACGACCGGGCCGTGCTCGGCCGGACGAGCGATCTGCGCCTGATGGACCAGACCGTCAGCCGCCGCCACGCCGAGCTGCGCCGCGACGGTCAGCACTGGGTGCTGGATGACATGAACAGCGCCAACGGGACCTACCTGAACCACGCCCGCCTGCAGAAGCCGACCCGCCTGAAGTCCGGCGACCAGATCCGAATCGGCAACACGCTGCTGGTCTACAGCGGCGACGAATCGGAGCAGATCCTCGGCGGACCGCAGATCCCCGCCGACCTGGTCACACTCGACGCCGGGGCCGCCCTCGACGCCTCCGTCCTCGCCAGCATTCCGTCGAGCGAAGACAGCGTCGTGATGGCCGCCCCCGACACCGCCTACGCCGTCCGCAGTTGGAAGGCCCTGAACGAACTGGCGGAGATCACCGGGCAGGTCCTGACGGTCGAGGAACTGCTGCCGCGCGTGCTCGACGTGGTCTTCGGCCAGATCCAGGCCGAGCGGGCGGTGATCTTCATGGTCGACGAAGAGACCGACGAACTGCTGCCCGAAGTCGTCCGCGTCCGCGGGGCCGACTCCGCCGGCGCCGGGCAGATCGCCGCCTCGCGGACGATCCTGAACCACGTGCGGGCCTCGCGCGAAGGGGTGCTGTGCTCGAACCTGAACAACGACGAGCGCTTCCAGGGCGGCGAAAGCGTGCAGAACCTGGGCATGCGCTCGGTGATCTGCGCCCCGATCGTCGCGCGTGAACAGGTCCTCGGCGTGATCCACCTCGACACGCCCGTGCAGGCCCACACCTACAACGAGCACGAACTGCGGCTGACCACCACGATCGGCTACCAGACCGGACTGGCGATCGAGAACACGCGCCTGCTGCAGGCCGTCGTCGAGCGCGAACGACTGGCCGCGGCCGGCGAGACCGTCGCGTACCTGTCGCACTCGGTCAAGAACATTCTGCAGGGCATGCGCAGCGGCGGGGCGGTGGTGCAGCGCGGCCTCGACAAGCAGGACTTCACGATGGCGGGCAAGGGCTGGTCGATCCTGGACCGCAACCTCGACAAGTGCTACCGCCTGATGATGAACATGCTCGCGTTCAGCAAGCGGCGGAAGCCGTACCTGGTCCCGGTGCAGGTCAACAAGCTGGTCGACGATGTCGTCGACCTGATGCAGAAGGTCGCCGAGGAGAGCAACACGGTCCTGCTGGCCGACGTCGATGGCTCGCTGCCCGAGGTCCCCTGCGACTACGACGGCCTGCACCAGGTGCTGCTGAACCTGGTGACCAACGCCCTCGACGCCCTGGCCGACCGCGAAGGTCTGGTCAACGTCCGCACCGGACGAACCGACGACGGGCGCTACGTGCTGGTCTCGGTGGCCGACAACGGGCCCGGGATCCCGGCCGACATGCGGGCGACGATCTTCGAGCCGTTCCAGTCGACCAAGGGGCACGCCGGGACGGGCCTGGGGTTGCCGGTCGCCCGCAAGATCGTCGAGGAACTGGGCGGCAAGCTGACGCTCAACAACCCGCCGGACGGCGGAGCCGAGTTCACGATCTACCTGCCGACCCGCAGCAAGGACGACCGCGGCAGCGACGACTCCAGCATCAACACGCTGCTGGAACCTGAGTGAAGCAAGCAGGTAACCAAGTGAGCAGGTAAGGGTCGTAGGGTGCGTCATCGACGCGGCCGTCCGCGATTACAACATCCCCGGGCGCCACAGGCGTCGATGCCGCACCGCCCGGCCGTTCCGCCAGGCGGGCTTCGAACGTAACATCGGAGTCGAACGCAGTCCCCCACCCTTCCGCTCGCTGCGCTCGCTCAAGGGTAGGGCACCCGGCGCAAGAAAGCGGGTAAGCAAGTAAACAAGTAAGCAAGTAAGCAAGTAAGCAAGTAAACAAGTAAGCAAGTAAGCGGCAAACAGGTCAGCAAGGATGGGGCACTCTCCGCGCTTCCTCTTCCCTTGCTCCCTCGCTCCCTTGCTCCCTCGCTCCCTCCCCTTACGCCTCTTCCTCGGCGTAGTCTTCGGGGGCCCGGCGTTCCTGGGCGGCCAGGCGGACGGTTTCTTCCTGGCGGTCGGCCCGGCCCTTCATGAACTGTCGGACGACCAGGTTGGCGACTAGGACGAGGATGATCCCGACGACTTCGAGGCGGTTGATCGTCGTCGCCACCAGGGCGCCCGCGATGGCCGCGATGACGGCCGCCGCGAACCAGCTGAAGACCACCCAGATCGTGCGGGCCAGCTTCAGGTCGGCATCGCCACGCTGCAGGATCCGGTCGGCCATCCCGGTCGTCACGATCGCGGCGAACGAGACGTAGGTGGTCGATACCGGCAGGCCGAAGCCCGACGCGGTGGCGATCACGCTGGCCGAGACCGCCAGGATCACGCAGGCCCGCAGCACGTCGTAGTGCAGCGCCTTGCCCGCGGCCGTGACCGACGGGGCCGGGGCCAGGGCGGGCGTGTCGCCGCGCAGCCTGAGCAGTCCGCGGGCGATCGCGACGAACGGGCGCGGGGCCCACAGCCGGACGGTGTTGGCCTGGCTGCCGGCGTTGACCGCGGCGCGGGTGACCCGCTTGGCGTTCTGGGTCATCATCCCCATCGCCATCAGGAGCCCGCACAGGACCAGCGCCCAGGTCCGAATCGGCACCTCGCTGGCCGCCGCGGTGCCATGTTCCATGTTCTTGATCAGGTTCAGCGAAGCCAGCCCGGGCGAAGCCGCGTTGGCCAGGTCGTTCTGCCCGAACGCGAAGGCCATCGCGAACGTTCCGATCACCGCCAGCGCCGCGAACAGCCGCCGCGCGACCCGCGCCCCGTGCGTGAACAGCAGCACCTGGATCAGCACGCCGAACAGCAGCCACAGGCTGACGATCACCACCGCCGCACCGTAGGGCGCGAAGTTGTCGGCCACCCAGACGTTGAACGACTTGACCGCCGCCACGTACTTCATGCCCTTGACCAGCATGAAATACGTCAGCGCCGCCAGCATGCCGCCGCCGATCCACGCCCCGTGCAGTCGCAACGTGCGCAGGTCCGTCGTTCGATCCCCCACCGCCCCGCGCACCGCCCGCTGAATCACGAACGCGGCCGCCCCGGTAATGACGATCGACATCACGATCGCCAGGATCACCTGGCTGGCCTTCGACCAGTTGACCACTTCGGGTCCGCCCAGGGCGAACGAGGCGCCGAGCAGTTCGAACACCAGGCACGCGGTCGTACTGACCGGCATGCCGAAGGCCGAAAAGCTGTACAACAGAACGGTGTCCACGATGTAGACGGCAACGTAGACACTCAACGCCGCGTGCAGATCAAGCTGGCCGGGATCGAAGATGCCCTTGCGGGCCGTGTCCATCACCTGCGAGGAAGAAGCCGCGCCGAGGATCACGCCGCCGGCCGCGACGTACAGCGCGTTGCGGATCAGCATGACCCGCGCGCCGAAGACGGCGTTGACCAGGTTGGCCGCGTCGTTGCGGCCGACCTCGACGGTATCCCAGATCAGCATGACGAGAGAGACCACCCCCGCCACGAGGACGAAGGGCTGCAGTTCGCCCCACTGCATCTGTGCCAGGAGCATGGAGAGAGATCCCGCCGCGCCGTCGGATTCAATCCGCCAGAGCCGGAAGTATCCTGAGGCGGGTCGCGAAAATCAAGCGTGCGACGGCAGCATTCGGCGGATTCGCTCACCCGCCATGTCGGCGCAGTTCGCCAGGGTCCCGATCTCGCGCAGCACGTTGGACCACAGCAGCAGGTCCGAAGGACGCATCTGGTCCTCCACCGCGAACAGGGCCTTCGCCAGGCGGTACTGCTGCTTGTCCGCCTGCCACTCGCCATGCTCGACCTGGTCGATCATCTCGTGAATGTGCACGGCCGCCGATCCGTGGAAGTCGGCCTCCGCCAGGGCGGTCAGCGCCTCGGACGCCTGGAACAGGTGCTGGCAGACGGCCACCGTCGCGGCCACGAAGTCCGGGATCTCGGTTTCGAGTCCGGGCGGCATGGAAAGCTGCTTGATCGTCAGCAGGACGGCGATGTCCTCGGCCGAGTCGGCGATGCTGTCCTGCAACTGCAGGAAGCTGAGCAGGTCGCCGCGGAACACCGGGAGCGAGAACGTCCGCGGGATCGCGTCGCGGATCTGGCGCTTGATCTTGTCGGCCTCGTGCTCGGAGCGAAACACATCCTCGGCCAGGGCCTGCAGGCGCTGGTATTCGCCGCTGGCGACGCACTGAAACATGGACGGGACCAGTTCGACGCAGGCCCGGACCGGGTGGCAGTGCTCGTGCAGGGGCAGGAAGGGCGATTCCTGCTGCCAGTTGAACAGGTCGAGAAGGATGCGCTTGGCCACAACGTGCTCCCGTCTCCCCCCTGATCACCGCTTCCCTGCGGCGCCCGAGCGATCGTCGCACGAACGGACCGACAAATCAAGGGCCCACAGGGGTTTGGGGAAGCTCGGGAGCAACCGGCAGGTCGCGACTGGTCCGCCCGGCGCGGCGCAAGCCGGATGCGCAAAGAGAAGGGTTCGCCGCGATGCTGGGCACCACGGCGAACCCGTTGTCATCCGGTTACGGATGTTCCGCAAGCGTGCTTACGGACAGGCGGTCCCGAACAGGGCCAGGATGTTGGCCAGGTCGGTCAGATCGGTGCTGCCATCGTTGTTGGTGTCACCGATCGAAGCACCGCCACCGAAGTTGGCCAGCACGTTGGCCAGGTCGGTCAGGTCAACCGCACCGTCACCGTTGGTGTCGGCACAGCCACCCGGGACTTCGCAGCCGGCCCCGCAGGTCGGGCCGGTGTCCTCGCACAGGACGATGTCATCGAAGCCGTAGGCTTCGCTGCCGCTGTCACCGCGGGCGTTCAGCGTGATCGTCAGCGTCGTACCGGTGCCGGCCACCGCGGCGCTGATCGTCTTGGCGTTGTTGTCCAGGACGGTGCCGTTCATCAGCAGCGGATCGTCGATCGTGATGACGTCGCCGTCGAAGAACGCCTGGTCGACCGAACCGTCCTCGTCCACGCTGCTGGTGAACAGCGGGGCCGGCATGCTGCCGTCGATCGAGTAGGTCCAGTCGTAGACGTCGATCAGACCGGCCTGGTTCGGATCGCAGGTCGGGCCGTTCGGATCGTTCGGATCCGGGTTGGCTTCGAAGTTGCCGCTGGCCGCCATGTCGATCATCACGTTGATGTCGGTCCGACCGGTGATGTCGAAGACGAACGTCGCGGTACCCGCGTCACAGAACGGGTTGTCGGCGTTCAGCAGGTCGATCACGCCGAAGAAGGCGTCCTGCTTGGCACACAGGTACATGCCGGCCGTGTCGCCCGCGAACGGCGAGCACTCACCCGGCAGGTTCGGCTCGCTCGGGTTGGCCGAGCCGCTGTCATCCAGCAGACCGAACGGGATCGAACCGCTGACGTTGCGCTGGTAGACACCGAAGCCGTCGGCCGGGCTGGTGAAGGTGCCCGGAGTCGGCAGGATCGAGACGGTCGCGTCGAGGTTGGCATCGAAGTCGTGCCGGGCGAAGACGCCGGACGGCAGGACCTTGACGAAGACGGCATCGCGGGCGCTGTTGCCGGCGTTGTCCATCACGTCCAGGTAGATGGTGTGCAGACCCGGGTCGAGGCTGACGCTCGGGCTGACGCCGGTGGCGATCTCAACGCCGTTCTCGGTCCAGGTGTAGCTGACGATCGTGCCGTCGCTGTCGCTGCTGCCGCTGCCGTCGAGGCTGACGCTGACCGGCGCGGTCTTCGAGGTCGAGGTGACTTCCTGCTCGGCGCCGGCGTCGGCCGACGGGGCATCGCCGCCCGGCAGGACCGTGACGTCGACGGTGTCCGAACTCTGCAGGCCGCCGTCATCGGTGACGGTCAGCGTGACGGTCGTGGTGCCCAGGCCGAAGCTCAGCGTCGGGGTCGGGCCGGTGGCGACCAGGGCGGCATCGATGTACCAGTCGTAATCGGTGATCGTGCCGTCCGAGTCGGTGCTGCCGGTGCCGTCCAGCATGACGTCTTCGCTCAGGTTCGTGTCGTTGTCGGTCACGGTCACATCCGACCCGGCGTCCGCCTGCGGCGGAAGGTTCGGGGCCGTGCCGCAGATCCGCAGATCATCGAAACCGAAGACTTCGCTGCCACCGTCGCTGACGGCCGTGAACTTCACGGTCAGCGTGCTGCCGGTGCCGGGCACCGCGACTTCCAGCGGCGCGAAGCAGTTGTCGATGATCGTGCCGCCGGCGTTCGGATCGCCGTTGACCGAAATCGGGTCATCCAGCACGTTCGTGTTGGTGCCGTTTTCCATCGTGTAGGTCAGCGTCTGGTTCACGGCCGCGGTGAAGGTGAAGGCGGTCGTGGTCGCGTTCGGATCGTCGAGGCCGTACGAAATCGTGAAGACGTCGCCGGTTTCGAAGTCACCCATGGCCGCGACGCGGAACTGGATCTTCAGATCGGTCGCGCCGCTGACGTCGAAGTTCCACTTCGCCATCCCGGTTCCGCTCGGGTTGTCCGGGTTGGTCAGGTCCTCGACGCCGAAGATGCGGTTGGCCAGTTCGGTCTGCCCCGCGCCACCTTCCGGCATGATGCCGAAGGTGTCGCCGGTGAAGATCGACAGCGAGTCGTCCGCGAAGTCAAAGTTGACGTTGCGATCCACCACGCCGAACACGTCGTTGCGACTGCCGGGGAACGAACCGACGATCGTGCTGCCCGACAGGTCCGGGGTGATCGTCCGGCTCAGGTAGACACCCGAACTGTCGAAGTCATCGAAGCCGATCAGGCCGCAGGGCGGGAACCCGGCGTTCGGATCGTTCGGCTCGTTGGCCACCGCGATGCCCGACAGGGCGAGCGCGGCCGCCAGACCACATACGAAACGCTTCATTTCTGCTTCCTCCAAAGCCTTTTGCTTTCCTGCCGGGGGCGCAAGCCCGGCTCTCGTCCGATACAGTAACTGACTGGCTGACAAGGTTTTACGGCAGGCCGTCCGTCGGTTCCGAGGCCTTCGACCAGCCGGAACCGTCCGGGTCCTGTTCGCCGGAAGCGCCGCCTGCCCGCACGCCCCTGGACCCGGCCATGTTCGATTCGAGCGTGCCCCTCACGCACACCCGCGAACCGTAGTGTAGCGGGGCCCGTTTCTACTTTGTGAGTGCCAATTGTTAAAGTTGCGTAAATTTGCGCGCGGTTATCCGGACCATCAGGTCGCCGCGACCGCCGCCTGCCGCTCGGCCCGGTCCAGCGAACGGAACACCGTGAAGGCCGCCAGCGACAGCCCCAGCGGCAGCGCGAAGTACGGCGTCCCCAGCCGCCCGTAGAGCCAGACACCCAGCAGCGGCATGATCAGCCCCCGCAGGCCCGTCAGCGCCACGTGCACCCCCATGTACAGCGACGCCTGGTGCGGGCTGGCGAAGTGCAGATGGCCCAGCGACCACGCCAGGTTCCCGCCCCCCTTGCAGAAACCGTTGATCAGCCTCGCCACGATCAGCAGACCCAGCACCGCCGCCACCCACGGGTTCGCGCCGTCCCCGATCAGCAGCACCGCCACGAACGTGCACAGGTACGACGCGATCCAGAGGGCGCTGTTCAGCACCCGGAACCGCACCACCCCGACGCGGTCGAAGTATCCCGCCCACATGTGGATCGACACCAGGATCACGACCGTCGGCAGCACGAACATCAACCGCGTCGTCCCCGAATAGCTGAACTGCAGCGTGCCGATCAGGATCGTCAGCAGCACCGGATCGGTCAGGAAGTTGGCCGACCCCATCATGAACTGGGCACCCATGTACCGCGCGAAGGTCCGGTCCCGCCGCAGAATCCCCAACGACTCGCGCACGCCCGCCAGCAGCCCGCCGGACGGTTCACCCTCCCGCAGCGCCGCCAGGGCCCGCAGTTCACTGCCCTCGCGCCGGATCCGCAGACGGGCGGCCGGCAGCAGCGCCAGCAGGCTCAGCAGCCCGAGACCCGGGTACAGGTACCGGTACGCGCCCGGGTCGTGGTCGAAGACCCACGCGATGACGGTGGTCGCCACGGCCAGCATCAGCATCCGCAGCGTCTGCAGCCGACTGGTGATCCGGGCCCGGACCTCGGCCGGGTAGTTCGCCCGCCAGACGGCCACGCGCAGCGTCAGCAGCCCGGACATCATCAGGTGCACGCAGGCGACCTGGATCGCGAACAGGACCGCCACCCACGAGCCGTAGGCCGGGTCGGAGAGCCCGATCGAGGCCACCAGCAGCCCGAGCGCCAGGGTCAGCGCCATCATCGCCGGAACGATGCGACGCCCGCGCAGCAGCACGCCCCAGCCGAGGTTCAGCAGGTTGGCCGAGATCGGGATGCCCCAGATCAGTCCGGTCAGCCAGTCGGGGGCCCCGAAGGTCTTCTTGGCGATCAGCGCGACGAGGTTGCCCTCGATCGCCCCGACCGCGCAGCCCAGCAGCAGGTAGTACGACCATTCGGTCCGAAAGCTCGGGCGGGCCATCGCCGGCAGGTCCCGCTCCAGGATGCGTGGTGGGTTCAGCATGCCTGCGGTGACCGCCCCCTGCCGCGCGACGCGCCGGAATCCTCGAACGGTCCCCGCCGCGTCAACCGCCGACCCGCACGAAGGTCGCCCGCTGCCGATCCTTGACGATCCCCGGGAAGCGCAGGACCTGGTTGTGCATCACGGCGTAGACGCCGGGCGGGATCATCCGGCAGGCCAGCAGGGCCTCGGTCATGTTCTGGAAGGCGTCGGTGTCGCGGAATTCGAACGGGCGCATCGCGCCGGTCAGGACGACGGGCTTGGTCAGGTTCTCGAGTCGTTCGTGCAGCAGTTCGCCGGTGACGCTGAGCGTGTCGGTGCCGTGGACCACGAGGATGCCGTCGGCCGAGTGCAGCGCGAAGCGCACGGCGTCGAGGATCACGCCGCGGTCGGCGTCGGTCATCTCGCTGGAGTCCTTGCTCATCACGGGAACGTGGCGGACGTTCAGGCCGGGCGTGCGCAGGCCCTTGAGGATCGCCTGCAGCGGTGAGGCGGCGTTCTCGAGCGTGCCGTCGAGTTCGTCGTACTGCTTCTCGATCGTCCCTCCGGTGGTCAGGATCGAGATGTTGAGCGGTCCTTCGCGCAGCATGATGTCCAGAGGTGGGCCGTCGGCCGGGGTCGGTCAGTCGACCCGTTCGGGGTCGCTGGTCTTTTCGTTCTCACGGGTCCGCGGAATGGTGTTCTCGGGCTCGCGCGGCGGCGTCAGCTTCTCGGGCGGATCGCGATCGAATTCGTCGTTGATGTCCCGCATCCCGCGCTTGAACTCGTTGATCGAACGCCCCAGCGAGCGGGCCACCTCCGGCAGCCGGTTCCCATAAAAGATCAGGGCCACGATCAGCACAAGCAGAATGTGATACGGGCTGAGACTGTTGAAGAAGGCCAGCATGGTGCGTACTCCTGACGCTCCGTTTGTTCTTCGGGCTGAGAGATCACCGGGCTGGATCGGCAAAGCTGTCGCGCCGTCCGGCACCGTTCCCTTAGACCATTCTATTCAATTGTCGGTCGCTCAGGCGTTTCTGTCAAAAACAGCCACCGCCCCGGCCCGGCCCGCAACCACCGAACGGGGCCCCCCGCCGCGCCGTCCCCTTCTGGCTTGGTCGTGTTGGACGGATGCAAATGACTGCCAAGGCCGTGAAAAGGTGGATATGTGAAGGAGTGAAAGCGGCGGTTTCGCGACGTTCTTCCCTCTTTCACCCATTCACTCCTTCACTCCTTCACTTTTCCAGGGCGGCAACAAAGCGATTGGATCCACCAAACAGAACCTAGTGCCTCAGGAACTCCTCCAGGGGCCGGGCCAGTCCCAGAAAAACCCGGCGGGGCAGCGTCAGGGTCCCCCAGCGACGGCTGCGGATGCGGGCGGCCCGGGCATAGTCGCCCCGTTCGACCCCGACGAACAGGTACGTCCGCCCCCGGAAACCGAATGCCAGCCCGTCCGGCACGCGGTGCCCGGTATCGATCCAGAACGCGAACGCCAGCAGGCCGCGGGCCGCGGGTCCGAAATGCCCCTCCCAGCGGGCGAGCCCGTCCAGGTCCGCCTGGCTGACCCACGTCTCCCAGCGCGGGGCCCGACCGTGGGTGCGGGCGAACCGCCGCCCCTTGACGTCGACCAGCCACTGCACCGGGCCGGGGCCGTCGACCAGGAAGTCGAAACTCTTCAGACGATGTTCGCGCGACAGCGCCCGGCGGGCCTCGTCGACCGCCAGGTAGGGAACCCGCCGGGCCCGCAGAAACGCCTCGAAGGCCGCCTCGTAGTGTACGCAGCGCTTCACGCCGCTCGGCCGCGGGGCCCCCCGGGTCCGAGAATCTCGGACATCCCCCGATCCCTTCTCCGCCGGGCGTGGCCAAATCCAAGCCACACTTGACCGCAGCCTACCGCGATTGGAACGCTCCCTACAACGGAAATTCCGTGCAGGGGACCCGGGTATGAGCGAGCGTGACGACGCCATCCGACTTCGTCGGACAAACACCGAACTCGACAAGGTGCTCGAACAGCTTGACGCGGTTCGCAGCAGCGGCGCCGCCAAGCGCCAGGCCGAGCGGTTCAACTACCGCTCGGTGACCGTCGTCACCGAGGTGATGGACCAGAGCAGTGGCTGGACGACCTACCGGACGCCGTCGCGGAACCTGTCCAGCACCGGCGTCGCGCTGCTGATCGGCAAGTTCGTCTATCCCGGGACCCGCTGCCGGGTGCACCTCGACACGATCAACGACCGCACCCAGGCGATCGAGGGCGTCGTCCGGTTCTGCCGCTACGTGGCCAGCACCGCGACCATTCACGAGATGGGCGTGCAGTTCGACGCGCCGATCGACATCGAGCTCTTCCACGCGGCCGCCACCAAGTACCGCCTGCTGCTGGTGGACAGCGACGAAGCCGTGCACAAGCTGGTCCCGCGGATGCTGGCGAAGAAACTGAACACCGAGATCACCTCGGCCTCGAGCGAATCGGAGGCCCTGCAGTTCGCGCTCGAGAACGACTTCGACGTGGTGCTGCTCGAACTCGACATGCCCGACACCGACGGGATGCAGATCATCAAGCAACTGCGCGAGAAGGGTTACTGGCGGCCGATCGTGGCGCTGACCGCCCGCTCCGAACCCGAGACCGAGCAGACCTGCCTCGAGGCCGGCTTCAGCGGAGTCCTGCGCAAGCCGTTCCACCGCGAGGAACTGCACGACGTGCTCGTCTCGCACAAGGACCCTCCGGTGATGAGCACGCTGGGCGACCAGGAGGACATGGCCGAACTGATCGACGCGTTCGTCGACAGCCTGCCGGAGATGATCCACGCGCTCGAAGCCGCGCTGCGCGAATCGCAGCAGGACGAACTGCGGAAACTGCTCCGCCGCCTGAAGGGCGACGCCGGAACGTACGGGTTCGGCTCGATCACCACCGCGGCCGCCGAGATGGAGCAGGCCCTCGGCGGCGAAGGCGAGCAGCCCGACCCGCGGGCCGGGCTCAACCGCGTGATCCGCCTGTGCGCCGCCGCCCGCCCCGTCCGCGGCAAACTGGCCGAAACCGAAACGCAGGAAGAGGAACCGGCCGAAGAAGCGGTTTCCTGAGGGAGCGAGGGAGCCAGGGAGCGAGGGAGCAAGAGGGCAAAAGGGCCCCACCTTTTGATCGACCGCCCCTCGGACGCGCGCAGCGATCACCCCCGCGACCCTGTTCCCTGTTCCCTGTTCCCTGTTCCCTTCCCCATTCCCTGTTCCCTGTTCCCTGTTCCCTTCCCCACCCCGGTTCCCCTCCCGGCTCCCTCGCTCCCTTGCTCCCTCGCTCCCTCGCTCCCTTGCTGCCCGGCTCCCTCGCTCCCTCGCGCAGCCAGTTGTTCGGCCAGCAGCGGCAGCAGGCGCTGGGCGTCGAGCAGGCGTCGGGGCAGGCGCCAGTGGATCGTGCGGGCGTCGGGCATCCGCGGCGAGCCCGGGCCGTCGCCGGAGAAGAGCGGCTCGCACTTCTGGAAGTCGTCCACGCTGAAGACCACGTCGGGCGCTTCGAGCACGATCGACCGGATCCCCCACGGCTGGGCCAGCACCCGGATGCGGGCCAGCGCCAGCAGCGTCTCGACCTCCTCGGGCAGCGGACCGAACGCGTCGCGCAGGTCGCTGCCAAGCTGCTGCACATCCTCGTCCGTGTGGGCCGACGCCAGCCGCTTGTAGACCTCCATCCGCTGGCGGTCCGAGCGGATGTAGCGCTTCGGCACCGAGGCCGAGACGCCCAGCTCGAGGTTCACCGAGCGGAAACCGTGGTCCTCCTCCTTCCGCAGACGCCGGACGGCCTGCTCCAGCAACTGGCAGTACATCTCGTAGCCGACCGATTCGATGTGCCCCGACTGTTCCGGCCCGAGGATGTTGCCCGCCCCGCGCAGTTCCAGGTCACGCATCGCGATCTGGAAGCCGGCCCCCAGGTCGCTGTACTGCTCGATCGCCTTCAGCCGCTTGGCCGCGACCTCCTTCGGCGGGTGCTTCGGCGACAGCACCAGGTAGCAGTACGCCCGCTGGAACGAGCGTCCGACCCGCCCGCGCAACTGGTGCAGGTCGGCCAGACCGAATCGCTCGGCGCGGTGAATCAGGATCGTGTTGGCCGTCGCGATGTCGATGCCCGACTCGATGATGTTGGTCGAGACCAGCACGTTCGCCTCGCCGCTGACGAACTTGAACATGACGTCCTCGAGTTCGTTCGGCTTCATCTGCCCGTGACCGACCACGACCCGGGCCTCGGGCACCAGTTCGCGGATGCGGTTGGCGATCTGCTCGATGTCGCGGACGAAGTTATGCACCAGGTAGACCTGCCCGTCACGCTGCAGTTCGCGCGTCACGGCCGTGCGGACGAACGCGTCGTCCCAGGTGCGCACCTGGCTGACGATCGCGCGGCGGTCGACCGGCGGCGTCGCCAGCGACGAGATGTCGCGGATCCCCAGCAGCGACATGTGCAGCGTCCGCGGAATCGGCGTGGCGCTCAGCGTCAGCACGTCCACCGTGGCCCGGAATCGCTTCAGCCGTTCCTTCGCCTCGACCCCGAAACGCTGCTCCTCGTCGATGATCACCAGCCCCAGGTCCGGGAAACGAACGTCCTCGGACAACAGCCGGTGCGTCCCGATGACGATGTCGACCTGCCCCTTCTTCGTCCGGGCGATGATCTTCTGCTGCTCGGCCCGCGGCCGGAAACGCGACAGCGACTCGACCGCGAACGGATACCCGTCCAGGCGCCTGCGGAAGGTCCGCCAGTGCTGCTCGGCCAGGACCGTCGTCGGAACCAGCACGGCCACCTGCCGCCCGTACTCGCAGACCTTGAACGCCGCGCGGATCGCGACCTCGGTCTTGCCGAAGCCGACATCGCCGCACACCAGGCGGTCCATCGGCCGGGCGGCCAGCAGGTCCCCCTTGATGTCCGCGATCGCCCGCAACTGGTCCTCGGTCTCGGTGAACGGGAAGGCCGCCTCGAACTCGCGCTGCCAGAGCGTGTCCTGCGGATAGGCAACGCCCTGCTCGGTCGCCCGGGCCGCCTGGATCGACAGCAGTTCGGCCGCCAGGTCGCTGACCGCTTCGCTGACCCGCTCCTTGGTGCGCTTCCAGATGCTCCCGCCCAGCTTGCTGAGCTTCGGGCGGCCGGCCTGTCCGATGTACTTCTGGACGATATGGATCTGGCTGACCGGAACGTGCACGACCGCCTCGTCCGCGAAGGCGATCACCAGGTATTCGTCGGTCCGGCCGTCGCCTTCCAGCGCGTGCAGCCCGCGGAAACGCCCGATGCCGTGCGTCACGTGCACGACGTGATCGCCGATCTTCAGGTCGAAGAAACTGTCGATCGGTCGGGCCGGCTGAACCCGCCGCAGGGTGCGCCGCTTGCGGTGACGATGCAGCACCTCGTGCTGTGGCACGATCGCCAGGTCCGCCCAGCGGAAACCGCGGTGCAGCAGACCGGCCTCGACCGAGATCCGCGGATGGTCGAAGTCCGTGCCCGCCAGCAGTTCCCGGAAACGGCGGACCTCGGCCGGGGTCTCGCACAGCACGGTCACCTCGGTCTCGCCGGCCAGGGCCGCGAGCGTCTCGAGCGCTTCGTGCGTGCGGGCCTCGAAGTGCGGCAAAGCCGGCACGTCGAAACGGACCGCCTGGTCGCCGCCGCTGGCGAACCGCTGCAGGTGCACCTGCGTGAATTCCTGCACGCGCCGCAGGAACGCATCCGGCGGGATCAGGCCGGCCCGTTGTCCGACCCGGCGGTGCAGCGAACGGCCGACCTCCTGGATCTCGGTCGGCTCCAGCAGCACGATGACCGTGTCGTCCGGCAGCAGGCTGGTCAGCCCGGTCGTCCGGTCCGCGTCGTACGGCGTGCTGCGCGACGGAATCCGCAGACCGTCGAGCGGCTCGGCCGACCGCTGCGTTCCCGCGTCGAAGCTGCGAATGCTCTCGATCTGGTCGTCGAACAGTTCGATGCGGACAGGCTGGTGCAGGGCGTCGGAGAAGACGTCGACGATCCCGCCCCGGTGGGCGCAGTCGCCCGGCAGTTCGACCTGCTCGCAACTGCGATAGCCGGCCCCGGCCAGCCAGGCGAGGAACTCGTCGCGGTCAAGCTGCTGCCCGACCAGCAGCGGGCGCGAGGCGTGCAGCAACTGCTCGCGCTGCGGGACGGGCTGCATGACCGCCTCGATGGTGGCCACCATCCGGAAGGGGCCGTTGGCCGCGAGGAGCCGCAGGCAGGCCCGGGTGCGTTCGGTGGCGAGTTCGTCGTCGTGGTCGAGGTCGCCCGGGAGGCGTTCCAGGGCGGGCAGCAGATCGGGGCCGCTGCCGACGGCGACTTCGAGGTCGTCGCGGACCTCGTCGGCCTGTTCGCTGTCGGCGACGACGACCAGCAGCGGTCGGTCGAGACGGCTGGCGAGCAGCCCGGCGGCGAGTGGTGCGGCCGATCCCCAGAGTCCCTCCCCCACCACAAGTCTTTCCCCGGAAAGGAGTAGAGACTCGACGGCCTGCTGAGCGTCGCTGTTTCGGATCAGGTCGAGGATGCGCATCGTGGATATTCTATCGGACGGAATGGAGCCGCGGTGCACGTCCTGAAAAGCGCCTTGCCGGATTTGAAAGGACATGCGGCGAACGTTACACTCCTTGGCGAGCAAGTCGTTTTTCAGGACGAATGCGTCTGGCTGGACCCATTCGCCGGTTTGGAATTTGCACAACAGGTGATTCGCATCATGGCCACGCGGCCAAGACCTGTCTGTGTTGATCAGTTAGTGAGCTTGCCACATTAAGGATTGGCGGTGCCGGTCACGGATGCTGGATCCGCGACTCGAGGGCAACTCCAGTCGGGAGCGAAACCATGCGAGATTTTCGTCGTCGTTCGGCCTTTACGCTGATCGAACTGCTCGTCGTCGTAGCCATCATCGGGCTGCTCGTCTCGATCCTGCTGCCTTCGCTCCGCGAGGCGCGTGAGCAGGCCAAGACGGCCAAGTGCCTGAACAACATGAAGTCGATCGGCCTGGCGGCCAACCAGTATCGTCTGGACGGTGCCGGCGGCGGTGACTATCCGTGGGTGATGAGCGCCCGCAACTTCAACTTCGGTTTCTACACCGAGTTCATCTGGGGCGGCGGCATGCCCGACCGGACCGGCCCCGACTGGGACAACAGCGGACTGGCCGACGCCAACGGTGCCGCCGGCGGCCTGTTCGTCAGCATGGACACCTACCGCATTCGCCCGGTGTTTCGCCCGATGAACAAGTACTTCTCGGACAGCGTCACCTGGGACCGCAAGCCGGGTGCCGCCCGGACCGCCACCCCGGCCGACATTCCGGGCTGGTTCAAGTGCCCTTCCGACCGGACGGCCGTCGTGCCGACCGCCTGCGGCGGCAACGAGCCTCCTTTCCCGGACACGCCCTTCCAGATGTGGAAGTGGTGGGGTTCCAGCTACCCGATCAACTGGTACTGGCCGTACTACTACGAGGACAGCACGGTTCGCCCGAGCGCCTACGGAGCCCCCTGCGGCAGCGGCAACGGCCTGATTCAGCTCTTCGGCTACGCCCCGCAGAGCCCGTCGGATGACAAGGATCTGCCCGGCGTCGGGCGCGACCTGGTCAAGAGCAAGGACGGCCGGTTCGCCTCCGAGTTCATCCTGTTCATGGAAGGCCAGGCCAACTACATGCTCAGTGGCGCCCGTCCGCCGGGTTACATGCGGAACACCCCGTTCGGCGTGGTCAAGTACCAGCAGCTTGGCTGGCACAACAAGATCGACAAGCACGTCGTCTCGTTCATGGACGGGCACAGCGAGTACAAGCTGCTCGACACCCGTTACGTGATCGGCGATGACTGGTCGATCTGGCCGAACAAGCCGTGGGGCGGCCGCTGGGAACGCTTCAACAGCCGGGCTCCGATCGACAACCCGTAAGCCCACCCCGGCCACCACAATCAGAATCCGCTCAAAGGCCCGTGCCAGCGTTGGCGCGGGCCTTTGGCATTGCAAGGGAGCGAGGGAGTAAGGGAGCGAGGGAGCGAGGATGCGATGGAACCCTCCCGTAGGGTGCGTCATCGACGCGTGCGCCCGCGATCGCATCCGCGCGGACACACAGGCGTCGATGCCGCACCGCCTGGCAAGCTTCATCCGCCAATGGGTTCAACCCGCGCCGAGAAGACACTGCTCAAGAGACTCAAGAGCAGTGGCACCAGACCACGACAAGCGCGCGTCCCCTGTTCCCTGTTCCCTTCCCTGTTCCCTTCTCCCTTCCCTGTTCAGCGGAAGTCCCGCGAGGCGTGCCGCAGCCTTCCGACCAGTGCGGACAGGTCGTGGAAGTGCTCGACCATCACGTGGATCACGCGGCCGTTGCGTTCGACGCGGCCTTCGGCGATCAGGGCGATCCGGGTGCGGGCGATGGCGCGGTAGCGCTCGTAGACGTTCTGGCGAATGACCAGGTTGGCCAGCGCGGTCTCGTCTTCCAGCGTGATGAACAGAATCCCGCCGGCCGTGCCCGGACGCTGACGACAGGTCACCAGCCCGGCCACCGCGACCGGGCTGCGATCCGGCATCCTCGTCAGCACCGCGTTGCGGACCAGCGGCGCCCGGACCGCACTGCCGCGTCGTCCCCGCTGCCGATGCAGCTCGTCGAGCTGGGGACGAACCAGGTCCAGCGGGTGCCCTTCCAGCGAGAAACCGACCGCTTCGTAATCCTGCGACAACTTCTCCTCCGGAGCCGGATCCGGCAGCACCACGGCCGGCTCCTCCGGCACCAGTTCGGCAAACAGCGACTGCTGCCGGCCAATGACCGCGAGTGACCGGCCGCGTTCGCGGTCCAGCGCCAGGATCTCCCAGAGCGCCGCGCGGCGTGACAGTCCGCACGAGCGGAACGCATCGGCGGCCGCCAGGCGCAGCAGGGCATCGCGTGTGACGCCGTCGGCCCGGGCGAGATCGCGAACCATCCGCACCGGCCGGGCCGGGCGCTGCCTGCGCAGATCTTCGCAGGCCCGCAGAACCGGTTCGACCTTCTCGATGCTGAGCCCGCGGACGACCCGCATGCCGAGCCGCAGGGCCGGGCTGCCCGGCTCGGCCGCGTACGATGCGCCGGTTTCGGGTCGCTGCACCGGGACATGGTCGTTCGGCGGTGTTTCGAGCCGGCAGTCCCAGTCGCTGTGGTTGACGTCGACCGGCTGCACGCAGACGCCGTGCTGGCGGGCGTCGCGGACAAGCTGCCCGGGCGTGTAGAAGCCCAGCGGGTAGGCGTTGATCATCGCCCCGCACCAGGCGGCCGGGTGGTAGCGTTTCAGCCAGGCCGAGGCGTAGACCAGCAGCGCGAACGAGGCCGCGTGGCTTTCGGGAAAGCCGTACTCGCCGAACCCTTCGATCTGCCGAAAGACCTGTTCGGCGAACTGCTTGCGGTAGCCGCGCCGCAGCATGCCGCGGATCAGCCGTTCCTGGAACTTGCCGATGCTGCCGGTCTTCCGCCAGGCGGCCATCGCCCGCCGCAACTGGTCGGCCTCCCCGGGCGTGAACCCGGCCGCGACGACCGCCAGGCGCATGACCTGTTCCTGGAACAGCGGGACGCCGAGCGTCTTGGCGAGCACGTCGCGGACATCCTCGCTCGGGTACGAGACCGGCTCGATCCCGTCGCGCCGCCGCAGGTAGGGATGCACCATCCCCCCCTGAATCGGCCCCGGCCGGACGATCGCGACCTCGATCACCAGGTCATAGAAGCACCGCGGGCGAAGGCGCGGCAGCATCGACATCTGGGCCCGGGACTCGATCTGAAAGACCCCGACCGTATCGGCCGCGGAGACCATGTCGTAGACCACGGGGTCTTCGGGGGGGATTTCGTGGAGGGAGCGAGGGAACGAGGGAGCGAGGGAGCGAGGGCAGAGGACCTCGCCCCCTTCCCGGCTGTTCAAAGCTTGCCGCGAAGACTGCTGATCAACCCGAGCAGAATCCTGCGAACCTCCTGCAACTCCAGCAACGGCTCCCGGACGCTGGCCTTCTGCAGAAGACCGAGTTCCTGGCAGATGATCAACTGGGTCTCCAGCTCTGCCAGCGATGCCCTGGCCAGCACCAGAAACCGCAGGTAGTCGCGTATCGTCTCGCGTGCATTGCCTTCCGCGATGTTGCTCGGCACGGACACGACTGCACGACGCATCTGGCTGACCAGGCCGTATCGTTCGGTAGCCGGAAGCTGCTGCGTCAGCAGATATGTTGTTTTGCAAAGGCTGATCGCCTTCCGCCAGACGATCAGATCCCGAAAGGTCTGCGCCATCTTCGTCCCCCCCGCCGCAGTGTACCGGCCGGAGGTGGCCCGAAGGTGTTTTTCTCGCTCCCTCGCTCCCTCGTTCCCTCGTTCCCTTCTGCTGCTCCAGCAGCCCAAAGCACTTTCGGATCGCCGTCAGCATTCCGAGTGCCAGGCAGTCGACTTTCAGGATGCCGAGGGCGTCGATGTCGTCCTTGTCCCATTCGATGAACGTGCGGTCCGGCATCGCGCCGTTTTCGAGCGGGACGATTTCGCACAGGGGGGACTCGGTGATCACGAAGCCGCCGACGTGCTGCGACAGGTGCCGCGGAAAACCGACCAGTTGCCGGACCAGGCGCGACAGCATCCGGATCGTCCGGTCGCGCGGATCGATGCCCGCCTGGCGCAGCACCTCGTCACCCAGCGGCTGCTGGTCGTACCAGTCCAGCGACTTCGCCAGCGTGTCGACGCAGTCCAGCGACAGACCGAGCGCCTTGCCGATGTCACGCACCGCCGAACGACGCCGGTACGAAATCACCTCGGCCGTGATCGCCGCCCGCTCGCGGCCGTACTTGCGATAGATGTACTGGAAGACCTCCTCGCGACGTTCGTGCTCGAAGTCGACGTCGATGTCGGGCGGCTCGTTCCGCTCGCGACTGATGAAGCGCTCGAACAGCAGATCGATCCGGGCCGGGTCCACCGCCGTGATCCCCAGGCAGTAACAGACCGCCGAGTTGGCGGCCGAGCCGCGCCCCTGGCACAGGATCCCGCGCCCGCGGGCGTACCGGCACAGGTCGTAGACCGTCAGGAAGTAGTGCTCGTATCCCAGTTCCGCGATCAGCCGCAGCTCGCTGTCGAGCATCCCGCGGACCTTCGCCGGCAGCCCCTCGGCCCGCGCCCGCCAGTACGCGATCCGCTCGTCGACGCCGCGGCGACGCGGCCGGTCGGCCGGCTCTGCCCCGCGCGAACCAGCCGGGTAGCGACCGCAGGCCGTCCGCCAGGTCAGCAGTTCCAGGAACTGCATCGCGGTGCACTGCTTCGGCACGACCTCGTGCGGATACTGGTAACGCAACTCGTCCAGGCTGAAGCGACAGCGGTCGGCGATCTCGACGGTCCGCGCCACGGCCTCGCGGACCGACGCGTAACGGGCGGCGATCTCCGCCAGCGGCCGCAGGCTTCGCTCGGCATTCGGCAGCAGCCGGCCGCCGGCGCTGGTGACCGTGCAGCGATGCCGCACCGCGGTCAGCACGTCCTGCAGGTAGCGCCGCTGCGGCACGTGATAGTGCACGTCGTTGGTCGCCACCAGCGGAACGCCGGCCGCCTGCGCGAGCCCGGAAACCTCTTCGATCCAGTCGGCATCGCAGACCGTGTCGCGGGTCAACGCCAGTTCGAGATACATCCGCTCGGCCCCGAGCACGTTGCGATAGCGGAGCAGGTGCTGGTCGAAGTCCTTCCAGCGGGCCGCGCGGACGGCGTACTGGCTGCACAGCGCGATGCCGATCCAGCCGGCCCGGGCGGCCAGTTCGCTGATGTCCGCAAAGCTGACGGCACAGTCGCCCTTGACGGTCCGCAGCTTGCCCCGGGTCAGCAGGCGGGCCAGTTGCCCGTACGCCCGCCGGTCCGGCGCCAGCAGCACGATCGGCGGCGCATCGCTCGGCCAGACCTCGGCCCCGATCAGCAGGTGCAGCCCATGCTGCCGGGCGGCCGTGTGGGCCCGGACCACGCCGGCGAGGGTGTTGCGATCGGTCACCGCCAGGGCGCGATAGCCCAGTTCCGCCGCCCGCGCGACCAGTTCCTCGGGATGCGAAGCGCCCTGCAGAAACGAGAAGTTGCTCAGACAGTGCAACTCGGCATACGCCACCCCCTCACCCGGCGGACGAACCGCCGAGACAACGTCCGCATGCATCGGATGCGGATGCGGCTTGGGTGGAAAAGCTGCTTCAGGCACGATCACTCTCGCCGGTTTTGTGCCCTAACATTATACAAACACAGGGAGCGAGGGAGCAAGGGAGCGAGGGAACGAGGAAAGAGGCGAATGGGGCTTGCCGGCGTACCTGGCTCCCTCGCTCCCTGGCTCCCTGGCTCCCTTCCCCGTGCAACCCTTCCGGGCGTGGGGTGGTACAACCTACGATGCGCCCGTACTGGAGGTCCGCGCGTGCCTGATCTGGATCATCTGCTTCGAGAGGCCCTGGCCTGTGACGCGTCCGACCTGCATCTGGCGGCCGGGTATCCGCCGACGTTTCGCGTGCACGGGCAACTGCGGCGGGGTGAAGGCGAACCGCTGACCGCCGACCAGCTCGAGGAACTCGCCCGGCAGGCGACGCCGGCCCCGCTTCGCGAACGGAACGGCACCCGCGACCTGGACTGCTCGGTCACGCTCGAGCACGAGGGGCACACCCGCCGCTTCCGCGCCAGCATCCACCGCAGTCACGGCAACCACGCCCTGACGCTGCGGACCATCGCCGAAGAGATCCCGAGCCTGGAGTGGCTCGGCCTGCCGGACGCCCTGGCCGACCGACTGGTGCTTCATCCGCACGGCCTGGTGATCATCACGGGGGTCACCGGGGCGGGGAAGTCGACGACGCTGGCCGCCCTGATCCGGCACCTGCGCGGGAAGCGCGAGGTCCGCATCCTGACGATCGAGGAACCGATCGAGTACGTTCACACCCGCGACCTGCCGGGCCTGGTCACGCAGCGTGAGGTCGGGGTCGACACCGACACGTTCGCCAGCGGCCTGCGGCACGGGCTCCGGCAGGATCCGGACGTGATCCTGGTCGGCGAGATCCGCGACGCGGAGACCGCCCAGATCGCGATCACCGCGGCCGAGACCGGGCACCTGGTGCTGACGACGCTGCACACCCGCGATGCGAAGGGCGCCGTGACGCGCCTGCTGGACCTGTTCCCGCAGAACGCGCAGGAGGACGTCCGCAAGCAACTGGCGATGAGCCTGCGCTCGATCGTCTCGCAGCACCTGCTGCCGCCGTCGGACGGCGACGGCAAGCGGGTCCTGGCGCTGGAGGTGCTGCACAACAACACGCAGTGCGAAGTCGCGATCCGGACCGGCAAGATCGAGGGACTGGAGTCGGTCGTCCAGACCGGAAAACGGTCCGGCATGCTGACCCTCGACGAACACCTTCAGCAACTGGTCCGCGAGAAAGCCATCACCCTCGAATCCGCCCGGCGCATCGCCAAGGATCCCGAGTCCCTTTCCGGAGCGTGGTAGGGTGCGCCCCCGGCGATGACTGTGGCACCGGCCTCCCGCCGGTGGTTGGGCAATGGGATTATCCTTGTGGCACCGGCGTCCCGCCGGTGATTGGGCACTGTGATTTCTCTTGTGGCACCGGCGTCCCGCCGGTGATTGGGCACTGTGATTCTTCTTGTGGCACCGACGTCCCGCCGGTGGTTGGGCACTGGGATTCTTCTTGTGGCACCGGCGTCCCGCCGGTGGTTGGGCACTGGGATTCTTCTTGTGGCACCGGCGTCCCGCCGGTGGTTGAGCACTTTGACCGGAAGACACAGGCGGGACGCCTGTGCCACAATCCCACTTCCCCCCCCAAAGAAGAGTTCCGGGAGGACACAGGCGGGATTCTGTGTTGTGGCACCGGCGTCCCGCCGGTGATCGGGCACTGTGATTATCCTTGTGGCACCGGCGTCCCGCCGGTGATTGGGCAATGGGATTCTTCTTGTGGCACCGGCGTCCCGCCGGTGGTTGGGCAATGGGATTCTTCTTGTGGCACCGGCGTCTCGCCGGTGATCGGGCACTGTGACCGGAAGACACAGGCGGGACGCCTGTGCCACAATCCCACTTCCCCCCCAAAGAAGAGTTCCGGGAGGACGCAGGCGGGATTCTGTGTTGTGGCACCGGCGTCCCGCCGGTGATCGGGCACTGTGATTATCCTTGTGGCACCGGCGTCTCGCCGGTGATCGGGCACTGTGACCGGAAGACACAGGCGGGACGCCTGTGCCACAATCCCACTCCCCCCCAAAGAAGAGTTCCGGGAAGACACAGGCGGGACGCCTGTGCCACAATCCCACTCCCCCCCAAAGAAGAGTTCCGGGAGGACACAGGCGGGACGCCTGTGCCACAACCGGATCGCGCCTGTGCTACAACCTGATCGCGCCTGTGCTACAACCTGATCGCGCCTGTGCCACAACCTGATCGCGCCTGTGCCACATCCGGTTCGGGCCTGTGCCACATCCGGTTCGGGCCAGTGCCACGAGCTTAGAGTTCCGCGTCCTCCAGCTTCTTGCGAAGCGGGTCGTTGCGGTCGAGGACGGCGGACTTCTCCTTGACCTGGCCGTCGGCCGGGTCGAGGTAGACGATCACCACCGAGTCCTGCTCGCGGTAGCTGAAGTCGCCCTTGCCCGGGATCCGCTGCTGGACCTTCTCGTCCAGCCGCAGGTCGAGGACCACGGCGCCGGTGGTGAAGTCGACATCGGCCCGGACCTGCTTGAGTTCCTCGTCCAGTTCGTTGGTCTTGACCGTCTTGACGCCGCCGACCACGTCGCCGACCCGCACGTCGAAACGCTCCTTGACCCAGTTTCCGTTCCGCCACTTCCAGACCTCGACCATCGCCTCGGCCTCGTCGCCCGGCTTCGGGCCGGCCACGAAGAAGTGCGTCTCGGGCGTTACCGTCACAGGCGTGCCCCACTCGCTCCACTCGCCGACCAGGATCGGGTTGCGGGCGTCGGCCGGATCCTTCATCGAGCGGGTCTGCCCGACGTAGCGGTTCCAGAGCTGGACCCGCATGCTGTAGCGATAGGTCTTGCCGGACTCGACCGTGTCGTCGTGGAACCAGACGGCCGGCGCGCCGGTCTCGGGCTCCTCGATGATCTCGGTCAGCAGCGTCTCGCGGGCCGGCAGGCCGCCTCCGCCGCCGGCGAAGCGCATGGCGCGCTGCTCGAGCTGCTCGGCCCGGCGGATGAGGGCCTCGGCCTTCTTGCGATCGCTGCCGGTGACGCTCTCACGGCTGGCGACGCCGCGGGCCAGGTCGATCGCCTGGCGGAAGTCCTTGGCGACGAGGGCCTGCTGGGCGCGTTCCAGGTTCTGCTTGATCTCGCGGCGTTCCTGCTGGCGCTGCTGGGCCTCGGTGCGGGCCGTGCTGCTGCGACCGCTGGGGTTGCCGAAGGTCGGGCCGCCGGCACCGGGGCGTCCGCGGCGGGGCGTGCCGCTGCCGGGGGCCATGCCGCCCGGGGCCATGCCACCGCCCGGCGGCGCGGCGGCGCGGGTCGGTGCCATCGGCGTCTCTTCCTCCTGGTCCTCTTCCGCTTCCTCTTCGACCTCGAGTCCGTCCAGCGGCGGCACATCCCAGAAGTCGCCGGCATCGACCAGGTAGAACGGGGGCTGCTGCAGCAGCGGCTGCTGGGCCTTGATCACGCGGAAGGCGTCGTCGATCTCGCTCTTGTTGGCCAGCGAACCGTCCTCGTCGTCGAAGATCGGCTCGGGGACCTCGACGACCGGCATCGCCTCGCCGCGCGACACGACCTCGGGCTCGGCGAACGTGCCGTCCGACTGCACTTCCTGCCGCCGGACATCGACACCGACCACGTAAACCCGCGCCCGGTACGGCGCGTACCCGGCCTTGATCATCTCCTGGTACTGCGCCTTGCGATCGAAGTACGCGCCCACGGTGACCCAGGGCTGTTCGACCGGCTTGGCTTCGTCGTCGACCAGTTCGTCGGCCTCGCCCCCCAGACCGACCAGCAGCGGCTGCCGGTAGATCATGCTGCGGCCGACGCCGACGGCCAGGCTCTTGGGCTGCAGCGGCGTGACCAGTTCGACCGATTCCTCTTCCTGTTCCAGGCCCGGCACTTCGATCTTCGACCCGAAGACGGTCGTGACCGGCAGTTGGGCCGGCACCGGCTGGGTGTCTTCGCTGCGGGCGAAGATGCCGGTCTCGAAGCGTTTCTTCAGTTCCTGCTGGAAGGCCTCGACGCTGGTCTGTTCGGTATCGGCCTCGGCGGTGCGAATCGCGGTGTCGAGCCGCTTGGCTTCATCGTTGATCGCCGTGTGCAACTCGCCCGGTCCGAGTTCCTTGCCGCCGAACGTGATCTTGTTGGGGGACCCGAGCAGGTAGCCCCAGGCGACGTAGAGCGCGAAGCCGGCGCACAGGGCCAGCACGCCCTTCTCGACGTGGGCCTCGAACAGGCCAAGCAGTTTCTGCATCACAAGACTCCTCTGCAACAACCGCCCCGGCGGGGCCGTCGATTCGCTATTCCTTGATTCCCAGCATGGTCCGGACCGTTTCGGGCATCATTTCCTGGTAGGCGGTCCGCAGGTAGTAGGCCTCGAAGTCCAGCACCACCTCGACCACCGGGGCCGGGCCGTAGAAGTAGCCCTCGCCCTGCTCGTCGGCCGCCCGGTCGATCGCGAAGTACTGCATGCCGACGCACTGCGTGAAGTTGACCTTGCCGATCTCGTCGACGAGCTGGTTGATCGCCCGCTGGTCGACGACCGCCACGATCGTGTAGCGCACCACGTCGTACAGATCATTGGCCTTCCGGTCGGTGAAAGTCCCCTCGCTGGTCGTCGCCCGCGAGGTCCGCAGGCCGGGGAACGACACGCTGCTCTTCGGCAGGATGTAGCCTTCGACCTCGACGCTCTTCAGCCGCTTGACCGGGACATCGGCGACGGTCGCGTCACCGGACCCGGCCGCCATGCGGTTGTTCAGGTCGTTGATCGCCTTGAGCACGTCCTCCTGGACCCAGAGCGTCATCTGCGCGAACCACATCTCCTCGGTCGGCGGGGCCGACGTCACGTTCAGGATCGGGCTGATGTGGAACGTCTGGCTGATCCGCGTCCCTGGAATGTACGGCTCGATGTAGGTGTAGATGCTGAGGGCCTTGTTGACCCGCGCCCGGTAGACCGCGTTGTACTTCGGCTCGTCGGTCGGGGCCTTGATCGATCCGGCGCTGGGCGTCGACTGCCCGAACGGCGCCCCGCCCGGACGCATCGCGCCGCCCGGCTGCATCCCCATCCCTGGACGCATCGCGCCACCCGGCTGCATGCCCGTGCCCGGACGCATCGCACCACCCGGCTGCATCCCGGTGCCCGGGCGCATCGCGCCACCCGGCTGCATGCCCATCCCCGGACGCATCGCGCCCGGACGCATGCCGGCCGAGGGGCTGCGGCTCGGCGCCGTCGGCGTGCGGCCGCCGTCGACGGCGGTCTCGGTATCCTGCTCGGCCTCGAGGGTGATCAGGTCCTCGACGTTCTGGATTTCTTCGGCGATCTCGTCCTCGGTCGGCAGCGTGCCGGCCTGCAGCCGGCGCGGCAACTGTTCGAGCCGCTTCCTGTAGACTTCGACGAACTTCAGCGGGGTCGAGAGGCTGTCGGGCTGCGGGAAGACGCCCTCCATCAGCGGCTTGCGCTGGTTGATCTGCTCGGCCAGCTTGACGGTCGCCTCGTATTCCTCTTTGTAGGCGGCGACGCGCTGCTCTTCCGCCTCGATGATCGCCTCGTTCTTCGGATCGCTGCGGAACGAACTGATCCGGTCCGCGCCGATCCGCGACTTCTCCTTCTGCATCTCGGCGACCACGCTGTCGGCCCCCATCCCCATCGTCGCGACAACGACGCTGGCAATGATCACGATTCCGCTGACCAGCGTGATCAGATGCGTCTTGATGAATCCCAGCACCTGGGCCATGTCCGTCTCCTCTGCCGGCCTGGCCGGCGATTCGTCGCCCGGCTATTCGTCGCCGTCGGTTTCCTGGTCGT
This sequence comes from Phycisphaerae bacterium, assembly GCA_030428945.1. Lineage (GTDB taxonomy): Bacteria > Planctomycetota > Phycisphaerae > UBA1845 > Fen-1342 > JAUIEC01. The sequence goes on along the minus strand of JAUIEC010000001.1, from coordinate 256,989 downwards.
CGCCTTCCTTCTGCGGGGCGTCGCCCATCATCACCTTGAAGGCGAGCTCAAAGCGCCAGTCGTCCTTCATGTCCTCGCCCGTCACCGGGTCCGGGTACAGCACGACCGACTCCTGCGATTCGCCCGGCATCCCGAACTGGGCGCCCGGCGTGACGTTGCCGTACACCTTCTCGACCGAGATGGTCACCGGCAGGTTCTTGGTCTTGTCGGCCGGGTTCACTTCCGGCACATGGAAGCCGAGCCCCTGCAGCGTGCCGTTGGCCAGCAGGTTGCGGTAGAACTCGCCCGTGATCAGCTCGGTCGCCTGCGAACGATCGGTGCCGTACAGCACCCGCCCGCTCATCACGACGTAGAAGCCCGGCTCGCCCTTGCCGCGGCTGGCGACACCGCCGCCACCACCGCCACCGCCGCCGGGACGCATCATGCCGCCGCCACCACCGCCGGGGCGCATCATGCCGCCGCCGCCGCCACCGGGACGCATCATGCCGCCACCGGTGTTCCCCGACCCGAAGCTGCTGCCCGTGCTGGCCCGCCGCTGCGAAGGACTGGGCCGCGGGGCGTTGACGATGTCGCCGCGGAAGTTGACCTCGAGCGAGTCCAGCAGGATCTGCCGGCGCTGCACGCGGGCAAAACGACCGGGGTTGCTCTGGATCAACTGCTTGAGCTGCTCGGGCGAACTGGCGGCCGCGATCTGCGGGTCGATCTCGGGCAGCGAGGCGTGCACGAAGCTCATGATCCGCGGGACCAGGGCCCGCTGATCGGTCAGCGAGAACAGTTCGTCGAGCGTCTTCTGCTCCGACTCGTTGCCGGTCGCGACCTCGGCGTAGCGGCTCGAGTAGTTCGAGGCCTGGTCGATGATCCGCTTGGCCTGGTCGCCCTCGCTGCTGTTGGACGCCAATGCCGCCTGGTCGATGCTCAGCCGCGTCCACGGCATGATCGCCGCCAGCGCGGTGCAGGCCGCCGCGGCCATGAAGAACGGCCGCTTCTTCTTCCACATCGCGACGCGGGCCAGTTCCGGCGGCAGCAGGTTGGCGGTGATCTTCGCCAGCCCGAGCCCCTGCAGGGCCAGTCCGTAGGCGGTCGGCAGCCCCATCACGTTCTCGCCGTAGTTCTTCTGCTCGGTCACCGACGATTCGATCACCTTGCTGAAGGCGTCCAGTTCGGCCACGCCGCCCGGGATCGTCAGGTTCTGCTCGAGGTACTTCCGCAGGCCGCTGAGCTTGAACGCGTTGCCGCAGGCCAGGACGCGCTTCAGTTCGATCTCGCGGTGCGTCGAGCTGTAGAAGCCGATCGACCGCTGCACTTCGGCGACCAGTTCGGCGAAGATCGGCCGCATCGCCTGGAAGATCTGCCGGGCGTGCTTGTGCTTGGCGGCGTTCCGCTTGAGGTGTTCGGCCTTGGCGAACGAGAGCTTGAACTTCTTGACCAGTTCCTCGGTGAAGCGGTTGCCGCCGAGCGGGATCGTCCGGGTCCAGGCGCTGTTCGGTTCGACGATCACCAGGTCGGTGTTCTGCGCGCCGACGTCGATGATGACCGTCGCGGTCCCGGCGTCCTGCTCGCTGTCCATCTGGTCGAAGACGCAGAAGTTGTAGAGCGCCGACGGCTGGGTCTGGATGATCTGCGGGGTGATCCGGACTTCGCTGTAGTAGTCAAGCTGGCTGCGGATCAGGTCCTTCCGCATCGCGAAGATGCCGACCTCGACATCCGGCGAGTCCTCCTCCTGGAAGACCGCGTAGTCCCAGACCACGTCGTCCATGTCGAACGGGATCTGCTGGCTGGCCTCGAACTTGACGATGTCCGGGATCTTCTTGGTCTCGACCGGCGGCAGCTTGCAGAACTTCGCGAAGGTCTGCTGGCCGGGCACGCCGATCACGAAGCGGTCGCCCTGGACCTCGTTCTGGTCGACGAACTTCTCGAGCGCCGCGTTGATCAGCTCGGCCGGCTCGGCGTCGGGCTGCGAGAGGATCTTGTCGTGCTCGATCGTGTCGAACGCGAGCACCTCGACCTTGCCGCCCTCGGCGTGCTGCAGCTTGATCGCCCGCAGCGCACACTGGCCGATGTCGATGCCCCAGACAGCATTGCTTGCCATGGTATGCGTCTCCTTGCAACAACCGATCGCGGCATCCGTCCCGCGGGACAGTCCGGTCGGCTCGGTTGGATTGTCGCTCTGCTCGGCCCGGCCTCCGCGCAGCTTCGGGAGGCGGGCATCGGTTCGCCGGTAGGCTCGCGCGGACCACCCTCAGGGCGCGGCCGCGCCAACGCTGCGAGTCGCCCACTGGGGCCCGCGTGCCCCGATCCGCGACTCTGGATCCGGTACCCTACTCCACCCGCCCGGCAAGTCAATTTGATGGCCGGAAATCCGCCACCCGTAACGGCTTGCGACCCGGCGGGCCCGGGACCGTCCGAATTCTATCCTTCTGACGCCGTCGCGTCCGGCGGGTTCCCGCCGGCCGTCCATTTTCCGGATTTCCCGCCCGATTTCTCTTCCAGCCGCACCGCCCCGATCACGATCCCCTTGTCGAGCGCCTTGCACATGTCGTAGACCGTCAGGGCCGCAACACTCGCCGCCACCATGGCTTCCATCTCGACGCCCGTCCGCGCCACGATCCGGGCCGCCGCCTCGATCCGCACCGTTCCGGGGGACACCAGCGTGCAATCGACATCGACCCAGTCCGGGCTCAGGCCGTGACAGAGCGGGATCAGTTCGCTCGTCCGCTTGGCCGCCTGCACCCCCGCCAGCCGCGCCGTCGTCAGCACGTCACCCTTGGCGACCGCCCCCGCCGAAAGCTTCGCCAGCACCGCCGCCCCGACCCGCACCTCGGCCGAGGCCCGCGCGTAGCGCTCGGTGGCCGGCTTGCCCGACACGTCGACCATCTTCAGCCTGCCGGCCGCGTCCAGGTGCGAGAACTCGCTCACGACCGCTCCGATCCGCCCAGCGCTGCCAGCAGCGGCTCGGCATAGGCGAAGTTCGAGAAGATCCCGCCGGTGTGGATGAAGATCACCGGCCGCTCGCGTCCGAAGCGCCCCGCGCGAATCCCGTCCAGCACCGCGCAGAAGGCCTTGCCCGAATAGACCGGGTCCAGCAGGATTCCGTCGGCGGCCGCAAGCCGGCAGATGCCGTCCAGTTCGGCGTCGTAGGGCTGGGCGTAGCCGGGTCCGGCGTAGCCGTCGAGCAGTTGCGGGGCGTCGTCCGGCAGGTCGATCGGCAGGTCGAAGGCCCGGATCGTCGCGAGGCACAGGTCGCGGGCCCTGCCCATGTGCAGGTCGCCGGCCTGGCTGACGGGAACGCCGTAGATGTTCATGTCCGTCAGGCGATGCAGCAGGCCCCCCAGCACCAGCCCGGCCAGCGTTCCGCCCGACGAGGTCGCCACGACGACATCGCACGGCAGCAGGTCCCGCTCGGTCAGTTGCTGGGCGAGTTCGGCCGCCGCCCGGATGTAGCCCCAGCAGCCGACCGGCTCGGACGCCCCGCGGGCGGCGACCCGCACGGTCCGGCCCTGCGCTTCGAGCCGCGCGACGGTTCCGGCCAGGATCTGCTCGCGGCGGGCCTGGAAGTCATCCTGCTCGTAGGCATCGAAGGTGGCCCCGAACATGCGCATCAGCAGCACGTTGCCGAGCGCATCCCCCTTCGGCGGCGGTGCGAGCAGCAGGTGGGCCCGCATCCCGAGGCGGGCGGCCGCGGCGGCCGTCGCGCGGCAGTGGTTCGACTGCCCGGCGCCCTCGGTGACGATCGTGTCGGCGCCCTGGGCGATGGCGTCGGCGAAGACGTATTCGAGTTTGCGGATCTTGTTCCCGCTCAGTTCGAGTCCGGTCAGGTCGTCGCGCTTGATCCACAGGTTCGCGCCGTCCAGTTCGGCCACCAGTCGTTCCGGTCGCACAAGCGGCGTCGGCAGGCTGGCGAGTTCAACGCGCGGCGGCATTCTCGTGGGCATGTTCGCGGTTCCCCTGAGCGGCTGTCGACATTTTAGGAGGAAGGGAGCCAGGGAGCGAGGGAGCGAGGGAGCAAGGGAGCGAGGGAGCGAGGGAGCGAGGGAGCGAGGTGAGCCGGGTGCCCCATCCTTTGCGTGAGCGCAGCGAACGGAAGGGTGGGGGACTGCGTTGGACCGCGTCGCCAAGAACGTCCGCAACACGGAAGCGCCACGCATGGGTGCCCCATCCTTGAGTGAGCGCAGCGAACGGAAGGGTGGGGGACTGCGTTGGACCGCGACGCACAGAAAGAACCGCGACGCGGAAGCGCCACGCATGGGTGCCCCATCCTTTGAGTGAGCGCAGCGAACGGAAGGGTGGGGGACTGCGTTGGACCGCGACGCACAGAAACGACCGCGACACGGAAGCGCCACGCGGTGCGGCATCGACGCCTGTGTCCCCCGGGTCGGATGAACTCGCGGACCGCCGCGTCGATGACGCACCCTACGACCGCGCAACAGCCGGGAAATCGCGGACCGTCCCGTTTTCGGACACCTTCCGCACATTCCGATCCGCCGGTCTACAATCCGCGACAACGCTCGACGGAGGTCAGCCGTTGCCCGCTGCGCAGCCCCAACCGGACAGGTCGCCCTGGCGCCGTGTGATCCCGGCCGTCTCGCAGCTGCTGCTCGGGCTGTTCGGCTGGTACGCGTACGCACGGATCACCACCCCGCCCGCGGCCGGGTGGGCGGCGACCGACCCCGACGCCTATGTCCGAGGCACGATCGATCTTGCGCTGCTGCCGCCTCCGCCCAAACCCGTTACCAAGGCCTACGCCGACCCGAACGCGCTGCTCTGGCGTTTCCGCCGGGCCGATGCGTTGCCGGACTACCTGGTGGATTACCTGGCCAGAGCAGAGCCCGTCCTGGCGGCGGCGCTGGTGGCCGTCGCCGCCGAATCACCGCCGGGCGCAGACCGCCGGGACGCCAGCCGGCGGGTCAACACGGTGGGCGGCCCCGAGGTTCAGTTCCTGCAGACGGTCGCCGCGCGGATGGAGCAGGCCGCGGACGCGGGTGACTATCGCACGAGCATGCAACTCGCCCGCGTTCTGAATGCCCTGCGGGAATCCGGACACTGGAACGCCTGGGCTGGACGATCGTTCCCGTCCGCCATCGGCATGGTCCTGCAGCGCTATGCCGTGCCGGCGGAGGACAGCGCCGTGCTGATCGACGACCTGCGGGCGAACGACGGTCTGCGCCTGTCGGAGTACGTGCTGCGCGACTGGCGGTTGCACGGCGACCTGGAAGCGCTGCTCGACAGGCACTACACCCGCGACGCGGACGGCAACGGCTGGCTGGTCGTTACCACGATGGACCAGTCCGTCTTCGGGAGAGAGAGCAACCCTTCAGGTGGCTGGAACCTGCTGAGCGGGTGCTTCTATACGCGGGCGGAAATGCGCGCGAGGCTGCGGGAGCAGGTCGCCCGGTTCCGCCGGCTCGACGAAATGCCCGTGACCAGTCTGCTGCGGGACGGCGCGTACCAGGCGCAGACGTCATACACGCCGCTGTCCGGACCACTCGGAGCGGCGACCGCGTCACCGGATTTCTGGCAGATCGTGGAAGCCATGCACACGGTCAACCGCAGACGCGCCCTCGTCGTGATGGCCAGCCTGTCCGCCCGGCGCGCCGCGCGTGGCGCCTATCCGCAACAGGCCGACGTCGGCGCCTGGCCATTGGATCTCGAAACCGGCCTGCCGTTTCCGTATCAGCCCGACCCGGAGGGCAGCCGCTACATCCTGCGACGCGCGCCCCAACAGGTGTGGCACACCGGGGCGAATCGAAGATGGGTGTACCGGCAGCACAACCCACCCCTGCCGGAGCACACCGAGCCGTGAGCGGCACCAGCACGCCACCACCCACGCCCGACACGCTGCCGGAGCACTGGACGCTGCCCGCGCCCGACGTGGTCGAACGCCCGTGGCGGATCCCCTGGCTGCTGGCGCCGCCGGTCAGCCTGCTGGCCATGCTCACGCCGAAGCGCCTCGGGCCGCACCTGGCCGCGTCGGGCTGGCTGGCGGCCTGGACCGCGCACCTGTTCGGGCTGGTGCTGGTGCTGGGCTGGGGCCGGGATCTGAACAGCGGGCACCTCCGTGATCTGCTCGACCCGCTGCACCTGCTGCGCTCGGGGCTGGCCGGGACGGCGCTGCAGCTCTACCAGAGCCTGGTGAGCTGGACCGATGTGGGCATCGCCGCGGCCGTGTTCGTCGGGCTTGAACTCGGGCTGCTGGTGATCAGCCTGGCGCTGTGGGCCGTGTACACGGTCGGCGAAGCCCCGCGGATCCTGGCCGGACGCTGCGCCAGGCTGCTGCTGTGGAGCACGCCCGGCTGGGCGGTGCTGCCGCTGCTCGCACCGCGTCTGTACAACGCGCTGCCGTGGGACAACCTGCAGCGTCTGCAGGGCTCGGTTTCGGTTCTGCTGCTGCTGATCTGGATCGTCTGGTACCTGAGCGTGATCCTCCGCCTCGGCGCACGATACAGCGGTCCGCGGCGCGGCCCGCGCTGGGAGCCCTTCCACCCGCGCTGCGAAGAGTGCGGCTACAGCCTGACCGGGCAACGCCGCGACGGACGCTGTCCCGAGTGCGGCCGCGAGGTCGTCCGCTCGCTGCCCGACTATCGCCAGCCGCCGCGTTTCGCGGACGCGTCCTGGTTCGGCCGGCTGCTGATCTTCCCGCGGACGATCCTGGCCGCGATCTTCGTCCCCGATTTCGGCCGCGCGTGCGCGGTGTGGAAGGCCCGGGACGCGTCGGAGCAGTTCTTCCACGGGGTCTGCATCCTCGGCGGACTGGCGGCCGCGCTGCTGGTCGGCCTGTGGAACGCGGGCTACCGGTACTCGCTGATGCGTCTGCTGCTGGGCGGCTTCTCGCGCGAACCGCTGGGGATGTACGTGGTGGAGCCGGCCCTGGTCGGGCTGGTGATCGGACTGCTGCTGCTGGCGATCGGCTGGGGCGAGCGGAGCATGCACATGCTCTTCCACCGCGGACACGGCGCGAAACAGACGGTGATCATCAACTACATGACGGCCTGGCTGCTGACGGCGGTCGTCATCGGCGGCGCGAGCCTGCTGCTGGCCGACTGCATCGCCCGGGCCTGGGGGCCGTGGCCGTGGATCGAGTGGCAACCGCTCGGCCGGTTCCACATCGCGATCCTGATCTACCTGCTCGGCCTGGCCCCCGGCGCGGGCATCGGCCTGCTCGGGATGATGCACGCCTGGCGACAACTGCGCATGATCCGCTATGCAAACGGCTGACGCTGCGCGGGTGAATAGGTGAATGCGTGAAAGAGTGAGAGGGGGTCTGGGAATGGCCCCTTTCACCCTTTCACTCCTTCACGTTTTCACCGGCCGAAGGCCGGCCTTTTTGGCAATCCCTGCCAAAAGCGGGAATCCCTTGATTCGGGGGCGGGGGGGCGGCAAGATAGCGGGTGGTAGCTGGGTTTCGGCTTGCACGCGCATTTCGGGCAAGGTCTCTTCGGGAGCGCATTTCTTTTGCCCGGCCGGGTCTGGCAGTTCGCGGGAAGGTAACCAGATGAGCCAGTCGTCAGGTCGCAAGGAGCGACTGCATCGCCTGATCGACTTCGCGCGCGTCTATCGCGGGTGGAATCGGGTCGAGACGGCCCGCGCCCTGCACCGCGATTCCACCAAGCTCTATCCCCGGACCGATAACCCCAAGATGGATATCCTGGTCGGACTCGCCGGTGTCCTCGACTGGTCCGTCAACGACATCGTCGACTACATCTGGAACGGCGACGCGCGACCGACCGCGCCCGCCGACCACGACTTCGAACAACTCGATCAGCAGGCCGGGGCCGCCCACCGGGCCGGGCAGTACCGCCAGATGGTCGACCTGGCCGTCGCCATGTTCCGCGTGGCTGAAACGCCCGAGCAGCGGGCCCGGGCCTGCAACCGCGAACACGGCGCCTGGGACGGACTCGGCCGCTATCCGAAAGCCCTCGAAGCCGCCTGCCGCGGCCTGCGCGAGAGCCCGCTGCCGATCGAACGCCGGCACCAGTTGCAGGGCAACCTCGCCAACACGCACTACACGCTCTGGGAACTGACCTCGGCCATCGCCCACGCGCACGTCATCATCGAGTGGTACCAGCAGCACCCGCCCGAAACCGTCAACCAGCGCAAGCGGCAGGCCTTCGCCACCTACGTCCGTGGCCACGCCCACCGCCGCCTGGGCGGACAACCCTCGGACGGGCGCGTGCAGCACTGCGAGCGGGCGGCCGAGGACCTGCGGCAGAGCATCACGCAGTACGAGACCCTGGCGGCGGGGCTGGATGATCCGCGCCTGGCCGGCATCGCCCACACCTGCCGTGGCGGCCTGCTGGAGGTCGAGGTCGAACTGGCCCGGACGAGTCCGGCCGCGGCGGTCGAGACGTACCTGGAGGCGCTCGACAGGGTCGTCGATCCGGCGGCGGTCGAGGTCGGGGACTGGCTGGAGAGTCACGGGTGGTGGTGCGTGTTCGGGGCCAACATCGCCCTGCGGCACCTGGAAGGGCGCGGGCTGCAGCAGGCGATGGCCGTTTTTACGAACAAAGCGCTCGAGATCGCCGACCGACTCGACAATTGGGCCCTGCGCGAGCGGGTCTTCAGCGTGCAGTACAGCCTGCACGAAAAGCTGGTGGATGCGACCGGGCTGGAACTGCCGTACCTGGTCGACGAAGAAGACAAGCGCCTGATCACGGGGACGATGGGGCGCTTCCCGAACTTCCGGGACACGGGCTGGCGGATCTTCCGGGCGGCCAGGATCATCGAGCCGAGCGGGCGGAATTAGAGGCGTACCATGCAACGCGGACTGCGACACTCCGGCATCCTGATCAGCCTGCTGGCCGTCGGCCTGGCAAGCGCCTTCCCGCCCGACAGCGTTCGGCCGGGCATCCTGCGGCACTCGGACCAGGACCGCTGCGATCCGCCCGGCGGGCTGCTGCCGCTGGTGGCCGGAGAGTTCGTGGCCGAGCCCTACCATCGATCGCGGGTGATCTACGTCGACCAGGCGGCGACCGGGGCGAACACCGGGTTCTGCTGGCTGGATGCGTACACCGACCTGCAGGACGCGCTGGACGAGGCCCGCAACACGCCGTTTGACAAGATCGAGATCTGGGTGGCCAGCGGGGTCTACCGGCCGGATCGCGGGACGGGTCTGCGGACCAGCAGCTTTGACCTGGTGGACGGGGTCGAGGTCTACGGCGGTTTCAGCGGGACCGAGTCGCGGCTGCGGGACCGGAACCGCGACCCGGTGAGCAACGGCACGATCCTGAGCGGCGACCTGCTGGGCGACGACCTGACGGTCGGCAAGACCGACAACACCTATCACGTCGTGACCGGCACGAACGTCTCGTACGCGACGATCCTGGACGGCTTCCAGATCATCGGCGGCCTGGCGGACGGGGCCGACGGCGATGCGGACAACTTCGAGGGCGGCGGGCTGCGCCTGGAGAACGCCGGCCCGCGGATTCGCTGGGTGCTGTTCTACGACAACCTGGCGTACTCGGGCGGGGCGATCTTCTCGTCGCGCTCCAACCCGATCCTGCGTTACGTCGGCTACCTGCAGAACGGGGCCCTGAACGGCGGCGCGCTGTACGGGACGAACAACTCGATCCTGTCGCTCGAGTTCAACAACGTCTGGGACAACCTGGCGCTCGAGGACGGCGGCGGTCTCTACGCCGGCGGGAACAGCAGCGTCACGGTGATGCACTCGCGCTTCCTGAACAACGACGCCGTCGACGGCGGCGGGCTGATGCTGACCGGCAGCGCCAGCCTGCTCTCGATCAGCAGCATCTACAGCGGCAACGTCGCCACCCAGCAGGGCGGGGCGATGCTGACCAAGGGCACGGCCACGATCGACCTGGTCAACGTCACCGTCGCGGCCAACACCGCGGCCACCGGCGGCGGGATCCTGACCGACAGCGGCGTGGTCAACCTGCGCAACAGCATCCTGTGGAGCAACACGGCCGTGGACCAGGTCACGACCGAACGGGTGCAGTTCACGCCGGGGACGGGCACGACCTACGCGGTGGACTACACCTGCGTGGAAGGCTGGAGCGGCCTGTACGGCGGCCTGCACAACACGGGCGCCGACCCGCAGTTCGTCGACAACAACGGCCAGCTTGGCACCGACCTGCGGCTGAAGCCCGGCTCGGCGATGATCGACGCGGGCAACAACGACTACCTGGACGATCTCGACATCGCCGGGCGCGGCAACGCCCCGCCGGCCCAGATCGCCCTCGACGTCAACGAAGACCCGCGCCTGGTGGACGACCCGCTGGCCGACAACACCGGCAACGGCCAGCCCGGCCAGGCCATCGTCGACTTCGGCGCCACCGAGTACCAGCCCGGCGCGAGCGAGACAGACCCTTAGGCTGAGTAAGCAAGTAAGCAGGTGAGCAGGTAAGCAAGGCCGCGGATCTCAGCGTGCCCCGAACTCGCTCCCTTGCTCCCTCGCTCCCTCGCTCCCTTGCTTACTTGCTTGCTTGTTCACTCCGGTGCCCAGTCGCGCATCGAGATCTCGACTTCGCACTCGGGCAGGCTGCGGAGGAAGTCCTGGCCGTAGCGTTTGGTTTTCAGGCGCGGGTCGAGCAGGACGACGATGCCGCGGTCGCTGTGGCTGCGGATCAGGCGGCCGAAGCCCTGGCGGAACTTGAGGATCGCCTCGGGCAACTGGTAGCTGGCGAACGGGTTTTCGTGCCGCTGGCGGATCAGGTCGATGCGGGCCTCGACCGTCGGGCGATCCGGCACGGTGAACGGCAGCTTGACGATCATCACGTTGCTGAGCGCTGCGCCGACGACGTCGACGCCCTGCCAGAAGCTGTCGGTCCCGAACAGCACGCACCGCGGCGTCGCCCGGAAGCGGTCGAGCATCTGCGTGCGGTTCATCCCGTCACCCTGCACCAGGATGGTGTAGTCCTCGCCGGACAGGTCATCGCCGACCGACTCGGAAAGACTCTTCAGCATCGCGTAACTCGTGCACAGCACGAACGCGCGTCCCTCGGTCTGCCGGGCGTAGTAGCTGATCGCCGCCGACGCGGCCGGCAGGTAGCGCTGCGCATCGCCCGGTTCCGGCAGCCCGGCTTCGAGGTGCACCGTCACCTGCCGGGCGTAGTCGAAGGGCGAACCAAGCTGCACCGTCCGGGCCGGCGGGTCGCCGAAGCGGCGCAGCACGTACTCGAAGTCCCCCGCCCCGCCGGTCACCAGCGTCGCGCTGGTCAGCACCACGCTGTCGAGCTTGTCGAACAGGTGCTGCCGCAGCCATGGCCCGGGGTCCAGCGGGGCGGCCGAGAAGGTCACCCGCAGACCGCCGCGCTGCTCCTCCTCGACCCAGTAGACATGCTCGCCGAGTTTCTGCTCGAGCAGGGACTCGACCCCGCGGGCGGCCTGGTTGGCGCGATCGAGGTACGACTGCAGTTCGACCTGGTCCTCGGTCCGCGGCAGTTCCTTCTTGAGCGGTTCGAGCGCGTCCTGGACATCGTCGAGGGCCTGCGACAGGCGGTTCTCGATCACGTTCTCGCGGACGACGCGTCCGTTGCTGCGCCCGTATTCCTCCTGCCAGTTGTGCAGGGTGTGGAAGAACTCGGTCGCGGCCGACGAGGCCGCCACGACGGTCCGCTTCTGCGTGTCCGAGCCGAGCGACGCGAGGTAGCCCTTCTGCGTGCGGTCGTTGAACAGGCTCGACAGCAGGTAGTGCACCTGCACGTTGGTCACGCGCAGGCCGAGCATGTCGGTCGCGACGTGGTCGACCATGTGGGCTTCGTCCAGGATCACCGCGTCGTAGTTCGGCAGCACGTTCGCGCCGTCCTCGCGCAGGACCAGGTCGGCCATCAGCAGGGCGTGATTGACGACCAGGATCTGGGCCTGCTCGGCCCGGCGGCGGGCCCGCTGGTAGAAGCACGGCTCGTAGTTCGGGCAGCGCCGGCCGAGGCAGTTGCCGTGCTCGCTGCGGACCTTCTCCCAGACCTCGCCGGGCGGCATCTGGTCGAGGTCGGCCAGCGAACCGTCCTCGGTGCGATAGGCCCAGTCCTCGATCGCGTGCAGGATCTTCAGATGGTGGCTGCTGGAAAAGACCGACTGCTGCCGTTCGCTCGCCAGTTTCAGCCGCCGCAGCCCGACGTAGTTGTTCCGTCCCTTGACCAGTTCCGCCGTGAACGGCACGTCCAGCACCCGCTGCAGGAACGGCAGGTCACGCTTGAACAACTGCTCCTGCAGCGCGATCGTGTGCGTGCTGACCACCACCCGCCTGCCCGGAGACTGCACCAGTTGAATCGCCGGCAGCAGGTACCCGAACGTCTTGCCGACGCCCGTCCCCGCCTCGATCGCCAGGTGCCGCTGCTCGTCCAGCGCCGCCACCACCGCGGCCGCCATCTCGACCTGCTCGGGACGCTGCTCGTAGCCGTCCAGCGCCGCGGCGATCGGGCCGTCCGGTCCGAGCCAGTCCCTGACCTGCCCGACCGCGTCCATCAGAGCGCGGCCAGTTGCGACAGGAAGTCCCAGGTGAAGACCGTCGCGACCGCGAGGGCGACCAGGATGATGATCGTCGAGAACGCGACCACGAACGTCGGCCCGCTGATCCAGCCGTCGCGCATCGTGGCCAGGATGTGCGGGCGGGCCAGCACCAGCATGCTGATGATCATCGCGCCCGAGGTCAGCGGCAGGCTGATCGAGTGAATGTAGCTGTAGATCCAGACGCCGCGTCCGACCACCCGCTGCCGACCGGTCAGCGAACGGATGAAGTGTCCGCTGACGACGTACTCGGTCTGCGCCACGCCGGCCTCGTCGACCGTCGTGCGGGCGTAGCCGTTGTGCGCATCGCCGCCGATCGCCGCGTACATCAGGGTGTACAGCACGAAGTTCAGCCCGCCGATGATCATGATCCGCAGGCAGATCCGGTTGCGGCTGCGCGACGGCATGCGATCGACGGGGCACGACGGCAACGGCCGGTCCGGCCGGTCACCGGCGGGCAGCGGCGAGGAGTTCACATCCGACACGGACTCAGCCTCGCGTGGCGGCGATGACACCCTCGACCGGGGACGAGGCGTTCGCGTAGAGCTTCTTCGGAATCCGGCCGGCACCGGCCGCGTACCAGCCCGCGTCGAGCGCGTGCCGCATCGCCCGGGCCATGCGGACCGGGTCCTGCGCGCCGGCGATGCCGGTGTTCAGCAGCACGCCGTCGGCGCCGAGTTCCATCGCGATCGTCACGTCCGAAGCCGTTCCGACCCCGGCGTCGACGATCACCGGGTAGCGCGGGTCGGCCTCCTTCAGTTCGTCGAGGATGATCCGGATGTTGTTGCCGTTCAGGATCCCCTGCCCGCTGCCGATCGGCGAACCCAGCGGCATCACGCTGGCGGCCCCGGCCTCCTTCAGGCGGCGGGCCGTGACCGGGTCGTCGTTCGAATACGCCAGCACCGAGAAGCCTTCGGCCACGAGCGTCTTCGTCGCTTCCAGTGTGCCCTGCGGGTCCGGCAGCAGCGTCCGCTTGTCGGCCAGCACTTCCAGCTTGACCCAGCGGGCCCCGGGATTGTCCATCCCCTCGAGCAGCTCGCGTCCCAGCCGGGCCGAGCGGATCGCATCGGCCGGGTCGAAACAGCCGGCCGTGTTGGGCAGGATCGTGTAGCGGTCGAGGTCGAGGAAATCGAGCAGGCTGCGTCCGGCCCGGTCGAACAGGCGTTCGCGGCGGACGGCGACGGTGACGACCTCGCAGCCGGAGGCGTCGAGGGCGGCCTGCATCAGTTCGTAGTCGGGCTCGCCGTCGCGCAGGTATTTCCCGGTGCCGACGAACAGTCGCGACTGAAACGAGAATCCGGCCAGTTCGAGTGGCTGCATCAGCCGCCTCCTACCAGGGTGACGATCTCGACGCGATCGCCCGCCTGCAGATTGGTCTCGGGGAAGTTCGCCCGGCGCACCAGCAGTTCGTTGACTTCGACGGCCACCCGGGCCGGCGTCAGTTCGAACTGCGCCAGCAGGTCCGCGATGCTGGCCGCGTCGGGCACTTCGGTGGACGTTCCGTTGACCTGGATTTCCATCGCCCGGCCTCCCCTTCTGATTCAGCAGTATAGTCCGGCGCGGCGCGGGGAGAAAATCAGGGCGACTCGACCGGTCCGGCGGCCGTCGTTTCGGCGGCGGCGCTGACCTGCTGCTGCAGTTCGCGCAACTGCCCGCTGGGAAGCTGGGCCCGGGCCAGTTGAATCGCCCGGTGGGCCGATCCGAACACCTGGCGGGTTGTCTCGATCAGGTGCGCATCGGGCAGCAGGCGGCCCAGGGCGCTGGCCCGCAGGCGGGCGTGCATGGCCGGCGTCAGCCCGCAGATGATCAGCGTTCCGCCCTGCCGCAGGTAGCGGGCGGCCAACTGGTGCAGCGTCGCCAGCACCGAAAAGTCGATCTGCTGCGTGCGGCGCATCCGCAGGATCGTCACCCGCGGCCCGCGTTCGAGCACCGCCCCGAGCTGGGCCTCGAGTTCCTCGGCCTGGGCGAAGAACAGCGGGCCCTCGACCTGCAGCATGGTGATCGGCGTCTGCCCGGTGTGTTCGTCGATCTCGTGCTCCCGGAAATGCTGCGTGCCGGAGACCATCTCGAACAGGTGCAGTCGGCTGACCTTCTTCAGGAATGCCGCGATCGAAACCGCCAGCCCGGCCAGGATCGCCCAGTGCAGCGGCACGATCAGCACGCCGAACAGGGTCGTCAGCACCACCGCCCGATCGTAGCGGTCGCCCCGCAGCAGGTCGCGCAGCTCGCTCCAACTGACCGCGTTGGTCGCCGTCGCGACCAGGATGCCGGCAATCGTCGCCTTCGGCACGAACGCCGCCAGGTCGGCGAAGATCACGATGACCCCGAGGATCGCGACCGCCCCGACCACCCCGGCCAGGCGCGATCGGGCCCCGCTCAGGTCCAGCAGCGCCGAGCGGGCGAAGCTGCCGGCCCCCGGGAAACCCTGCACCAGCGACGCGGCCACGTTGGCGCCGCCGAGCGCGAACAGTTCGCGGCGGGCATCGACGCGGAGCCCCGCCCGGCCGGCAAAGGTCTTGGCGATGGCGAGCGTCTGGATCAAGGCGACGGCCGTCATCGCCAGGGCGCCGAGCACGAGTTCGGATCCAAGCTTTCCGTCCCAGGTGGGCAGCGAACCGGGCAGCGCCCGGGGAATCGCCCCGATTCGATGCAGGACCGGCTCGGGCCCGGAGTCGAGCCACCACGCCAGGCCCCCGCCCAGCACCAGCGCCAGCAGCGGGGCCGCGAACATCGGACCGAGTCGGCGCCCGAGGAAGATCAGGACCACGGTGCCGATTCCGATGCCGAGCGCCAGAGGCTGCGTCCGGCCGAGGTCGCCGACGGTCTGCCACAACTGGCCGGCGAGCGTCGCCGACGATACCGGCTCGAGCCCGCACAGCGGTGCGATCTGGGTGGCGATGATCAGCGTGGCGGCCCCGGCGGTCAGCCCGACCAGCACGGCATGCGAGACGAAGCGGGCGAACTGCCCGACCCGCAGCAGCGCCGCGACCACCGAGAAGGCGCCGACCAGCAGCGCCAGGACGGCGGCCAGTTGCGGCCAGCGATCGCGATCGTCGGGTGCGACGGACAGGAGCACGGCCAGCACCATCGTGCTGATCGTGACAGAAGGTCCGATATTCAGGCGAGGAACCCCCGAGACGAGGGCTCCGAGCAGTCCCATGCCGAGCGCGGCGTAGAGTCCGCTGGCGGCGGGGAGTCCGGCCATCGCGGCGAAGGCCATGCATTGCGGCACGGCGACCAGTGCCAGCGTGCAGCCGGCCAGCAGATCGCGGGCTTTCGGCGAGGCGGACATGCGTGTCTCGACAGCGTTCCGTGCGCGAGGCAGGCGGGGCGCCGGGGAAAGGAAGGCCGCGCGTCGCATCCCTGCTCACGTGCTCAGCAGCTTACTCTCGCAGGAACGTAGCGGTTGAGCCGGGCGGTCGCAACCGACGCGGCGGCGGAACGGGTGGGCGCCGTAATCATCTCCATTGCTGGAACTTAAGAAACTCTCGCTTGACTGCGGGGCCCCAACGATCGACACTTCCGCCGGAGGTTCGGCCAGCGGGCTGCTCGAGTGTCCCAACAGCGTTGCCTCCTTTTTTCTTGCCCTCACCTTCGGTCCGTGTAGGGATCCGGAACCATAGACACTGCCGAAGGCCGGGAACGCTCATTCCTCGGCACGCTGGGGTTGGCAGCCGAGAGTCGCCCGGTGGGCAGCAGGACACATGCGAGGCAAGAGGCTTCGATTCTGATGGAAAGCCAGTTCGTAAAGTTGGTTGAAAAGCAAGAACGAATCGAAGTGGGCGACGTGTTTTGCTATAGATTGGTCGGTCCCTCAATCTATGGATTCGGGCTGCTCGCTCAGGTAACAAAGCTCCCGCAATTTGAGGGCGCTTGTGTAGTCTACTTTTTTTGTGCCTTTGCCGAAGCCGCGTTTGCGCCGGGGGATGCGGTCCGGAATGACCGACTCTTGGTGTCGCCGTTGCTGATCGACGAAACGCTCTGGACGGACGGGTTCTGCAAGGTAGTGGAGAGAGGCCGGGCAGATCTCGTCCTTCCTAACCACTGTTTTCGTTGCGACGACTTTGAGGCCGGGCCGGTCTACTACGACGAGAATGGAGAGTCCACGGAACGGTTCGAGCCAGTCCTGGTGGATGGCGTAACAACGATGTCTTGTTTAGACGAGCCGATCTTGGAGGCGATGGCGGCCTGCGATATTGAGAAGGCGATGGTGGGAGAGGGCTAGGCCGATGGGAGCCTTTGGGATCGGGCCTTTTGAGAGCGACAGTGCCAGCCTGGTTCTCGGCTTCCTTGAGGAGCGTGGTGACCAGTATCTTGTTGAGGCGTTGATGGTCGTGGCGAAACGTGCCTCCGATCCCGGAATGGAGCATGCGGATTGTGAGTGTGCCATGGCCGTTGCGGAACTCATTGCAGCGGCGGCCGGGCACCCCTCACGAGACCTCCCTTCCTACTATTCCGACTGGTTGCAGCGAAACAAGCTGGTCGTCGGACGTGAGCTCGCTGCGCTCACCGAGTATACGGTGCGTGCGATATTGCGCGAGTCGGAGTTGAAGGAACAATGGACAGAGGATGGCTGTTTGCGTGAGTGGGTGGCTCGTGTAGAGGAGTTGCTCGGCCGGATTGGGCAAATCGACCTCCGGGGCTGATCGGCCTGTCTCTCGAGGTCGTGTCGTCGTCGTCGCGACTTGAAAGGTTCCCGTTCGAAGCGCGAATCTCTCAGACCCAATGCAGGGCGATGCCGCCTCGGACCTCGTACGGCAGTTGCCGATGGTCATGTCCGCTCTCGTCCAGAAACAGCAGCCAACTCATGGCACCACTTCCTCTCCGCGGGTTGTGGGGCCGGGGTCGAGATTCGCATGTTCAGGCCCGCAGCGCCGCGGAGCGCCGCTCGAGTGCGCAGGCCTGCTTCACATCCTGGCCGGTCAGCACATTGCCGAACCGTCCAGCATCTCAGTCCTATATCACACTTCTCCGGGTTCCGACAAAACACTGCAGTTTTTCACAGTTTTTCAGTCCGCCCGGCGTGCGCGATGCCCCCGTCCGCGAGGAACCCGGCCAGGAACCGCTTGTGGCCGGGCGTGGCTGCTGGGTACTCTGGCAGGGAGTCGGCGGTGGTTCCGGCGTTCGGCCGTGCTGGTTAGCAGGAGCAGGTGCGATGGGTCAGACGGTGCGGCAGTTTCTCGACGCGCTGGATCAACACAGCGAGCGGGTCCCGATCGACGAACTGGTCGCCCGGATGGAGGACCTGGAGATCGGCGAAGGTGACTTCCGCTGCTTCGCCCGCTTCTGCGACGAGTCGTACCAGCGGAACCTGATGCACGCCGGCCCCGGCTACCAGGCCCTGATCCTGTGCTGGAAGGCCGGACAGCGGAGCCCGATCCACGACCACAAGGGCTCAAGCTGCGGCGTGCGGGTCCTCTCGGGCCGCATGACCGAGACGCTCTTCGACCGCACACCGGACGGCCACATCTACGCGACCGGTTCGGTCACGCACGAGGTCGGCAGCGTCTGCGGCAGCGAAGACGCCGACATCCACCAGGTCTCGAACCTGTCGGCCGAGGACGAACTGATCACGCTGCACGTCTACTCCCCACCGCTGCTGAACATGGGCGTCTACTCGCTGCAGGACACCGAGGTCCGCGCCTTCCGCGACCCGGTCTTCACCGGCTTCGTGGCCGGGGATGGAATCTGACCCCCCGGGCCAGGGAGCGAGGGAGCCAGGGAGCGAGGGAGCCAGGAGGGAAGGAGTTGCCGGGGCCCCCGCTCGGCCGGCGACCTGCTGGCCTGTTACCTGCTGACTTGCTGACTTGCCTACCTGCTTACTTGCTTACTTGCTGACTTGCCTACCTGCTGACTTGCTTCCTTGCTTACTTGCTCACTGCACCAGTGTCAGGTCGGCTTGTGTTTCGGCGAGCAGTTCGCGGACCTGGGCGGCGTCCAGCAGTTCGGGGAGCAGGCCGAGGTGGGCCTCCTCCTGCCAGAGCACGGGCGGGACGAGGCCCTGGCGGACTGCGCCGTCGGTCTGCGAGAGGTCGATCCGGTCGAACAGCAGTGCCCCGGTCCAGACCTCCTGCGGCGTGATCGCATCGCCGAGCGCCGCGCGGCTCGGGACCAGCAGCAGGCTGATCTCGCCCACCCGGTCGACCGCGCGCAGCTCGATGTCGCAGCAGGCGGACACCTGGCCGCAGCGGCTGACCAGCCGGGCGCCGGTCGGTTCCGGACCATCGCCCCAGTCCACGTACAGGTCGAACGCGACCGTGGTCCACAGGCTGCCGATCATGTCGGTGTCGAATGCGATCCGCAGCGTGTCGCCGCGCACCTCGGTCGTCATCAGGCGATGTCCGTTGGTTACCAGCATGTCGCCGCCCGGGCTGCGCTGGAGCGGGGCGACATTGACCCAGCGTTCGAAGGTGACCGCCCGGCTGCTGACCAGCGGGCCGGCGCTGCCGACGACCTCGACGCGGACCTGCAGGGTCACCTGGTGCACGCCCACCCGGGTGTAGCGGAACGGGATCCGCATCCGGCGGTGCAGGTGACGCCAGCCCGTGGCCTGGTCGTCGAGGACCAGGGACTCGCGATCCGATTGCATCCGCTGAACGTGCACCTCGGCATGCAGCGGGGCCGGCGCGCCCGCCCGCAGCAGGAACCGCACGTCGGTGGCCGCCCCGAGCGCGAGCCGCGGGGAGAGTCGCAGGTCGAGCCCGTCCGCGATCTGCTCGGCCAGGCGGGTGGCCTGTTCGCTCGAGGCGCTGCCGTCTTCGAGCGCTGTGGCCAGCACCGCCAGGTTCGGCAGGGCCCACAGTCCGATCTTCTCGTCGTTCAGGTTCCGACGATGCACGTCGAGTTCGACATCGATCAGTTCGGACCGCGAAAACGAACCGGTCTGGTGTCGTTTGACCAGGTGGCCGTAGGCGGCCTGCAGATCGCTGGTGTTGCCGTGGCGAACCAGGAATCGCAGGACGCTGCTGGGCAGGTAGGGATAGACGCTGGCGCGGCTGCTCGTCAGCACCACCAGCGGCACCGCCAGCACGGCCAGCATCAGGGCCAGCCCGGCCCATCGTCGCCCGACCCGCAGCACCCGCTCACCGGCGACGGTTGCGTCCGGCTGATCCAGGACCTGTCCGCACTCGGGACAACACCCGCCGCGGGCAAGCTGTTGGCTGACGTCGTAGTGGCAGCGGCGACAGTGCGGACGGTCCCCGCTGCGCCGCACCGCGGACCGGAACAGGTACAAACCGACCGCGAACAGCCCCAGCAGGACCAGCGCTCCATTGCTGAGCAGCGGCGAACTCCCCATGAGGTGGGATCATACACCTTTTCAGGGAGCGAGGGAGCCAGGGAGCAAGGGAGCAAGGAGGGAAGGACTGCTCGGTCGGCTTCCCGCTGACTTGCTGCTGCGCACTTGCTGATTAGCTCACTTGCTTACTTGCTTACCTGGTGACTTGCTCACTTGCTCACTTGCTTACCTGGGGACTTGCTCACTTGTTCACTTGTTCACTTGCTTACTTGCTTACTTGCTTACTTGCTTACTTGCTCACTTGCTTACTTGCTCACTGATTCGAGTGTTGGCTGCGGGATGGTGAAGCTGACTTCGGTGCCGACGCCGACTTCGCTTTCGAGTTGCACGTGCCCGCCCATGACCGACACGGCGTGGCGGATGATCGAGAGACCCAGCCCGGTGCCCGGCCGCTGGCCGCTGCGGTCGCGGGCGACCTGGTAGAACCGCTCGAAGACGCGTTTGCGTTCCTCCTGCGGAATGCCGCAGCCCGTGTCGCGGACGCGGACCGTCAGGCTGTCCACCGCCCGTTCCAGCCGGACCGAGATCAGCCCGCCCGGCTCGGTGTACTTGATCGCGTTGTCGACCAGGTTGTCGAGCACCAGCCGCTGCAGGTGCTGGTTGATCTCGACCGTCGCCAGGTCCGTCGGACTGCACGACGCTTCCCAGCGCAACCGCCCGCGGGCCAGCGGATCCTCGAAACGGTCGTGCAGTTCGCCCAGCAGACGCGCGACCCGCACCTCCTCCGGCGCAAAGCGGCTCTCGAGCGCTTCGAGCTTGGAAAGATCCAGCAGGTCCGACACCAGCTCTTCCAGCCGGCCGGTGTTCCGCTCGATCACGCCCGCGAAGTTCATCGCCGCTTCGGCATCGCTCGCCAGGTCCATCGCCAGCAGGGCCTCGGTTGCGGCCCGGATCGTCGACAGCGGCGTCCGCAGTTCGTGCGAGGCGTTGGCCACGAAGTCGGTCCGCATCTGGATCGTCCGCTGCAGTTCGGTGATGTCGGTCAGCACGACCAGGCGGCTGGTGGTCCGCGTTCCGCTCCCGTCCGGCGAAGCCAGCGTCAACTGCGCCGCGTGCGCCCGCAGCGTGCGGGGCCCGCTGTCCGAATCCAGCTCGACGCGGGCCTGACGCGGGGCCGTCCGCTGCGTGTCCGCGTCGCTCGGCACAGGGCGCATCAGCTCGCCGAGTGTCTTCTCCGACACGAAGCCGGCGACCGGCTTGCCGATGTACGCCTCGCTGTCGCCCTCCAGGCTCAGCAGGCGAACCGCGGCCGGGTTCATCAGCAGCACGCGGCCGTTGTCGCCGATGACGATGACGCCCTCGCGCAGTTCGCGGATCAGAGCGTCGAGCATCGCCCGCTGCTCCTCGATCCGACGGACCTGGCGGGCCAGCCGGCGGCGAATCACATGCAGCGATGCCGCCAGCATCGCCAGTTCGTCCGATCCGCTCGCCTCGACCCGGCTCAGCAGATTGCCGGCCGGCAGGTTCCGGGCACCTCGCACCAGTCGCCGGACAAGCAGCCGCCGGCGCCGCAGCCAGAGCATCACGACGGCCAGCCCGGTCAGCGCCGCGATCGCGGCCACGACCAGCAGTTGCCGCCAGAGCCCGCCGGCAGCGCTCAGCGGGGTCGGCAGCGGACGGGCCAGCACGATCACGCCGGCCGGCGCATCGGTCGCGACGGCCGCAAGCGCGTACCAGGTTGCGTTGAACTGGCGGAAGTCGGAGGCCGATCCGGCGTCGCGCGCGGCCCGCACGACCGGGTCGCTGATCAGCCGGTCGTGCAGGATGTCCTCGCCGGCGATCAGCGGGTCCAGGTCCTGCGAGAGGATGGCGAAGTGGGCCCCGTCGCCCGCGAAGGTCCGGGCCAGGCGGGCGAGCAGTTCGGGCGAAGGACGCGGCCAGGTCGCGGCCAGGGTCGCGCGGGCGAGGCCCGCTTCGGACAGCAGGTGCCGGCGGCACTCGAGATGCAGCACGCGCTGCTGCTCGGCGGTGGTCAGCCAGAACGCGATCCCGAACGGCAGCGCGAGCGCGATGACCCCGAGAACGTACAGACGCCAGGCGCCGCGGGCTGTCATCGCCGGTCGCTTACCTCCTGGCCGGCTCTTCTTCCGTGATGCGGAATGCGTAGCCGACGCCGCGCACGGTCTGGATGAAGTCGTTCGAGCGGGTCAGCTTCTTGCGGAGCGAGGCGACGTGAACATCGATCGCCCGATCGGTGACGGCCGCACCCTGCCCGATCGACGCATCGAGCAACTGCTCGCGACTGAGGACGCGTCCCTTGGCGCGGATCAGGGCATCGAGCAGGCGGAACTCGGTCGCGGTCAGCTCCAGGGACCGCCCGTCGCAGATGACCTCGTGCCGGCCGCGGTCGACCACGACCGGACCGGTGGTGAACACTTCGCCGGCCGCTTCGCTCTGGCTGTCGCGCCGCAGGATGGCGGCCATCCGCGCGAGGAGCAGCTTGACCGAAAACGGCTTGCGGATGTAGTCGTCCACGCCGAGCGCGAAGCCGACCAGTTCGTCCTCGTCCTCGGCCTTGGCGGTCAGCATGATGATCGGGATGCGACTGGTCCGCGGGTCCTGCCGCATCCGCTGGGCGACGTCGTCGCCGGACAGGCGCGGCAGCATGCGATCGAGCACGACCAGGTCGGGAGGATTGCGCGAGACCTCGGCCAGGCCGGCTTCGCCATCCTCGGCCAGCCGGCAGCGATAGCCTTCGCGCTCCAGGTGGTAGCGGAGCACGCTGGCCAGATCGCTTTCGTCCTCGATCACAACGACACTGCGCACCTGCTGACTCATCTCGGACATCCTCCCCGGTGGACCAGGCAATTGCCAATAGTATCCGGGCGAAAGGGTAGCCCGGGCCTGTTAAGAACAGGTAAATCCCACCGGGCAGGGGCCGGCCGATAACGAGGCGTGAAGCTCGGGAAACGGGGCACACGAAACTCAAGGCCGGGCTTCTCCGGCCGAGGCCCTCCCCTCACGCCTTCTCGTGTTCGCTGTTTCACTCGGACGCGGGTGCGACCTTGAAGCTGGCGTGGCAGCCCTCGTGGTTGCAGCGGATCGTCAGCGGCGGAATCGTCTGGAATTCGCCGGCCGCGGTGTTCCGGGCGGCGACGAGCGTCGGGGTCAGGGCGTGGGCCGCGTACAGGCAGATGCCCTCGGGCAGGGTCGTGCCGATCCGGGCGGGCTGACGGCACCAGTCGGGGGCCGGGCAGGCCCGGCGGTCGGGCTGCCGCTCGGTCGAGACGGACAGCAGGCGGTCTTCGTCCCCTTCGGTCGCGGGCGGTGAGTCGTCCGGCGGCGAGTCGGCATCGGCCGGGGGCGGCGATTCACTTGTCTCGGCCGTGGCGGCCTCGCCGGTCAGGACCAGGTCCTGCCGCTGGTCCATCGCCAGGTTGGCGAGTTCGTCGGCCCGCTGGTTGCGCTCGCGCCGCACGTGCTGGATCTTCCAGACACGGATCCGCAGCAGCAGCATCTGGGCCTGTTCGAAAAGCGGCACGAGACCGGGGTTCTTGACGCGATAGACGCCGGTGATCTGCTTGACGACCAGTTCGCTGTCCGAGCGAATCGCCAGCGGCTCGTCCGAACGTTCCAGGTAAGACTGCAGGCCGCGGATCAGCGCCAGGTATTCGGCCGCGTTGTTGGTCTGGGTGCCGAGCCAGTAGGCGGCCTCGAAGAGCGGCTGGCCTTCCTCGGTGGCGAGCACGATGCCGGCCCCGGCCGGGCCGGGATTGCCGCGAGCGCCGCCATCGACGTTGAGGACGATCGACATGACGGCCTCAGGCCCCGGTGCGGATGAAGAGGATCCGGCCGCAGGTCTTGCAGGTCTGCACTTCGTCGCGGGTCATCAGTGCGTTGGCGATGTCGGTGCGAAGCTGCATGTGGCAGCCGTTGCAGCGGAACTCGTCGAGCCGCGGGTTGGGTCGCACGACTTCGGCGAGGACTTCGCCGTCGTAGCGTTCCGAGACGCGTTCGAAGAGGGTCACGACACCGGGGTCGATCCCCGCGACGACGGCCTGTTTCTGTTCTTCGAGCTTGGCCAGGCGCGGCGCGAAGGTCTGTCGTAGCTGGTCGAGTTCGGTCCGGAGTTCCTCGAGGCGGGCGACTTCCCGGGCGCGGGTCTCGTCGTGCCCGGCGATCTCCTGCCGCTTGCCTTCGACGATCTCCATCACCTCCATGGCCTCGGACTCGACCTTGGTGGTGTCGGCCTTCTCGTTGTTGATCTGGGCCATGATGTCCGCGTATTCCTTGTTGGTGCGGACGGTGTTGAGGTGTTCGCGGAGCTTGTCGATGTTGGCCGTGCGGCCGGCGACGTCGACCTCGAGGGTGTTCAGGCGGACCTCGTCACGCCGCAGTTCGTCGTGGCGTTTCTCGAGGTCGCGGTCCATGGTGCGGATCTTTCGCTCCTGGGCATCGACCCGCCGTTCGATGCGAGCACACTGCTGCTGAATGTCCACGATCTGCAACTGAACATCCTGCAAATTGCGCAGCGCCTCAACTTGTGCACCCATCCGTTACTCCCGCTGTCGCCGCGATCGGAACGATCCCGTGAACCCGGCATTATGGCACCCCGCCCCGACGCTGGCAATCGAACGACCTCTGATCGGCCCAAATCCGGCCACGCCCCCGCCAGGCGTGCCCGGGCCCCCCGGAGCCGATCCGGACCCCGAATTTTGACGGGCCCCGGCGGGCAGCGCCGTCCCTATGATCATGAATATGAAGCATCAACCAGCGCGCATTGCCGTCGCCACCGCCCTGCTGCTGCTCGTCAGCCTGCCGGCGGCCGTGGCCCAGACCACCCGGGACCGCCGCCGGACGCCGATCGTCGAGGTCTTCGAACGCTCGCGCGACGCGGTCGTCAACATCAGCACCACGCGGATCCAGGAGACGCGGTCGCCCTTCGAGGACATTTTCGGGCGCATGCCCCGCAGCCGGCGGGCGGTCCACAGCGTCGGCTCGGGCTTCGTCGTCCACGAGAGCGGCTACATCGTCACGAACTCGCACGTGATCGCCCGCGCCTCGGACATCGGTGTCAGCTTCGCCGACGGCAAAACCTTCCCGGCCCAGCCGGTCGGAATTGACAACCAGCACGACCTCGCGATCCTGAAGGTCGACACCGGCCGACCGCTGAAGGCCCTGCCGCTCGGGCAGAGCGACGACATCCTGATCGGCGAAACGGTGGTGGCGATCGGCAACCCGCTCGGCCTGCAGCACACGGTCACCAGCGGAATCGTCAGCGCCCTCGACCGGCAACTCGAATTCGGCAGCGACACCGAGTACGACGGACTGATCCAGACCGACGCGGCGATCAACCCCGGCAACTCCGGCGGGCCGCTGCTGAACATCAACGGCGAGCTGATCGGCATCAACACCGCGATTCGCGGCGACGCCCAGAACGTCGGTTTCGCCATTCCGGTCGGACGCCTGTGGGAACTGCTGCCGGCGATCCTCGACATCGAACGCCGCGAGCGCGTCCGCTTCGGACTGCACGTCTCGCGAGCCCCCGCCCAGGTCGTCTACGTCGAGCCCGGCAGCCCCGCCGCCCGGGCCGGCATCCGCAGCGGCGACGAACTGGTCGCCTTCAACGGCCGGCCGATCCGGGACGGATTCGACTACTACGCCGAACTGCTCCGCCAGCGGCCGGGCAGCGACGTGCTGCTGAACTACCGCCGCGGGCGCCTGGACACCGCCCGGCAGGTGACGGTCCCGCTCGAAACGATCCCGGCCCCGGACGGCAACGCGCTGGCGAAGCGCCTGCTGGGCGTCGAGGTCGAGCCGTTTCCCGAGGACATCCGGCGGCGCTACCAGTTGCCGCGCGACATCGGCCTGCTGGTCCGGCGCGTGAACCGGCGAAGCGCCGCCGACCGGGCCGAGATCATCGCCAACGACCTGATCCGCTCGGTCGACCGCTACCCGGTCAGCAGCATCGACCAGCTCGGCCTGATCCTGGAACGAGTCAAACCCGGCGAACAGGTCTACGTCGAAGGCCTCCGCCTCAACGCGGATCCACCGTTCCGCTGGCGCGTCATGCTCCGCGCGGATGGATGAGACGGCGGAACAAGGGAGCCACGGAACAAGGGAGCGAGGGAGCCAGGGAGCCAGGGAGCGAGAGTTGTAGGGTGCGTCATCGACGCGGCGGTCCGCGACTCCATCCGACCCGGGAGACACAGGCGTCGATGCCGCACCGCGTGGCTCTTCTGTGTCGCGGTGCTTTCTCTGCGTTGCGGTCCAACGCAGTCCCCCACCCTTCCGTTCGCTGCGCTCACTCAAGGGTGGGGCACCCGGACCGTGCAACGAAGGGGCACCCGGGACGTGCAATGAAAGGGGAACCCCGGAACGTTCAAGGGCCTCGCTCCCTGCTCCCTCGCTCCCTGGCTCCCTGGCTCCCTTGCTCCCTGGCTCCCTTGCTCCCTGGCTCCCTTGCTCCCTGGCTCCCTGGCTCCCTCCCTTCAGCCCGAATCCAGCAGCGTCAGACGGTCGCCGAGTTGCCGGCGGACGGCCGCGCGCAGGCGCTTGTGCTCGGGACGCATCAGCTTCGGGTCCTCGGCCGCCAGGGCGAACGCGTCGTCGCGGGCCAGTTCGAGCAGTTCGAAGTCGTCGACCATGCTCGCCACCTGAAGCTCCGGCAGGCCGTGCTGACGGGTGCCGAGCAGTTCGCCCGGCCCGCGCAGCTTCAGATCGGTCTCCGCGATCCGGAAGCCGTCCGTCGTCTCCCGCAGTACGCCCAGCCGCTCACGGACCTTGGCGCTCCGCGAACGGGCGATCAGCAGGCACAGGCTGTCGCCACGGCCGCGACCGACCCGACCCCGCAACTGGTGCAACTGCGACAGCCCGAAGCGATCGGCGTTCTCGATCACCATCATCGTCGCGTTCGGCACGTCGACCCCGACCTCGACCACCGTCGTCGCCACCACCGCGTGCAGTTCGTTGGCCGCGAATCGGTCGAGCACGGCCTGCTTCTCATCCGCCTTCAGACTGCCGTGCAGCAGCCCGAGCCGCAGCCCGGCCCACGGCCCCTCCGCGAGCCGCGCGAAACTCTCCTCGGCCGTCACCAGCCGGACCTTCTTCCGGGCATCCTCCTCCGCGTCGCCTCCGCCGATGGCCGGACAGACGAAGTACGCCTGCTCGCCCGCCTCCAGCCGCGGGCGCAGCGCCGCCAGCGCTTCATGCCACTTCGCCGGCCAGATGATCCGCGTGCGGACCGAGCCGCGTCCGGGTGGTGCCCCGCGAATGGCCGAGACCTCGAGGTCGCCCAGCACCGTCATCGCCAGCGAACGGGGAATCGGGGTGGCCGTCATCACCAGGCAGTGCGGGCGGACGCCCTTGGTCCGCAGGCCGACCCGCTGCTGCACGCCGAACTTGTGCTGCTCGTCGACGATCACCAGGCCGAGCGACTGGAACGCGACATCCGACTGCAGCAGCGCGTGCGTCCCGACCAGCAGGTTCAGCCGGCCGGCCTCGGTGTCGGCGATGATCCGGTTCCGCTCGACGGGCTTCATCCGGCCGCGCAGCAGGGCCCGGCGGACGCGGCTGCCGCGCAGGTACTGTTCGATCCGGGCGTAATGCTGCTGGGCGAGGACCTCGGTCGGGGCCATGATCGCGGCCTGGTGTCCGCCGGCGATCGCAAGCAGGCAGGCATAGAGCGCGACGACCGTCTTGCCACTGCCGACATCGCCCTGCAGGAGCCGGGTCATCGGGCGGCCGTCGGCCAGGTCACGGACGATCTCGCGGAGGGCGTCATCCTGGAAGCTGGTCAGCGGGAACGGGAACCGGGCCCGGATCCGCCGGTCGATTTCGGGCGTGATGCGAAGCTTGTAGCCGTGTTCGCGGTCGAGCAGGTGTCGCCGCCGGACGGCGAGGCCGAGCTGCATCAGGAACAGTTCCTCGTAGGCGATCCGGCGGCGGGCCCGTTCGAGTTCCGCCTCGCTAGCGGGCTGGTGCATGCCGCGCACGGCGGCGACGCGGTCGGGCAGGTCGCGGGCCTCGCGGAGAGCGATCGGCAGCGGCTCGTCGAGGATCGCCTCGGCCTCGGGCAGCAGCGTGTCGATCGCGGCCCGCAGCCCGGCGTTGGTCACCTGCGGGTTGACGCGATAGACGCCGACGAGTCGTGGCTGAACCGGGTTCGGCGGTCCGTCGGCGTCGGGCGGGTAGACCTCGACCCGCGGCTGGGCGAGGTGCAGGATGCCGTTGTAGCGCTTGACCTTGCCGGTCGCGATGACGGTGGCGCCGCTCCGCAGGTTGCGGGCGACGTGGGTGGCGTTGAACCAGCGGAGTTCGCAGGCCTGGCTGCCGTCGTCGACCTCGGCCACCAGCATCGGGTGCCGGCGGGCGACGTGGCAGATCGATCCGCGAATGGTCGCGACGGTCCCCTCGACCAGGTCGGCGATGGGCAGTTCGCCCTGCTCAGGCTCGTGCCGGAACGGAAAGTACAGCAGCAGGTCGCGGAGGGTCTTCAGCCCGAGCGACTCCAGCGCCCGGGCACGCTTCGGGCCGACTCCCTTGAGGTACTGCAGTGACGTTTCGGCCCGGTCGGACATTTCCTTATTCTAGGGAGCGAGGGAGCGAGGGAGCCAGGGAGCCAGGGAGCCAGGGAGCCAGGGAGCCAGGGAGCCAGGGAGCTGCGCGTAGGGTGCGTCATCGACGCGGCCGTCCGCGATCCGGTCCGACCCGGGAGGCACAGGCGTCGATGCCGCACCGCGTAGCTCTTCCGTGTCGTGGTCCTTTCTCTGCGTTGCGGTCCAACGCAGTCCCCCACCCTTCCGCTCGCTTCGCTCGCTCAAGGGCGGGGCACCCATTCGGAACAAGGGAGCCAGGGAGCCAGGGAGCCAGGGAGCGACGGAGCCAGGGAACAGAGGATCTGGTACCACTGCTCTTGAGCAGTGGCTTCTCGCGCCCGGATACCGGAGCGACGCCCACCGATCCCGCTCCCCGGCCGAGCTGGCCGGCTCGCTGGCTCTTTTCTCAGGGAATAATCAGCTTGATGCCGACCGGGAGGCGGTCCTTGTTCGGAACGCGGGCGCGGTTGGCGTTCCAGATGTCACGCCAGCGGGATTCGTTCTGGTAGAAGCGGCGGGCGAGCTGAAAGAGCGTGTCGCCCTTGGCCACGACGTAGGTCTGGCCGGAGCCGACGTAGCCGGACGATCCGCTCGACGCGGTACCGCCCTGCGAGCCGACCGTTTCGCCGGTGGTGCGGTTGACGGTCGTGACCGATCCGTCGCTCGACACGCTGGTCCAGGTCTGGGCCTGTTCCTCGGTGTAGTCGGAGAATTCGCCCGGGGCGTAGTCGTTCACGCCGCCCGGGGCCCGCTGCGGCGTCGGCGCGCCGTAGGAGCCCTGGTACTGGTAGCTGCCCCCGGAACTCCCCGCGTAGACGTTGTTGCCCGTGTAGCCGCTCGACGTGCCCGAATAGCCGGCGTTGTAGGACGATCCGTCCGAAACCGGCGTGAACGGCTCTTCCGCGTCACGCGACGCACAACCGGTTGTCAGCAAGGTTACTAGTCCGCCCAGGACGAGCGCGCGCAACAGCATGATCAATCCTCCTTGATCGACATGTCCCGGTATCCATACCGCTCACGTAGCTAAGCGGATCAAAACGCCGTTGTAAAGGGGAAAGACGGAAGAAAGGGACCCGCCGCTTCACGAATGTCGCGCCGCCCGACGCCTTCCCGGATGCCAGCCCGGCCGTCACGCGGCGCCGCTGCCGCTCAGATCGCCCGATCTCCGTCCTCGGCGGCCTGCTCCCGCAGAAGCAGCACCGTGCTCAGCCAGCGGCCGAACTTGTGCCCGACCTCGTCAAGCCGGCCGGCCTCGCGGAAGCCCAGGTCCCGGTGCAGGGCGATGCTGCCCGACTGGCTCGACTCGATCTTCGCCAGGACCCGGTGAAACCCCGCCCGCGCGCCGCGCGCCAGCACCTCCCGCATCAGGGACTGCCCGATTCCCTGCCGCTGGGCGTCCGCCCGCACGTAGACCGAGCTTTCCACCGTGAAGCGGTAGCCGCCCCGGTCCGAATACGGCGACAGGCTCGCCCAGCCGAGCACCTCGCCGGCCCGCTCGGCCACCGAGATCGGGTAGCGGTCTCCGTGCCGCGCCCACCACGACGCCCGCTCGGCCGCCGTCATCGGCTCGGTCGCGAACGTGGCCGGCGAGATCGGCACGTAGTAGTTGTAGATCGCGTTGATCGCCGACAGGTCGCCCGCCACGGCGGCGCGGATTCTGAGGGACATGGCGGTTCCTCCTGGTCGGATCGGTTCCCGGCCGACCGCGGCTCGCATACACTCGCGCCGCGATGTTCGCCTGCCTGCTGGTGTTTGCCAACAGCGAGCCGACTTCTTCGGCGGCGCTGCTCGTCCAACTGCTGGTCCTGCTGGGCCTGGTGGTGCTCAGCGGCTGTTTTTCCGGCAGCGAGACCGTGCTGTTCTCGCTGACCCGCCACCAGCTTGAACAGGCCGCCGCCAGCCGCAACCCCTTCCGCCGACTGGCCGCCTCGCTGATGGACCAGCCCAAGCAGACCCTGATGAAAATCCTGGTCGGCAACACGCTGGTCAACGTGCTGCTGTTCGCCGCCACCTACACGCTGACCCAGGGACTCGAAGGGACCCTCGGCTGGTGGGTCGTGCCGCTGGGGGCGATCTTCAGCATCGGCGTGGTCCTGGTCCTCGGCGAAGTCGTGCCCAAGGTCGTCGCCGTCGCGATGGCCGACCCGATCGCCCCGTACGCGGCCACGTTCATCAACACGACCGGCTACGTGCTCGGGCCGATCGGGCTGATCCTCGACGTGATCCTGGTCGAACCGCTCACCCGGATCCTGTTCGGACGCCCGACCCGCAGCGAGGACGAGGCCCGCCCGCTGTCGGCCGACGAACTGAAGGCCCTGCTCGAAATCAGCCGGCGGCAGGGTGTCCTGGACCGCTTCGAGGACCTCTACCTGCGCGAGGTGATCGACCTGCGGAGCGTGCGCGTGGCCGACATCATGGTCCCGCGGACGGCGCTGGAGGCCTTCGACATCAACCGCGGCTCCGAGGAACTGCGTGAGATGATGCGCGAGACGCACCGGACCAAGGTGCCGGCCTACGACGGCGACATCGACAACGTGATCGGGCTGCTGTACGCCAAGGTCGTCTTCTTCGAGCCGGACCGTCCGCTGCGGGAACTGATCACGCCGGTCCGCTACGTCCCGGAAACGCTCAACTGCGAACAGTTGCTCGAGCACTTCCAGGCGACCAAGTCGCAACTGGCCCTGGTGGTCGACGAGTACGGCGGAATCGAGGGACTCGCCACGCTCGAAGACGTGCTGGAGGAAATCGTCGGCGAGATCTTCACGCCGGAGGAGGCCCCGGAACTGCCCGAGGTGCAGATGATCTCGCCTCGCGAGTACGAAGTCGTCGGCAACCTCAGCGTGCACTACTGGGCCGAAGCGTTCGACCTGCCACGCCTGACCGAACGGATCGTGACGGTCGCCGGCCTGGTCGCCGCCCGGCTGAACAAGACGCCCGAGGTCGGGGACGAAGTGCGGGTCGGCAACATGCGGATCCGGGTGGCGGCCATGCAGGGTCGGCGGGTCGAGCGGCTGAACCTGCGACTCGACGAAGACGCCGCCCCGCCGGGGGGCATGGGATGATGCTGCTCGGGCTGATCCTGCTGGCGCTGTTCGCGCTCGGCCTCAGCGCGCTGTCGAGCGGGCTGGAAACCGGCGTCTACGCGCTGAACCGCGTCCGCCTGCGGGTCGACAGCGACCGCGGCGCGCCGCACGCCCGCTGGCTGCTCAAGGCGCTCGAGCGCGAAGAAGACCTGGTGATCACCACGCTGACCGGCACCAACGTGGCCGACTACCTCGCCAGCGCCGCGGTCAGCGCCCTGCTGCTGCGGATGCAGGTCGGGGCCGGCATGACCGAGATCTACGCGACGCTGATCCTGACGCCGCTCGTGCTGGTCTTCGGCGGCATCATCCCCAAGGACCTCTTCCAGCGGCAGGCCGACGCGCTCGTCCCGCGCTTCGCCCCGGTGCTGCGGGCAACGCGGGTCCTGCTGGCCGCGATCGGCGTGCTGGCCGCCCTCCGCGGAACGGCCGGCCTGCTGCTGCGGGCCCTGCGGGTCGACCGGGCGGCCGAGCGGAACCTGCTGCCGCGGACGCGAATGCGCCGCCTGCTGATCGAAGGCGCCGCGGGCGGCGAGTTGAGCGCCTTTCAGCGCGACACGATCGACCGCGTCATGCAGCTTCGCCAGGTCCGCGTCCGCGGAATCATGGTGCCCCGCGACCGGGCCGTCATGATCCCCGAAGACATCCCGCGCGAGGACCTGCTGCGGATCGCCCGCATGTCACACTTCTCGCGCGTCCCGGTCTGGCGCGGCAAGGCCAGCAAGGTCATCGGCATCCTCAACGTGCTCGACGTGCTGATGGACGACCAGGCCCGGCCGATCGACGAGCACCTGCGATCCGCGGTTCCGATCCGGGCCGACGAAACCGTACCGGCCGCCCTGCTGCAACTGCAGCGGGCCCGCCAGACAATGGGCATCGTGGTCGATCCGCGCGGCGACTGCATCGGCCTGTTCACAATGAAAGACCTGGTCGAATGCATCGTCGGCGAACTCGAAGCCTGGTAACGGAGAACCCGACCGTCCGGCACCAACGCAGCACGACGCGCCGAACTGTCCACTTGCTTACTTGCCTGACTTGCTTACTTTGTAACTCGGTTTCGCACCCGGGAGTTGTGTGTGGATCTCTGGACCGCCCTGCTTGACGTACTCGTGCTGCTGCTGGTCGCCCTGGCGCTCGGCGGCATCTGCGAACGCCTGCGCCAGAGTGCGATCCTCGGCTACCTGCTGGCCGGCACGCTGCTGGGACCGCACGCGCTGAACCTGACCAGCAACCGCGAGGCGGTCACGTCGATCGCCGAACTCGGCGTGGCCCTGCTGCTGTTCACCATCGGCCTCGAGTTCTCGTGGCGGCGCCTGCGGCAGATCGGGGCGATCGCCTTCGGCGGCGGAACCGCCCAGGTGACCCTGACCTGCGTGCTGGCCGGCGCGGTCTGCCTGCTGCTCGGCTTCGGCGGAAGCTCGGCCTTCGCGATCGGCGCCACGATCGCGCTCAGCAGTACCGCCTGCGTCATCCGCCTGCTCGTCGCCCGGTCCGAAATCGACAGCCTGCACGGCCGGAACGCGATCGGCATCCTGCTGCTCCAGGACATCGCCGTCGTCCCGCTCGTGATCCTCGTCACGGCCCTCGGCGGTGACGGCGAACGCGGCCCGGCCGCCATCGCCCGCGAACTCGGCCGCGCCGCCGCCCTGGCCGGCCTGCTGGTCGCGGTGCTGTACCTGCTGCTCAACTACCTCGTGCCGCGCCTGCTCGGCACCCGCACGGCCGCCCGCAACCGCGACATCCCGATCCTGCTGGCGATCTGCGCCGCGCTGGGTGCCGCGTGGGCCTCGCACAAGGTCGGGCTGTCCCCGACGCTCGGCGCCTTCATCGCCGGACTGCTGCTGGCCGAGTCGCCTTTCGCCACGCAGATCCGGGCCGACGTCGCCGCCCTGCGGACGCTGTTCGTGACGCTGTTCTTCAGTTCGATCGGCATGCTCAGCAACCCGGCCTGGGCCCTCGAGAACGCCGGCACCGTTCTGGCGGCGATCGCGGCCATCGTGGTCGGCAAGACGGTCGTCACGGCCGGGGTCGCCCGACTGTTCCAGGCCCCGGTCGGGGCCGCGGTCGCGACCGGCGTCTGCCTCGCGCAGGTCGGCGAGTTCTCGATCGTCCTCGCCCGCATCGCGCACACCGGCGGCGTGATCGACACGCCGACCTTCGATCTGCTGGTGGCGGCCACGATCGGAACGCTGTTCCTGTCGCCCTACCTGGTCGGACTGGCCCCGGCGCTCGGGCGCTGGGCCCAGGGCGCGCGGCCGCTGGCCCTCGGCGAATCCGTCAGCGACCCCGAGGCCGGCGACAGGAAGGATCACGTGCTGATCATCGGATTCGGACCGGCCGGACGACGCATCGCCGAGGTCCTGCTCGAACGCACCGCCGAGCGCCCGGTCGTGGTGGAACTGAACCCGCGTTCGGCCGATGTCGCCCGCGGATACGGACTGCGAACCTACATCGGCGACGCGACCCACCCCGAACTGCTCGAACACCTGCACGTGGCCCGCTGCGCGGTCGTCGCCGTCACGCTCCCCGACCCGGCCGCGGCCCGCCAGGTGATCGCCCAGGTCCGGTCGCTGGCCCCGCAGACGCCGATCGTCGCGCGGGCCCGGTATCACGTCTACCTGTGGGAACTGACCCTGGCCGGGGCCGAAGTCGTCATCGACGAAGAGGAACAGGTCGGCCTGCGGATGGCGGCCGCCACCCGCAAACTCCTTCGCGAAGCACCGCAGCAGAAGCCGCCCAGGTAACCACCGCCGTTGAAGACGGGCTTCGTCGCAGCAAGCCCCTCCACACCTATCTGCTTCCTGCGGACTTGCTGACTTGCTGACTTGGTTACTTGCTGACTTGGTTACTTGGTTACTTGCTCCCGCTCAGACCCCCAGCCCGCAGCGGCGCCGCAGATCGGCGACGTCCATCTGGCGAACGTAGGTCGAGAGGGCCGCCGAGAAGATCGGGTCGTAGCCGAAACCGCCTGTCCGCATCTCGCGCAACGCAGACTCCTTGCTCCAGCCCAGCACGACCACGCGATACGCGGCCGTCATCAGCCCGGTTCGATCCGCCCCGCGGCGGCAGTGCACGAAGACCGGCTGACGCTCGGGGTCGGCCGCGACGCGGAGGAACTCGACCACCGTCTCGTCGCCCATCACGATCGGAATGCTGGGCACGTGTTCGTAATCCAGCCCGCACCGGTCGATCGCCGGCCGGTGTTCTTCGGACAGGCGCAGGTTGATGACCGTGCGAATGCCGAGATCGCGAAGGGCGGCGATGCCTTCATCGGACGGCATCGCGCCGCGATAGACGCGCTGGTCGACGCGGTGCAGGTTGGGCAGCCCGGGCTGCTCGAGCGCGTCGGCTCGCACCGTCGGGATCTCCCGTCGGCCGGCACAGCCGGTCCCGGTGGCGATCGCGAGCAGCGCCCCGCCGAGTGCCAGCATCCGAATCCAGAACCGCTTGTTGTCGTCAAGGCACGCCATCACGTCGAAACTCCCGCTTCCGTCCCGTTGCCCGAGTGGCCTCCGTCGGGCCTCGCTGGTCGAGCAGGGACTCATAGCCGGCGACGTGCGCGATTCTGAAGAAAACTCCCGCCCGCCCGGCGACGAGAAATTCGCGGCGGTTTTCTAACGGCACCCGCTGCCGCCTACCCGCCTGGAATCGGCGAAAACGAAGAAATCTGATCGGGAGCGTGACCGATGGAAAAATCCCCGACCGGGCCAACGTGGCGATAACAATCCGCGGATACGCTGATGTCATCTGCCGGGACAGGGCCGGCGGATGTGCCACACGAAACAAGGGGACTGAACGATGCGTAGCTTTCTGACAACGCTGGTCGTCGCCGGACTGACCTCGACCGCCTTCGCCCAGAGCGGCACGATGGACGTGCTCTCGGCCGACCGGGAACTGTTCGTGATCGCCTGCGGCTTCGATTACGAATTCGACGACTGCGCCGGTGACCGCCAGTCGACCGACGCGACCAGCGGCTTCTACGACAATCAGATCATCGCCGACCTGGACGACTATTACGGCGGCGACATCGCCGACGCCGACGGGCAGATCTACTCGAACATCACCGACCGGCGGATCGAACTGGAATTCTTCGCCGACGCGGTGGTGACCGACACCAACATCTTCTCGGCCGACGCGGGTGTCTACGGCACGACCGACGTCGAGTTCGAAGTGCTCGACGACGTGCGGGTCGTGTTCGAGGGCTATGCCGAGGGCTACATCCAGAGCTACTTCTGGGCCGGCGCCAGCCTCCGCGAGGTCGGCGGTCCGAGCATCGCCTGGTACGACGTGCAGGGCGCCGGCGACGACGACGCGCAGTTCGTCGGCTGGCTGTACGCCGGCACCTACGCCGTCGCGGCCCACCTCGACGCGGGGGCCGGCCAGACGATGCCGGCCGCGGGCGAACTGAGCCTCTCGTTCCGCGTCTACCACAAGACCGACTACAACACGGACGGCAACATCAACCGGGCCGACAAGGACGCCTTCCTGGTCCAGTACCGGGCCCGCACGGCCGCGGCCGACTACAACGGCGACGGTGTGACGAACCGCAGCGACCGCGTCAGCTTCATCGCCGACTGGCGGGCCGCCAGGGCGATGAAGGCGCAGAACTAAGACCGCATCGCGGGCCCGTTCCCTGGGCGGCCGTCCGGACGCAGTCCGGGGCGCAGGGAACGGGCGTCGCGGTTCAGCGATCCACCCCGCCGCCGGTGACGGGCCGCGCCTGCGTTCGGACGCCACCCACGACGCCGCCCGCATCCCCTGCATGTCTGGTTACGCCTGCCCCCCTGCTTACCGGCCCGCTCGAGAGCGCGTCAGGCCTTCTGCCGGCCGGCGACTCCTCTTCGGCCCCGCGTTCACGCCTCTCCGTTTTTCACCGCCGCCTGTCCGCCGGGCTTGACAAATATTTTTGTCAATACTAGCATGCGGGCATGATCGATGTGGATGTGATTGCTGATCCGGAGGCGGCCACCGCGGCGCTGGACCCGATTCGCGCCCGCCTGCTGGCCGAACTGCGGGAGCCGGCCTCGGCCGCGGCCCTGGCGGAGCGCGTCGGTCTGCCCCGCCAGAAGGTGAACTACCACCTGCGGGCGCTCGAATCGCACGGGCTGGTGGCCCTGGCCGGCGAGAAGCGCTGGGGTGGCCTGACCGAGCGGAAGATGGTCGCGACCGCGTCCTCCTACGTCGTTTCGCCCGACGCGCTCGGACCCGCGGCCGTCGATCCCGAGCGGAACATGGATCGCCTGGCCGCGAGCTACCTGGTGGCGCTGGCCGCCCGGGTGGTTCGCGAACTGGGGCAGTTGCAGCGCAAGTCCGCGGAGTGCAACAAACGGCTGGCGACGCTCTCGATCGATACGAAAGTTCGATTCCGGTCCGCCGAAGCGCGGGCCGCATTCAGCCGCGAACTGACCGCCGCGGTCACCGCGCTGGTCTCCCGCTATCACGACGAATCCGCACCCGGCGGACGGCGACATCGGCTGATCGTCGGAGCCTATCCAACCCCCGGGACCGCGAAAGAAAGGAAGACGACATGAGCATCAGGAAGGAAGAATCCGGCCGTCGATCGGTCAGCGTCGAAGTCGAGGTCCCGGGAACGCCCGAGGAAGTCTGGCGGGCCATCGCCACCGGGCCGGGCATTTCGTCCTGGTTCGTGCCGACCCGCAGCGAGGAGCGTGCGGGCGGCCAGGTGGTTTCGAACTTCGGGCCGGGAATGGACTGCCCGGCCACGATCACCACCTGGGACGCGCCGCACCGCTTCGTGGCCGAGGGCACGATGGGGCCGCCCGACTCGCCGCCGGTCGCGACCGAGTGGACCGTCGAGGCCGTCGCGGGAGGCCGCTGCGTGGTCCGGGTCGTGCACAGCCTGTTCGCCAGCACCGACGACTGGGACAACCAGCTTGACGGTCTGGAACAGGGCTGGCCGGCGATCTTCCGGGTCCTGCATCGCTATCTCGATTCGTTCCGCGGCGCGGCGTGCGCGGCGATGCAGTTCGTCAGCTACGCGCAGGGATCGGCGGCCGAGGCCTGGGAACAACTGGGCGGACCGCTGGGCCTGGTGCCGGTGGCCGAGGGGCAGCGATGGCGTGCGCCGGATGGCGTCCCGCCCCTGGCCGGGGTTTCGATGGGAGACGGGATGCACGCGACCACGGTGCTGCTGGGCCTTGACGCGCCGCTGCCCGGGACGGCCTACGTTGGTGCGTTCCCGTGTGGCGAGATGGTCATGGTGCACATGGCGATCTACCTGTACGGTGCCGAGGCGCAGGCCGCCGTCGAGCGCGACCGGCCGCGCTGGCAGGCGTGGATGAACGAACGGTTCCCGATGCCGCAGGTGGGCTGACCGCCCGATGACCAGTCCGCAGCACGCGCAGGAGAAAAGCAACCATGATCTCATCACCAATCCGTTGGAGCATCCTGTGCCTGGCCCCGTTGCTGCTCGTCGGCGCAACGGCGGGTGTCCGGTTCACCGTGGATCCCGGGCAGACCAGCGCCGAGTCCGCCAGCCAGGCCGAGAAGCGAGGAAAGGAACAGACCTTGAAAGTCCAGTACCTCGAGATTGTCACGCCCCAGGTGAACGAAACGTGCGCGGCCCTGGCCAGGGCGCATGGTGTGGTCTTCGGCGAAGCCGTCGCGGCGCTGGGCAACGCCCGCACGGCCAAACTCAAGGACGGGGGGCGGATCGGCGTGCGGGCGCCGATGCGTGCGACGGAACAGCCGGTCGTGCGACCGTACATTCTCGTGGATGACATCGAAGCCGCGGTCAAGGCCGCCAAAGCAGCCGGCGCGGAGATAGCGCTGCCGCCCATGGAGATTCCCGATCACGGCACGTTCTCGATTTACATTCTCGGCGGAATCGAGCACGGTCTCTGGAAGCTCTGAGCCCGGTCTGCCTCGTTCATGTTCTGGATCAACCCCCGCACTCGCGCCCGGAGCGGACGGGGACAGGATTGAACAGGAGACGGCCGATCGTGGCCCCAGCGCTTGCCGAGGTCATCCGGCCTCCGGAATCGGGGTGACTGGATTCGAACCAGCGACCTCTTGGTCCCAAACCAAGCGCTCTGCCAGGCTGAGCTACACCCCGCGGAAGCGGCGCAGTGTAGCACGGCCGGGGGCAACGACAAAGGGATCCTCGCGCCCCCGTCTGCGGAACAGAACATCGGCCAGCTTCGCAAGGGGAGCAGCGTCCAGGTATTCCCCTGCGCATCTGTGCTGACGTGCTTACTTGCTCACTTGCTCACTTGCTTACTTGCTCACTTGCCCGCCCCCTCTTTCACTCCTGCACCCATTCACGTTTACACAGGGGCTTGGCGGCGTCAGCGGGCCCGGTCGAGTGGTGACCAGATCAGGTCGGGCTGGTTGTAGCCCCAGAAGTTGGGCTTGATGTAGTCGCGCTGCTGGCGGGTGTTGGCGTAGGCGAACTTGACCGGACGCCCGGAGCCGTCGGCGAACAGCACGTTGGCGCCTTCCTTGTGGCGATAAGCCATCTCGGCCCACTTGGCGTGCACGCGCTTCAGGTTGTTGCCGCCGACGATCTCGGTGTAGCTCGGCGGAATCTCGTTGACCGTCGAACGCATGTCGAACAGCAGGACCGTCACCGACGGGTTGCGGATCCAGCCGAGGCGGGCCTTCTCCTCGCCGATCGGCCAGCGGTCCTTCGAGCCGTTCTCCAGCTTCGAGTTGATCACGTAGTTGAAGTAGTAATAGTACGGCGTCCCGTCGACTTCGAACGGAACCGTGCCGGGCAGATCCGCGCCGGGGCTGGGCTTCTCGGCCGACGGACAGACGAAGATGCTCTTGTCGCCCGGGACCGGGACGTCGCGGGCGTCGCCCTGCTTGAGCGCGGTCTCCATCAACTGGCGATAGCGCTCGACGGCCACGTAGGGCGGGACGGCGTTGGCGAAGAAGTACGGCACTTCGAACGCCTGGGTGCCGTCCGCGTCGACGGTCTGGCTGAGGATCTCGCTGCTGGGTCCGTCCCAGGGCAGATCGCCGTTGTTCTCGTCGGACCACATGATCGTGCCGACGCCCCACTGCCGGACGCTGGAGAGGCACTTGACGTCCTTGGCCTGGGCCCGGGCCTGGTTGAGCGACGGCAGCAGGATCGCGAGCAGCAGGGCGATGATCGCGACCACGACCATCAGTTCGATCAGCGTGAAGGCGGACTTGCCGGTGCGCATCGGCGGACTCCTCGACGGTCGAAGTGGATCAGAGACCGAAGTTGCGCTGCAGCAGGATCACGTCGTCGAGATCGCTGTCGCCGTCTCCGTCGAAGCTGCCCTGCGACCACGGAATCACGCTGCTGTTGCCGGGTCCGGTCAGGTTGCCGAACTGCGTCAGCGCGTCGCCGAAGTCGACGATTCCGTCGAAGTTGCTGTCGCCGGTCGTGACGCTCGCGACCCAGCCGCGCAGGGCCGAGAAGTCCTGCACCCCGCCGAGCGTGTTCTCGTTGCCGGCCAGGTTGTACAGGTTCGGCCGGCCGAAGGTCGAAAAGTCGGTGTCTTCGTAGTCGGCCGCGGTGATTCCGCTGACGGGGTCGGCCAGCAGCGAGATGACTTCCTGGTTGCCGACGCCACCGCCGCCGGTGTTCAGGCCCCAGGTGAATTCGTCCTCGCCGATCGGGGGCTGGACCTGTCCGGTGGTCAGGTCGCCGCCGGGCATCGGGCCGGGATTGTTGGCGTCGAAGATGATCTGACGCCACGAGTCGTTGTCGACCTTGATGTTCGAGCCGGCCAGGAAGTACTGCGTGTCCATGTTGGCGTTCTGGGTGATCGGCTCGTTGACCCGGAAGTGCATGTGCCAGTCGGGATCGACCTCGGGGCTGGTCTGGGTGCCGACGCCGATCGGGTCGAACGTCAGGTTGTCGGTCAGGTCGTAGTCAAAGCCGGTGTCGTGGGTGATCGGCGAACTGGGCAGGTCGATGAAGTCGGGGTAGCGGTCGCGGATTTCGTCGCGAAGCGGGTCTTCGCTGATCGTGATGATCGTGCCGGCCCGCAGGTTGTTCCAGGCGGGGTCGTAGGACAGGTGGATGTAGCCGAACTCGTTCGGCTCGGCCGGGATGCCGTCCTGGTCGTCGTCGTTTTCCCAGTAGAGCCAGTAGCCGCGCAGGTCGGCGAAGTCCTCGGTGACGACCAGTTCGATCCAGTCGCCGCCGTTTTCGAGGATCCGGGCCCAGCCGGTGGTGCCGTCCCAGCCGTTCGGCAGGGTCGTCTGCACGCCGGGGGTGCCGGCGTCGACGTCGCTGAACGGATTGCCGGGATCGACCGCGGCGGTCGGGCTGTTGGTGTTGCCGCTGTAGGGCAGGATGCCGAAGTCAAAACCCTCGTAGGGCTTGCTCGGGTCGATCTCGGTGTACGGCTCGGTGTTGCCGACGGCGTTGGCTTCGTTGAGTACAACCTGGCCGAGGGCGGATCCGGACAGCAGCGCGGCGGCGGCCGCGATCCAGGCGTGAC
Source organism: Phycisphaerae bacterium (assembly GCA_030428945.1). Classification (GTDB taxonomy): domain Bacteria; phylum Planctomycetota; class Phycisphaerae; order UBA1845; family Fen-1342; genus JAUIEC01. The sequence continues at coordinate 216,173 of JAUIEC010000001.1, read as the reverse complement.
GCATACGTGTTACCCCAAGAACTGGAACGTTCAACCGACTGAAACGAAAGCGGCCGCGACGGCAGGACCGCCACGGCCGCGAACACTACGCCCGGAGTATTAAGAAAAGATTAGCGCCGCTTCACGGCCAGGCCGGCCAGGGCGAGCAGCATCAGGGTTCCGGGTTCCGGGATGACGCCGGGCGAGCCGACGGCCTTTTCGGTCAGTCCGTCGGAGGCGGCGAAGTTCGACTCGTAGGCGCCGAGCACGCCGGCGACGGCGGCCTGGTTGCTCCAGTTTCCGGCGCCATCGGTGACGAACGAGGCCGGCAGGGTCGGGCCGACGTACTGCTGCGCGGCGAGCGTGTTGGCGCCGGCGTTGTTGCCGTCGTAGATGAAGACCGCGTCGGTTCCGCTGCCGAGGCCGCCACCGCCGTCGACGTAACCGATCTGGACGCCGCTGAGCGAACTGGCGACATCCCACTGGGCCGTGAAGGCCGTGATCGCGTCGGCCGCGGTCAGGAAGTCGTCTTCCCAGCTCGTCAGGACGATGACCGATTCGCCGGCCGCGATCGAGCCGAGGCCGAGAACGGGGTCGTCGGAGGTCGGGTCGTTGGTACTATCGTCGTAGTACCAGCCCGTCGGATCGACGGCCGCGCCGCCGAGGTTGGTCAGTTCGAACCAGTCCGAGGTGGCCTCGGTCCCGGCCAGGCCGCCGGCCCAGATTTCGCTTACGACGATATTGGCGTTGGCGGTGGCCGCGCTGAGCAGCGCGGCGGCACCCATCAGGAAAGCCCGCATGTTGTTCTCTCCAATCTTTCCCACAAACCGGTCCGCCAGCGCTGGCGGAGACCGGGCGGGAGACTAGCTGTGGCCTGCAAAGAAACTGTTAGAATTGGGTGAATGTTGCATCGGCGCGATGGGCCGCGTTGTTGGGATCCGCGTGGTATGCTGTTCGCGGTTGAGGGCGCATCGAGCGGGACGGCGAGACCGGCCTGGCGGAGGTTGAGGGCATGGCGACATATCTGGTGACAGGGGCGAATCGCGGCATCGGGCTGGCGTTCGCGCGGCAACTGCTGACCCGCGGAGAGGTTGTGATCGGGACGGCCCGGCAGCCGGAGCAGGCGGTCGAGTTGGCCGATCTGGGCGGAGAGATCCAGCCGCTGGACTGTGGCGACGAGGCCAGCGTGCAGGCGCTGGCGGGCAGCCTGGCGGGGCGTTCGATCGACGTGCTGATCAACAACGCGGGAGTTTTTCCGGATCGCGGGAAGGGGCTGGACGAGGTGGATCCGCAGGCGCTGCTGGATTGCTACCGGGTTAACGCGCTCGGTCCGCTGCTGGTGCTGCGGCATCTGGCCCCGAACCTGGAGGACGGCTCGCGGCGGTTGTGCGTGAACATCGGCAGCCAGATGGGCAGCATCACGCGGGCGATCGAGGGTGGCCGGGGCGGCGACTATGCCTACAGTTCGAGCAAGGCGGCCCTGAACATGAACAGCGTGATTGCGGCGCGGGACTACCGGCGGCGGGGGATTTCGGTGGTGGTGCTGCATCCGGGCTGGGTGCACACGGACATGGGCGGGTCGGAGGCGCCGCTGACGCCGGATGATTCGGTGGCCCGGATGCTGACGGTGATCGACGGCCTGACGCCGAGTCGCACCGGCACCTTCCTGGACCTGGACGGGACCGAGATTCCGTGGTGAGCGGCGTCGCCGGCGACTCGGTCGTCCGCCCGGCGTGTTTCGAAACGCCGCGAAGTCTCCAAAGTCTCAGGTGTTTGCCCGAACCCGCCGGCGGCGCGGCCCCGGTACAATGGAACTCAGGGGCGAGGATCGCCCCCACCCGTGGGTCGGGCGGGGGTGCGCGCGTCGCATCGCGGGTCGGGCGGCATGGTGTGCCCGTCCCGCTACTGAACCCTGAAGCCGAACCCCGAACGCCGCACCCGCACCGCTGAACCACGAACGCCGCCCCAACCACGACGGTACCCAGGCCATGCCGGCATCCGACCAACCCGCACACTTCTCCCGCATCCACCGCGGCCCCTTCCGCCGCTTCGGCTTCGACCGCGGACACCAGCCGCAGACCATCCTCGGCGTCAACATGTGGCACGCCATGCACCTCGGCATGGCCGACCCGCCCGGCGACCGCCCGCGCCTGCAGCGCGAACTCGACCACCTGCAGCGCCTCGGCGTCAACAACCTCCGCATCATGGCCAGCGGCGAAGGACCCGCCGGTCAGCCCTGGCGCGTCACGCCCCCCCTGCAGCCAGCCCCCGGCCAGTACGACCCGCGGGTCCTCGACGGCCTCGACTACGCCATCGCCGAAATCGCCGCCCGCGACATGCAGGCCGTGCTCGTGCTCAACAACTTCTGGGAGTGGTCCGGCGGCATGGCCGCCTACGTCGCCTGGGCGACCGGCGAGGCGATCCCCTATCCCCGCGACGATCGCTACGAAGACTTCCTCGCCTACGCGAAACGCTTCTACACGCTGCCCGAGTGCCGGCGATGGGCCCGTGACCACATCGCCGCGATCGTGCATCGCGACAACCCCTGCACCGGGCGCGCGTATCGCGACGAGCCGGCCATCTTCAGTTGGCAACTCGCCAACGAGCCGCGGCACTACCCACTCGAATGGATCGCCGAGACGGCCGGCTACATTCGCTCGCTCGATCCGCATCACATGATCTCAACAGGATCCGAGGGCAGCGTCGGCGGCGACTTCCGCGCGACGCACGCGGACGAGAGCATCGACTACGCCACCGTCCACATCTGGCCACAGAACTGGGGCTGGTACGATCCCGACCGACCCGAGACCTACGAGGCGGCCGAAGCAAAGGCCCGCGCGTACCTGGCCGAGCACATCGCGGGCGCGGCCGAACTCGGCAAGCCGCTCGTTCTGGAGGAGTTCGGCCTGCCGCGCGACGGCGCGACCGAGGCCGAGCGTTACGACCCGGCGTCACCGACGACGATCCGCAACCGCTTCTTCGCGGCCATGTACGCCGAGGTGGAGCGATCGATCGAGGCGAACGGCCCTCTGCGGGGCAGCAACCTGTGGGCCTGGACCGGCGAAGGGCGCGCGGGCGACGCGTTGATCGGTGATCCCTGGCACGAACCGCCGGGGTGGTATTCGGTGTATGCCACGGATGCGGAGACGCTGGAACTGCTTGAGAAACATCGTGCGCTGGAAATCACGATCGTCGAAGTGCGCTACCTTGCTTTCCCGGTCGCTAACTACGAAAGTTGGGTGGAGTACTGTTTCACGAACGGACTGGGCGAGTGCAAGTGGGCCGACAATCCGTTTGACAACATGGAGCCGGCAACCCTCGCTCGATACTGGACGCGACTGTGGAAGAACCCGGCCGCACTGCGCGACCGTTTCACGCTTGAGCAGATCCGAATCGGATTGCTGTTCGTGTTTCGGAACTCGGAGTGGTGGTGTGATCTGCTGCAACCACCGCTACCGGAGGTGGAGCGAGTTCGATGCATACAGGTGCTGCTGAAACTGCATACCGATCTGCTGGACAAGCTGCCGGTACAGATTCCGCAGATCGGTCACGACTTCAACGCCCTGTACAGCTTCGACTCAATCGACCAGTCCATTTTTCTGCTGCTCGACCATTGGGCGATCGGGGCGGACGAGTACACACCCGTCGGACAGGCCAAGGCGGCGCTGATTCGCTCGATTCTTGTGACTTGCCGATCACCCAACTGCCAGGCGGGGGCGCTGTGCGCGCTCAGTTCCTACGCTTCGAATACCGACTGGATGCCGCGAACACTGGAGCGCTTTCTGAAGCGGCCCGACGTTGAGCCCCGGGTACGGCAGTATGCACGTGAGATCCGCCCGGATGAAATCGGGCCGCACTTCATCTAGTGGCGGGTGCGTGAGCGGTGGCACCAAAAGCGCGTTCTGAATCTGGATTACTCGCCGTGACGAACTCCGTCCGCGTGATCTGGACGAGAGCTCAGTTGACGGTCCGCTCGGCCGGTCCATCGGGCCGATCAGGGCCGGGCACGGCAACAATCACCTTCGAACGCTGCACGATCGCCATGTCGGGGTGCCGCACGTCGTAGACCGCGCCGTCCGAGAGATGCAGGCGGAACGGTTCGAACGGACGTCGTCGCAGCAAGTCCAGCAGGTCCTGCGGCTTCATTCCCAAGCCTCCACTTCGCATTTGTAGTGTAGAGGCGTTGGGCTCGATCGGGTTCCAACGCAGTCCCCCACCCTTCCGCTGACGCTCAAGGGCGGGGCACCCTGCCCGTGACACACCGCACCAGGGCCTGTTCCCTGTTCCCGGTTCCCTGTTCCCTCTCTTAGGAAATCAGATCACCATCTCAACCACGCTGTCCGCTTCGGTGTACTCCGCCGCCGTGATCTTCCGCAGTTCTTCCGCCGAAGTCTCCGGCCAGCGTTCCTTGAGGATCATCTTTCCGTCTTCGAAGTCGAACACGGCGTGTTCGGTGATCACGCGGTGGACGCAGCGCTTGCCGGTCAGCGGCAGCGTGCATTGCGGCAGCAGCTTGGGGTTCCCCTTCTTGTCGCAGTGCGTCATGATCATCACGACCCGCCTGGCGCTGACGACCAGGTCCATCCCGCCGCCCATCCCCTTGACCAGCTTGCCCGGGATCATCCAGTTGGCCAGGTCGCCCTCCTGGCTGATCTCCATCGCCCCCATGATCGTCAGGTCGATGTGTCCGCCGCGAATCATCCCGAACGAATCGGCGCTCGAGAAGTAGCTCGAACCCGGCAGTTCGGTGATCGTCTGCTTGCCCGCGTTGATCAGGTCGGCGTCTTCCTCGCCCTCGTACGGGAACGGGCCGATGCCGAGCATCCCGTTCTCGCTCTCGAGCACGATGTTCATCCCGGCCGGGATGTGATTCGCCACCTGGGTCGGCATCCCGATCCCGAGGTTCACATAGAAACCGTCCTGCAGTTCACGCGCTGCCCGCAGGACGATTCGTTCTCTGCTCGATACGCTTTTCATAGTTCGAACCTTCCAGGATGTAGTCCACGAAGATGCCCGGCGTGTGAATCTGGTCCGCGTCCAGTTGCCCCGTCGGAACCAGCCGCTCGACCTCGACGATGCACGTCTCGCCGGCCGTCGCCATCATCGGATTGAAGTTGCGGGCCGTCTTGCGATAGATGCAGTTGCCGCTGTGATCGCCGACGTCCGCCTTGACGATCGACAGGTCCGCCCGCAGGCCACGCTCCATCACGTACATCCGCCCGTCGAAGTCGCGGATCTCCTTGCCCTCGGCCACCACCGTCCCCACCCCGGTCGGCGTGTAGAAGGCCGGAATCCCCGCCCCGCCGGCCCGGATCCGCTCGGCCAGGGTCCCCTGCGGCACCAGGTCGACCTCGAGTTCGCCGGCCAGGAACTGCCGCTCGAACTCGGCGTTCTCGCCGACGTAGCTCGAGACCATCTTGCGAATCTGCCGCGTCGCCAGCAGGATCCCCAGCCCGAAGTCATCGACCCCGCAGTTGTTGCTGATGATCGTCAGGTCCCTGACGCCCAGCGCCCGAATCGCCGCGATGCAGTTCTCGGGAATCCCGCAGAGCCCGAACCCCCCGGCCATGATCGTCATGCCGTCACGCAGCCCGGCGCTCTCCAGCGCCTCCGCCGCCGTGGCCACTACCTTGTTCATGGATTCACTCCCTCAGACTTGGCCGTGATTGTCGTTCTTGGAGAGCGAGTAAGCAAGTAAGCAGGCAAGCAAGTGAGCAAGTGCGGAGTCTGCGAGCGTGGCTTGCTGCCTGCTGACTTGCTTACTTGCTTACTTGCTTACCGATTCAGGCGCCCCCTGAATACGTCGTCCCGCGCCAGGTCGTCTGCGTCATTCCGAGCAGTTTGCGGATCGAGCCGAACGTCATCCCCAGGCAGACCGCCGCGCCCAGCGGGTACGTGATCGCCCAGGCCGGTCCGTTGCCGGTCATCCCGTAGAACCGCCACAGGACCGACTGCTGGCCGGCGATCGCGAACAGTGCGGCGCCCGCCATCCAGCCGGCCGCGCTGCCGGCCAGGGGACTCAGCAGCAGCGTCACCCACGGGCTCAGGCTGACCAGCGTCAGCAGCAGGATGCTGCGCAGCAGACGCGGCAGCGTGCCGAGGCAGCCGTAGAAAATCCGGCTCCAGCCCCGCCAGATCTGGCGGAACCCGACGTACATCCGCACGCGATAGAGCCGGTCGCCGCGGATCACCCGCAGCCGCAGCCCGGCCTGCTTGGTCCGCCGCGCCAGGTGCATGTCCTCGTTCAGCGTCGCCTTGACCGGTTCGTGCCCGCCCAGCTTCTCGTAGGTCGCCCGCGGCATCAGCATGAACGCCCCGTTCGCGTAGGCGTGCGGCGCCTCGTCGCTGTTCACCAGTTGCGGCGGATACCAGTAGACCATGATCGCGCCGGCCACCGGCTGCACGACCCGCTCCCAGAACGTGCCCGCCTCGAGCTGCGGCAGCACCGACAGGAAATCCACCCGCTCGGTGAGCGCGTAGCGCAGCGCGCTGCGCAGCAGGTGCGGACTGTCGTAGGCGCAGTCCGCGTCCGAAAAACACATCCAGTCGCCGGTCGCCTGCTCAACACCCAGCCGCATCGCGTTGTTCTTGCCGAACCAGCCGTCCGGCAGTTCCTGCACGTGCACCGCCGTCAGCCGCGAGTCCTCGGCCGCGATCCGGTCGATGATCGCCCCGGTCGCGTCGTCGCTGCGATCGTTGATCGCGATCACCTGCAGCCGGGGATAGTCCTGCCGCAGCAGGCCCCGCAGGCAGCGCTCGATGTTCTCCTCTTCGTCCTTGGCGGCCACCAGCATCGACAGCGCCGGTAGCTGATCAGCCGGCGGGCCGGGCTGGTCGGCGTCGAGCAGGTGCTCGCGCTTGCCGCGCGCGATGTCGACGTGCCGTTTCAGCCAGACCAGGCCGATCACGATCATGAACCAGAACCAGAGCGTCGCCGGCCAGGTCGTCAGGTCGGCAAACTGGGCAAGCAGCGGGCCGGCTTCGGTCACGGCTGGCTCGACCAGGTCTGCCCGTCGCGGGTGAACAGCCCCGGCACCTGCCGCAGGCGGGCGGCCAGCCGGTCGCCGGCGTCCGCGTCGAGCCCGAACGTGTAGACCACCACCCGCGGGCCGAGCGGATACGCCCGCCGGGTCAGCGGCAGTTCGTCACGCTCGAAGGCGTAGTCCTCCTCGAACTCCTCGCGATCGGTTTCCCTGTCCCAGGCGGTGATCCACAGGCCGGCCAGCTTGCCCGCGACCGGCGCGTCCGCGTCGACGGCCTTGTCGCTGAGCAGGAAGAACCGGTCGCCGCCCCAGCCGCTGGCCGCCTCGTTGGTCCAGTAGGTCGGCAACTGCGAACCCATCAGGCTCATCGGCTCGTCGATCGGCGCGGTCAGGATGCCCAGCAGCACCTCGCCGATCGTGTCGCGGTGCACGATCTTCAGGCCCGCGTCCGCCACCGCCTGCTGAACGAGTTCGTCGCGGATCACGACCGGCTCGTCGCGCTGCTTCCAGTACTTCTCGGGGTGCAGGATCTGCTCGGAACTGCTCGGCGGGTCTTTCCGGACGGCCAGCAGGTTCCTGCGCATCCGGGCCCCGGCGTCCTCGGCCATGATCAGAGCCTGGTTGCCCTCGGCCATGAAGTTCATGCCGCAGATGTAGTTCGCCAGCAGCACGCTGAAGTAACGCGGCGCCTCGAGCAGCTTCTGGGCCGTCTTCATCTCGGCCGTCGCCGACGCGGCCAGCTCCTCGGGACTGAGCTTCTGGTTGTACGGCGGCGTGACGATGTAACGGGTCATCAGGAACGTGGCCGACCCTTCGACCACCGCCCCGATCGCCAGTTCGCGATCTTCGCTGCCCTTGGCCAGTTCCATCAGGCCCTCGAGATCCAGGTGCTGGTCGTCGAGCGCATGCGTCAGTTCGTGCGCGATCACCACCCGGCCCATCGCCCCGGTGGTCTCCATGCCTTCGCGGACCATCATGTAGAAGGTCTGCTTGTCGGGGTCGTAGAATCCGCCGATCTGGTCGCTGAGCACCTCCAGCAGCGTCTCGACCATCTCGCAGTCCGGCGGAATCATGCCGATCATCCGCAGCATGGCCTGCTTGCGCGACATCTTGCCCGGACCGTACTCCTCGGCAATCTTGCCCTTGATGAAGGTCAGCAGCTCGTCACGCGTGCGGATGTCGGTCTGGACCGGCCGCTTGAACTTCCAGCCGCGCAGGGCCTCGACCTCCCGCTCAATCTCCTTCGACAACTCGACCAGGGCCTTGCGGGCCTCCGACAGGTCCGTGTCCTCGGCGACGGCGACGCTGGCCAGCCCGGCCAGCCAGGCCAGTCCAACCGCCAGGTAGCGATTCTGCTTTGACATCCGCTAAGCTCTCCTCATTACACGGGCCTGGCCGGCACGCGGGGTGCCCCGGCCGGCGCCGAACAGGTCAACAGGATAGGCGAGGAGTCGCTCATGGCCTACGGGCCCGCCCGGTTTTGTGTCGCGCTCGCCCTGCTCGGACTCGTCCCGGGACTGGCACAGGCGCCGCGGCCGCAACGGATCGACAAGCTGGCGGCCGGCGTGCGCTTCGACCTGCCGGGCAACTGGACGCTCGACAACCGCCCGTTCCGGGGGCCCGGCGATGCGGCCGGACTGATCCGGGCCGGCTCGGTCAACGGTCGTACGGCCGTCCAGGTCTACCAGTTCGAGAGCACCGACGCCGACGACTTCGACGCCTGGATCGCCGACTTCGAGGCGGCCTTGCGCACGATCCCGGGCGTGGTGGCCGTCCAGCAGGCGTCCCCTCCGCCCCTGCCGCGTCCCGCCCGGATGCTGCTCGTGCGGGCCGAGGTCGCGCCGGACCAGATCGACACCAGCTATGTCTGCCTGCGGCTCGATGCCGAAACCGTCCTGACGTTCGCGCACTCGACCGCGAGCGTCTCGGCCGAGGCAGGCGCGCCGCTGGCCGCCGACCGGGCCCTGCAGGTGCTGCTCGGCACGCTGCAGGTCTACCACGACCCGGAACTCGCCCGCGAACTGCCGTTCGCCCGGCGGCGCGGACTGAAGTTCCTGCGCGAAACGCTGCCCGCCGCGATTCGCGGCGTACGACTCGACCCCGACACGCGGCACTACCTGCTCGAGGTCGCCGGCAACGGCCGTGGCTATCGCACGATCACCTTCCGCCCCGAGCGCCACTCGGCCGAGGATCCGAGCTACGGCAACACGCGCGGCGAACCGGGCCTGCGGGTGCACGAGGAGGAATGGCAGTTCGCCGGCCCGCACGCCAGCTTCTCATCGTGGGACGCCTTCAGCAGCGTGTCGGGCAAGACCGGCCTGTACGAGGTGACGCTGTCGGAGACGGCCCAGATCGGCGGCGTCTTCACCGCCCCGCTGGTGACCCGCGACGAATGCATCCGCGCCGGCGACCAGCTCGTCACCAGCTACACGCACAGCCTGCAGGTCGCCCTCCCCGATCCGCGCCGCCCGTTCACACTGGGCCGCGACTTCCTCGGACTCGGCTGGGTCCGCGTCCTGCCGGCCCTGCTGCCGACGACCCAGACCGAGTGGCTGACGGTGATGAGCTACCACCCGGAATCCCGCGACCTCGTCCCCTTCACCATCCGCTGCGTCGGCGAGATCGACCTCGAAGGCCAGACCCGCCCCGGCCGCCGCTTCGAATTCCGCTGGGGCCACGGCCCCGTCGTGACACTCACCGCGGACGCCTTCGGAAACCCGCTCCACTGGACCGAAGGCGACCACCGCTACCGCCTCGGCACGGCCGAAGACATCGAGCAGCGCTACGCCGAAAAGCGCGAAGCCGCCCGCCCCCGCCTGTCCAACGTCCCCACCGAAGAAGGAAGCTGACCCTGAGCCAGGATGAGGGAGCGAGGGAGCGAGGGAGCGAGGGAGCCAGGGAGCCCGGATGAGGGAGCGGTGGGCGCCAGGCAGCGTGGGCGCGAGGGTTTCACGCCACCACCGTAGGGTGCATCATCGGCGTGGGCGCAAGGGTTTCACGCGGCCACCGTAGGGTGCGTCATCGACGCGGCAGACCGCGCTCGCGCCCGGCGCGGAAATCCCGGGCGTCGATGCCGCACCGCGTGGCAACTCCGTACACCGGAAAACCAACCGGCGCAGGGAAGACTGCCGGTGCCGGGCCCTTCACTTCGTGACCCGCTCACGCACCATCCGGGAGGCCTCAACGACCGCCGCGTCGATCAGCGGTTCGGCCCCGGCCGAGTACGGCCCCGAGTCCTTGACCAGCACGTGCGGCGTGACCGGATGGCCTTCGAGGTCGCGGGTGTACTTGCCCAGCCGCATGGTCGGGAACATCAGCACGGTGTCGTGACCGACGTTGGCGAACGTGGCCGGAATCACGGCACCCGCGGTCGGCTCTCCGACCAGCCGGGCCAGGTCCTTCTCCTTGAGCTGCTGCGCGATGATCTCCTTCGCGCTGCGGGTCAGCGTGTTGGTGATCGCCACCACCGGCTTGCCCCAGACGGGATCGTCGCCCCGGAACAATTCCAGCAGCCCGTTGATCGCCATCCCGTTTCCGCCCCGGCCACGCAGGTCCAGCAGGAACGCGTCACACTCGGCCAGCGGACCGTTCAGCGCGTCCTCAACCAGTTCACGCGTCCCCATCATGTGGATGTACCGCAGGTGCACGTAACCGAACCGAAGCCCGTCCGCTTCGATCACCCGCGTCCCGACCCGCGAGGCCTCCATCGCGCAGTACTCCGCCGACGTGATCGGAAACGTCACGTACTCGCGCGGACGACGCTCGACCCGTACCTCGATCGTCTCGCCCAGTTCGGCCGCAATGTCATGCACCGGCGGATCCGGCAGATAGGCGTCATCGGTCCGCCAGTCCAGCCGCGGTGATCCCTCGACCGGAACACCGTCGATCGAAATCAACCGGTCACCACGCAGCAGGCCCGCCGTGGCGGCCGGCCCCCCCTCGAGCACGTTGCGGGCGAAGTACTTGCCGTCGTAGTTGATCAGCTCGAACCCGAACGTCGGACCCGGCTGGCCCCGCAGTTCACGCATCGCCCGCGCCATGCCGTCCTTCGACAACAGCCCGAGGTGCGAGGCCGGAATCTCGGCCAGCAGCGCGTGCGTCACCGCCCGCTGCTCGGCCAGCGTTTCGGCCTGGGCGGCCAGCGGCGCGAAACGCTCGATCAGGGCCGGCAACTGCTTCTCGCGGAACGCCTTGTCGTGGAATCGCTTGGCCAGCACCGACCCGACGCGGTCGAACAGCGGCAACGGCGCCGGCTCCGAGGACGGATCTTCCGCCCAGGCGGGGGCGGCCAGCAGCACAATCAGCAGGAAAGCGAGCGGACGCGGCATGACAGGTATCCTCCGAGGCCCGTGTTGTCGCAGAGTAGGACGAGCCGGCAGCCGGTACCAGATCAAAAAAAACCGGTCCGCCCCGGATTCGAGGCCGGCCCTCGGCGAAGCCGGCTTCCGACCCGAATCGAACCCGGTTTCGCGCCCGAACACCCAGGCGGGATCGCTATACTGCGCGACCGATGCCACCACTCCTCGAGGAGACCTCGATGCGGCCGCTTGCGATCCCCCTGCTGATGCTCCTGTCCGTCGCACCCCTGCGGGCCGATGACCCCGCCGCCGCCGCCAGCGGCCCCGTGCCCGGCCCGACCGCCGCCTCCCTCGGCGCGGAAGACCTGTCCGAGATGCTCGAGTCGATCCGCTCCGAGCACGAACTGCCGGCTCTCGCCGCGGCCGTGGTCTCCGACGAGCGTCTGCTGGCCGCCGGGGCCGTCGGCGTCCGCCGGGCCGGCCACGGCGAACGGGTCGGCCTGGACGACAAGTTCCATATCGGCTCGTGCACGAAGTCGATGACGGCCACGCTCTGCGCGCGGCTCGTCGAACGCGGCCGCCTGCGGTGGGACAGCACGATCGGCGAAGTTCTCGCGGGCCTGAAGGACGAGATCAAACCGGCCTGGCACGCGGTGACCCTGGAGCAACTGCTCTGCCATCGCAGCGGCCTGCCGGATGATCGCCGCCCGGGCCTGACGCTTGTGCGCCTCCGCGGGCTCAAGGGCCCCATGGACGAACAGCGCCGCGACCTGATCCGCATCGTCCTGGCCGGTGAACCCGCCACGCCGCCCGGCACGGCCTTCGCGTATTCCAACAACGGCATCACGATCGCCGCGGCCATGGCGGAAGCGGCCGCCGGCGAGACCTGGGAGACGATGATCCGCGCCGAGTTGTTCGCGCCGCTGGAGATGCGCTCCGCCGGCTTTGGTCCGCCGGGCGATGCCGGGAAAGTCGATCAACCCTGGGGGCACCGCACCTTCGGCAGCCTCCGCTACGTGGCGCCGTCGCCGGCGGCCGACAATCCGGGCGTGACCGGTCCGGCCGGCAACGTGCACTGCAGCGTGCTGGACTGGGCCCGCTACGCGCGCCTGCACCTGACCGCGGACCGCCTGCTGAAGCCCGAGACCTTTGCCCGGCTGCACACCGACACGTTCGAGCAGGGCTACGCCTACGGGTGGGGCCTCAGCGAGCGCGACTGGGCCGGCGGCCAGGTGCTGCAGCACGGCGGCAGCAACACGATGTGGCTGGCGCAGATCGCCATCGCGCCCGGCCGACAGGTCGCGGTGGTCGCCGCCACCAACCGGGCCGACGCCCAGGCACAGAACGGCATCCGGCAGGTGATGCACCAGCTTGCCGAACGATACGCACGCGAGCCCCAGGCGGAGATGGGACCATGACCAGGATCAACCGACGTGAACTGCTCCGGCAGGCCGCCGGCGGAATCGCCCTCGCCGGCGGCGCCAGCCTGCTCGGCTGCGCACACGGCAACGCGACCGAATCCGCGACAACCACCACGAAGCGCGAACGCCCTCCCGCGCTCGGCAGCGACCTCGTGCGCGAGTTCGTCAGCGTCAGCCACCGCGACCTGCCGGCCGTCACGCAGATGCTCGAAACCGAACCGAAGCTCGTCAACGCCACCTGGGACTGGGGCGGCGGAGACTTCGAGACCGGACTCGGGGCCGCGGCCCACACCGGCGGCCGAGAGATCGCCCTGCTGCTGCTCGACCGGGGCGCCCGGCTCGACATCTTCGCGGCCGCCATGCTCGGGCGACTCGAAGTCGTCCAGGCCGCCCTGGCGGCGTTTCCCGAGGCCCTGCACACGCCCGGCCCGCACGGCATCCCGCTGATCGTGCACGCCCGGGTCGGCGGCGAACCGGCGGCCGATGTGCTGGCGTTCCTGACCGACCTGACGTAAGCCGGAGGCGATCGGCCGGAATCGGGCCCGGATTCCCCCAACCACGAAAAGGCTCTATCGTAGACTCTTCAGCCGACCCGGGCCGTGGGTGGCCCGGGCGGCGCGAAGCTTGGAATCCTGAGAGGCGAGCGCTGCATGCCCCCGCGGAAGAAGACACGCCAGGTATCGGTCGGAAACGTCAAGCTGGGCGGCGACGCCCCGGTCGTGATTCAGTCCATGACCTCGGGCTACACCTGGGAAGTGGACAAGTGCATCGACGAGGTCCAGAAACTGGCCCGGGCCGGCGCCGACGTCGTCCGCGTGGCCGTCCCGGAAAAGAAGGACACCGAGGCCCTCCGGCACGTCCTCGCGGCCTCACCCGTGCCGATCGTCGCCGACGTGCACTTCCACTTTCAACGGGCCCTCGAGGCGATCGAAGCCGGCGTCCACAAGATCCGCCTGAACCCCGGCAACATCACTGACCGCAAACAGGTCCTGAAGGTCATCGCCGCCTGCAAGGAGCGCGGCATTCCGATCCGCGTCGGCGTCAACGAAGGCGGCATCATCGAGCGGAAGGACAAGGAACTGCGGGCCCGGGAGAAGAGCGCCCTGACCGGCTCCTACACGGCCGAACTGATGCGGATCATGCACGAGAAGCTCGACGAGTACATCCGCATCTTCGACGAGGCCGACTATCACGACATCGTCATCTCCTGCAAGAGCATCGACCCGCGGATCGTGATCGACGCCTACACCTCGATCAGCCAGCGGCACGACTACCCGCTGCACCTCGGCGTGACCCACGCCGGACCGCCGGAAACCGGGCGGATCCGCTCGATCGCGGCCCTCGGCACCCTGCTGGCCAACGGCATCGGCGACACCGTCCGGATCAGCTACGCCGCCGACCCGGTCTACGAGGTCGAAGACGCCAAGGAACTGCTCTGCTGCCTGGGACTCCGCAGCCGGACCGAACCGGAACTGATCGCCTGCCCGGCCTGCGGACGCATCCAGGTCGACCTGTACGAACTGGTCACCAACGTCCGCCGCAAGATCGCCAGCGAAATCAAGCTGCCGATCAAGGTGGCCGTGATGGGCTGCGTCGTCAACGGACCCGGCGAGTGCGAAGGCTCGGACGTCGCCATCTTCGCCGGCAACGGCAAGGGCATCATCTACGTCCAAGGTGACAAGAAGCAGACCGTGCCCGAGGACCGGATGCTCGACGCCCTGCTCGAAGAGTGCCACGCCTTCGCCGATCGCGTCGAACGCGGCGAGGCCGCGCTCAGCAACGCATCCGTCGAGATCGCCCCGCCCGACCCGCTCGCCCGACCGGACGGCAGCGTGCCGCTCAACGTGGTCGGTCGGTGACGACCCGCAGGAGGGACGGCGTGAACCAGGACCGCCCGCCGCGCGCTCCCATCCCGGCGCCCCGTACCCTCGCAACCCACCGCACCGGACGGGCCCACGCGCCCCGCCTGCGACCCCCGTCCGCGCACCCGTTCTCCCCGATCGGCCGCCGCGGATGAACGCGTCGCAACTGGCCGCCCTGCTGACCGCCGCCCGCGAGGTCGCCCACGAGCCCGAGCAGGATCGCCTGCGGTGGCTGGTCGACGCCCTGCACGCGGAACTGGGAACCCGCTACCTGCGGATCACGACCGCCGCGATCCCGCCGGACGAGGATCAGCCCCCGGCGTCCGGATCGGCCTGCCAGGCCGCCAGCGACGAGTCCGCCGCCCGGACGATCTCGCTCGCGTCGCTCCGCTTCGCCGACAAGCCGGCCGTCCTGGGCGACATGCGGGCGGTCGTGATCGAATCGCTGGACGAACAGACGACGCTGCTGCGCGTGCGCGAACCGTCCGCGCTGGCGTGGGTCGAACTGCAACCGGCGCCGACCGATCCCGAGGCCCTCGCGGTCGGCCTGCGCCTGATCCTGGCCGAACTCGAACCCGACCCGCTCAGCCCGCTCCAGCAGCGCCGCGCGTTCTTCGACCGGATGGTGCACACCGAGCCGACCGGAACGCACGCCGACTACGAACGCATCTGCGAGATCTGGCAGTCGGTCACCGGGGCCGACTGGTGCTGGCTCTGGATGCTGAACCGCCTCGATCCGCACCGCAGCTACGAACTGACCGCCCACGCCCGGGCCGGCGACGGACCACGCGACATCCCGGCCCAGCGGGTCGCCCCCGGCCGCTGCTCGGTCGGGCACTACGCCTGCCGGACCGCGGCGCCGGTCTGGATCGAAAACGTGGCCGACTGGGAGCGCGACCTCGAGCAAGCCAGCTACAGCGTCGTGGTCCGCGACTTCCTGCTCGAGCGGGCCGCCCCGAGCCTGCTGTGCGTCCCGCTGTTCGAGGGCGACCAGCACGCGGCCCCCGATGGCGACGACGCCCTGACCAACGTGATCTCCCTGCACTACAGCGACCCGGCCCGCCGCGTCCGCCATGACGACCCGATCCTGCTGGTGATGGGACGCCTGACCGCCATGTGCATCGCCCGCAGCCAGGAACGCAAGCAGCACGACATCCTCGTGCAGCTCAACCGCTTCGCGCAACAGTACCTGATCGAAACCAAGGCCCCGGCCGAGTCGCGCCCGAAGTACCTGGACGAACTGATCGACCTGATCCAGTCGCGCTTCGGCGTCAGCTACGTCTCGGTCTTCTACCGCGGCGGATTCGAGGACGCCGTCGAGTGCATCGGCACCACCGGCCTGCGCGACGTGGCCACCGGCAAACCCCTGCCCCACTCCGGACTCGGACTCGCCAAGTACGCGGCCGGCGAGCGCAACACCGGCCGGTGTTTCGCGACCGCCCGTCCGATCGTCACCGACGGCGTCGAGGACGTCGAGGACCTGAAGTTCTCCGAGCGGCCGGCCGCGGTCGAGGGCGAGTTCGATCCGTCGATCTACATTCCGATCCTGGATCCGCTGCGTCCGGAGGGGCGGGCCCTCGGCGTGATCCGCTGTTTCGATCACCGCAGCCCGGTCTTTCCGAGCGCGCGGGCCCGCTTCGACCGTCCGGAAGTCGAGACACTGCGGTTCATCGCGGCCCAGGTCGGCCCGGCCCTGAAGAGTTTCGAGCAGCGGATCCTGCGCGAGCGGACGATCAGCACGATCAAGCACGACCTGTCGAGTCCGCTGGCGATGATGCGCGACGTGGTCGACATGCTGATCGAGGAGGCCGAAGCCGGCCAGCCACCGAACACGACCGGGCTGACCGACCTGCGGGCGACGATCCGCCTGGCGTCGAACCTGGTCGACCAGCTTGACCCGGACCCGGGGGTCGTCCGCGAGTTCCACCCGCGTGCGACGCTGCTGGAGGGGGACATCGTCGCCCGCCTGAAGGACATGCTGCAGTCGATCGCCCGCGACACGCGGCGGATGGACATTCGCTTCGACGGGTTCCGGCAGGTGCCGGCCCTGATGGTGGACGCGACGCTGATCGAGCGGGCGATCTACAACCTGCTGCTGAATGCGATCAAGTACGGGCAGCGGAACACGACGATCGACGTCCGGGCGGCCGCGCTCGAGGACGGATCGGGCTACATCGTCGACGTCAGCAACTTCGGGATCGGCATCGAGGCGGCCGACGAGCCGTTCGTGTTCACGTCCGGGTATCGTTCGCTGGCGGCCCAGCGGACGGCGCTGGGTGCCGGCCTGGGTCTGCCGATCGCCGAGAAGGCGATGCGGCGTCACGGCGGCAGTTTGCGCTTGCATCGCCGCAAGAATCCGACGATCTTCCGCCTATTCTTCCCCGCCGATCTGCGGGCCTGACCAGGGAGTGCCAGCGTGTCCGAAGCCAGGCAGCGTGTGCTGTACGTTGATGACGAGCCGAACTACGCCAAGTTCTACGTCAAGAAGGTCGAGGAACTGTTCGAGGTGACCTACGTCGAGGAGGCCGACAAGGCCCTGGCGATTCTCAGCGAGCAGGCCGGCAGCCTCGCGGCGGTGGTGCTGGACGTGATGATGCCGGTCCCGCCGGGCGCCGACGACCACGAGACCGACTCGGGTTTCGAGACCGGCCTGTGGCTGCTGGACATGTTCCAGAAGCGCAACAACCGGCAGTACCCGTTCCCGGTCGTGATCCTGACCAACCGCCGCGTCGACCTGATCCGCACCGGCATGGAACGCCGCAGCCTCGACAGCAGCGTGATCTCAATCCACCGCAAGATCGAAACCCCCGCCTTCGCCCTGCCGAAGATCATCCAGAGCGCAATCGCCGGACACGCCAGGAAGTAAGCGGCTGACAGGAGGGAGCGGGGGGCCAGGGAGCGAGGGAGCAAGGGAGCAAGGGAGCGAGGGAGCGAGGGAGCGAGGGAGCCAGGGAACACCCGGGTGCCCCACCCTTTAGCGAGCGTCAGCCCCGGGTGCCCCACCCTTCAGCGATCGCCAGCAAGCGCAGGGTGGGGGACTGCATTCGACTCACCTGCTTACTTGCTCACTTGTTCACTTGCTGACTTGCTTGCCCGGGTGCCCCACCCTCTAGCGAGCGCCAGCGAGCGCAGGGTGGGGGACTGCATTCGGCTCACCTGCTCACTTGCTCACCGCGCCGATAGTGACTCTGAACAATCGCCCCCGCGTGGACCCGCGTGTCGACATGCTCCAGCGCCATCGGCCGGGCGAGTTCTCCGAACAGCGGAACACCCCCGCCCAGCAGGACCGGGATCCGCGTCAGGATCAGTTCGTCGATCAGGTCGGCTCGCAGGAAGGACCGGATCGTCGCGCCACCGTCGATGTACAGGTTGCCGAACCCGCGCCCGCGCAGAGCCGCGACGATCTCGGGCAACGGCCCGCCGACAACCTCGGCCCGCTGCCGGTACGCGTCGGGCACCGTCGTCATCGTCCCGCTCAGCACGAAGACGGGCTTGTCATACGGCCAGTCCACATCGAACCCGCAGACGGTCTCGAACGTCACCCGCCCCATCAGCAGGGCGTCGATCCGCCCGTAGAACCCGGCCCAGCCGAGGTCCTCGCCCTCCGGAACCGGCACACGGTCCAGCCAGTCCAGCCCCCCGTCCCGATCCGCGATATAACCGTCCAGACTCACGCCGATGTAAACGAAGTTCGCCACCCGCACGCCCCGCGAATCCGTCAGGGACAGTCCCAATCACGCGACCCGACCACCGTCACCGCGCTCACGTGCTTACTTGCTTACTTGCTCACTTGCTGACTTGCTTACGGAATCACCCCGCCGCCCGACGCGGCCGGAACCCTCGTCGCACCGCCGCGCCGCAGGCCGAACTCGATCGCGTCCAGCACGTCCACGTCCGCGTCGCCGTCGAAGTCGAAACACTCGCAGCCCGGCTCGAACGTCGCCGCCGACAGGCAGCCCTTCAGCCGCCGCGCATCGCGGTGATTCAGAATACCGTCCCGGTTGAAGTCGCCCAGCAGACCGTCCGGAATCGCCAGCCAACTGCCGGCCGGGTAGTCGAACAGTTCCCGCATCTCACCGCCCGGCCAGATGATCTCGATCCGGTCCGCGCTGGTGTGGCCGCCGAGCCCGTAGGTCTGCCGCAGTTCGTGCTGCGACTTGTACGCACTCCCGGCCGCAACCGCACGGACCTGCGTGACGCCGCCCGCCTCGACCAGGATCGTCGCGCCGATCGCGTCGTAGTTCGGCCAGGCACCGATCGGGCGGACCTGCAGCGAGTTGCCCGTCGCCGCGTTGTTGATCAGCACCTTCAGGCGCGTGTCGTCGCTCGAGAGAATCATGTCGACGTCACCGTCGTCGTCCAGGTCACCCTGGGCCACGCAGTACGAGACACTGATGTCGGCCAGCCCGAGCGCGAAGGCCACCTGCGGCCAGGGCAGCGTCGGCTCGTTGCGGAACATCATGTTGAAGCTGGTCGCGTTGCAGACATACAGGTCCTGATCCTGGTCCAGGTCGTAGTCGATCAACACCGCGCCCCAACTGAGCTGATTGACCAGCACGCCGTATGCGCCGGCCACCTCGCGGAAGTGCCCGTTCGGATCCTGCACCATCAGGGCGTTCCCTTCGGGCGTGTTGGTCGTGTAGATGTCCAGCAGCCCGTCCTGGTTGACGTCGCCGAGCGTGATCGTCATCGAATCGACGCAGACGTCGGTGCCCGACGTCGACGAGATCTCGACCAGGCTGCCGTTCTGGTTGTCCCACAACTGGTTCCGCCACGACATGCAGTTCGAGTACGAACCCTTGTCGTTCGCCAGGTACAGTTCGACGTCACCGTCGCGATCCAGATCGACGAACGTCGCCTGCAGCGTCGGAGCGATCCCCGCGTCAACCGTCTCCAGCACCGCCCGCTCCTCGAACGTGCCGTCCCCGAGGTTGCGGTACAGGCGGTTCGGCTGGAAGTCCTGGCCGCCACCCGACAGCGTCGTCCCCGAACGGTTGCTGACGTACAGGTCCAGCCAGCCGTCGCCGTCGTAGTCGCCCCAGGTGCTGCCCATCCCGATCCCGTCATCGTCCAGCCCCGCCACCGCCGAAACATCGGTGAACGTGAAATTGCCGTCATTGCGGAACAGGCTGTTCGGACCCTCCCAGACCGTGATCAGCAGGTCGCGGTCGCCGTCCCCGTCGTAGTCGGCCGCACTCAGCGCCGATGCAATCCCGGCCGCCCCGGACGCGAGCGGAATCGACGGATGCTCGACGAAGAACGCATTGCCCACGTTCTCGAACAGGCCGGGCCCGCCCAGGTCCCCGAGCGCGACCATGTCGAGGTCGTCATCGCCGTCCAGGTCGGCCAGCAGCACGCCGGATCCGTACGAGGTGGTGACCTCCACCAGGTAATCCACGCCACGCAGGCCGCTGACCTCGCTGAATGTCTGGGCCGGGCCGGTGCTCGCGCACAACAGTAGCGCGACAGGAATGCCGATAACGCGAAACATGAATGCCCTCGCTGAAACAGAGAATATGCCGTTTCATCGTAGGTCGGGCAGCCGTCGACCGCCAAGAGGATTCCGGATTCCATCGCGGCCACCCCTTCGCCCGCGGCGGTCCCGGCCGCTATAGTCGCCGGTTCGCCGCCCCGCCGACAGGAGCACGGAGCACCGATGTCCGCCAGCCTGCAGACTCGAATCGACGAACTCGGCGCCCGCCGGCCGGACCTCGCCCTGATGGCCCCGATGCTGGGCTACCTCGGCCTGCTGGCCCTCAAGGACCTCATGGGTCCGGATAACTACTGGATCGCCGCCCTGATCCGCGGCGTCGGCGGACTGGCCCTCGTCTGGCTGTTCCGCAAACAACTCCCGCCCTGGGGCAAGCCGCACCTCGGACTCGCGGTCGTCGCGGCCCTGCTGATCGCGGCCGGATGGTACTACGGGCAGTTCCTGGCCAACGCGATCGGCATCCCGCACGCCCTGCCACTGTTCCCCGGCGAAGTCGAGTACGGCGACCCGCGTGTGGTCCTGGCCGAGGAACCCGGCTTCTGGACGCAGCGCCTGGGACTGCAGACCGTCTTCTGGCTGGACGTGGTCACCCGGATCCTGGTGGCCTCGACCACGGTCGCGTTCGTCGAGGAGATCTTCTGGCGCGTGTTCCTGCTGCGGGCCCTGATCAACTGGGACGATTTCGAGCAGGTCCCGCTCGGCACGTTCACCTGGTGGAGTTTCATCGGCACGTCGCTGATCTCGACGATCGAACACCCGTACAACTGGGCCGTGAGCATCCCCTGCTGGTTCGCGTTCAACGCGCTGTTCATCTGGAAGAAGAGCCTGCTGTTCCTCGTCCTTGTCCATGGCCTGACCAACCTGTTCCTGTACATCTGGGTCGTGTACCAGGGGGTCGCGCGGGGCAATGTCGAGGCCTGGATGCACTGGTAGGGGATGCGCGATGGTGCCCGCTCTGATCGGTCTGCTGCTGCTTCTGCCGGCCGCGTCCGCGGATCCGCCGCCGGACGAGGTCCACTGGCAGCAGGTGACCGCCCTGCGGGAACGACTGCTGGCCGTCTCGCCCACCGAACAGACCGACCAGGCGCTCGAAATCCGCGAGGGACTGGTCAGCGCCACCCGCCGCTACCAGCAGTTGTATCCGGGCGGGCGACGAAATGCCGAGGCGGTCCGACTCGAACTGCAGACGATGTTCGAACTCGGCATGATTCGCGGCGGGGATCTCGACGCGCTCCAGACCCGCTGCAACACCCTGCTGCGAACGCACCCCGGAGCCCGGGCCGAGGCGGCCTACTGGCTGATGCTCTGCCAGCGCGGCACGCCGACCAGCGCCCCGGTCCTGCGGGTCCCGCCCGGTACGATCCAGGCCTACCAGGAATACCTGCGAGCCTACCCCGACAGCATTTACGCGCCTCGGCTGGTCGAAGTCCTGTTCCAGGAAGCCGAGTCGGCCGACGCCCTCGAAGCGATGCGCGGACTCGTCAGCCTGCTCGAGCAGTGGCACCCCGACCACCTCGTCACCGAACTGCTCCGCGGGGCCCTCGACCTCCGCGGCCGGGTCGGCCAGCCGTTCCACGTCACCGGGGTCGACCCGCAGGGCGCTCCGATCGACTCGCGCCTGAACCGCGGGCGGGCGGGCCTGATCGTCTTCTGGTCGAGCGCCAACCCCGACGCGGACCTGCTCGCCGCGATCGAGCGGGCCCGCGCGCGGGACGGACTCTTCGTGATCGGCGTCGACCTGCGGGCCCGGCCGGAACAGGCCGAGGGCCGACCGGCCGGCTGGCAGCACCTGCACGACCGGCTGGGTCCGGCGCACCGGACGGCCCGCCGCTGGGGCATTCGCCAGACGCCGCGGGTGCTGGTGATCGACCGCGGCGGCCGGCTGGCCGGGATCGGTTCCGAAGAGACCTGGGAGTCGTTGCTGGCGACCACAATTGACAGCAATTCCGGCGGCGGTTAGTGGTGGGGCCGATTCGGGGGTACACTGGGCCGATTGACCTGCCGGGCGCAGTCCGCCTGAAAACCTGGTTCGCAAAGGGAGTGCGCCTGTGCGTGGCTTTCTGATTGGTTTGATTCTCGGAGTCGGTCTGCTCGTCGCGGCCGTGATTGTCCCGCAGGTGCTCCGTCCCGGCGCCGAGGTCGACGCCGACCGGGCCCGCGAAGACGCGGAACTGGCCCGCCGGCAACTGCACCAGTGGAACCCCGGGATCGACCTGCTCGACGCCCGGGCCGATCTGACCGCCCTGAAGGAAGCCGACACTGGTGCCCTGCTCGGCACCGAGGGTGCCCGCGCCGCCATCGAGTCCCTGCAAAGCAACTTCAGCGGACAGGTTTCGGCCGCCCGCAGCATCGATCGCAACAGCAACCTGGACGCCAGCGGACAACTCCAGCAGGTCGACCCGACCAGCGTGTCGCAGGCGATCGAGGGATTCGAACGGTTCGCCCGCGAGAACGCCGACAAGTGGGCCGCCGCCAAGGCCAACGCCAGCAAGGCGGGCAGCGCCGGCGGGTCGGTCTTCGGCGTCCCGATGATCGGCGGCATGACGGAACTGGCCAAGGCCCGGCAGTTGTACGGCCTCGCCACCCGGGTCCGCACCGAGATGCGCGCGATCCAGACGCAGGCGGTCGCGGCCGCCAATCGCCTGGCCCGCAGCCGGGCCGAACTGGTCCACTACCGTGGCCTGGACCCGAGCGAGACCCTCGCGACGCTCAAGCAGGACCGCGAGCGGATGGAAGCCGAACTGGGCGAGGTGCGGGCCGAGGCGGAGCGACTGCGACAGACGATCGGCGAGCGTGACGCCGAACTGTCGCAACTGCTGAGCCAGATCACCAGCACCCGCGACCAGTTGCTCAGCCTGCAGTCGACCGGCTTCCAGCCCGGCAACGAAAGCTCGTTCAGCGGCTACCGCAGCCAGTACCGGTCGGTCTCGGAACGCATGCGCGACCTGCAGAAGCGCGAACACCTGCTGCGCTGGGGCGGCTTCGAACAGGGCGAACTGGACTGGGACGCCCTGCTGATCCAGGACGCGGAAGCGGTCGTCGAATTCGACGGCCCGGTCATCGGACACGAGGAACTGACCCGGCGGCTCGCCCTGCTGGAAGACAAGATCGAACGCTACGAAAGCGGCATCGGCACCCTCAACGAGCAGGCCGACATGGCCACCGCCATCGGCGCGTCGGCCCGCCGGCGGGTCGAGACCTACACGGCCGCCGTCGAGCAGGACACCGAGGCCCTGTCGAGCGCGCTGGCCCAACTGGCCAGCCTGGCCGGCGAAGCGATTGAGCAGGAAGATGCCGCCCTGAGCGCGGCCCAGGCCGCCCTGTCGCAGTTCCAGCGCAGCAGCAGCGCCGCCGGCAAACTCGTCAGCGACGCCCGCAAGACGCAGAACGAGTTCGATCCGCAGCGACTGAACGAACGACTGAAGAAGCAACTCGCCGACCAGCGTCCGGAAGAGATGGCCACCACGGCCCAGGCCGAAGCCAACACGCTGATCGGGCGGCTGTATGCCGAACGCGTCCGCGGACTGATGGGCTATCGCGACTCGGTTGCGGTGATCCGCCAGTTGGGCGCGACCGTCGCGTTCGACGAAGCGGCCCACGAAGAACTGCTGACCGCCGCCCGGACCGAAGGCTCCAACAGCCTGACGGCCGCGATCGAAGCCTACACCGGCCTGGCCGAAGGCGGCGGCGCCACCGCCTGGATCTTCAACGCCGCGAAGGGCTCGGCCGAGTACCTGCGGGGCATGCTGAATCCGTCGGAGGCGGCCGCCTACCGCGCCAACGCCCAGGCCGCCCTGCAGGCTGCGGTGGATCAGGCCGGCCAGAGCCCCTACGGGCGGGCGTACGTGCTGTTCCTCGAACAACTGAATCGCTGAGCCCGGGCCCACCGCGCGGAGAGGACACTGCTCAAGAGCTCAAGAGCAGTGGCACCAGATCCCGCGCGCTCCGTCGCCACTCACTCTGGCTCCCTCGCTCCCTCGCTCCCTTGCTCCCTTATTGACAACCATTTACCACTCTGGTACTCTTTCGCCCTGCATCCTCTGGACAACGCCATGGGAGCAACCAGGCCCCTGATGGCTCACGTTCGGTGCACAGCGCGCCAACCCATCCCAGCCTGAATTCCGTAGAAGAAGAAATGCATGCAGTTTGATGATCTGCGGCTCAAGCAGCCGCTCCTCCGGGCCATCCATGCGTCCGGTTACGACACCCCCACACCCATTCAGGCCAAGGCCATCCCCCACGTCCTCAAGGGTCGCGACCTCCTCGGCTGCGCCCAGACCGGGACCGGGAAAACCGCCGCCTTCGCCCTTCCCATGCTCCATCTGCTCATGCCCGAGCAGGACAGCCAGCAACGCGACGCCGACGTCAAGGCCGCACTCACCACCGGACGGCGCCGTCGCCGCCCCCGGCCGGCCGCCGGGCGCACCATCCGCGGACTCGTCCTCGCGCCCACCCGCGAACTCGCCCAGCAGATTCACGAAAGCTTCGCGACCTACGGCCGGCACTCCGGACTCCGCAGCGTTCCGATCTTCGGCGGCGTCAACCAGAACCGCCAGGTCCGCGACCTTCAGCAGGGCACCGATGTCGTCATCGCGACGCCCGGACGACTGCTCGACCTGATCGGACAGGGACTGCTCTCCCTGCAGGACGTCTCGATCCTCGTCCTCGACGAAGCCGACCGCATGCTCGACATGGGCTTCCTGCCCGACATCCGTCGGATCCTCGCACAGGTCCCGCAGCAGCGGCAGTCGCTGCTCTTCTCGGCCACCATGCCCGGGCCGATCCGCGAACTCGCCGATGACATGCTCGACGATCCTGTCTCGCTCAAGATGGCCCGCGTCTCGGCCCCGGCCGCCGGCGTCCAGCAGTGGGTCTATCACGTCGAGAAGCCCGACAAGCCCGAACTGCTCGCCTACCTGCTGAAGGGCCCGCATGACGGCCGCACCCTGATCTTTTCGCGCACCAAGCACGGAGCCGACCGACTCGTCCGCATCCTCGGCAAGGTCGGTGTCGACGCCGTCGCCCTGCACGGCAACAAGAGCCAGGGTGCCCGCACCCGCGCGCTGGCCGCCTTCCGCACCGGCGATTCTCCGGTGATGGTGGCGACCGACATCGCCGCCCGCGGCCTCGACGTCGACGACATCGCCCTGGTGATCAACTACGACATGACCCCCGATCCCGAGACCTACATCCACCGCATCGGTCGGACCGCCCGGGCCGGCGCCACCGGCGTCTCGATCACCTTCTGCATGTCCGACCAGCGCGGCGACCTGAAGGCCATCGAGAAACTGCTGCAGGGCCGGATCGAAGTCGCCAAGCTGCCGCCGCTCAAGACCAAGCCCCGTCCGACCTCGGGCAAGCCCGATCCCAAGCAGGCCAGGCCCCGGGCCGGCAAAGCGGCCGCATCCGGGAAAACCGGCCGCCGCAAGCAGGCCGGCAACGCCCCGGCCGCCAGGAAGAAGGCCCAGCACCCCCTCAAGTCCAAGCGCCGACGCCCGCGGGCGGCCAGCGCCTGACGATCCGTGAAGACGTGAGTGCGTGAAGGAGTGAAAGAGGACGCCGTGTCCGCCTCTTTCACTCTTTCGCCATTTCCCCGTTCAATCGCAATCCCCGTTCCGCAAGCCGCAATTCCCGCGCCGCGCGTTACCATCCGAGCCATGATCCGCGTCCCGTTCGCGATCCTGCTCCTTCTGCAACTCGGGTGCCGCATGACGCAGCCAACGCCCGGATCACTCCCCGACTTCGACGCCCGGTGGAACTACAACCAGCCCGCCGAGACGGCCGCCCGCTTCGAGCAGATCCTCCGCGACACGCGCGACACCGCACCGCCGGAATACATTGCCGAACTGCTCACCCAGATCGCCCGCACGCACTCGCTGCGCCGCAACTTCGACCAGGCCCACGCGGTCCTCGATCAGGTCCAGGCCATGCTCGCCCGACCGAACATGCAGACCGCCACCATCCGGCACCGGCTCGAACGCGGCCGCACGTTCAACTCCGCCGGCGACAAGCCCGCCGCGACCCGCGACTTCCAGGACGCCTGGAAACGGGCGGGCGAGGCCGGCCGGGACGGGCTCGCCGTCGACGCGGCCCACATGCTCGCGATCGTCAGCCCGCCCGCGGAGGCCCTCGCCTGGAACGAGCGCGCGTTCGCCCTGGCCGAGGCATCCGACGACCCGGCCGCCCGCAAGTGGCGCGGTTCGCTGGCCAACAACATCGGCTGGACGCATTTCGAGCAGCGGGACTACGACCGGGCCCTCGACAGTTTCGAGAGAGCGCTGGTTTTTCGAGAGGAATCGGGCACCGCGGCCGAGATCCAGATCGCGCGCTGGTGCATCGCCAAGACCTGCCGCATGCAGGGCCGCCTCGACGACGCGCTGAAGATCCTGCGCGAACTGGAAGCCAGCCCGCTCGAAGACGCCGAACCCGGCTACACCTGGGAAGAGCTGGCCGAGTGCCTGCTGGCGCAGGGAAGCGCCGAAGCGGCCCGCCCGTACTTCGCCAGGGCCCACGAGCGCCTCAGCCAGGACCCGTGGCTGGTCGAAAACGAGCCCGACCGAATCGCCAGACTGCGGCAGTTGGGAGACAGACCCGCGCCGTAGCGGCTCGGACGAATGGACCGGGGGCCCACGGTGAGCATGGTCGCCCGCGCGACAGCCACCTCACTTGAGGACGTACTGCACGCCCCGCCCCCGACCAACCGCCGCGAGATAGCCGCTTGCGACCAGGTCCGACAGATGCTTCTTCACCGAGCCGCGCGGTGCCTCCGTGAGACGAATGACATCCCGGACGCTGACCCGCCCGCAGCAACAGAATGGCTATTCATGGCTATGTTTGTGGCTACGAACGCCAAAGGTCCAACAAAAAAGGACTGGGCCCGGGCGGCCGGACCCAATCCGCATCCGAAATCCGAAACCCGCCTACTCGACGGCCGGCGTCTCCGGGTTCTTCTCCAGCATCGTGTCCAGCATCGTCCCGATCAGCGCCGTCGTCTCGCCCCCCGCACCGAAGCCCCCGCCGGTCGGGCCGCCGCTGACCATCACCCGCGGCGTGATGTTGACGTTGCTGTCACCCACGATCCGCATCAGTTCCACCAGCGCCGCATTCCCCTTGCCGATCTGGCTGGCGATCAGCTTGTACGCGTCCGCCTGCGCCTCGGCCTCGATCTTGATCGCCTCCGCCTCGGCCTGCGCGCTGATGATCCGCTTCTCCTTGTCCTGCTCGGCGATCTTCACCTGGTAGTTCGCCGTCGCCAGGCGCTTCTCCTCCTCCGCTTCCTGCTCGGTCCGGGCCAGTTCCTTCTTCCGCTCGGCCGTCCGCTGCTGCTCGTCGAAGGTCTTCTGCTCCTGGATCGCGATTTCGCGGTCCGTCTGCGTCTTCAGCAGCGGGCCGAGCGTCGCTTCGTCACCGACATCGCCGATCCGCACGGCCGTGACCGTCACGCCCACGGCCGTCATCGCCGTCGCGAGGGCCTCGAGCGACTGCGTCTCCTGCTTCGAACGCTGCTGCACGTAGTCCAGCGCCTTGACCGATTCGGCGTTGTTCCGAAAGATCGCCCGCACCGCCGACGTCAGACGGGCCATCAACTGCTCGCCGTCATCGCCGAACTTGGCCACCACCAGCGGCGCATCCTGCGGCTTGATCCGGTACTCGATCCGCACATCCACCGGGAACGTGAACCCGTCCGACGACCGCACCGTGATCGCGCTCTCCTCGCCCAGCGAGGCCTCCTTCGTGTACCGCACCGTCCGCTCGGCCGTCGAAATCACCGTCACCTCGAACGCGTTCGGGTTCAGGTACAGCTTCTGCGGCAGGTACGGCTCGCTCCAGATCCCGCGCTTGCCGCGATCCACCAGCGGCTCACCCTCGGTCTGCGGCGGCGCCTCGCCGACGTTCGACTTGACCACGCCGACGGTCGCCTTCTCGATGTTCAGCACCGGCTGCTTCTCGACCCGGTACAGCTTCGGATTGATCCGGTACTTGCCCGGCGACAGCACCGACGCCTGCGGACCCTTGTACCCGTTGCCCGTGCCCAGGAAATAGTCGGCGTCCAGCATCTGCTTCTTGTCATCCCACTCCGGCGCGTAGATCTCGCCCGGCGGCAGCGGCTTGCCGTCCGTCGTCGTCAGCAGACCGATCTCCCCCTCCTCGATCTCGACCACCGGCTCAATGTCGATGTCGTAGACGAACGGCCACAACCACGGGTGCCAGCCCGGGCCAAGCACCTTCGCCTGCGGACCGGTCTCGCCGTTGGTCGCGATGATCTGCCCGGCCGGCATCTTCGTCCCGAAATTCTTGACCACGACCCCGATCCCGTCTTCGCTCACGTACCGGAACGAACCGGTCCAGACGCTCAGCAGGATCACCAGCACGCCGCCGACGATGCCCGCGATCCGAATCGGCAGCGCCCGGAAGTGCGTGAACACCGAACCAATCAGCAGAATCGCCAGGATCACCCCGACCAGAACAATGAACAGTGACATGTGCATTCCTCCTCAACCGGACTACCCGGCACTCTTCGTGTAACCGTCCCCAGTCTGCCGTGCAAACCCCCCGCCCGCGATTAGATTTCCACCCCAGTCTTGTAGGACACCCGGGGCCTTGCCTAGCACACCTAGAATGCATCCGGATGATGCGTCGCGGCGCGATCGGTGAGCGCGCCGCGGTTGTTGTCGAGCGGCTTCATCAGTGGGTGGACCCACGCATGGTCACTTGCTGCTTGCCTACGTGCTTACGTGCTCACCTGCTTACCTGCTTACCTGCTCCCGATGCACGCCGCGCGAGACGGCCGAGAAGCGCTCCCAGTCGAGCAGGTCGCGCCCCACCGCGTAGTACCGCTTGACCGGACCGAAGAACCTGGCCGCCTCTTCGCCCGTGCAGACCGGCAGGAACGCACGCAGGATCCGCGGATCGTAGAACCGGAACCGCTGCCGACGACCCTCCGGATCGCTGACCACCAGGAACCGCCGCAGGTGCTGTCGAACCGTCTCGAAGTCGGCCGATGACTGCAGCAGGATCCCCCAGTGCTGGCTCCCGTGCGCCAGCAGCCAGGCCGTCAGGTTGTCCTGCAGGTCCAGTTCCACCAGGTACGGCGCCGCCGCGTGTGCCAGGGCCCCGAGCCGTCCCTGGTACAGCGTCCGGTTCTTGCGCCGCGCCACCCGCACCCGCCGGATCGCATCCAGCGGCTGCGCGGCGTCGACCACCGCGTACCAGTGCAGCCCCGCCTGGTCACCGGCCCGCAGCCCCCGCTGCAGCGGCTCGAGCACGCGCTCGGCAATCACGAGGCACCCTCCTGTGGACACGCCACGCTCCCGGCCCCGACCTCACCGTCCCCGGCCTCGCACGCGCACGGCACGTTGTCCTCTTCGGTGCCCTTCTCCCGGGCCGTCACGACCGTGTAGTAGATCACGTCGTGCGTCTCGAAATGCTCGCCGACGTATCCGCCGTGCTCGGAATCGCCCTTGGTCCCCGAGCCCATCACCTCGGCGTAACGCGTGCCCGCGCCCTTCGAACTGCGGAACACCTGGCAGCCGGCCGACCAGTTGTAGACGCCCGACGAGTTGTCCTTCGAGGCGTGAATGTTGATCCCGAAGATGCCCGTGTCGGTCTGCTCGCCTTCCTCGAAGGTGTTGTTCGCCCAGCCGTCATCGCCGAACTGGCTCCGCCAGACCGTCACGTCCTCTTTCTGCACCAGGCACGGATAGCTGCCGTGGTGATAGCCGCACTCGTACTCCCACTGCCCGTCACAGAGGTGCGCCAGCCCGTTCGGATTGGCATCCTCGCCATCCTCGTGCGCGGTCTTGGAGTGCTTGCCCGGATCGCAGGTGCCCTGGTACTCGACCACCCGCTTGGTCCCGGCCGCGTCCAGCCAGACGACCGCCAGCGTGTCGTTCCAGGCGTTCCAGGTGTTCTCGACGATCTCGCGCGTCTCGTAGTCCAGGCACCGCAGCCCGATCAGGTTGTAGCCGTCCTCAAGGAACACCCCGAGCGATTCGATGATCTCGCGGTACTCGTCGAACCGCTGCGACTCCGGCACGTCGTGCCCGCAGGTCACGTACGCGAGCGTCTCGCCCGGCGGCGCGCCGCACCGCTCCGAGGGGCTGGTCGGATCCGGCGGCGGCTCGACCTCGTACTGCAGCATGTAGTAGGCCCCGCTCTGCGCGAAGTGCGCCACGTGCACGCCCTTGACCGTCTCGACCGTCCAGGCCCCCAGCAGGTCGTCGCCGTCCCCGACGTACTCGACGTCCTCCTCGTACAGCCGGAACTCCGGGGCGTGCTCGAACTCGAACACGCTCTGGCTGAAGTCGGTCAGCGTCTGACCCGGCAGCATGTTCGCCCGCGCAACCACCAGGCTGCCCAGCTCCAGCCGGATCTCGTCATCCGACACGTTGATGCCCCCGACCGTCGCCCCCTCCTGCGACTGCACGCAGAGCAGGTAGTGCAGCGTCAGCTTTGTCAGCCTCACGACTCCGCCTCCACCGCCCGCACCGTCCCGGCCGGCAGGGCCCCCGAACTGACCGCCATCGTCAGCACCCGGTTCAACCGCAGCGCGGCCGGCACGTCGCGCCGCGCCAGCATCGCCCGGGCCTGCCCGCGGTCGAAGTTCTCACCCAGTTGAAACATCAGCCGGATGAAGCGACTGACGTCCCGTTCGACCGTGATCCCGTAGTCGGCCGCCCGCTCGATCCCGCTGCGGACCCAGCGGCGGGACTCGACCGCGCCCAGTTCGTCATGCCGCGCGCGAAACGCCAGGCGGACGTGCGCCAGCATGCGATCCTCGAAGCTCTCCCGCGCCGCCGCGGCAAACGCCTCCAGGTGCGCGTCGCGCAGCGTGAACACCGGCTTCATGTGCCCGCCCCCGAATCGTCGCAGACCTCGCACAACGCCGCACCGCTCGTCGCCGCCGCCTCGTTCTGCATGATCACCGTCGCCGCCGCGATCACGTCCGCGACCGTCGCCACGAAACTCGCCACCGCCCCCGTCACCGAGGACCCGCTCTGCCCCGCCGGC
The DNA here is from genome assembly GCA_030428945.1 of Phycisphaerae bacterium. GTDB lineage: Bacteria > Planctomycetota > Phycisphaerae > UBA1845 > Fen-1342 > JAUIEC01. Next base: position 185,129 of record JAUIEC010000001.1, on the reverse strand, counting down.
GAACTGCTGCCGCCCTGGTCCCCGATGAACACGGTCGGCGCCCCCATCGCGATCGCGTTCGAACCGCCGCAGGCCTCGACCACGTTGTCCGCCTGCCGCACGGCCGGCAGGTTGTTGACGAACACGCTCGTGCTCGCCTGCGTCACCACCCCCGGTCCGTGCGGCGGGATCGGACAGGGAATCGGACAGTTGTGCAGGTCGGTCGTCCCCGCGATCGCCTGGAACGCCGCCCCGACGGTTGCCGCGGCCGCCGCCTGCAGACCCTGCGCATACGCCACGCCCGCGGCCGCCGCGCCGCCCGGCACCGCCGCGGCCGCCAGGTAGGTGGCCGTCAGCGCCGCGTTGGTCGCGTTCAGGCTGACCATCGCCGAGGCCGTGCTCGGCAGGGCCGACATGTTTCCGTCCGCGGTGGCCGCCGCCGCCGACTGCGCCAGCCCGGTCTGCACCTGCACCAGCGTGGCGGTCGCATCCACGGGCGTCAGGCTCGGCGACGACATCAGCGACTGCATCTGCGACGAGGCCGATTCGAGCCCCGCGCCGACTCCCGCCGGCAGCGCCCGCCAGGCCGGCAGCATGCCGATCAGCACGTCACTGCTGCCGGGTCCGGGCATCAGCGGTGTACCGTGCGAAGTCGTGTCCAGTACGCGGGCGGCAGCCGGCACGTTCAGCCTCCGTTCGGAACGCGAATCTGTTCGCCGGGATAGATCAGGTTCGGGTCGCCGCTGCTCAGCAGCATGCGGTTCGGCTCGCCGCCGACCGGGTCGTAGTTGTAGAGCTGATCCCAGGTGTAGCCGTGCCGCTCGGCGATGTGCGACAGCCACTCGCCCTCCTGGACCGTGTACCACGACCAGTCGTTCTCCCCGATCGGATCCCCGCCCAGTTCGTCATAGGTCCGCAGGATGAAGCGCTCGACCAGGCTCTGCCGCGGCACGTATGTCTCGTTCAGCCAGTCCACGATCATCTCGGCGTGCCGCCGCTTCGGAAACTGATCCGTGTACAACCCCATGATGCTGTCGTGCGTGCTGTACAGCCCGTTCGGGACGCCGTCCTTGCCGACCATCCGCTCGTCCGGACGCGGCGCCCGACCGACCACGCTCTGGAAGGCCGCCTCGTGCAGCCCGTACTCGTCCCCGCAGCCGATGTAATGCCCGAACTCGTGGGCGGCCATGTGCCCCATCGTGTCCTGCGGATTCCTGTCCTTGCCCCACCAGTTGTTCGTGTCACCGCGCTCGACGGCCGGGTCGACGATCCGATGAATCGGCGGCGAACAGTCGGCGTTGGCCGGCGCATTCGGATCGCCGCTCTTGTAGAACCGCGGATCGAACACGATCGGAACCTGCCAGGTCTGCGGCCGCAGCACGGCCGGCGTCTCGGTGCCCGGCACCGACAGCGGCACATCGTGCCCGCCGCCCGGCGTCGCGTCGGCCTCGATCAGGAACTCGCCGTCCCAGCACGACTTGATCCCGCTGGTCCAGCCCTGGCGATGCGTGTCGTTGAAATACTGCGAGTAACAGACCGTGTGCACCGTCACCACCAGTTGCTCGGCATGCAGCGCGATCCAGCACGAGATGTTGATCGGCTTGTGCCGGTGACCATGCCCCGGATCCGGAAACGTCAGCGCCTTCTGCATCCAGTCCGCAAAGATCGCATCACTCGAAGTCGTCGTTGACACCGCCATCTCCAATCCAACGCCCGAAAAGGCCCCGCAGCACACCTGCCTACCCGCTTACCTGCTCACTAACTCCTGTGCGTCGCCCGCAGGCGCTGCAGCGTCGCCTCGTCCAGTTCTCCGTGCGCCGGCAGGCCCTCGCGACCCTGGAATGCCTTCAGCGCCAGCCGCGTCCGCTCGTCCCACTGCCCGCTCGGCGGACCACAGTGGAAACCCAGGTTGTTCAGCCGCGCCTGCACGCCGCCACACGCCTCGGCCGTCTGCAGGGCCCCCAGCCGCAACGGATAGGCCTCGCCCGATTCCGTCAGCGTCAGCAGCGCCTCGCGGGCTTCGGCCGGCACGAACTCGCGCAGCGTCCCGCTCGGATCGGTGAAGCCCTCCCGCGCCGCACCGTCGACCTCCAGCGTGTACGCCAGGTTCGCCCGCGGCTTGCCGGCCTCGTCCTTCAACTGCAGCACCAGCCGCACCGGCGCGCTGTGCAGCACGAACCGATGCCGGGCCTCCGTCGCCACCGACTCCTGCTTGGCCTCCTGCGGCGGAATGTGCAGCCGGTCACCCGCCAGCAGCAGGTTCGGGTCCTGACGCGCCTCGCGCACCGGCGCGTTGGCCGGGTCGTTCCAGATCGTCTCCCAGTCGTGCCCGACCTGCCGCGCGATCCCCGCCAGGCACGCGCCGCGGGCCACCTCGTGCGCACCGGCCCCGCACGCCTCGGCCCGGATCACCGCGTCCGGCGCGACGCGCGGCGCCGCCGGTTCCTGCTGCTGCGGCGCCGCCTGGTCCAGGTGCGACTCCAGCCGGGCCGCGAACGAGTCCAGCGGATTGAACGCGGCCTCCTGCGGCTGCGCAGCCGGCTCCGTCGACCTGCGGTTCGGCAGTTCGCCAATCTCCTCCCGCGGATCGGCCGGCGCCTGCCCGCCCCCCGCCGCCTGGCTCAGTCGCACGGAAAACGAATCGTCGGTCGGGTTGCTCATGCCGAGCCCTCCTGCGTCGCGCCACCCGCGGCCGTCGCGGCCGCCTGCTCTCCGCCTGTCCGCGACCAGGCCCGCCGGTCGAGTCGCGGGAAGCTGACCTGGCAGGTCCCCGGCTGATCGACGGCCACGTGCGACCGGCCGTTGGCGTCCAGGCTGCCGCTGTAGGTCTTCCCGCTCGGCGAAATCAGTTCCCAGGCCTCGCCGGCCACCGGCAGCCCGTTCTGGTCCACCAGTTCGATCTCGACCCAGCTCGCCTCGTCTTCGGCCTGGTCCTCGTCCGCGTCGGCGACCTGCTGCAGCGTCGCCTCGATCTGTCCCGGCGTATCCGGATCGGCCTGGTAGGTGACGTCCGTGCCCGGCTCGGTCGTGGCCGCCACGGCCGCCTCGCCGGTCTCGAGCGCTTCGAGCGACGTGCCGTTCAGAGCCGCGCCGGCGCCGTTGACGTGCACGACCGTACCCATCAGGTAGATCCCGCTCGGGTCGATCGTCAGGAAGTTGCCGCCGACCTTCAGCGTGATGCCCGTGCTCGATTCGACCACGACCGTGCCGCCGCAGGTCAAGGTCTGCCCGCCGCCGACATCGACCGATTGATTGCCGGACACCACCTCGATCTGGTCACCCGTGATCGACAGCGAGGCGTTCCCGCCGATCTGCTCGCAGCGATCCAGTTCGATCGCGGTCGAGACGTTCTTCGAGACCTCGCTGATCACGTCGCCCGACACGTGCGAGTGCCGGTTCGCCCCGATCGTCTCGATCGCGTCGTTCAGCGCCCGCAGGTGAAGGTTCTTCTGGGCGTGCAGGAACAGCAGTTCCTCGTCCTTGCGATCGTCGAACCGCAGTTCGTTCGCCCCGCCCCCGCCGACCGTGCTGCGCGACTTGATCGTGCTGCAGGTCTTGTCCTCCGGCAACTGCACCGGCGGCATGTTGTCCTTGTTGTAGACGCTGCCCGTGATCAGCGGCCGATCCGGGTTCGCCTCCAGGAAATCGACCACCACCTCCTGCCCGACCCGCGGCAGGAAGAACATCCCGTAACGCCCGCCGGCCCACCCCTGGCTGACCCGGATCCAGGCCGAACTCTCCTCGTTGTACGTCCCGGCCTGGTCCCAGTGGAACTGCACCTTGACCCGTCCGTACTCGTCCGGCCAGATCTCCTCGCCCGGCGGACCGACCACCAGCGCCGTCTGGCTGCCCGCCACCCGCGGGACCGGCGTGTCCAGCGGCGCCCGGTACGGCACCTCCACCGGAATCAGCGTCAGCAGCACCCGGTACTGCGGGGCCTCGGCCGCGCCCGCCTCGTTCGTCACGCTCTGTGGCTGGGCGGCCTGCTCCTCGGCCGCGATCACCAGGTACTCGCGGTTGCACTCGGCGGCCGGATGATCGACCAGGTGAAAGGTCGAGCCCGGGCGCAGCCCGCGGACATTGGCCCGCAGGCGGACGACGTGCCGCCCGACCTGCTCGGCCTCCAGTCGCACGCGGGCGTAGCGCTCGCCATCGCCGCGGGTCACGTAGCAGCCGGGATAGTCGACCGTCTCGAGGGCCGGCGCGTCCGGACCTTCCAGCCGGGCCCGCAACTGCTGGGCCGGATTCTTGAAGTCGAAATCGTCCAGCGAAACCGCGTCGACCTCGATCGCCCGCCGATCCTCCAGTTCGAACGCGCAGGTCTCGGCCGGCACCAGGCCGGTCGGCGCGCGAAAGGCGATCTCCTCGATCCCCTCGCCCGGCACGTGCGCGACGTCGCCGTCGGCGATCACCAGCACATGCCGGTCCGCCTCGTGCTCGAAGAAGAAGTGCAGGCCTTCGATCTCCATCAGCCGCGCGATGAAGTTCATGTCCGTCTCGCGGTACTGCACGACGCACTCACGCTGCGGATAGGTGCCCTGCAACGCGAAGCGGAAGTGCGTGTCCGGAATGCCGGCCTTTTCCAGCACGTGCTGGATCACGCCCGGGACACTCATGTCCGTGCAGAGGTGACTCTGCAGAATCCGCGACTGCTGCCGGCGGGTCAGGTACCAGTGCACCGGCACGATCTCGGCCGCGTAGTGCGTCACCCGCGACCCCTGCCCGGTGCGGGCCAGCGCGCGGACGATGCCCGAGATGAACCGATCGCCGCGCGGCGACCGGAGCGTCAGCCGGCAGGCCTGCCCGAGCAGCGCGGCCTTGTCGAGCGCCGGTTCATCCGACGCCAGGTCGACCTGCACGTGGAACAGCGTGCTCAGCGCGGCCTGGCCGCGGAAGCCGGTCACCCGCAGCGCGGGCGTGTCCGGCTGATCGATCTCGAAGGTGAAGTCGGCCTGGTTGGCGGGGCGACTCGCTGACGGCATTGGCATCCTCCCGCCGACAATCGGCGTCACACCCGGTATTGGCCGGCGCTTCGGAACGTCTTACACGCTAATTTTTTTATCGGTTTTTTCGGTCCGCGGGCGGCAGCCTGAGCGTGTCAGGGGAGGGCCGCGTTTGAGGGAAACGGCTCGAGGCTCCTATACTCTCGGGCAGGGAGGTGGCATCAAGTCTTGACCAACGAGTGGGTTACCAGTTCGACGCTGTTGCTCGGCCTGCGCGAGTTCACCAACCAGGAAGCCTGGAACCGCTTTACCGGACGGTTCCAGGACCCGCTGGTGCGCTTTGCCCGCCGGATCGGCCTGACCGAGGCCGAGGCCGAGGACTGCGCCCAGGAGACGCTGCTCGACTTCGCCGAGGCCCTCCGCCGCGGCAAGTACGAGCGCGAGAAAGGCCGCCTGAGCTCCTGGCTGTTCGGCATCGCCTACCGCAAGGCGCTCAATCTGCGCCGCCGGCGACGCCGCAGCGGCAACGACCAGCAGGTCAGCGCGGACACCGCCTTCTGGGCCTCGCTGCCGGACGAGCAGGAGGCGACCCGCTGCTTCGACGAGGAGTGGCAGCGGAACCTGCTGAACCGCTGCCTGACCCGCGTGCAGACCGAGGTCAACGCCCAGACCTACGCGGCCTTCGCCCTGACCGTCTGCGAAGGACACACCGCCGACCAGGCCGCCGATCAGCTCGGCATGTCGCGGGCCGCCGTCTATACCGCCAAGCACCGCGTGCTGAAACGCGTGCGGCAACTGCAGACCGACATGGAAGTGATCGCCCTGTGAGGATGCCCGCGTGCCGTGTCCGGACCTCGAACAACTTGAGGCCCTCGCCTGCGAAGACCTGACCGAGTCGCTCTCGCTCCAGCTCCGCAGCCACCTCGACGCCTGCCCCGACTGCCGCCAGCAGTTCGACGACGTCTCCGCCAACCTCCAGGTCAGCGGCAGCATCGCCCGACTGGCCGAACCCGCCGTCCGCACCGCACCCGCCCAGGCCATTCCGCACCTGGCCGGCTACCGCGTCCTCCGCGAAATCGGACGCGGCGGCAGCGGCATCGTCTACGAGGCCGAACAGGAACAGCCCCGCCGACGCGTGGCCGTCAAGGTCTTCCACGGCCGCACGCTCGACGAGTACCACCTGCGCCTCTTTCAGCGCGAGGCCGAGGCCCTCGCCCGCCTGAAGCACCCCGCGATCGCCGCGATCCACGCCGCGGACGGCAGCGACAGCAACCTGCAGTACTTCGTGATGGAACTGGTCGAGGGCGTCCAGCTCGGGCGCTTCGCCGCCCGGGGCGAACCGACCCTGCAGGCCCGCCTCGACCTCTTCCGCCGGATCTGCGACGCCGTCCACTACGCCCATCAGCGCGGCGTGATCCACCGCGACCTGAAACCGTCCAACATCATCGTCACCCCGACCGGAAACCCCAAGATCCTCGACTTCGGCCTGTCCCGGATCACCGACGACGAACGCGACGAACACACCATCGTCACCGAGGTCGGCCGGATCCAGGGCACCCTGCACTACATGAGCCCCGAGCAGGCCCGCGGCAACCCCGACGAGATCGACCTGCGGACCGACGTCTACGCCCTCGGCATCATCCTCTTCCAACTGCTCACGCTGCGGCTGCCCTACGAAGTCGACCGCACGCAACTGCTCGACGCCCTCCGCGTCATCTGCGAACAGGACCCCGTCCGCCCCCGCACCCTCAACCCGCGCATCGACGCCGACCTCGAAGCGATCATCCTCAAGGCGATCGAGAAAGACCCCGCCCGCCGCTACCAGAGCGCGGCCGCCATGAACGAGGACATCGAACGCTACCTCGGCAACGAACCGATCCTCGCCACACCGCACACCTTCGGCTACCAGTTGCGGAAACTGGTCGCCCGTCACAAGGCCCCCTTCGCGGCCGCCGGCGTGCTGTTCGGCCTGGTGCTCGCGTTCGGCGCATGGATGGGCGTCCTCTACCGCCAGGCGGAAACGCTCCGCCGCCAGGCCGACGCGGACCGCAACCGGGCGATCGAGGCCCTCGACCTGGCCGACACGCGCCTCCAGGAAACCCGCCGGGCACAGACGCTGGCCGAGGAAGAGGCCGAGAAGGTCACGGCGATCAACGAGTTCCTGCGGAAGATCCTCGCCTCGGCCGACCCGACGCAGGGCGAAGGCGGCGATGTGCGGATCTCGGAGATGCTGACCTGGGCCGCCCCGCATGCCGAGACCGAGTTCGCCGAAAACCCCGAGATCCGGGCGGGCCTGCAGCACACCCTCGGCACCGCGTTCCTCGGACTCGGCAAGCTGGAACAGGCCGAAGAGACGCTCCGCCAGGCGCTCGACACGCGGGTCGAGGTGCTCGGCGAGGACCACGACCACACCCAGATCACGATGAACAACTACGCCAGCGCCCTGCAGCAGCGCGGCAAGCTGAACGACGCCGAGTACTGGAAACGCCGCCTGCTGACCATCCGCCAGCGACTGCTCGGCCCGAACCACCGCAACACCCGCGCCGCCCGCAGCAGCCTCGGCAACCTGCTGCAGTCGCTCGGCAGACTTGACGAAGCCGAGGCCCTGCTGCGCGAAACCCTGGCCGGCCTCGAGGAAACCCAGCCCGACGCCCTGCTGACACTCGGAACCCGCAACAGCCTGGCGCTGCTGCTGTGGGAAATCGGCAAGTCCGCCGAGGCCGAACCGCTGCTGCGACAGACCGAGGCCGGCCTGGCCGAACGCTTCGGCGACGAACACCCGCACACGCTCAGCGTCCGCAACAACCTGGCACTCGTGCTGAAGAACCTCGGCCGACAGGACGAAGCGATCGCGCTGATGCGCTCCCTGCTCGAAATCCGCGAACGGGTCCTCGGCGAGAACCACCCGGACACCCTGACCAGCCGACACAACCTCGCGTCCAGCCTGCTGCTGGTCCGCGAACTGGATGAGGCCGAGACCCTCGCCCGCCAGACCCTCGCCGCCCGCCGGGCCGACCTCGGCCTCTCCCACGAGGAAACCATGCTGACGCTCAGCCTCGTCGGCGAAATCCTGCTGGCCCGCGGCGAAACCGAACTGGCCCTCGAACACTTCACCGAAGCCCTGGCCGGCGCGACCGAATCACTGCCCGAAAACCACTGGCGCCTCGGCGACTACCAGTGCCGGCTCGGAACCGCCCTGCTGACCGTCGGCCGCCCCGCCGAGGCCGAACCGCTGCTGCTGACCGGCGTCAAAACTCTCCGCGACCAGGTCGGCGACGAGCACCCCTACACCCAGCGCGGCATCGGCGGCCTGGTCGACCTCTATCAGGCCACCGACCAGCCAGCGCAGCACGCCCGCTGGCAGGCCCTGCACAAACCAGCCGGCGCAGCGAAAGAGTGAACGGGCACCACGGCACCCATTCACTCCTTCAGATCCTCGACCCGCGCTCGCGTTACCGCTGAATCAGCGCCGCCCCCGTACCGGGCTGCCCGCGCAAGATCACCGGCCGGTTCAGCCGATCGAGCACGCCGTCTTCGAAGTACAGCGCGGAACCCGCGATCTCCAGCGTGCCACCGGTCGGCGGCGACGCCCAGAGCCCCTCGCGCAGCGTGTCGTACGGCGCCCCGCTCGTCCCGGATTCGGTTCCGGTCGCGGCCGCATCCACGTACACGACCAGTTCCTCGCCGTTCAGACACGTCCGCCCGTTGCGGTGCGTGATGATGCTGTTCAGCGACGCCGCGCCGAACACGGTCGTGCTGCCGTTGCAGCCGGCGATGCAGGCGCACATGATGCCGCAGTCCGCCGGCGCGTTCGTCGGACAGTTGCCGCCCACGATTTCCGCACAGTGGGCCGCGTTCCAGTTGTGCCCCAGCTCGTGCGCAACCTCGCCGACCTGGTTCGCGAAGTTCGTGATCCGCTGGTTCACGCCGTACCCGTCCGTGTTGCAGATACCGGCGAAGTACGCCCGGCCGATCACGTTCTGCTCGAAGTCGCGCCCGCTGAACAGGTGCACGACGTCGCGCTCGAGCGCCGACAGGTTCCCGTTCCACTCGGACCGCACCTGCCCCAGCAGCGTCGACGAGTCGCTCGACGTGTACGGGTCCGGCTCGGCCGTCCGAATGATGATCCGGTTCAGCACGTAGGCGATCTGCGCGTTCGTGCGATAGATGTCGTCCACCCCGACCATCACCGTCTCGATGTAGTTGAGCGCCGCCTCGGCACCGCCTTCACCGTTGACGAACTGCGTGTCGGTGTCCCACGAAATCTCGGTGTGCCGCGGATAGAACGCCCGCAGGTACGTCGGCGTCTCGTCCTCGCCCGACGGGGCCGGATCACCCGACCCCGCCGCTGGCGGGTCCGCCGCCTCGAAGCCCGCCGTCGGCACCTCGTCCGGCAGCGCGCAGCCATTGTCCACCGGCAGCACGTCCCAGTAGCCGTAGACCGCGTGCGCGTCCGCCGCCGCGTTCGGAACCGGCTGCACGAAGAAGACCTCGTCCCGCGAAAGCATGATCCGGACCCGCAGCGAACCCTCGAACAGCGACCCGCTCACGTAACTGCCCGGAATCTCCCGGATCGCCCCGCGAATCGTCGTCGGCGGCGGCGCCGCCACACGCCGCAGCCCGGTCGCGTCCTCGACCAGCACTTCGAAATCACTCGTCCGCAGGCTGACCCGGACCGCCTCGATCGTCAGCGGCGTGCCCGCCAGCGCCAGCTCCACCTCGACCCCGCGGTCCATCTCGGTGATCGCCAGCGACTGAACGTCCACCTGCCGCAGGCCGAGTCGCTCGGCCACCGTCACCCGCGGCGCCGTCCCCGTGACCTGGGCCCCCGCCGGCGGCAGCAGGCTCGCGGCCGCCAGCAGTCCCAGGGAACAGATGCTTCGTCTCAACATGATCGACCCTCCCCCTTATTGCAGGTTGACCAGGACCAGGACCAGCCCGCGCCCGCTCTCGAGCGAGGTCATCGCCTTGCCGATCATCGCGCCGCCGGCCCGCGCGGGGTCCGTGACCTTCATCGCATGTCCGACCGTCGCCGAGGTCGTCAGCAGATCACCGGCCTCGATCGGATGCTGTCCGGCATCGCACCACGTCCAGACGCGACCGGTCAGGGCGACCGCGTGAGCCCCGTCGGCGATCGAGCCGACCTGGCCCATCAGCATCCCGGGCTTGACGCCGCCCGCGCCGCTGACGATGCCGGCCACGCGCGTGTCGTAGGCCCGGTCGGCGACGGTCAGCCCGCCCGGCGTGGTCGGATCGATCGCGACCACGTACCCCGGCACGACCTCGCCGCGGATATCGAAGCGCTCGCTCAGGTCCGATCCGGCGTTGATCTGCAGCACGTCGGTCACCACCCGCGAGTCGCCGTTGACGTCCGAGGCGATCAGTTGCAGCACGTCGACGCCGCCCTGCGAAAGATTCACTTCGCCGCCGTTGGCACCGGTCATCTCCACCACCGGAAGGCCGCCGTCCAGGATCTGCACGCGGCCGTCGAAGGCACTGTTGAGACGGACGCGCGTGGTCGTGCCTTCCCGCAGGGCCAGTTCGGCATTGTTGCCGCCGTTGTCGGCGTACATCCGGATGCGATCCTCGCCGACGGTTCCCTCACGCAGGACCAGGCGACCGCCGGTCGTGCTGCTGAACGCCACCGCCTCGACCGCGGTCACGCCGTTCTGGTTGAGCAGATCGATCTGCCCGTTGTCGCCCGATTGCCCGGTCCGCAGCCGGAAGACCTGGTTGCCGCCGTCAGCGAACGCCGTCAGCACGCCCTCGGACGCCGGGTCCTCGGCGTTGATCTGCACGCGCAACTGCCCGGCGGCGTCCTCCACCTGGATCTCGCCGCCGCCCTCCGAGGACTGCGCGTCCAGCAGCAGCGTCTGAACGCCCAGACCGGTCTTCAACGCCATCTGGGCGCCGCCGTCGGCGTTGAACTCGGCGTCCAGATCGAACGTCGTCGTCCCGTCGCTGTCCCGCAGAAACAACTGCGGGCCGGTCGAGGTCGTCTCGGCCGCCTGGATCTCGACCAGGCGCGTCGCCCCGGCCGGATCGAACAGCGACAGCCGCGCCACCGGCGAACCGGACGCGTCGGCTTCGACCTGAAAGGCCGTGTTCCCGCTCTCGCGCAGTTCCACCTCGCCGATCCCGGCGTCGAACTGGAACACGGGCGCGCCGAGGTCATCGTTCAGCGACAGGTAGCCGCCGCCGTTGGCGCCACCGGACGCCTCGGCCACGAAGGTCGCGGTGCTGTGATCGGCGGCCAGCATCTCCAGGCGCGGGGCGCTGCCCTGCCCGTTCAGATCGAAGCGGACCTGCGGGTTGCCATCGTCGTCGCGCATCGTGACGTCACCGTCCGCGCCGACGACAACCGCGACCTGCAGACTGTCGCCGGGAATCACCAGCCCGTCGGCGTGCAGGCTGCGGGCCGCGAACGGCACGAGCGTGAACCGCGCCCGCGGCAGCAGTTCCGGCGCCCCGTCGACCGACACGCCGATCCAGCGGGCGGTGCTGTTGTAGACCGCCTCCGGGACACCGCCGACCGTCTCCGACCCGATCAGGATCGAGAAGACGCCGTCACTGACCGGAACGCCCACGTGCAGTTCATTGAACTGCGAAACATCCAGCACCGGGTCCTTGTGAACATCGATTTCGAGATCAACCGTCCCCGTCACGCCGCTGGCCAGTCGGCCCTGGTAGGAAATCAGACGGGGAACATCAGCCCAGGCCGATGCGGTGACCACAACGGCCACGGTGAGGGTCAGGGTCTGTCGTACGGATCGCATAGCGGTAGCCTCCGAGTGCGGATCAGCGGATCACGGCGGGTTCTGCCAGCCCCGCCCAGCAGAGGCCAGTGCGACGTCGGCGGCCGACAGGGTCGGAAATCGGAGGGAAGCGACGCGAAAACCGCGTTCCGGCCCGTCAGAAGGCGATCCCGCCCCCTCGGAAAGCGCGGGGCCGGCGCGCGGCAACGCACCTGCCAGGCAGTGTTCCGGCCGCGACGATGTTCGACGCGCTGACGCCGGGACGGCGCAGGCTACTCGGACGCCGGGGCGGTGGTCGGTGCGGGCTCGGCGGGTGGTGCGACGGATTCCGCCGGAACGATGCGACGGAGCGTCATCGCCGTCAGGACGCTCCGCCCGGTGTCCGGAACCCGCTGCAGACGCAGCAGACTCTGCCCGACGCGCAGTCGCCGGGTCCCCTCGAGGCGCCAGGTACCCGCCGCCTGGGGATCGTTGCCGCGGACGAAGAGGATCTCGTAGCGCACGCGGGCGGCGCTGCCGCTGACCTGGTCAACCAGCGCGGTCATCCGCAGGCCACGCTCCGCGCTGGCCGTCAGCGCCAGCCAGGCGGGCTGCTGTTCAAAGACCGACAGGCGCGGCGCCGCCAGGGCCTCGGCCTCGGCTTCGAGCAGCGCCAGGGTCTCGATCGCGTCGCGCTGGCCGCCGGTGATGATCCGCTCGCCGTCGGTCCGCAGGTCCAGCAGCGTCGCGATCGCCTCGATCGCGTCCTGGCCGACCAGCACCCGGAAGTCCAGGTCGACCACCCAGTCCGACTGGCGATCGACCCGTTCGGCACCCGCCCAGGCCGGCAACCGCGACATCCACGCCGGCCGCTGCACCTCGGCCTCCTCGACGCGCACGTCACGCGCGCAGCCCGACGCCAGCAACAGGAGCAGTACGGCCGAAAGGATGCGCATGGTGACAACTCCCGTTGTGCGGTCGCTCGTTCGCGTGGAACATCTTCCGCAGGTCTACTCGATCCCCCTGGCCGCCAGCCAGCGCTCGGCGTCGAGCGCGGCCATGCAGCCGGTCCCGGCCGCGGTCACGGCCTGCCGGTAGGTGAAGTCGACCACGTCGCCGGACGCGAAGACACCTTCGACGCTGGTCAGGCTGGTACCGGGTTTGACCTTGATGTAGCGGTTCTCGTGCAGGTCGATCTGGTCGCCGAAGATCTCGGTGTTCGGGGTGTGTCCGATCGCCAGGAACATGCCCTTGCACGGCAGCTTGCGCTCGTCACCGGTCTTCGTGTTCTTCAGCATCACGGCCGAGATCGTCTCGTCGCCCAGCACCTCGATGACCTGGCTGTCCCAGACGATCTCGATCTTGCCCTCGTCCCGCAGCTTGAAGGCCCGCTCCTGCATGATCTTGCTGGCCCGCAGTTCGTCGCGGCGGTGGATCAGGTGAACCTTGCTGGCGAACTTGGTCAGGAAGCTGGCCTCCTCGACGGCCGAATCGCCGCCGCCGACCACGACCAGTTCCTGGTTGCGGAACGCGGGCAGGGCGCCGTCGCAGACCGCGCAGGCCGAGACGCCGCCGCCGCTCTTGGCGAGCCGCTGCTCGTTCTCGAGTTCGAGCCAGTTCGCCCGCGCCCCGGTCGAGATGATCACGGCGTGGGCATGCTCGGTGTGCTCGTCGCTGCTGACGCGGAACGGGCCTTTCGAGAAATCGACCTCGCGGACGTCCTCGCGAATGAAGCGCGTGCCGAAACGCTCGGCCTGCTCGCGGAACTTCATCATCATCTGCGGCCCCATGATTCCCTCGGGGAATCCGGGGTAGTTCTCGACGTCGGTCGTGAACATCAACTGCCCGCCGGGGATCAGCCCGCCGGCGTTAAACCCCTCGAACATCAGCGGCTCCAGGTTGGCCCGCGCGGCGTAAATCGCCGCCGTCAGCCCGGCCGGCCCCGATCCGATGATGATCACCTTTTCCGTCTTCTCAGCCACGTGCGTTCTCCGTTGTTTCGCCGGAAGTACTATAGCCCGGGAAGGGAGCCGGGGATCAGGGAGCGAAGGAGCCAGGCCGGGAAGAGGCCGCGCCCCCCGACCCTGCTTACCTGCTCACTTGCCTGCTGCGCGTCAGTACTGGGGTACGCTCGCGTCGACCGCCTGCGACCAGCCGTGGATGCCACCGCTCATGCTGGAGACCCGCTCGTAGCCGGATTCCCGCAGGAAGCCGGCCACGGCCATGCTGCGGACGCCGTGGTGGCACATCACGACCACCTCGGCCGCCTTGTCCAGTTCGCCCAGCCGGTCGGGCAACTCGTCCATCGGGATATGCACCGCGCCCTCGATCGAGGCGAAGGCGACCTCGTGCGCCTGGCGGCAGTCCAGCAGGACGAAGTCCGCCGCCTGCTGCTGCATCCTGGTGTGCACATCCTGCGGGCTGACCTGCGGGACCGACATGGCTAGACCGCCTCGAGATCGTGCCCGCGCAGGTGCAGCCGGAACGACTCGAGCACCCGCTGGAAACGGGCCGACGAGGTCGGCGCGATCCCGTACCGCTCCGCGTCCTTCGGCGCCTGGATCTTGGCCATCCGCTTCCAGCCCTGGTTCATCCCGTAGACGAACAGCGCCGTCGTCAGCGAACGCGTCTTCACCAGCGTCCGGAAGGCCCGCTTGATCACCCAGCTCTGCCTGGCGGCCGCGTGACGAACCTCGTAGATCGCCTCGTCAAGCTGCTCGGCCGTCATCCGCTTGGGGTGGTAGACGGTCTCGGTGAACGAGTACCGCTCCCAGTCGACCGGGTATTCGGTCGCCCGCAGCCGGCCTTCCTCCTTGAAGCGGTCGAACATCTTCGTGCCGGGCAGCGGCGTCAGGTTCGTGACCTGGATGATGTCGATCCCCATCCGCACGGCCGTCAGCAGCGTCTCGCTGGCGGTCTCGGGCGTGTCGTGATCCGACCCGATGATGAACCCGCCGAACACGGCGATGCCGGCCTTGTGGAAACCGGCGATCAGTTCGCGGTAACGGTCCAGGTTCTTGCGGTTGATACCCTTCGAGTAGTCCTTGAGCGACTCGCGGTTGAAGGTCTCGAAGCCGACCAGCATGCCGCGGCAGCCGGCCTTGTAGGCCAGTTCGAGGCCCTCGGGATCGTCACCCATGTTGATCGTCGTCTGGCTGAACCAGAGCCGCTTCTTGCCGCGCTTGATGATCTCGCGCAGCATCTCCTTGGCCCACTCGGCGTGCTTCTCGCCGACGCCGAAGAAGTTGTCGTCGACGACGAACAGGAACCGCTGCGGCGTCTCGTTCCATTCCTTCAGCACGTCCTCGATCCGCCGCCGACGGATCGGCGCGCCGTTGAACTTCGTCACCGAGCAGTACTCGCAGCCCACCGGACAGCCCCGCGAGGTCTGAATCGCGCTGACGTCGTACTTGCCGTTCACCGGCTGAAGGTGCTGTTCCGCCCGGCCCAGCCCGGTCTTCTCCAGGTCAGGCAGCGCCACGCCGAAGTAACGCGGCTGCAGACGGCCCTTGCTGGCATCCTCGACGATCTTCGGCCACAGCACGTCGCACTCGCCCGTCGCCACCGAGTCCACGTGGGCACCGACCTCCTCCGGGCAGGCCGAGGCGTGCGGGCCGCCCATGATCGTCGGAATCCCGGCCGCCCGGCACATCGCGGCAATCTCGTAGGTGCGGGTCGCCCCGCTGGTGTAGGCCGTGATGCCGACCAGGTCGTAGCCGTTCTTGACAAGCTGGTTGTCGGTGTACTCGGGCCCGAAGATCTCGTCGATGATGTCGACCTGGTGGCCTTCCGGGGTCCGCTCGGCCAGCACCTGCAGCCCCAGTTGGGGGATGAAACTGCCGACCGTGTGGTATCCCTGGTTCCGACGCGAAATCGGATTGACGAGCGCAATGCGCATGAATTCACCTCGCTGAGCAATGGGGTCCCCGTCGACGGGGCCGCGCCTGAAGACAACGGAGGATCGTCCTCCCCAAATACTTGACACGGAAGTGTACCTGCTGGCGAGCCTGCGCGGAAGCCAAAGCGCCCGGTCCCGTGCCCGGCCCACCCTTCTGTGGCACCGGCCGTGTCTTGTGTGGCACCGGCGTCCCGCCGGTGATTGAGCACCGACCCCCTTGTGGAACCGGCCTTGTGTGGCACCGGCCTTGACCTGTGTGGCACCGGCGTCCCGCCGGTGATTGAGCACCCTATCCGGAAGACACAGGCGGGACGCCTGTGCCACAAACCCAGAAATCTAAAGGTCTGCGAAGACACAGGCGAGACGCCTGTGCCACACAGCCACACAGCCACACAGCTTGGATGGCACAAGCTTGGAGTGCCACAAGCTTGAACTTCCGCTGAGCCACCGTGTCTTGTGTGGCACCGGCCTTGTCTTGTGTGGCACCGGCGTCCCGCCGGTGATTGGGCACCCTATCCGGAAGACACAGGCGAGACGCCTGTGCCACAAATCCAGAATCTAAAGGTCCGCGAAGACACTGGCGTCCCGCCGGTAACCCCCGCGCGGTCCTCAGGCCCCAAGATCCTCCGCCACGGGCAGTCCGGGTCGCAGATCCGGAAACCGCGCCGCCAGGCGGGCGCCGTCCAGGCTCAGGTCCTCCGGCCGCGGTTCCGGCCCGTCAATCGACAACCGCGAAATCGGCTCGACATGCTCCGTGCCAAGCCCCAGCACACCCGCCACCGCCAGGAGCAGGTCCAGGCGCGACATCCGCCGCGGACCCGCCAGGTGCCACAGTCCGACTTCCTCCGACGCCGCCAGCCCCAGCAGGATCGCGGCCGTCGCCCGCAGCGACACCGGCGTCCGCCACTCGTCGGCGAACATCCGCAGCGGTTCCCCCGCACGCAGGCCCGCAAGCTGACCGCGGAACGTCGAATCCCGCGACGTGACCGGCAGGCCGAACAGCAGCGGAATCCGCACGACAGCAACCCCGTCCCGCCCCGCCAGCACCCGCTCGGCCGCGATCTTCGATTGCCCGTAAACGCTCTCGGCGTCGGGCCTGTCGCGCTCGCCATACGGCGCGCCGTCGCCGCGAAAGACCATGTCGGTCGAGGTGAAGACAAAACGAGCCCCACAGTCGCCGGCCGCGTCGGCGAGCGTCCCGGTGGCGTCGACATTGCAGCGGCGGGCGAGATCGGGGTCCCCGTGGCAGGCGCCGACGGCGGTCAGGGCGGCCGTATGAATGACATGCGTCGGCCGGAAGTCGGCCACGGCCTGCGCCAGGTTCCCCGGTTCGGTCAGCGGGATGCGGCGGACGGTCGTGTCGGCCGGGGCTGCGGTCGGGACAGGCTGCCGTCCGGCCAGAGCCAGCAGGGGCTCGTCCGGGTGTCGGTGCCGCAGGTGCGTGACCAGGTGCCCGCCAAGCTGGCCGGAAGCCCCGGTGATCAGCCAGCGATTCGCCATGGATGCTCCCTAACCTCTGTGATAACAACAGACAACGGCATGGCGGCGGGATGTCGAACAAGTTGCCGACTGGCCGTCGCCGATGGGTATCATAACGGTCCTACCCACCAGGTTCGGGGAGATTGAAACGATGCCAACCTTCGCCGTTCTGTTGTGTGCCGCTGCGCTGCTTGTCACCCAGGGACCCGACGCCGCCCCGGTGCGCCAGGCCTACTCGGCCAGCAAGGAGTACCGCCTGCGGGTCACGCCGGGTCGCGGCGGCGAGACAACCGGAACAGCGTGCCGGGCCACGCTTCAGTACCGCGCCCGCGGCAAACGGCCCGAGACGAAGTGGGAGGTCGAACTGGTCAACGAGATCGCCCCGCTGGCGGCGTTCGTCCACGACAGCGGCCGGTGGGTGGTCACGCTCGACGAGTACCGGATGGGCGGTGCGGCCCACACGCTGGTGGTCTACCTCGAAGACGGCGAGCCCGGACGCGAATGGGCCCTCGACGAACTGCTCGACCCGGGTGAACTGCTGAACGTCGAGCGCCGCGGCGAATCGCTCGACTGGCGGCACGGCGCCAGGCAGGTCGGCTTCGACGCCCACGCGCCGCACTTCGTCATCGTGCTGGAGAACGGGCGCGAGATTCGCGTGGACCTGGAGCGGCTGGAACTGATCGAGAGCCACGGACCGGCAACCCGCGAACTCGTCACGCCGGCGACCGAGATGCAGGCCGATCCGAAGGACCCGCTGCTGACGCTGATGGAGATGCTCAGCGCCAGCGAAATGTCCGAGCAACTGGCCGCGCTGCTGGCCGGCGGTGATCCGAACGGCCCTCCGGCCATGCTCGACATGCGGATGGCCGATTCCGACCCGGAAGATCCGAACCAGGCCGACCCGCCCGAGCGCTCCTGGGCGTGGCGGGTCCTCAACTGGCTCGACAGCCCGAGCCCCGACGCGGCGCTGCGCGAACTGCCGCGCCCCGTCGATGACCTGCCGGACCCCCGGCCGGGCGACTGGGTCAACTACATCGACTGGATGAACACGCACACGAACGCCGGCACGGCGGCCGACCTGTTTGAACAGGCGGCCGAAGCCACGCCGGAATTCGACATGGATCCGGACTTCTTCGCCGAAGCGATGGCCGGGAACCCGCAGACACTGGCGGACCCGGACATCCTGAGCTGGCTGGACCGGAACGTCGATGGCATCGCCCTGCTGCGCGAAGCCGGCATGCATGACTTCACCGGCTACGACCTGCGGACCGGCGATCCGGAGGACACGCGGCTGATCGGCGTGCTGCTGCCGACGCTCAGCAAGATTCGCAACCTGGCCCGGGCCCAGGTCATTCTCGGCAAGCAGCAGGAAGTCGCCGGCGACTACGAGGCCGCCTCGCGCGAGTACCTGATGACCCTCCGCAGCGGCGGACAGACCGGCCGCGGCACGACCCTGATCGAGGGACTGGTCGGCGTGGCCGTCGAACACCTGGCCACCGATGCGCTGCTGGATCTGTACGCGAAGGATGTCGACGGTCAGATCGACTACGTCGCCCAGTTCGCGCAGTACGACGATTACCAGGTGCCGATGCGCCCGTTCTCGCAGACGATCCAGTTCGAGCGGGCGGCGATGATGGACGAGATCCAGCGCCTGTACGAGCACGACGAGTACGACGGCTACCGGCTGGCACCGGGCGGACTGCGGGAGTTCGCGAACGTCGCCTCGCTGGCCGGCGATTCGGGCCCGGACGCGGGCATGTTCGCGGTCGGCATGGCGCTCAGCGCGCAGGGCTTCGAGAAGATCCGCGACGGCGCGGACGACTTCTACGACCAGATGACGCTCGCGGCGACGGCCGACTACCCGGCGTCGCACGCCATGTTCCAGGCGATCGAGGAAGAACTGCAGACGACGCGACTGACCAACCCGGTGCTCGGAGTGCTGGCGCCGTCGCTGACCCGCGCCAGCATGCTGTACACCCGCGGCGAGGCCAACCGCCGGGCCGCCCGGGCCGTCGCCCGGATTCGCGCGTACGAGCAGGCCGTCGGGGAACTGCCGCAGTCGCTCGACGAACTGGGCGAGGCCGTGGACCTGATCGATCCCTTCACCAACCAGCCGATGATCTACCGGCTCGAAGGCGACGGCTTTTCGCTCTACTCGGCCGGTCCCGACATGCTGGACGACGGCGGACTGGACTACGACCGCTCGAACGACAGCGGCGACCTCCGCTACTGGCCCCGGACGTTACCGGACCACGACTGAACGCCGGGATCGATCGGCGCCGCCGCCTCGCACCCCGCCGGGGGTCCGAGAAGATCGACCCGGCACGGATCCAGGCGGCTGGTCCCGGTCCCGGTACGCCTCGGGCGGGGCCAGGTCCGCGGGATGGCGCCGCCGACCGGGCCCCTGTCTCCCGCGCCCCTTTTCCGCTTGCTGCCGCCTCGTTTCGGCGACTAGGATCAGGTGGTTCCGGGGGACCAATCTGTCAGCATCCTGCTGTCCGCGAGGGAGTTGCCGCAATGAGGCGGATCGTTCTGAGTTCGATTGCGCTGCTCGCGCCGGCCGTTCCGGGCCTGGCGCTGGATCCCACACCGGTCGGCTTCACCGATGTGACCGCCGCCGCCGGCATCGAGGTCATGCACTGGGACGGCGTGCTGCCGAACCAGCCCGGCGAAGTCGACTACTGGTACATGGTCGCGGGCGTCTCGGCCGGCGACTTCGACCAGGACGGCTGGACCGACCTGTACGTCACCCGCCTGCTGACCCCCAACAGCCTGTGGCGGAACCTCGGCGACGGGACCTTCGAGGATGTCGCCGCGACGGCCGGCGTCGACTTCAGCGGACGCAGCGCCGGCGGCATGTGGGGCGACGTCAACAACGACGGCTGGCCGGACCTGTACGTGACCGTCTTCCGCCGCAACGGGGTCAACCTGCTGTACATCAACAACGGCGACGGAACCTTCACCGAGGACGCGGCCGCCCGGGGCGTGGCGATGGCGGGCGGCGAGGACCGCTACTACTCGAGTTCGGCCTTCGGCGACTACGACCTGGATGGCGACCTGGACCTGGTGGTCTGGGAGTGGTCCTTCACGGACCCCGGTAACGCCCTGTTCCAGAACGACGGCAGCGGACACTTCACCGAGGTGACCGAGGCGGCCAACGTGTTCGGACGGATCGGCGGCCGCGAAGTGTTCGGCTGGTCCGGCAGTTTCGCGGACATGGACAACGACGGCTGGGTCGACCTGGTGACGGCCGGCGATTTCCTGACGAGCCGCTACTACCGCAATGAGCGTGACGGAACCTTCAGTGACCGGACGGTGGCGGGTCAGCTTGGCACCGACGAGAACGGAATGGGCTCGGCCCTCGGCGACTACGACCACGACGGCGACCTGGACTGGTTCGTCACGTCGATCTGGGACGACCAGGTCGGCCTGTGGGGGACCACGGGGAACCGCTTCTATCGCAACGAGGGCGATTCGCTGTTCTCGGACTACACCGATGTGACGACCACCCGGGACGGCGACTGGGGCTGGGGCGCTTCGTTCCTCGACTACGACAACGACGGCGACCTCGACCTGGCGATGACCAACGGGGTGAATTACCCGTACACGTTCATCGAGAACCTGTTCAACATCACCCCGGTGCGACTGTGGGAGAACATCGGCGGCGGCCTGATGAACGAGACCGGCGCGGCCCTCGGCTTTGACGACGATCGCAGCGGCAAGGGCCTGGCGGTGCTGGACTACGACCGCGACGGCGACCAGGACATCGTCATCGCCAACAACCTCGAGATGCCGGTTCTGTACCGCAACGACGGCGGCAATCAGCGCGACTGGCTCCAGGTCGCCCTGCGCGGCACGCTGACCAACTCGGCCGGACTCGGCGCCCGGATCCGCGTGCAGGCCACGGCCGACAGCCCGGTCCAGATGCACGAGATGACCGGCGGCAACAACTTCCTGTCGCAGAACGAACCGATCGCGCACTTCGGCTTCGACCGCGAAGTGACGAGCGTCGCCGAGGTCCGGGTGACCTGGCCGGCCAGCGGACTGACGCAGCGCCTGACCGACGTGCCGCTGAACCAGCGGATCCTCGTGACCGAGCCCTGCGCCGGCGACACGAACGGCGACCTGTCGATCGCGCTCGACGACCTCGAGCAACTGCTGGTGCGCTTCGGCGGACCGGCCGCCGGCCCCGGCGAAGGCGACTTCGACGCCGACGGCCTGGTCGGACTGAGCGACCTGGCACTCCTGCTGCGCAACTTCGGCCGGGCGTGTCACTGAGGAGAGGGAGCGAGGGAGCCAGGGAGCGAGGGAGCAAGCCTGCTGTCGCTCGCGCTCCGGCGGTACTGCTCTTGAGCTGCTGAGCAGTGTCTTCTGTGTCGTGCGGGCTGCGCGATACAATGCGAGTTTGAATCACTTCGTTGCCGCTTCGGGCGACGGCTGGTAGACAGCGCGAAATTCTGTCGGGTCCGTTCGGACCGCGCTGCGGGAGTGCAATCGTGATGTGGAAGCCGCAATGGCGGGTGGTGATCGCCCTCTGTGGGTTGAGCGGCATCGCCCGCGCTGACGACCCGGTCGTGACCTTCACCGACGTAACGACCACCGCCGGCGTCTCGGCCAGCCACTGGGACGGAATCCCGCTCGCCGGCCCGAACGCCAGTCTCGCCTACATGGTCGGCGGCGCCGCCGCGGCCGACTTCGACAACGACGGCTGGGTCGACCTGTACGTCACCCGCGTCCGCCAGCCGAACCTGCTGTACCGCAACCTGGGCGACGGAACCTTCGCGGATGTGGCCGCGACGGCCGGCGTCGACTTCAGCGGCCGCAGTTCGGGCTGCATCTGGGGCGACGTCAACAACGACGGCTGGGTCGACCTGTACCTGCTGACGATCAACCGCAACGGGCAGAACTTCCTCTACCTGAACAACGGCGACGGCACGTTTCGCGAGGAGGCGGCCGCCTGGGGCGTGGCGATGACCGGCGGCGTCGAGCGCGGCCCGAGCAGCGCGGCCTTCGGCGACTACGACCTGGACGGCAGGCTGGACCTGGTGGTCTGGACCTGGTCGGCCGACAACCCGGCCAACGCGCTGTATCACAACGAGGGGGGCGCGTTCGTCGACGTGACCGAAGCGGCCCGCGTCTTCGAGCGGATTCCGCGGCAGGGCGTCAGTTTCCGGGACGAGGTCGAGGGCTGGTCGGGCGCGTTCAGCGACATGGACGGCGACGGCTGGGCCGACCTGGTTCACGCCGGCGACTTCGTCACGAGCCGCTACTACCGCAACCGCCGCAACGGGAGCTTCGAGGATGTGACCGAAGCGGCCCGGGTCGGGACCGACGAGAACGGGATGGGCTCGGCGATCGGCGACTACGACAACGACGGCGACCTCGACTGGTTCGTCACCGCGATCTTCGACCCGAACGCACCGTTCGGCGACTGGGACGGAAGCGGCAACCGCTTCTACCAGAACGAGGGCGACTCGCTGTTCAGCGATCAGACCGACGCCCGCGGCGTGCGCGATGGCGGCTGGGGCTGGGGCGCTTCGTTCCTCGACTACGACAACGACGGCGACCTCGACCTGGTGATGACCAACGGCGTCGACTTCCCGTTCCTGACCAACGAGGACCGCTTCAACCACGATCCGATGAAGCTCTGGCGCAACGACGGCCCGGGCCTGATGCCCGAGGTCTCGACCTCGGTCGGGCTGACCGACACCCGCTCGGGCAAGGGACTGGTCGTCTTCGACTACGACCGCGACGGCGACCTGGACCTGTTCATCGCCAACAACGCCGACACGCCGATGCTGTACCGCAACGACGGCGGCAGCCAGCGGGCCTGGCTGCAGGTGACCCTCCGCGGCACGCTCACCAGCCGTGAAGGCATCGGCGCCGTCGTCCGCGTGCAGGCCACCCCCGAAAGCCCCGTCCAGATGCGCGAACTGCGGGCGGCCAGCAACTTCATGTCACAGAACGAGACGCTCGCCCACTTCGGCTTCGATCGCCCGGTCAGCGTGCTGCACCGCGTCTGGGTCACCTGGCCGGCGTCCGGAACGGTCAGCGAACTGCACGACGTGCCGGTCAACCAGCGCCTGCTCCTGGCCGAGACCTGCGCGGGCGACACGGACGGCAGCGCGACGATCGACCTGGCCGACCTCGAGACGGTCCTGACCAACTTCGGCCGAACCGCCACCCAGGCCGGCGATGTCACCGGCGACCAGGCGGTCACCCTCAGCGACCTGGCCGTCGTGCTCCGCAACTTCGGCCGAAACTGTCACTAAGTGAGCGAGTAAGCAAGTAAGCAAGTAAGCAAGTAAGCAAGTGAGCAGGTAAGCAAGCCAGAACAGTGCAGCAGGCCAGCAGGGTCTGCCAACCAAGCGGCACCCCCTGTTCCCTGTTCCCGGTGCCCGGTTCCCGGTTCCCTTCCCCCAGTGCCGTAGGGTGCGTCAGCGACGCATCTGCCCGCGCCTTCTTGTGAGCGGAAGCGCAGGCGTCGATGCCGCACCGCTTGGCGATCCCCGCCGTAGCGAACACGGGACGCGGTGCGAAGTGAGCAGGTAAGCAAGCCAGAACAGTGCAGCAGGCCAGCAGGGTCTGCCCACCACGCGGCACCCCCTGTTCCCTGTTCCCTGTTCCCTGTTCCCGGTTCCCTTCCCCAAGCTACCCGTCCGGGTCCTCGACGATCAGGCGGCCGGGCGCGACGCTGACGTGGTCGAAGGGCGCTGCCCCGTCCGCGTCGATGTACGCGAAGATGTAGTACGTCCCGGGCGCCAGCGTGTTGGGCACCGAGTACGCGAACGTGTCGCGGACACCGTCGCCGGCCGCGTCGCGCTCGGGCAGGATCTCGATCTCGGCCTCGTCGGTCTCGACCGCTTCGTCCGGATCCGGATCATCGTCGAGCGTCAGGCGGATCACGGCCGTCTCGTCGGGGTCCTCGTCGCGCCAGCGGAAGGTGATCGACTCGCCGATGTCCTTGGTGTTGTCGACGCCGGGATCCAGCAGCGCGATCAGCGGATCGTTCTCGTTGGCTCGCCGGAACAGCAGGCCCTCGGCATCGACGATCTGCGGCGTGCCGGAGCCGCGGTTGACGACCAGGTAGGTGCGGTAGATGCCGTTCGGGACGACGTTGCCGTCCTTGTCGGTCCCGTCCCAGTCGAACGAGTTCTCGTTGGCGCCCTTCTCGATGAACTCCTGGAAGAGGATCAGCGTCTCGTTGCCGTTGGTGTGGTTGTCGTCCAGGTCCACGCCCAGGTCGATCAGCACGTTCGGATCGTCGATGGTGTAGCCGATCGTGAACATCGCCTCGCTCGTCAGGAAGTCCGTGTCCATGTTCGGATCGGTGATCTCGAGCGCGAAGACCTCCTCCTCTTCCTCCTCCTCGGGCAGCGGAACCGTGATCGTCGCCAGGCCCTCGACGATGAAGTCCTCGTTGACCCCGTCCGAAATCTCCGCGTACAGGTTGAAGACCGTCTCTTCCTCGACCGGACCGTCCGCCGGGACGCCGTCCCATTCGAACTGATCGAAGACGGCGTCGGCCGACAGGCTCCCGCTCGTGATTTCGAACTCGTTGCCGCTCTCGTGATCGAGATCGGTGTCGCCGAAGATCGTCACCGTTCCGTCGCCCTCGGCATCCGACCCGATCCAGCGGATCGTCACCGTCGGATCCGGCGGCGGCTCGTCGGAATTCGGATCCTGCTCCGGCTGGTCCGCGCCCAGAACCACCGGCTCGAACGGCTCGGTGAACTCGAACGCCGGCAGACCGTTGACCGTGATCTGCCCCTCGGCCGTCTCTTCGACGAAATCGCTGCCCGCCAGAACCTGGATCAGGATGTCGAACCGCCGGCCACCGAAGTTGGTCGTGTCGAAGTCGACCCGCTGGGGCCCGCCGCCCAGGATCCGCTGTCCGCCGACCAGGATCGTGTTGGACAGGTCGCCCCGGTCGCGCAGGATGACCGAGGCAATCGCGTCGCTGCCGGTGTTGTTGCTCAGGGTCCAGTCGATGTTGACGACCGTGCCCTGGGGAACTTCGCGGCTGGCCGACGGGAAGCGGACCGAGACCGTCAGCGGCTCTGGCGGCGTCGGCTCGGTCAGCCCGTCGTCACCGAACTCGATGATCGGGAAGCAGGTCGCCCCCGAGAGGGTCAGCAGTCCGCCGAGGATTATCGGAAGCAGGGTCGCGTTCGAGATCCGCATGCGTTGTCCTTTTCATCATCGGGCGGGAGGACGGCCTGCCCGGTTTATCGGCAGACCCGGCTGCCCGGTCCACAATCCGGCCGGCGACAGCATGTTAGCGTTTCCGGGCCGACCCGGCGCAACCTCCCTCCAGCGTATTATTTGAGGCACCGATAGACCGTCAAGGTGCCCGCTCGCGATGCCGTGGGAGTTTCTGTACGATGCGCGGCCCGCCGCGTGCGAACCGGCCCGCGGCCCAGCCCGTATTTGAGATCACGATGCCTGCCAACGAGTCGAACGCGGGGACAGCAAACCAGGACGGATCCGAGGCGCCCGGCGGCGTCTGGAATCTGCTGGAGATCCCGCCGTCCGAGCGGCCCGCGTGGCTCTCGGCCGTGCTGCTGGCGCCGGCGCTGCTGCTGCTGGCGGCCTGCACCGTGTACGGAATCACCGAGGTGCACTCGTCCACCGACACCTATATCGGACTTGCCGGCGGTCGCGCGATCCTCGAAGCGACCGACGGCTTCCCCGTCGCCGACACCATGAGCTACACCTTTCAGGGTGAGCCCTGGCTGAACCAGAACTGGGGAACGCACCTGGTCCAGTACTGGCTGTACCGCGACTTCGGACCCGATGCCGTCATCTGGGGCACCTGGGCGATGAGCGCCTCGATCTTCCTCTGCACGCTGGCGGCCGTCTGGTTCCGGACCCGCTCGCTGCTGGGCGGACTGGTCGCCGCGAGCGTGGTGGCCTACGGGTGCCGCGACTTCATCAGCGCCCGGCCGGCGACGACCGGGTTCTTCGCGATGTCGGCGATGTGGATGCTGATCTGCGCCCTGGAGGGCACGTCGGGCTCCTGCCGGCGGCGGTGGCCGCTCGTGGGCATCTTCGTGCTGCTGTTCCTGTGGGGCAACTCGCACGGCAGTTTCATCTTCGGTTACGTGATCTTCGGGCTGTTCATCACCTACTGGGCGATCGTGCACCTGTGGCGGCGATACGTGCGGCACCTTCCGGACGGGATCCTGCTGGGCATCAACGTGGTGCTGGCGCTGATCACGCTGGTGGCCTGCTGGTATGCCTGCGGAAAGACGCTCAACGAGAAGTGGTTCGCGATGGGTCCGCCGATGGGCGGCAGCGCCTATCTCGGCCAGGCCCGGGCCATCGTGGTGCTGGCCTCGATCGTGCTGAGCATCGCCCTGCTGTACCAGTTCATGATCGACCGGCGGCGCGAGCCCTCGGTGGCGCTCTGGCAGGTCGGGGGCGTCTGCGCGGCACTGGTCGCGGCCTTCCTGGCGACCTGGGTGCTGGGACCGTTCGGCTGGGAGAACTTCGTGCACGGCCAGGAGGTCGGCGAGAGCGAGGTCTGGCGCTCGGTCTCCGAGTGGAACCCGCCCTACTTCCCGGTCGCGGCCTTCCCGCCGTTTGACCGCATCAAGATGATCATGATCTTCTCGACCGCCCTGCTGATCGTGGTCGGCGCCGTGCGGATCTACGCCCTGTTCGGAACACCGCGGCAGACCGCGACGGAAGCGCCGGCCGAGGGTCGCGCCTGGCCGCGCCTGACGGCGTTCGACGTGCTCGCGATCGGGATCGGCCTGATCCTGACGTTCTTCGCGCGGCGGTTCGCGCCGGTGTTCCTGCTGTTCGCGGCCCCCGGCGTGACGGCCTGGGTGATCCTGGTCGTGCGACAGGTTCCGGAGGTCGCCCGCCGGGCGCCCTACGTCGTTTCGGCGGCCTGCCTGATCATGCTGATCCCGGCCGGGATGGAGGCCCGCGGCGCGATCGAGCGGATCAACTCGTTCTATCCCGAAGACGCCGAGGTCGGCCTGCTCGAGAAGGTGACCCGGTTCGACGCCACGCCGAACGGACTGCTGGACTACCTGGCGAAGAACGAAATCGCGGCCAACCTGATGACCGAGTGGACGCAGGCCGGGATGGTGATGTTCTTCGCGCCGCAGTCGCGGGTGTACATGGACGGTCGGGCGCAGCAGGTCTACGACGTGGACCACTACCAGCGCTACACGAAGGTCGTGATGGGCAACCGCACGACCCCGGAGGCGATCTACGCCGAGCTTGACCGGACCAGGACGAACATGGTCATGCTGCGGTACGGGCACGGGCGGGCCCTCGAAGCCGCGATTCAGCGCAACTCGAACTGGATTCCGCTGATGGCCGGCGCCAAGGGCGTGCTGATGATCCGTCGCGACGACCCGCTGATCCAGGAGATCCGGGCGCGGGCCGATCGCGGGGAGGAATGGCGTCCGAACACGGCCTCGGCCCAGATGGGGCTGGGGTTCCTGTACCGCTTCTCGGATCCGCCGGACCCGGCCCGGGCGATGAGCGAGTGGGTCTCGGCGGTGCAGCGTGACATGACCACCGGGCGCGTGCTGTATCGATACATCGTTGGCGAACTGGCGGGCGCCGGTGCCTACGGACAGGCGGCCAACTTCATTCGTCGCGAGCAGAACCGGCTGCGCCAGAGCCAGTACTCGCAGAAGACCAAGGACTTCCTGGCGAACCAGTTGCGGATCTGCGAGAGACTGCTGGTGCAGACGCGGCAGCAGAACCAGGCCGGATCGGAGGGTGGCTGATGGAACGGGCCATGGCAGGCGGCGGAACGGGCATCGTGCGCGGACGGGGCGGAACGTGGATCGGCTGGCTGGCGGCCGGCCTGGCGCTGCTGGCGGCCGGCTGTTCGGGCGCGCTGATCCTGAACCTGACCGAAGAGAGCCAGCGGAACGTCACGGTCCGGCTGATCAACAACACGCCGTTCCGGGCGATCTTCACGATCGGAGCGTTCGATGACCTGGACCGCGACCCGCCGGGCGACGTGTCGTTCCAGCAGTTGCGGATCGAGGGCGGAACCAGCCAGGCCCCGCTGACCTTCTCGTGCTTCCGCGACATCGCGATCGGCACCCAGAAACTGCTCGACCGAATCGTCGACACCAGCAGCAACACGGCCGCCAACTTCGACGACGAGGCCTTCGTGCTGGGCGCGAGCTTCTCAAGCGCGCCCCAGGGTTCGCCGGGCGAAGGCCAGCCGGACTCCGGCAGCGTCGACCCGCTCGTGGTCCGCCTCGGCCCGGACTACACCTGCGACGACCAGTTGATCTTCACCTTCGAACAGAACCCCGACGGCAGCTTCCGCATCGACTACGAAGTACTCCGCGACCGTGAAGCCGACGGATAGGGTGGGGAAGGGAACAGGGAACAGGGAAGTATGACCCCAACGCCCTGTTTACTTGCTTACTTCGCACCGCGTTCCGTGTTCGCTGCGGCAGGAAGCGCCAGGCGGTGCGGCATCGACGCCTGAGCGTCCGCTCACAAGAGGGCGCGGGCTGATGCGTCGATGACGCACCCTACGACCCTTGCTCACTTGCTTACTTGCTCACTTGCTCACTTGCTTACTTGCTCACTTGCTTACTCGCTCACTGACTCTCAGCTCTTCGTTTGAGCAGCGCTGCGTAGCCGCCGTCGCGCCAGTCGGCCGGGCTGGGACCCCAGGCCGGCCAGTGCGTCGCGTCGGTGATTTGCTGCCAGTCCGGATTGCGGTCGAGGAACGCGGCCACCTGGCGTTCGTTCTCCTCGGGTTCGAGGCTGCAGGTGCTGTAGACCATCCGTCCGCCGGCCCGGATGCAGGCGGCCGCCCGGTCGAGCAGCGTCGCCTGCAGTTTTGTCAGCGAAGCGAGTTTCTCGTCACAGAGCCCCTGCCGGGCCTCCGGACGACGCGCGATCACGCCGGTGTTGGAGCACGGCACATCCACCAGGACCGCATCGAACGGGCCGCCGCGCAGCGTGCCGGCCAGCGGGCGGTTGGTCGGATCGACATCCGGAATCCGCAGCACCTGGATCGACTCCAGCTTCAGCCGGTCGACGTTCTCTCGGATCCGCTGCAGGCGGGCCGGATCGACGTCACACGCGAGCACGTGTCCGCGATCCTGCATCTGCAGCGCCATCGTGACGGCCTTGCCGCCGGGCGCGCTGCACAGATCGAGAATCCGCTCGCCCGGGCGCGCGTTGACCATCCGGGCCGCTTCGTACGCCGTCGTATCCTGGGCGTAGGCGTGCCCCGCCCGAAACAGCGATGCCCGCACCGGGTTGATCGAAGCCGGCAGGTACGCGACCGGACCCTCGACGATCGCCTCGCCGCCGAACTCCTGCCGCACCGCCTCGGCGAACTCCTCGGCCGACAGCAGCAGCATGTTGCGGCGCAGCGCGGTCGCGGGTCGCCCGCGGCGGGCGTAACCGATCGCCGTGGCCTGTTCGAGCCCGAGACGTTCGACCAGTCGCGTGAACATCTCGATCCGCTCACCGGTCGCCAGCGCCCGGTTGTGCAGAAGTGTCTCGGGAGTGTCTCCCGCGGGGAACAGGTCGACGTTGAACGCGCAGGCCTGGTCCCAGGTGACGCGGATCTGCCGGCGATCGTCTTCCTGCCAGGCGGTGCGGCGCTCGGCAATCGCCCGGACCAGGCGACGCAGAACGGCGTTGACCATCCCGCTGGCGGACCGCGCCCGCTTCTTGGCCTGCTCGACGGCACTGTCGACCGCCGCGAACGCGGGAACCGAGTCGAGCCAGACAACCTGGTAGGCACCGGCCAGCAGAATCGCGCGCACGATCGGCTTGACCCGCTCCGGGGCGTAGTTGGCCACCTGGCTCAGCAGGTGATCGAGGAGGATCTGCTGGCGGACGACGCCGCGGCTGATCTCGATCGCGAGGCCCGCTTCACGAGGATCGAGCCCGTTCTGCGCCCGGATCTGTTCCAGTTCCCGGCTGGCGAACGCGCTGCCTTCGAGCGCGGCCGCAATCGCCTGGACGGCGGCGTCTCGACCGGTGATCGGCGGGCGACGTTTGCGGGGCCTGTTCATACGGGGTCATCCGGGGTCCAGCGGGTCAGACGGGCCCCGGCGGCGATCTGCCGCCCGCGGGCGAAATCGGTCAGCGACATCAGGCGCCCGCCGGCCGGCTTGACTTCGAGCAGGCGCAGGCGGCCGCGGCCGGTCTGCACCGAAAGATCCGCACGAAGGGTACCGGGTGGGCAGTCATCTGTCGCGGGCGCGTCCGGATCGATGACTTCGGCGCGGGCAAGCTGCAGGCGGATGCGCTGGTCCTCGTGCTCGAGCCAGCAGGTCGCGGTTGGCCACGACCAGAGTCCGTGAATCTGCCGCTGGAGGGCGTGCGCGTCGCGGGAGAAGTCGAGCACGCCGTCAGCCTTGGACAGTTTCGGCGCGCGGGTCGCCAGAGAGATATCCTGGTCCTGCGGGCGGACGGTGCCGCCGGCGATCTGGGCGACCACCTCGACGGCCAGGCCGGCGCCGACCATGGCGAGCCGATCGTGCAGTTCGCTGGCCGTTTCGTGCGGATCGATCGGTGTGCGGGCCTGCCCGTAGATCGGGCCCGCGTCCCAGTCGGCATCGAGGCGAAAGATCGTCACGCCCGTTTCGGTATCGCCGGACAGCAGGGCCCACTGGAACGGGGCCGCCCCGCGATGCCGCGGCAGCAGCGAGGCATGCAGGTTGACGAGCCCGTGGGGGAACGCGTCGAGCCAGTTGGCCCCGATCTTCTGGCCGAAAGCCGCGACGAACCCCAACTGCGTGCCGGCTGCCAGCGTGCTGGGAGCCAGCGCGTTCAGGTCGCTGACCTGGTGGTGAATCAGGTTCAGTTCGTCGGCCAGTTCGTGAATCGGCGTGGGCTGGATCCGGCGGCCGCGGCCGGAGGGGCGGTCGGGCTGGCTGATGACACAGGTGATTTCGTGGCCGGCGGCGAGGAGAGCTCGCAGGGTGGCCTGCCCGAAGGCACCGGTTCCGAGAAACGCGATACGCATGATGCTCAGGACTGGAACCGCGCTTCGAGTTCGCGGATGGCCTTGCGGGTGGCGATCCGGTCGGCGGGTCCCATGCGGTCAAGGATCAGTTTGCCGTCCAGGTGATCGGTTTCGTGCTGCCAGATGCGGGCGATCAGGTCTTCGCCGGTCCGCTCGATCTTCCGGCCGTCGAGGGTCTGCGCCGTGATCCGGCAGCGGGTGAAGCGACGGACGGTGATGAACACCTCGGGCAGCGAGAGGCAGCCCTCCTCGGCTTCCTTGGCGCCGTCGAGTCCTTCCACGACGGGATTGACGTAGACCTCGTCCCGGGCGTCGTCCCCGGGCGGGTGCATGACGAACAGGCGGCGCTTGATGCCGACCTGGGGCGCGGCCAGACCAACGCCCGGCGCGGCCTTCATCAGTTCGAGCATTCGCGCGGCCAGCGCGGCGAGATCCTCGTCGAAGGTCTCGACCGGGGCGCAGACGGCCCGCAGCCGTGGGTCGGGGTAGTGGATGATCCGCAGGTCGCTGTAGTCCGTCACGATCTCTCCGGCAGTTCGAACGCCAGGGGGCCCGGACCGGTCCGCTGCCGGTCCCTCCATCAGAATGATACGCCGCACAGGTACGCGCGGGCGACGCGCTCGGCCATCTGCTGGTTCTTGAAGACCAGCGGCATCAGCAGCGCCAGGTCGGTATTCGGCATCCGCAGGTACTCGGCCAGTTCCTGCCGCCAGGTCGGTCCGAACTCCTGCAGGGCGTCCTGGACCGGATCGGACCGGATCGCCCGGATGGCGATCTCGCTGGCCAGGCACCCGGACCGCAGCGCGGGGAACAGCCCTTCGTTGCTGAAGGCCCCGACGAATCCGCCGGCGTCGCCGATCAGCAGGCTGCGCTTGCCGACATGGGCGTCAAGATCCAGCGCCAGCCCGGCCGGCGACGTGCCGACTTCGATCTTCCCGGCGTTCAGGGCCGGGAGCAGGCCGCTCTCCTCGGCCGCGGTGAGAAACGCGGCCAGCAGTTCCGCGGGTTCGCTGTCGGGTTCGCGGGTCATCAGGCTGATCCGACCGCTGCCGGCATGCTGGGCGATGGTCAGGACCTGTCCGGCGCGGCTGGCGGCGACGGCGACGTCGAGGCGGGTGTTCTTCTTCGGGGCCCGGAACGGCAGGTACGCGGTCCGGGCGAGGCCCGGCAGGCTGCCCGCGGATGCGATGTGGGCCGCCTGGGCCATGCTGGAACGGGCGCCGTCGGCCAGCAGGGCGACCGCACCCTCGACGGACTTGTCGTCGGCCAGTTGGAACACGGCGGACTGTTCGCCGAACTCGGCCGCGATGACTTCCTTGCCGAGGACGACCTTGGCGCCGGCCTTGCGAGCGACCTTGAGCAGGGTGTGGTCGAGGGCGGCCCGGTCGACCAGCCAGCCGGTCAGGTCATCGGCTTGGATCTCGAAGCTGGATCGCAGGTCCCACGAATGCAGCGTCAGCCCGTGGAACACGCCGGCGCCGACCTGTTGGGCGGTGATGCCGAGTTCACCGAGCAGCGCCACCGCGGACGGGCCGAGCCAGCCACTGCAGGGGCGCGTGCGGGGGAAGCTGGCCCGGTCGATGACCGTGACGGTGGCGTCAAGCTGTCGGGCGCGGAGCGCGGCCGCCGCGCCGGCGGGTCCGCCGCCGATGACCACCAGTTGCTGCATCTCGACTGCCACGGAGGCCCCTACTTGAGTTTTTCCCAGAAGAACGACTCGGCCCGTTCGAACCGCTGGAAGGCGGCCTGAAGCGAGGCACGCATCTTCTCGATTTCGGCCTGCTGCTGGGCGGTCGGCTGGTCCTCGGCGACGCGGAGGATCACTTCGAGACGGGCGGCGGTGTCGTCGAGGTAGGTGGCGGCCTCGGCAAAGGTGCGGGCGGCTTCGAGGACGTCGAGGTCCTGCTCCTCGGCCGCGGACGGCGCGGTGAAGCGGATCAGTCGCCACGGGGCGGCCCGCAGTTCCTCGACGGCGAGTTTGACGGTCTGGCTGGTGGAAACCAGGTTGCCGACGACCCGTTCCATGCCGGGCGTGCTGGAGAGGATCAGCTTGCGGCTGGCGTCGGTCATGCCTTCGACATCCTCCAGCGAGCGGCGTAGCGTGTCCATGCTGGCGTGGACCTTGCCGAGCAGCGCGCGGGGATCCTCGCGGTCGAGTTCGGCCGTGAGCTTCGGCAGCATGTCCTCGTTGATCTGGCGGGTGGCCTGGTCGATGTTGGTCAGGACGCTGTCGAGTTGCGGGCGGCTGTCGCGCAGGACGCCGCGGGCGTCGGTCAGGGCGGCGCCGAGTTCATCGAGGGCCAGGTTGAGCTTTGCGACCATGCTGGCTTCTTCGTCGCTGCGAACCTGTCCGGCGATCGCCCGGGCGGTGCTCTGCAGGTCACCCATGATGCCGTGCACCTTGGCGAGCAGGGAGGCCCGCTGTTGCCCGTCGAGTTCGGTCTTCAGGGCGGTCGTCATGGCCTTGACGTCGCCGAGCAGGTCGAGAGTGGTCCAGACCAGCGAGCCCTGGCGGTCGGGATCGACCAGGCCCTCGATCTTGTCCAGCACGCCGTCCTTGCCGGTCAGTCGGCGGGAGAGGTCACCGATCGTGGCCGCCAGGCTCTGGGCCGGCAGTCCGACGATCAGGTCGCCGTCCGGGATCACGTCGCGGCCGGGGGTACCGACGGTTCGGATGACGACGACGCCGGCGCCGCCGACGGGTGGCTGATCGGTGGCGATTTCGCAGTCGTTGTAGAGGATCAGGCTGGTTTCGACTTCGACGGTCAGCACGATCCAGAGGCTGGTGCCCTCGCCGGGTTCGTAGTCGGCGACCTGTTTGCGGATCTCGGTGACCTTGCCGACCTGCATCGCGCCGCTGAGCAGGACGGGGCTGTCGACGCGGACGGGGGCGACCCCGCGGTCATGGTGAAAGGCGACCTTGAGCATCCGGGTTTCGACGCCCAGCGACGGGTAGATGAAGATCACCGTTCCGACGGCCAGGCCGATGAACGCCAGAACCACGACGCCGAGGGTCAGTTCCTGGCCACGTGTGGACATGCTCGAATCCCTGAAACACCAGCTTCCGACCGGCCGAAACGTCGTCCGGTGCGCGGAATTGTAACGCCAATGGAGGGAGCGAGGGAGCCGGGGCGCGAGGGAGCGAGAAAGGGAGCCGACGGCCGGGGAAACCGCCGAATGCCGGAACGAGAACGCCGAAGCCGAACGCCACCGGGTGCCCGATTCCGAACGAAGCGCCCCGAGCGCCAGTCGCGACCGCCCAATCGCGGCCGGCTGTTCGCAGCAGGCATATCGGACCGGCCGATCGCAGCGGGCCTATCGGGCGAGGAGAGCAGCCTGCAGGTCGCCGCGAGCAAATGGCAGCGGGACGAAGCACAGCCGGCGGATCGCACCGGGCAAGCGCAGCGGGCGAGCGCAGCGGCGGACCGCACCGGACGAAACGCAGCGGGCGATCACAGCGGCGGACCGCACCGGAGGAAGCGCCGCGGGCGGACCGCCGCGGGCAAATGTGCAGCGGGAGGAGGCGCAGCCGGCCGATCGCAGCCGGCATTCGCAGCCGGCCGATCGCAGCCGGCATTCGCAGTGGCTGAAGCGGACAGACCGCCGAACGCCATGCAGATCGCGCTCCCACCCGCGGTGCGCCGTGCACTCGTCCCCCTTTACGCGCGATGCGCCGTCCACTCGTCCCCGGGGTACCCCCCCACCCAAGTTCATTTTCCGCGCCAGGCGAACGTCGCGGTAGCGGGTAAACACCTGAAGCGCGCGTAACCCCCTGCGTCGCAGCGTGTTCCGCGAGTTTTTTTGTGGACGGTGGTTGGATTGGGACGATCATACCGCGATACCCGAGCTAGGAGATCCCATGATTAAGCAAGGGCGATGCAGTGTCGTTCTCTGTCTGTATGCAGAGGCGAATTCTCCTCGCGAAGTATCCGAACGAATCGGTGTTCCGTGCGATTCCGGTCAACAGATTCCGGTGACCGAGGGTGACCCCGCGCGTTGCAGTTGGCTGTTGGACTCTAACCTCCCGAAGAGTGCCTCTGCCGAGGATCACATCGTCGCCCTATTGGGTCGCGTCGAGGAGGCGTCGGAAGTGATTGCACGAATGGTGCGGTCCGGTGAGCTGTCAGGTTTCGTTCGGTGTTCTGTATTCGGTGCGGGACCGCATGTAGAGCTGACTTCGATGGCTTTGCAGGGCGTTGCGGATCTCGGACTCTCGCTGCGATTACTACTGCACGAGGGCTCTGCCTGATTCGGTCCTTCGTGCGTGTTAACCT
The DNA here is from genome assembly GCA_030428945.1 of Phycisphaerae bacterium. Classification (GTDB taxonomy): domain Bacteria; phylum Planctomycetota; class Phycisphaerae; order UBA1845; family Fen-1342; genus JAUIEC01. The sequence continues at coordinate 149,838 of JAUIEC010000001.1, read as the reverse complement.
CGGGAGGGGCTGGGGAACTGGTTATTGAGCCCATTGCGATCGGTAAGGCCTCGGCAACTCCGGCTGACGGATAGCGTCTTCAATTGGTGGTCCTCACAACGCACGCGATGACCATTGAACATGAATCGTGTTCTCCAAAGAAGACGCCGACGCTTGGGCTACTGAACAGCAGTTCCTCGGCGAGCAGGTCACGGATCCCGTGATCTCTAACAAGGTACTGGATCAGTTACGAACCGGGCCGCGGTTCGATCGTCGGCGAACCCCCCGTTGCACGAGACCAGAAAGCCGCACCGGAGCTTCAGCGGAATCCGCCGATCGGCTCCCCCCAAAAAAACGTGAAGATTTTTTCCAAGCTCGCCGTCGGCAACGGTTGTACGCACCCAACGCCCGGAGTGCCGCGCAGAAGAGTTCGGCCGGGCGAGGAGATGGACGAGACGCGCGATCCGTGACGCCCGCGCCGCACCAACCCGCGGCCGGCTAGGTCTCCGTCCCCTGCCACAGGCGAACGATGTTGGTCCGATGGCGGATCAGGATCAGCAACCCCAGCACCACCGAGGTCGCCAGTGCCGGCCAGCCCGCCTGCATCGGGGTCTGGCTCCACGACAGATACCCCCACACCGCCAGCGGAAAGGCCACCGCCAGCCCCAGCGATCCGGGCGAGACCTTCCCCGTACCAAAACGCAGCACCGCGAACGCCAGCAGCGCGATCACCATCGGAATCGTGAAGTACGGCCAGATGCCCAACGCCACCCCGATCGTCGTCGCAACCCCCTTCCCACCACGAAAGCCCAGGTAGATCGGGAAGATGTGCCCCACCACGGCCGCCGCCGCTACCGCGATCCAGGTACCCAGTCCGGCCGCGGTCGGCGGATCGGTCGCGAGGAACGACCCGGCCACCAGCGTCGGGATCAGACCCTTCAGAATGTCACAGGCCAGGACGAGCCGACCCCAGACCTTGCCAAGCTGCCGCCCGGCATTGGTGGCCCCGATGTTGCCGCTGCCGACCTTGCGAATGTCGACCCCGCGGGCGAACCCGATCAACAGCCCGAACGGGATCGAACCAAGCAGGTAAGCCAGCAGGATCAGGATCGCAGCGGTCACGCGTGTTCCGGGATAGAGTCAGAGTTCAGTGTTCGGGAATCCGGATGTCACATGGGGCAGACACGGTCGGAGACCGTCGGGGCGGTGCTATCTGCGAAGACGGAGCCACTTCGCTCGAAAGGCGTCGCGGATGCGGTCGGTCATCGTGACACCCATCCGACGCGTCTGCGTGCGGTAGTCGTGGGCGGCCACATCAGCCGGGCCGGCCGTCCGGCTGCGGCCGAACAGGCTGCCGACCTGCCAGAGCAACCGCAGGACGAGCGTGCGCATCAGCGCTGCACCGCGACGCGGACACTGGCCAGAATCTCCTCGGCCGAGCGGGCGGGTCGTCCGCCGGCGAAGAGCTGGGTCCGCCGCAGCACCTCGTGCGCTTCGTTCAGGTGCTGGTGCACGTGACTGATGCCACCCTCGACCACGTCGCCACCTTCGTAATCGACCGCCAGCAGCCAGCCCGCGATCTCGGAATCGAACTCGGCCGGGTAGACCAGCGACACCAGGTGACGGTGCGTCTCGGCCGCGTTGTCGCCCCGGTCGACCAGCCAGAGGCGGGCCCGGCACGGCGCGGGAATCTCCTCGGTGGCGGCCAGCAGCCGGTCGTAATCGTCCGCGGCCAGGTCGGGGTCCTGCCGGAAGAAGAACATGCCGGACTCGAGGTCGAACCGCTCGCGGGCGACGGCCGCGAGTTCCATGGTCCCGTCCGGCCGGGCGTTGTGGATCCGGTAGACCTTTCCGTCGGCGTATTCGGGCTGCTCGAGCAGGACGGCGATCTCCTCGGCGGTGTACCCGAGGGCGGTCCACTCACCGAAGTCGTAGAGGTAGAGCCCGCGGTAACGTTCGGGCTGTTCGACGGATGGCAGTCGCACGGCGGCCTCCAGGGGGCGGTTCGTTGCGTAAGCCCCGTATGGTAGCGGTGCAGGGCGCGAGGGAGCAAGGGAAGGCCTGGGGAGAGGGAGCCAGGGAGCGAGGGAGCGAGGGAGCGAGACGGGGAACAGGGAACAGGGAACAGGGAACAGGGAACAGGGAACAGGGAAGTGTGACGCAGGCGGCCGCGTGTGCCAGGTTTGCATCGAGAACTGCCACGGCTCTCGATCAGCGGGATGTTCCACTGCTCTTGCGCAGTGCCTCGCCGCACCGGCTGACGTGCTTCCTTGCTTACCTGCTGACTTGCTGACTTGCTTCCTGAAAAAGCGAGGAGGCGAAGCCGGTTGGGCGACCGACTCCACCTTCTCACTGGCGACCTTTCCCTCAGGGAGAGGAAAGGAGCGGGCGAGCCGAGCTTGGGCGTTGGCGGGACCCGGCTCGCCCTTCATCAGGGGAACGGAGGCTTATAAGTGAGGCTCGTAACTGCCTGACGGTCCCGAAGGGCCCTCAGACAACTCATCCCTGAAGGCTACGAGCCTCGCTCCTGAAGACCACGTTGCCTGCCTGAGCAGCTTTTCAAGCCGTGGCGCGCATCCTCTCGCTGCCAGTCAGTCAGGCGGTCCAGAAACTTCTATCCATCTACTCCTCGGCCGGGGTCGCCACGCCGAAGCGGGCGTCACTGCCAACCCGGAGCGCACCCCGGGCAAGGCCCCAGCAGCGGAGTTCATTCCGCACGAGTTCCGTCACCAGGCTGGACGACACCAGCCGGTATCCCAAGCCCAGCACGCGCTGCTCGACCTCGTTGCCCAGCACCCGGGCCGTCGCCCGCGTCAGGCCGAAGCGCTTCTGCAGCGTCCGTACCACCTGGCCTTTCTGCCAGGACCGCGGCGGACTGTCGCCCCGTCGATCGCGTGCGACCCGCACCCGACTGCGACGAGCGGTCCGTTCCCGACGGAAGCGGTCGAGGAACCGGGCGACATCTCGCATCCCGGTCTCCTTCAGCACCGTCCGCACACAGCGGAAAACGTATTCGGTCCGCGGCGGACGAGCCTCCGGCCACTCCTTCAGGTGCAGCCAGACGGCCCGGACGAGGTCCTCGGCGAGGTGTTCCTCGTACCCGCAGGCGTTCATTCCGATCGCGAAGCAGCGCCGCAGCTTGGGGCCCTGGAAGGGCTCACGGGTACCGTCCCGTTTGGCAAGCTGAATAATGGAACTGTCCTTCACTCTTTGTTGTCCGTCTCGTCGAACAGCGTTCCCTGTCCAGGGATGTCCGCGGATGGGTTCTCGATCACGTCCTGCGCTTCTTCGATGAATTCGCCGACGTCTTCGAACTCGCGATACACGCTGGCGAACCGGACGTATGCGACCGTGTCCACTTTCCGCAGGATCCCGGCGATACACTCGCCGATCGCCTGGCTCGAAACTTCCTTTTCGTGGGCCGCCGTCAGCCGCTCTTCGACCTCGTCAACGATCTGATCGAGTCGCTCGACACTGATCGGACGCTTGTAAACGGCCTGGCGAAGCCCCTCGCGAACCTTGGCCCGGTCATACGGAACTCTTGTCCCGTCCCGCTTGACGACCTGCAGCCTGACTTTTTCCTGCACCCGCTCGTACGTCGTGAAGCGACGCCTGCAGGCGATGCACTCGCGCCTCCTCCGGATGCAGCGTCCCCCGTCCGTCGAACGTGAGTCGATGACCTTGTCGTGGTCTTCGTTACAGAACGGACACTGCATATCGCCGCATTCGACCTCCACGGTGCAAACGGCGGTGCGTCGAGTTGCCAGGAAACGCTTCTGCCGGCTACCCCTCCCAGACCGCGCTCTTCGACCGGTTGGGTACAAGCACTTGGCACATTCGAAAGGTAAGACACAACATGCTGTATGTCAAACCAAAAACACCCCAAGCCGCAGACTTTCTCGGAGGGCCTTGGTATAAAGGCCGCATGGCAAAGCCCCTAGCCGATTTTCAGCACGACGGAATTCATCTCCGCGGGTTTTCCCTCGCGGGGGAGGAAACCTACGTCGTCGCCCCCGAACTCAACCTGACCTTCGACATCGGCCGGGCACCCCGCGAGACCCTCACCGTCGACAACATCTTCCTGTCCCACGGTCACATGGATCACGCCGCCGGACTCGCCTACTACTTCTCCCAGCGCATGTTCATCGATGCCCCCGTCGGAACCGTTTACGCTCCCGAACCCCTCGTCCCCCCGATCGAGGACCTCCTCCGCATCTGGGGCGAAATCGACGGACATCGACCCAAGGCCAACGTCCGGCCCGCCCGACCCGACGAGGACATCGAACTCCGCCGCGACCTGCTCGTGCGCCCCTTTCACGTACACCACCCCGGACGCGGCCGCGGACGGGCGCCGGTCCACGCCCTCGGCTTCGCAGCGATCGAGACGCGACGCAAACTGCTGGAGGAGTACAGCAGCCTGACCGGCCCGCAGATCGTCGAACTCAAGAAACAGGGCGTCGAGATCACGCGGCGGGTCGAGATTCCGCTGGTGGCCTACAGCGGCGACACCGGCCCGGGCAGCTTCCTGGACCTGGATCACGTCCGGAACGCGAAGGTCCTGGTGCTGGAGTGCACGTTCGTCACCGACGAGCACCGGACCCGGGCCCGCTCCGGCAACCATATGCACATCAACGATTTGCGCGACGTGCTGCCGAAGCTCAACAACGAACGGATCGTCCTGACCCACCTGACCCGCCGAACGCCCCTCGCCGACGCCCGGGCCGTGCTGCGGAAGACCATCGGCCCGGACGCCGACGAGCGGGTCAGCTTCCTGATGGAACACGCCCGCCGCGGCCGCCGTCCCCGGCCGACCTCCGGCGAGAAGGTCAAAGGGTGAGACGGACGCCCCGCCCGGTTGCACGCGGTTTGTGCTAGAATCCGGGGTCCGTCGCCGCCGATAGAGAGGGCGGCACGCTCCGCCGAGGCGTCCTGGCCCGCAGGCACCGCCCGAACGCGTGGCACGTTCCCGTGGGCGGAATCGGGGGCGTCGCGATGGCACAGAAGAGGGTCCCGTGAGCAACACACTTCCGATCCTGGATGCGGCCCGGCCTCGCCGGCGGTTGCCGCCGTGGCTGAAGCGGCCGATGCCGACCGCGGACATGCTGAAGACGCGGGAGCTGGTCAACGGGCTGAAGCTCAACACCGTCTGCGTCGAGGCCCGCTGCCCGAACCTGACCGAATGCTGGTCGCGCGGCACGGCCACCTTCATGATCCTGGGCGACGAATGCACCCGCCGCTGCGGCTTCTGCGCGGTCGGCACCAAGAAGCCGCAACCGCCCGAACCGGACGAACCCGAGCGCCTGGCCGAGGCGGCCGCGCACCTGGGCCTGCGGCACGTCGTGATCACGAGCGTGGCCCGCGACGATCTGCCGGACGAGGGCGCGACGCACTTCGCGAACTGCATCACGGCGACCCGCGAGAGACTGCCGGAGTCGACGATCGAGGTGCTGGTCCCCGACTTCCACGGGCGCGAGGACCTGATCCGGATCGTGGTCGCGGCCCGCCCCGAGGTCTACAACCACAACATCGAGACCGTGAAGCGCCTGCAGAAGAAAGCCCGGCCGGCCGCCCGCTACGAGCGGACGCTGGGCGTTCTGCAGACCGTCAAGAAGATCGCCCCGCAGATGGTGACCAAGAGCGGCATCATGGTCGGTTTGGGCGAGAACAAGGACGAGATCGTCGAGACGCTCCGCGACCTGCACGCCCACGGCTGCGACATGCTGACGATCGGCCAGTACCTGCAGCCCGGCGATTCGAAGTACCTGCCGGTCGAACGTTACTACCCGCCGGAAGAGTTCGACGAACTGGCCGACATCGCCCGCGAGATCGGCTTCGAAGCGGTCGCGAGCGGCCCGTTCGTGCGGAGCAGCTATTTTGCTGAGACGCTCTTTGCACAGGAAGTGAGCAAGTAAGCAGGTCAGCACGTAAGCAAGTGCATGAGCGAAGCCGGCATCAACCTTTCCGACGCCACGGACGGCAGCCTGCATCTTCTGCAGGCTTTGGCCCTGAGTCTCGGCGCGACGGTTTACGATGAAGGGTGGGGCATCGAGGTTGACTGGTCGGATCCGTACTACGCGGACGGAACCGGCGAGCGACCCCAGCGTGCACAATAGGCTCTCGTCTGCTAATCAGGGACAGCCACGTGGCTGTCCCTCCGTTTTCTGAGTATCTCGGCCAGGCTGGTTCCGGGTCGGACGGTTACGACACCCGTCTGGTCTAATGCCGCCGTGCGCGTGAATTCGCGATCGTCGGTGATGAGCGTCGCCTTCGTAACGGCTGCGTAGACGTAGTGGCTGTGATCGTGCGAGTTGCTCGGTCGAACGCGCTTCTGGTTGGCCAATTGCCTTTTGGCTTGCGCTAGAAGGTAAGTGACTAGCGCCGTCTGCGCCGGTAGTTGAGGGTTCATCGTGTGCCCGCCAGCTTGAAACGCTGAGACGTCGTCGATCGTGACAGGCAAGTTGTCCCGAACGGCTTTTCGTGCTTCCGGAAGGTTCATCCGCTCTTCGATACGCGCCACAACATCGGCCCCGGTCTGGTTCATTTCGTCGGCGTAGTCGGTCTTGTGGTCTTTCACGTGCCTCTCGAGTCCGCCGAGCCTATGCCAGCCCTGCAAGAGATTGATGCGTTCTGACGCGGGCATGCGCGCCTCCGTCTCGCTAAGAGGTTGCCCCTTGTTCAACTCGAGTTGGAGGATTTGGTGGCGACCTCGCAGCAGACGATAGCGCACCAAGTCTTGGAAAGAGTGCATTACCGCAGTGAACCGCTTGGCGTCCCTGGACCTGACCGCGGCAAACTCCTCCAAGTGCTCACACGAACCGAAGACTTGCACGCGGTCTGTCAGAACCGCTTTGAGAAGCGGAGCCAGGAAGTCAGCGTAGGCGTGATCAGGATTCGTCAGGTGGTCGTAGATATGGGTATCCAAATACAGGCGCAAGACGCAGTCTCCATCCGGCGATGTTAACATCGCTCGCAGTATGGAGTAGGTCATGACGTCGAGTCTAGCGTGGTGGACCCACCAGCGGATTTTGGGGGACAGCCACGTGGCTGTCCCCCTTTCTTAGGCGTCACCCGCCAGAATCTGCAGGTACTCCCGATACGCGTAGACCCGGTCGCGCTCTCTTCCGGTGGTCTCGTTCAGAATACCGAGCCTGACGAGCAACTCGATCGCCTTTCGCGCTGTCGGGGCGGTTGTGCGCAGCAGTTCGGCCACGCGCTGCGCTGTGACCATCGGGTGTTCGGGCAGCAGTTCAAACAATCGGATCGCCGCCACGGTTGCGCTCGACTCGCGCAGGAGCCGATCCCGGTCACGCTGCCGCAACGCGTTCAACTCGCGTGCGACCGAGACACCCTCGCGCGCCGCGATCCGAACGCAATCCAGAAAGAACTCCGTCCAGCCCTCCCAGTCACCCTCCGTCCGAACGGCGCTCAGGCGGTTGTAGTACTCGCGCTGCCACTGACGGATCGCAACACTCAGGCACAGCAACGGCTGATCCAGCAGTCCCCAGTGCTCAACGAGCAGCGCCACGAGCATGCGCCCGATCCGCCCGTTGCCATCCAGAAACGGGTGGATCGTCTCGAACTGAACATGCGCAAGACCCGCCCGGATCAGCGGCGGCAGCGGATCATCGCCGTGAATCCACTGCTCCAACGCGCCAAGCGCGGGGCCAACCTCGCCGGGCGGCGGCGGAACGAAGCGGGCGTTGCCCGGGCGCGTTCCACCGATCCAGTTCTGACTGCGACGGATTTCGCCGGGCTGCTTGTCGGCCCCCCGGGCACCCTGCATCAGGATCCGATGCACCGCGCACAACAGACGCGTGCTGAGCGGCAGACCGGCCGGATCGGCCAGTTGACCGCGCGCGTACGTGATCGCCTCGACGTAGTTGCAGACCTCGCGGACATCCTCCGGGCGATCGGATTGCTGCGTCGCCTCAAACGCCAGCACGTCCTGCAGCGTCGCCTGCGTCCCCTCGACCTGCGAAGTCAGCACCGCTTCCTTGCGAACGAAGCCGTACAGGAACCAGTCGCTGCTCGGGACCAGGCTCGCGGCCAGATTGAGCTCACGGACGGCCGCCTCCGCTTCGGTCAGGAGAGCGGCAATCCGTGCTTCGACGACGAGTTCGGGAGCCGTGGGCGGAAGCGGGAACGGGACGAAGGCTCGGACAGGCTCGTCCCGCAGGCTGATCACCTGATATTGACCGGTCGACCGAGCCATCAACGATCCTTCACTCAGGAAGTCCGCTACGCAAGCAGACTTACTTAGTGATTATCGCTAAGAACGCGGCCTTTCCCAGCAAAATCTCCCGGGATCTCGCATTTCGCGTCCGCAGCGGCGAGGATGTGCTGCGGGATAAAAGGGGACAGCCACGTGGACAAAAAGGGGGACAGCCACGTGGCTGTCCCCTTTTTTTGCGGCGAGGATCTGCCGCTGGAGAACCGCCCATGCTGCCACGAAACCTGCCGCGAATCGCACTGACCGCCATGCTGGCCATCCCCGGCCTCGCCGAGGAACCCGATTACCGCGGATACCGAACCGACCGGGCCGAAGACCAGCGGCAACTGGAACAGCAGGTCTGCCAGATGGTCGACCTGGCCGGCATCGCCCGCGTCGCCCGGACCCTCGCCGCCCGGCCCCACGTCGCCGGGACCCCTGCCCAGGCCGAGACCCGCGACTTCGTCCTGGCCGAGATGGCGAAAGCCGGCCTGGCGACCGACGTGGCCGCCTTCGAGATCTTTCTGCCCTTCACCACCCGGGTGACGCTCGAACGCACCGCGCCCGGGTACCTGCTGCTCGAGATCGACGAACCGCCGCTGCCCGGCATCGACCAGACCACGGCCGCCAATCCCCTGCCGATCAGCCACGGCTACGCCGCCGCCGGAGATGCGTCCGGCGAGGTGGTCTACGTCAACTACGGGCGCGAGGAGGACCTGGACGCGCTGCAGGCCCGCGGGATCGACCTGGCCGGCCGGGTCGCCCTGGCCCGCTACGGCAACCTGTACCGCGGGCAGAAGGTCCGCAACGTGCAGCAGCGTGGCGCGGTCGCGTGCCTGATCTACTCCGACCCGCGCGACGACGGCTACTTCAAGGGCGACAGCTATCCCGACGGCCCGATGCGGAACCCGCGCGGCGTGCAGCGCGGCACCGTCAAGTTCGGCGCCCCCGGCGATCCGACCACGCCCGGCTACGCCTCGGTCCCCGGCGCCCGGCGCCTGCCACCCGGCGAGTCCGAGGACCTGCCGAAGATCCCCAGCGTGCCGATCAGCTACGACGTGGCCGTCGAACTGCTGCGCGACCTCGGCGGTGACGAAGTCCCGCAGGCCTGGCAGGGCGCCCTGCCGTTCCGCTACCACCTGGGCCCCGGACCGACCGAAGCACGCCTGAAGATCGAACGCGACGAGCAGTACCGCACCGTCTGGAACACGTTCGGCCGCATCGACGGTACCGAGTTTCCCGACGAGTGGATCCTCGTCGGCGGACACCGCGACGCCTGGTGCGCCGGGTCGGCCGACAACGTGGCCGGCAGTTCGATCGTGGTCGAGGCGGCCCGGATCTGCGGCGAACTGGCGAGGCAGGGCAAGCGTCCGCGGCGGACGCTGATCTTCGCGACCTGGGACGCCGAAGAGTGGGGCATCATCGGCAGCGCCGAATGGGTCGAGCAGAATCGCGACGCGCTGCGACAGCACGCGGTCGCGTACCTGAACCAGGACATGGTCGTGACCGGCAGGAACTTCAACGCCTCGGCCAGTCCCTCCCTGCAGGAGGTGCTGCTGGACGTGACGCGGGTGGTGCCGCATCCGGAGCATCCCGATCAGTCGATCTTCGAGCGCGTCTCGGCCGACAAGCCGCTCAAGCCGGGCGTGCCGGGCGGTGGTTCGGATCACGCGCCGTTCTTCCTGCACCTGGGCCTGCCGGTTTCGAGCCACGGATTCGGCGGACGGCAGGGCATCTATCACTCGCGGTACGACACGCCCGACTGGATGGAGCGCTTCGGCGATCCCGACTATCGCCGGCACGGTGCCAACGCCGCCGTCACGGCCGCCCTGCTGCTGCGCCTGGCGAACGCCGATGTGCTGCCGCTGGATCACGTCCGCTACGCCGAGATTCTCGAATCGGAACTGGCGGCCACCCGCGAGGCCGGCCGGGACTGGCCGGGGTGCGCGGCGACGCTGGATCGGATCGCCGAGGCACAGGCCGCGTTCGCGACGCGGGCGGGCGCTCTGCGGCAGGCGCTGGAGACTTGCGACCTGGGGCGGTTGCCCGCCGGGACGGTCGCCCGGATCAACGCTGCGCTGCGGCGCGTCGGTCCGCTGCTGACCCGCGGCCAGGCGGGCGAGGACCCGACGCCGTTCTATCAGAACCTGGTTTTCGGACTGGCGGGCGGCGGCGGCTACGCCGAGATGCGTCTGCCGGGAATCCGGGCCGCGATCGACGCCCGCGACGAGGACTGGCTGCGACGCGAAGCGGACCTGCTGGAGAAACAACTGCGGGCGGCCGCTGTAGCGCTGTCGTCGGCCGGGGATCTGCTGGGCGAATGACTTGCTCCTGGCGGTCGGCTTGCACCGGCGGAGCCTGATCCCTTCCACCCTCGAATCACAGGCGAGACGCCTTTGCCACCGGCACCGTTTGAATGCTTCCTCCCTTGAATCACAGGCGGGACGCCTGTGCCACAGTCTCTGTTTTTGGGGGGCTGGGAACGCCGCGGGCTGTACTGGCTCCACACAGTACAAGCCACGAGCCAGGAGCAGTTCCACCGTTTGAATGCCTCCTCCCTTGAATCACAGGCGGGACGCCTGTGCCACAGTCTCTGTTTTTTTGGGGGGGGCTGGGAACGCCGCGGGCTGAACTGGCTCCACACAGTACAAGCCGCGAGCCGGGAGCAGTGCCACCGTTTGAATGCTTCCTCCCTCGAATCACAGGCGGGACGCCTGTGCCACAGTCTCTGTTTTTCTGGGGGGGCTGGGAACCGCCGCGGGCTGTACTGGCTCCACACAGCACAAGCCACGAGCCAGGAGCAGTGCCACCGTTTGAATGCATCCTCCCTTGAATCACAGGCGGACGCCTGTGCCACCGGCACCGTTTGATTCCTTCCTCCCTTGAATCACAGGCGGGACGCCTGTGCCACAGTCTTTTGAAGGGGGGAGAGGTGTTTCCCGGTTAATCTGGCATGGGGCCCGGCCGCGCGGTAGGATTTGCGCTACTGGAAGCGGCAACTTGAACGGACTTCCGGTAACTGCCTACAATCACGAGACTAAGCTATTTTGATGACCAGCGGAGCCCACCGTTGAACGAACGCGCGCAGATCGCATCCTCGACCGAAGACAGCCAGCTCGGGCGGCTGGCCTGCGAAAGCAGCCTGGTCTCGCAGGATGAGCTGGCTTCGGCGATCGACCGGCAGAAGGCCCTGGGCGAGAAGGGCAAACGCCAGACCCTCAGCGAAATCCTCGTCGAAATGGGCTTCCTGACCCGCACCCAGCTCGACCGCCTCCAGGGCAACAGCGAAGACTCCGGCGGGCGGCCGGCCCAGCAGATTCCCGGTTATCAGCTCCGCAAGAAGATCGGGGCCGGGGCGATGGCCGTGGTCTACAAGGCCAAGCAGGTCAGCCTCGACCGGACAGTGGCCGTCAAGGTCCTGCCCAAGCGACTCAGCCTGAACCCGGAATTCGTCGAACGGTTCTATCGCGAGGGGAAGGCGGCCGCGGCGCTGAGCCACAACAACATCGTGCAGGCGATCGATGTCGGCGAGGCGGGCGGCTATCACTACTTCGTGATGGAGTTCGTCGAGGGGAACACGGTCTACGACACGATCGCGGACGGCGAGACCTTCAAGGAAGAGGACGCCCTGCGTCTGATCCGGCAGGTCGGCCAGGCCCTGCAGCACGCCCACGAGCGCGACATCATCCACCGCGACGTCAAGCCGAAGAACATCATGATCACGCCGGACGGCGTCGTGAAACTGGCCGACATGGGCCTGGCGCGGGCCGTGTCCGATGTCGAGGCCGCCATCGCCGAAGCCGGCCGGGCGTACGGCACGCCGTACTACATCAGCCCGGAGCAGATTCGCGGCGAGGTGACGATCGACGTGCGGGCGGACATCTACTCGCTGGGCGCGACGTTCTATCACATGATGACCGGCCGGGTGCCGTTCGAAGGTCCGACGCCGGTCGCCGTGATGCACAAGCATCTGAAGGAACAACTGACGCCGCCGGATCACATCAACATGCAGCTCACCTCGGGCTGTGCGGCCGTGATCGAGAAGATGATGGCCAAGAAGCCGGCCGACCGGTACCAGAACTGCAAGGACATGATCGAGGACATCGACTGCCTGCTGGCGGGCAAGCCGCCGCGGTACGCCGAGACGAGCCTGGATCACGACACCTTCGCCGGCCTGGCCGAGGGCGAGACGCAGGAAGTGCAGCAGACCTACGTGATCCGCCGCTCCGGCCCGCCGATCTGGCTGGTGGCCCTGCTGGGCGCCGTGGCGGCTGTCAGCATCGTGATCAACATCATTGTGCTCTCGACCTAGGTCGTGTTTGACGGATGCAAATGAGCTAGCAAGGCCGTGAAAAGGTGAAAATGTGAAGGAGTGAAAGAGGGCGGTTTCGCGACGTTCTTCCCTCTTTCACCCATTCACGCCTTCACTTTTTCACGGCGGCAACAACGCGATTGGATCCATCAAACAGAACCTGGTGCCAGGTGAGCAGGTAAGCAAGGCGGGTCGGGTGCTGGCCGACTCTGTTCTCGTGGCGCGGATCCGCTCCGTCAGGCCGTTCCCCCCCCTTCCGCTGCACTCTCTTTCACGTTCCCACAGCGCAAGAACAAGGCCAGGTCCAACGACCCGGCCTTGCTCACTTGCTTACTTGCTCACTTGCTTTACTTGACCCTGATGGTCGGCATGAAGCAGCCGACGCGTTCCTGGTTCAGGATCGCGAGGTTGTGCAGGTCGGCCATGATCCGGCTGACGTGCTCGGGCGCCAGGCCCTGCAGCAGCGGGCCGACCGTGCCGAGCAGCGGATCGCCGGCCAGTTGCCGCGGCATGCGGATCTCCCAGCCGTCCTTGGTCTCCTCGCCCAGCAACTGGGCCAGCACCTCGGCGAAGTCCTTCTTCTTCGGGAACACGTAGACCGGCGCGTCGTCCAGCTTGACCCGCTCCTCGGCGTACGCGATCGCGTCGTCCAGCGTGCCCAGCTTGTCCACCAGCCCGATCGCCAGGGCCTGCTTGCCGGTGTAGACCCGGCCGCCCGCGAGGTCCTCGATGTCCTTGGTCAGCTTGTCGCCGCGGTTGTGCAGCACGCGTCCCTTGAACTGGTCGTAGACGTCGTTCATGTAGGACTGCATCCGCTCGCGTTCCTCGTCGGTCCACGGACGGTTCAGGCTCATCAGCCCGGCGTTGCCGCCCCGCTGGAACTCGGTCGTCGTGATCCCGAGCTTGTCCTCGAACAGGTCACGCACCACCAGCTTGCCGCCCACCACGCCGATCGAACCGGTGATCGTCGTTTCGTCCGCGTAGATCACATCACCGGGAATCGCCACGTAATAGCCGCCACTGCCGGCCACCCCGCCCATGCTGACAATCACGGGCTTCTTCTGCCCGCACTTCATGGCCGCCTTCCACATGATGTCGCTGGCCAGCGCCGAGCCGCCCGGAGAGTTGACCCGCACGACGACCGCCTTGACGTTGTCGTCCTCCAGGGCCGCCTCGAACGCGGCCCGCACGGTCGTGCTGCCGGCCGTGGCGCCGCCGAACGGGCTGGACTGGCTCTTGCCCATCACGATCGCGCCTTCGATGTAGATCAGGCCGAGGCCGGGCTCGTCGGGCTCGTCTTCGCCGCCGAACAGTTCCTCCATCATGCGGTTCATCTCGGTGAACAGCGCGAACGGGTTGCCGGGGTCGAGATCGAACTCGGGTCCGTCCTTGCGGGGATACTTCTTGACGATGTCGACATCCTGCCCGAACTCCTTGCGGATCGTGCCGCGGAAATCGTCGAAGCTGCCGATCGCGTCGATCAGGCCCTGCGCGAGGGCGTCGTCGGATGCGACCGGGGCCGTGTCGACGATCGCCTTGATCTGCGAAGCGGTCTTGCCGCGCCCGTCCGCAAGCATGTCGACCCAGCCGTCGTAGAGACCGTCCAGCAGCCAGTTGATGTTCTCGGCCGCCGGCTTGCTCGGCTCGGTCCGGGTGTAGGGTTCCAGGGCGCTCTTGTAGGCCCCGCAGTGCAGCATGTCGGCCTGGACGCCGATCTTGTCGAACAGGCCCTTGTAGTAGCTCAGTTCGGCCCGCAGGCCCATGATCGAAAGTTCGCTGTGCTCGGCCAGCGTGATGTGATCGGCCGCGGTGGCCAGGGCGTAACCGCCGTTGCCGGCGTAGTCCATGTAGCAGTAGACCTTCTTGCCGGCCTCACGGAAACGGGCCAGCGCCTGCCGCAGTTCCTGGACCTGGGCCATGCCGATGGCCGGGCCGTCGATGATCATCGCGATGCCGTTGATTTCCTCGTCGGCGGCCGCCTTGTGGATCTTGTTGACCCACTGGCGGAGGGTCTTGGGCGGGCTGCCGCCGAACAGGATGGCCAGGTCGCCGTCGTCGCTGGGTGCTTCGGCTACGGGGCCGTCGAATTTCAGCCGCAGGACCTGCTGCTCGGCGATGGCCGGTACGACGGAGACGGCTGCGGCGAATCCGGCCAGGAGCCAGACTGCCAGGTTTGCGTTGTTCTTCAAGGGAAGTCCTCCTACCCCGCGAGTTTGCGGACGGTGCCGCGGCTGCCCGGGGACGCGTGCGTCGCGTCCGATCCGCCGGCATGGTACCCGTGGCTTCGGCTGCCCGGGCGTTAAAAACCAACTGAGATTTTACACCGTGGGGCCCGCAAGTGCGGGCGGCGGACGGCGGAATGTGGGTTTGACGCTCCTCCTGCCGCCTCAGGCCCGCTGCCCCGGTTCCCTGCCGGGGCAGGCCGGCGCTACCTTCGCGCATGGCGATTTGCTAAGCTGAGAGGGCGGTGGCAATCCGCTGGACGCTTCTTTTCCGCCGCCCAGAGCCGACCAGAGCAACGAGGGGAGCAGTTCGCATGGTTCGAGCAATGTGGTTGGGTGCCGTTCTGATCTGTGCCTGGGCCGCCACCGAGGCACGCGCGACCTGGTCGATACTGATCGCCGACGAGCGGACCGGAGAGATCGTGCTGGGCAGCGCGACCTGCGTCACCCGCATCAACCTGCAGCACGACACGCCCGTCCTGCGGGTCGGCATCGGCGCCGCCACGGCCCAGTCGTTCGTCGACGTCTCCGGCGAAAACCGCCAACTGATCTGGGACGAACTGGCCCTCGGGACCGCCCCGGACCAGATCCTCGTCCGCCTGCGACAGAACGAAGGACGCCGAAACCACAACAGCCGACAGTACGGCATCGTCGACGTCCGCGGCCGGGCGGCCACGTTCTCGGGCAACCGCAACGGTTCGTTCGCCGGCGGTCGCACGGGGCGGATCGGGACGCTGGTGTACGCGGTCCAGGGCAACGTCATCACCGGGATGGAACTTGTCGACGGGGCCGCCGACGCGATCGAACAGACGCCGGGCGATCTGCCCGAAAAGCTGATGGCGGCGATGGAGGCGGCCTACTGCTACGGCGGCGACGGGCGCTGCTCGTGCGACGATCTGTTCGCCGACGGATGCGGATCGCCGCCCGAGGGCTTCGTCTGCGAAGGCGACCTGACCGCCAATCCGAAGACGGCCCACGTCGGGTACCTGATCGCGGCCCGGCGCGGCGACCTGAACGGAGACTGCGAACCGCAGATGGGCTGCGCCAGCGGGACATACTTCCTCGAGAAGAACGTGCGGAACACGGTCGAGAGCGATCCGGATCCGGTCTTCACCCTGCGCGAGCGGTTCGACCAGTGGCGCGACAATCGCCGCGGCGAGCCTGACCAGGTGCAGTCGCGGGTCACGCTCAGCGCGGCGCGGGCCCTGCCGGGGGCCGCCCGGGGGATCACGATGCGAATCGAACTGCGCGACTGGGAAGGTCAGCCGCCGACCGATTTCGAAGACATCGAAGTGCTGGCCGATCCGGAACACGGCACGGGATCGACGCTGATCGGCGCACTGGCGGCGGTCGATCCGGTCAATCACATCTACGAGGTCCCGCTGACCAGTGGCGATGTGATCGGCCTGGACCGGATCGCGGTGCGGGTCACGTATGGCGGCGGGCAGCAGCGCTACCTGATGCCCGGCGGCGTGCTGGCGGTGCAGGATCCGCGCGGCGACTTCAACGCCGATGGACAGGTCGACCTGGCCGACCTCGGCATCCTGACCGGCAACTTCGGCGCGCTCGATGGGGATGGCGATTTCGACGGCAACGGCGTCACGGACCTGAGCGACCTGGCCGCCATGCTGGTAACGCCCGGACTGACGCTGGTTCCGTGAAACGGTGAACGGGTGAAGCCGGGGAAGAGGAGGCGACCGCTCGACGGACCCGCTCTTTCCCACGCGCACCCGACCCGAAACCAAGGGGAATGATCGATGCACCGCAAGGCACTGGTGATGACGGCCCTGCTCGGCCTGCTGGCCGGGACGGCGAACGCGACCTGGTCGATCGTGATGGTCGACAGTCGCACGGGTGAGATCGCAATCGGTTCGGCCACGTGCCTGACGAACTTCGACCTGAAGCGCGGCTCGCCGGTCGTGCGGGTCGGGGTCGGCGCGGCCGCGGCCCAGTCCTCGGTCGATTCGACCGGAGCGAACCGGCAGTTGATCTATGCCGAACTCGGCAACGGAACCGATCCGCAGCAGATCCTGACGCTGCTGCGCGAGAACGAAGGTCGCCAGGCCCACAACAGCCGTCAATACGGCATCGTCGATGTCCGCGGGCGGGCGGTGACCTTCTCGGGCAACCGCAACGGCGCGTTCGCGGGCGGACGGGTCGGACAGGTCGGCACCCTGCACTACGCCGTGCAGGGCAACGTCATCACCGGCATGGAGGTCGTCGACGCGGCCGCCGACGCGGTCGAGAACACGCCCGGCGATCTGCCTGAGAAGCTCATGGCCGCGATGGAGGCGGCCTACTGCTATGGTGGTGACGGGCGCTGCTCATGCGATCAGCCCAGCCCGGACGGGTGCGGCGCGCCGCCGAAGGGCTTCACCTGCGACGGCGATCTGACCCAGAACCCGAAGAGCGCCCACATCGGCTACATCATCGTCGCCCGCCGCGGCGACACGGACGGAGCCTGCAACGCCTCGCGCGGCTGCGCCGACGGGACCTACTTCCTGTCGCGCAACGTGCGCAACGCCCAGGCGAGCGACCCGGACCCGGTCTTCACCCTCCGCGAACGGTTCGACATCTGGCGGGCCAACCGCACCGGCCGGCCGGACCAGGTCCAGTCGCTGGTCACGCTGAGCGACGACCGGGTCCTGCCGGGGACCGCCACCCCGATCACGATGCGGATCGAACTGCACGACTACGCCGGACAGACGGCCGTCGGCGTCGAGAACGTCGAGGTGCTGCACGATCCCGACGGCAGCGCCGCCGGCGCCCTGATCGGCCCGGTCACGCTGCTCGACGCGGACCAGCAGGTCTACGAATGCGCGGTCGTCTCCGGCGATACGCTCGGGATCGATCAACTGGCGGTCCGCGTAACCTACGACGGCGGCCAGCAGTTCTACCTGATGCCCGGCGGACGGATCGCGGTCCAGGATCCGCGCGGCGACTTCAACGCCGACGGACGGGTCGATGCCGCGGACCTCGCCCTGCTGCTGGCCAACTACGGCAGCGTCGGCGGAACCGGCGACTTCGACGGCAACGGCCGAACCGACCTCAGCGACCTCGCCAGCCTGCTGATCGTCCCCGGCCTGAACTGGTAAACGCACAGTAGCCAAGTAAGCAAGGGAGCAAGGGAGCAAGGGAGCAAGGGAGCAAGGGAGCAAGTGAGCAAGTGAGCAGGTGCGTCTGCATGCCCGCTCCCCCCTGTTCCCTGTTCCCTGTTCCCTGTTCCCTTCCTGTTCCCTGTTCCCTGTTCCCTTCCTGCCCCCCTGTTCCCTTCCCTCGGCTACGATGCGACGCATGTCCGATCTGGCCCCCGCATCCGTTGAGACCGAGTCTGCCGCCGGTCCGGTCTGCCGCGTGCGTGACCTGCGGGTCGCGATCCGTACGCCCGGAGAGGCGGTCGAGATCGTCTGCGGGGTCAGCTTCGACCTGCACGCCGGGCGGACCACCGCCCTCGTCGGCGAGTCGGGCAGCGGCAAGAGCATGACCGGCCTCGCGATGCTGGGCCTGCTGCCACGCGGGGCGCTCCGCGCGGGACAGATCCTGCTGGCCGGCCGCGACCTGGCCGCCCTGCCGGAATCGGACATGCGCCAGGTCCGCGGCGACCGGGTCGCCGTCGTCTTTCAGGAACCGATGACCGCGCTGAATCCGGTCCTGTCGATCGGACAGCAGGTCGCCGAACCGCTGTGCATTCACCGGAAGACCTCGCGGCGGGCGGCTGAGGCGGCCGCGATCGAGATGCTCGGGCGGGTCGGCCTGCCGGATCCGCGGCGGGTGGCGGGTCAGTATCCGCACCAGTTGAGCGGCGGCATGCGGCAGCGGGTCTGCATCGCGATGGCCCTGATCTGCCACCCGGACGTGCTGATCGCCGACGAACCGACCACGGCCCTCGATGCCACCACCCAGTTGCAGATCCTCGACCTGCTGCGACAGTTGCAGACCGATTTCGGCATGGCCGTCCTGCTGATCACCCACGACCTGTCCCTCGTCCGTCAGCGGGCCGACTGGATCGAGATCATGTACGCCGGCCGCCTCGTCGAGCAGGGCCCGGCCGGCGAGATCCTGCG
Organism: Phycisphaerae bacterium; assembly: GCA_030428945.1. Taxonomy (GTDB): domain Bacteria; phylum Planctomycetota; class Phycisphaerae; order UBA1845; family Fen-1342; genus JAUIEC01. The sequence continues at coordinate 131,052 of JAUIEC010000001.1, read as the reverse complement.
GCACGCCGCCCACCCCTACACCGCCGCCCTGCTCGAGGTCGCCCCGGACCTGGCCCGCCCGCGTGGCGGTCGGCTGCCGGTGATCGCCGGGGATGTACCCCAACCGTACGACCGCCCGCCGGGCTGTGCCTTTCATCCGCGCTGCGAAACCGGCCGCGACCTGCCGCAGTGCCGGTCCGAGACGCCGGAGATCGGGCCGGCGGGCCAGGGGCACCGCTGGGCATGCTGGCATCCGCGTTCGCGGGGCTGATTGTCCCCCGTTTCCGCCGGACCTATACTCCCAGCCATGGTTTCTGCCGTGCTGCCCGTCGTACTCGTCGCCCTGCTCTCCGCGCTGCAGCCTCCCCAGGAGGAAGGCTACCGCGAGCGCGAGGTCCTCGACCCCGGTTCCAACGAGTGGATCCCGGAGGCCGCCACCGACGCGCCGGACAGCGCCATCCCGGAGGCCCGCCGGCAACTCGTCGTCGGCCGCCCGGATCGCAGCGAGGACCTGCTGGAAGACTGGGTCGCCGAGAACCCGGAGGCAGCCCGTTACTACGAAGGGGTTTACCTGCTGGCCGAGTCGCACTTCGAACAGGGCGACTACTTCAAGGCCTACGAGTACTTCGAGCAGGTCGTCGAGAACACCGGCGGCGAATTGTTCAACAAGGCCCTGCTGCGCGAGATGGATGTCGCCCGGGCCTTCCTGTCCGGGAAGAAACGCCGCCTGCTGGGCGTCTTCCGGATCTCGGCCTACGACGAGGCGATTGACATCCTCGACCGGATCTGGGAGCGGGTGCCCGGCACGCGCCTGGCCGAGGAAGCCGTCAAGCTGAAGGCCGACTACTACTTCGAGACCGGCGAACTCGACCTGGCCCAGGACGAATACGTGGCGCTGGCCCGCGACTTCCCGGCCGGGCGTTATACGCAACTGGCGCTGCTGCGGGCCGCGGAGGCGGCGGCCGCGTCGTATCCGGGGACGCCGTTCACGGACGAGGCCCTGCTGGAGGCCGACGAGCGCTACCGCCAGGTGGGGGATCTGTTCCCGGCGTTTGCCCGTCGGGAGGGCGTCGACACGCGGCGGGACGGGATCCGCGAGCAGCGGGCCGAGAAGGACCTGGCGATCGGCCAGTGGTACGAGAAGGTCGGACGACGGTCGGCGGCGGGATACTATTATCGACTGGTCCTCGAGCAGTGGCCGGGAACGCTGGCCGCGACCGAGGCGGAAGTTCGTCTGCGGGGGGTCGGGGACCTTCCGTCGGCGGAAGCGGAGTAAGACGTGCGGGCGTGCCGAGCGATGCTGCTGGTGTTGGTGGGCTGCTGCTGGGGGTGCGGCTACTCGTCGGACCGGGTCTTTCGGTCCGATATAAACACTGTCCACGTCGAAATAATGGAGTCCAAGGAGTTCCGACGAAACCTGGAGTTCCTTCTGACCGAAGCAGTGATGAAGCGGGTGGCGAGCGATACGCCCTACCGGATCGCCGATCGTGGCCGCGCGGATACGATACTGAAGGGAGAGGTTCTGAGCGTCCGCCAGTCGGCGGTGGCCCCGGACTTCATCTCGCGGCAGCCGCGCGACGTGCAGATGACGCTGGTGGTGCGGGTGCAGTGGAAGGATTTGCGGAACGGAAAGATCCTGATGGATCGTCCGTTGCTGTTGCAGGGGATCGACTACCTGCCTGCCGCCGGGGAATCGGAGGCTTTCGCGGAGCAGCGGGTGGTGGACCGGATGGCATCGCGCATCGTGTCGCAGATGTACAACGATTGGTAACACCGGCCGGACGGTGGCCGGAGCTTGGGTTGGAGCGGGATGTCGAACTACCAGAACAATGATCCGCAGCGTGATCCGGGCGGGGAACCGCCGCGTCCGCCGTTCCGCATGCAGCGCAACGCGTTCGGCTGGATCCTGATCTTCGCCCTGGCGGCCACGCTGCTGTTCGCCTTCGTCCGCGGGATGGAGCCGACCGAGAAGATCTACTACTCGGACTTCCTGACGCACGTGAAGAACGGGAAGGTCGACGAGGTCGTCATTCGCGACGACAACACCGTGATCGCCAAGATCCGGCAGGGCAAGGGCGAGCAGACCAAGAACTTCCAGTTCGAGGTCTTCAAGGAAGTCACCAACAGTGACGAGTTCCAGAAGACGCTGCAGAACGCGCCGCGCCCGATCCGGGTCGAGTACAAGCACCAGAGCGCCTGGCTGACCATCCTGGTCCAGATGCTGCCGTTCCTGCTGATCATCGGACTGATCTGGTTCCTGCTGTTCCGCCAGTTGCGGCAGAGCGGCGGCGGAGCCGGCATGTTGGGCAACTTCGGCCGCAGCCGGCACCGGATCACCACCAAGGAGCACACGAACGTCACGTTCAACGACGTGGCCGGCATCGAGGAAGCCAAGGACGAGGTCCTCGAGATCGTCGAGTTCCTGAAGAACCCGAAGCGCTTCCAGCGCCTGGGCGGGCGGATTCCGCGCGGCGTGCTGCTGATCGGCGAACCGGGCTGCGGCAAGACGCTGCTGGCCAAGGCGATCGCGGGCGAGGCCGACGTGCCGTTTTTCTCGATCAGCGGGTCGGACTTCGTCGAGATGTTCGTCGGCGTCGGGGCCTCGCGGGTCCGCGACCTGTTCAAGCAGGCCAAGGAGAACTCGCCCTGCATCATCTTCCTCGACGAGATTGACGCGGTCGGCCGGCGGCGCGGCATGGGCTACTCGGGCGGCGGACACGACGAGCGCGAACAGACGCTCAACGCGATCCTGGTCGAGATGGACGGCTTCGAAAGCAACGACCAGGTGATCGTCATCGCGGCCACCAACCGGGCCGACGTGCTCGACCCGGCCCTGATTCGCCCCGGCCGCTTCGACCGGCAGGTCTACGTGCCGCTGCCGGACGTGAAGGGCCGCTTCGAGATCCTGCGGGTGCACGCCCGCAAGGTGAAGATGCAGCCGCCGATCGACAAGAAGCTGCAGCGCCTGGCCAAGGCCACCCCGATGTTCAGCGGGGCCGACCTGGCCGCCACGATCAACGAATCCGCCCTGCTGGCGACGCTGGCCAGCAAGGACGCGATCGACATGGACGACCTCGAGGAGGCCCGCGACAAGATCCGCTTCGGGCGGGCCAAGAAGAGCCGCGTGGTCGAGGATCACGAGCGTGAACTGACCGCCTACCACGAGGCCGGGCACGCCGTCGTGCAGACGCTGCTGGAAGCGGCCGACCCGGTTCACAAGGTCAGCATCATCCCGCGCGGCCCGTACGGCGGGGCGACTTTCTCGCTGCCGGACAAGGACCGCATGACGGTCAACCGGTCGTTCATCGACGCGACGATGCGGGTGCTGTGCGCCGGGCGTTTGGCCGAGGAACTGCTCGGGCAGGACATGAACTCGGGCGCCGCGGGCGACATCCGCCAGGCGACCAACCTGGCCAAGCAGATGATCACCGACTGGGGCATGAGCGACCGGCTCGGCTTCGTCTACTACGGCGACGACAAGCAGAGCGAGTTCAAGTTCGGCCACGAGTATTCGGAAGTGACCTCGGGCATGATCGACGAAGAGGTCAAGCGGATCATTGACGAGGCCTACCAGGACACGCGGCGGATCCTGGCCGAGAACCGCGCGGCCCTCGACCGGGTCGCCCAGGCGCTGCTCAAGTACGAGACGCTGACCGGCGACGAGGTCCGGGCGATCATCGCGGGCGAGGAGATCGACAAGCCGACCGTCGCGGAACTGATCGCGGCCGAGCAGGAGCGCCGCCAGAACGAACCGCCCCCGGTCGCCCGCCCGGTCGACAAGCCCGACGAGGAGCCCGGCGGCGCAATGCCGCACCCGGCCTGATCAGTAAGCAAGTACCAGGTAAGCAAGTGAGCAAGGTCGGTCCCTGTGGGCCGGCCTTTATTCTTTTGTAGGGAGCAAGGGAACCAGGGAGCGAGGGAGCTAGAAGAAGGGAACCGGGAACTGGGAACCGGGTTGGCATCGCTGGGTGCCCCACCGTTTACGAGGCGATTGCACCAATCGCCTCTTTACGGTGGGGGAGTGTCTGCGCCGCACCGCCTCGATCTGGTCCGACGGGTGATTGATGAGCGATATAGGTTGCGCCGATGACGTCGTGGCGGACGCCGCAAGCGCGAGGTGCGTCCTGCAGGCATCGACGCACCGTCCACCCCAAATCCTATGAATTCCGAGCATCTGGGCCGTTTTTGCCATCGTTTTTTGGAAGTTCTGTCGGCGAGGTGTATACCGGTCTTGTGAAGCGGAACCAGCATCGTCATGCCGGTTTGTTTTTGGGCATTCTGCTCTTCGCGTTCCTCGCGGCCGGGAGCGCCCATGCCGACGGGAAGTTCTTCCGCAGGACCACGATTGCGGACGAACCAGGTATCCAGACGCAACGGGCGCTGATCGTGTTCCGCGATCGCATGCAGACTCTGTTCGTTCAGTCTGATCTCTCCAACGCCGGCCACGACATCGGCTGGCTGTTGCCCTTGCCGTCCGAGCCCACCGCGATCGAGGCCTGCCCCGCAAACACGCTGCACGGCCTGGCCGCAATCGTCCGGCCACGTGTGGTTGAGTCCCACTGGGGGCCGCTGCTGGCCAGCATCGTGTTGCTCCTGTTGTTCCTCGCCGCTGGTGAAGATCACCTGGCTCAGGGTCCGTCTTTCTTCGCTCCATGGAGAGTCCTGGTCCTGTTGGTGGTTCTCTTCTTTGCGGCGTCGCTCCTGCTACCCAGTCTCGGCACCGCCGGCGGCGGCGGGTCCGGTGTCAGCGTAGTCCGCACCAAGCAAGCCGGGATCTACGACACGACGGTGCTGCGTGGGACGGACGCCCAGGGCGTTGCGGACTGGCTTCAGTCCAGCGGCTTCGCCGTTTCCGACGCAGCCCGGTCGGTGATCGGCGACTACATCGATGCGGGCTGGTGCTTCCTTGCCGCACGCGTCTCTGCAAAGGTGACCGGCGACGTCACGCAGCACCCGCTGAAGGTCACGTTCCCGGCCGCGGAGCCGATCTATCCCATGCGACTGACCGGGGTGGATGCCGAGCCAATCGTCCTCGACCTGTTTGTCATCGCCGAGCAGCGGGCCGCGGTGCCGAATCTGCAGACATGGACGTGCAACACGTATCGTCAAACGACATACGATCCCGTCCCCTTCACGCGGAACGGCTTCGCGTGCGACGTGCCACCGGTCTTCCGCGGACTCGGGCACATCGGTCTGCCGGCCGTGTCGCCGCTGATGTGGGATGGCTGCGTGTTGACGCGATTGCATGCCCGACTCCGCCCGCGACAGATGCGAGCTGATCTGCCCGTTCATCTGCAGCCGTATCAGCCGCACCGGGCGCGCCTGCAGAGTCGGCAGGCAGCGATCACGGGGAGCAGTGCCGTCGCCATGATCGCGGCCGGACTGGCTTTGGCCGGGCTGCTCGGAATCGCGAAGCAGCGCGGGTGGTCGCTGCCGGTGCTGCTGTACCGACGCGGCTGGATTCCTGTCGTCGTCGCCGTGCTGGCCGGCGGCGTCTGCCTGATGGTGTACGCGCGTGCCGGAGTCGTCCGAATCGACCCCGAGGACCGGTTCCCCTGGCAACGGGTCCGGGCCCATGAAATCGCACTGACCCAGCTTCACACGGAACCACCGACAGCGGCCTACCCCGAAGCCTATCGCGCCGAACTGGCCAGGTGGCTGTCGGAACTCGCAGTCACCGAGGACGGCCACTCCGACCTGCCATCGATGGAACAAACGGACCCGCAACGCCCCGGCGAGTATCGGCTCGAACAAGTCGAAGCCGGCTGGCGCCTGACCGTCATTGACAGCAACCTCGTGACCGTAACGGTCCCGATCTGGCCCGACGGGCGCCTGACAGGTGGTGGTGAGCGCGAACCGCGCGAGTAAGCGCGTCAGCATGTAGCCAGGTAACCAAGGCTGGTTGGCCCCTCTTGAGGTGTGGGCCTTTCTCCCCCCCCCCGGAACAATCCAACGCAGTCCCCCACCGTAAACGGTGGGGCACCCAGCGGTACCGAACCGGTCACCTGTCCCGGTTCCCGGTTCCCCTCTGGCTCCCTCGCTCCCTCGCTCCCTCGCTCCCTTGCTCCCTTCGCTACTCCGAGAGCAATTCCTTGAGCTGGGCGACATGCTCGGCTTCGACGGCGATCTGGCTGCGGATGAACTCTTCGAGCGGGATGTCGCCGTCGACTTTGCGGAGCAGGTCCTGGTAGGCGTCCAGGGCGGCCTCTTCGAAGGTCAGGGCCTGGCGGAGGGCCTCGCGGGCGCTGAGCGGTTCGGCCGGGCAGGTCAGGGTGATCTCGAGCCGCGGGACGTGCCCGAGCGAACGCAGTTTCTGGGCGATGACCTGGGCGTGTTCGAGCGTCTCGGTGACCCCGTCGCGGAGGACCTTCTCGACCAGCAGGCGATCGAGCCCGCGGACGGCGGCGCACAGGTGCTGGTAGCGGATCGCGCCCTCGACCTCCTCGGCGTACAGGCGGTTCAGTTCGGCCGCGATGCTCTCATCGGTCAGCAGGCTCACGCGGGGTCCTCCTGTCGGCCGGAAAGTCGGGCGACGGCCTGGACGAAGCAGCCGGTGTCGCAGGTGCTGCAGGCGCCGGGTTCGTGGTCGCAGGTCGGATCCTGTCGCTGCCAGGCGTCCAGCAGGGCCCGCAGGCTGGCGGGCTCGGCGTCGACGAACCGCATGAACGAGACCAGCCGCTGGGCGCTCTCGTCGCTGAGCAGGTGCTCGAGCTTGCAGGCGTCGACCTCGGCCTGTTCGGGGCTGACCGACAGGATCTCGGTGAAGAGCCGCTTCATCAGCAGCCGCTTGGTCTTGATCGAATCGACCAGGGCCTGCCCGACCGGGGAGAGCTGCAGGTGCTTGTTCTCGTCCTGCAGGATCAGCCCGGCTTCTTTCATCGGTTTCAGCGAGATCGAAACGCTGCCGCGGGTGATCTCGAGCAGCCGGGCGACGTCGGAGACCCGGGCGTAGCCGAGTCTCTGGACGAGATCGTCGATCGCCATCAGGTGATGGGCGGCGCTGTGGGTGATGATGTTCTGGTCAAATTCCTTCCACACGTCCACGGCTGGCTCCGGCGATTTTTCTGCGCACTGTCAGTATAGTGTATGGATGCCCGCACCGCGCGGTGGGGCGTACCGGGGGAGTGGGCAAGTGCGTCGCTCGGCCGCGTCCGAGCCGCCAGGGAGCAGGATGGTCCATGTCGAGCCCCGTCGCTGAGTTCATGTTGGACGTGACCGCCCGGAATCCGGGCGAACGTGAGTTTCTGCAGGCCGTCGAGGAAGTGCTCGAATCGATCGTGCCGGTGCTCGACCGGCATCCCGAGTACCGGTCGGCCCGCATCATTCAGCAACTGGTCGAGCCCGAACGGGTCGTCAGCTTCCGGGTCCCGTGGGTCGACGATCGCGGACAGACGCAGGTCAACCGCGGCTTCCGCGTCCAGTTCAACAGCGCGATGGGCCCCTACAAGGGCGGCCTGCGGTTTCACGCCTCGGTCAACCAGTCGATCGTCAAGTTCCTGGCCTTCGAACAGACCTTCAAGAACGCCCTGACCACCCTGCCGATGGGTGGCGGCAAGGGCGGCAGCGACTTCAGCGTCCGCGGCAAGTCGGACGAAGAGATCATGCGCTTCTGCCAGGCCTTCATGAACGAACTCTTCCGCCACGTCGGCGCCGACACGGACGTGCCGGCCGGGGACGTCGGCGTCGGCGGCCGCGAGATCGGTTACCTGTTCGGCCAGTACAAGCGGCTGGTGAACCGTTTCGAGGGAGTCATCACCGGCAAGGGCCTGGCCTGGGGCGGCAGCCTGATCCGCAAGGAGGCGGCCGGGTACGGGACGGTCTATTTCGCGCAGGAGATGCTGGCCCGCCGCGGCGAGTCGTTCGCGGGCAAGACGGTGGCGATCTCGGGTTACGGCAACCTTGGTTTTCACGCGCTCGAGAAGCTGAACGAACTGGGCGCGAAGGTCGTGACGATCGCGGACGAGGACTTCTACATTCACGAACCGGACGGGTTCAAGGGCGAGAAGGCGGCCTACGTGCACGATCTCTGGATGGTGCACCACCAGACGGTGCAGGCCTATTCGGAGCACTGGAACGTGCCGATGCAGCCGGGTCGTCCGTGGGCGGTTCCGTGCGACGTGGCGATTCCGACCGCGGCCCAGAACGAGATTGACGCCGACGACGCCAAGCGACTGGTGGCCCACGGCTGCAAGCTGGTCGTGGAGGGCGCGAACATGCCCTGCACGCCGGAGGCGGTCGACGTCTTCCGGCACCACGGCGTGCTGTACGGTCCGGGCAAGGCGGCCAACGCGGGGGGCGTGGCGGTCTCGGGCCTGGAGATGTCGCAGAACTCAGCCCGCAGCAACTGGTCGCGCGAGGAAGTCGACCGTCGGCTGCGGGAGATCATGAAGCGGATTCACGATGCCTGCCTGGAAACCGCCGAGTCGTACGGACAGCCCGACGACTACGCGGCGGGCGCGAACATCGCCGGCTTCCTGCGGGTCGCCAACGCGATGCAGGCGCAGGGCGTCGTCTAGAGACACGTGGGCAGAGACCCGCACGAGGAGCAGTACATGTCCAAGGAAATGCAGGCGTTCGTTGACGCGGTGAAGGCGCGGAACCCGGCGCAGCCGGAGTTCATCCAGGCGGTGACCGAGGTGACCGAGTCGCTCGGCCCGGTCCTCGAGCGACACCCCGAGTTCCGCCAGGCCAAGATCCTCGACCGGATCGTCGAGCCCGAGCGGGTGATCCTCTTCCGCGTGCCCTGGATGGACGACACCGGCGCCGTGCACGTCAACCGCGGCATGCGGGTCGAGTTCAACAGCGCGATCGGCCCGTACAAGGGCGGCCTGCGCTTCCACCCGTCGGTCGACCTGGGCATCATCAAGTTCCTCGGCTTCGAGCAGATCTTCAAGAACGCCCTGACCACCCTGCCGATGGGCGGCGGCAAGGGCGGCAGCGACTTCGACCCGCACGGGCGCAGCGACGGCGAAGTGATGCGCTTCTGCCAGAGCTTCATGAGCGAACTCTGCCGGCACATCGGCCCGAACACCGACGTCCCGGCCGGTGACATCGGCGTCGGCGGACGCGAAATCGGCTACCTGTTCGGACAGTACAAGAAGCTGCGAAACGCCTTCGAAGGCGTCCTGACCGGCAAGGGCATCAACTGGGGCGGCAGCCTGATCCGGCCGGAAGCCACCGGCTACGGGACGGTCTACTTCGCCGAGGAGATGCTCAAGACCCGCGGCGAGAGCTTCAAGGGCAAGCGGGTCGTCATCTCCGGCAGCGGCAACGTCGCCCAGTACGCGGCCGAGAAGGTGCTGGAACTCGGCGGAGTCCCGGTGACGCTGTCGGATTCGAGCGGCATCATCGTCGACGAGTCGGGCATCACGCGCGAGAAACTCGACTTCGTCATGGACCTCAAGAACCAGCGCCGCGGCCGGATCAAGGAATACCTCGAGAAGTACAGCGACGCGGCCTACGTCGAGACCAAGGGCGAGAGCGACAGCAACCCGATCTGGGACGTCAAGTGCGACGTGGCCCTGCCGTGCGCGACGCAGAACGAGCTGAACGGAACGGACGCCGGCAACCTGGTCAGGAACGGCTGCCAGGTGGTGGCTGAGGGCGCGAACATGCCCTCGACCCCGGAAGCGGTCAACACGTTCCTGGAAGCCAAGCTGCTGTACGGGCCGGGCAAGGCGGCCAACGCGGGCGGCGTGGCGGTCTCGGGCCTGGAGATGACGCAGAACTCGATGCGGCTGGCGTGGTCGCGGAAGGAAGTCGACGCGCGGCTGCACGAGATCATGGTCAACATTCACACCTCGTGTGTGAACACGGCCGAGCAGTACGGCACGCCCGGCAACTACGTCAACGGCGCGAACATCGCGGGCTTCCTGAAGGTGGCCGGCGCGATGATGGACCAGGGACTGGTGTAGGCGCCGGAGGGAACAGGGAACCGGGAACAGGGAACAGGCCCAGGGCGCTGTTCCCTGATGCCGGGTCGCGGGCCGCGTTCGCGTTCGGTGTTCACCGGGTGCGAACGCGGCCTGGCTTTGGCTCGCCGGGCTGGAGAGGTCGAACATGCCGCTCTTTGAGCGGGTCCCAGCGGGCGCCCGCGCGGGCGGCGGGCCGCCGAACACCGGATGAAGGTGGCCGCCGGGGCGAATCATGCCGTACACTTCTGACGAACACGATCCGGCGGATCCGCCGGACGACGGGCAGCTCTCGACCTCGGCCGGAGCGGAAACCGCATGAGTCAACTCGAGACGGGCACGGCGTTGCCGCGTTCGCCCTGGCGGCGGGGGCGGATGCCGGAGCTGATGCTGCGGCGGGTCGAGCGGATCCTGCTGGTATCAACGCCCTATGATGCCTACACGCTGGAAGAGGACGGGCTGCTCGGCGAGCTGATCTTCGCCGAGTATCTCGAGCTCGGACTGTCGCATCCGCCGCGGGTGATCCGGGCGTCGAGCGGCAGCGAAGCGCTCGAACTGCTGCGGCACCAGCCTTTCGACCTGGTCATCACGATGGTCCAGCTCGGCGACATGGACATCTTCCGCTTCTCGGCCCTGGCCCGCGACGTGGCCCCCGAGATCCCGCGGGTGCTGCTGGTCTCCAGCGAATGGGAACTGGTCCGGCTGGGCGAGAAACGGGCCGAGCTGGACGTTGACAGCACCTACGTCTGGTACGGCGACGCGCGGCTCTTCCTGGCGATCATCAAGGTCTTCGAGGATCGCTGGAACGTCGATCACGACACCGAGACCGGCGGCGTCGGGGTGGTCATCCTGATCGAGGACTCGGTCCGCTACCGTTCCTCGCTGCTGCCGCTGATCTACGCCGAACTGGTCGCCCAGACCCGCGCGGTGATGCTCGACGGACTGAACCACAAGCAGAAGCTGACCCGCCTGCGGGCCCGCCCCAAGATCCTCGTGGCCACCAACTACGAGGAAGGCATCGCGATCTACGAACGCTTCCGCAACTGCCTGTTCGGCATCGTGTCCGACGTCAGCTTCATGCGCGAAGGCGAGACCGACGCCCAGGCCGGGATCCGCTTCATCTCGCACGTGCACGACAGCAAGCCCGACATCCCGGCCCTCGTGCAGTCCTCCGACCTCGAGAACGGCGCCCTGGCCGAGCAGATCGGCGTCAGCTTCATCCACAAGAAGTCGCGGACCCTGGTCGAGGACCTGCGGACCTTCATGGTCGACAACTTCGGCTTCGGCGAGTTCGTCTTCCGCCTGCCCGACCGCACCGTCGTCGGCAGCGCGGCCGACCTGCGTTCGATGCCGAAGGCCCTCAGCGAGATCCCGGTCGAGTCGATCGAGTACCACGCCGGCAGCAACCACTTCTCGAACTGGCTGCGGGCCCGCAGCGAGTTCTCGCTGGCCACCACGCTGCGACCACGGCGGGTCTCCGAGTTCTCCGACGGCGAAGACCTGCGCCGCTGGCTGATCGACGAGTTCAACGCGGCCCTGGCCGAGACGCGGCGGGGCACGATCGAGGACTTCACGCCCGAGACATACGACGCGCACAGTTCGATGGCCCGCATCGGGGGCGGTTCGCTGGGCGGCAAGGCCCGCGGCCTGGCGTTCCTCGAGGCGCTGCTGATCGGCGAGAACCTCGAGGAGGATCTCGAGGACGTGCGGATCTACGTGCCACGCTCGGTCGTGATCGGGACCCACGTCTTCGACGAGTTTCTCGAAGCCAACCGCCTGCGGACGCACACGCTCTACGAGGCTTCGAACTCCTGGATCCGCGATGCGTTCCTCAAGGCGCACCTGACTCCGCTGATCGAGAACGACCTGCGGGCCTACCTGGCGGTCGAACACAACCCGCTGGCGATCCGCTCCTCGAGCCTGCTCGAAGACTCGCAGTACCACCCCTTCGCCGGCGTCTACGACACGCACATGCTGCCCAACAACCACGAGGACGACAACGTCCGCCTGCAGCAACTGGCCGACGCGATCAAGCTGGTCTACGCCTCGACCTTCTTCGTCGAGGCCCGCCAGTACCTGGAAGCCACCAGCCATCGCCCGGAAGAGGAACGCATGGCGGTCATCCTCCAGCCACTCGTCGGCAACCGCGTCGAGAACTACTTCTACCCGACTTTCGCCGGCGTCGTCCGGTCGTACAACTTCTACCCGTTCGGCCACATGAAACCCGAGGAGGGCGTCGCCAACGTCGCCCTCGGACTCGGCAAGACCGTCGTCGAGGGCGGCGAGTCGCTCCGCTTCTGCCCCTACCACCCGCGGGTCCTGCCGCAACTCGACAACGCCCGCAGCTTCCTCCGCGAGTCCCAGCGGAAGTTCTACGCGATCGACCTCGGACGGGTGGCCAGCGGGGCCGAGTCCACCGACGAGAACCCGGTCGTCGCCCTGAACCTCAGCGTGGCCGAAAAGCACGGCGTCCTGCACCTGGTCGGCTCGGTCTGGTCGGCCGAGAACGAACGGTTCTACGACGGGATCAACCGCCCCGGCGCCCGCGTGGTGACCTTCGCCCACGTACTCAAGTCCGGCGTGTTCCCGCTGGCCGAAGTGCTCAAGCGGGTCCTCGAGGTCGGCCGGGCCGGACTCAGCGGCCCGTGCGAAATCGAGTTCGCCGTCAACCTCGCCTCGAGCCCGCGCGAGTTCGTCATCCTGCAGATGCGGCCGTACTCGGCCACCTCGAACTTCGACCAGGTCGAGATCAGCAACGTCCCCTCCGATCGCCTGCTGGCCTCCAGCCAGATGGCCCTCGGCAACGGCGTCATCGAAGGCCTGGCCGACATCGTCTACGTCCGGCCGGAGACCTTCGACGCGGCCGCGACGGTCGAGATCGCCGAGGAGATCGGGAAGCTGAACGACGGGCTGCGGCGGTCGAAGCGGCCGTACCTGCTGATCGGTCCGGGGCGCTGGGGGTCGTCGAACCGCTGGCTGGGGATTCCGGTGACCTGGGCGCAGATCTCGGCCGCCAGGGTGATCATCGAAGCGAGTCTCGACAATTTCGTGGTCGATCCGTCGCAGGGCAGCCACTTCTTCCACAACCTGACGTCGATGGGGATCGCGTACCTGACGATCAACCCCCAGGCCGGCCAGGGCGAGATCGACTACGCCTGGCTGGACCAGCTAAAGCCAGAATCGGAAACCACTTACGTGCGGCACGTGCGGTTCCCGGCCGGGGTCGAAGCCCGCATCGACGGGCGCAGCAGCCGGGCGATCGTGGTCAAGCGGGACCGCCCGGGGCGGGGCCCGGCTTGACACCCGCAGGCCCCGGTTTACCGTTAGCAGTTTGCCCGCCACCGAGCCTTCCCGGACGGCCGCGATGCTGCTGACCCTGCACAGTTACATTCTTCGCGAACTGCTGAAGAACTTCCTGCTGAGCGTGCTGACGCTGACGACCGTCTTCACGCTGGGCGGCGGGCTGTACAACTCGATCCGGCACGAGGGCGTCGGTCCGGCCGACCTGTTCAACGTGCTGCCGATGCTGCTGCCGATCGCGGTGACCTACACGATGCCGATCTCGGCCCTCTTCGCCGTGACGATGCTCTACGGGCGTCTGGCGGCCGATAACGAGTTCGTGGCCTGCCGGGCGGCGGGGATCAACATTCACTGGCTGTTCACGCCGGCGATCCTGCTGGCGGTGGTGGTGACGGTGGTCAGCCTGTTCTCGATGAACGTGCTGATTCCGAGCGCGATGCGCGAGATCAAGTTCTACGCCAAGCGGAACCTGCGGGACATCGCGTTCCACAAGCTGCGACAGGCCGGCTACGTCGACTACAACCACGTCGGCAGCGGCAACCGTTACGTGCTGACGGCCCAGTCGGTCCGGGACGTCCGCGACGGGGCCCTGGTCGAGAAGGGCTTCCCGCCGCCGAACAACTTCGTGCGGTACTTCTGGGTCGACTCGCCCTGCTTCCTGTGGATCGACCCCGACGAACGCCTGCGGCGCTGGGCGGTCGCCGAGGGCGGCCTGTGCCAGTTCGACACGCGCGACGACGAGGTCAAGCTGACCCTCTACGTGCGGAACGCGCGCGACTTCGAAGCCGGTCGTTCCGCCACGCTGATCCGTTCCCAGAAGATCGGCCCGATTCCGGCCCCGTTCCCGTTTCCGGTCAAGCCGAACATGGTCGGGCTGAACACGCTGCTGCGCTGGCGCGAGGCGCCCTGGGAGGCCCCCGAACTGGCCGACGACATCGAGTCGCTGCAGGTCGGCATGCGGGTCTTCGACATCTTCACCGAGATGGGCACGCGACTCGAAGCCGGGCAGCCGATCCTGCTGACCGACCTCGACAACAACCGCTACACGATCCGGTCCCCGAAGGTCCGGGCGGCCGACCGCTCGCTGCGGATCTTCGAAGTCGAACTCGAACGCACCGTTCCGGACCAGACGCGCCCGATCCGCATCCTGGCCCCGCGCGGACAGATCCGCGTCGGGCTGAACCCGGACGGCCTGCTCTCGGCCGCCGTGGAACTCGAGAGCGAGGGCGAGACCAGCGTGGCCGAGTACAACCCGCGGGCGGCCGACTACAACAAGCCGATTCCCAAGGACGCCTATGCCACGCCGGAACTGCTGCTGCCGGCCGAACTGGTCGACGGGATTCCGGCCCCGACACGGGCGAACGTGATCGACGACACGCATCCGCTGGGCAACGAGATGCTCGACGCCCAGCGTGAGAAACTGCAGTTCGGCCTGCAGCGCCTGAAGCGGAAGGTGATGGGCGAGTTCCACGGGCGGCTGAGTTTCGCGCTCAGCAACCTGGTGACGATCCTGATGGGGGCGATCCTCGGCGTGGTCTTCCGCGGCTCGCGGGCCCTGGCGGCCTTCGGGCTGGCGTGCATCCCGTTCGGCGTGGCGGCCATGCTGATCCTGATCGGCAAGCAGCAGATCGAGAGCAGCGATTCGACGCTGGTGGGGGCGACGGTTGTCTGGGGCGGCCTGACGCTGGTGGCCGTGCTGGACGTGATCTTCATGCGCCTGGGAGTGCGCCGCTAAATGACGATCGTCGATCGATACATCGTGCGGACGTTCCTGTCGGGATACCTGATCCTGATGGCGATCGGGATCTGTTTCTTCATCTTCACCGGGCTGCTGCTGAACCTGGACGAGTTCACCCGCGACACCGACCTGCCGCTGCTGGAGGTGCTCGGACGGATCGTCGACTTCTACGGGGCCAAGGTGCCGCTGTACTACTCGCAGCTTTCCGGTCCGATGATGACGATCGCGGCCACCTTCACCTTCGGCAACATGCTCCGCAACAACGAGCTGACCGCCCTGGTGGCCGCCGGCGTGCCGCTGCAGCGCCTGGCGATCCCGGTGGTGGTCTGCTCGGTGGCGTTGATCTTCCTGTGGGTCGTCAATCGCGAGCGGATCATGCCGCCGATCGCGGACCGCATCGCCCGCAACCACGACGACGTGCTCGGCAAGAAGGCCGACGGCGTCTTTGCCCGCGATGACAACAACGTGATCGTCATGGCCCTGCGACTGCTCCCCGAAGAGGACCGCATGGAGCGGGTCTTCTTCGTGCTGCCGGACGAGAAAGGCACGCCGACGCACCTGATCGAAGCCGACGAGGCCCGCTGGGACAAGGACAGCAAGAGCTGGCAACTGACCCGCGGGTTCCAGTACGTGCTCGCCCAGGACCAGGCCCAGTCCGCTCCGGGCGCCATCACCAAGCGGGCCCAGTCGCAACTGGCGATCAGCCTCTCGCCCGAGGAACTCGCCCTGCGCCAGCACTCCCGCTGGGCCGACTACCTCGGCATCAGCCAGCTCAAGCAACTGCTCGCCAGCCGCAACCTGCCGAACTGGCCGACCGTCAACATGAGCCTGCACGTCCGGCTGACCCAGCCGATGATCCAGTTGATCCTGCTGTTCCTGCCGATCCCGTTCTTCCTGACACGCGAAAAACACAACGTCATCACCGCCGCCGGCAAGGGCCTGCTGCTGGCCGGCAGCTTCTTCCTGTTCATGTTCGTCGCCCACCACGTCGTCCGCGATCCGTCCTACGCGGCCCTGGTGGCCTGGCTGCCGATCCTCGTCTTCGGACCGGTCGCCGTTTACCAGTACGCCAACCTGAGAACCTGATGAAACACCCGACGACCCGCTCGATCCGGAACGCCGCGCCGGCCCGCCGCGCCGCCGCCCTGCTCCTGACCCTGACCTGCGCACTCGCCGCCGGCGCCCAGGAGACCCCCGCCCCCGCGGCCGGTCGAATCAACTCCTACGAACAGTTGATCGACAGCCTGACGCGGGCGGACGTTCGTTTCGAGCGCGATGATCCGCGCAACCGGCTGAAGGTCGCCACGGTGATCGACGGGCAGCAGACCTGGGCCGAGATCATCTGGAAAGCCGACAACGGCGTCTGCCAGATCGTCCAGACCCTCGGCTTCCGCGTGCCGCCCGAGCACCTCGCCGCGGTCGAGAGCGCGACCAATCGCATCAACCACGTGATGAGCTACCCGGGCTTCTATATCAACCACGAACAGAACGTCCCCTACTGCCAGCACGTCGTCATCCTGCGCCCCGAAGACGGCGGCCTGCCGGAAATGGTCCTGCAGCAGGTCTTCCGGCAGTTGCGCCGCAACGTCGACCTGTTCCGCCCCGCCCTGCTGGAAGTCGCCTCCGGCAAGCTGCCGGCCGACCAGATCGTCGCGCGGCTGTCGACGCCCGATTCGGTGAAGCAGGCCGAAACCCTGCTGCAGGCCTTCGTCGCCGACGGCGCCGACCTGGCGACGCTCAGCCGGCAACTGCAGCCGCAGGCCGGTGACTACGCCCGCGTCTTCAAGCCGACACTCGCGCCGCAGGCGGCGGCCGTCTACGGACCGGCCTGGGAGGCCGGACAGATCGTCGTCTCGCCCAAACCGGGGCAGACGACCGTGCGGGTCTGGAAGGCGACCAGCGAGGAACTGATCGCCGGCAGCGGAGACGCCGACCAGTTCCCGGGCGGGTATCGCGAAGTCCGCCCGCACCTGCAGCCCGGCATCGTCTGGCACCGCTTCAAGTTCACCGAGCCCGACAAGACGCTCGGCATGGCCTATGACGGACTGGTGCAGCTTGACGGGCGCTGGGTCCTGTTCCCCAAGCCCTGGCGGGTGCTCGATCGGGCGCAGCCGCCCGGGGACACTCCTTGAGCGACCCGACCGTTTCCCACCTGCAGGAGCGGCGCGAGCGGGTCTTCCTGGTCCTGGCGGGCCTGTTCCTCGGCACGCTGGCGATGCTGAACATCCTCGGCATCTCGCGGTTCCTGGTGCTGGCTTCCTGGACCAGCGGGGCGGGCCTCTCGTGGGGTACGCCGGGTGAGATCACCTTCGCGGTCGCCGTCGGCGTGCTGCCGTATCCGCTGACGTTCCTGTGCACGGACTTCATCTCGGAGTTCTACGGCCGGCGGCGGGCGAACTTCGTCGTCTTCGTCGGGCTGCTGCTGAACCTGTGGGTCATCGCGATCCTCTGGCTGGCGGCCCAGTTGCCGGGTTTCGTTCCGCTCGAAGCCACCGGCTATCCGCCGCTGCCGACCTGGAACGAAAGCAAGGGCGCCTACATCGACGGTGGCGGCTGGACCTTCTTTCACATTCGCAACCTCGCCTTCGGAGCGGTGACCGCGTCGATGATCGCCTACCTCGCGGCCCAGTTCGTCGACGTCTACGTGTTCCACTTCTGGAAGCGACTGACCGGCGGCCGGCACCTGTGGCTGCGAAACAACGGCTCGACCCTGGTCAGCCAGTTCGTCGACACCTTCGCGGTCATCACGATCACGCACTTCTACGCGCACGCCCTGCCGGTCGACGCGGGCCCGATCTGGCAGCAGTTGTGGGTCTTCATCGCGACCGGCTACGCCTTCAAGGTCGCCGCCGCCCTGCTCGACACGATCCCGTTCTACGTCGGCACCCATTACCTGTCGCAATACCTGCAGATCGATCCCCTGGTCGAAGCGGGAGCGCGGAAGTGAGAGGGAAGCAGGAACGAGGTAAAGGGAACAGGGAACAGGGAACAGGGAACAGGGAACACAAGCATTGTGGCACAGGCGTCCCGCCTGTGATGAAATCCCGAAGCATTGTGGCACAGGCGTCCCGCCTGTGATGAGGTTTCGAAGCATTGTGGCACAGGCGTCCCGCCTGTGGTGAGGTCCCGAAACCATGTGGCACAGGCGTCCCGCCTGTGATGAGGTTTCGAAGCATTGTGGCACAGGCGTCCCGCCTGTGGTGAGATCCCGAAACCGTGTGGCACAGGCGTCCCGCCTGTGATGAGGTTTCGAAGAAGGGAATTGCTGCATCGTTTCGCAGCACACTCGCTCCCTGAGCAGAAAAAGGAGCCCGTCAAATGCCTGTCGCCATCATTACCGGCGCCAGCCGTGGGATTGGCCTGGCTACGGCGTTTCGGTTTGCGGAAGAAGGCTGTGACCTCGTGCTGGCCGCCCGGACGGCCGGGCCGCTCGAGCGGGCGGCCGAGCAGGTCCGCGAGCGCGGCGTCCGGGTCGAAGCACTGCCGACCGACCTCGCCGACCCCGCGGCGGCGGCCGAACTGGTCGACATCGCCCGCGGGGCGTTCGGCCGCCTGGACGTGCTGGTCAACAATGCGGGGGCGGCGCCACTGGCACCGATCGCCGACATGCCGACCGACTCCTTCGAGGCGACGCTGGCGTTGAACTGCGGCGCCGTGTTTCACGCCACGCAGGCGGCCTGGCCGCTGCTGGTCGAGACCGGCGGCGGCGTCATCGTCAACGTCTCGAGCATGGCCTCGGTCGATCCGTTCCCCGGATTCGCCGTCTACGGAGCCTGCAAGGCGTGGGTCAACCTGTTCACCCAGGCGGCCGCGGCCGAGGGCCGCCCGGCCGGCATCCGGGTGTTCGCGGTCGCCCCGGGGGCGGTCGACACGGAACTGCTCGACGGGCTCTTTCCGGACTTCCCGGCCGAGCAGCGCCTGGCCCCGCGCGAGGTGGCCGAGACGATCCTGGCGGTCTGCCAGCCGTCGCTGACGTTCAGCAGCGGGCAGACGGTTTTCGTGCGGAAATAGGCGGGCGATGTTTACGGGAATGGCGGCAGCTTATAATCGCCGCCCGATGCGGCGGCCCGTGTAATGGGGCCTTGCCGACAGACAAGCCGAACGGAGGTCTACGACATGAACGGACGAATCACACGCGGCCTGCTGGTGTGGGCCGGGCTGAGCCTGGCGTGCGGCAGCGTTGCCGTCGCGGGCGGAATCGAACTGAAGCCGGTCTTCAAGAACGGCACGACGCACTACCTGGAACTCTCGGAAGAGAACACGCAGACGCTGAAGGCCGAGATGCTCGGGCCGGACCCGATCGTGATGGTCAGCACGTCGCTCTACGGCGTGGCCGAGGAATACCAGGCCGACGGTGACGGCGGCAAGATCAAGATGACCATCGAGCGCCGCAAGATGACCTTCAATCACCCGATGATGGGTGACATGAGCCACGATACCGACTCCGGCGACGAGCCTTCGGACGACAACAGCATGAGCCTGATCGCCAGTCCGTACGTCGGCAAGACGCTCGTCGTGCACCTGGACAAGGACGGCAAGGTCACCAAGCTGGAAGGCTTCGACGACCTGTCGGAAGCGATCGAAGACTCGGCCATGGGCGACATGTTCTACGAGCAGGCCCGCGACTCGATCAGCGCCGACGCGCTGCAGAACGAACTGATCGACTGGCGCTACGACCTGCTGCCCGGCACGACCGTCGAGGTCGGCGAGACCTGGACCCGGGCCGTCAAGGACGAGAACCCGTTCCTCGGCAAGGTCGTCACGACCTACGACTGCAAGCTCGAAAAGGTCGAAGGCAAGCAGGCCCACATCAGCTTCAGCTCGAAGACCACCATGCAGGAAGGCGAAACGCCCCCGGCCAACGCCGCCGGCATGAAGCCCGAACTCAAGAGCCTCGGCGCGAACGGCACCGCCGTCTACGACTCCGAGACCGGCCTGATCGTCCAGGGCAAAATGACCAGCAGCGGCCAGTTCGAAATGAGCATGCCGGACATGGAAGGCCAGGGCCTCTCGGTCACCATCGCCGGAAAGACCAGCGCCCGCTCGCTGACCCCCAAGGCCCGGGCCGCCGAGAAGGCCGCCGCCGCCAAGGCCGCCCCCGCCGAAGTCGCCCCGTAGGTCGACCCGACGGAACAGGCCCGGCCTGCGGACGCAACGGTCTGCTACAATCTCGTGACACGGTCGAACCGCTTCGGCCGTGTCGCGTTTTTTTTCGGCGTCGTCCGCGACCGCAGCGCGATCGGACAACCCTGCCCGAATGGCCGCGGCAGGCACGATGATTCTCTGACCCCGGGCACGGCCCCCTGAAGACCGACCCCTGACGACGATGAACTACGACGTACTGGTAATCGGTGGCGGACACGCCGGAGCCGAGGCCGCCTGGGCCGCCGGCCATCTCGGCGCCCGCACCGCGCTGCTGACATTCTCGGCCGAGGCGATCGGGCGGATGTCGTGCAACCCGGCCATCGGCGGAATCGGCAAGGGGCAGATGGTCCGCGAGATCGACGCGCTCGGCGGACTGATGGGCCGCGTGGCCGACGAGACCGGGATCCAGTTCCGCATGCTGAACCGCCGCAAGGGTCCCGCCATGTGGGCGCCGCGGTGCCAGTCCGATCGGCACCTGTACGCCCGCGCCGTGCAGCGGCACCTGCGGGCCTGCCCGAACCTGACGATCCTCGAAGCCGGCGTCGACGGGATCCTGGTCCGCGACGGCGGCGACGGACCGCGTGTCCGCGGCGTCCGCCTGCACACCGGCGAGGAGATCGGCAGCGCCACCGTGATCGTCACCTCCGGCACGTTCCTCGGCGCCCTGATGCACACCGGCGAGGCGCGGACGGCCGGCGGACGGGTCGGCGAGCAGGCCGCCACCGGGCTGAGCCGCGGCCTGGCCGCCCTCGGCCTGCGACTGGAGCGGCTGAAGACCGGCACGCCGCCGCGCCTGGCCCGCGACACGATCGACTTCAGCCGCCTGGAAGAACAGTTGGGCGATGACGACCCGGTCCCGTTTTCGTTCCTGACCACGCGGATCACCACGCCGCAGGTCTCGTGCTGGATCACCGGCACCAGCGAGGCGATCCACGAACGGATCCGGGCCAACCTGCATCGGGCGCCGATGTACTCCGGCCAGATCGACTCGACCGGGCCGCGCTACTGCCCGAGCATCGAGGACAAGGTCGTCCGCTTCGCCGACAAGCGGCAGCACCAGGTCTTCCTGGAACCCGAGGGACTCGACAGCGAGCGGATCTACTGCAACGGCATCAGCACCTCGCTGCCCGAGGACGTGCAGCGCGAGATCGTCGCCGGCATCCCCGGACTGGAGCGGGCGAAGATCCTGCAAATGGGCTACGCGGTCGAGTACGACTACGTGCCGCCCGAACAGATCCACGCCAGCCTGATGACCAAGCGGGTCGCCGGGCTCTTCCTGGCCGGTCAGATCAACGGCACGTCGGGCTACGAAGAGGCGGCCGGGCAGGGTCTGCTGGCGGGCGTCAACGCGGCCCGCTACGTCGATTCGCGCGAAGCGGTCATCCTCGGGCGTGACGAGGCGTATGTCGGCGTGATGGTCGACGACCTCGTGACACGCGGGCTGATCGAACCGTACCGGATGTTCACCTCGCGGGCCGAGCACCGCCTGCACCTGCGCTACGACAACGCCGATCAGCGCCTGACGCCCCTCGGCCGCGAGATCGGCCTGGTCGACGACGACCGCTGGCAGCGCTTCGAAGCGCGGCGGACGGCGCTGGATGAACTCGAGCGACTGCTGCGGGCCCGGCGACTGGAGGGTCGCACCGCGGCGGACTGGCTCAAGCGTCAGGACGAGGACGGGGCGCGCCTGGTCGAGGTGTTCCCGGAACTGGCCCCCTACTGGCGACAGCGTGACGTGTGGGGCAGCGCGCTGGTGGACCTGCGTTACGCCGGCTACATCGAGCGGCAGCGGAAGGCGATCGAGGACTTCCGCGTGCTGGAGCAGCAGCGGATCCCGAGCGACTGGCGCTACGAGCAGATCAGCCACCTGCGGCGCGAGGCCCTCGAACGCTGGAACACGGTCCGCCCGCTCAGCGTCGGCCAGGCCGCCCGCGTCAGCGGCATCCGCCCGACGGATGTGACGATGCTGGTGGTTGCGCTGCGCAGGGAGCAAGGGAGTCAGGGAGCGAGGGAGCCAGGGAGCTAAGGGGGAGGGCGATTCGAGCGGTGCCTTCCCGGCGGGCGGTGGGGGTTTGAGGTTCGGACAAAGCACGCCTCGAACGCTGAAATCCGGCCTCGGTCCGGCCGGCCGTAAACGCTCACGGACAGAGGACTTCCGGGCGCAGTTCCGGCATTTTCTCCCGCCAAAGCTCAGGGTAGATTTCCCATTCACGGATATATGGGGTATATTACCATTAAGATGGGGAAGATAGATAAGCTCTACCCCCGTTTACGGGCAACGCACGCGAGCACACGGATGGCCAAGACCAACACCCAGGATGATCTTTCGCTCGACAAGAGCGTGTTCACCACCGGCGAAGTCGCCAAAATCTGTAACATCAGTCAGCAAACGGTGATACGGTGCTTCGACAGCGGCCGGCTGCGGGGTTTCCGGGTCCCCAATTCCAAGTTCCGCCGGATCCCCCGCGACAGCCTGATCCAGTTCATGAAGGACAACAACATCCCGCTCGACCAGCTTGACGTCGGGCGGCGACGCGTCCTCGTCGTCGATGACGACCCCGCCATCGTCGAAATGCTGGTCGAACTGCTCGAACGTGACGGACGCTTCGATGTCCAGACCGCCGCAACCGGTTTCGACGCCGGCCTGAAGGCCGAGCGCTTCCGCCCCGACGTCATGGTCCTGGACTTCATGCTCCCCGACGTCAACGGCAACGCCGTGCTTCAGCGGATCCGCAGCGAACCCTCCCTGCGCGATATCCGCGTGATCATCGTCTCCGGCGTGGTCAATCGCGACGATGTCCAGAGCCTGGTCGACTGCGGTGCCGATGACTTCCTCCAGAAGCCGTTCAACATCGAACACCTCGTCAACCGGATCACCGAACTGACAACCTGACAAGGGAGCCAGGGAGCAAGGGAGCAAGGTGCAGAGCCTTGTGAACCCGCCGCACAGGACCATCGGAACGGAGCCAGGGAGCATGAGAGCAACGGAGCAGGGGCACAGGCTGCGCAGCCCGTCCGGGTTCCGGGTCTGCTCTCGCTCCCCCGCTCCCTCACTCCCTCGCTCCCTCCATTGAAGACCATGGCCACCCTGCCCGGACATGCCGCACCGCCGCAGACCGACGTCGTGCTGTCGCATCTCGACAGCCTCCCGACGCTCGCGCCGGTTGCCGTGCAACTGCTCCGGGCCACCAGCAACCCCGACAGCGGCGCCGCCGACCTGGCCCGACTGCTCCGCGGCGATCAGTCACTTGCCGCCCGACTGCTGTCCATCGCCAACGCCGCCGCCAGCGGCACCCGCGGCAAGATCACCAGCCTCGACCAGGCCGTCGTGCTGCTGGGCTTCACCCTCGTCCGCAACATCGTCCTGGCCGTCAAGATCTTCGAGTGCTTCCACGAGCCCGCCGGCCCCGGACCGCAGCGCAGCTTCCAGCGGACCGAGTTCTGGAAGCACGCCCTGGCCGTCGCCTGTGCCGCCCGACGCCTGGCCGAGTCGGCCCCCGAACTGCGGATCGACCGCGAGGAGGCCTTCCTGGCCGGCCTGCTGCACGACCTCGGCAAGGTCGCCCTCGACGCGGTCTTCCCGAAGGGCTACGAGCGGGCGGTCGAGCAGTCGGTCCGCTCGCGCGGCGACATCTCCGACCACGAACGGGCCGTGCTCGGCATCGACCACGCGACGGCCGGGCGGCACCTGGCGCAGGCCTGGAACCTGCCGGATACGCTTCGCGATGTCATCTGGCTGCACCACGCCGCGATCGACGCCCTGCCGTCCCAGGTCAGCCAGCCGAAACTGGTCGGCCTGGTCCAGTTGGCCGACACGCTCGTCCGCGAGCAGCGGATCGGGTTCTCGGGCAACCTGCAGATCGATCGCGGCTCGTCCCTGATCGCCGAGAACCTCGGCGTCTCGGAGAACGCCCTGGCGTCCACGGCCGCGGCGCTGGTGGCCGACGTGGCCGAGCAGGCCAGCCTGCTGGGTCTGGATCGCGAGACGCCGGAGGCGCTGTACCTGAAGAGCCTGACGCGGGCCAACGGCGAGTTGAGTCAGCTCAACACGCAACTGGTCAGCAGCAATCGCCGCCTGGCGGTCAGCGCCCGCTGCTTCGCGGCCCTGACCGAACTGGACCGTCTGCTGACGCCGCGGGCCGACCTGGCCGACGTGGTCGTCGCGCTGGCCCGCGCGGGGCGCGTGGCGCTCGACTGCCCGGTCGCGGTCGCCTTCGCGGCCTACGAACGCGCGCCCGCCCTCGAGGTCGCCTGGCACGCCACCGCCGAGACACCGGCGGACGGGGCCGCGACCGAGCGGATGGACCCGGACCTGCAACGCTGGTTCGCCGCGCCGGCCCGCGGCAACGAAATCCTCTGGCAACTGCCGCCCGAGATCCGCGCCGGGGTCGCCACGCCGCTCGAGCATCTGCCCGACGCGACCCGCTGGCTGCTGCCGATCGTGCAGGACGGCGGACTGCTGGGCGGCGTCGTCTTCGCGGCCAGCGAGGAGGCCTGCTACGAACTGACCGCGGCCGCCGACCAGTTGCAGAGCCTGGTCCGCAGCTTCGGGCTGGCGATTCAGCGGACGCACGCGCACGCGGCCGCGCAGCGCCTGTCGGACGACCTGGCCGAGAGCAACCGCCGGTTGCAGAGCGTGCAGTCGGAACTGCTGCGGACGCGGACGCTGTCGATGATCGCCGAGATGGCGACCGGAGCCGGGCACGAGTTGAACAGTCCGCTGGCGGTGATCTCGGGCCGGGCCCAGATGCTGCTGGAATCGACCGAGGATGAATCGCTGCGGCGTTCGCTGGAGGTGATTCACGCCAAGGCGCACGAGTGCAGCCAGGTCGTCAACGAACTGATGGACTTCGCCCGTCCGCCGACGCCGAAGCGCGACCCGGTTCCGCTGAGCGTGCTGTTTGACGAGGCCCGCGAGGGCTGGCTGCGCGAGAGCGGCATGCCGACCTCGCGCCTGGTGATGCCCACCCGGCAGCCCGGCGAACCGAACGTGCTGGTCGACCGCGGGCAGATGGCGATCGTGCTGCGCGAACTGCTCCGCAACGCGACGCTGGCGATCACCGGCAACGACGGAATCATCGAGGTCTCGTGGCGCTGGGCCGAACCCCCGGCCGCGGCCGAGCCCGACCGCCCGGTCGAGATCGCGATCCGCGACAACGGCAGCGGCATGTCCCCGGCCGTCAAGCAGCGGGCCTTCGACCCGTTCTTCTCGCACCGCCCCGCCGGCCGCGGCCGCGGCCTGGGCCTGGCCCGCGCCGGGCGAATCATCGACGCGCACGGCGGCCGGTTGTGGCTCGAGAGTCAGCCGGGCGAAGGCACAACCGTGCGGCTGGTGCTTCAGGCTGAAGCCTGAGGCACAGTAAGCAAGTCAGCAAGTAAGCAAGTAAGCAAGGCCTGCGGCGACACCGTCGACGCATGCGTAAGCAGGTGGGCAGGCAGGCAGCAGTGTCTTCTCGCGCGAGGTGAAGGCACCACCGGCCGAAGTCACCTCGACTCCAGTGCATCAACCTGTCCGGTTGGCGTCGCACGTTCGCCTGCGTCTGTCGCCGACTGATTTTCCCGACGCGACCCGGTCACGCTTCGCTATAGTGGGACTTTCAGGGGAGCTTTCCGCCCGGCGGCCGCCTGGGCCGCGGAATCAAAGCAATACCAAATGCCCGCCGGGCTCGAACTGCGAGAAGAATCATGCCGCACCGGTCGATTGTCACACTGGTCCTGCTGCTCGGCGGGCCCGCGCTGCTGCTGGCGAACACGCCCCCCGACGCGCCGCTGATCAACGAACCGGAACTCGACGGCCAGATCGTCAACCCGTCCGACGTGCACATGGAATGCGCCCCGTTCTCCGACGCCGACCCGGGCGACACCCACCTGTGCTCGGACTGGGAAATCTGGACGGTCAGCCCCCCCGAACGCGTCTGGTTCACCGCCTGCATCGGCGGCGTCGAACGCGTGCACACCCACCTCGGCGACGGCGCGTTCGAGAACTCGCACACCGGGCGGCTCGAACTGTTCCACGACACCGACTACCGCCTGCGCACCCGGCATCGCGACAGCAGCGGCGACCCGCCCACCGAATGGAGCGCCTGGTCCGAACGGCTCTTCACGACCGGGGCCGCCACGTCCGTCTTTCCGCTGGAACTCGACGACATCCTCGACACGCCGGCCCCGACCTGGGTCGACGGCGCCGACGCCGCCATCGTTCTGCCGTCGGAACCCAACGCCCCGCACCTGCGGGTCGAGTCGCTCGACGGCGAACTGCTGCTGGAACTGGCGGGCCTGGACGGTCTCGCCAACCAGGTGACCAACCCGGCCCCGCTGGCCGAACACGCGCCGACCCGCGTCATGTTCTCCGGCGGCGGGGCACCGGCCGGACTGGCCCTGCCGGACTCGGACCTGTCGTTCGTCAACGACGAGGGCGAGAACGTGACGCTCTACCTGCCGGCCGTCAACCTCGGTCCGGGCGAGCAGGCTCTCTTCTGGGTCTCGGCCGACGGCAGTACCTACGCCGGCGATCCGAACCAGACCGCGCCGAGCTTCGCCGAACTGGCCCGCGGGGCACCGGTGCCGTGGATCGTCAGCCAGCCCGGCTACAAGGTCGAGGTCGTCGCCACGGGTTTCCAGTTGCCGGTCAACATCGCGTTCGTGCCGAGTCCCGGCCCGGCGGCGGACGATCCGTTCTTCTACGTCACCGAGTTGTACGGAACGATCAAGGTGATCTCCCGCGACGGAACGGTCAGCGACTACGCCAGCGGGCTGCTGAACTTCAACCCGACCGGGGCGTTCCCCGGATCCGGCGAGCAGGGCCTGGCCGGCATCGCCGTGGACCCGAACACCGGCGACGTGTTCGCCACGCTGCTGTACGACGCGGGCGGCCCGCACTATCCGAAGGTGGATCGCTTCAGCAGCCTGGACGGCGGACGCACGGCGGCCACGCAGACCACGATCCTCGACATGGTCGGCGAATCGCAGGGGCAGTCGCACCAGATCTCGAACATCAGCTTCGGGCCGGACGGCAGGCTCTACGTGCACATGGGCGACGGGTTCGACGCTTCGACCGCCCAGAACCTGGACTCGTTCCGGGGCAAGGTGCTGCGGCTGAACCGCGACGGCTCGGCCCCGGCCGACAACCCGTTCTACAACGCGGGCAACGGCATCACGGCCCGCGACTACGTCTACGCGTACGGTCTGCGCAATCCGTTCGGCGGCGCCTGGCGGGCCAGCGATGCCGCGCACTACGAGGTGGAGAACGGCCCCAGCCAGGACCGGTTCGCGCGGGTCGACGCCGGCGTGAACTACCTGTGGGACGGCAGCAACCAGAGCATGACCAACCTGGCACTGCATGTCTGGAATCCGGCCGTCGCGCCGGTCAACCTGGCCTTCATCGAGACCGCCACGTTCGCCGGCAGCGGCTTCCCGGCCGAGAAATTGGAGCACGCCTTCGTGACCGAATCGGGACCGACCTGGGCGACCGGGCCGGTCTCGAACGGCAAGCGCATCACCGAATTCGTGATCGACCCGAGCGGCGCCCTGGTCTCGGGCCCGACCAACCTGCTGGTCTACGGTGGCACCGGAAAGGCCACCGCGGTCGGACTGGCGGCCGGGCCCGACGGGCTGTACTTCAGCGATCTCTACAAGGACGCGGACTACACCTCGCCGATCGATCGCGGCGCGAACGTACTGCGCGTCCGCTGGGTCGGGACGGCCGACTTCACCGCCGATGTCACCAGCGGTGCCGCGCCGCTGACGGTCAGCTTCCAGGATCTGTCGAATGTCCCGGGCGCCACGGCCTGGTCGTGGGATTTCGGCGACGGCGGCACCAGTGCGCTGGCCAACCCGGTCCACCAGTACACCGCCGACGGCATCTACGATGTGCAGTTGCGGGTGACCGGCTCCGGCGGCGTCCGCATCGCGCAGAAGACCGGTTTCGTGCGGGTCGGTGAACTGACCTCGGTCGCCTTCGTCGCCGGCGCCAACCCGCCCGGCGTCGCCGACCAGGCCCTGGTCGATCACCTGTTCGGGCTCGGCTACGACGTCAGCGTCTTCGACGACGAGCCCGCCAATCGCCCGACCGCCACGCAACTGGCCGCCGACCACGACCTGGTCCTGCTCTCCTCGACAATCACGTCCGGCAACGTCGGCGGTGAATTCCGCGACGCACACGTACCGCTGGTGTACTGGGAGCAGGCTCTGAACGCGTCGGCCCGGGAACCGCTCGCCAGCGGCGGCGCCACGTTCGCCGGCGCGACCGAGATCGACATCCTGACCAGCCAGCACCCGGTGACCTACAACCTGCCGGCCGGCACGACGACCGCCTTCTCCGCACCCGCGACGATCAGCCTCGCGCAGGGCAGCCTCGGCGCCGGCGTCACCGTGCTGGCCACCCGCAGCGGCGCCCCCGGCGACTACGCCATCCTCGCCGCCGACAGCGGGGCGACCCTGCTTGGCGGCCACATCGCCCCGGCCCGGCGGACGTTCCTGTATCTCGAGGATGCCTCGTGGCTGACCGCGACACCGGCCACGCGGCGACTGCTCGAGCAGGCGATCCTCTGGTCGCTCGGCCAGCCGGTCCCGACGTTCCCGGGCGACTTCGACCGCGACGGCGACTTCGACGCCGACGACCTGGCCGCCCTGGCCGACTGCCTGGCCGGCCCCGACAACGCCCCGCTTCCGACGCCACCGGTCACGCCCGCGGCCTGCCGGGCGGAGTTCGACCGCGACCTGGACAGCGACTGCGACCTGGCGGACATCCTCGCGCTGCAACGCGCCCAGAGCGAGTGAACCCAGTGGCTGACCTGATTACTCGGCCGGGCCGTACTCCGCCCGGCCGTACTCCGCCCATGTCTTGGGCGTTTCGAAGACCTTCACATTGGACAGCGTGGCCGGGGCGACGTGGTCTTTGAGCAGGTCGAAGATCACCCGGGCGATGTTCTCGACGCTCGGGTTCAATGCGGCGAACTGCGGGACCTGCTCGTTCAGGTGCTTGTGGTCCAGGACCTCGATCACGTGCGTGTCGACGATCCGCTCGAACTCCGGCAGCGGCAGCACGCAGCCCGGGGCCCCGCCGGCCGCCTCGGGGTCGCGCGTCACCGAGACCTCGACCACGTAGTTGTGTCCGTGCCCGTGCGGGTTGTTGCACTTGCCGAAGGTCTGCCGGTTCTCGTCATCCGACAAGGCGGGACAGTGCAGCCGGTGGGCGGCCGAGAATTCGAACTGCTGCGTCAGGGTCACCATCTCGGTTTGCTCCCGCTTGATCGCGTAGCGCAGGTAGGGCGTGCTCAGCAGCGTCAGTTCCGCCAGCGTGGCCGGGGACGGCGTCTCGGCCGCGACGGCCGGCCAGAGAATCTGCAGCAACTGCTCAGCCGACAGTTTCCAGCCGCGTTGGTCGAGTTTCCGGGCGGCCAGGGGAATCGCGGTACTGCGAAGCAGCTCGTCGATCCGCTTGATGTTGCACAGGTAGCCGGTGACGGGGTCGGGGCTTCCGGTGACGCTGGCCCGCAGGCACAGGTACGGGACCAGGCCGACGGCGCTCGGCCAGCCGCCCCAGGAGTTGTGAATCGGACGGTCGAAGTCGATCTGCCCGGCCCAGTCGCGATCGACGGAGAAGCGGACCTCGCGGGTCAGTCGGATCGCGGTTGCCATGCATCTCCTCCGGCGGCGTTCGATTGTAGTTGTGACCGGGCCGGCGGGTGAAAGGTCCGAAGCGCAAAATCCGCCCTTTACGGGGTAGAAGGGACTGTTTTTCGGTCGCTCGCGTTTGACTTCGCGTTTCCGCGGTTCCTAGGAACTAGTGCGAGAGAAGAGAAAGACCTGCATCCGAATGGCGTGCCGGGAAAGATCCGCTTCCGCAGCGCGGGAGGGGTGATCCGGGGTTCGGGTGGTCAGGGCGGAAGCAATCTCATGAAGGGGAAACGTGGTGAATCGGAAGACTGTGCGCCGGATGTGCGCGCTGACCGTAGCCGGCCTGGTGGCCGGAGGCGCGTCGGCTCAGATCAACCTCGACGATTTTTCGCTGGTCGAAGACAACCTCTGGCCGATCGAGCTGAACTCGATTGACTCGATGTTCAACGCGACCGAGTTCGACGGAATCGGCGTCGGCGACCTGCTGACCCGCCGCAACACCATCGGCGAATTCGAGAGCGCCGACATCGTCGACATCGACGAGGCCGAAGTCGGCATCTTCGCCGGCCCGGGCCTGCTGAACTACTCGTCGTTCGCCGGGGCCGAAGGCAAGCTGACGCTGACCTACGACGGCCTGACCGGAACCGGTCTGGGGCAGAGCCTGGACGGCCAGGACATGGTCGTGATCAGCCTGGACGACTACGACGGCGCCAACGACGCGATGCAGGTCAGCGTCGGTGTGCTGTTCTCGGACATGAGCACGGCCGACGGCAGCGACATGGTCAGCATGACCGGTGCGCAGGACATTTCGATTCCGATCGCGTTCAGCGGTGCGGATGTCGAGAGCATCACGATCATGTTCGAGCCGGACAAAGGGACCGACTTTCGCCTGGACGGGATCTCCATCGTTCCTGAGCCTGCCGCCGCGTTCCTCCTCGCGCTGGGCGGAGTCCTTTTCGCCCGTCGCGCTTAGTCGCGGCCGATAGACCTCCTCCTGTACAGCAGGCCGGCTTGCCCGCGCGGGCAGGTCGGCCTGTTTTTGTTTTCCGCCCCCGCCCGGCAAGCACCGACTCTCCCCCCCGCCCGGCCGCCTCGGCCGATCCGAAGTCGTAGCGCTGCGCGGCGACCGGCAGCCCGCGCCCGATTTCGGCGAAGTTTCTTATCGGCTCTTCAGCCCGCCTGTCGGGCCACGACGCCGTTGCGCGAGCGTATGCTGCGTTTTTATAGGACATAAAAACGGGTTTTCACACCTGGCGCGGGCGGGTAGGATTTCGGACGTGTCGTCGGGGTCCGTACAGCCCCGGCAATCGTAGCAAGCAAACCGTCTCATCTCTGGTTTGTCTCACGGAGGAGGAAACGATGCGCGGATCAATCCGGGCCGGTGGTGTTGTTGCTCTGCTGGTAGCCGGCGGCAGTCTGGCCGTGGCGGGCACCATCAACCCCACCAGTGCCGAACGCTTTCTCGAAGTCGATGCCATCATCGGCGGAAGCGAAAACCCCAGCTTTGACAACGACAGCGACGTAGTCTTCCACTACGACCCCTACACCAAGAACCTCAGTGCCGACGCGTCGCTCGGCGCCGTCGGCGTCGACCCGACCAACAGTTCGAACGCCACCCAGTCATCGGACATCCAGGACGAGACGATCTTCGGACTCGGGACCGCCGACGCCACCGCCGATCAGTCGCACATCTTCGGCGTCGCCGCCGCCGCGACCAACACCTTCGAAGTCACCTTCGACATCCTGGCCAGCACCCCCTACGCCCTGACCGGCAGCGTTGACGCGACCGTCTCCGGCTTCGTCCAGACGATCTCGGCCAATGTCACCCTGACCGGTCCCGGCGGAGACATCGTCAACACGACCACCAACAACGGGCTCGTGCCGATCATCTCCAACGGACTGCTCGGGCCGGGGACCTACACCCTGACCGCCGACGCGACCGTCCTGACCAACGGCGTCAACTCGAGCGGTGACGCGACCTTTGACTTCGTCCTGGTGGTTCCCGAACCGGCCAGCCTCGCCCTGCTGACGCTCGGCCTGCTGCTGGTCCGCCGCCGCTAGGCTCGGCGCAGCCACAGACTCCTGAAGACCGGAATTGCCTTCCGAAGCACGGGCCCGTTCGCACCTGCGGACGGGTCCTGCTATTGCGCCGTCGCGGCCGGTTCGTGCTCGGGCTCATCTTCGGCCGCGATCCACGTCTCCTGGACATGCACCCAGGTCAGTCCGTTGTCGGGCCCGGTTGCTTCGCGCAGGATCGCGGAACTCCAGCGGGCGGTGATGAAGCCGTCGGTTTCCTGCCACTCCTGGTAGGTCACCAGCCAGAGTCCGTCCGCCAGGCGGCGACTCTCGACATCGGCGATGCGAATGTGAAAGTAGGTGTGCCCCGCGTGCCCATGCGCGGCCTGCAGGCGCTCCAGCAGGTCCGGGCGGTCCGTCCGCTCGCCGTCGGGATTGATCAGCGTGAACTCGGGGGCCAGGACATTCGTACAACGTGCGAAACTGTCGGGCCCGGCGTCGATCCGGCCGGCGAACCAGTCCTCGAAGAACTGGTGCAGACCCAGGACCTCGCGCTGGCAGGCGTCGGCGTCAGCCATGTCGGTCTCCTGGCGAAGTGCGTGTGCCCCCTGCGGGACAACTGTATCCTAACCGGCCACGAGGCCTTTCTGAATGGAGAATCCCATGCGCCTGCACGCCGCTCTGCTTCTCACCCTGGTGGGAGTTGCCGCCACCCGCGCTACGGCCGAGGACGCGGCCCTGACCCCCGAAGTCGTCGTCACGCTTCAGCAGAACAGCGACATCGATCTGCACCCGACCGCGCGACAGGTCGCGTTCGTGCGGTCGATCCCCCGCGCGGCCGATGACGAACCGGGCGGCGACTACAGCCAGGTCTGGCTGGCCGCCGGCCCCGACGACGCCCGCCCGTTGACGCGTCAGAAGGGCAACGCGAGCAACCCGCGGTTCTCGCCGGACGGGCGCCTGCTGGCGTTCCGCGCGCAACGCGACGAGCATCACGAGAAGACGCAGGTCTTCGTGATCGACCCGCGCGGCGGCGAGGCCCGCCCGCTGACCACGCACGAGACCGCGGTACAGGCCTACGCCTGGAGCCCCGACGGCACCAGGATCGCCTTCACCGCCGCCGATCCCCCCAGCGAAGAAGAGACCGAAGCCGAGGAAGCCGGCCGGGACTGGACCGTCGTCGACCAGGATCACAAGTACACCCGCGTCTGGCTGCTCGACATCGCGACCGGCACGGAACGGGTGCTGTTCGAGGAGGACCGCTCGGCCGGGAACTTTGTCTGGCTGCCGGACGGCAGCGGGCTGGTGGTGGCGGCCGCGCGGACGCCGCGGGTCGATGACCAGATGATGTTCAGCCGCCTGTACCTGCTGTCCGCGGAGGGCGGCAGCCTGCGCCCGATCTGCGAGACGGCCGGCAAGCTCGGCGACCTGGCGGTTTCACCGGACGGGAAGCGACTGGCGTTCGCGGGCGCCACCGCGCTGAACGATCCGCTGCCGCAGACGGTGTTCCTGGTCGACCTTC
The DNA here is from genome assembly GCA_030428945.1 of Phycisphaerae bacterium. Classification (GTDB taxonomy): domain Bacteria; phylum Planctomycetota; class Phycisphaerae; order UBA1845; family Fen-1342; genus JAUIEC01. The sequence goes on along the minus strand of JAUIEC010000001.1, from coordinate 97,823 downwards.
CGACCGGCGCGGCCCGTCGGCTGGGCCTGGGCGAGGTGTCGGTGCAGCAGGTCGAATGGACCAGCGACAGCAATCTGCTGGTCCTGGTCGACGGCGGCACCGGGACCCGGCTGATCTCGGCGCCGACCAGCCAGCAGACCACGCACGGCCAACCGCTCCGGCAGGTCACCCGGCAGATCGCGCTGCAGCGCGGGACGGGGCTGGTGGCGTCGATCGCGAGCAGGCCGGAGCACCCGGCCGAGGTCTTCGTCGCGGATGCCTGGGACGCGGAGGCGACGCGCTGGACGGACAGCAACCCGCAACTGGAAGCGGTCCGGCTGGCGCGGCAGGAGACGATCAACTGGCAGTCGGGCGAGTTGCAGATCGCGGGCGTGCTGACGTATCCGCGTGACTATGCGGCCGGGCAGCGTTACCCGACGATCATTCATCCGCATGGCGGTCCCGAGGGCGTCAGCCAGAACGGCTGGCAGAGTCTGCCGCAGATGCTGGCGGCCCGCGGCTACGTCGTGCTGCAGCCGAACTACCGCGGATCGGGCGGTCGCGGCGTGGCGTTCAGCCAGGGGGATCACGACGATCTTGGCGGCGAGGAGTTCGCCGACATCCTGGCGGGTCTTCGCAAGCTGGTCGATGACGGCATCACCGATCCGCAGCGGGTCGGGATCGGCGGCTGGTCGTACGGCGGCTACCTGTCGGCCCTGGCGGCGACGCACCACAGCGAGGTGTTCAAGGCCGCGATCATGGGCGCGGGCATTTCGAACTGGCTGAGTTTCGCGGGAACGACGGACATTCCGCACGAGATGTCGCTGGTGCACTGGAACCGGTACGCGTACGACAACCTCGAGTTGTACTGGGAGCGTTCGCCGCTGTCGCGGATCGCCGTCGCGCAGACGCCGACGCTGATCCTGCACGGTGCCGGCGACGACCGCGTCCACCCCGGCCAGGCGCTGGAACTCTACACCGCGCTGAAGATCCGCGAAGTGCCGACGCAGATGGTGCTCTACCCGCGCAGCGGACACGGCATCAGCGAACGCGCCCACCGGATCGACCTCTACACGCGACAACTGAACTGGTTCGATCAGTATGTCAAGTGAAGGGAGCCAGGGAGCGAGGGAGCGAGGGAGCCAGGAAGAGCACGAGAGAGAGAGAAAAAAAAACAAAGAGAGAAAAACAAAGAGAAGAAGAGAAGAAGAGACGAGGGATCAGAGACGTGGCCTCCCGGGGCTTTGTGGTACAGGCGTCCCGCCTGTGATTCTCTGTGGCACAGGCGTCCCGCCTGTGATTCTTGTGGCACAGGCGTCCCGCCTGTGATCCTTGTGGCACAGGCGTCCCGCCTGTGATGTTGTCAGCGTGAGAACCACCGGCGAGACGCCGGTGCCACAAGTCAACGCGCGCGGAGTCCTGCACGTTTCACCACCACTAGGTGCCCCGCCGGAACTGAAGCGTGGGTGAGAACCGAGCCCGGCCGAGGATGGTGGCGCCCCAGCGGTAATCGGCCGTTCCGGGTTTGGTGACGCGGACGGTGATGATTCCGCTGGCGGGTGTCAGGATGACATAGCTCGTTCGCGGCGTGATCTCTTCGAGGATCGTGCCGCTGAGGAACTCGACCGCGTTGGGTGGCGTCGTCGTCGGCGCCTCCGCCCCCGCGTCCGCCAGCCAGCAGCGCAGGACCGTCGCGTGCGGCGTCTGGACGCAAATCGAAGTCGTCACGACGTTCGCACTCTCGTCTTCGACCGCCAGAGCCAGGCCGCTGGCGTAGTCGGGGAACAGGCGGTCGGCCAGGTTGCGGATCAGGTCGGTGTGCTGCTCGAGGGCCGCCAGGTCACGCGTCAGCGGCGCCCGCAACTGCGCCACGGCGGCCGCGATCTGCACGGCCGCAACCTCGGGACTGCCCGACAGGACGGGTGCCCGAATCAGATCGGGTCCGAAGAATTCGGTATGACGACGCTGCATCCGCTGCTCCTTCCGGCACGACCCGCGTCGGCCGCACCGGGCGAGTATACGCCGTTCCTAGGTGTCCTAGTCTGGAGGGAGCGAGGGAGCAAGGGAGCGAGGGAGCGAGGAGCGAGGGAGCGAGGTGGAGCGAGGGAGCGAGGTGGGGCAAGAAGATTGAGGGGGAAAGGGGATTGCTCAGTGACCGTCGCAGTCCCTCGGCCAACGGATCGATGCAGCGTTCGTGCTCCGGTGCCACTGCTCTTGAGCTCTTGAGCAGTGTCTTCTGACTCTGTGGCACAGGCGTCCCGCCTGTGAGCCTGTCAGCCGGGAAAACCACCGGCGAGACGCCGGTGCCACAAGTCCACCGCCCCGGCACCGGTGCAGGGTGCGTCATCGACGCGGTCTCCGGGGCTCTGTGGCACAGGCGTCCCGCCTGTGATCCTTGTGGCACAGGCGTCCCGGCTGTGATTCTGTGGCACAGGCGTCCCGCCTGTGATTCTTGTGGCACAGGCGTCCCGCCTGTGATTCTGTCAGCCGGGAAAACCACCGGCGAGACGCCGGTGCGACAAGTCCCCCGGCGAGACGCCGGTGCCACAAGATCCCTTTCACCCGGCTAGGCCGTCGGCGGCGGCGGGCGGTGGTCTTCCCTGCGATAGTCGGGGTCGTCGCGGTCGGGTTCACTGGGCTGGACGGCCGAGTGCGAGGTCAGCAGGGCCTGCATGATCTGGTCGCTGACGCCGGCCATGCCGTCCGGGGTGTAGGGCAGCATCATGACGGTCGCCTTGCTGCGGCCACCGACCGCGGTGACGGTGTCGTAGTGCTGCGTCAGCAGGACCATGCGGGTCGCTTCCTCGGGCGAAATGCCGGCCTCGGAGCAGGCCTCGACCGACTCCTTCAACCCGCGGGCGATCGCGAGGCGCTGCCGGGCGATGCCGCTGCCCTGCAGTTCCTTGGCGCGGGCCTCGGCTTCGGCTTCGGCGATCACGCGGATCTTCTCGGCCTCGGCCTCGTTGCGGGCGGCTTCCTTCATGCGGGCGCTGGCGTTGACCTTGTTCATCGCCTTCTTGACTTCGCTGTCCGGCTGAATGTCGTTGACCAGGGCCTGCAGGATCGTGTAGCCGAACTCCTCCATGATGTCGGCGACCCGTTCCTTGACCGCCGTCGCGATCTTTTCCTTCTCGGAGAAGACATGGTCGACGCCCATCTCGGGCACCAGCGCGCGGACCGTGTCGAAGACGTACGAGCTGATCTGCTGCTCGGGGTTCATCAGCTTGTAGAACGCCTGCTGAACCGTGTTGGCGTCTTCCTTCACGAAGAACTGCACCGCGATCAGGATGTCGACGAAGACGTCGTCGCGCGTCTTGGACTCGACGTGAATCTCGAGCTCACGCACGCGGTGCGTGATCCGGCCGGCGATCTTGTCGACCATCGGGACCTTGAAGTTCAGGCCCGGCCCGCAGATCTTGTGGAACTTGCCGAACCGTTCAACCACGGCCCGCGTCTGTTGCTCCACCGTGAACCACCCGGCAAAGAAGATGTACAGCGCAAACAGCCCAACCGGTACCAGCAGCCACATGTATTCCATCGGACCAGCCTCCTCTCAGGTTGTTTCGTCGGCCGGCGCGAACTGCGCCCCGATCAGTTTCACGTGCAGGATTCGCAGCGGACCGGCGATGTCGTACGACGGCGTCTCGATCTCGGCCCAGTCGGCATGCCCCAGGTGCGGCACCTCGTACACCCGCCGCAGAACCGGCGCGCCGTCCCGGCCGATCCCGCGCACCTCGAACTGCAGTTCCTGCAGCGGGTAGCCGACGTTCGCGACCCGGATCCGCAACCCCTCGGTCCCGCTCAGGTCATGCCCGCCCAGGGCCGACTCGTAGGTGAAGTACAACTGCGTCGCATCCTCGACCGGAATCGCCCCCGGCGGTACCGCGGCCGGTTGCGGATGACGCACCCGCCCCGCCCCGCCGGCGCCCTGCTCGGTCAGATCCAGGGCCAGCCCGCACGACGCGCAGTAGCGGGCGGCCGGGGGACTCTCGTGACGGCATCGCGGACACACGTTCGACATGGCATTGCTCACCTGCGGACCTCCTGCGCAAGTGTACGAGCCCCGCGGGGGCCCGCAACTACAAACATCGGCGGTCTTTGCAGTGCCGACGGGCGATCACGATCGCGGGCCGGCAGGCGCCCGCACGACCCGTTCCCTCGCTCCCGCGCTCCCTTTCAGATATAAAACCCGGCATGTCCTCGAACGCCGAAACCACCCCCGCGCGGCCACCGCTGTCACCCGGCCTGCTGATCGTGGTGACCAGCATCATCCTGGGACTCTTCGCCCGGGGCGTCTCGCTGACGTATGCGCCGCAGTACTCCTATCGGCCGGATCACACCGACTTCATGGCCTGGGCCGAGGAATCCTGGCGCGGCGGGGCGACCAACATCTACGCCCAGTCGCAGCCCTGGCCGGTGATCTACCGCTACTTCGCCCGCGACGGGCGCTTCCAGGACATCCCGGTCCGCATCCCGCACGCCTGCAACTACCTGCCGCTGAGCACCTGGATCTTCTGGGTCCAGGGCGGCCTGTGGAGCGCACTGGCCGACGAGGTCACGATCAACGCCAACGGCCGGGGAGGCATTCCGCGCGGCACCCCGGTCACCGGGCGTGTCGCCAACACGCTGACGGCCCGCTTCGTCGCCGCCCTGCCGGCGATCGTGTTCGACTTCATCCTCGCCTGGGGCGTGGCCGCGCTGATCCTGGCGCTGGGCGGCGCTCGCCTGCGGGCCGCGCTGGGTTTCGCGATCACGATCCTGGCGCCGCCGATCTTCCTGGACTCGGCCTTCTGGAACCAGGTCGACTCGTGGGTCGCGGCCCCGCTGGTCTGGACGACCGTGCTGCTGCTGCGGCAGCGGTACATTCCGGCCGGCATCGTCTACGGCTGCGCGCTGCTGCTGAAGCCGCATGCGATCCTGCTGGGCCCGGTTCTGCTGTTCGCGGCGTTCGCCCGCCTGCGGCGCGAGTCGCTCAAGGCGGCGGCCGGTCCGCTGCTGACGGGCGTGATCGCGCTGGTGGTCGCGGCGGTGCTGTCGCTGCCGCATTCGATCGCGGGCGCGAAGGTCGAGAACCTGCCGGCCGAGGACCAGGCCTGGAAGTCGGCGCTCTGGTTCAAACGGGCGTACATCGACACGGTCGCGGGCGATCTGTACAAGCGGACGACGCTGAACGCGTTCAACCTGTGGTGGTTTGACTTCCAGTCCAACGGCGGCACGCCCGAGGCGCTCGACAGCACGGCGCCGATCTTCGGGATCAGCAAGGACCGCTTCGGCAAGGTGCTGCTGGCGCTGGGGCTGATCGCCGGTGCCGTTCTGGCCGGGCGGAAGTGGGGCTGGCAGCCGGTCAGCTACGTCGGGTTTGCGTTCATGGTGATGCTGTGCGCGTTCATGCTACCGACCCGCGTGCACGAACGGTACATCTTCCTGTGCATTCCGTTCGCGATCGCGCTGTCGATGATCCGGCCGGCGTGGCTGACGGTGCTGGTGCCGCTGGTGATCGTCGGCGGTTTCGAGATGACCTCCTTCCGCTGGGCCGGCCAACCCGACCAGCGCGGGTTCACGACGATGCTCGCGGTTCTGTCGACGCTCGCGCTGCTGATCAGCTTCGTGCTGCTGGCGATCCGCGAGCACAGGCAGGTGAGTCGCGGCAAGGCGTGACAGTCGGCCCATCGAATCTTGTGGCACCGGCGTCTCGCCGGTGGTCTCACGGCTGACAGAATCACAGGCGAGACGCCTGTGCCACAAGATTCACAGGCGAGACGCCTGCGCCACAGAGCCCTGGAGACCGCGTCTGATGTCGCACCCTGCACCGGTGCCCGGGGGGACTTGTGGCACCGGCGTCTCGCCGGTGGTTCTCGGTGCCCGGGGCACTTGTGGCACCGGCGTCTCGCCGGTGGTTCTCGGTGCCCGGGTGCGCCATCCGAGGTGCCGGGGCCCCATCCGACTTGTGGCACCGGCGTCTCGCCGGTGGTCTCACGGCCGACAGCATCACAGGCGAGACGCCTGTGCCACAAGATTCACAGGCGAGACGCCTGCGCCACAGAGCCTCGCTCCCTTGCTCCCTTGCTCCCTCGCTCCCTGCTCCCTGCTCCCCTGCTCCCCCGCAACTATTCCGCCCGTCGCAGCCAGTCCGCGACCGTGGCGGCCGCGTCGGGGCGGCCGAGCGTGCGGGCTGCGGCCGCCATCTTCCCGCGAACGGCGTCATCGCTGAGGACCTGCAGCGCTTCCAGCAGCGCCGCGGCGTTCGCCCGGGCCTCCTTCGCGTCGTGCAGCAGCAGCGCCGCGCCGGCCCGCTCGAGCACCCGGGCGTTGGAACGCTGATGCATGTCCCGATGAAACGGATACGGCAGCAGGATCGACGGCCGACCCAGCGCGGTCAGTTCCGCCAGCGTCGAAGCGCCCGAACGCGAGACAACCGCGTCGGCGGCCGCGATCGCCAGCGGCATCTCGTGCGTGAACGCCTGCACCTGCGCATCGACGCCGGCGGCCGCGTACGCCGCCCGGGTCGCCTCGTAATCGGCCTCGCCGGTCAGGTGCAGCAGTTGCCAGGCCGGGGCGGCCGCCCGGAACGTCGGCCAGACGCGCTGCATCGCCAGGTTGATCGTGCGGGCCCCCTGCGAGGCACCGGTCACCAGCAGCACCGGACGCTGCGGGTCCAGCCCGAACGCGGCGCATCCGTCCACCCGCGCCGCGGCGGCGAACGCCGCCCGGATCGGACAACCACTCACCGCGCAACTGACGCCCTTGCGGAAGTACTGCCGCGACTCCGGCCACTGCAGGAACACCCGCGTCGCCCGCCGGGCCAGGTGCCGGTTCGCCCGCCCCGGCACCAGGTCCGGGTTCAGCAGCGCCGTCGTGATCTCCAGGCCGGCGGCCGCAACGACCGGCGGCCCGGCCGCGTATCCGCCAAGCCCCAGCACGGCGGCCGGACGCTCATCCCGAAGGAACCCGCGGGCGGCGGTCACCGATGCCCGCCAGGCGTGCAGGAAGCCGGGCAGTTTGAACGGGTGCATGACCAGCGGGCGGACCTGCTGCTGACACTGGCCGAAGCCGGTCGGCTTGAGCAGTTGCCGGTCGAGCGGGCGGTCGGTCGTCAGGAAGGTGATGCGGCAGTCGGGTTCGGCCGCGCGCAGCGCTTCGGCCACGGCCAGTCCGGGGTACAGGTGCCCGCCGGTTCCGCCGCCGGCAAAGACGTAGTGGCGGCTCATCGCGACTCGGTCGTTTGGCGGAAGGTGACCAGTCCCCAGCGCTGCGGCATATGCATGTTGATCTCGCCCTGCTGCGACCAGACCCAGTTATCCTCGGGCGTGTCGGGCACGCGGCGATAGCGTCCCTCATGCTGTTCGTGCCGCCATTCCACGCGCGAGAAGTTGATCGCCCAGGTGTCGCCCGGCCGCGGCGGACATGCGACGGTGCCGTACTCCGCCATCGTCTCCCACGGCAGGGCGAACTCGACCGACCAGCCGCGATCGAGATCGCCGGCGTCGTTCAACGTGCCGTCGACGTGCACGGCGTAACGCATGCCCTGGAACTCCCAGTCGTGCTCGGCCGGGCCGCCGGCGTCGTAGGTTCGTTTCAGCAGCAGGTCGAAGATCGTGCCGCGGGCGTTGACCTCGACCTCGTAGTAGTCGCGATCATCGTGATCGGGGTCGATGAAGATCTCGAAGTCGGGATCGTGGTAGACGACCGCGTCATGCTGGGTCAGGTTGGCCCAGACATGCGGTTCTTCCAGTTCGGCCGCGACGTACAGGTATTGATCGTCCCACAGCATGCGGGCCCGGGTGCGGAAGGTCGGCAGCGGAAAGCCCGGACCGGAAATGTCGCGAAAGTCGGCCGTCCACGGCGCCTGCTGCCAGGCGGCCTCGTCGATGCGTCCATCGATTTCGAGCGGACCGGCGGTGGACAGGCAGTCGTACGTCGCCCGCGGCGGCAGCGTCGCGCAACCGGTGAAAACGATCAGCACCATCAAGAACGGCAGCAGCCGCGACATGCGAAGGCTCCCTGGGCCAGTCGTAAGCATCTCGGCAAGGGCGCGACTATGCAAGGGAGCCAGTGAGAGGGAGCAAGAGAGCAAGGGAGCGAGGGAACGACGGAAGGGAGTGTCGTGCCACTGTTCTCGAGCAGTGTCTTCTCGCGCGGGTGGATCGGGGGGGCCAGAAACAACGCCCCGAGGGTGTGCCACTGCGATCCTCGCAGTGTCTTCTCCGCGCAGGTCGATCCGGGTGTTCCGCCAACGCGGAAACCCGGTTGCGATGCCGCACCGTCTGAACCCTGCCCCGTGCAGTCCCCCACCCTTCCGTTCGCTGCGCTCACTCAAGGATGGGGCACCCACGCGAGGAGAGGGAGCCAGGGATAGGGAGCGAGGGAGCGAGGGAGCGAGGGAGCGAGGGAACGAGAGCGCCGGTTGGGTAACCCGCGCGCGCTGGCTGACTTGCTCACTTGCTTACTTGCTGACTTGCTTACTGCGCTAGAACGTGCGTGCGGCGACGAACTCGGCCATGGCCTGCAGGCCGTCGCGGGCGTCGGATTCGGGCAGGCCTTCGAGTTGTGTCAGGGCCCGCTGGATGTGGCCGGTCGCGGCCTGGTTGGCGTAGTCGAGGCTGTCGCTTCCCTGAAGCTGCGCCGCGACGGCCTGCTGCCGCGTCGGGCTGTCACCGTTCAGCGTCTCGAGCATCCGCGACCGGGCGGCCGGGGACTGCGTCTGCAGGAAGTGGATCAGCGCCAGCGTCAGCTTTCCTTTCTCGACGTCGCGTCCGACCGATTTGCCGACCTCGGCCTCGGAGCCGGTGATGTCGAGCAGGTCGTCGACGATCTGGAAGGCGATGCCCAGCGACTCGCCGAAGATGCGCATCTTCTCGACGCGCTCCGGGTCGGCCCCGGCGTAGTGCGCCCCCAGGGCGCTGGCCGTGCCGATCAGCGAGGCCGTCTTGCGGTGGATGATGTCGTAGTACAGCGTCTCGTCGAGGTCGTAGTTGCCGCGATTGGCGACCTGCATCATCTCGCCTTCGCAGAGCGTCACGCCGGTGGCGCCGATCTGGCGGGCCGCGAACTGCGAGTTCAGCGAACTGCACAGGTGATAGGCGTGGCTGAACAGGTAGTCACCCAGCAGGATCGAACGCTCGTTGCCCCACAGGCGATTGACCGTGTCCGCTCCGCGACGGACGTCGGCGTCGTCCAGCACGTCATCGTGCACCAGCGTCGCCATGTGCACCATCTCGACGACGGCCGCGAGGACATGGTGATCGGGCGTCACGCCCCCGCAGGCCCGCGCGGTCAGCAGCAGCAGGGCCGGACGAAGCTGTTTGCCGTGGTACTGGCCGACGTGGTCGCACAGGTCGCGGATGAACGACTGGTCGCTGTCGACCTCGGCCCGGAAGACGCGCAGGGTCTCCCGCAGGTCGTCACCGATCGGCGCGACGAGGTTCGCGATCTCCAGCATCTTCGTCTTGCCGTCCAGCACGGGCGTTCCCCTGCAATATCAATAGGGAAAGCCCCTGAGGCTGTCCACGCTCGACAGAATATTTCATAACTATTGAAACACTTGAGGTTTGCTAGACCGACGATCCGCCGTCCCGCGGCAGTTTCGGCGGAAGCTGCTGGCCCAGCAGCGGTTCTCCCGGCGCGTTCTGGCCCTGCGGAACGATCGTCAGGTAGTCCGGCCGCAGGATTCCGCCGGACATGATCGTGCGGACGGCGTCCTCGACCGACCAGTCGAGTTCGGTCAGGTCGGCCCGGCGGACGATCTGCAGGTAGCCGGTGGTCGGGTTGGGCGTGGTCGGGATGAAGACGGTCGCGAGTTCCTCGTTGGTCTTCGAATCGCGGAAGGTGGCGGTGATGAAGCCGACGCAGCGCATCCGCTCCTGCGGGAAGGGGACCAGGGCGACGCGCTGGAAGTTCTCCGTCTGGTCGCCGGCGAAGCTCTTCAGGATCTGCTTGCTGGAGCGGTAGATCGTCTTGACCAGCGGGACCTTGTCGAAGCCGACCTCGATCGCCTGGATGATCCGCCGGCCGACGATGTTGGCGGTCAGCAGGCCGATGGTATAGAGCAGGATGATCGTCAGCATGACCGAGAGGATCGCCATGCTCCAACCGAGCCACGGGCGGGCGAGCATCAGGCTCTCGACATCGTGCAGGCCGCTGGGCGGGATGATCTTGCCGTTCGGCCCGGTCTGGGGCGCGAGTTTCAGGACTTCGAACTGGATGTACTGTGTTTCGAGCAGCCATTCGAGCGTCCACTGCGACGAGTCGCGCATCAGCCCGAAGACGAAGCCCAGCAGCAGAATCGTGACGTAGATCGGCAGCACGGTCAGCAGGCCGGCCGTAATCCGGGTCCGCAGCAGGGCCTGCAGCCCGGCGAGGATCGGATTGCGCCGCCGCCTCGGTGCGCCCGCATCTGCCGATTTGTCACTCATGACGGATTCCTGCCCAACACGGCGGCCCGCCCGCGCCACCGGGGCGACATCCTAACGCAAAACAAGGGAGCGAGGGAGTGTTCTGCTCCCGAGCAAATGAGAGATCCGCTGAACGGTTCCGGATTCGAACGCTTGACCGATCACAGGCGAGACGCCTGTGCCACAATGTTTGACCGTTCACAGGCGAGACACCTGGGCCACTGTGCTTGACCGATCACAGGCGGGACGCCCGTGCCACAAAGCCCTGCCGTTCACAGGCAGGACACCTGTGCCACTGTGTTTGATCGTTCACAGGCGAGACGCCTGTGCCACGATGTTTGACCGTCACAGGCGAGACGCCTGTGCCACGATGTTTGACCGTCACAGGCGAGACGCCTGTGCCACAAGGCTTCGCTTCGCTTCTCTTCCCTGTTCCCTCCCGGTTCCCTCTTCCCTGTTCCCTGTTCCCTGTTCCCTGTTCCCTGTTCCCTCAGTCACTCCACATCCCGGCCTTCCACCACGTCTTCGAGCGGCGGCGCGGCGTGCGGGTGGAATTCGCCGGCGTCGAGGCGCCGCATGTACTCGTGGTAGGCCTTCATCGCGATGCCGCCGAAGATCAGCATGATCGGGATGTTGGCCCACAGCATCACGCCGGTTCCCAGCGACGTCACGCGGTCCAGTTCGACGTCCGTCTGGATGAAGCCCGCCGTCGCGACGATCGCCAGGCCGCAGTAGATGAACTTGTACGGCAGCACCGCCCCCCTGCCGAACAGGTAGATGATCCCCTGCTCGCCGTAATACGCCCACGAGATCATCGTCGAGAACGCGAACAGCCACGACGCCACCAGCACCAGGTACGTCCCCATCCCGGGCTGCACCTTGTCGAACGCGTAGGTCGTCAGCGTCGCGCCCGCGAAGACCTGGAACAGGTCCGTGCCGATCATCTCCGGCGCCACGGCCGCCTCGATCGGCTCCCAATCAATCTGCAGTCCGGTGTCGGTATCGATCACCTCGCCGGTCACCTGCGTGCGGACCGCGGTCTCGCCGGTCTCGGCCGTCACGTTGGCCAGCACGAAGACATTCTCGTCGACCATCCAGCCTTCGCGGCGCATGACCCGCCGGGATGCCGTCGTCCGGTTCGGCAGTTCGACGCTGTCCGGCACCCAGCCTTCCTCGACCTGCACGAACGTCAGCGGCGCCGCGAAGTGCGCCTCGCCCGGGCGGTTCCAGACGCCCGACGACAGGATCACCAGCGCGGTCAGCGTGCAGACCACCAGCGTGTCGATGAACGGTTCCAGCCCGCCGACCACCGCTTCGCGAATAGGCTCACCCGTTTTGGCGGCCGAGTGCGCGATCGGCGAGGATCCCTGGCCGGCCTCGCTCGAGAACAGGGCCCGCTTCAGGCCCCAGGCGAACGCGGTGCCGAGCGTTCCGCCGAGGAACGCCCCGCCCGCCTCGGTCGGACTGAACGCCTGCTGCACGATCAGCGCCAGCAGGCCCGGAATCTGCGGCAGGTTCAGCAGCAGCACGTAGAACGCGGCCACCAGGTACAGCAGGCACATGAACGGCACCAGTCGCCCGGCCACCGCGCCGATCCGCTTGACCCCGCCGATGATGACGACGCCGACCATCACGGCCAGCAGGATGCCGGCCGCCTGGCGTGGCATCCCGGCGGCCTGGCTGACTTCGCCGACGTTCCAGGCCTGGAACATGTTGCCGCCGGTCACGGCCGAGGTCAGCAGCGTGACGCAGAAGATGCCGCCGACGATGGTGCCGACGCCCCCCATGCCGCGTTCGGCGAAGGCCTTGCGGGCGACCCACATCGGGCCGCCGCGCGGGTTGTCGGGATCGCTGGTATCGCGGTAGAGCATCGACAGGGCGACTTCGGTCGTCTTGATCGCCATGCCGAACAGTCCGACGACCCACATCCAGAAGACCGCGCCGGGACCGCCGAGCGCGATCGCGACCGCGACTCCGCCGATGTTGCCGAGCCCGACCGTGGCCGACAGCGCGGCCGACAGCGCCTGGAAGTGGTTGATCGCGCCGGGATCGCCTTTCTCGTCGTAGCGTCCGAGCGTGACGGCCACGCCGTGCGTCAGGGCGCGATGCTGGCAGAAGCGGGTCCAGATGGTGAACAGAACCCCGACCCCCAGCACGATGTAGAGCACGATCGGGTGCCAGATGACGGTGTCGACGTACCCGGACCAGTTCATGAAGCTGTCGATCATGGTCGAAATCCCTCGGCAGGACCCGCGATTGGTGCGGGCGATGGTACTTGAAAGGGAGCGAGGGAGCGAGGGAGCGAGGGAGCAAGGGAAGGAACCGACCGCGAGCTGGTGGCCCTCTCTCTCTGGCCCTCTCTCTCTGGCCCCCTCTCTTCCTGGCTCCCTCGCTCCCTGGCTCCCTTGCTCCCTTTCTTCCGCTATACTCACAGCCCATTCAAATCGCGGCACAGATCGGAGACGCACCACGATGGCAGCGAAGGACGGCTGGAGTACGCGCATTGGCGTGATTCTCGCGGTCGCGGGTTCGGCGGTCGGGCTGGGGAACTTCCTGCGGTTCCCGGGGCAGGCCGTGCAGAACGGCGGCGGCGCGTTCATGATTCCCTACATCATCTCGCTGCTGGTCCTCGGGCTGCCGCTGGTCTGGGCCGAGTGGGCGATGGGACGCTTCGGCGGCCGCAAGGGCTACCACTCGGCGCCGGCGATCATGGGCAAGCTCGGCGGCAGCGCCTTCTGGCGCTACGGCGGCGTGCTCGGCCTGCTGATCCCGATCATCATTTACATGTACTACGTGCTGATCGAGGCCTGGTGTCTCGGCTACGCCCTGTACTACCTGATGGGCTGGATCGACCTCGGTGACGACCCCAGCCAGTACGCCGCCAAGTCGGGCGCGTTCTTCGGCAACTTCGTCGGCATCGGCGAGGACGGGGCCCTGCTCAAGGGCGACCTGGTCGGCGGCGTGTTCATGTTCTGGATGATCACCTTCGCCCTGAACTTCTTCCTGATCTATCGCGGACTCGCCAAGGGCATCGAATGGTTCTGCATCCGGGCCATGCCGCTGATGGCCGTCTGCGCGATCATCGTCCTGGTCCGTGTGCTGACCCTCGGCCCGAACCCGGCCGCACCCGATCAGAACGTGCTGACCGGCCTCGGCTTCATGTGGAACCCGGACTACTCGGCCCTGTACGACTCGAAGACCTGGCTGGCCGCCGCCGGACAGATCTTCTTCAGCATCTCGGTCGGCTTCGGCATCATCATCAACTACTCGAGCTACCTGAAGAAGGACGACGAACTGGCCCTCTCGGGACTGACCGCCGCCTCGACCAACGAGTTCTTCGAAGTCTGCCTCGGCGGACTGATCACCATCCCGGCCGCGTTCATCTTCATCGGCTTCGCGGCCGGCGAGCAGGGCACCTTCGGGCTGGGCTTCAACACCCTGCCGGCCGTCTTTGCCGAGATGCCGGGCACCCGCCTGTGGGGCTTCCTGTGGTTCTTCATGCTGTTCCTGGCGGCGATCACCAGTTCGCTTTCGATGCTGCAGCCGGCGATCGCGTTCCTCGAGGAAGGACTCGGCGTCGGACGACGGGCGTCGGTCACGCTGCTGGGCCTGATCACCGCGCTGGGGTCGTTCTTCGTGATCTACTTCAGCAAGGGACTCGTGGCCCTCGACACGATGGACTTCTGGGTCGGCACCGCCCTGATCTTCGTGCTGGCCACCATCGAAGTGATCCTGGTCGGCTGGTTCTTCGGCATCGACCGGGCCTATGACGAACTCCAGCACGGGGCCGACCTGAAGGTCCCGCCCGTCTGGAAGGTGATGGTCAAGTACGTCTCGCCGCTGTTCCTGCTGACCATCTTCGTGATGTTCTGCCGCGACAAACTGCCCGGCTACTACGAAACGCTGAGTGACCCGGAAAACGGCGTCCCGCGGATGGCGATCGGGCTGATCGTTGTCGTGATGATCTTCCTGCTGATCCTGATCGGCATCGCCAGCAGTCGCTGGAACGCCCAGGAAGCGGCCGCCCGGGCGGAGGGATAAACCATGCTCAACCTGCTGATGCTCGCCAGCGAAGAAGCACCCAGACGACCCGAGGCCCTGACCGCCGCGGGCTGGACCTTCATGCTCGGCTCGATCGCCCTGGTCCTGCTGCTGTTCGGCTTCTGTCTCAGCCGCGTCCTCGGCGGACCCGGCGAAACCACCGACCGCATGCACGGGCCGCTCGACATCAACACCGGCGACACGGACACCTGAGACCCGGTGAAGAAGTGATGGGGTGAAAGCGTGAAGAGGTCGTGACGTTGCGGGCGTCTTCCGCTTTCACTCTTTCACTCTTTCGCTCCCGCACTCTTCCACCGTCTGCGGAGCAGACGCTTGCCTGACACCGACGACAATGCCGACTGGGCCGGACGCGTCCTGCTGGTTGTCGATCGCAGCGCCTTCGCCCGCTTCGGCCGGATGTTCCGCCACCTCGGCTTCGCCCTGCACGAGGAGGGCGTGCATCCCGTCATCCTGACCGATGATCCCGACCTCGCCGAAGACCTGGTCGGCACCCCCGTTCCGGTCGAACTCGTCGCCGGCCTCTCCGGCTGGCCGGCCCTGTGGCTCGAGCGCAACCTGCGCCGCCGGTTCCCGCGGCCGCCCGACCGCGTGCACCTGTGGGGCACCCCGGCCCTGCGAACCATCAGCCACTGGACCCAGCGCAACCGCACCCCGCTGCTGATTCACATCACCGGCGACGCCGAACTCGCCACCATCGCCCGCCGCGGACACCGCCCCGGCGAAATCCCCGTCGCCCTCTGCGGCGCCTTCGCCGAACACCTCGGCAGCGCCTGGAACCGGTCCGATCCGCCGGTTGTCGGGCCCGGCCTGCTGCACCCCGAACGCATCAGCGAGGACCCGCCCCGCGGCCGGACCATCGGCGTCCTCTGGGCCGGCAACTGCGATCAGCACAGCGGACTGCCGGTGCTGATCGAGGCGGTCGGACGCATTCCCGTGGACGAAATGGACGTCCAGGTCGCGGTCGTCGGCGACGGCCCCGAACTCGACGACGTCTGGAAACGCATCCGCGGGCTGCACGTGGCCGACCGCTTCTCGCTGATCGGCGGCACCCAGTTGTGGGACCAGGCCATCCCCGGCGTCGACGTCTGTGTCGTCACCGCCCGCCAGAATCCGCTCCGACTGGCACCGCTGCTGGCGATGGCGCACGGCAAACTGGTGCTCGCCACCGACGACCAGGTCGCCGAGTGGTTCGTGCCCGAAACGACCTGCGTGTTCTTCCCGGCCGGCGACGCGACCGCCCTGGCGAGCCTGCTGCGTCGATATCGTGACGGACAGCCGAATCTGCTGGCCATCCGGCGAGCGGCCCGCCAACATGTGGCCGAGCACTATCCGGTCACGGCCTCCGCCCGGGCGCTGGCCGAACTCTATCGCGAGGCAGTCGTCTGATGCCGCACCAGAGCAGTCGAATCACGGTCACGGCCGGCGTGTTGAACCTGGTCGCCCCGGGCGCGGGCCTGACGCTGATCGGTGCGCTCGGCTGGGGGATCGGCCTGGCGGTCCTGTTCGGGCTGGCGGCGAATGCGGCCATCGCGGCGACCTGGTTGTTTCCGGACGAAGTGCCGCCGGTCTGGGCGGCGGCGTTCTTCGGACTGGCGGCGGCGAGTTACATGACGGCCCAGGTTCGGCTGGGGCAGATTCTGCGCGAACGGCGGGCGGCCAGCGCCCGGGCGCTGCGGCGTGATCGGCTGGCGGCCGTGCAGGACCACCTCTCGCAGGGGGCCGCCGAGCAGGCCTGGGAGCGCCTGCAACCCCTGCGGGCGCAGGCACCTGACGATCTGCTGGTGGCGCTGCTGACGGCCGAGACGCTGACGAGCCGGGGGGCCGGCGAGGAGGCCGCCCGGGCCTGGGACCGGCTGGCGGCGCTGGATCGCCATCACCTCTATCGCGAGCAGATCCGGGCCGGTCGGGCCCGTCTGGCGACCGCGTCGTCGGGCGCGTGAATGATCTGAACTCGCGCACGCGGCCAGTCGATAGCGAAAGAGGACGGGGACCGGCCCCAGCTTGATGCTGATAATGGCTGGCGCTAGAATCACGCGGGAGTATGCGCGATTGGTGGCGGGGTGCTGTACGCACGCGGCCGCGGTCGAGCGCTCAGCAAAGGAGAGCGGGGCGAATGTTCGAGAGATTTACCGACCGCGCGCGGAAAGTGATGGCCCTGGCCAACCAGGAAGCCCAGCGCTTCAACCATGACTACATCGGGACCGAGCACATCCTGCTCGGGCTCGTCAAAGAGGGCTCGGGCGTCGGCGCCAACGTGCTGAAGAACCTCGGCGTCGACCTGCGCAAGGTCCGCCTCGAGGTCGAGAAGCTGGTCAAGAGCGGCCCCGAGATGGTCACGATGGGCAAGCTTCCGCAGACCCCGCGGGCCAAGCGGGTGATCGAGTACGCCATCGAGGAAGCCCGCAACCTGAACCACAACTACGTCGGCACCGAGCACCTGCTGCTCGGACTGCTCCGCGAGCAGGACGGCGTCGCCGCCCAGGTGCTGATGAACCTCGGCCTGAAGCTCGAAGACGTCCGCGAGGAGGTCCTCAACCTGCTCGGCGCCGGCGTCGAGCCCGAGGAAGCCTCCAGCGCCGCCCCGCCCTCCGGCGAAGCCCCGACCGGCAAGAAGGGCAAGAGCAAGACCCCGGCCCTGGACTCGTTCGGCCGCGATCTGACCGAACTGGCCCGCGACGGCAAGCTCGACCCGGTGATCGGCCGCAAGAGCGAGATCGAGCGGGTCATCACGGTGCTCTGCCGCCGGATGAAGAACAACCCGGTGCTGCTGGGTGAGGCCGGCGTCGGCAAGACGGCGATCGTCGAGGGCCTGGCCCAGAAGATCATCAACCACGAGGTCCCCGAGATCCTGCACAACCGCCGGATCGTGATCCTCGACCTGGCGATGATGGTGGCCGGCACGAAGTACCGCGGGCAGTTCGAGGAGCGGATCAAGGCGGTGATGAACGAGGTTCGTCGGGCCAAGAACGTGATTCTGTTCATCGACGAACTGCACACGCTGGTCGGTGCCGGTGGAGCCGAAGGTGCGATCGACGCGTCGAACGTGCTGAAGCCGGCCCTCTCGCGTGGCGAGATCCAGTGCATCGGCGCGACGACGTTCGACGAGTATCGCAAGTACATCGAGAAGGACGCCGCCCTGGCACGTCGGTTCCAGTCGATTCACGTCGACGAGCCTTCGCCGGAGCACGCCCTCGAGATCCTCAAGGGTCTCCGCGACCGCTACGAAGCGCACCACCGGGTCTCGATCACCGACCTGGCCCTCGAGCAGGCCATCGAGATGTCGCACCGCTACATCACCGGGCGCGTGCTGCCGGACAAGGCGATCGACGTGATCGACGAGGCCGGTGCCCGCATCCGGATCAAGAGCATGACGATGCCGCCCGACCTGGCGGACATCGAGCGCGAGATCGAGCGGCTCGCCGGCGAGAAGGACGAAGCGGTCCGCAACGCCGACTACGAGCGGGCGGCCGAACTGCGTGACAAGTGCGAATCGCTGCGGATGAAGAAGGAAGAGATGCAGAAGGAGTGGAAGAACCGCTCCAAGGAGGTCGACGGGGTCGTCGACGACAACATCATCGCCGAGGTCGTCAGCATGATGACCGGCGTGCCGCTGACCCGCCTGGAGAAGGAAGAGGCTCAGCGACTGCTCGAACTCGAGAACGAGCTGCACCGCCGCGTGGTCAGCCAGGACGAGGCGATCAGCGCGATCGCCCGCAGCGTCCGCCGTTCGCGCAGCGGCCTGAAGGATCCGAACCGCCCGATGGGTTCGTTCATCTTCCTCGGCCCGTCGGGTGTCGGAAAGACTCTGCTGGCCAAGACGCTGGCCGAGTTCCTGTTCGGCGACGACGACGCCCTGATCACGATCGACATGTCCGAGTACATGGAGAAGCACAACGTCAGCCGGCTGATCGGTGCGCCTCCGGGATACGTCGGCTTCGAGGAGGGCGGCCAGTTGACCGAGCAGGTCCGTCGTCGCCCGTACTCGGTGGTGCTGCTCGACGAGATCGAGAAGGCCCACCCCGACGTCTTCAACATGCTGCTGCAGATCATGGAGGAAGGCCGCCTGACGGATTCGTTCGGCCGGCACGTGGACTTCAAGAACACGATCCTGATCATGACCAGCAACGTCGGCGCGGACCGGATCACGAGCGAGGACCCGTTCGGCTTCCAGAAGCGGGACGAGGATGTCAACTACCAGAAGATGAAGGAGACGCTGATGGGCGAACTCGAGCGGCACTTCCGCCCCGAGTTCATCAACCGTCTCGACGAGGTCGTCGTCTTCCAGAAGCTGACGCACGAGAACCTGATCAACATCCTCGAACTGGAGTTGAGCAAGGTCAGCCAGCGGCTCGAAGAGCGCGGGCTGAAGCTGGAACTGACCGAGGGGGCCCGCAGCCTGCTGCTCGACAAGGGCACCGACCAGAAGTTCGGCGCCCGGCCGCTGCGGCGGACGATCAGTTCGATGATCGAGGACCCGATCAGCGAGGACCTGCTGCGCGGCAAGTACGAAGGCAAGGGCATCATCCAGATCGACGTCGAGGGCGAGGACACCGACGACGAGGACTTCCGCAAGCTGGTCTTCAACGGCATCGACGCCCCGGACCAGGAAAAGGCCGAAGAACCGGTCAGCGGCGGCACCGAAACGACGTAGGCGTGAATCGGTGAGCAAGTAACCAAGTCAGCAAGTGAGCAAGGTCGGCCCCGGTGGCCGGCCTTGCTTCGTTTTCCGATCCTCATCCGCCGATGATGTCGACGGCGCCGAACTGCTCCCGGCGGCGAGCTTCTCGACTACCGCGAGTACCAACTTGCCCGCCGGCGGCTGAGGTCGCCCGGTACCCGGTTTCGCCACCCCGGCCGCTGGAGGAGCGAGCGGCAAAATACAACGCACAAACCAGTACACGCACGGGACTTACCGCCACTTCAGGCAAACACCCGCTACCGCGACTTCGCTCCGGAACGGAAAATGAACTTGGGTGGGGGGGTACCCCGGGGACGCGCGCTGCCGCGCGACGAGCCCGCCCGCGCGGCGAGAGTCCCCGCACGCTCTGGCAGCACCCGCCCGCTAAGGGAGCCCCGCCCGCTGGTCATGGCAGACCCGCCCGGGACGGCAGCACCCGCCCGGGACGACAGACCCGCCCGTGGCGACAACACCCGCATGCGACGACGACATCCGCCGTCGCAGTACCAGCGGGCCTGCCCACCACTGCCCCCCGCGGCCCGGACGCGATCCGCCACCCCCAACGCCGGCGCCCCCGGCCGCCCGCCGTTTGGCTACACTCCGACCCCATGAGAGCCCGACCCCCCACCCAGCTCAGACGACTCCTCGGACCCGCCACCGCGTGGCTGCTCGGCATGGGCGTCGCCATCGGCTCCGGCATCTTCCGGACACCCGGCGAAATCGCCGCGGCCGCCGGGTCGATCGAGTGGATCCTGCTCGCCTGGCTCGCCGGCGGACTGATCGTCCTCGTGCAGGGACTCGTCTCCTCCGAACTCGCCACCCGCTTCCCCGAGGCCGGCGGCGAGTACGTCTTCCTCCGCCAGGCCTACGGCGACTTCGCCGCCTTCTTCTTCGGATGGGCCTACACGATCTTCATCATCGGCGGCGGGGCGGCCACCATCGCACTCGCCTTCGGCGACTTCGCGGCCGAACTGTTCAACTGGCAGGCCACCCCCGACGCCCGGCTGCAACCCGGCACGATCCTGGCCAGCGGGGCGCTGCTGCTGATCCTCGGCATGAACGCCCTCGGCCTGCGCAGCGGCGCCGGCACCCAGAACCTGCTGACGGCACTGAAGATCCTCGCCATGCTCGGCCTGATCGCCGCCGGCCTGCTCTACAGCGGCCACCCCGTCGGCGGCGAAACCGCGGCCACTTCAACCCGGCCCGGTCAGGACACCACCTGGCTGCTGGCCGCCCTGCTCCCGGCCCTGTGGGCCTACGAGGGAACCACCGATTCGATCAAGCTCTCGGGCGAGATCAAGGACGTGCAGCGGGCGATCCCCCGGGCGGTGATCGGCGCGACGCTCTCGCTGATGGCGATTTACCTGCTGGTCAACTACGCCTTCCTGCGCGTGCTGTCTCCCGCGGCGATGGCCGGACAGGAGTCCGTCCCCGGCGCGGTTCTCGGCGTCATCCTCGGCCAGAACGGCCGACGGGTCGCGCTGCTGATCGGCATGCTGGTCTGCCTCGGCTCGCTCAGTTCGACCATCCTCGCGACGGTCCGCGTGACCTACGCCCTGGCCGTCGACCGCTTCGCGCCCGAGATGTTCGGCCGGATGAGCCGCGGCCAGGCCCCGATCGCCTCGCTGCTGCTGGTGACCGCGATCGCGATCGGCTTTGTCTGCTCGGGCAACTTCGGGCAGGTGATGGTGATCTACTTCTTCGCGGCCGCGATCCTGTTCGGGATGAGCTACGGCAGCCTGCTGATCTTCCGGGCCCGCGAGACCGAGCGCAGCCCGACCGTCTTCCGCTGCCCGGGCGGCCGCCTGCTGGCGATCCTGCTGATCGCGTTCCAGGCGTTCCTCGCGTGGAACATCATGGCCAACGAAACCCGGAACTGGACGGACTGGACCTGGCTCCTGAAAGTCGGCGGCCTGCTGGCCGCCATCGCCGCCAGCTACCTCGGCGTCCGCCTGTGGCGTTTCAAGAGCCTGTATGGCTGACACAGGGAGCGCGGGAGCGAGGGAGCGAGGGAGCGAGCGAACACCGAAACGCAGTGTCCTCCCGCTCTTCCCTCTTCCCTCTTCCCTGTTCCCTGTTCCCTTCTTCACGTCCGTTCCTCCTTCAAATCCGCTACTCTCAGTCACGATGATCCGCCCGTTTCGACAACATACCGACGCGCAGTTACGCAGCGCCCTCGACGCACTTGACCTCTCCCCGCCAGTGCCGGACCAACTCGTCGATCTGCTGCTCGAAATGTGGCGCCGCGGACTCCCCGGACTCGACGACTACGCCATGCGACTCTACGCGAGCGATCGCGGTACCTGGGATTACGAGGAGTCGCTCTACGAAGCGCTCATGATCATCTGCGGGCATCGAGAAGAACCGGACGAAATCGACAACTGGCTCGCCCTGGTGGCCTGCGGGTTCGAGGAGCGCATCCTCGACGCCCTGATGGCCGTCCGGTTGCGACAGGATCCGCATTTCGGCCGCGCGACCCTGGCCCGCGCCGACTCCGACGCGGGCCGCCGCCGGGACTTCGAACTCGACACCGCCGTCCGCTGCTTCGCCCGCAACGCGCCTGCGGACAGCGCCGCAGAATGCGAACACCTGATGCAACTCGCCCGCGATGCGCGGCTGAAAACGCAGACGCGGCTCGTCGTGTTCGAACGCCTGGCCGCGCTGCCGCGCACGACGGCGCTGACCGACTTCTTCGTCCAGTGCGCGATCGACGACGACGGCGCGGAGCCGCCGATCACGCAATTGATCGACGCGGCGCTCTCCAGCGCGGATTCGTCGCCGCAGTCGTAACCGGGAGAGATCCCGCACCGCGCCGCTGCGCTGTGGAGTGCGGCACCCAAGCCGCACATGCTCACGTGCTCACGTGCTCACGTGCTCACGTGCCTACGTGCTCACCTGCTTACCTGCTCACCTGCTCACTTGCTCACGTGCCTACGTTCTCACGTGCTCACCTGCTCGTGCTCACGCCGGACAAGATGTCCCGAACACCGCCAGCAGGTTGGCGAGGTCGCTCAGCCCGACCGTGCCGTCGCCGTCGATGTCGCCCCACTCGCGCGGCACCTGCACTGCGCCGTAGTTCGCCAGCAGCGTCGCCAGGTCCGCCAGGTTGACCTTGCCGTCCCCGTTCAGGTCGGCCGTCCCGTACGGAATGCTGTCGAAGCCGTTCAGGATGCAGTCCTGGTCGGCGTCGATCCCGATCCGTTCACCCGACCCCGGCGGAACCGCCTTGAAGATCAACTGCTGGCCGGACGCCAGGCTCGCGAGCAGGTCCGGCAGCGTCACCAGCGTGTCGACGTCGCTGCGGAACTGCGGCGTCAGCACCTCGTCGCTGCCGATCAGCACGTAACCCTGCGGACCCGTGTCGCTGATCCCGTGGGCGACCACGTCGCAGTGGCTCGGATCGAGCTGGCTCTGCGCGATCATCAGATCGATCGCCAGCAGCGCACCCGCGTCCGGCGCCGGCCCCGTCACCGCCACCTGCCAGCCGACCACCGGCATCACGTTGGTCTGGAACCCGGTGAAGTACGCCTCGAGCGCATCACGCTCGTCCGGGTCGAGCCCCGCCACGAACGTCTCGAAGAAACTCTGCATCGGACTGCTGCTGTCGATATCGGGAATCGCGTCGGCCGGGCGATCCTCGCGCTCGATCCGCCCGTCGTGCAGCACCCCGAACCCGTTGAGCACGTCCGACTGGAACTTGTCGTGAATCCCGCGCAGTTGCGCCACCTCCTGGATCTGCGCGAAGATCCCCGTCAGGATGAAACCGCGATCGGTGTCGTCGCCCGGCAGACGCTGCGAACCGTCGTGCACCAGCGCGTGGCAGCGGTCGCAACTGGCGAAGTACGTCACGAACCCGTCAATGTAACGCGGATCCTTGAACGAGTTGTCGCGGTTCGCGAACGGCGTCGGCGGATACTGGATCGTCTCGACGAACGCGGCCATCGCGTCGATCTGCGAATCGGGCAGTTCGCTGCCGCCCAGCAGCTTGTCGAACGCCCCGTTGAAATCCTGCAACGTCGGCTTGTCACCCCGCCAGTGGAAGCTGTTGTGCCCGTCCAGCCCCCGCAGCGACTGCGTCACCATCGGACCCTTCGTCGGGTGATTCAGCGGCAGCCCCGTGTTCGGATCCTGAACGCCGTCCGGGACCGGCAGCATTCCGCCCTGCGGCTCGCCCAGGTCCCACGAGGTGTGATCCAGGTGCGCATCGACGTGACACGTCGCGCAGGCACTCGCCTGGTTGGCCGAGAAGTTGGTCGAGTAGATGAAGTCGCGCCCCTGCTTGATCTCGGGCGGTTCCGGGTTGAACAGGTACAGCGTGTGCAGCAGCACCGGCGCGTCACTGCTGACATCCAGCGTCGCGATCGAGTGATCCGTCCGCTGAAAGACGTACAGCCGCTCCTGCCCCGCCGTATACGCCAGGCTCCGCGGCCCGCGACCCACGTCGACCCGCCCGAGCACCTCGGCCGTGCGACCGTCCAGCACGCCGATCCGCCCCGGACCGAAGCCGGCCACGTACGCCCGGCTGCCGTCACCGTTGAAGACGATGTCGCGCGGACTCGCCAGCGACATGCCCGCATCGGCGCTGACCGCCTGGTGGAAGTTCGCCAGACCCGCGTGCAGATCGGTCGCCACGACCGTCGGCGTCAGCGGGTTCTGCACGATCACGACCTGGTGATCGACGATGTGACCCCGCAGGTTCGGCTCGGTCCGGACCGTGTTCCGCGGCACCGTGTTCGTCAGCATGACCCGCTGCGTCTGCGGATGCAGCGCCATCCCGTGCAGCGTCGCCCCGACGTGCGGCAGCCAGCCCGCCACCGCCGGCACCCGCGGATCCGACACGTCGATCAGCGCCACGTCGTTGCCCAGCGGCGTCTTCACATCGTCCAAGATCCGCTGCAGCACCTCGGCCCCGTTCGTCGTGCCGAACTCCGCGTCGAACTGCGCCACCGCGGCCGGGTCGAGCGTGCCATCCGGCAGCCGCAGCAGGTCCAGCACCGCCTGCCAGTCGTCGCCGCCGACGTCGGCCGACCGCACGATCCGCGGCACCCGCGGCGCACCGGGCTCGGCCGAGACATCCGGCCAGGGCCCCAGGTCCGAACCGTCGAACGCCGCCCCGGTCAGCGAGAACTGCTGCACCAGGTCCAGCGAGTAGCGGCTCTGCGGGTTCTCGTTCGGGTCGGTCGTGAACCGCAGCGGCACCGGCAGCCCCGCCAGCGTCGTCTGGTTGCCCGAGTGCAGGTCCGCGATCAGCAGCAGGTTCGCGCCCGCATCGAGCACCGCCGCCCGCGGGTTGTTCATCGGCAGCCGCAGCGTGTGAATGCACGCCCGCGTCGCGGTGTCGATCGTCACCAGGTACGGCAGGCGGTCCGGAATCCCCACCGTCGCCTGCTCGGCCGGCCCCTGCAGGACGACATACGCGACGTCGCCGGCCGGACTGAACAGGATGTTGACCGGTTCGTCGCCGACCGGGATGACCGTCTCGACCCGCCCGCTGGCCAGGTTCACGACGCTGATGTCATCCGAGATCATGTTCGCGACCCAGGCGTAGGCGTCACCGGGCTGCACGCCGACGCTGACCGGATCCAGCCCGACCGGCACCTCCGCGACGATCCGCGGCAGTTCGCCGTCCACGCCCGGGGCGATCACCGTCAGCGTGTTGTTCGGCGTGTTGGTCGCCAGCAGCAGGCCGCCGTCCGACGTCAGCGCCAGCCCCTTGACCAGCGGACTCTCGAAGTTGACGAAGCTGCCGCGCACCACCGGCGAGAACGGCGGGAACGGAATCGGGGCCGGCTCGTTCGCCTCGCCCGCCTGCGACAGGAACGAGAACGACGAACGGACCGCGTCCAGTTCGGCCCGTTCGATCCGCACCGGCGGGTGCCCGGACCCAGCGACCGCGCGGGCGACATCGGCGGCGGACTGGGTCGGCCCAACCAGCGGCCGCGACTGGGCGGCCGCGCCGGTCACACAGGACACCACGACGACAAACGGGATCAGACGAGCGGGCATGGCCGGCCTCCGCGAAACGCTACAATGGTGGATCGATCAGAAAGGACCGCTCCAGCGTAGGGGTGGCGACGAGGCCTTTCCGCAATCCGGACCAAAAGCCGCGACCGGGCGTTTTTGGCAAGGTGCGGCCCTTCGAGCAGGTGCCAGTGCGATGCCCGGCTTCGGCCCGCTGAACATCGGCGACGTACGGATCGCGCATCCCTTCGTGCAGGCCGCCCTGAGCGGCTACAGCGACCTGGCGATGCGGCGCCTGGCCCGCGCTCACGGGGCCTCCTACACGATCAACGAAGTCGTTCTCGGCCAGTCCGTTCTGCACGCATCCGACTGGCAGCGGCAACTGCTCGACGTCGCCCCGGACGACCACCCGGTCGGCGCCCAGTTGATGGGAGCCGATCCCCGCCACTTCGGCCCGGCCGCCCGCATGCTGGCCGACGCGGGCTACGACGTGATCGACATCAACTTCGGCTGCCCGGTCCCCAAGGCGATCGACGGCTGCCGCGGAGGCTACCTGCTCGGCCAGCCCGAACAGGCCCTGCAGATCGTCCGCAGCGTCTGGGAGGCGGTCGGCCACGATCGACCCGTCACCGTCAAGATGCGGCGCGGCGTCGACGACTCACCGGAGAGCCGCCGCCGCTTCTTCACGATCCTCGACGAGGTCTTCGCGCTCGGGATCAGCGCCGTCACGGTGCACGGCCGAACCGTGGCGCAGAAGTACCGGGGGCCGAGCAACTGGCGTTTCCTGGCCGACGTCAAGCGACATGTCGGGGACCGCGTGATCCTCGGCAGCGGCGACCTGTTCCATGCGGAAGACTGCGTGCGGATGATGACCGAGACCGGCGTCGACGGCGTGACGATCGCCCGCGGGGCCCTCGGCAATCCGTGGATCTTCCGCCAGTGCCTG
The DNA here is from genome assembly GCA_030428945.1 of Phycisphaerae bacterium. Taxonomy (GTDB): domain Bacteria; phylum Planctomycetota; class Phycisphaerae; order UBA1845; family Fen-1342; genus JAUIEC01. The sequence continues at coordinate 71,806 of JAUIEC010000001.1, read as the reverse complement.
GCCCTGGCGGAGGGCACCCCCTGCCCCGACGTGCCGCCTGTCCGCGAACAGGGCCTGACCATTCGGCGGCACCTCGAACTGGCCGACGAGATCCACCGCCCGGAGCGCTCCGCGCGACTGGTTGCCAAGTTCGGCATGCGCTACAGTCGCTTCCATCCCCACCCGAAACGCGTCCGGGCCGCCTTCGCGGAAGTCGCCACCAGCGCCGACCTGCTCGCCCTGCTCGAAGAGCATTACTGACTTGAGGGAGCCAGGGAGCTAGGGAGCGAGGGAGCGAGGAAGACACTGCGGAGATCGTCGGAGATCGCAGTGGCGCACGAGTCCCGTTTTCTCCCTGTTCCCTGTTCCCTGTTCCCTTGCTCCCTTGCTCCCTCGCTCCCTCGCTCCCTCTCCCCCGCAATCACTTCTTGACCGGCGCCGCGTCCCATTCCCACGTGTTGCCGACCGAGTCCGGGCCCTGGCTGCCGGCCGGGATGTTCAGGCTCGGGGAGAGCGACATGATCAGCGTGTCCGGGTGCGTCCGGTTCAGCGAATTGCCCAGCCCGGCCGTGATTCGCTCGACGAACGTGTCGCCGGTCGTCACGTTCGTCAGCAGCGTCCCGTCGGTATCGATGTGCAGATTCACGATCGCTTCCCCGGCGGCCGGGTCGATCACCGCGTTGGCCGAGAACCACTCGCCCGCCCCGGTCGAGAACGAGCCGCTGGTTTCGTTCAGGTGCGCCGGCATCGTGTCACGCGAGGCCAGGGTGAAGTCCTCGCCCGACAGGTTCCAGGAACCCGTCACGCTGTCCAGGCTGTAGGTCGCGCCGGCCACGGCGCTGCCGCCGAATCCTCCGTCCGAGACCTGGCCGCCGCCGAAGTCCACCGGTTCGACGTCGCCGCGAATCCGGAACGACCAGGTCATCTCGGCCAGGCAGTCGGAGCAGACCGACTTCAGCCGCCGCACGTCCGTATGCCGCACGACGAAGTCCCACCCGGTGATCCGCCGCGTGTTGCTGACCTGGCTGCCGACCTGAACATACACCTCGCCGAGGTCCTGCCGGTTGATCTGCACTTCGATCTGCCCGGCCTGCCAGCCGCCGCCGGCCAGTGCCCGCAGACTGTCGTTCACGAAGACATCGCCGGCCGTATCACCGAAGGAACCGTTCAGCGTCAGCACGCCGGCCCGCTCGTCGATCGTCAGTTGCCGCAGGAACAGGTCGCCCGAGTCGGTGCCGCCATCATCGCCGCCACCGTCACCACCGCCGCCGTTGTCGCCGCCGCCATCATCCCCACTGCCGTCATCGCCGCCGTTGTCGCCCCCGTCCTGCGAGCCGCCTCCGTTCGACATCATGTTGGGATCGCCGGTTCCGTCACCGCCCGGCTCGGGCGGACAGCCCCCCAGCGCCCAGACCAACACAAACGCAGTCGCCAGCAACGTGATCCGACGCATCATGGCTCGCTCCAGACAAGGGCTCGCAAACATAGATTAGGTTTGGAAAGTAACATAATTGCTGGCGGACGGGCAAGAGAATCCTGGCCAGCCGCCGACCCGACCCCGGGCCCGCGCCCCGCCCCCCGGCCCGCTTGCACTGCCGCCGCACCAGGGGGACACTGTCGCCCTGAGTGCACCGAGAGGCCGGGAGCGAGGGAGCAGCTCCCACGCCTGCCTGTCACAGCGAGTCCGGTGAGAGCAACATGAGCCAGTCACCCGAACAGCAGGCCGCCCGCCGCGCGTACTGGCGCGCCAACGTACGCCTGATCATCCTGCTGCTGAGCGTCTGGGCCATCGTTTCGTATGGCTGCGGCATTCTCTTCGTCGAGCAGTTGAACCAGTTCCAGATCGGTCACCTGCCGCTCGGCTTCTGGTTCGCCCAGCAGGGCTCGATCTACGTCTTCGTCATCCTGATCTTCATCTACGCCTGGCAGATGGACCGCCTCGACCACCGCTACGGGGTCGACGAATGAGCGGCCTGGCGCTGCTGGCCGAGGCCGTCGGCGAGACCCGCGCGTTCACCTTCGCCTTCGTCACCCTGACGTTCCTGCTGTACCTGTACATCGGCTGGCGCAGTCGCGTCCGCGAATCGGGCGGCTTCTACGTGGCCGGACGCGGCGTGCCCGCGATCGCCAACGGCGCCGCCACCGCCGCCGACTGGATGTCGGCCGCCAGCTTCCTCTCGATGGCCGGCCTGATCAGCTTCATGGGCTACGACGGTTCGATCTACCTGCTCGGCTGGACCGGCGGATACGTCCTGCTCGCCCTGCTGCTGGCCCCCTACCTCCGCAAGTTCGGCCAGTACACCGTCCCGGATTTCGTCGGACAGCGCTACTACTGCGAGACCGCCCGTGTCGTCGCCGCCATCTGCGCGATCTTCATTTCGCTGACCTACGTGGCCGGACAGATGCGCGGCGTCGGCATCGTCTTCGGTCGCTTCCTCGAAGTGCCGGTCTGGCAGGGCGTCGTGATCGGGATGGTCATCGTCGCCTTCTTCGCCGTCCTCGGCGGCATGAAAGGCATCACCTGGACCCAGGTCGTGCAGTACTCGGTCCTGATCGTCGCCTTCATGATTCCGGCCGTCGCCCTCTCCAACCTGCTGACCGGCAACCCGGTCCCGCAGTGGAGCTTCGCCGCGAGTGACATCACCCAGAAACTGAACGCCCTGCAGGTTGACCTCGGCTTCACCGAGTACACCCGACCATTCGCCGGCAAGACGAAACTCGACATCCTGTGCATCACGTTTGCGCTGATGGTCGGGACGGCCGGACTGCCGCACGTGATCGTCCGCTTCTACACCACACCGACCGTCCGGGCCGCCCGCTGGTCGGCGTTCTGGGCCCTGCTGTTCATCGCCCTGCTCTATACCACCGCCCCCGCCCTCGCCAGCTTCGCCCGCTACAACCTGCTCGACACGATCCACAACCGGCAACTGGCAGAGCTCGAACAACTGCAGTGGGTCCAGAGCTGGCGGGCCACCGGGCTGCTCGACTACGCCGACAAGAACGGCGACGGCCGCATCCAGATCGCCCCCGGCGACGCCTTCCTCAACGACGCGGCCGGCAAGCCCGACTTCGCCCGCCCGAACCCGGCCAGCAGCAACGAGGTCTACACCGACCGCGACATCATGGTCCTCGCCACGCCCGAGGTGGCCGGACTTGCGCCGTGGGTGATCGCCCTGGTCGCGACCGGCGGACTCGCCGCGGCCCTCTCGACGGCGGCCGGTCTGCTGCTGGTGATTTCAAGTTCGATCGCCCACGACCTGTACATTCACTTCGTCGACCCCGATGCCCCCGAAGCGCGACGCGTCGCGATCGGGCGGGCGATGATCTGCGTCGCGATCGTCGCGGCCGGCTATTTCGGGATCAACCCGCCCGGCTTCGTGGCGCAGGTCGTCGCGTTCGCGTTCGGGCTGGCGGCCGCGAGTTTCTTCCCGGTGATCCTGCTGGGCATCTTCGACAAGCGGACCAACCGGGCCGGCGCGGTCAGCGGAATGATCATCGGCCTGCTGTTCACCGCGATCTACATCGCCGGCAACAAGAGCGACAAGATCTTCGGCACCGACGGCCCGCTGATGAGCCCGTGGTGCTTCGGCATCAGCGCCGAAGGCATCGGCGCGATCGGCTGCCTGCTGAACTTCGTCGTCACGATCGTCGTCTCGCGCCTGACCGCCCCGCCGCCGGCCGAGGTGCAGGAACTGGTCGAATCCGTCCGCGTGCCGCGCAGCGAAGGCCGCCCGGAACACGGCGGCGCGACGCTGTAACGGGACCGGGTCGCGCGGTTCATGCCGGGCTCGCGCACGCTCCCGCTCCGCTCCAACACCTGCGGGAAGCGTCCGAAAACATGCGGCCGGACGGTCACCGCGCGCGATTCTGAATCCTGAGTTGGCTTCGGCCCGCGACCTTTCCGATACTCCTGATGGACTGTCTACGGGGGTACCGCGCGATGGATGTAAACCAGGCCGCGAGTCTTTCGGCCGCCCAGGCGAGCCAGAAGATCCAGGACACGGTCAACATCAAGATGCTCAAGCTGGCCCAGGATCAGCAGAAGACCGTCGGCGACCTCGTCAGCGCCGCCGCCGCTTCCGCCGAGCAGATCCTCAGCCAGGAACCCGGCAAGGGCGCGAACCTCGACGTCGTAGCCTGATCCGCCGGTCATCTGCCAGCCGACAAGGCGGCCGCGTCCCCCGCACGGGAACGTGGGCGCCTTGTTCCGTTGCCGCCGGGAAGTCACTGCTCAAGAGGAGCATTGGCACGTCCGCCGCGGCCGTTCCCGGGCGAACCGCCGCCCTGTCCGAGATTCGAACAGCGTCCCGGTTCGCTGCCCACTTCTCCCTCGTTCCGGTCTGCGGCTACTATCCTGGGTCACTCGAACCCCAAGAGGAGCCAGCCGCGTGGCCGATCAGCAACTCGACATCATTTTCGCGATGCCGCACCCGGACGACCTGGAGATCACCTGCGGCGGAACCATCGCCAAGCTCGTCAAACGCGGGCACAAGGTCGGCATGCTGCACCTGACCAACGGCGAACCGACCCCGCTCGGCGATCCCGAGACCCGGGCGGCCGAGTGCATCCGGGCGGCCGAGATCCTCGGCGTCGCCCACGTCCAGACCCTGCCGCTGACCAACCGCGAACTGATGGACTGCCCCGAGAACCGCTACCAGATCGCGACCGTCTTCCGCCGGCACCGCCCGAAGATCGTCGTCGGCATGGCCGGCCGCACCCCCGGTGCCTCGCCCGACCACTACCAGGGACAACTGCTGATCGAGGCCGCCCGCTTCTATTCCCAGTTGACCAAGTGGGATGACCGTTTCGACGACACCAGCCCGCACCGGATCGACTGGCTCTGGTACCGCCCGCTGCCGATCGCGGCCGAGGTGAGCCACTGGCACAGCACCTTCGTGGTCGACACGAGCGATGTGATCGAACAGAAAGTCGCCGCGATCGCGGCCTATGAATCGCAGTTCCCGCCCCAGCGACTCGAACGGATCCTGCACCGCATCCGCGCGATGGACGCGGTCGACGGCGGCGCCTGCGGCTTCGCATACGGCGAACGCTTCGCCCTCCCGCACGCGATCGGCATGAACGACCCACTCGCCCACTTCAACGAACTGCAGGCCCCCCCGGCCCCACCGCTGGTGCGCTGACCCAGGTCTGAAGGGAAGGCGTGAATGGGTGAAAGAGTGAAAGAGTGAATGGGTGAATGGGTGAAAGGGTGAAAGCGTGAAAGGGTGAATGGGTGAGAGAGCGCATCACGGAGACCGACGTCCGCCCTCCTTCACTCCTTCACATTTTCACTCTTTCACTGCGCGTCAGCGCGTGGGTACTTCGCTGAACCGCACCCGGATCTGAACCTGGTTCGGGTTTGCCGGCGTCCGGGCGAGGGGTTGATGCGAGTAGATCGCCTTCGGGTTCTTGTGCGGGTATTTCAGTTCCGCGTAGGCCTGGACGCCCTTGACCAGCATCGTCGCCACCCAGCGCAGGCGGGGGCGGTGTTCGGGGCGGTGCCCGGGGGGATCCTCGTACACGGCAACCGGCTTGACGTACAGGCTGGAGCCGAACTCCGCGGTCGCCATCTGCCGGTCGAGATCCTCGAGCGTCTGCTGCAGGCAGACCGTCCCGCGGCCCCACTCGGTGTAGTGCGTCCACAGCGGCGTGTAGCGCATCGGCAGCGCCGCCACCGCCAGCACGACCGCCAGCTGCACCAGGCCCGGTACCTTCTCGTACCAGCGCCCCGCCAGCAGCGACCAGCCCGTCTGCGTCAACGCGCCCAGCAGCAGGCCCAGCCCGGCCGCCGGAATCGCCCCGTACCACGGCCCGTACCAGTTCATCAGCCCGAGCAGGATCGTCGGCGGAATCAACCACGCCAGCCCGAGGATCAGCACCACGCCCGACCGCCGACGCTCCGTCAGCCGCGACAGGCCCAGCATCATCGCCACCAGCAGCGCCGCCGCGACGATCAACGCCAGGGCGACCAGGCCGACCTCCAGCGCGCCCCAGCGGTCCGGCAGCACGCTCGTGTCGAAGAAGATCATCGGACACAGGACATCGACGACCGCCTGCCCGCCGAAGTCATTCAGCTTCTCGAGATACGTCCTCTCCGGGACCCCCTCGCGCGGCGCGTACCCGCCGAAGCCCTGCAGCACCACCGTCCGGTTGATCATGTACAGTCCGGCCGCCACCGCCGTCGGAATCGACGCCAGCCACGCCCGCCAGACGCTCCGCAGCACGCCGCCCTCGAACCGGAAGAAGAACTGGTGCAGGAACACCAGCCCGAGGGCCATCACGCCAATGTCCTTGGCACCCGCCGCCAGCAGCGTCAGGAACCCGGCCGCCATCAGCCGCAGCCACGGCCGGCGACGATTCCCCAGCGGCAGCACGTAGAGGATCAGCAACAGGAACAGGATCACCAGCAGGTCCGAACGCCGGGCCGGCGACGGCAGCACGTTCAGAATCACCGGATGCAGACCGAAGTACAGGGCCGCCACGACCGGCCCGATCAGGGCCTGCGGACCGAGCATCCGCGCACTGGCCGCATACAACGCCAGGATCGTCAGTCCGAACACGATCAGCGAGGTCAGGTGGTAGCCCCACGGCTCGATGCCCCACAGGGCGTAGTCCACCGCGATCAGCAGGTTCTGCACCGGCCGATAGAACTGCGCTTCGATCCGGCCGTCGGTCAGCACTTCGGTAAAGGTCGCCAGGAAATCCTGCGGCGTCAGGATCCGGGCCGCGATCACCTGCATGTAGGCGTCGAAGCCCATCATGCCGTAGCCGCGGATCGGTGTTTCGACCAGGTCGGCCGGCGGGCGGAACGCGAGCGTCTCGCGATGCCCCCACAGTCCGAGGGCGACGATCAGCAGCGCCAGGATCACGTGACTGCCACGCGGCAGCCAGCGGAACACCGGACGCAGCGGCGCCTCGGAGGTCGGCTTCTCGGCGGACGGCGTGCTCATTCTTCCTCGGCCTCGTCGTCGGGCACCATCGCCGGCCCGGTGTCGCTGGTGGTCGGAATCAACTGCCGGACCTTGATCAGCAGTTCACCCGGGTCCGCCCGCCACTTCTCGGCTTTCGCGTACAGCGTGACCCGCGCCCGCCGATTCGGATAGCACAACTCGGCCAGCGACCGGACACCGCGCAGGCTCAGCAGCTTGACGCCCCGCAGCGGCGGGCGATTCTGATCGGTCACCGGCGGTTGATCCGGAATCAGATCCAGCGTGATCGTTCGACCGTTCTCCGCATCGCGGAACAGGCTGTGAATCTCGTCCAGTTCCTCTTTCATCAACGCGCTGCCGTCGGCCAGTTCGCGATAGTCGTGCAGCAGCGGCGACGACGACAGCGGACTGACCACCAGCGCCAGCACCGCCAGCCCCAGCAGCACACCCGCCCCGCGACGCAGACCACCCGCCTGCCAGCCGGCCGCCGCGAATTCGCCGATCGCGGCCACCACCAGCGCCAGCCCGGCCAGCGGAATCACGCCGTACCACGGGTAGTACTCCTGGCTCATGCCCAGCAGCGGCAGCATCGGAACGATCAGTGCCAGCCCGAGCAGCGCCGTGCGACCCGCGTCGCCCACCCGGGGGCCGCGATGCAGCAGCGCGATCAGCAGCACCAGCAGCACCAGCACGCCCGCCAGCGACGCCAGCAGGACCCACGGCGCCACGGCCGGCGCCTCCGGCCCGAGCCATTCGGCCAGGTCGATCGTACTCCCCGGCAGCCAGGCCCACGGCGCGAAGAAGTCCCGGGCCAACTGCGGCAGGAACTCGGTCAGCTTGTCGCGATAACTCTCGAACTGCGGGCGGAAGTAACCGCCCAGCCCTTTCACCACGATCGTCCGGTTGATCATGTAGATTCCGAAGAACGTGAAGGCCGGCACCGTCGCCAGCGCGGCCTTTCCGGCCCGCTGCAGCACCGACCCCTCGCGGGCATAGATCCACTGGTGCAGGAAGACCAGGCCGACCCCCAGGGCCCCCAGTTCCTTCGCCCCGCACGCCAGCAGCACCAGGATCCCCGCCAGCAGCACACCCAGCCCCGGCCCGGTCCGCCGCCGCGGCAGCACCCACAACAGCAGCATCAGGAACAGGACCACCAGCGTTTCCGAACGCCGGCAGGGAAACGCGACCACGTTCAGCAGGATCGGATGCAGACCGTAGAACAACGCGGCCAGGGCAGGGCCGAACCAGCTTGCCGGACCGAGCAGTCGCCTGCTCGCCAGGTACACCGCCACGATGCACAGCCCGAACACGATCCACGACTGCAGGTGGTACCCGCCCGGTGCGAGATCCCACAGCGCGTAATCCAGCGCGATCGAGAGATTCTGCAGCGGACGATAGAACGCGGCCGCGATCCGGCCGTCGGTCAGCGTTTCGGTGAAGGTTCCCAGCAGGTCGGACACCGACTCGATCCGGGCCGAGTTGATCTGCTGCAGCGTGTCCGACCCCAGCAACTGGTAAGCCGGCCGGGTGTCGTCGCCGCGGAAGGTGGCGATCGGGTCGTGCGCGATCCCGGCCAGAGCCAGGATGACGACCAACGTCACCAGATGACACCACGCCCGGGGGCCGGGAGGCGCCGCCTGGCCCGGTGGCCGCGGGCGACCACCGTCAGCCGGCGCCGCGTCCCCTGTGGTCGCGGTGGCGGACTCCTGTGTTTCCTCGATCGGCATAGTGTCGTTTTTATCGGATGCTGAGGCTGGCGGTCACCGGGCACGACTCCCGGGACCGCCCGCGCTTCGAACTCGCTCTGTCTCTGCTATCGGCGGGCCGACGGCGCCGCCGAAGCCGACCTGCCGCCTCGTCCCGTCACGCGCCGCTTGATCGCCGCGCGCCCGGCGGTCTTGCGGACGGCCTTGCCGGCGACCTTGCGCGTCGCCTTGGCCTTGGCCTTGGCTTTGGTCACCTTCTTCCTGGCGACGGTCTTGCGGGCGGCCGTCTTCTTCCTGGCCGCGGTCTTCTTCGCGGCGGTCTTGCGGGTCGCCGCCTTGCGGGCGACCTTGCGGACGGCCTTCCTGCTGCTCTTCTTCCGGGCGGCCTTGGGCTTGGCCTTGGCCTTGGCCCTGGTGGTCTTCGCGACCGAAGCGGATTTCTTCGCGGCGACCCGCTTGGTTTTCGCCGGCTTGACCCGCCGGTCCTCGATGACCGCCTGGGCGGCCGCGATGCGGGCCACCGGCACACGGAACGGCGAGCAACTGACGTAGTCCATTCCGACCGCGTGGCAGAAGCGGACACTCTGCGGATCACCGCCGTGCTCGCCGCAGATACCGATCTTGAGACCCTTGCGGGCCGCCCGGCCGAACTCGATCCCGTGCCGCACCAGGGCCCCGACACCGGCCTGGTCGATCGACTGGAACGGATCGGCCGTGAAGATGCCGGCCTTGTCCTCGTCGACGTAGTCCGGCAGGAAGCGCCCGGCATCGTCGCGGCTGAGCCCCATGCACATCTGCGTCAGGTCGTTGGTGCCGAAGCTGAAGAACTCGGCCACGCCGGCGACCGTGTCGGCCGTCAGGGCGGCCCGCGGCGTCTCGATCATCGTGCCGACCAGGTACTTCAGCTTGACGCCCGACTCCCGCAGGATCTCGCGGGCGACCGCGTGCGTGCGGTCGGTCAGGATCTGCAGTTCCTTCCCGTCGATCGTCAGCGGGATCATGATCTCGGGCAGAACCTTGATGCCCTTCTGCTGCACGGTGACGGCCGCTTCGATGATCGCCCGCACCTGCATCTCGAGGATCTCGGGATACGTGATGCACAGTCGACAGCCACGGTGCCCCAGCATCGGGTTCGATTCGTGCAGGTTCTCCGCCCGTTGCAGAATGTCCTCGGTCGGCACGCCCGTCGAAGCCGACAGTTCCAGGGCCGCCTCGCGCGTCTTCGGCACGAACTCGTGCAGCGGCGGATCCAGCAGGCGGATCGTCACCGGCCGGCCGGCCATCGCCTCGAAGATGCCGGTGAAGTCGTCGCGCTGGTACGGCAGCAGCTTGTTCAGGGCGGCCACGCGCTGCGCGGTATCCCGGGCGACGATCATCTCCTGAATCGCAAGCTGCCGCTCGCGGGTCGAGAAGAACATGTGCTCGGTGCGGCACAGGCCGATGCCTTCGGCCCCCATCTCGATTGCCTTGAGGGCATCCTCCGGCGTGTCAGCGTTCGTCCGCACACCCAGGCGGCGATAGTCGTCCGCCCACTTCATCAGCGTGTCGTACTCGGCCGGGGCGACCGGTCGTTCGAGTTGCAGTTCGCCCTCGTAGACTTCGCCGAGCGTGCCGTCGAGCGTCAGGAAGTCGCCCTCGCCGAACCTCCGGTCGCCGACCGTCATCGTGCGGGCGTCGTAGTCGATCTCGACATCGCCGCAGCCGACGATGCAGCACTTGCCCCAGCCGCGGGCGACCACCGCCGCGTGCGAGGTCTTGCCGCCCGTCTGCGTCAGGATCCCGCGGGCAGCCTGCATGCCGCCGACATCCTCGGGGCTCGTCTCCTTCCGGACCAGGATCACCGCCTCGCCCCGGGCGGCCTGCTCTTCAGCTTCCGCGGCCGAGAAGACGATCCGTCCGCAGGCGGCACCCGGCACGGCGTTGATGCCCTTGGTGATCTGTCGCTGGGCCAGTTCGCTCCGCGGGATCGAACCGTCGATGATCGGGTAGAACAGCCGCTCGATGTCCGCGCCGGTGATCCGGCAGAGCGCGTCCTCCTTGCTGACCACCGGCTTGGTGGCCGCCTTGTGATACTTCTTGGGCAGCAGCTTCTTCTTGACGAGGGCCGCGGCCTTGGCGGCGCTCATCAGCGGCTTGGTGGCCTGCTCGACGGCGATGCGGAACGCGGCCTGCGGCGAGCGCTTGCCGGTCCGGCACTGCAGCATGTAGAGCGTGCCGCGCTCGACCGTGAACTCGAGGTCCTGCATCTCGCCGTAGTGAATCTCGAGCATCGCCCGGACGGCTTCAAGCTGCTCGTACACCTCCGGCCAGATGCGATCCAGTTCCGAGAGGTGCAGCGGCGTGCGAATGCCGGCGACGACGTCCTCGCCCTGGGCGTTGATCAGCATGTCGCCGTAGAACTCGTTCGCGCCGGTGCTCGGGTCGCGGGTGAAGCAGACGCCGGTCCCGCTGTCATCGCCCATGTTGCCGTAGACCATCTGCTGCACATTGACGCCCGTGCCGTGCAGGTCGGTGATGTTCTCGACCCGGCGATAGGTGACCGCCTTCTCGGCGTGCCACGAACCCCAGACGGCCGCGATCGCACCCTTGAGCTGCTCCCACGGATCCTGCGGAAACGCGCGGCCCGTCTCGCCGCGGAAGAACGCCTTGAAGTCGTCGCACAACTCCTGCAGCGCGTCGGCCGGGATCTCGGTATCGAGTTCAACCCCCAGCCGCTGCTTCAGCGCCTCGAGCTTTCCTTCGAGGATGTCCTTGTTCAGACCGACGACGACCGTCGAGTACATCTGCAGGAAACGGCGGTACGAGTCCCACGCGAAACGCGGGTTGTGCGTCACGTCCGCCAGGCCGAGAACCGACTGGTCATTCAGTCCCAGGTTCAGGATCGTTTCCATCATGCCCGGCATCGAACGGGCCGCGCCGCTGCGGACCGACACCAGCAGCGGATCCTTGGGATCACCCAGCTTCTTGCGGGTCTGCCGTTCGAGCTTCGTCACGTTCTTGCGAACCTCGGCCTCCAGGCCGCTGATCCACTTCGAACCGCTGGCGTAGTACCCGGCGCAGGCCTCCACGTCGATCGTGAACCCGGCCGGAACCGGCAGACCGATCGAGGTCATCTCGGCCAGGCCGGCACCCTTGCCGCCCAGCAGGTCGCGATCGCTGCCCTTGCCTTCCGCTTTGCCGCCACCGAAAAAGTAAACGTGCTTCCGTGCCATGCTCGACTCCCAGTGTGTCGTCCGGCCCGTGCGCCGGGTTAGCTGATCTCATCGATTGGGTGATGCGCCCGCCCGCCCCGCAGGGCGTCCTGCAGCGATGGATCATAAGGGAAGGGAGCAAGGGAGCAAGGGAGCGAGGGAGCGAGGACACTGGTGCGCAGCGTCCGGACGCGGGCCCGCATCTTCCAGGACCTCCGACCAGCCCTGGGGCAGGACCAGCATGCGGAAGACTGCGACGGAACCCTGGTGCGCGCCGACTGCGACGGGGTCCTGGTGCCACGGCTCTTGAGCAGTGTCTTCAGAGGGAGGCGGGCGGCGTGTCGCGTCAGTCCTCCGACCGCTCGGGCGGAAAGGCCGGGATCACCGCGGTCCGCGCCGGGCCCAGGGCCGCCACCTCCAGCGGCGCGCCGTAGATCTCGCCCAGGCGTTCGGCGCGTAACAGTTCCACAACCGGCGCATCGGCCGCCACCCGGCCGGCCCGCAACGCCACCAGCCTGCCCCCCAGGGCCCCCGGCAGGTGCAGATCGTGGCTCACCAGCACCAGTGTCCCGCCCTGCCGACGCCACCCGCGCAGCAACCCCACCAGTTCAAGCTGATAGCCCGGGTCCAGCCCCGTCGTCGGCTCGTCCAGGAACAGCACCCGCGGCGCCTGCGCAAAGGCCGCCGCCAGCAGCGTCCGCTGCCGTTCACCGCCGCTCAGGCAACCCATCGGCCGCTCGGCCAGTTCCGTCAGCCCGCAGGCCTCCAAGGCCGCGTCGACCGCCGCGCGATCCGCGACGCCGGCCGCCTGGAACGGGCCCTGATGCGGAAAGCGTCCCAGTTCCACCGCCTGGCGGACACTGACCGGCGGATCTCCCGGCAGCGACTGCGGAACGTACGCCGCGAAACGCCCCCGGGCCCGCGCCCCCAGCGACGACAGACTCTGCCCCGCACACGTCACCGACCCGCCATCCAGCGGCTGCAACCCCAGCAACGCCCGCAGCAGCGTCGTCTTGCCGGCTCCGTTCGGACCGATGATCGTCACGCACGCGCCCGGCTCCACCACCAGGTCCACGTCGGAAAGCACCGCCCGGCCGGACAGCCGCACCGACAGGCCCCGGGCTTCCAGGATCGCGGTGCTCATCGCTCGTCCGCCTCGGCCAGCGCCCGCCGCAGATCCGCGTAGAACTCCGCCACCCGCGGCCCCGGCACGAAATACTTGGGGTCGGCCAACTGCAGCACCCGACCCGCCCGCACGGCCGCCAGATCGCCCAGCAGCCGCCAGTGGGCCGCCCGCTCGTCCGGATCGGCCGCCTGCGAGCCCGGCACCAGTTCGATGATGATCTCGGGATCGGACCGGGCGATCGCCTCCAGGCTCGGATCCGAGTACGCGCCCGTGAGCGCGGGCATCGCCGGCCGATACCCGGCCCGCAGCAGCAGGTCGTGACCGTACGAGCCGGGACCGAGCACCGTGGGCGGCTCCGGCGGATTGGCCAGCGGCTGCAGCACAAGCAGCACGCGTCGGCCCGAACCCGGCGGCACCTGCTGATCGACGGCATCCAGCGCCGACCGCAGGCCGGCCACGACCTCGCCGGCCTGGCGCTGCCGCTGCACGATCTGTCCGACCTGGTGGATCGCCGTGAAGATGTCTTCGAGGCCGCCGTCCGGCAGCGATTCGAGCCGCAGCCCCAGGCGCCCGAAGCGTTCCTGGTGCATCTGGCTGGTACCGGAAATCAGGATCAGGTCCGGCTTCAGACGCACAAGCTGCTCGGGATTCGCATCGGTCAGGCCGCCGACCGACGCGACCGTCTCGATCCCGGGTGGGAAGGACGCGAACGCGCTGCGCCCCACCAGTCGCTCGCGCAGCCCGAGCGCGCAGCAGATCTCCACCGCGGCCGGCGACCCGGCCACGATCCGCTGCGGCACCGCGCTGTCCGGGGGTTGCGCCGGCGGCTCGCTGCAGCCGGCCAGGCTCAGGGCGGCGGCCAGCAGCACCCCCAGGCCGGCCCGCATCACAGCCCGAGCACCTGCCGGAGCATCTGGTTCTCGCGGCGGACCCGTTCGACGGTGGTGGCCGGTCCGTGCCCGGCGTACAGCACGGTCTCGTCGGGGAGCGTCAGCAGGTTGTCGCGGATGTTGGCGATCAGGGCCTGCCCGTCGCTGTGCGGGAAGTCATAGCGGCCGATGCCCTCGGCGAAGACGGCATCGCCGACGAACGCGATGCCCAGTTCGGGGCAGTGAAACGCGAGGCCGCCGGGTGAATGGCCGCGGACGTCGAGCACGTTCCAGTCGAAGTCGCCCATGTCGAGCGGGTCGCCGGGTGCCAGCGTCTGGTCGGCGGGCGGACCGGAGACGGGCATGCCGAACTGGGCCGAGAGGTTCTCGTAGGGATCCATCAGCAGGGTGGTCTCATCGACCGGGCAGACCACCGGCACGTCGCCGAGGGCCGACCGCAGCGGAACGATGCCCGCGATGTGATCGGCGTGGCAGTGTGTCAGCACGATCGCCCGCAGCGTCAGGTCATGCTTGCGCAGCATCGCGAGCATGTCGTCCGGCTGCGGCGGCAGGCCGGGGTCGATCGCCCAGGCGTCCTGCTCCCCCGCCCGCCAGAGCAGCACCCCGTTCTCCTGGAACATCGGGTCAATGAAGAAACTCAGTTGCAACGGACCATGTTCAATCATCGCGCATCCCGGGCGTCAGACAGCCCCGGCGTCCTCCCATGCTCGCGTACCTGCTCACCTGCTCACCTGCTCACTTGCTCACTTGATTACTTGCTTACTTGGTGACCTGGTCCTAGAACGGCTGGTAGTCATCCGGGTAGCGAATCAGCAGCCAGTTGCGTTCGTAGGCCGCCCAGTGTGACCAGCCAAGCTGGTCGAACAGCCGGGCCCGCTTTTCGTACAGGCGTCGCTCGGCCTCGTGGTCGATCCGCTTGTTCAGCAGGCTGACCGCGGTGCCCAGTCGCCCGTGCAGCCGCGCCCGCGCGATCTTCAGCAGCACGTACTCCGGCGCGTCGAGGTCCACCCAGCGATCCAGTTCCGCGATCGTCTGCTCCATGCGGGCGGCAACCTGGTCCGCCTCCGGCAGATCCTCACGCAGCCGACCGTCCTCGTCGATCAATCGATACCACAGCGCCCGACCCTGCCGGTACAGCGTGTCGGTCAGAATCTCGCGCTGCTCCTCGAACCGCTTGCGGGCCGCCTTCTGCGTCGGGTCATCGCCGTCCACCTCGGTCCCGAAGTGACGCGCCAGCGCGTCGCGGTCGATCCGTTCCAGCAGACGCGTGCAGGCCGCGATGATCTCGTCGAGCCGCGCGCGGCGTTCGTCGGCCTGGTCCAGCCGCTCCAGCAGCACCTGGTGCAGCGGCAGATGCTCGGGGAACTCGGCCAGCAACTGGTCACGCAGCGTGCCGAACGCCTCGTCGTCGACCGACCACGTGCCCAGCCGGGCGATCCGGGCATCACGCAACTCGTCGGCCAGTTCCGCCAGCGGGCCCGGCTTGTCGGCCGGCTCGTCATCGCTGGCCGACGGCTCCTTGTCCGGCACCGCCCGCGGCGGCACGACGAACGTCAGCGGCCAGCCGCCGGGGCGCTGTCCCAGCCCGGGCAGGCTGTCGTCCTTCTGCCCGAGCGTCAGCGTGCCGACCAGTCGATCGCCGGGGGCGGCTTTCTTCGGAACCTGGTCCCCGTCCGGGCCCGCCAGGAAGAACGAGGCCCGTTCGCCGGGCGCGAGCATCCGCGATCCGAACCCGCCGCGGCGTGCGACAACATCATCCGGATCGCCGTAGGCTTTCAGCGTGATCGGCTTGTCGAGCGGGCGATCGATCCACATCGGCATGTCGGCCAGCTTCTCGAGCCGCGCCAGGTCGGTGGAGCGCACGTGGAAGCGGACATGGTGCCCGCCCTTCTTCAGTTCCAGCGGGTCGCTTCCTTCGAACCCGAACCCGAGCAGCCGCTTGTTCGCGTCATAGACCGCGTAGGTCTGCGACTCCCAGGTGTCCCACGCTTCGGGGTCGCGCGTCAGCGCCGGCCGACAGAGCACGTCCCCGTCCGATTCCTGCTCGAACGCGTACGAGAGAATCAGCTCGTAGATCTGCCGGTTCTCCGGCAGGCGGTCGCGGACGCTGTCCAGCGGACGGATCTCGTGCTTCTCCGGACGCAGCGTCTGCCGCCAGGTCTTCAGCGTCGCGGCGGGGGCGAGTGTCTCGGTCTGCAGCGGCGCGACAACGTCGATCATCCGGCTGTAGCCGCCGTCGGTCAGTGCGACATCCTGGGTGTCGGGCACCAGGCCGTGGAAGGAAACTTCCACGTCAAAGGTCCCCTCGCCGAGGCTCGACCAGTACTGCGCCAGGCAGAACTCCAGCGTCCGCCCGCCGACGACCGGCAGGGTCCGCACCTCGGGCTGTCCGGGCTCGACCCAGATGTACTCGCGGCGGTTGCGGACATCGAAGGCCCGTTCGGGCAGGATCTGCTGCGTGTGCAGCACGAGCCTCCGCCGCGCGTCGGCATCCACCATGCTGATCCGCACGTCGGCCCAGGTCGCCCCCGGCGGGACCGCCAGGAAACGCCGCGCGATCTGTCCGGGCTGGAACCGCAGCCGACTGTTCCAGTGCGGAACAGCCTCCGCATCGACCGGCCGCGGCTGAATCACCGTCACCGGAATCCGGAACAGCGGGCCGCGCTCCGGATCGTCGCTGTCGAACCCGCGGATCTCGGCGTAGTGCAGCCCGGGTTCGAGCCGGGTCGGGTCGACCCGCACCTCGAACGACCGGCCGCCGTGCATCAGCATCAGGTGGTCGGCCACGCCCACCCAGCGGGCGTCGGTTTCCAGCCGGACGCGCATCTCGAAGTCGACCTTGTCGCGGTTGTCGGCGTCGTGATGGAAGGCCGGCGTGACCCGCACGTTGGTCTGCAGGACGCGGCGCGTCTCGTGCGGTTCGCGCAGGTAGATCCCGCGGGCCCCGTCCCGTCCGGCGACGCTGACCTCGAACCGCAGGTCCCGCTGCGTGTACGGCCGATGCGCCTGCAGGTGCGCGAAGGCCGCGTCGATCTGGATCATGCCGGCGCCGACGTGAAAGACCGGCTCGCCGGGAATCTCGCGGGTCGTGTTCTCGATCGCCCGGCGGATGTGCCGCGGCGCGTAGGGGATCCCCTCGGCCTTCAGTCCGCTCAGCAGCAGGGCGATGCCGCCGCACGCGTTCGGGGCCGCCATCGACGTCCCGTTCATCTGCATGTTGCGCTGCAGGACCCAGTTCGGGACCGGCGCGATCGCCCCGCCCGGCGCGCTGAACTTGACCCCGATCGCGCCGTCCAGCGTCGGCCCGCGACTCGACCAGGTGTACTGCATCTCCTGCGTGGATTCGCGGAGCGCGTACTGGGCGTCCATCATCGCCGGCGAGATCGCCGCCCCGATTCCGAACAGGGCCTCGGTCGTCCCGCCCGGTCCGCCGACCGTCGACAGCGCCGGGCCGCTGTTACCCGCGCTCGCGCACCAGATCACGCCGTAGCGATCCACGATCTCCGAGTAGATGTCGATGATCCGGCCTTCGTTCGGACTCGGCGTCGGCCCGCCGTAGCTCATGTTGATCAGGTCGCACTCGTTCGCCAGGGCCGCGATCGCGCCGCGAATCTCGCCCGTTCCCGCCGACGACGAACGCAGTCGCGTGTCGCCGATCTTGACGGCCACGATCTGCGCGCCCGGCGCGATCCCGTTCAGCTCGGGCTGGTCCGGGAAGTGCGCCGCCACGATCCCGGCCACGTGCGTCCCGTGCGCGCCGCTGTCGGTCACGATCGAGAGCAGCCTGCCGTCCGCGTAGATGTTGACCGCGAAGTTCAGCAGCGTCTCCTGGTCGAACGTCGCGAACTGCCGCTCGGCCCGGAAGTTCGTCAGCACCCGCTCGTCGCCCAGGTCGCCGTCCTCGTCCGTGTCGATCACCGCCCGCCAGGTGTCGCCGTCGTGAAACACCACGCAGTCGTACATCGGACCCGGATCGTCGTAGTTCTTCTGCAGGGTCTCCAGCAGCGTGATCCGGTCCTGCAGATCCTGCCGCGTCTTCAGTTCCTCGCGCGTCGGCTTCGCGTGCGCGGCGTCAAAGGCCACCAGTCCGCGACGCGCGTCCGCCAGCGCCGCCCGCTGCCGCTCGTCCCAGGCCTCCTTCCGCTTGGCCTTGATCCGCCCCACCAGTCCACCCGGGAACAGCTCGTAGCCACGCTTCAGCCCCAGGTGATAGTCGCCGCTCGGGTTGCTCCAGCCGGACGGAACCTGCAGGCTGCGACCCGAGAGACCCGCCAGCACACCATCCTCGACCGTGCGCACCGTCGTCGTCGGCACGTCCCCGCTGCCGCTGCCGTCGATCATGTCGACGATCTTCGGCCGGCCGTCGCTGGTGATCTGCATCCCCGGGGCACCCGGATCCACGCCGGTGTCGAAGATCGCCACCACCACGCCACGACCGTCGTACTCGGGGTGCGCCGCCAGGAAGCGGGCCGCGCCGGTCTCTTCCTTCGGCAGCAACGCCCCGGCCGGAAACTCCTGCTGCTGCCCGACCACCACGCCCACGGCCACCAGCAGCGACACCGCGATACAGCCCGAACGAATCATGACAACTCTCTCAACTGCGAGACCTGCGAACCGATGCCCCTACGCCTGCGCGTCTTCACGCGTTCATCCCTGTGCCGGTACCAGGCTGCGACTCTGCACCACCCGGAACCGGCTCGTCACGAAGGCCGCGTCCGTCAGCGTCGCGTTCCCCGCCGGGTTCGCACCCGACACGTGGTAGTCGCTGAACGCGGCCGCCTGGTTCACGTAGATCGGACCCACCAGGTTGCAACTGATGTTCGCGCCCGCGTTGATCAGGGCCTGCTCGGCCGCCGCCCGGGTCGCCTCGTCCGTCGTGTACACGCCGCTGGTCAGCGCTCCGCACGAGCGGGCCGTCTCGGCCGCCAGGCGGATGCTCTCGGCCGTGTCGGCCGTCTTCACCAGGTAGCAGATCGGCCCGAACATCTCCTTCTGGAACAGTTCCGTCTGGCTGGCATCAACCTGCAGCACCAGCGGCGAATGCACCCGCGCGTCCGGGAACTGCTCGTTGACCACCGGCGTCGAGGCCCGCAGCACCGTCCCGCCCGCCTGGGCCGCCTGCTCGATGCGGGCCGCCGTGGCCGGGTTCTGGATCGCCCCGAGGATCTCCGCCCCGCGGGCCGGATCGCTCAGCAGCCAGTCGATCGCCTTGATGAGCGCGTTGGCCGTGTCGTCGAAGCTCAGCTTCTCGCCCCCGACCGTGATGCCGCCGGCCGGGATGAAGATGTTCTGCGGCGTCGTGCACATCTGGCCGGAGTACAGGCACAGCGAGAACGCCAGGTTGCCGGTCAGGGCCTTGAGGTCGTCGGCGCTGTCGAGAATCGTCGCGTTGACGCCGGCTTTCTCGGTGAAGACCACCGCCTGGCGGGCGTTCTCCTCGACCCAGTCACCGAAGGCCGAACCGCCGGTGTAGTCGACGATCCCGACCGCCGGATGCGTCACCAGGTCCCTGGTCCGCGGCGCGTCCGGACTGTCGGCCAGCAACGTCACGACGTTCGGGTCGTGCCCGGCCTCGCGGAGGACGTCGCGGGCGATCCGCACGGTCAGGGCCAGCGGCAGGATCGCGCCCGGGTGCGGCTTGACGATCACGGCGTTGCCGGTCGCGAGGCTGGCGAACAGGGCCGGGTAACTGTTCCAGGTCGGGAAGGTCGAACAGCCGACGACGGCCGCGATCCCGCGCGGCACGACGCGATAGGTCTTGCGAAGCGTGATCGAGTCGGTCTTGCTGACCCGCTTGGTCCATTCGGCCTCGCGCGGCAGACGGCTGAGTTCCTCGTAGGCATAGGCGACCGCTTCGAGGCCGCGGTCCTGGGCGTGCGGGCCGCCGGCCTGGAAGGCCATCATGAAGCCCTGCCCGGTGGTGTGCATCACCGCGCAGGCCATCTCGAAGCTGCGGCGGTTCAGGCGCTCGAGGATCTCGAGGCAGACGCCGACCCGCGATTCCAGGTCGACGTCCCGCCAGCCGCACTGGGCGTCCGAGGCGGCCGCGACCAGGCTGGCGAGGTCGGACTGCGGGTAGCGGATGTTCAGGTCGAGTCCGAAGGGCGAGGTTTCGCTGCCGACGGTCCCGCCCGCTCCGGGCTGATCCAGTTCGAAGGTGCTGCCGCAGTAGCCCTGGAAGGCGGCCGCCCCGTCTTTCCGGGCGGTTTCGCCGTAGATCTTGCCGCTGGGGACTTCGGGGTAGCCGCTCCAGTAGGCCCGGGTCCGGATGGCCTCGCAGGCGGCCTGCAGCTTGTCGCGATGCTGAGAAAAGAGGGTCTCACTCACGCTCGGTCCTCGTTGCTGAATGTCGGGGAACTCGCCGGTTGCCAGATCCGGCAGTGTAACCGCCGAACCGCCCGTCCGCCCGCCCGCGACCGGCCGACCGCCCCGGAAAAGTGTCGCCCCCGCCGCGGCAAAGAAATGGTTGACTTCCGCTTTCAACCCGTCCTAGAAAAGAGATGAACGGCAAGAAGCACGGCCCGCAGGGCCCGGCCGCCGAGCACCTCGACAGGCACGCTTCCCCCGTAACAGATTTCCTTTTTGGCTCCCGGGATCGGGCGGACGCGGCGCGTTCGTCCGATCTGTCGGTTTATGGGGGAGGGAGCAAGGGAGCGAGGGAGCGAGGGAGCCAGGGAGCAAGGGAGCAAGGGAGCAAGGGAGCCAGGGAGCCAGGGAGCGAGGGGGCGAGGGTGCCGTAGGGTGCGTCATCGACGCGGCAGCCCGCGATCACGTCTGACGCGGACGCCCCAGGCGTCGATGCCGCACCGCGTGGCAATCCCGGCAGTCGGTTGAGCCACCTGCGCGGAGAAGACGCTGCTCAACGCAGGGGACGTTTCTCGGGGCGCTCGGCCCGCTGCGCCGCCTGTCCTCGGACCCATGCCCCACCAGATCGTCCATAGCACAGCCCCCACGCTTTAGCGAGCCTGCGCGAGCGGAGGATGGGGAACTGCCCGTCGGTCTCGTCGACTAGACTGTCCCAATGGCACGCCGAAGACTGGGTCTGCTCCTCACCCTCACCGCGATCCTCGCAACACTCGCGTGTCTGCCCTCGTCAGCCGTCTGGACGCTGGGCGATCACTCGATCGTTCTGCATCGCGGTTACGCCAGTTACGTGCTCGTGCGGATCTCACCCGTCGGGAGTGAGCCTTCGTCGCAGGCGGATGTCGAGCGCCACATGCGCAGCCTGATGATCGAGGGGCTGTCCGACTCTCGCGGCAAATGGTGGGACCATGACTACGTCTCACAGAAGCGCACGTCGTTCGGAACCACCGACCAGACGACCCTCGCCAACGCCACCATCGCCCTGCAACCCGTCGCCACCGCCGCCTGGCTCGCCGCGCTGCTGCTGTGGATACTCATCATCCGTCACCGGCCGAAACCCGGCACCTGCCACCAGTGCGGCTACGACCTGACCGGAAACAGCAGCGCGCTCTGTCCGGAGTGCGGCGCCGTCAACTGCTGCGTCTGAGCTCAAGAGCAGTGGCACAAGAGTCCGCAGGGTGCCCGCGCGTCGGGTCGTGCACGACGAAGACCCCGTCTCCCCCTGTTCCCTGTTCCCTGTTCCCTGTTCCCGTCCCGAATCCTAGCTCCCTCTCCCGCAGGCCCGCCGGATGTCGTCCGCCCGGCACCAGCCGCGGCTTTCCGCGATCGCGCCCAGCCGGGCGACTTCGTCGTCGCTCATCGGAACGATCGGGCCAAGCTGCCGCGCCTTCAGCAGGATCTCGGCCGCGTGCTCCATCTTCTCGGTGCGAAAGTACGCCTCGCGGATCGTCCGGCCGACCGTGAGCGAGCCGTGCCGCTGCATGATCAGGGCATCGTTGTCGCGGATCAGGTCGCGGATCGCCCGCGGGCCCTCGTCCGAGGACGGCGTCGCGTACGGCGTGGTCGGCACCCGCCCGAGCCCGACGACCGCCTCGGGAATCACGCACGGGTCCAGCGTGTGCCCCGCGAAGCTGAACGCGTTGATCGTCGGCGGATGCGCATGTACCACCGCCTGCACGTCGCTCCGCTGCCGGTAGACTTCCAGGTGCAGCGCCAGTTCCGAGGTCGGCTTGTGCGGACCATTCAGGAAGCGGCCGTCGAGCGACACCACGCACAGATCGTCCGGCCTGAGGTCGCCGAGGCACAGCCCGCTCGGCGTGACCAGCAACTGATTCGCCGGCAACCGCACGCTCAGGTTGCCATCCGTCGCGGCCACCAGGCCGCGCTGGTAGGTCCTGGCCGCGAAGTCGACCAGGTCGCGCCGCAATTGCCAGGCGCCGTTCATGCCGAAGCCTCGACCGCCACCTCGTCGACGATTCCGATCACCATGCTCCGCAGCGGCGCGGCCTCGTCCCCGACGATGATGCGGGCCGAACCACCCTCGTCGAGGATCAGCACCCGCTGTCCGACCCCGGCATCGACCCCCGCCACCGCGACGACATACCGGCCGGTCGGCGCGCCGTGCGGATCGATTCGATCACACACGAGCAACCGCTTCCCGTCATAGAACGGATGGTTGATCGTCGAAGTGATCTCACCGGTTACCACGGCCAAGAACATGCTCAGTTCCTTCGCAGCAGGAAAGTGAAGAAGTGAAGGGGTGAAAAAGGAACGGGAGGCAATGGGCGCGTCTTCACTCCTTCACTCCTCCACGCTTTCACCTTTTCACTGCACAGTGTGCAGGTCATCGACAATCCCGACGATCGTGTGATCGACCGGAACGAATGTCTCCTCGAGCGCCATGGCCGCCTCGCGCCCGCCCTCGTAGTAGACGAACTCGTCCGGGCCGGCCATTCGCGTGCTGTCGGCCGCGACGATCGCGCCGCCGCTGACCTTCCCCTTGCTGTCGAGTGGCTGCACCAGCAGCATCGGCACGCCCTGCAGACCCTCGCAGACCACGCACGGGGTCACCGTTCCGATCACGCGCCCCAGCAGCATCACGCACCTCCGAAGCGCGTCGCCCGGCCGAACGCGCCGGCCAGCCCGTCCGAGACGTTCGAGATGACCTGCGTCTGCACCGCCTGCGGGTCGCCGATCCGTTCCCGCACCACCTCGACGGCCGCCTCGACATCCGCCAGCAGCCCGCCCAGGTGCACCAGGCCCCGGCCACCCAGACCGTCGCCCAGTCGCATCTCCAGAACCTGCACGCTCGCGCTCTTCACGGCCGCGTCGGTGGCCGCGACGATTCGCGGGATCCGCTCGGTCTCGACCACCGCGAGGGCGTCGACGATCTCGGTCCGGCGGCGGCCCAGCACCGCGGCGTGCACGTCGGGGTCGATGTCCGGCAGCAGGATCCAGTCGCTGGCCGGCTGCGGCGCGACCCGCTGCCCGGCCGTGATCGCCTCTTCGAGGGCCGCGACCTGCCCGCCCAGCAGGATCAGGTAGCGTCCCGGCTGGACCGTTCCGACCTGGAAGTGATCGAGCGGCGCGGCCTTGGCCATCGCGTCGGCCACCACGGCGCCGGCCGGCGTGGTGGCGAACTCGAACAGGGCGATGGCGGGGTACTTCGGCATCGGCTCAGACAATCCTGAAGTGATCGACCAGCGTGCAGCGACGATAGCGGGCGAAGTCCCGCGGGCGGGTCAGTCCCTCGCCGGTCGGACTGGCGATCGAGAACGAGGTGTGCCCTTCGCCACCGAAGCCCAGCCCGGCCAGGGTCGGGCCGTTCTTGACGAAAATGCTGCAGTTCACCGCCCGGGCCATTTCGCTGAGGTGATCGAGATTGCGGCTGAACATCGAGGCGGTGTGCCGCCGGCCGAGTTCCGCCTCGACCGCCAGGCGAATCCCGTCGCGGGCGCTGCCGACCCGGGTCAGCGGCATGATCGGCATCATCTGCTCGGACCAGACCAGCGGGTGATCGTTGGGCACGTCCATCACCGCCAGGCGCAGGTCATGGTCGGCCGCCAGCCCGCACTGCTGCAGGATCCAGCCGGCGTTCTTGCCGATCATGTCGCGGTTGACCCGGGCGTGCCTGCGCGGGCCGCGCTGCTCGGTGAAGATCGTCGCGGTCACCTTGCAGGCCTCGCTGGCGCTCAGCACCCGGGCGCCGCTCCGCTGCAGGTTCTTCAGCAGGTCGTCGGCGATCCGCTCGACGGCGATGAAGGTCTTTTCGTCCGTGCAGATCACGTTGTTGTCGAACGACGCGCCGAAGACCAGGTCGCGCCCGGCCTTCTCCAGGTCCGCCGTCTCGTCGATCACGCAGGGCGGATTGCCCGGACCCGCACAGATCGCCCGCTTCCCGCTCGCCAGGGCCACCTTGACCACGGCCGGACCACCGGTGACCACCAGCAGGCGAATCCCCGGGTGCTTCATCAGCGCCTGGGCCGACTCGATCGTCGGGGCGGCGACCGTGCAGATCAGGTTGGCCGGACCGCCGGCCGCCACGATCGCCTCGTTCAGCAACGCCACGTTCCGCTGCGAGACCAGCTTGGCGCTCGGGTGCACGTTGAAGACGACCGCGTTGCCGGCCGCCAGCATGCCGATCGAGTTGCAGATGATCGTCGAGGTCGGGTTGGTCGTCGGCGTGATCGCGCCGATCACCCCGAACGGAGCCGGTTCGGTCAGCATCAGCCCGTGGTCGCCGGAGCGGGCGCTCGGGGCCAGGTCCTCGGTCCCCGGCGTCTTCTCGGTGACGAGGGCGTTCTTCTTGATCTTGTCGTCGGTCCGCCCGAGGCCGGTCTCCTCGTGGGCCTCCCGGGCGAGGTCCGCGCCGTGCCGCCGCATCGCCGCGCGGATGCTCGCGATCATCTTCTCGCGATCGGCCAGCGTGTGCCGCATCAGGGCCGCCTGGGCCTCGGTCGCGGCCGCGACGGCGCTGTCGATGTCCGGAAACACGCCCGGCTGATTCGCCAGCGCGGCCGGGTTCACCTGCCGCGGGTCCGCCCCGCCGGCCGGGGGCGCAGGCGGAATCCGTCCGAGCCGCTGCAGCACGGCCCCGGCGATCTGCTCGATCTGCTTGTCGCTGAGCTGACTCATGTCGCCGTCTCCGCTACCGGCTCGCTGCCCGGTGGCAAATGAAAACGCGAGGTGGTGGAAGCCGGGAAGGGCGAAACAGGTCGTCGGTCAGCGGCGCTCCTCGTGGACGGTTCGCGCCGCCGCGGCCCGCCGCACGCTCACCCGGTTCCCTATGTTCCCTTCTGATACTTCAGCTTCCCGCCGACTTCCCAGTTGTCGACGATCGCCATGACGACGGCGTCGCAGGGGCGTCCGTCGGTCGCCTGCGTCTGGCGGGCGCTGCTGCCCGAGGCATACAGCACGACCTCGTCGACCCCGGCCCCGACCGCGTCGATGGCCACCACGCTGCCGCCTCCGGGCTTGCCGTTCGGGTCGAGCGCCTGCAGCACCAGGAAGCGCAGCCCGACCAGCGACTCGACCTTCTGCGAAGCGACAACCGTCCCGATCACTTTCGCGAGCTGCACGCCGGCACCTCCGAACCGCTGCCGCGGCTACTTCTTGCCGCGGGCCTGGTCGCCGCGACCGAGCGGCAGAACCGTATCGACGTTCGTGTGCGGCCGGGCGATCACGTGCACCGAGACCACCTCGCCGACCCGGCTGGCGGCCGCCTGCCCGGCATCGCAGGCCGCCTTGACGGCCGCGACGTCGCCGCGAATGACGGTCGTGACGTAGCCGCCGCCGATCTTCTCGTAGCTGACCAGTTCAACCTTGGCCGCCTTGACCATCGCGTCCGAGGCTTCCACCATCGCCGCGAAACCGCGCGTTTCAATCATGCCGAGTGCATCGGTCATAACGGTATTCCTCCGAGTCGTTGCTTACTTGCGCTCCGCCGGGCGCCCGGCGACGCCTTCGATCGCGGCGATCGCGGCCTGGTATCCGACCTCAATGTCACGCTCTTCACCGCCCAGGTACAGCCGCCCGAAACTGCCGAACGAACGCACCTCGAGAATGTTGATCTCGGCCGCCTTCTCCGCTTCGTTCGCGGCCAGGGCCGAGTACGCCGCCGGCTCGCACTCCAGGATGTACAGCGTCTGGCCGGGCAGGATCATGTTGCCGTGCCGCATGCGGTTGATCAGTTGCGTCTGGTGATCGTCGACGTGCCGGATCACCTGGCTCGAAATGATCGTCGGCTTGCGACGCTCCTCCTCCTTCAGGCCGAGCGCATCCAGGATCGCCGCCCCGGCCGCCCGCGTGTCCGCCTGCGAGTCCGAGTGAATCTCGAGCATCCCGTAGAGCCGCTCGACGATCTGCATGCCCGGCGTCACCCGCGTGCTCTTCAGCGCGATGTCGGTCACCCGGTTGATCTCGATCCCGGGCGAAATCTCGACGAACAGGGCCGCCTGCCCCACGACCGGCAGAAACCCCTGCGCGATCGTCGACAGAAACGCCGCGTACTGCGGCTGCAGACTGTCCAGGAAGACGTACGCCCGCAGATCAACGTTGTTGCTACTCATCCATCACTCTCCCGGTCCAACCGACTCCGCCGACCCCGTCCGGGCCGCGACGACGCGCGGGTCTCCGCCGCGGTCACGCTCGCCCCCGGCGCCCTGGAACCTAGTACTTCCCCGAACCGCCACCGCCCGAAACCGTCAGGCCCTTCGACTCATTGACGATCCGCACGCCCGCACTGACCCCCAGACGGGTCGCCCCGGCCGCGATCATCTGCCGGGCCGTCGCGTAGTCGCGAATCCCGCCCGAGGCCTTGACGCCCATCCGCGTCCCGGCCACCGCCGCCGCCATCAGGGCGACATCCTCGGCCGTCGCGCCACCGCCGCCGAAACCGGTCGAGGTCTTGACGAAATCGGCCCGGGCCTCGCGGGCGAGCTGGCAGGCGACGACCTTCTCTTCATCGTTCAGCGAGGCCGTCTCGAGAATCACCTTGCACACCGCGCCCCGCTCGCGACAGGCATCGACGATCCCGCGGATGTCGCGCAGGACCAGTTCGCACTCGCCGCTCCGCAGCGCGCCGACGTTGATCACCATGTCGATCTCGCGGGCCCCGTCCCGGATCGCCCGCCGGGCCTCCAGCGCCTTGATCTCCGGCACGTGCGCCCCTAGCGGAAAACCCACCACCGCGCAGACCTTCACCGACGTGCCACGCAGCGCCGCGGCCGCCCGGGCCACGTAGTTCGGATTGACGCACACCGACGCGAACTCATACTGCCGCGCCTCGTCGCAGATCTGGTCAATGTCCGCGTTGGTCGCCTCCGGCTTCAGCAGCGTGTGGTCGATCAGGCCGGCCACATCCTTCGGCGGCGGCGCCTGCCCCGGGCGATGCCCGATGCGATGGGCCCCCGCGTCGATCAGGGCCCGGGCCCGTTCCGGACTCAGGTCCGCACACACCCGGCAGGCCGGACAGTCGCCACCCGCCGCGGACGCCGGCGCCTCCGCGCCGGCCAGTTCCGCGACCCGGGCCGCGATCCGGTCGAGGTCCGCGCTCGAAACCGCGGCCGAACCACCGCCCGATCCGCCGCCGCATCCGCACGAGCCCGTCGCGGCGCCGGACGGATCCAGGGCCGTGATCTTCGCCACCCGGCGGCGATGCCGCTCGGCCGTGCAGTCCCATTTCAGCCAGGTCTCGACGATCTGCTCGCCCAGTCGGACCCCGATCAGGCCCGCCCCGAGCGTCAGCACGTTCGCGTCGTTGTGCTCGCGACTGTTCCGGGCGGTCGAGACGTCGTAGCACATCGCCGCCCGCACGCCGGCGAACCGGTTGGCCACCATCGCCGAGCCGATCCCGGCCCCGTCGATGATGATCCCCCGCCCGCAGCGCCCGTCCGAGACGTGCTCGGCCACCGCCGCGGCGATATCCGGGTAGTCGACCGCCTCGGTCGAATGCGTGCCGCAGTCCGTCACCGCGTAGCCCTGCTGCTGCAGGTAGCCCTTCAGATGTTCCTTCAGGGAGAATCCGCCGTGATCGGCACCCAGTGCAATGCTGCGGTCTGGCTCGGACATGAACAGGTCGCCCAACAGGTCGTGGTTGCAGTTTCGAGACTTGAATCCATCGCCGCAGGCCTGTCAAGCTGGACCCGCCCCGACCCGCTATAGACCGGCCGCGGTTTTATAGATTCAGGCGCCACGCCCTGCCGCTACACTCCCCAGGTGCCGGAGGTGCCCGTGCCGAGCCCGTGGATCCATCCGACCGAACGACGCGCCTGTGCCCGCTGCGGATTCTCCGTCAGCAACCGGCGGGCCCTCGTGCCCCGGTTCTGCCCCGAGTGCGGGCAGCGACTCGGCCCGGAACCCGCCAAGTATCCGCTTCCGCCCCGCCGCCGGGTCGACGGCGCCGTCTCCAGCCTGATCCTCGGCATCTTCGCCCTGTGCGCCCCGCCCCTCGGCGGACTCTTCGGACTGTTCGCCATCATGGTCGGCGTCGGCGCCCGGAAGGAAATCCGCGCCGCCCACGGACGCCTGACCGGCGGCGGCTTCGCCATGACCGGCATCTGCCTCGGCTTCGTCGGCATCATCTCCTCGATCGGCTTCTGCGGCGGACTGTGATTGAGCCCGAAGCACCCCACCCGCTACCATGCGGGCGGGTTCAGCCTGAACCCTGAACCCTGAACTCTTCTTGGGGAGTCGCCCGATGGCCGGCATTCTTCCAGGCGCCCGCACCGTCCGGGCACCGCACGGCACCGAACGGACCTGCAAGGGCTGGCAGCAGGAAGCCGCCCTCCGCATGCTGATGAACAACCTCGACCCCGACGTCGCCGAACTGCCCGAACAACTGATCGTCTATGGCGGGTCCGGACGCGCCGCCCGCTCCTGGGAAGACTTCGACCGGATCGTCGCCACCCTCCGCCGTCTCGAAAACGACGAGACCATGCTGGTCCAGTCCGGCCGGGCCGTCGGCGTCATCAAGACCCACCCCGACGCCCCCCGCGTACTGATCAGCAACTCGATGCTGGTCCCCAACTGGGCCGACTGGGACGAGTTCCGCCGCCTCGAAGCGCTCGGCCTGACCATGTACGGGCAGATGACCGCCGGAAGCTGGATCTACATCGGCACGCAGGGCATCCTGCAGGGCACCTACGAAACCTTCGCCGCCTGCGCCGTCCGGCACTTCGGCGGCAGCCTGGCCGGTCGACTCGTCGTCACCGGCGGACTCGGCGGCATGGGCGGCGCTCAGCCGCTCGCGGCCACCTTCAACGGCGCCGCGTTTCTCGGTGTCGAAGTCGACCGCGACCGGATCGAGAAGCGCCTGCGGACCCGCTACCTCGACCGGATGACAACCGACCTCGACGAGGCCCTCGAATGGGTCCTGGCCGCACGCCAGAGCGGCACGCCGCTGTCGGTCGGACTGCAGGCCAACATCGCCGACGTCCTCGCCGAACTGCTGAGCCGTGACATCACCCCCGACGTTCTGACCGACCAGACCTCGGCCCACGACCCGCTCGAAGGCTACGTCCCCAACGGCATGACCTACGAGGCCGCCCTCGCGCTACGTTCCAGCGACCCCGAGCAGTACGCGGCCGCCTCGTTCCGCACGATGGCCGAGCATGTCCAGCACATGCTCGCCCTGCAGCAGCGTGGCGCGATCACCTTCGACTACGGCAACAACCTGCGCGGACACGCCCGCGAAGCCGTCGAGCGCAAGCTGTACCCCGCCGCCCCCGACTACGACCCGTTCCGCATCCCCGGCTTCGTGCCGGAGTACATTCGCCCGCTGTTCTGCGAAGGCGCCGGCCCCTTCCGCTGGGCCGCGCTCTCCGGAGACCCGCGCGACATCGCCGTGACCGACGCGGCCGTGCTCGACACGTTCCCGGAAGAGGAACTGCTCTGCCGCTGGATCAGGCTGGCCGGCGAGAAGGTCGCCTTCCAGGGCCTGCCCGCCCGCATCTGCTGGCTCAAGTACGGGCAGCGGGCCAGGATGGGCCTGATCTTCAACCGGCTGGTCCGCGACGGGAAGACGGCCGGGCCGATCGTGCTCGGTCGCGACCATCTCGACTGCGGATCGGTCGCCAGTCCGAACCGCGAGACCGAAGGCATGCTCGACGGCTCGGACGCGATCGCGGACTGGCCGATCCTGAACGCGCTGGCGAACACCGCCTGCGGGGCCACCTGGGTCAGCGTGCACCACGGCGGCGGCGTCGGCATCGGCTACTCGATCCACGCCGGGCAGGTGCTGGTCTGCGACGGAACCCCCGAAGCCGACGCCCGTATCGAGCGCGTCCTGACCAGCGACCCGGCCTTCGGCATCTTCCGCCACGCCGACGCCGGCTACGAGAAAGCCATCGAAGTCGCCCGCGAGAAGAACGTGGATATTCCGGGGTAACGGAGCGAGGGAGCCAGGGAGCCAGGGAGCGAGGACGATCACCCCGCTCCGTGGCGCATGAGCAGTGTCCTTGTCGCTCCCTTCCTGCCTTGCTCTCTTGCTTCCTGCTGAGGTTCTCTGATGCGCGTCCTGTTGACCGGTTTCGAGCCCTTCGACGGGCGCAACACCAACGCGTCCGAGCAGATTGCCCGGGCGGTGGCCGCCGATCCGCCGGAAGGGATCGAACTGCACGTCGCGATCCTGCCGGTCACCGATGCGGAGGGACCCGCGACGGTGCTGCATGCGATCGAGCAGGTACAGCCCGACGCCGTCATCTCGATGGGCGAGGCGGCCGGCTACGACGCGATGCACCTCGAGCGCTTCGGACACAACCTGCGCGACTACCGCATTCCCGACAACGCCGGCGTGCAGATCCGTGACGAGCCGATCGAGCCCGACGGTCCCTCGGCCTACGACGCCCGCCTGCCGCTTCGCGCGATCGAGGCGGCCATCACGCAGATCGGCATTCCGGCACAGGTCACCCGCGACGCCGGCGCGTTCCTCTGCAACCAGGTGCTCTACACCCTGCTGCACCACGCCGCCACGCGCCGCCCCGACCTGCTGGCCGGCTTCATCCACGTCCCCCTGCTGACCGAGCAACTCCGCGACGGCGAAACCACCCCGACCCTCTCCCTCAAGGACTCCGTCGCCGCCATCCGCGCCGCCCTGCGGACACTTCTTCCTTAAGAAGGGAGCAAGGGAGCGAGGGAGCGAGGGAGCCAGGGAGCCAGAGAGCGAGGCCGGGTGCCCCATCCTTGAGTGCCGGGTGCCCGTCCTTAGGTGCCGGGTGCCCCATCCTTAGCTGCCGGGTGCCCCATCCTTAGCTGCCGGGTGCCCCATCCTCAGGTGCCGGGTGCCCGTCCTTAGGTGCGGGGTGCCCCTTCCTCATGTGCCGGGTGCCCCATCCTTTTCATGAAAGGCAATTGATAGTCAAGACCGACTTCCGCGCATTTTTTCTCCGCTCTTCCTTCCAGGATCTTGAGCAAGCACCTCAAAGGAAGCTGACGCAAATTCCGTCGTAGCTGGCATCCACTGCACCGGCGTCGGGGACTCGGTCGCATCGACCGTTCCATCTATTCATTCAGGCTGGCCCCTGCAACGGATCGCCTCAGCGATCCGCCCTTCCTTCCCGCTGGCAGAGACGACCTATTCTGACCTCCGGTGCGGGCGGCCCATTTAGAGCACGGCCTGTCGCGACGGCTGTCACGCGGCCCACAGGATGGTCGGGCTGGGCCCGTTCCGGGATGCTGACTACGCTTTGTCGCGACGACTGCGTCGCCGTTTCTCCGACCCCGGCCGCTGAGGCGGGGTCGCCGAGTAAGCCTGCTGATGACGCCACATCGAGTACGTCACCATCGCCATCTGCCGGGCCACCGCGATGTAACCCCGGTTGCGATCACGGCGACCGTTGTCGGTTCGCCGGTTGAAGATCTCGCGGAAGCGGGCGTCGCAGCGGACCGCACTGCGGGCTGCTTCGATGTAGGCCCATTTGAGCGTGTCCCGTCCGATCCAGCCCACGTGCCGGCCCGGCGCGGACGCGCTCTTGTCGCCGCTGTCGTGGGCGATCGGAGCCAGCAGCGCGTACGAAGCCAGATGCTTCCCGTTCGGAAAACGCCCGATGTCCCCGATCTCGGCCAGCAGCGTGTACGCCAGGATCCACGAAACACCCGGAAGCGTCATCAGCAGCTTCGCGTTCGCGTCTGCTTCGACCCGCTTACGGAACGCGCGGGTGGCCTGGGCGATCTGGCGCCGCAATGCGTCCAGCAGTTGCAGTTCGCTCTTCAGCGTCGCCCGCCCGGTCGCTCGCAGTCGTTCATCGGCACCGCCGACCAGTCTCTGCAAGAAGCGTCGGCCACCGGCACCGAACAGGTCGCTGAAGTCATGCAGGATCCCGTGTCGATGCAGCAACGCGTGCATGCGGTTCTTCAGCGAGGTCTGCATCTTGACCAGGGCCATCCGATGTCGCAGCAGTTCACGCGCGTCGCGGACTTCGATCGGCGGCACCCAGACCCGCCACCACTCGGTCTTCTCGAACGGGACTTCGCTCAGCAGGTCGGCATCGAGGCGGTTCGACTTCGGTAGACCTCGAGCTTTCCGCCAGGCACTCATCTTGTTGGTACTCGCCAACCGCGGCTCGAGGCCGACTTCGATCAGCTCGTTCACGATCCAGCCCCAGCCGAACGTCGCCTCGATCACGACCGGCACCTCGGCCGGCCAGCGCGACAGAATCTCTCGGAAGCCGCTCCGATCCGCATGCTCGATCCGCTGACGGCCGACGATCTTCGCGTCGGCATCTCGCATCGTCACCTGGCTGAAACGCCGATGGGCATCCCAGCCGACCGCTGCTATCTTACTCTTCATGGGCCGTCTCCTTGTGGTTTCTGAACAACACCGGGAGTATCCCGCGCGGGAGGCGGCCTTTCATGTCATTAGAGTGAGCGAAGCGAGCGGAAGGGTGGGGGACTGCGTTTGACCGCAACACCACAAAAGGACCACGACACGGAAGAGCCAAGCGGTGCGGCATCGACGCCTGAGGCTTCCACGACGGAGATGCTCGTGGTCGGCCGCGTCGATGACGCACCCTACGAATAGGGAGCAAGGGAGCAAGGGAGCCAGGGGAAGAACAATGCGAAGATCGCAGTACACACACCGCCAAGAGCCTCGGGCGGCACGCCCGTGTCGCACTTCCCCGTCCCTTGCCCCCTCGCTCCCTGGCTCCCTTGCTCCCTCGCTCCCTCGCTCCCTCGCTCCCTGGCTCCCTCGCTCCCTGGCACGGCCGCTACCCCGGCAACATCCCCAGCCCGGGCGCCATCCGTTCTGCGAGCGCATCCTGGAACACCTGCGCGTCGCGGTGAATCCGCGTTCGCAGCGCCTCGTCACCCTCGAGTTCCGCCTGGAACCGCGCCAGGTCCTCGGCCATCCGCCGGAACGCGGCCGGCAAGGCCGGGTCGAATCCCTCGCCCGGGTCGTACCACCACGATCCGTCCGACCGCACCATTCGCGCATAACGGGCCGGCGGCGCGTTGCCGGCCACGTACGACACCCGCACGACGCCCGCCTCGTCGGCCAGGGGGCGGGCATCGAGCAGTTCCACATCCGCGCTCAGGACACCCAGGTTCCGCCCGAGCGCAGCCAGTTGAACACCCTCGGCCAGCGCCGCGCCGAACGTCCGCCGCACGTAGTCCTGCAGCCGCTCGGCCGCCTCGACGAACCCGTCGATCGCCGTCAGCGTCTCGATCAGTTCCGTCCGCCGGGCCGGCAGCACCAGTCGCTCGACCGCCGCGAGATCGCCCGCCCGACGAGCGAACACCAGGTCCTGCAGACGCTCGCGGGCTGGCGCAGGATCAACCGGCCCGCGGTCACAGCCGCCACCGAACAGCAGCAGCGCGACCAGCGGTACCATCGCCCACGAACCAAGACGGGCCTTCAAGATCGTCCTCAGGACTTCTTCGCCGCGTCCAGCTTGAACGCGGCCGCCGGATCCAGCCGGCACAGGCGGGCGAACACCTCGCTCGCGCGGGCCGCGTCGTCCGGCGTCGGCTTGGGCTTCAGCTTGTTCAGACAGGTGTACAGGTCCGCCATCGCGCTGGCCGCCAGTTCCGGTTCCCACTCGGCCAACTGGTACTCGTCAATCGTGCGTTCGAGACCCTCGAGGATCGAATTCGCGAGCGCCAGGCGATTCATGTCCAGGCAGATGCCGGCCAGCGCAAGCTGCGCCCGGTAACGCTGCCGGCGACTGCCCGCGTTCTCGATCGCGTCACTCAGCCGCGTGACCGCGTCGGCCGTCTTCGCCTCGCTCAGCAGCTTGCGGGCCTCGCTGATCGCGACGCCGACCGCATCGCCCGCGGCCGCGGCGCCGCCCCCGCCACCTCCGCCGCCGATGCTGCCGGCCATCTCCTCGATCCAGCCCTTCGTGCCCGCGTCGGCGAAGCCCTTGCCGTCCTTGAACGACAGGTCGAAGACCGCCGGCAGACGCTGGTAGAGCGCCACGGCCTCGAACACGACCGCGTCATGCACGGCCGCATAGGCCGGCCCGCAGTTCTTCGCCGCCAGCGCGACGTAGCGCTGCATGTCGAGCCACAGCGGCGTGGTGGCGAACTGCCCCTCGGCCTGCTTGAGCAGGTTGGCCCAGTCGCCCTCGGCGGCCGCGTTCTCGAAGAACGTCCGGCGGGCGGCGGGCGGAGGCGGGATCAGCTTGTCCTTCGGCGGTTGCAGCAGCGCACCGAAGTGGGCCGCCCGCATCAGTCGATACCCGCGGGCGTCCTTGTCGTTCTGCCCGAGGAAGTACTTGGCGATCTTGACGACCGACTGCTGGGCCTGCGTCGGACTGTTGAACTGGTCCGGCAGGGCGACGCCACCGCCACCGTCGGCCGGGGCCGCCGCCGGGGCCGCGGCAGGCGCAGCGCCAGCGGCCGGGGCGGCACCTTCCGCGGGCGCCGGCGTGGCGGCCGGTGCCGGAGGCGGTTCCTCGACCAGCGGTCCGACCTTCTCCTTGAGGGCCTTGAAGTCGCGGACCAGCGGGAGCAGGTTGGGTGTTTCCGGCTGCCCGGTGAAGGCGGTCGCGATGGCTTCGTCGAAGGCGGAGACCTGCTCGTGGCACAGGTGCACCGCTTCTTTTTCGCTGGGCTGCGGGGCGACCTTGGGACCGCCCTTCAGTTCGACCAGCGGCTCGATCTTGTCGGCCAGGTACTGGACCGCGTTGTAGCGCCCGTGCGGCGGCTTGATCTTCGGATAGCAGCGTTCCCAGTGGGCCTTGATGAAGGCGGTCATGCCGGCGAAGCCGGCCGCGAGCCCGGCGTACCGTTCGGTCTCGAACAGTCCGAGGACCAGGTAGGTCATCACCAGCAGGTCCTTGGACTTGGACCTGGTGATCTCGGTCGACAGTTCGACCACCCGGCGCCAGTTGGGGTTCTCGCCGGTCAGCGAACCGATCTTGTCCATCTCGCCCTGGAGTTCCTCGAAGTCCTCCTCGTAGCGGACGGGATCACCGACCGGACTCGCGTCGCTGATCGGTGCCTGGCAGAGTTCCACGATCTGGTTCAGCCGCTCGCTTGACATCGCGCGTCTCCCGACGGACCGCCGGTGGGGTAGCGTCACGCCGGCGACAGGGCGCCGCCGACTCGGGCGCTAACGATAGCAGATCGGGGAAGACGGGCAAACAACTCAGGAGAAGGGACTGCGGCTCGCGGCCGCGACCATCGCCTGGATCTTGCCCAGCAGGCGACTGCGGTCAATCGGCTTGGTGTCGTAATCGTTGCAGCCGGACGCCAGGCACCGCTCGCGATCACCGGTCATCGCGTGCGCGGTCAGCGCCAGGATCGGCACGTCGAACCCGAGCCGCCGAAGCTCGGCCGCCGCGCCGTAACCGTCCAGCACCGGCATCTGCATGTCCATCAGCACGATGTCGAACGGCTGCCCGGCCTGATCCGCCGCGCAGGCGGCCTCGACCGCGGCCTGGCCATCCGCGGCCACGCTGACCGCCGCGCCGGCCCGCTTCAGGATGTAGCTGATCAGGCGCTGGTTGTCGGTGCCGTCCTCGGCCAGCAGGATCCGCACGTTCGGCAGTTGCCGCCTGACCTCGGCGGGAGGCGTCAGCGAATCCGGCGTGACCGACGCCAGCTTCGTCCTCAGCCGGACGCCCGCCGGACAGCCCGCCGCGATCGAGACCGTGAAGCGCGAGCCGACCCCCGGCGTACTCTCGACCGTCAGGTCACCGCCCAGCAGCCGCGCCAGCCGCTTGCTGATCGTCAGCCCCAGGCCCGTGCCGCCGTAGCGCCGCGTGGTCGACTGGTCCGCCTGCGTGAACGGACGGAAGAGCAGGTCCTGCTGCTCGGACGTAATCCCGATCCCCGTGTCGGCCACCGTGATCAGCAGGCGGTTCTGCCCGCCGTCATAGGCGGCCGTCACCCGGACGAACCCGGCGCTGGTGAACTTCAGCGCGTTGCCGATCAGGTTGATCAGGATCTGTCGCAGTCGGGTCGGGTCGGTGCGGACCTCTTCGGGAATGCCGCCCTCGATTCCGATCTCGAAGGCCAGTCCCTTCTCGGTCGCCCGATGCCGCAGCAGCCCGTCGATGTCGGTCAGCAGCCGGCAGGGGTCACAGGCGATCCGCTCGGTCTCGAGCTTGCCGGCCTCGATCTTCGAGATGTCGAGAATGTCGTTGATGATCTCCAGCAGGTGCACGCCGTTGCGCCGGATCGTGTGAATCGCGCTGCGCGACTGCTCCTCCAGCACGTTCGGATCCAGCAGGACCTCGGCGTAGCCCAGGATCGCGGTCATCGGTGTGCGAATCTCGTGACTCATGTTCGCCAGGAATTCCGACTTGGCCTGGTTGGCCTGCTCGGCCTGGGTCAGCGCTTCGCGCAGGTCACTCGAACGGCGATGCACCTCCGCCTCCAGCAGGTTGATGTGCGTCCGCTTCTCCTGCAGGCGCTCTTCGCGCTCCTCGAGCACATCGGCCACGGTCTGTTCGTGGGCGTCGCGAATCGTCTGCTGCTCGGCCAGCAGGTGCCGCGTCCGGCGCCGCTCGCGCACCAGGTCGCCGTGCAGGTTGACCGTGAACTGCGCGACGCGTCCCAGGCTGGGAAGCTGTTCGAGCCAGCCCGGTTCGGGCGACTCGGCCCCCGCCTCGACGGTCCGCAGGACGCCGATCACGCCCGAACCACCCCGCACCGGCGCCACCGCCAGCCACAGGTCCCCGTCCCGCCGCGTCTCCGGGTCGGTCCCGCCCAGGGGCAGCAGGTCCGCCAGCAGCCCGCCGATCCGCGCGCGGACATCGTCGTTCAGGTGCGGATACACGTGCGTAATCAGCCCGTCGCGCCGCGCCAGGAAGACGCCCGCCGGGTCGGGATCGCGCAGCGCCCCGGCCAGCAGGTACAGCGCGCCGCTCTCATCCGCCGCGGATTCCGCGGCGAACATCGCGTCGATCGCTGCTTCCAGTTCGTGGTTGGACATCGGTCCGCGCTACACCTCGAAGAGCCGTCGATTGCGGGCGAACTCGCCATCCAGGTCCGTCGCCAGCACCAGGATGTCCTCACGTCGGAATCCCATCCGCTTGAAGGCCGCCAGCGGCGGCTTGACCAGCTTCTGCCCGACCGACGTGATCCCCTTCAGCGTGCAGACCGTGTTGGCGATCTCGACGCACGCCACCAGGTCCGCCACCGGGCCGGCCACCCGGGCCGAATCGTGATGCCAGCGCATCGTCTGCTGGATCAGTTCCGGGAACTGCCACGCGGCGGCCAGTTCGGCCCCCAGTTCGGCGTGATCGAACCCGATCAGGCGGCGCTCGACCGCCTCGAGCGTCTCGTCCGGGTCGAGCGATTCCATCACCGCCACGAAGTGATCGTGGGCGACCTGGTCGATGATCACGATCCCCAGGTCGTGCAGCAGACCGGCCAGGAACGCGTCCTCGAACTCGGCCAGCGCGCAACGACTGGCGATCAGCCGGGCGGCGATCCCGACCGAAACCATGTGCCGCCAGAGCCCGGCCCGCGTATAGCTGCCAATCGACGCTTCACTCTTGAAGATCTCGCCGACCGATGCAGTCAGCGCCAGGTTTCGAACCTGGTTGAACCCCAGGAAGCTGATCGCCTGCTGCAGGTTGGTGACCTTGGTCCGCATCCCGCTCGACGCCGAGTTGATCACCCGCAACAGCCGGGCGCTCAGAGCCGGATCCGACTCGACCACCGCCTTCAGTTCCGAGGCCCCCGCCTCCGGGTCGCTGACGACCTCGATGACCCGCATCGCCGCCTGCGGGAGCGTCGAGATTTCGACCACCCGCCGCACGACGTCTTCCGTGGAAAGGGGAGCAAGCGCTTCCAGGCCCGATTCCGACATGCTGAACCTCGACAGACGGGTGCCACGCTGCCGGGACACTTCCCCCGGCATGCTGGTATCGGCCCGCCGGGATCACCGCTTGATCCGGCATCCCGCGTCGCGTCGCCGCCACCCGCAACAGCCCGCCGGGATTCGGCCAACCGGCCGCAGAGAGCCCGCTTCCCGCCCCGAGCGCGGTTGTTCGGCCCCGGTGACCTCCGGCGAACCGGGAGAGGCCCACCGTCCGAGTTCATCACCCGCATTCCCGGTTCGCCACACCGGCGGCTTCCAGGAGCCCGATAAAAACGACCGGCCGCCGTCCTCGGAATCCCGGCCCCAGCGGCCAGCCGCGGAAGATTCCGCCAAATCAGGGGTGAACACCTGAAGCGCCGCCGGAGGCCGCATCGCTAAGCTCGGGTCCGTGAAGCCAGAACCGGTTCGGCGGAACCCGAAAGGAGGCGATTCATGTTCGACATGCCGTCCACCGCCCTGTTGATGCTGATTACCGGACTGACCGGGATCGGGTCACTGCCCCCCTATCCGGCCCCGATTGCCAGCGCCCGGGCCGGGCAGGTCGTCGACGTCACGCCGACCCTGCAACTGGTCGTCCGCGGCGGCACCGACCGCCGGACTCTCCAACTGGCCGGTCTGGCGATGCCGACCGAAACGTCCGCCGCCACGACCGCCCGCACCGCCCTCTGGCAACTGGTCCGGGGCGAAGCGATCCGCTGGCAGCCCCACGGCGATCGAACCGTACTGGCCTTCCGGGAACCGGACGGGCTGTGCCTGAATCTCGAACTGATCCGCCAGGGGGCCTTTGCCGCCGACCCGGCCGCCGCCCGGGTCCTGCCCGCCCTGGCGGCCTACGAAGCCCACGCCCGGGAGCGAGGCGTCGGTCGCTGGCACCGGCCCGGAGACTCCCCCGCCGGTTCGGAGGCCGAGGTCTACATCACCCGAACCGGCACCCGCTACCACCGCGGCGCGTGCCCCCACGTGCGGGAGTCCGGCCGGCCGATCCCCCTGGCCGAGGCGGCCGCCCGTCTGAAGCCGTGCAACCGCTGCAAACCGCCCGCACCCCAGTTATCCACCGAGTTATCCACAGGCAGGAACTCGCCCAAACGAGCCACTGGCGATCCATAACTAGCTCATTTACAAAGATTAACAGAGCATCGCCCGGCCGAAGGCTGTCTGGCACGCACAAAGTCCTGTGGATAACTCCGGCTACGCGCCCGTCCCCGGGATCGGCGTTATCCTGTGGCATGCGCACGAACCGATGGATCCTGGCCGGGCTGCTGCTGCTGGCCGCCTGTGATCGCCCGTCTGAGCCGCGGCAATCGGCTGATTCGTCCGAAACCCCGGATCGATCCGACTCGGCCGCGGCAGTGGCGGACGTGGCGGACGAGAACGAGGACACGCGGGTGGTCTGGCCGGGCCCGAACGGCGGCGAGCGTTATCGCCTGGGGGCGGAGGTCGCGATGCTCGAGATGCGGATCAGCCGCACCGCGCCGCAGGTCCGGGTCTGGATCTGGAACTCCGACCTGACCGCCCTGCTGCCGGTCGACCAGCCCGAACTGCAACTGCAGATCGCACCAATCGAGCGTGAAGGCGCCGGCCGGCCGGGGAACTTCACCCTGCGTCTGCAGGCTCCGACCCAGGCCGAACGGCGGGCCAGCGGCGAGACCGCGCACTTCCTGGGCGGGTCGCCGCGGATGCGCGGCCTGCGAACGTTCGAAGCGCAGCTCGGCCCGCTGAATGTCCGCGGGCATGACGTCGGCGGCACGACGTTGCGCTACCCTTACGCCCGCGTGGCCGACCCCGCGGAGGACGACTGACCCGCGACGGTTCCTGTCGGGCGCGGGCCGCCGGGCGCCCGGGAGTTGATCCGCCTAGGTCTTCTCGACCCCGCCGCGATTCAGGGCGCGCACGGACTCATCGAGTTGCAGCAGGTTGTCTCCCGCCAGGCGGGCCAGGCCGCACAGGTGCCCGATGCTGTCCATCTCCTCGACCTGCTCGTCGACGAACCACCGCAGGAAGCTCTGCGTGGCGTGGTCGTTTTCCTTGACCGCCAGGTTCATCAGCGCGTTGATCTGCTCGGTCACGGTACGCTCCTGCCCGAGCGCCGTCTCGATGATCTCCGATGGCGAGGAGTAGCTGCTCCGTGGCTCGCTCAAACCCGCCAGGTGCACCCGACCGCCGACCTGCAGCACGTAGTCCAGCAGTTTCATCGCGTGCTCACGCTCCTCCTCCGCCTGCGCCCGGAACCAGTTGGCCATGCTCGAGAGGTGCCAGTCCTCCAACTGGCAGGCCATCGCCAGGTACGAATGCGATGCGTTGAATTCGTGCATGACCTGCTCGTTCAACTCGCGCACCATCGGTTCGGAAATCAACATCAGAGAACTCCCAGCTATCGCCTGCAGACGTGCGCCGCGCCCCGCACGCGGCCGACGCTGTTCACGCCGCCTATCCTAACAGCGCGAGCCGCGGTCGGCTCGCGCTCAGCTTCCGAACAGCCGGCGATGCAACCACGCGCGCCCGCGGTAGACGCGTTCAACGGAGTGCCGGCAGGCCGCCACGGCTTGCGGATCAAGGTCCAGGTGCCGACGCAGCGCCACGAAGTCGAGTCCTTCGGACGCCTGCCGCAACGCCGCAATCTGCGCGGGCGACCACGGTTCGTCCGAGCCCGGCAGCGACACGGACAGCGGCCAGCGCCCGACCAGGTCCAGCAGCGGCAGCATCTGGCGGACGATGGCCCGACCGGCCACCACCCGCTGTTCGTGCCGGCCTCCCTCGGCCAGGTCGATCAGGTCGCGAATCGAATCCGTCTGCCCGCAGGCCACCGCAGCCTGCACCTGGCTGAGCCGGTCCCAGGCATCCCGCGGCGCGGCGGCCGCCGCCAGCAGCGTGCGGCAGTGGGCCGGATCGATCCGCGCGATCGCCAGCCAGGCCTCGCACCGCACCAGGCCGGCCGGGTCGGTATCCAGCACCTGCTCGAGGGCACCGACCGCGCTGCGGTCCCCGGCCCGCCCGAGCGTGTAGGCAAAGGCGGCCCGGACATCGGGGTCGGACTCGCCGCCCAGCAGGCCTGCGGTCATCCGCTCGACCACGGCCGGCGCCGGCGTCGGCAACTGGTCCCAGGCGGCCTGCTTGCGGGCGGCGGGGTCGGGGTCATCGAACCGGGCAAGCTGCGCGGCGCGATCCGCCAGGGCATTGCTGAGGGCCGCCCGCCCGGGGCCGATCAGCAGCGCCCATCCGCCGATGAACATGCCGACCACGAGGGCGATCGGCATGGTCCGGGGTCTGGAAGGCGTGGGCATGGGGCTCTCCGCGTTCGTTGCCCGCGATGCGGGCGAGCGCTACAATGGCCTGTTACTCAATAAGGAAACGGAACGCCGATGGCAAACAAGATTGTCGGGAGTCTGGACGCGGGGCCGCATCGTTTCGCGATCATCGTATCGCGGTTCAGCGACCTGATCACCGAACGCCTGGCCGCGGGCGCACGCGACGCCCTGCGGCGGCACGGGGCGGGCGAGGGGAACATCACCGAGGTCTGGGTCCCCGGGGCGTGGGAACTGCCGCTGGCGGTCGAGACCGTGGCCGCGCAGAAGTCCTGCGACGCGATCATCGCGATCGGCTGCGTGATTCGCGGGTCGACGCCGCACTTCGAGTACGTGGCCGGGGAGGCGACCAAGGGTGTCGCCCAGGTCAGTCAGCGGCACGGCATTCCGGTCGCACTCGGGATCCTGACGACCGATACGCTCGAGCAGGCGATCGAACGGGCCGGCAGCAAGGCCGGCAACAAAGGGGTCGATGCCGCCGTGGCCGCGATCGAGATGGTCAATCTGCTCGCCCAGCTACGGAAGTGATCATGGCGATCCGCAAACGCTCGCAGGCGCGGGCTCTCGCCTTGCAGGCCCTGTGCCTGTACGACGCAATCGGCGGCAGCTTCGACGCGCAGCTCAGCGCGTTCCTGAAGGACACCGAAGCGCATCGCGACCTCGGCATCGAGGGTGAACTGGATCCGGACCTGCTGCCCTTCGCGCGGCAGCTTGCCCAGGGCGCCTGGCAGGCCCGCCGCAAGCTGGATGCCCGGCTGAGCGCCGTGGCCCGCGACTGGTCGCTGAAGCGGATGAACCCGGTCGATCGCAACGCCCTGCGCCTGGGCCTGTACGAGTTGCTGAACAGCGACGACACGCCGCCGGAAGTGATCCTGAGCGAAGCCGTCGAACTCGCCCGGCGGTTCAGCGATCACGACTCGTCGGCCTTCGTCAACGGTGTGCTGGACGCTGCCCGCAAGCTGCCCGACGATATCGAAACCAAGACCACCAGCGAGTGAGCCGCGCATGGGCCTGTTCGATTTCATCCGCAAGGGACTCAGCAAGACCCGCGAGAAACTCGTCTCGGGCCTGCGGGCCGTGCTGCCCTTCGGCCGCAAGATCGACGAGGACCTGCTCGACGAACTGTACGTCGCGATGCTGGCCGGCGACATCGGACCGGCCACCGCCGATCGCCTGCAGGACGAAATCCGGGCGGCCTGGAAGGCCGGCAAGCTCAGCGAGGCCCAGGAAATCCTCGCCTTCCTGAAAGACACCATCGCCGGGACCTGGACCAGCGGCGACCGCCAACTGGCCCGGGCCGAAAGCGGCCCGACCGTCATCTTCGTGGTCGGCATCAACGGCTCCGGCAAGACCACCAGCGTCGCCAAGCTCTGCCAGTTCCTGCGGGCCCGCGGTGACAGCGTCCTGCTCGGCGCGTGCGACACCTTCCGGGCGGCCGCGATCGACCAGTTGACCATCTGGGCCGAACGGCTCGGCGTGGACATCGTCAAGCATCAGCCCGGCAGCGACCCGGCCGCGGTCGCATTCGACGCCTGCGAAGCCGGCCTGGCCCGCGGCGTCGACACGATCCTGATCGACACGGCCGGCCGCCTGCACACGCAGGATCACCTGATGGCCGAACTGAACAAGATCCAGCGGGTGGTGCAGAAGAAGATCCCGGCCGCGCCGCACGAGGTGCTGCTGGTGCTGGATGCGACGATCGGGCAGAAC
Source organism: Phycisphaerae bacterium (assembly GCA_030428945.1). Lineage (GTDB taxonomy): Bacteria > Planctomycetota > Phycisphaerae > UBA1845 > Fen-1342 > JAUIEC01. Next base: position 28,837 of record JAUIEC010000001.1, on the reverse strand, counting down.
GCGGTCAACCAGGCCCGTTCGTTCGCCGAGGCGGTCGACGTCTCGGGGCTGTTCGTGGCCAAGCTGGACGGTTCGGCCAAGGGCGGCATCGTCGTCAGCATTCACGACCAGCTTGCGATCCCGGTCAAGTTCATCGGCCTCGGCGAGACGCCCGAGGACATTCGCCCGTTCGACCCGGGCGAATTCGTCGAAGCACTGTTCGAAAGCGAGCCGGAAGAAGTGAACAAGTGAAGGGTGAAGGCGCTGCGGCGACCGAGAGAAGCCGCGGCACGCTGACCCGCTCCACTTCTGCACCTGAAACAAGGAGTTACCCATGTTTCGCAGCCTGTCCCTGCTGATCGTTCCGGGCGTCGTGGCCGTGACCGCGAGCGCCGGCCCGCCGCAGTACCCGCAGACGCGGATGGATGACACGGTCGAGCAGTTGCACGGGCACGAAATCGCCGACCCGTATCGCTGGCTCGAGGATCTCGACTCGGAAGAGACGGCCGCCTGGGTCGCCGCGCAGAACGAGGTCAGCTTCGGCTTCCTGCGCGAGATCCCGATTCGCGAAGCGCTCCGCGCGCGGCTGACGAAGCTGTGGAACTACGAGAAGTACACGGCCCCGTCCGAGCACGGCGGGCGCTACTTCTACCGCCGCAACGACGGGTTGCAGAACCAGTCGGTGCTGTACGTCACCGAGGGACTGGACGGCACGCCGCGTGAACTGCTGAACCCGAACGAGTGGGCCGCCGACGGGACGGTCGCGCTGGGCGGCACCTGGATCAGCGACGACGGCACGAAGATGGTCTACGGGATCTCGGCCGCCGGTTCGGACTGGCGCGAGTTCAAGGTGCTCGACGTGACGACCGGAGCGCACCTCTCCGATCACCTGAAGTGGATCAAGTTCTCGGGGGCGGCCTGGAACAAGGCCGGGACCGGCTTCTACTACAGCCGCTACGACGAGCCGGCCCCGAGCGCCGACGGCAACAAGTACGAGGACGTCAACTACTACCAGAAGCTCTACTACCACGAGATCGGCACGCCGCAGTCTGACGACACGCTCGTCTTTCACACCCCGGACGAGAAGGAGTGGGGCTTCGGCGGCTTCCTGACCGACGACCAGCGTTACCTGGTGATCTCGATCTCGCAGGGCACCGAGCGCAAGAACCGCATCTACTACCGCGACCTGGAGTCCGACGACCCGGACACGGTGCACAAGCTGCTCGACGACTTCGACGCCGAGTATCGCCTGATCGGCAATGACGGACCGGTCTTCTGGTTCCGCACCGACCTGGACGCCCCGCGCGGCAAGGTCATCGCGATCGACACCGGCAACCCGAAGCGAAGCGCGTGGAAGACGCTGATCCCGCAGGCCGAGGAGACCCTCCGCGGCGTCGGCCTGGTCAACCACCAGTTCGTCGCCAGCTACCTGAAGGACGCCCAGACGCAGGTGAAGATCTTCGATACGACCGGCAGGCCGGTCCGCGACGTGCAACTGCCGGGCATCGGCACGGCCGGCGGGTTCGGCGGCGAACCGGACGACACCGAGACGTTCTACACCTTCACCAGTTTCACGACGCCGCCGACGATCTACCGCTACGACCTGCGGACCGGCGAGAGCACGCTCTACCGCCAGCCGGACGTCGACTTCGACCCGAGCGTCTACACGACCCGGCAGGTCTTCTACAAGAGCAAGGACGGCACCCGCGTGCCGATGTTCATCACGCACAAGAAGGGTCTCAAGCTGGACGGCAGCAACCCGACCATGCTGTACGGCTACGGCGGCTTCAACATCGCCCTGACGCCCTCGTTCTCGATCAACAACCTGGTCTGGATGGAGATGGGCGGTGTCTACGCCCTGGCCAACCTGCGGGGCGGCGGCGAGTACGGCAAGGCCTGGCACAACGCGGGGCGACTCGACAACAAGCAGAACGTCTTCGACGACTTCATCGCGGCCGGCGAGTGGCTGATCGAGCAGGGCTACACGCGGACCGAGAAACTGGCGATCTCCGGCGGCAGCAACGGCGGTTTGCTGGTCGGGGCCTGCATCACGCAGCGCCCGGACCTGTTCGGGGCGGCCCTGCCGGCCGTCGGCGTGCTCGACATGCTGCGTTTCCACAAGTTCACGATCGGCTGGGCCTGGACCAGCGACTACGGCGACCCGGACGAGAAGGACGCCTTCGAGGTGCTTCGCCGGTACAGCCCGTACCACAACATCAAGGCCGGCACCTGCTACCCGCCGACGATGATCACGACCGGCGATCACGACGACCGCGTCGTGCCGTCGCACAGCTTCAAGTTCGCCTCGGCCCTGCAGGCCGCGCAGGGCTGCGACAACCCGATCCTGATCCGCATCGAAACCCGCGCCGGACACGGAGCCGGCAAGCCGACCGCCAAGATCATCGAGGAACTCGCCGACCGCAACGCGTTCCTGTTCCGCGTGCTGAAGATGCAGACGCCGACGGAGATGACAGGCGCGAGCGCAGTGAGCGAGTGAGCGAGTGAGCACGTGAGCAAGTAAGGACGAGAGCAAGTACGGACGTCGGCAGGTAAGCAAGGGGGAGCGCCCCCGCGCCGGCAGTTCACCGGCTATACCTGCTTGCGTGGCACGGCGAAATGGGTGCCCCGCCCTTGAGCGCAGCGGAAGGGTGGGGGACTGTCTGACCGCCGACCGGTAGTCGCCGGGGAACGACATGACCAGAACCCCCAGTCCGGCAACGAGATTCCCCGCGGCACTGTGCGTGGCACTGCTCACCCTGCTCGGCGCGCCCGCCGCGGCGCAGCACACCACCATCGAATTCTTCACGCACGATGAACTCGCCCTGCACTGGTGGGTCCGGGCCGAGGCGGAACGACCCGCGGATCTTCAGGCTCCGGAGGCCAGGGCCGCCATCGCCGCGCTGCGCGACTACGAGCAGGAAGGCGGCAACCCGATGCTCGTCTGGGCCCGCATCGAACCCCTTCTGCTGGCAGGTCTGCCGCTTGAGGACGCCGTCCTGCGGAGCCACGCCCGCGGGATGCCGGAGCGCTATTACAACGATGCCGGCGGCCTGAGCCCGGAAGAAGCTCGAACGCGCCTGCATGACCTCAAGCCCGACCCGCGTCCCTACACTGACGCCCTCGACGCGCTGCGCCCCTGGTATCTCGCGACGATCGCGCCGGCCGCCGGCCGGGAGGTCGAGGCTGCCATCGAGAGCCTGAACGAATACCTCGCACCGCGACTGGCCGACTGCTACCGCGACGCCTGCGACGCGCTCGGCATGACCGACCCCGGGCACTCCGTTCCGGTCTACCTTGTTCCAAGCGGCCCGCGTCCCGGCGCGATCACCTACCGGTCGAGAACAGGCCTCGCCTGCGTGGTCGCTCTCGACGCCGGCACGGACTGCCAGGGGGCCGGTCTCGACCTGCTGGTCGAGGTCATCCTGCACGAGACGCTGCACGCCCTCGACTTCGCCACGCAGGAGCAACCGACCGCCCTGCAGCAACTCCGGGCCGCCCTGCGCGAAAGCAGCCACGTCGAGCGCCTTCGCGATCTCCCCCACACGCTGATCTTCCTGCAGGCCGCCGCCGTCGTCCGCGACCACTTCGGACCCGATCACCGCGGATACGGCGAACTGTGCCGCTACTACCAGAAGGTGCCCGCCGCGATCCGGGCGCTCCGCCAACCGTGGGCCGACCGGCTTGACCGGCACGTGCCGCTGCCCGAAACCGTTGCGGCCATCCTCGCCAACCTCGACGATGCCGAACGGGCGGCCGCCGAGCGGAACCGACCGACCGCCACGCAACCCGCGCGCCCGGAGTGATCGCGATGCATCCGCTGCTGGAACCGCTCGAACGCTACGCACGCGACAACCCCGACCGCCCCGTCAGCGGCGACCAGAGCCTGCAACTGACCGGCCGGCAACTCGCCGCCTGTGCGGCCGGACTCGCCGAGCAGATCCGGCAGCGCAGCGACCGACCGCATGTCGGCATCCTCGCGCCGGCCTCGACCGCCGGCCTGGTCGCGACCTTCGCCTGCTACTACGCGGGGCGCACGCCGGTGCCGCTGAACTTCCTGTTGTCGCCCGAGGTCATTGCCGAAGTCGCCCGCGACGCGGAACTCGACCTGCTGCTGACGATCGAGCACTTCGCCGAACTGGCCGCCGCCCTCGGCCTGCCGACCCTGCCCCTCAACGCCGACACGCTGATCCCCGGAAAGATCCCGCCGCCGGATGTGCGGGCCGACGACCTGGCCGCCCTGATCTACACCTCCGGCACCTCCGGGCTGCCGAAGGGCGTCGAGTTGACGTTCGACAACCTCGCCGGCAACGCGGCCGCGTGCATCGAGCACTTCCGCATGGAGCCCAGCCACGTCTTCCTGAGCGTGCTGCCGTTCTTCCACGCCTTCGGTTTCACGCTCGGTGTGCTGACGCCGATCGTGCTGGGCGCCCGCGTCTGGCACCTGCCGCGCTTCAGCCCGCTGCTGGTGGCCGAGACGATCGCCAGCCAGCAGGTCACGATCTTCCCGGCCGTCGCCAGCATGTTCGCGGCCCTCTGTCGGCTGAAGGAAGTGCCCGAGAACGCCCTGCGGAACCTGACGTATCCGATCAGCGGCGGCGAACCGCTGCCGGCCAGTGTCGCGCTGCGGTTCGCCGAGCGCTTCGGCCGGCCGATTCTCGAGGGCTACGGACTGACCGAGACCTCGCCGGTCGCCTCGTGCAACGCACCCTGGGCCCGCAAGGACGGATCAGTCGGTCAACCGGTGCCGGGCATGGAGATCTGGGCCGTTGATGACGACGGCAAGCGCCTGCCGGCCGACGAGGAAGGTGAACTGCAGATCCGCGGGCACAGCGTCATGCGGGGCTACCGCAATCGTCCGGAAGAGACCGCCGAGGTCCTGCGGGCCGGAGCGCTGCGAACCGGCGATGTCGGACGGGTCGATGCGGACGGTTTCGTCTACATCACCGGACGCGCCAAGGAGATGCTGATTGTCGCGGGCGAGAACGTCTTTCCACGCGAGATCGAAGAGGTCCTCTGCAGCCATCCGGCCGTGGCGGAGGCGGCCGTGATCGGCGCGCCGTGCGAATTGCGCGGCGAGGCGGTCGTCGCGTTCGTGATCGCGGAGGGAAGCGAGCCCAGCCCGCTCGAACTGCGCTCGCACTGCCGCCGGCACCTGGCGCAGTGCAAGGTGCCGCGACACATCGAGGTCTGCCAGGACCTGCCCCGCGGGCCGACCGGCAAGATTCTCAAGCGGGCGTTGCGGCCGCCGACAACGGACTGAGCTGCGCGTCACGCTGCGGCGAGAGTTCGATCCCCAGTTCGATCGTGTCGCCCGCCTCGGCCGTCAGCACATCGGCGCGGACGACGGTGCCGGGGCGGCTGATCTGCAGGCCGAGTCCGCTGGGCTGGCTGCTTCCGGGCGGGTGCGAGCAGAGTTGATAGGTTCGCCCGGTTCCGAGCCCGTAGCCGAGCGGGGCCCGCACGCGGATGCCATTGGGTGACATGTCGAGGCAGCGGCAGCGGACGACGGCCCGGCCCTGCGGATCTACCAGCCAGAGGTGCCCGATCACCGATTCGCGCTTCTCGCGACGCCGTTCACTCCGTTCGACAGCCATGGGCGTTCTCCTCGGCGGTTCAACCGGACTCTCCGGGCTCCGGGTCGGCATCCAGGCCAAACTCGGCAGCCCACGCGTCGGCCTGATCCGACGCGAGCCCGGCACGTTTTTCCGGCGGCTCAGGATCGACCGGCTCCGGCCTGGCGAGGGTGCGGTGCAGTTCGGACCAGAAGTCGGCGGATCGCACCGGCCGGGCCCGCCTGCGTCGGGCGGCGGCGATGATCTCTCGATCCGACGACACGACCCGCAATCTTCGTGGCGCCGAGCAGGCCCGGATCTCGGCAAAGATCACCTCGTCCGCGGACAGATCGCCGCTGTAGGTGACCGGAATCTCGGATCCGCTTATCTGCTCGGCCCGCATTCTCGCCGGAGCGGGGCCGTCGAACACGACATGGACGGGCTCGCCGGTCCGGCGAACCCACTCTTCCAGAAAGGTGCACAACTGCGTCCGCCCGGGGGGCCGTTCCGGCTCCGCATCGAGGGCCGCGTGCAGCAGGTTGTTCCCATCAATCAGGACGGGCATGGGCCTGCTTTCATGCGGAAAAGGCTAACGTTGGCTCGAAAAGGGTGTCAAGGATAAACTGTTTCATGCTGCCGGGACCGGGCCGCCCGGCGCCATCCGGACAGGGGCCGCAACCCGACAGGGCGAACAGGTTTCGAGCAAAAGCCCCGCCGACTCGAATACTCCTTTATGCGGGTGAACCGGTGTTCATCCTCGGGGGCTGATTTGCATCCCCGGCCCGGCTTTCCTACGCTTGCGGGAAAGTCCGACGCAACCCGACCCACAGCCGGGCGTACAACGCTCGCGGAGGCGAAACCGATGCGTAACCTGTTGACCATCCTGACGTTCACCGCGGTCCTGGCCATGCCGGCCACGGCCCAGATCAAGGCGACTGACGTCAAGATCATCCCCAAGGAAACCACCGAAAAGGCCGATAAACCGCAGACCACGCGTGAGATCGGGCCGAACGAGATCACCGAACGGGCGGCCGCCCGGGCCTACCCGCTGATGGGGGAATGGCGGGCCCGCTACCTGCTCCGGCAGCTCGACCTGACCTCGGCCCAGCGTGAAGCCGCCGAGGGCCTGATCTCGACCGTCCTCCGCCAGCCCGCCCCGCAGATCAACCTCGGCCGCGTCCGCGAGCTGATGGCCCTGATGCAGCAGGCCGAAGCCGACGGAGATGCCGAGGCCAAGGCCCGCTACACCCGCGAACTGCGGCAGCTTGGCAAGGTCGCCGACAACGAGCCCGAGTTCCTCGACAACCTCCGCCTGCAGATCACCGACGCCCAGAAGAAGAAGCTCGACGAGGCCCTCGCCCGCCTGGAGCGCAACCCGAGCGGACACATCCGCCCGGTCGACCTGCTCGCCCTGGTCGAGGCCATGAAGCTCAGCGACGAGCAGAAGAAGAAGATCGCCGAACTGAAGGAGGAACAGCGGAAGAAGTCGACCTCGGCCGGCCGACTCGACGACACCCGCCGGGCCCAGATGCTCCGCACGCTGGTCCGCAAGATGAACGAGGTCCTGAACGAATCGCAGCGGGCCAGCCTGGACGCCGAGATTCAGAAGCTGCGGACCGACAAGGTCAAGAACATCTTCCAGATGGATGCCGAGGCCGAGAAGGCCTCCAAGCGGATGACCGGCCGCCGGGCCCGTCCGTAGTACTCGGAGCAGCGTGGACCCGCGTGCGAATCCTGATCACCAACGACGACGGCATCGACGCCCCGGGACTGGCCCGGCTGGTGTCGGTCGCCCGGCGGTTCGGCGACCCGGTCGTCGTCGCACCGGAGGTGTGTCACAGCGCCAAGAGCCACGCGATCAGCATGCGCGGACCGATCCGCGTCGACCGCCGCCCGGACATCCACGGCGCCCCGGCCTACGCCTGTTCCGGAACCCCGGCCGACTGCGTCCGCGTCGGCGTCGAGCAACTGCCCGAACTGACCGTCGAGTGCGTCATGGCCGGGATCAACCCGGGCGCGAACTGCGGGGTCGACGTGTTCTATTCCGGAACGGTGGCCGCCGCCCGGGAGGCGGCCGTGCTGGGGGTGCCGGGGATCGCGATTTCGCAACTCGTCCGCAACCCGACCCCGGTGGACTGGGACGCAACGGTCGGACGGGCGGAGCAGGGCCTGCAGGCGCTGCTGGGTGACCTGGCCAACCTGCCGATGCTGACGAACCTGAACCTGCCGGTCCCGGCCAACGGGGCCGCGCCGGAGGGCGTCCGCTGGTGCCCGCTCTCGCTGACGTCGTGGCCGATGACCTTTGAGCGCCAGCCAGGCCAACCCGGCGACGGTTTCGTCACCGAGTACGTCGGCTCGTACCTCGACCGGGCCGCCACCAGCGGCGACTTCCCCTCGCTGGTCGAAGGCTGGATCACGCTGACGCCGCTGCGACTCGACACGACCGACCACGCCGCCCTGGCCAACCGCCAGACCTGACGCAAGCGCCGTTCCCTGCCAAGCGGTGCGGCATCGACGCCTGCGACGTCCGCGTGGCAGCAAGCGCGGTCGGCCGCGTCGATGACGCACCCTACAACGGTTCCCTCGCTCCCTCGCTCCCTCGCTCCCTCGCTCCCTTGCTCCCTGTTCCCTGTTCCCTGTTCCCAGTTCCCTAGTCCCTTTTCCCTGTTCCCTAGTCCCCCGTCGGGTGCCCCGTCCTTGAGCGAGCGCAGCGAGCGGAAGGATGGGGGACTGACTTGGGTCTCAGCCGGTCCGGTGGATGAAACTGCCAAGCGGTGCGGCATCGACGCCTGCGGCGTCCGCGTGGCAGCAAGCGCGGTCGGCCGCGTCGATGACGCACCCTACAACGGCTCCCTCGCTCCCTTGCTCCCTCGCTCCCTGGCTCTCTGGCTCCCTGGCTCCCTCGCTCCCTTGCTCCCTGTTCCCTGGCTCCCTCGCTCCCTCCCGTTCAGTCAACCACGAACATCCGCGGCGGCGTCTCGACGCGCAGCGGACCGACGCGGTAGCGGGCGATCCATTCGTACCGCCCGGGTGACAGGTCACTCCAGGTGGCCTGCGCGACGCCGTCCGCGGTCCGCACGCCGTCGAGCGGGACGAACGGGTCGGGCGACAGGAACGGAACCGGCAGCGTGAAATCGTGCTCCTCGCCGGTCAGGTGATCGTCCAGCGTGGGTGAGTACGTTCGCGAACGCAGCATGCCGGTCCGCGGCGAGAACTCCAGCAGGCGCAGCCAGCCGTCACCGCCGTTCGGCCAGCACTGGTAGTCGGCCAGCAGCGAGTAGAAGCTGGCCTTGTCGACCATGTCGGACCGGTGGGCCGCTCCGCAGAAGTGCCCGCCAAGCAGCATGAAGAAGTTCGGCCGACCGGCCAGCGCGTCGCGGATCGCCCGGCCCTGCACCGAGAACTTGCCGGCCACGACGTCGCTGGTCATCGCGAAATGCGTGACGACGATCGCCTGCCGGTCCGGATGCGCATCAAGAACGTCGCCGGCCCAGGCGAGCGCGGCGGGATTGCCCTGTCGATAGAACTCGAGGAACACGGCGATGAACCGGACGCGACCGGCTTCGAACAGGATGTAGTGGTTGTCGTTGTCATCGCCGAAGTGCCCGCCGTACCACGCCTGCCCGGCATAGCGACTGCCGGGAAAGTACGCGTTGAAGTTGGCGGTTCCGTCCGGGTCGGCTTTCGGGAACTGGTCGTGGTTGCCGACCGCCAGGCCGTAGGGCAGGTTCGGTTCGCGGTCGAGGACGGCCAGCGATTCGTCGGCGACGGCCCACTGTCCAAGCTGGTCGGCGTTGTCGACGATGTCACCGAGGTGCAGCATGGCCCGGATGTTGCGAGCGTGTCGCTGCTGCGCGATCCAGGTGGTCTGGGCCCGGAAGATCCCGGGGTAGCTCTCGGCGTAGTACTGCGTGTCGGGCAGCGCGACGATCGTGAAGTCCGGGTCCGGCGCGCGGCGGGCCAGCAGCGTCACCTGCGTGGCCAACGGGTCGACCGGCTGCGTCAGCGTGACGACGGTCCCGTCGACCTGCGCCGTGCCGGGCAGATCGCGGGTTACGGGCAGACATCCGGACAGGGTCAGCACCGTCAGAACCAGGATCGCTGTCGAGACGACACGCATCGGAATCTCCGCCGAAGATGACACAGGCTGAGATCGTACGTGCCGCGAACTTCTTTCCGCAATTCGGAATCCGGGCGGCGGGCCTGCCGGGCGATTCGGGCAGTCCCCCACCCTTCCGCTCGCTGTGCTCGCTCAAGGGTCGGGCACCCGGCACGGGGCCAGCGAGCCAGCGAACGAGGGAGCGAGGGAGCCAGGGAGCGAGGGAGGCCCGAGGCCTAGCTGCCGGCGGGCTCTTCGACGGCTTCCCACAGGTACTCGGCCACGTCTTTCTGTCGGACCTGTTCGCGGCCCTGGTCGTTGAGTCCGTCGCTGAGCATCGTCTTGCAGAAAGGGCAGGCGCTGGCGATGCCGCAGCCGCCGCCGCCGTTGCCGCTGGGCAGGACCTTGAGCAACTGGTTCGTGCGGGCGTGGTTGACCTTGCCGCTGCCGGCCTTGGCGTCGTCGCGGACGATCTCTTCCTCTTCCTTCCACATCTGGGCGCCGCCGGCGCCGCAGCACATGCCGCGGTCGCGACTCTCCTCGGCCTCGACCAGCTTCAGCCCGGGGATCGCCTCGAGGATCCGGCGGGGCGGATCGTAGATGTCGTTGTAGCGCCCGATGTAGCACGAATCGTGATACGCAACCGTCTCGCTGCAGGCGTTGACCGCCTTGAGCCGGCCGCTGTCGAGCAGCCCGGCCAGCAGGTCCGTGTGATGAATCACGTCATAGTTGCCGTCGAACGCGCCATACTCGTTCGCCAGCGTGTTGAAGCAGTGCGGGCAGGTCGTGACGATCTTGCGGATGTTGTAACCCTGCATCGTCTCGACGTTCTGCTTCGCCAGGATCTCGAACAGGTACTCGTTGCCGCTGCGCCGGGCCGGGTCGCCGTTGCACATCTCCTCCGGCCCCAGGATCGCGAAGTCGACGCCGGCCTTCTGCATCAGTTGCACGAAGGCCCGCGCGATCTTCCTGGAGCGGTCATCGTAGGACGGCGCGCAACCGACCCAGTACAGGTACTCGGCGTCGGGCTTGTCGCTGATCAGCGGCACGTTCAGCCCTTCGGCCCAGTCCGCCCGCGTCTCGGGCCCCGCGCTGTACGGGTTGCCGACCGTTTCGAGTCCGCGGAACGCGTTCTGCAACTGCGGCGGGAACTCGCCCTGCTCCATCACCAGGTTGCGCCGCAGGTCGACGATCTTGTCGATGTACGAGATGAACACCGGGCACTCCTGCTCGCAGGCCCCGCACGTCGTGCAGGCCCACAGCACGTCCGGGTTGACCACCTCCGGTACGAACGTGAACGCCCCCGAATCATCGCTGTCCGCCTCCGCATCGGCCGGGCGGATCGCGATCAGCGCCTGCTCGTTCTCGTACAGCGCGTTCCGCATGTCGACCGTCAGTTGCTTCGGCGACAGCAGCTTGCCGGTGTTGTTGGCCGGGCAGTGGTCGCTGCAGCGCCCGCACTCGGTGCAGGTGTAGAAGTCCAGCACGTCCTTCCAGGCCAGGTCGCGCGGCTGTTTGACCCCCAGCGTCTCCTCGCGCTCCAGGCGCCCCTCGATGTCCTCGATGTTCCGCAGCCGCCCGATCCCGTCGAGGTTGCGGGTCAGCACGTTCGGCAGCACCGTCAGAATGTGGAAGTGCTTGCCGTACGGCAGATAGTTCAGGAACGCCAGCACGATCACCGTGTGGCCCCAGAACCCGAGGTAGTAAAGGTTGCTGACCGCCTCGCTGTTCAGCAGCGGCTTCAGGATCAGGGCGTACAGCGACGCGAACGGGGTCTTCAGGTGGAACAGCCCCGTCCCGTGCGCCTGCTGCCCGCGGATGTAGCCGGTCGCCTCGTAGGTCATGTCGGCCGTGATCAGACCCAGGATCAGGCACAGGATCACGATCCCCTCGGCCGACAGGTTCATCCGCTGCGGCCGCACGACGATCCGCAGGTACAGGAAGTACAGCACGCCGGCGATCACGCCGATGCCGATCAGGTCCTTGAGGAACAGGTAGGCGACCCCGAGCGGGGCGTCATCGTCGAACAGCCAGAATCCGAATTCCGGATCGCTGCTGAACCCGCGGGCCGCCAGGATGATCGTCCGCAGCGACAGCACCGAGAAGCCGGCGAAGATCAGCGCGTGCGCGACCCCGGCGCCCTTGTAGCGGAACATCCGCAACTGCCCGAACATGTACAGCCAGACGCTGCGCAGGCGATCGCCCATCCGGTCGCCGCGGTCCAGCGCCGTCCGGCCGACCTGCATCAGTTGCCAGCGACGGCGCGCGGTCTGGGCAAAGACAAGCAATCCGATCGCCAGCAGCAGGGTCATTCCCAGCGCACTCATGCCCGCTCCCTTCTTCGGGTAGTCAATGTGTCGCTAAAGGATAGCGTTCCACCGCGAAACGGGCGAGCAGACCACCCCCCGCGCGGAACCACCGCCGGACGGCTACAATGCCGCGGTCGCGGCGGCACCATTCCGGGGTGCGGACTTGCTCACTTGCTCACTTGCTCACGCGGGTACCAACGCATGTACTGGATTGATGGACACCTGGACCTTGCGTATCTTGAACTGAAGGGCCGCGACATGAACGCGCCCTGCACCGAGCCGAACGCCTGCATCACGCTGCCCGAGCTGCAGGCCGCCGACATCCGGATCGCCTGCGGCACGATCTTCACCGAGGCGACGCCCGAAGACACCGGCGAACCCTACGCCTACCGCCCCGACGACCCGGCCGGCGCGCGGCGGGCCGGCGAACTGCAGCGCGACTTCTACCTGCGGAACGAGCAGGCCGGACACCTGCGCCTCGTCCGCACCGCCGCCGACCTCGAACCGACCGCGCCGCACCAGCCCCCCGCCATCGTCCTGCTGATCGAGGGCGGCGACCCGCTGACGCCCGAAACCGCCGCCGCCTGGCACGCCGACGGCATGCGGATGGTCGGCCTCGCCTGGGCGATGGGCACCCGCTACGCCGGCGGCAACATGAACCACGGGCCGCTGACGCCCGCGGGTCGCGACCTGGTGGCCGCGCTGGACGCGTGCGGCATCATCCACGACGCCTCGCACCTGTCGGACGAGGCCTTCGAGGGGCTCTTCGACTGCGCCCGCGGGCCGATCGTCGCGACGCACTCGAACAGCCGCGCGGTCCTCGGCAGCGACAACCAGCGGCACCTGACCGACGACCAGATCCGCGCGATCGCCGGCCGCGGGGGCATCATCGGCCTGAACCTGTGCGGCAGTTTCCTCGCGAATGACCGCCGCGCGACCCTGGCCGACTGCGTCGAGCACGTCTGCCACGTGGCCGAGGTGGCCGGCGGACGGCAGCATGTCGCGCTCGGCAGCGACGCGGACGGCGGCTTCGGCACCGACCGCCTGCCGGAAGGCTGTGATCATCCGGCCAAGTTCGGCAACCTGCTGAGCGCGCTGGGTGAAGCCGGCTTCAGCGAAGACGACCTGCGCGGCTTCGCCCACGGCAACTGGCTGCGGTACCTGAAAGAACACCTTCCGAAGTAGCTTCGAAGTCGAGTTCGGATTGGGGTGCCCCACCGTTTACGGTGGGGGACTGTCCGGAGTGGAAGAAAGTGTGGTTGATGTCCCACTGCTCTTGGCAAGTGTTCGGCGCGAAACTGCTTCGCGTCGAGAAGCCATGCAAGAGCCGTGACGGTGCCGACTCAACGATCCTCTAGTCTTCCAACTCGGCCGCCTCGCGATACACAGCAATCAGCGCGTCTCGCAAATCCTGCCCCTTGAAATGATGCCGCGCAAGCGCCTCCTGCGCGAACCCATCCTGCAACGGATCCATCGGAACAATCTCACTGATCTCGAAGAGGAACCGGAGCCATTCGTTGTGCAAGGTTGCCGGGAAGTCGGACAGCGAAAGCTGTGGCAACTCCGGCCCCGTGAATCGCTCCTCGCGCCGCAAGCCGCGACCGGTGGACGCCCGCAGCACAAACACGAGATAGGGAACGACCAACCCGGCCGCCTTGAGCCGATGCACGCCCGGCGATTCACCCAGGTGCAGGTACGCCGCCAGGTAGTGATGCGTGTTGAGTTGCCCGTTGCCACGCATCTTGGCTTCGCGTTCCGCGGCCGCACGTGTGCGATTCAGCAGGTCGGGCTCTTCCCGATCCGACTTCAGGCTGCCACGCAGGACGTGGGCCGCACTGGGTAGTTCATGCTCCAAGATTCCCCACGCGCGCAGCCCCGGCCCGTCAACAGGACGCGACATCAGGTAGACAATCCGTGTCGAACTGAGCGGCAGATCGTCCAGCGTTGCCCGTTCGAGAATCGCCCGCATCTGGAAGTCGTCGTCCACCCTGCCGCCTCGCACGCTTCGTTGATTCTGCAGGATAGGTCGTGCCACGGCTTGTAATCAATGCCTTCTGACGCGGAGTCGCTTCGCGCGAGAACCACTGTGCATCAGCACTGGCACCTGAGCCCTGACAGTCCCCCATCCTGAAAGGATGGGGCACCCATCGCCCGAGTGGCAGGAACGGGCGAAGCCCGCGCGTGTCAGGCACGCCACGGGCTCCGCCTTGCGCCAGCTCTCGAACAGGGGCTCCCTCACGGACAACTGGCGCCAAACAGGGACAGAATCGTGGCGAGGTCGCTGAGGTCGTTGTCGCCGTCGCCGTCGGTATCGGCACCGGCGTGGTAGGACGGGTCACCGAAGACACTGCCGAACGAGCCCAGCAGCGCCGCCAGGTCGGACAGGTCAACATCGCCGTCGCAGTCGGCATCACCCGGGCACGGCAGCGGCGGCGGCTCGATCTGGCCGCGGATCTCACCGCTGCCGTCGAACGTCGAGTGAATGTTGATGTACGTCAGGCCCGCCAGGATGTCGGCCTCCTGTCCGGCCGCGTAGTTCCATGCGCCCAGCTTGCGGGCGCCGAGCGCCAGCGGGTGCAGGACACCGGCCGAGACCCCCGGGACCGCGAAGCCGTGGATGTGCGCGTTGTTCTCGGCCCCGATCAGCCCCGCGTGCCCGATGTCGTAGCCGAGCACATCGTTGACGCGATCGATCGAAATCAGCCCGAAGCCCGCCCCGGGCGTCACGTTGCCCGGGACTTCCTGGGTGCCGTCCACCGGCGCGACCGTTCGCACGACCTGCCCGCGAATGTCGCCGCTCGGGTTGGTGGCGTTGTGAATGTTGACGTAGACCATCCCATCGAGAATCGCCTGCTCGACCGACTCGGTGTAGTTCCAGGTACCGACCTTCGGGCTGCCCGGCGGCAGCGTGTGCACCGGCGGCGCACCGCCGCCGTGGGCCGCATAACCGTGCAGGTGCGCCACGGTCTCGCCGACAACGTTGTGCACGATGTGATAGCTGAGCGTGTTGGCCGCGGTGTCCGCATTGAAGACCGCCCAGCCCGTCGCCGGCGATCCGGTCGGCGTCGTTTCCTGGGCGCCGTCAAGCTGCGCGAAGTGCGTCACGATCTGCCCGCGAATCTCGCCGCCGCCGTGGACCGTGGAGTGAATGTTGACGTAGGCCCGCCCGCCGAGAATGTCCGGCTCGTCCGCCTCCGCGTAGTTCCAGACGCCGACCTTCGGATTGCCGGCCGGCAGCGTGTGCTTCGGCGAGGAGTTCGCCCCGGGACCGGAGTAGCCGTGGATGTGCGCGGCCGTTTCAGCGCCGACCAGGCCGGAGAAGACGATGTAGTACGAAACCGTGTTCGCGACGGGGTCGATCACGAACGTCGCGCAGCCGATCGCGGGCGAACCCGTGGGCGTCGTTTCCTGCGAACCCGTCAGCACGGCAATCCGATGCTCGTCCGCCTGCACGCCGGGTGCCATGGCCAAGCAGGTCCAGACCAGACAAGCGCACTTGAGACCGCGAAACATCTCGTTCTCCTTCTGTTGAACAGACGGCGCCAGGACGCGAATGCGACCCTGACGAAGTTTCGGAACGCCCGCGCAGAACGACGCGGGCCGGGCTGAAGTGAGCCAGGATTCAGTCCCTTCTCCCGCTATGTCCGCCGGCGGGATTCAGCTTGCAAAAAATCGTCTGTTTTCTGGATGCGTCCCACGCCGCACCCCGTCGGCGTGATCCAAGTTCAGGCGTGGAAAGGCCTTGCCGAACCGCAAACGAACGGGCAGGAAGCTGGACAATCGCGGCGTTTGGTCACGCGGAGACCGGTTTGCTGATCAGGCAGGCGTCCTGAAGAGAGTGCCCGACCTGTCGGGCGAGCGGAACCGTCACCGGCGTCGGGCTCTTGCGGGGATACGAGATCACCAGCGCGTCGCGGCGGTCGTTCAGCGCCACCACCACGTCGTCGCAGGCCCACGCCCGACGAATCGGCTCCCTGCTGGCCAGCACCGTCGCCGTGATCCGCTCGCTGCCGTAGACACCCTGCACCCCCTCGCGGCCGGCCGGCACGACCAGTTCGACCAGGTCGTTCCAGCGCCGCGCGACGATCGACTCGACCCCGCTGTGCAACTGCTGCAACGTCCGCGGCACGGCCCCGGCTTCCAGCCGCAACTCCAGCAGCGCGCCGTCCGACGTGCCGACATACGCGACGCCGTCCAGCACGCTGATCGCCGCGATCGTCCCGGGCATCTCGCCGAGCGCCGCGACCTCGTCGGCCTCCGGATCGTACGCGTGCAGCGTCCGGTCGGCCGAGAACAGCAGCCGACCATCGCCGGCCGCAATCGCCGCGCGCACGCGACCGACCTCGCCACCGGCCGCGAAGATCTGCGCGGCGTTCCGCGGGTCGTCGATCGCCCAGCGCCAGCAGCCCAGGGCCGAGTGCGTCGCGTAGTACGCATCGGCCAGCGCCGCGACCGCGTTGAAGCCGGTGCCCTGCCGCTCGATGTCCGGCACCGGGTAGGGCTGCGGAACGCCCTGGGCATCGGCCGACAGCGACCAGATGCCCTCGGCCGCGCCGATCAGCAGGCGATCCCGCTCCGCGGCGTAGGCGACCGAGCGCAGCCTGCCGAGGTCGCCCGGCAGTTCGACCTCGCGCAGCGGACGCCGGGGATCGGACGGATCGAGCAGCAGGCACATCTGCCCGGCCACCACGGCGATTCGCTCGGTCGACTGCTGATCGGGCGTGATCCGCCAGAGGTTCGCCAGCAGTTCGCCGCGCTCGGTCGGCGAGAGGGCCGGCAGCAGTTCGTGCCAGTTGCCCTCGGCGTCGCTCGACGCGGCGTCGTTGAGCTTGTCGAGCACGCCGGACAGTTCGCCGAGGCGCCGCTGCGTCGCCTGGGCGGCCGCCTGCTCGACCATTTCGCGGGCGCGGATCTCGGCCAGGCGGCGCTGCGTCTGGCGTTCGAGCCGTTCGCGCGTGTCGAGCGTCGTGCTCTCGAAGGCGACCTCGGCCACCCGCTCGATTCGCGCGCCGCTTTCGAAGCAGAACTTCTGCAGTGCCGCCCGCATCGCCTCGGTCAGTGCCTCGGTGACGTCGCTGCGGACCAGCGGGCCGGCCTGCTGGCGGGCGATGAAGTCCCGCAGGCCCTGCACGCCGCCGCGGTCGGCCACGTGTCGGGCGAGGTCGTCACTGTTCAGTCGTCCGCCCGGCAGCAGCGTCTTGCGGAGCGCCGCCAGTTCGTGCTCCTCGGACGGCCAGCGCAGGAACACGGCGCAGCGGCCGTGCACGACGTCGCCATCCTCGCTGCGGCAGTCGCGGGTTTCGAGCGGGACGACCAGCGGGCGGTTGCGGACGAGCGTGATGCGGTCGCCGTCCTCGGCCCGCGGCGCGTCACCAGCCGGGACGAAGCGGCGGCGTCCGTCGGCGCTCTCGACCAGGCCGATCCACTTGTCGGGGATGACCGTTCGCGAGAGCAGGCCGCTGGGCCACTCGCGTCCGGCGAAGCTGAGCGCCAGCAGCGCTTCGTCGCGGAGTTGGTCGAGGATGTCGCGGGCCATGCGTCGTCTCCGGGATCAGGTGGTCAGCGCGGCCCACTCCTCGTACTTGTGGACGTCTTTCGGGCTGACCGAGGGCGGCATGTCTTCCAGCACCTGGAGAATATCCGCCCTGGATATCTTACGAGTTTCGCCGGTCCGGACCGATTCCAAAAACGGCAGAGTTGCCGCACGACTCGCGATCGCCCGCATGTCGGCCCCGCTGTAGCCCTGCGTCCGCTCGACCAGTTCGGCGAAGTCGACATCCTCGCCCAGCGGGCGCTTGCCCATGTAGATCTCGAGCAGGCGGAAGCGGGCGGCCGCGTCGGGCAGCGGGACGTAGACCTTGGCGTCGAGTCGCCCGGGGCGCATCATCGCGGGGTCGATCTGCCACGGTTCGTTGGTCGCGCCGAGGAACATCAGGGCCCGGCCGGACTTGCGGTCGAAGCCTTCGAGTTCCTGCAGGATCTGCGGGACGACCCGCTGCATGACGGTCGATCCGCCGCCGCGCCGTTTCGGCACGAGGGCCTCGCACTCGTCCATGAAGATGACGGCCTTTTCCTCTTCCTTGGCGGCCTCGAACAGTTTGCGGACGTTCTGTTCGGCCTCGCCGACCCACTTGCTCATCATCTGGGCGGGCGAGATGACGAACATGGTCGCGTCGAGTTCGCAGGCGACGGCCTTGGCGATCATCGTCTTGCCGGTTCCGGGCGGCCCGAAGAGCAGCACGCCGCCGCCGACATCGATCCCGAAGTGCTGGGCCAGTTCGGGGTGCGCGAACGGGTAGATCATCTTCAGGTAGATTTCCTGCTTGACGTCGTCGAGTCCGGCGATGTCGTCGAAGCGGATGTTGGGGCGATCCCTGACGATCCAGTCGCTCGCGTCGGCGCCCTCCTCGTCGTCGTTGCCGACGCGGTCGCTCTTGCTGCGGGTCCCGCCGGACTGCTTGCGGGCCTTGGCGTCGCAGGACTTGGCCAGTTCGATCAGCTCCCGGGCGTAGGCCTCCTGGTCGGCCCGCTGCTGCGGATCCTTGTTCTCCTCGGCCAGTTCAATCATGCACTCGGCCGCCTGGATCAGGTACGGCTTGGCCGCGACATAGTCGCCGAACTTCATCGCGGCGACACCCTTGTCCTTCAGTCGTTTGAATGTTGCGAAGGTTGCCATGATGAATCAGTCAGCAAGTGCCAAGTAACCAAGTGAGCAAGGCAGGATCACACCGACCAACCTTGCTTACTTGCTTACCTGCTTACTTGCTTTCTTTGTCCCCCGACGCCTCGCCCTTGAGTTCGTTCAGTTCGGCCCGCAGGGCGGACATCTGGGCGTCTTCGCGGGCGGCTTCGACCTGTTCCTCGGCCGAGATCATCCGGTCGATCTCGTCGTCGGTGATCGCTTCGCTGCTGGCGGCGATGTCGCCTTCGGCCCCTTCCTGGACCGAGTCGAGGAACATCTCCATCCGTTCCTCCATCGTCTGGGACTGCATCATCGCCTTTTCCCAGTCCATCTGCGTCTTGACCAGGTCGGTCTCGCCGTACATCCGGCTGACCTCCGAGGCCATCGTCTTCATCGCCCCGGCGAAGTCGGCCGAGGCCTCGGCCTGCCGCTTGATCAGCAGGGCGTTCTTGACCGCCAGCAACTGCCGCTCGAGCATCCGCTTGATCGTGGCCGTCTTCTTCAGCGAATTGCGGATGAAGTTGTAGCTGGCCATGTCGCCGATCTGCTTGGCGTGCCGGGCGTTCTTGATGAACTCGTCCGAGAACTTGTTCTGCTCGGCAATCGACTTCTCAATCCGCCGGATCCCCTGGCGAATCCTGATGTCCCGCTCCATGCGGCGTTCTTCTTTTGACTTGAACAATCCCATGAGGAATCCTCAGTAAGCAAGTGAGCAGGTAAGCAAGTCAGCAAGTGTCCTGTTCTGATGCGGCCTCGAACTTCTGCCCCGGATACCGCGCGGCATCCCGCTGCAACGAACGGATGTACCCATACAGCACCTTCGAACACTCCTCGCAGGCGCGATAGAGACTGCGGTACGCGTCGTCCTCAATCAGGCCCGCGTCGTGGGCCAGCACGGCCTGACTCCGCAACTCGCCTGCGGAACCACGGGCGATGAAACAGAACTCGATCTGCTGCCTGCGACTGCCTCGTTCATATCCTTCCGCAATGTTGCTCGAGATACTGATCGCAGCCCGGCACATCTGGTCCCGCAACGGACGGTCCTTCGACCACCCCGCAGCATGCGTCAGACGGTGCACCTCTCGAAACAGAGCCCGGCCAAGCTGCCAACATTGCAGATCCTCGAATCGCCTGATCATCCAATCCCCCCCGAGATCAGACTTCCGCGCGGAGAACGCCCTGACGTACGAGCATGCTCCTTGCTTACCTGCTTACTTGCTCACTTGCTTACTCATTCCGCGGCTTTCCCCCGCTCTCGAACACGCTTCTCGGCTTCGTCGAAGGCCGCGTCGTTGTTTTCGATCAGGCCGTGGTCCATCGCGTCCCAGACCTTCAGCAGTTCGTCCGCCGCCGGGGACAGGCCCGCCGAGGCTTCGTCCGCCTGGGCACCGATCTGCAGGATCTCGTCCAGGCGCTCCTGGTAGACCTCGCTCGTCACGCTGTCCGATTCGATCAGCCGCTCGATCAACGCCAGGTCCGAGTCGCGGATCCGGCCGATCATGCCCGCACCGCTCCGGCTCCGCTCGGCCGACTCGCGCAGGATCCGCAGACGCGAGACCGTCAGGTGCTCCTTGCTCCGCACGTTCAGGTGCCGGGCCAGCATGCTCTGCTCGGTGTGCAGCAGATCGTACTGCTGCGCCAGCGTCCGCCGCATCTCCGGCGTCTTCTCGCTGGCGCCCTGGGCAATCACCTTCTGCTTGTTCTTCGCCAGTTGCGAGATCTTCGCCTGCATCCGACGCCGCTCGGCATCGATCAGCATCTCCTGGGCCCGCAACTCGGCCACGCTCATCGTCGCCAGCGTCTTCCGCTTCGATGTCAGCCAGGAAAAGAAATTCATACGCTCCGTGCTCCTCGGAAGGGCGGGCGGCTTCCGAGCCCGGCGGACACGACCCAGCACCCCGGCCACGACCCGGGCCTCCCGGCGCCCACGCGCCCCGACACTGCTCCGTGCATCAGTTCATCTCGGGGCGGGCCGATTCCCCGTCCGCCTTGCGACGCGTCGCCGCGGCCGGGTCCGGCTCGGACGGTACCTCACGCTCCGCCGGCGTCGCCGCCGTGTCCGCGGCCGCATCCGCCTCCGGCGTCGCCGCCAGTTCCTCGAACTCGGCCAGGATCGCGTCCTGCTCCTCGTTCATCATCGGCGTCTCACCCGCCACCTCGATGCTGGCCGCCAGGTCCGCGTTGGCCGCCAGTTCGCTGACGACCTGCTCGGCCTCGGCCGCCGCGGTGGTCAGGTCCTCGGCCTTGGGCAGATCCACCCGCTTGCCCTGCTCGGCCATCGTCAGGTTGTGCATCTGGGTGCTGATGATGTTCAACTGCTGGGTCAGCAACTGCTGCTGGGCCTTGACGCGCTTCAGGTCCCGGCGGACCCGGACCAGCCGGCCGGCAAGCTGCTGCTTCTCGACCCTGGTCTCGGCCGCGGCACCCTGCTTGAGCAGGTCGCGCTCCTGGCTTTCGAGGGTGTCGACCCGCTGGTCTTCGTCACCGCGCTGGTTCTCGAGCTGAATCCGCTGGGCGTTCAGTTCGCGGATCCGCTCGGCGGTGCTCGGCTTCAGGCCCAGAAGGCGTTTCAAGCGACTCCAGATACTCATGGTGCTGCCTTTGTCTGCAAACGGCGATCGCGTCAGGATCTGCCGGCCATCGTACGCGACCGTCATCAGTCGTGCGTCCTGGCGACAGGCCCGACGAACCAGCGCCTCGGTCTCCAGCCGCCCCAGCCCCATCTTCTCGCCGAGGCTCTCGATCGAGATGCCGCGCGCGTCCAGTTCCGGACCGGCCTGCTCCAGATGATACTGCAGGCGACGGATCCGATCGTCCCGCGTTTCGAGCTCGAACAGCTTGGCCCACGGCGACTTGCGGTACTTCTCGGGGACGTTCACGTCCCAGCCGCCATCCGCCCGCCCGCCGATCAGGATCAGCGTCGGCTCGGTGCCCTCGATCAGCCGGCGGGCATCCTCGGTGAAACCCGTCGGGCTGGCCAGCACCACCGCGCTGGGCTTCTGGCTGCGCGGCAGCACCTCGTAGCGGGCCAGCGCCAGCCGCACGTCCTCGCGCCCCATCGGGGCCGGCGCCCGCCCCTCCACCAGGGCGGCCGTGTCCACCAGCACCCGGGCCCGCAGGCGGACCCTGGTGGTATTCAGCAGTCCGCCCAGCATCTTCTTGCGAAAACGAAGCTGCAGACTCGAAAGCCCCGGCAGCGATTCGAACAGATCGGTGTCGTAGACGCCCAGGCGGCTCAGTTCGGCCCGCGTCGAGTCGACCCCCTCGTTGGTCGCCTCGGCCACGACCTCGTCGGCCGGCAGCTTGGTGCCCGCCAGGTTGACGGCCCGGGCCCGCAACTGGCGCAGGAACTGGTCTTCGAACTCGCGCTGCGTGCTGCGATCATCCATACGCGTCGATCTCGCGCCGCTCTCTCAGGTTCCGTCCACAACGGGAGCAGTATAACCCGGGGCGCGGATTCAGATGACCACAGCCCTGGTGCGGGCAGACCTGCGGCACCACCCCGCCGACCATGCGCCGCGAGGAACCCCGCACCCGGCGGCGACGGAACGCACCCAGCAGCGAACGGAACACCTGGACGATCAACGTCAGGGCCAGCAACCAGAAACCGACGAAGCCGACCATGATCGCAACCAGCACCCAGAATGCGACACTCATGGCGTGCTCCTACTGGTCCGGCAGCTTCAGCCCGCAGAAAATGCAGAACTTGTCCGCCGGACCCGGGTAGGCCCCGCAACTCGGACAGATCCGGACCTGCGCCACCAACTGGTGCCGGCACTGCGTGCAGAACTGATCGTACGGCTCAACCTGCGCCTGGCACTGCGGACACTTCCCGCCCGAAGCACCGGCCGACACCGGCGCCGCGCGACGACCCGCGTTCGGCAGCGGCGGAAGCCCGACCCCCGCCGACACCGCCGCCGGCGCCAGACGCTTGCCGAGAAAATCGAGCACCTCGGCCGCACTGGCGATCCGCCGGTCGCGTCGCGTGTACAGCTTGCGGAACAAATCGTCGTACGCGGCCGGCAGCCGGTCGTCGCGCAGATCGCTGGGCATCTCGGTCCCGGCCGGACGTTCGCCGGTGAGCATCTCGAAGAGCATCACGCCGAGCGCGTACAGGTCCGAGCGCGGGTCGGCCTGGCCGGTGCCCTCGCGCAGTTCCGGCGCCATGTACGCCAGCGTTCCGACCAGGCGGTTGTCACGGTCGAGCGAAGCCGACTGCGCCAGCGAGCGAAGCGTGTCGGTCGCCCCGGAGCCGAGGCCGAAGTCGCTCAGCTTGACGTCGTCGACGCCGAGATCCTCGAGCCGGCCTTCGGGCAGATGCAGCAGGACGTTGCCGGGCTTCAGGTCGCGGTGCAGCACGCTCGCGTCGTGGGCGACCTGCAGGCCGGCCAGCACGCCGTACAGCACGGTCTCGACCACCGGCAGCGGCAGACCGCCCGGGTGCTTGTCGATCACCTCGCGCAGGGCGGGACCCTGGATCAGTTCCATCACCAGGTAGGGAATCTCGGCGTACGGATCGAGTCCCTTGACGCCGACGATGTTGGTGTGCCGCAGGCCGTGCACGACCAGGCCTTCCTTGCGCAGGTAGCGAACGTAGTCCGGCTCGGTCGGCAGCTTGATCGCGACCGCCTCACCATCCCAGATGTGATGTCGGGCCCGCCAGACCTCGCCGAACGAACCGGCGCCGATCCGCTCCTCGAGAACGTACTCGCTGACCCGCGTGCCCGCCTGGTACTGATCCGTCATCCGCTCGACCTTCCCTTCCGGTCCACGCTCATCCACCCGCCATCTCGGCCAGGTACTCACTGACCAGATAAGTATACGTACCGGCCACCGCCACCGCCGCGATCAGCGCCAGCCAGCCCCACCCGCTGCCCGGCCAGCTCGTCAGCAGGAACCAGCCCACCAGCAGTTCGACCAGAACGAAGGCCGCAATCATCGCCAGCCCGGCCCAGTTCTCGCCGACCTCGACGACCCGTTTGATGAACAACCGCCCGCTCCACGGCAGCGCGGCCACGATCACCAGCCAGAAGATCGTCTTCCAGATCCCGTCCCAGATCGCCTGCTTGGTGGCGGCCGGGATGTTGTAGATCGCGAAGCCGATCACCAGCAGCAGGGCGAACCCGACCCACGCCAGCATCCGCTCGGCCACGCCACTCAGAATTCCACCGCGTGTTTCCATAAACGAAAGTGTACTGGGCGGTTGTGGGGCGCGAATTAGAAAAAAGAAGCGAACGGGTAAGAGAGATTGAGGGACCGCGGGGGCCCGGGATCGAGAGAGGACGGCAATCGGGCGGTGGCCCTTGCCCCCACGGTTCCCTGCTCCCTACGATGCGACCCATGGCGAACCTCAGGAAGCACAAGCACGGTCTCGAGACGTTTCCGAACCCCCAGCCGAAGCGTGACTACGTCATCCGGCACGTGGCCCCGGAATTCACCAGCGTCTGTCCGGTAACCGGGCAGCCCGATTTCGGGACCATCCGGCTGGCGTACACCCCGGATCGGCTGTGCGTCGAGTTGAAGAGCTACAAGTTCTATCTGCAGGCCTTCCGAAACGAGGGCATCTACTACGAACAGGTCACCAACCGGATTCTCGACGAACTGGTGGCCGTCCTTAAGCCCCGCTGGCTGCAGGTCATCACCGAATGGACCCCCCGCGGCGGTCTGCACTCGATCGTCGAAGCCGAATACCGCAAGGGGCGCAAGGCAAGGCCGTGACACCAACCGGCGCCACGGCCCCTGGGGAGCCCTTGATTCTGGTGAGGCCGTGGATTGATGCGGCACAGGCGTCCCGCCTGTGTTCTGCACAAACCACTGATGCGGCACAGGCGTCCCGCCTGAGATCTGCACTGACCACTGATGTGGCACAGGCGTCCCGCCTGTGATCTGCACTGACCACTGATGTGGCACAGGCGTCCCGCCTGTGATCGCACTTCCTCCGCTATTCGCCGCCCAGCAGTTCCCGGGTCAGCCGATCGATCGCCACGTCGAGCTTGTCATCCGTCAGGTACGTCCCGGCCGCCAGTTCGGCCCGGATCTGGACGATCCGCTCGGTGCTGCCCTTGAGCTGCTCAGCGCGGGCCTCGGACGACAGTTCCACCCGATCCTGCTCGGGACGCGGGGTGCGATCCGCGGCCTTGTCGGCCTGGTTGCGCTCGTTTGTCTTGTTCAGCCCGGTCGCGACCGACGTCGCGAAAAGTTCACCAATTGAAGTCATCTGCCTGCCTCCCATGGGACTCGAATGTGCCGACTCCGTTCGTGGTCATCCGGGCTAACCCAAAGCCCGAGCCCGCGCTCTCCTTTGCACAGGCGCCACGCCCTCGCTCAACGATCCCTATCGGGCGATCAACGGCCCGCCCTTCTGCGCAAAGTTGATGTTTTCCTAAAGAAAGTTCGCGATTTCGGCCCCAATTGCCAATGTTACGGGGCACTCCCCTATTTGTGTCAAAATAGGTAAAGTGGCGACCACTTCCACGCTTCTCGCCCGCGCAGCATCTGCGCGGCACGACCGCCTCCTACGTCCGATACAACCCGCCGAACGCCAGGTGTGCTGCGCGGAACTTCGCCACCGCCGAAAATCTGGCGGACCACCGCGCCGCCTGTCGGATGACGAAGTGGAGCGGGGCCTCGGACCCCGCGGACACGCGCGGAGGCGAACCATGATCCAGCGACAGGCGGCCAACCAGGCGGACTTCCTGCTCCGCATCGGCGGAGTCGACCACGAGACGCTCCGCGTACTGCGATTCAGCGGGGATGAGCAGCTTGGGCGGCTCTTCGGTTATCGGATCGAAATCGCCTGCGACCAGGCCGACCTGCCCCTGGCCGACCTGATCGGCGCCCCGGCGCACCTCGAAATCGTCGCGGCCGAGCAGAGCCGGCACGTGCACGGCATCGTCATGGCGATGCAGCGGATCGGACAGCGTGGCCGGCGCAGCGACTATGTCGTGGAACTGGTCCCGCAGCACTGGCTGCTGACCCGCCGCCGTGGCTGCCGGATCTTCCAGGAGCACAACTGCCCCGACATGAGCGTCCCCGGGATCGTCGCCCAGGTCATCGCCGACGCCGGACTGCCGGCCGACAGCCTGCGCCTGGCGCTCGAACGGGATTACGCGCCGCGCGAGTACGTCGTGCAGTACCGCGAATCGGAGTGGGACTTCATCGCCCGCCTGCTGGAGGAAGAGGGCATCTTCTGCTTCTTCGACCAGGACGAGGAGGGGCATACGCTGGTGCTGGGCGACAGCCCGGTCGCCTGCCAGGAACTGGCCAGCCCGGGCAGCTTTCCGTTCCGCAATCCGCAGGGCCTGGTCGAGCAGGCCGAGTTCATCACACGGTTCGAGGAGCGGCACGAACTGCAGTGCGGGGCCGTCAGCCTGGAGGCGTTCGACTTCGTCCGCCCGGCCAACCGTCTGGACTCGCACCGGGCGGGCGACGCGCGGGCCACGCTCGAGGACTACGACTTTCCCGATCACTACGTCGACCGCCCGGCCGGCGAGCGCTACGCCCAGTTGCGACTGGAGGCGCACGAGGTCGGCCGCCGGGGCATGAGCCTGGCGGGAACGGCCCGCACGCTGACGCCGGGGCACACCTTCGAACTGCTGGAGCACCCGCTGGCGGACCTGAACGCCCGCTACCTGGTGACCGGGATCCGCTGCCAGGGGGCCAGCCCGCAGGGTGGCGAGGAGGAGGCCGGCGACACCGACGACAGCGGCTACCAGGTGGAGGGGCACGTCATCCCGGCCACGGTTCCGTTCCGTCCGGCCCGCAGCACGCCCCGCCCGCGCGTCTGGGGGAGTCAGACCGCGCTGGTGGTCGGCCCGGAGAGCGAGGAGATCTACACCGACAAGTACGGCCGGGTGAAGGTCCAGTTCCACTGGGATCGCGAAGGCGACCGCGACGAGTTCAGTTCGTGCTGGATTCGCGTCAGCCAGGGCTCGGCCGGCGGGCAGTATGGGATGCTGTTCCTGCCGCGGGTCGGCCAGGAGGTGATCGTCGACTTCCTCGAAGGCAATCCGGACCGGCCGATCATCACCGGGCGGGTCTACAACGCGGACCAGATGCCGCCGTACGCGCTGCCGGAACACAAGACCCGCAGCACGATCAAGACCAACAGCACGCCGGACGGCCAGGGCACCAACGAGATTCGCTTCGAGGACAAGACCGACGAAGAGCACATCCTGATTCACGCGCAGAAGGACCTGCACGTGCGGACGCGCAACGATCGCGTCGAGCACGTCGGGCACGAGCGGCACACGACGATCCGGGAGAACGATCTCGAGAAGATCGAGAAGTCCCGCAAGAGCGATGTCGGCCTGGACCACGCGCTGCGGGTCGGCGGCGACAAGATCGTCGAGGTCAGCGGCAACGTGGCCGAGCGCTTCAGGCAGAATCACCACGAGCATGTCGAGCGCGATTATTACCTGCGGGCCGACAACGAGATCGTGATCGAGGCGGGCCGGAAGCTGACGATCAAGGCCGGCGGCAACTTCCTGGTGATCGACGAGAAGAGCCTGACGATGCTGGCGACGATGCTGAACCTGAACAGCGGCGGGATCGCCGGGGTCGGCAGCGCGGTCTCGGTCGATGTGCAGGGCGAGGTGGCCGAGGCGCTCGACACCGACCCCGGCCGCGACACGCGCTACGACGAAGTCAACGAGCGTCCGTCGGCCAAGCCGGACGAGGATGACGAGGAGGCCTCGTGGATCGAACTGGAGATGATCGACGAGTCCGGGCAGCCGTGGCCGAACGAGGCCTACGAGATCCTGACCCCCGACGGCGAGGTGATCCACGGCCAGCTTGATGCGGCCGGTCGGGCGCGGGTCCGGCTGAAGAACCCGGACCTGTGCGAAGTGAGCTTTACCAATCTCGACGCCGAAGCGTGGGAGCGTGCCTGATGACCAGGGAAGCCGTGATCGATGCAAACGAATACAGCCGCCGGCTGGCCGAGGCTCTGCAGGCCAGCAGCGGTGTGGGCCCGGCGGATGACGCGGCGGACGCGCCCGAACCGGCTGACGAGCCGCTGGCCGGGGCGGCCGATGCGCAGCCCGCCGGCAGCGGTGATCGCGTGGTTCGGGCGGGCGAGTGTGTCTCGGCGATCGCGCGGCAGACCGGGCACTTCTGGAAGACGCTCTGGCAGCACCCGGCCAACGCGTCGCTGGCGGACTTGCGACAGCGGCCGAACGTGCTGATGGCGGGCGACCGGATCACGGTTCCGCCGCTGCGCAGAAAGGCCGAGCCGTGCCAGGCGGAGATGCGGCATCGCTTCCGCCGCCGGGGTGAACCGTCGCACCTGTCGCTGCGGATCCTGGACCAGGACGTTCCGCGAGCGAACGAACCGTTCAAGCTGACGATCGACGGGGTCGGCACGCTGACCGGGACGACGGACTCGGAGGGCAAGCTGGACGTGCCGATCCCGGGCAACGCCCGGCGCGGCAAGCTGGTCGTGGGCGTCGAACCGGACGTGCTGGAGTACGACCTGGATCTCGGCGACCTGGACCCGATCGAAACCTGGAAGGGCGTGCAGACGCGGCTGCGCAACCTCGGCTTCGACTGCGACGAGACCGGCGAATACGACCAGCAGACCCGCGACGCGATGAACGCCTTCCGCGAAAGCCTCTCCCTGCCCCCGGCCGAGCAGCTCGATCCAAACACGCGGACGCAGTTGCAGGCGAAGCATGGATCGTGAAGAAGGGAGCGAGGGAGCAAGGGAGCGAGGGAGCAAGGGAACGGGAGACCAAGGCAAGAAGAAGGAGAGTCTTGTGGCACAGGCGTCCCGCCTGTGGTCTGCACAGACCAATTTGTGTGGCACAGGCGTCCCGCCTGTGGCCTGCTCAGACCAGTGGCACAGTTTGTGTGGCACAGATTGTGTGGCAAAGGCCTCCCGCCTGTGACCTGCACAGACAGCTTATGCGGCACAGGCCTGTGACCTGCACACACAATTCATGTGGCACAGGCGTCTCGCCTGTGATCTGCACAGACCATTGATGTGGCACAGGCGTCTCGCCTGTGATCTGCCAGATGTGCCACACGGCAGGGACGCATCCCTGTGCCATAGGTGTGTCTGATCACAGGCGAGACGCCTGTGCCACACGGCAGGGACGCATCCCCGTGCCATGGGTGTGTCTGATCACAGGCGAGACGCCTGTGCCACCCGGCAGGGACGCATCCCCGTGCCATGGGTGTGTCTGATCACAGGCGGGACGCCTGTGCCACACGGCAG
>JAUIEC010000029.1 GCA_030428945.1 Phycisphaerae bacterium | reverse complement strand
CCAGACCGCCGAGACCGAGCAGCATCAGGCTGGCCGGCTCCGGAACGACCTCGAAGGCCGTGCTGCCGCTGGCCAGGTCGCCAGCCGACAGATCAAAGACGATCTTCGAGCTGATGTCGCTGACCGGCGTGCCCAGGACCACCGGCGTCTGCGACTCGGTCAGGGTGCTGGTGCCGAACGGATCGGCAACGCTCAGACCGGCGATGTGCGTGGCGAAGGTCGTACCGGCATCGGCACCGGCAAAACCGTTGTACGCCGCACGGTAGGCATCGCCACCGGTCAGACCACCCGTCAGATCGGCCGTGCCGAAGTTCGTGTCGCTCAGGGCGAACGAAGCACTCGACTGGGCGATCGGGGTGTTGATCGTGCCGAACGATACCAGCGCCGAGCTGATCGTGAAGGTCGTGGTGGTGGCGTTGGCCTGCACCGCGAAGTTCAGGTTCACGATCGGATCTTCGTCGACGAAGATCCCGGTGTTGGTCTGGTGCGGGCTGAGGTCGATCGCCGGGTTGAACACGGACGTGTCCGGGTTCATGTAGGCGATGTCGACGCCGTCCTGCTGGAAGACCAGACTGTCCGACGTGCTGTAGATCCAGGTCTCCGCACCGTCCTGGACCAGCTCGAAGCTCTTGGTCTCAGAATAACCGTCGGTGTCGAGGGCCGTGATCTCCAGCGAGGCGCTGATACCAGCGCCCGCTACGCCCACCAGGGATCCTGCGGTCAGGATCGCTGCTGCGCGCAGCAAACTCTTCATTCCGAGCATGCTCATTCTCCTCCTGGGGTTCCTGTACGTCTTGGAATCCACCGAGACTAGAATTGTCTTTTAGGCATTGGCCAAGACAAAGTCAAGCGGGTTTTTATTCCGGACAGTCGCTTCGCCTCCCCGCGAAACGCTACCCACCGGCGAAACAGCACTTAGCGCCGCGCGCGACCTCGCGCCAGCCCCGCCGCCAGCAGCCCCATCACGCTGAAGCCCAGCACCGGGCAGATCGACACCGGATTGACCTCAACCACACCGTCCAGGCTCGGCGATCCGATCACCCCCGCACCGCCCGTCGCACCCGACAGCGCGTGCTCCGAACTCGGGGCATTATCGGCCCCCAGATCCTCCGGCTCCACCGTCTCGCCGTTCACCGAGACGTCACCGCTGAACGACGCCCCGTCAAAGCCGATGAACCCGTTCCCGTCCACGTCGAATCCCGGGAACCGCCACGAGTACAACACCGTCCAGATCCGCGGATCCGGCAGGAAGATGTTCTCGTCCCGACCGGCCGGAACCAGCACCCGCTGGAACGACAGCGGCGGATCACCCGACTCGCGGGCCGCGAACCGGTAGTACGTCTGCCGACTGAAACTGTCGACCGGGAACGGCGTCACCGCGAAGCCGAGGAACAGCAGCGCGCCCGCATCGTCGGGATCCTCCACCTGGAACAGGTCCAGGGCCCCCACCAGGATCGAAAGCTCCGACCCCGGCGCCAGCCCGAAGGCCGGGTCCAGGATGTCGGTCAGGCGGAACAGCCCGTCGCCGTTCCAGTCCGCGCCCAGCAGGTCCTCGATCAGGGCCTCGGGCACCCGGACCGCCCCGCCGTCGACCAGCAGGTCAGGACGGAACACCTGCAGGACACGCTCCAGGTCGCTGGGATTGTCGATCACCTGGTCCACGTCCGACCCGAGATCCATCCCGTTCCCGAGCCCGTCGTTGTCGCAGTCGAAGTCCGTCAGGATGTCGCCGCACGGGAACGACGCCAGCCCGCGCGTGTCGCCGAACGAACTCGGGTTGATCAGCGGGTCGTTGTCCGCCCCGTCCAGCAGACCGTCGCCGTCCGTGTCCGGGTTCGTCGGATCGGTGAAGACGAAGCCGTCGAAGTCGTAGTTCTCACTCGCACCCGGGATCAGGACGTTGCGGGCCGGAAACTCGCCGATGCTCGGCAGCCCGTCCTGGTTGAAGTCGAACCACTCGCCGACCGGTTCGCCATCCACGGTCGCCCGCACGGCCACGCCGTTGACGGTCTGCACGCTGCCGTCCGGGTTGAAGACCGCCGCGTTGTCGAGGATCCCGTTGCGGTTCTCATCGATGAACATCAGGCCGAAGACTTCGACGAAATCGCTGAGCCCGTCCCCGTCCGTATCGCGGGCGGTGGCCGAGGTGCGGACCGGGCGCCGATTGAAGATCGGCTGGGGCGGCGTGCCAGGCACGATCGCGTCGGGGGCCGGGAAGGCCACGTCGGTCTCGGGCGAGTCGAGACCGCCGACCTCCCAGGAGTCGGGCAGGCCGTCGCCGTCGGTATCGGGCGAGACGTCCGCCCCGCCCTGCCCGTCGATGTCGAAGTTGCCGAGGATCTGCGCCGGGCGCAGGTTCTGGGCCGCGGCCGGCATCAGCAGGGCGAATCCCGCCAGCAGTGCCGTCCAGTGCCCCCACTTGCTTGCTCTGGTCATTGCTTGTCCACTCCAACGCTTGCGCGTGTTGCCTGCCTGCCTTAGGGCGTCACGATGACCGGGACCGCCGCGGCCGCGGCGCTGCCGTTGTTGTCGGTCACCAGCACATGGATCCAGTGAATCTCGGCCGCACCGGGCGCACCGCCGGCGGTGATGGTGACCTGTCCGCTGCTCGAGGACGGCAGGTCGCCGGACTCGTTCAGGATGCTCGCGGCACTGAGCGTCAGGGTGCCGACCGAAGTCGCATCGAGCGTCCCGAGGTGCGTCAGCGTGTAGTCGAACGGCGGCACCCCGCCGAGCGTGTCAACCGCCAGGTCCGCGACCTCGCCACCGCCGGCGCTGAGGATGAACGGATCGGCGTCGATGTCGACGAAGATCGTCGTCAGCGGCTCGTAGCAGAGGTTGTAGTCACGGGCCGCGTCCGGCGGGTTGGCCGGGAAGCGGACCGCCTGCTGATCGGGCGTGGCGAAGCTGGTTTCGAAGACGGCATTGTTGCCCGGATCGAGGAACGTGGCCGTCTCGGGGTTGGTGCCGAAGGTGGTGCCGGTCGCGACCAGGTGGAAGGCCTGGTCGGCGCTGGCTTCGGCATCGGTCGCGAACGGGTCAGCCAGGCCGAACCACTCGCCGATGCCGATCTCGATGTCGTCGCCGGCCTCCGCGTTGGCGTAGTCAAGCCGGACGCGGTCGATGGTCTTGAACGGAACGTCGAAGGCCAGCGTGGTGTTGGTCGCCAGCGGACCGGTCTGCAGGTCCCGGATCGGCTCACCGCGCTGGTTGGTGCCGATGAACTCGATGCTGTTGATCACCAGGTTGACGGTGTTGTTGTCGAAGAACTGCACGTTGACGCTGCGGGCGAACGTCAGCCCGGGCGTGCCGTTGCTCGGCGTGAAATCGACCACCGAGGTGGCCCCGCCGAGCGCGTCGATGTCCTGGGCCGGTTCGAACAGTCCGTTGACACC
This sequence comes from Phycisphaerae bacterium, assembly GCA_030428945.1. Lineage (GTDB taxonomy): Bacteria > Planctomycetota > Phycisphaerae > UBA1845 > Fen-1342 > JAUIEC01. The sequence continues at coordinate 25,435 of JAUIEC010000029.1, read as the reverse complement.
GCCGCCCCCGAGATCGTCCTGCGTGGCCGGCGGGTTGTTGATGAACGCATTGGTCATATAGCGGTCGACGTAGATCGGCACCGTCGCCGTCGCCACCGTGCTGAGCGTCGTGTCCGTGACGGTCACGTGCACCTGGTAGGTACCGCTTCCGTCGGTCGGCGCGACCCAGTTGACCGTCCCCGTGGCCCCGTCGGCCGGGTCGGCCGAGAGCGTGCCGGCCATCGCCCCTTCGCTGTCTTCCGCGTCGAAGGCGAAGCTGTAGGTCCCGCTGCCGCCGTTCGGCGTGGCGGTGATCTGCGTGACCGCCCCCGGGGCGATGTGTCCGGCCCGGGCCGTGAGACTGGCGGTCAGCACGTCGCCGACCAGGATCGAGGTCGATCCGACGGCCGTGTCGCCGCTGCCGTTGTCGGTCACGTTGACCTGGAAGCGATAGCTGCCGGGCGTGGCGGCCCCGACGTTGACGGTCCAGTCGATCGTGGCCGGGACGGTCGAACCGGCCGCGTTGACCGTGATCGTTCCGCCCTGGACGTTGGCGTTGCTGCTGTCGAGCACGGACCAGGTGTAGACGAAGGTACCCGCCCCGCCGGTGCGGATCGTCCGCAGCAGCGCGGTAGCGCCGTTGCTGGGACCGACCTGGACCTGCTTGGCCTGGACCTCGACCGAGAAGGCCGCCCCGACGCTGCCGACCTCGATCGGCACGCTGTCGACCGCGACATTCCCGAGCGCGTCGGTGACGGTCACGTCCACGCGATAGGTCCCGTTGATGCCCGCGCCCGGGTTCGGGGCGTTGAAGGTCACCGCCAGGTCCGTGTTCGCGACCGCCGGCGAGGCCGTGCCGAACGTCGCGACGCCGGCCGCGCTGGTCACCGAGGCGAACGAGAACGTGTACGGGGCGACGCCGCCGTTGATGTCGAAGGTGACGGTCGTGCTTCCGGCCGGATCGACGAACAGTTCGTCGCTCTTGGCGTCGACGGTCAGCGGGTCGCCGACGACCACGTCGGTCACGGCGGTCGCGCTGGCCCCGAAGCTGTCGGTCACCGTGACGGCCAGTTCGTAGGTGTCCGGCGCGGCGAATCCGCTGACCATGATGGTCGTCTGCGCGGCCGCGATGGTCGAACCGCTGGCCGGCGTGAAGACGGTCGCGGCGGCGTTGCCGGCCGAGTCGCGGGCGGCAAGGGTGTACGTGAAGGTCCCGTCGCCGCCGGTGCGGAAGGTCCGCAGCGAGAAGCCGTTGCCGGTGCCCACGCGACTGCGACTGGGCGAGACGGCCAGGCCGATCGCTTCGCTGACCGACAACGAGGTGGTCTCGGTGACGGTGTTGCCGACACTGTCGGTGGCGGTCCCGACGAAACGATAGTTGCCGGGGGTCAGTCCGCTGAAGACCCAGTCGTTCTCGGTATCGCCGTCAGCGGTGCCGGACGGCGGGTTGATGCTCGGTCCGACCACGGCCACGCCGTCGACTTCGACGCTCCAGGTGTAGACGATGTCGGCCGGGTCCCCCGCCCCGCCGACGCGGACCGTTCGCAGGGTGACATCGGCGAGTCCGCCCGTGATGGTGAAGTCCGAGACCTCGACATCGAGGGCCAGGTCGACGACGCCGACGAAGACGTTGGTCAGGGCCACCGCGGTCCGTTCGACCTGGTCGGTGACCTGCACCTGGACCGGGAAGATACCGCTGGTGTTGGCGGGAATCTGAAGCTCGAGGGTCTGCTCGTCGGTGACCGCCGGCAGCGTCAGGGCCGCGTCGGCCGGCGTGTTGTCGGGAATCGACCAGGCGAACTGCAGGCCGGCCTCGAACCCGCTGACGACGGCTTCGAGCGTGACCGTGCCGGTCGACGAGGTCCCGTTGGCCGGGTCGGAGGTGATCAGCACGGTGGGCGCGGTCGTCTCGCCCTGGATGGCGGGGTCGCGCTGCACCTGGATCGTGATCGTCGCCGTCTCGGTGCTGCCGTCGTCGAGGGTCGCGATCACCTGGACCGTGTGGTCCTGCAGATCGGCCGGCGAGTCGACCGCTTCCACCCGGACGGTTTCGCCGGTGGCGGTGGCCGACTCGGCCCCGTCGACGATGAAGCTGATCAGCGGCGCCGGCGTCGTGATCGACCAGGCGAAGCTGACCGCTTCGGCATTGACCAGCACGGCCGAGAGCAGCGACTGCCGCGGGAAGCGGACTTCCGCGGCCGACAGTCCGGCCGCGTTGAGCTGCAGCACACTGGCGGTGGCACTGATGCTCAGGGAGGCCTCGCTGGGTGCGACGGGGTCACCGTCGGGGATGTTGCCGGGAGTGTTGGGGGTGTCGGTCGTCGGGCAACCGGCGATCAGCAGCCCTGCGGCCAGGCCGCACATCAGAAGAAGTCTGCGCGTCATCGATTCACCTTCACCATGTCATGCGCTGCCAGAGTCCCCGGGGAGGGCGCTGGTTCAGCTGTTCGTTTGCCCCGGTGCGTCACCGGCGCTCAGCGTCGTAACGGTGCCAGCGTAAATGGCAGCGTCAGTTCACGATTGATCGAAAGGGCCGAGCCACCCACGCCGGACACGCCGACCACGCGGGTCCGCTGCAGCCGGGCACCCACCACCGCCAGAGCCGCTTCGCCCGAACCGATGAACGTCTCGGCCAGCGTCTGCCCGGCCGCGGCCGAAAGGCTGCTGACCGCGCGGTTGTCGACGCGCGTCACGAAGCTGCCGCGCGGCACGATTTCCTTGACCCGCACCGACGGCGCCACCGCCGCCGCCGCCACGCGGCTTCCACGGGTCGGCGGTTCGAGATCGCCCTCGGCCACGGACTCGGCCACGCGGACCAGGTCGGGCAGCAGCGCCGCCCGGGTCACCCGGCTCTGCTCGGTCAGCAGGCTGTCGAGGCCGGTTCCGCCGCTGGTCGGCGAAGCGAGCCCGTCGGGTCCGACCGCGATCTGGTTCTCGCCGGCGGCCTCGATCACGCGGCTGGCCGCGCCGTCGGCGACGGTCGCCTGTCCGTCACTGGCGACGATCTGCCAGGCCCCCGGTGCGGTCCGGGTCAGGCGGACGGCACCGCGGGCGAGCGTGACGGTCGTCTCTTCCAATACGATTTCGACGGGCATGCCCGCCACATTGTGGATCAGATCAAGGAACGCGGGGACGACGTCGCCGGGCTCGACCATGACCCGCAGGCCGCCATCGGCCGGGGCTTCGAGGGTCACATCCAGCCCGGTGATGGTCAGCGAAACGCCCAGGTCGGGGCTGAACAGCGTTGCCCGCCGCCCTTCGACCGGACCGCCCCAGACGTAATCCACCGGCTCATCCGGGTAGAGCAGGTCCTTCTGACCGGCCCGGACCGGCTCGCCGACGACCAGCAACTGCCCGGTCGGGGCCAGCGCGTTGACGAAGACGGCCGGTTCCGCGCCGTCCTGGGCCCGGGCCGTGGCGGCCGGGGCGACGAGGATGAGCAGCAGGCCGAGGGTCGAGATACGCATCGGCAAACCTCCCGATCAGTTCACTTCGAGCCGCAGGCCGATGCCGTACAGGGCCCGGTCGTACTCGAACGGCGTCTGCCCGAGCCGATCGACGACGTTGTTGTCGTCCTCGATGAAACGCATTTCGCCGCGAAGCGAGAGCACGACCCGGTCGAGTCGCAGGGGCTCGATGTAGGCGTAGTCGGGCTGGTAGTCGGTCAGGTAGAACTTCCGCTCGAGCCCGACCGCGTACTCCTGGACCAGGCCGCGGCGGTAGCGTCGCTGCCGGTCGACGATGCTGTGCTGCCAGTACTCCTGCCACTCCCACAAGCCACCCAGCGTCAGGTCGATGCCGAGCGGCAGCGGGAACGCCAGGCCGGCGCTGAATACGTTGCTGGAGTAGTCGAACTCGTCGCCGAGCGTCGAGTTGATCGTGTGCTCGTACGCGAAGTTCAGCTCGGTCGGGCGGCGGAAATCGGGGTCGTCCTCGCGCGGGCCGTAGCCGCCCCAGGCCAGTTCCGGCCCCCAGAGCTGGCTGCCTTCGAGGGCATCGCCGAGATCCAGCCGCAGGTCGGCTCCGAAGGTCATGTAATCGCCGTCACGGTTGAACCGCGGATCGGCCAGGAACTCGCTGTAATCGCGCCCTTCCCAACTGAAGAACAGCGAGGCGTCGAGGCGGGCTTCGTAGGCGAGCAGTTGCAGCATCGGCCGGACCCGGTTGATCCCGAGGAACCCATCGTTCCCGAGAACGATGTGGTCGTAGTCGTAGCGGACGTGCATCAGCAGCGCGTCCAGGTTCTCGGCGACATCCGGGCCGATCAGTTCACGCCGGAAATTCAGGGTTCCGCCGTAGATCTGCTCGTTGAAGGCGGTGACGCTGCCGTTCCAGGTGCTGGTCACGCGCCCCTCGGCGAAGAACTGCCACTTGCTCAGTTCGCTGTTTTCCGGGGCCAGCGCCCCGCCGTCGACGATGTAGCTGATCCGGAACGTGTTCGGGAAACGCGAGTCCGACTTGCTGCTGATCTCACGCGGCAGCGTCGTCCGATCCCCCAGCAGCGACACGTTCGTGTCCCACAGGTAACCCGTCCCGATCGTGAACGTCAGGTCGTGCAGCGGCTGGCCGGCCGCCGGCGCCTCCCGGGCGGCCGCCAACTCGGTCAGCACCCGGTCGTAGCTGAGCGGAATCGTGCCGGCCGTCAGCGAGATCGGCGGCTCCTCGGGCTGCGGCGGGGCCTGGTCGAGGTCGCGGGCCTGGTTCAGGTGACCCTCGACCGCCGCGTACCGCCCTTCCATCCCGCCGTGATCGTCCGGACCAATCGCGGCCAGCAGACCCAGGTACAGGTTGGCGGCCGCGGCGTAGTAGCCGGCCACGGCTTCGTACGAGTAGTTCGCCTGGCCGCGGAAGCTGGAGGCCTCGTAGGCCATCCCGGCCGGGGAAGTCCGCTGAAGTTCCTCGGTCGCGTGCGGCTGAAGGATCGCGAGGACGGCGTCGGGATCGGCCAGTTCCGTGAAGATGTCGGTCGCTTCCTCGAGGGCGGCCCCCTGCTCGGGGTCGTACTCGGTGAAGTACTCGGTCCCGGGCTCGCGTGGTTTCAGCGTCCGGCGGTACTGCACGACACCGAGATAGAAACGGCCGCGGACCCATTCGAGTCCGTGCTCGCGGGGGGTCTGTTCGAGGTAGGACTGGAGCAGCGCTTCGGCATCGTCGAGGAAGGCCCGCAGTTCGGCGGGATCGAACTCGATGCCGCTGCCGGCGTCCTCGGCCGCGGTGATAGCGGCGTTTTCGACGATGGAGGTCTGGGCGAGGACGACGCCGCGGATCAGGCCGACCTCGCGCCGGGCCCGCAGGTCCTCGGCCCCACGGAGGGCGGCTTCGAGGTTGTCGTAGATCCGGCGGTATTCCTGCGAGGCATCAAGGGCGACGGCGGCCCGGCGGTGCAGCAGGTCGGGGTCGGCCTGGTCGGCGCCGATCGCGGCGACCTCGCGGTCGAGCGCCCGCCGCTGGTCGAGGATCAGGTTCGCGCGCCGCGCGTGGGCGAGGCTGAGCAGCAGGAGCGCATCGGGGTCGGGCTGATCGGCGACAAGCCGCTGGGCGTTGTCGATCAGCGCGTCAAGTTGCGGGCGAAGCTCGTCGCGCCAGGCCTGCAACTGTTCGGCGGAGGCCCGAAAGGGCTGCGGCTTGAGGGTGACGTACTGCTGCATCAGCCGCTGGAAGGCGAGGCTGCGGGCGAGTGCGTCGTCCTGCGCGCGTGCGGCCGGAGCCGCCAGCAGCGCAAGCGCGAGACCGGTAAAGAGGGCCAGGCGGGACATCCGAACCACCTAAGCGAAGGCTATATAGACACTTAACAGCGACAGATCAGGCACTGCCGCTCACGATCGCAGCCTGCAGGGCGGTACCGAGCGTCGAGAAGAACGTCCGGATCGAGGTCGAGACCAGGAAATCGCGGAATTGAATGTCGCTGACGCCACAGGACGTCAGCCACAGCAACCCGGCCGAAACCGGCACAAGCCGGCTGGCGAGCAGGTGTTTCATCGCTTGGCTCCCTGCGTGAATCGGGCGGCTAAACAAAGCCGAGCCCCCGAACGGCGTTGTCGGTGAAGAAGATGGCCGTCTCGGTCAGGAACTGGATGGCCGCCTGCAGAATCAGGTCGGGATCGATACCGCAGCCCTGCTGAAAGACCAGTCCGAAACCCGCAGCGCTGCTGAGTCCCAGCCAGCGGCTGCGCCTGGTAGTCGTTCTCATGGTCCGCGCCCTCACAAGGCATCATTGCCGGTGCGCAGCAAAGCCTACGCGACGGCCGCGCAGGGCGTCAAGGTTCGACAGATATGGATTTTATGGGAAGCTGACGGGCTCAGGCGTCGGACGGGGAAACGGATCGGCCGAGCGAGATCCCGACTTCGACCGTGCCGGTGGTCACCCGGCGGCAGTGGACGACCAGCCCGGAAAGACAGGCCGGCTCCCCCTCGAGATGGGGGATCAGCACTTCGGCGAAGGTCCCGATGGCGGGCTCGACGCCGATCTGGACGGCCATGCCGTCATCGCTGACGTTGATCGTCTCGCCCAGCACCGACACGTGCCCCCCGCCGGAATCCTGCAGGGACACGCGGCACGGAACCCGGTGCGACTGCCGCCGCTGGCCACGGAAGTTGTCCGAACGCCGCGGCCGGGCCGACGGACGCGTCACCGCGGGAATACTGGTGCCGAGTGGCATGGGGCTCACCTTCCGATTCGGGGGATCCGACTATCCCTGATCATCGGAAGCGCGGGCACCAAGGTTGAGCGAGAACCGCAAAAGTCGTGAAAGGGTGAAAGGGTGAAAGAGTGAATGGGTGCAGAGGTGCAGAGGTGAACGGGTGGAAGAGTGAGAGAGGGGCGCGCTTCGGTCCTGTGGCCGCCTTTCACGCCTTCGCCCGTCCGCCCTTCACGGTGGCGCCGTTGCTCGACGCGGCTCAGTCCTCGTCGAGGATTTCGCAGCGGGTGTGCTGGTCGATGGTGATCGTCGTCAGTTCGCCGTCGGCCTTCTTCAGGCGGATGCGGTTCAGCCAGAGGCGGTCGTCGCGGCCGTGGGCGTGCCAACTGCCGGTCTTCTCGGCGCCGACTTCGAGGACCGTGCCTTCGACGGCGTTGGACCAGTTGCCTTCGCGGCGGTCGATTTCCTGGTAGATCCGGATCGTCTGCCCGGGCTTGATCTCAAGCGAACTCATCAGAACCCTCGCTGGGGGAAAGTCTCAAATCATGACCCGCTGATTATAGATGTACCACTCGACCAGGGCGAACAGCAGCGCGGCCCCGACGAACCAGCGCCAGATTTCGGGCGTCGCGTTGCGGATCTGGTCGCCGACCTCGACCTGCACGCCCCCGAGGTCCAGGTCGGTCCGGACAGTGATGTCGCTCTCACGCGGGTCTTCCAGGTTGACCGGGAAACGGTTTCGGCCGGGGATGCCGGTCGGGACCTGGTAAAGACCCACGCGGTCGGTGCCGGCATAACGGGCGACGCCGGACAGGTCGGCCCGGACCAGGTCGCGGCTGCCGTCGGGGCGATCAAGCTGGGCCTCGCGGACGCCGGCCGGCAACTGGATCCGCAGCGCGTCGCCGGGGCGGAAGCTGCCCTGCTCGGCCAGTGCCCCGCCGCTGCCGAGGAAGCGGGTGGCGTTGTAGATGAAGACGCCGAGGCTCGGCAGGTTCCGCCACCAGGTGCTGACCTCGATCGGGAAGCCGAGGATCAGGCACTGGCGTCCCTCGTCGAGGACCCGGGCGAGAACCGGTCCATGGGGCCCCTCGATCAGGTGCTGGGCCCGTTCGGGCAGTTCCAGTTCGAGGCCCTTCCCGGCGTACAGGTAGTCGAGGGCGACGTACCGCAGGACCGGGTGCGTCTCGTCCCACCAGAGCATGGCGTGTTCGCCGACCTCGCCCTTGACGCCGACACCGGGAAGCCCGGGAACGGCGTAGATGAACAGGTAGTTGCCGGCCGGCAGACGGTCGGTGTTGTGCTTGTCGAACACGACCAGGTCGTAGATCGACTTGCCGTCGGCCAGCAACCGGTCGTCGGCCGCGGCCTCGTACTGGGCGGGGGTGAGCGCGTCGAGGCGTTCGAGCGGCAGCGGGGCGAGGGCCTTTTCGAGGAACCAGTTCTTCTCGCTGACCAGCAGCACGTGCAGTTTGCGCGGGGCGGGCACCTGGATGCTGGCGGCGTTGTCGGCCGCGAGCGCGTCGCGGCGGGCGAGGCGGGCCTGGAGGAGTCCCTGTCCGGGGACGGTCAGGGTCAGGCCCTTCTGCCAGACGTTGGCGGTCTCGCTGACGGCGGCGTTGTCGTCGCGGGCGACGGGTCGCGCCGCGAGGGTGACCTCCTGGACGGTGACGAGCCGGTTGTCGATCAGGATCGACAGGTCGGTGGTGATCGGTTTGTCGCCGAAGTTGGTGACCTGGATGAAGGTGCTGAGTTCCTCGGGGCGTTCGTAGTTCCGTTGGATCCGCAGCGAGGTGATGCCGACGTTGTCGATCGCGGCCCCGATCGGGATCAGCCGCAGGCGGTCGGCCCGCAGGACCTGGTCGCGCAGATCGGGCACGGCGCCGTCGGAGATCAGGACGATGCTGGAGGCCTGTTCGGTCGACTCGGTCGACTGCTCGAGACGGGTCTGCATCATGTAGGCCTCGGCCAGGGCGAGCCCTTCGGCGAGGTTGGTGGGTCCGTCGGTCGGTTCGATCTGATCGATCCGGTCGAGGACGTCGGCCATGCTGGTGGTGAAAGGCGAGACGACGGTGGCGCGGTCGGCGTAGGCGATCACCATCACGCGGGTCAGGGATTCGACGCCGGAGAACAGGCTCAGCCAGCGGCTGCCGGTCTGGTTGAAGGTGCGGACGAGCCGGCGGGCCTGTTCGCGGGCGCGATCGAAGCGGGTCCGGCCGTCCTCTTCGACGGTGTTCATCGAGGCGGAGCGGTCGATCAGGATGACGACGCTGGGTTCGCTGGTGAGGGTCGACTCGACGATCGGGCGGGCGAGGGCGAAGACGCCGAGGGCGAGCACGAGCAGTTGCAGCAGCAGCAGCAGGTTGCGTCGCAGGCGCTGGAACGGGGCGTTGACCTGCAGGTCCTGCACCGCGCGGCGCCACAGGAAGGTCGACGAGACCGATTCGGGGCGGCGCCGCAGCCGCAGAAAGTAGAGCAGCACGAGCGGCGGGATCACGATCGCCGCGACCCAGAGCATCCACGGTGCCAGCAGTCCGAAGGGCATCAGCGAATCAACCCCCGCTGCCGCAGGTACGACAGCACCAGCGTGTCGAACGGGACACGCGTGTTGGTGAACAGGTAGGTCACGCCGCGCTGCGTGCAGTAGTCCTTCAGTTCGGTGCAGTAGGCCGTCAGCATCTGCTTGTACTTCTTCAGCAGCGGCTTGCTGACGGTGACTTCGGCGACGTCCTCGTCCTCGATGTCGATCAGTTTCAGGTCGCCGGCCAGGGCGGGTTCGATTTCATCGGGCGCCAGCACCTGGATCGCGTACATGTCGAAGTCGCGCCCGACCAGGTAGCGAAGGCCCTCCTGGTAGCCGCCCTTGTCGAGGAAGTCGCTCAGCAGAATGACGATCCCCTTGCCGCGATGGGTCATCGCGAAGCGACGGGCCACGGTCGTCAGGTCGGACGGCCCGCCGTACTCGAGGTTGTCGAGAAAGCCGAGCACCTGGCTGACCAGGCGGCGTCCGCGGATCCCGCGCATCTCGTGGACAAGCTCGTCCGAATAGCCGAACAGGCTGACGCGGTCGTAGTTCACCAGCCCGATGTAGGCCAGCGCGGCCGCGACGCGCTTGACGTAGAGCCCCTTGTGCGGGTCGCCCCAGTCCATGCTCCCGGAGGTGTCGAAGAGGATCGTCACGTTCAGATCCTCCTCCTCCATGAACAGCTTCAGCAGCAGCCTCTCGAGCCGGGCGTAGATGTTCCAGTCGATGAACCGCAGGTCGTCGCCGCTGACGTAGTTGCGGTAGTCGGCGAACTCGGCGCTGTCCCCCTTCCGCCTGGACCGCCGCTCGCCCTTCATCCGCCCCGCAAAGATCTTGCGACTGAGCAGTTCAAGCTGATCCAGCCGGGAGATGAACTCCGGCGAAAGCAGCGGCTCGGTACTGGAGGACGGCTCGGGAATCGGATCGCCTCGTTACTTGGGGAAGGGACCAGGGAACAGGGAACAGGGAACAGGGCGGCCCGCCCCGGGCGAAGCCGGGTCGGCGTGCTGCAGCGCCACCCCTTCCGTTCGCAGCGTCTTCGTTCCGATGGTCTTCATCTGTTCCCTGTTCCCTGTTCCCTCCCCCTCACGCTGCCGCTCCGGCCGCGGTGGGGATGTTGTCGATCATGTCGTTCAGGACCTCGTCGGTGGTCAGGCCTTCGGCTTCGCCCTCGAAGTTCAGCAGCACGCGGTGGCGGAGCGTCGGCAGGACGGCCTTCTGGACATCCTCGAAGCTGACGTTGAAGCGCCCGTCCAGCATCGCGTGGATCTTGCTGGCCAGCGTCAGGCCCTGGGCCCCGCGCGGACTGGCGCCCCAGCGGACGTACTTGTTGACCATTTCGGTCGCGTAGGCCCCCTGCGGGTGCGTCGCCAGCACCATCCGGATCGCGTAGTCCTGCACGTGCGGGGCGGCCGCGACCTGCTTGACGAACTGCTGCGCCTGCACGATCGCCTCGCCGTCGAGCACCGGCTGAATGTCGGCCGCGTAGCCGGTCGTGGTCCGCTGGACGATCTCGGTCAGTTCCTCGCGACTGGAGTAGCCGACCACCAGCTTGAAGATGAAGCGGTCAAGCTGGGCCTCGGGCAGCGGGTAGGTGCCCTCCTGCTCGATCGGGTTCTGCGTGGCCATCACGAAGAACGGGCGCTTGAGCACGTGATGCTCGCCGCCGGCCGTGACCGACTTCTCCTGCATCGCTTCCAGCAGGGCCGACTGCGTCTTGGGCGTGGCCCGGTTGATCTCGTCGGCCAGCACCATCTGGGCGAAGATCGGGCCGCGCTGGAACTCGAACCGGCGCCGGCCGGTCTCGGGATCCTCGTTGATGATGTTCGTCCCGAGAATGTCGGCCGGCATCAGGTCGGGGGTGAACTGGATCCGCGAGAACTCCAGGCTGAGGGCTTCCGAGAGCGTCCGGATCAGCAGCGTCTTGCCGAGCCCGGGAACGCCCTCGAGCAGGACATGCCCGCCGGCGAACAGGGCCACCAGCACGCCGTCGACGATCTCCTGGTGGCCGACGATCATCTTGCCGATCTCGTTCCGCAGCGTCTGGAAACGGCTCCGAAAGGCCTCGACCTGCTCGCGGACCTGTCCCTCATCGTTGCTGGCCATGAAATCCTCCCGGGCGCGGCGGCCTGCGGCGTACTACGCGTACGACCGGCGGCGCGTTCGGGTGGAAAGGCTACCACAGCGGGAAAAGACTGTGCAGTCCGGGCCGGGAAAACGGGCGCTGCGCGACTCAGGAGCCCGGCGTCTCCGCCGGCGCCGGCCGCAGCGCCCCGACACAGATCTCGATCAGCGTGCGGCGATCGACCGGCTTGGTCGCGTAGGCCGTGCAGCCGGCCGCGAGGCACTTGCCGCCGTCGTCGGACATGGCGTGCGCGGTCAGGGCGACGATCGGGCGGGTCCAGCCGCGGACCCGCAGGGTGCTGGCCAGGCTGTAGCCGTCCATCTCGGGCATCTGCATGTCGGTCAGCAGCAGGTCGCAGGCCACGTCCGGATCGAGTTCCCCGGCCGTGGTGCCGTCGACGGTCAGGGCCTCGAGGGCCTCGCGCCCGTTGTCGAAGACGCGGACCTGGGCGCCGCACTTTTTCAGGAAGTGCGCGACCAGCCGCTGGTTGTCGGGGCCGTCCTCGGCAAAGAACACGCGGACGCCGGCCAGGGGCTCGGGGACCGAGGCGACCTGTTCCACCGCCGCGGTCGGTTCGGGTTCGGGCAGGGGTGTTTCGGCCACGACCGTCGCGGGCAGCCGCAGCGTGAAGGTGCTGCCGACGCCGATGGTGCTCTGCACGTCGATCCAGCCGCCCAGCAGTTCGGCCAGCCCGGCGCTGATGCTGAGCCCCAGCCCGGTGCCGCCGAAGCGACGGGTGATGCTGGCATCGCCCTGGGCGAACGCCGAGAAGATCTGCTGGCACTGCGTCTGGTTCATGCCGATGCCGGTGTCGCTGACCGTGACGGTCAGATCGACCCGGTCCGGTCCGGACGGAACCGCCGCGGCCCCGATCGTGACGTGGCCCAGTTCGGTGAACTTGACCGCGTTGCCGACCAGGTTGACGAGGATCTGCCGCAGGCGGAGCGGATCGGTTTCGATGGCGGCCGGAAGATCGTCGGACAGTTTCAGCCGCAGCACGAGGCCCTTGCTCTCGGCCCGGACGCGCATCAGGGCCCGGACGCGTTCGAGCAGGTCGCGCGGGCTGACCGGGTGCGGATCGATCTGCATCTTGCCGGCCTCGATCCGCGAGATGTCCAGCAGATCGTTGATGATCGCGAGCAGGTGCTGCCCGTTCTCCTTGATCGTCGCGCTGTAGTCGCGCCGCTGGCGGTCGGTCAGCTCGGCCTGTTCGCCGCCCAGCAGGTCGGCATAGCCGAGGATCGCGGTCATCGGTGTCCGAATCTCGTGCGACATGTTGGCCAGGAAGCGGCTCTTGGCCCTGCTGGCGGTCGCGGCCCGTTCGGCGAGGTCCCTGGCTTCCCGTTCGCTCCGCTGCAGCGACGACGCCATCCGGGCGGCGATCTCCTCGGCCCGCGTCCGCGTCCGGGCCAGGGTCGCGGCGATCACGCTGAGGAGCAGGCTGACCAGCACGCCGCCCAGCCCGATCAGGTTGGCCGACAGCATGTTGGGTCGGAAGGCGGCCACGCTGGCGGGCCGGAAGTCGAGGTCGAGCGTCTTGCCGCCGAAGCTGATCTGCCTGCGCGTGGCGAGTTGGGACTCGACCCGCGAGGCCGATTCGAACAGGGGTTCGAGGCTCGAACTGGCGGTGTCGCGCAGGGTCAGGGCGAGTCGCTCGCGGTCGAGAATGCCCTCGGTGCCGAAGAACGGGAGCATGCCGATCGGGCTGGCGACCCAGCCGAAGAGCGCTTCGCGCCGCTGCCGCGGTGTTTCGATCGGGAGGTCGGGGTGAAAGACGGGCAGCGCGATGACGATGCCCTGCTGCTCGAACCCGCCCTGGGCAAGTTGCATCTGGTTGGACAACTGCACCGTTCCGGTCCGCATGGCCCGGTCGTAGACGTCGCGGTTGACGCGCCAGGTCGAAACGTCGAGACCCCAGGCCGCGCGGTTCACGTCCGCCGGTTCGTGGTACTTGATCACGTAACTGTAGCCGTCATCGGAGCCGCGGTCGGCCCGCGGATGACTGCGCACCTGGAAACTGGCCACGCCCTCGCGCCGCATGCGCTCCTCGAAGTCGGCCAGTTGCGTCACGGGAACCCGCTGGACGAACGCCAGGCCGAACACGCCGGGGAAGTTGTCACGCAGGCGGCCTTCGGCGACGAACGACGCCCAGATGGCCCGGTCGACCCGGACCGACTCAATCAGTCCGCGGCCCCAGGTCAGGACCGCGGCGTAGGCGTGCAGGCGGGCGCTCAGGCGCGTGGCGGTGTCGTCGCAGTCGCCCGCGAAAGCCGTCGCGGCCGCCAGGCGGGCCGTGCGGGCGGCATCGGTATACAGCCAGGCGGTCGAGCCCAGTCCGAGGACAAGGATCAGCCCGGCCGCGGCGTGCCGCGAGAGCATATTGAGGAATCGTCGCACCCGGGCATCTCCCAGCGCGGGTCCGGAGACCCACCATCCTGATCGGATCCCGCCGGCGGGGGACTTGAGCGATTGTCGGGCAACGGGCGGCACCGCCCCCCCGGCCCGCCTGCTGACCGGTGAACCTCGTCAGGGGTGGCGGACGAAACGGGACGGCGCGCCAGTGCGCCCGTCAGCAGGTGCGCAGGGAATGCCCGTGGCAGGCTGCCCGAGCGTCCGTCCGTTACGGGCGGCGGTGCTGCAGCCAGTCGATGATCTGGGGGTAGACCTGGCGGCAGGCGATCTCGGCCCACTCGAATTCGCCGTGGGCGATTTCGGGGTAGTGCAGATGGGTGCGGTCGGCGCTGGCAATCCGGTCATAGAAGACCTCGCGGGTGACCTGCGCATTGGCGATCTTGTCGCGCCCGCCGGAGACCAGCAGCAGCGGGCAGTGGATCCGCGGGTAGCCGTGGGTGTAGTCGTAGGCCGGGCTGCCGAGCCCGCTGACGAGCGACCGCTCGCGGACCGATTTGCCGAACTGGGTCAGCACGCCGTGCTTGATGTGATCCAGCGACGGCAGAAAGCCGCGGGTGAACAGCAGCGGTTCGAAGTTCTCGCCACCCTTGAAACCGTTGACCACCACGCGGGCCGCTTCGACCACCGCGTCGTCCGCCCAGCCGAGCGCGTCGGCCAGCGGGGCCGGGAAACTGTCACGCCAGGACCCGGCCTGCTGGCTGGTCCGCAGCCAGCGGAGCGGGATCTCGCCCATCACGTACAGCCCGGTTTCCAGGAAGCGGGCGTGGGCCAGCAGTTCGAACGGGAAGTTGGCCGAGGCGTCGCTGGGTCCCCCGCTCCACAACTCGCCCCACCGCAGGTTGCCGGACGCGTCGTAGAGCGACGCCGGCCAGCGCAATGCGGCCGGGAACTCGATCAGGACCGCCCCGCGGACGCGATCCTGGCGGCAGGCGGCCAGGTCGCCGTTGCCGACGACGTGGGCGGCGGGGCCCTGCCCGGTGATGGCGGCGCCCTGCAGGTATCCGGCGACGGTCATGGCACCCATGCTGTTGCCGATCAGCCAGGGCCGGCGGCCGTTGCGCTCGGTGATCTCGTCGACGACGGCCGGGAGATCGAAAGCGACGTAGTGGTCGAAGGTCCAGTCGCGGAGGCCCTGGGGCGGCTTGCTGTGCATGTGGGGCGCGCCGTGCCCGCGAAGGTTGACGAGCCAGACGTCATACCCGAGGGCGTGCAACTGGCCGGGCAGGGTCTCGAAGTCGACCGGATCGCTCGCGCGGATGTGCGGCAGATCCCACAGGTCGGCGTTGACGGCGATGCCGTGGACGAAGACGACCGGCGGCCCGTCGGCGGGTTTCCGCTTGCAGGCGATGCGGGCCCCGTCGGCGGTGGCGACATGCACGAGTTCGGGTACGGGCTGGGCGGGAATGGCGGTGCTCCTGTTATGCAGACAGCGTCGCGACCCGAACGGGACGCGACGCTGCCGGCGGAATCAGGAAAGCGTCGGCCGGTCAGGCGGCGGCGGCGCCCTGTACGTTCTGACGGGCGAGGTCGACGAGCGCGTCGAAGGCCTTCTCGTCGAAGATCGCCAGTTCGCTGAGCATCTTGCGGTTCAGGAAGATGTTGGCGTGCTTGAGCCCGTTCATGAAGCGGCTGTAGTTCATGCCGCGGAGGGCGCAGGCCGCGCTGATCCGGGTGATCCACAGGGCCCGGAACTCACGCTTGCGGACGCGCCGGTCACGGTAGGCGTATTGCCCGGCCTTGATGACCGTCTGCTTGGCGTTCTTGAAGAGCTTGCTGCGCGTGCCGCGGTAGCCCTTGGCGGCCTTCAGCATCCGCTTGCGGCGGCGATGGGTGGCCTTGCCTCCTCGAATGCGCATCGCTGGGAACTCCTTCTATTCGGTGCTTAGCCGAGGCCCATGGCCCGCAGGACCGTCTGACGGAAAGCGCCCTGGATGCAGGGTCGCTGACGCAGACGCTGGCGGCGCCGCCCGGACTTGTGACTCATCAGGTGGCCGGCGAACGTCATCCTGCGTCGCGGCTTGCCGTTGGCCGAGACGCGCACGCGCTTCATCAGGCCCTTGTGTGGCTTGAACTTATGCACAGCCGTGCTCCTGCCGGTTGCCTGCCCGCCCGGCGCCCTGTGCCGGCGGAAATTCGTCGAGCCCAATACCATACCTGTCAATCCGCCGGGCCACAACCCGCCGCTGGAAAATCACGGACCAGGCGGTAAGATTGCCGTCTTGCGCCGCCGCGGGCAGGGGCAACCCGCCCGACGCGGCACGCGGCCGCCTGCCGGCCTGTTTGGGGGAATCCGGAACCGGGCAGACCCGCCAGGTTGCCCGGGGGGCCGCCAACACGGAATTTGTAACGAAAGCGCAACAGCACCGGGCTGCCAAGGCAGCCAGTATGGGGTGAAATGATGGCGATCAAGAAAATCGGAATCCTGGTCGGCGGCGGGCCGGCGCCCGGCATCAACGCGGTGATCGGTGCGGCCACGATCGAGGCCCGCAACAAGGGCCTCGAGGTGGTCGGGTTCTTCGACGGCTTCCAGTGGCTCAGCAGCGACCGGTTCGACCCGCAGGTGCACGCCAAGACGCTGCAGATCAGCGACGTGGCCCGGATTCACTTCGACGGTGGTTCGATCCTGCGGACCTCGCGGGCCAGCCTGCTCGACAAGAAGGCGATGAAGGACAACCCGCGGGCCACGCCGAACCCGGAACTCGTCTCGCGGGTCGTCGCCAACCTGCGCAGCCTCGGCGTCGACGGCCTGCTGACCATCGGTGGTGACGACACCGCCCTGAGCGCCCGCTTCACGACCGACTTCGCCGAAGGCGGCATCCGCCTGGTCCACGTTCCGAAGACGATCGACAACGACCTGCCCCTGCCCGGCGACATCCCGACATTCGGCTTCTCGACCGCCCGCTACATCGGCACGCACCTGGTCAAGAACCTGATGCACGACTCGGAAACCACCGGACGCTGGTACATCTGCGAAACGATGGGACGCACCGCCGGATGGCTCAGCATGGCCATCGGAATGGCGGCCGGGGCGACGATCTCGCTGATTCCCGAGGAATTCGACGACAACACCAAGTTCCAGCACATCCTCGACGTGCTCGACGGCGCGATCCTCAAGCGCCGCGTGCTCGGCCGCCCGCACGGCGTGGCCGTCATCGCCGAGGGCCTGGCCTACAAACTGGGCGACAAGGAGGAACTCGAGGCCCTGCTCGGGCGGGAGATTCCGCTCGACGCGGCCGGACACATGCGCCTGGCGGAGGTCGACCTCGCCCGGCTGATCAAGGACCGGTTGACGGCGTTGTACAAGGAACGCGGGCACGACCTGACGGTGCAGGATCTGGAGATCGGCTACGAACTGCGCTCGGCGGACCCGACCCCGTTCGACATGGGCTACTGCCGCAGCCTGGGCTACTTCGGCATCCAGTTGCTGCTGGACGACTCGGCCCCGAAGGGCGCGATGGCGGCGATCGTCAACGGCAACCTCGAGGCGCTCGACCTGCACGAGATGGCCGATCCGGAAACCAACCGGACCCAGACCCGGGTGGTGGACATCCGCTCGGACGTCTACCGCATCGCGCGGGCCTACATGATCCGGCTCGAAAAGACCGACCTGGAGAATCCCGAGATGCTCTCGCGCCTGGCGGCCGAGGCGCGGATGTCGCCGGAAGGCTTCCGCAAACGCTTCGCCCGGGCGGCCACGCGGCTGTCGGAAGGACTGCCTGAATAAGGGAGCCAGGGAGCAAGGGAGCAAGGGAGCCGGGGCGGCGACGTTACTCGATGGTCAGCGCGTCGCCGACCCGGATCGTGCCGCCGCGCAGGATTCGGCCGTAGACGCCGCCGCGGCACTCGGGGGCCAGGGCGCGGGTCAGGCCGGGCTGGATGGCTTCCATCGTGCCGCACGGGACGGTCTCGCCCATGATCTCGACCCGCAGGTCCCCCACCGTGACCGTCCGGCCGAGCAGATCCGCCAGTCCGTCCGCGTCGAGCAGGACGTTCGCCCGCCGCGCGTGCCAGGGCATCTCCGTGCCGAGTTCCTCGTTGACCTGGTCCCACTGGCGGGCTGCCAGGAATGTGATCCCGCGATCGGGGCTCGGCTGAACCGGGCAGTCGAGCCCGCCGTCCACCTGCCCGACCGACCGGTCGATCTCCCGCATCGGACCACCGACCGCGGTCTTGACCGCGAGTGCCAGAACCTGTGCCTGCATGAGGGCCCTCCTGTCTCGGACGGGAACACTATAACGGGGGGAGGGAGGGAACAGGGAACAGGGAACAGGGAACAGGACAGAGGCGGAATCGCCCGTCAGGCGCCGTCGCTACCTTGCTGCCCTCGCTCCCTTGCTGCCTTCCTGGGGCCCGGCTTATGCGCGCAACTGGTGTACGAAGCGGACCAGGCGGCGGTACAGCGCCAGGCCGATCGGCTGGTGGCTGGCCCGGAAACCGACCTGGCCGGTCATGCCGTGCGACAGGTCGAACGTCTCGCCCGCCCGCAGCGTGACGGTCACGGTCAGGTAGGGCTGCCTGGTCTCGCCCGTCGCCGACACGACGATCTCACCGCCGCCGGCCTGGGTCACGGCCGGCGCATCGATCCGCCGCGACACCATCGGTTCGAGCCGCGACACGACGCCCGGGATCCGTCCACTGCCCGGTGCCGGACGAAACTCGACGGAGTCGCCGATCGCCAGGGCCGCCCGCGCGGCCTGGTCGGCCGTCAGGTGCACCTGGACCTGCCAGGCCCCCGACGCGATGGTCGCCAGCGGGTCGCCCTCGGCGAAGAACCGCCCGACCGCGGTCGGCCGCGGCGCATCCAGCACCAGTCCGCCGGGCCCCGAGCGCACCGCGAGGGCCGCGATCCGCCGCTCCGCCGCCGCGACCTGCTCGCGCAGCGCGGCCAGGCGAACGCCCTCCTCGGCCGCCCGATCCCGGGCGTCGGCGAACAGGATGTCGTGGCGGGCCTCGGCCAGTTCGAGCGCCTCGCGGGCCCGGATCCGGGCTTCGATCAGCCGATCGTTGTGCAGTTCCAGCAGCGCGGCATCGGCGGGGACCTGCTGTCCCGGAGTCAGGCGGACACGTTCGAGGAACCCGGCGCTGTCGGCCCGCACGACCGTCTCGTGTTCATAGCGCGTCACGCCCGGCGCCTGGCTCCAGACCTCGACCGGCAGCAGCCCGACCCCCAGCGGCAGTCCGAGCAGCAGCAGCACGCTGACAGCCACCGCCCGGGGACGCACCGGCGCGGTCTCCTCGGCGAACCACAGCCACGCAACCCGGTGACGCACCGCCCCCCACAGCATCGACGCCAGCACCGCCCCGGCCGCGACCAGGCCGAGCATGCCGAGCTTCGCAGCCAGCAGGGCCGAGATCCCGAGCATCACCAGCACGCGATACAGCAGGGCCGCGCTGCCGAACGTCAGCAGCAGTCGCGTGACGCCCGGCGACCAGGGCGCCGCACCGACCGGCAGACCGAGCAGTCGCTGCCGGAACCAGCGCCCGAGGGCCTGCTGGGAACGCGGGCGCAGGTTCGGAATCTCGAGCAGGTCACTCGCGATGTAGTAGCCGTCGTAGCGCATCAGCGGGTTGATGTTGAACAGGATCGTCGTCACGCCGGCCAGGAAGATCACGTTGTAGGCGGCCGCGTTGAGCAGGCCCGGTTCGCTGAGCGCCCAGTAGAGCGCGGCCAGGGCGGCGATCCAAGTTTCGACATACATGCCGGCCAGGCCGACGATCAGGCGGTGACTGCGGCGGGCGAAGCCCCAAGACGCGGTCGCGTCGACGTAGGCGCACGGTGTCCCGACGATCAGCATGGCCCCCATCTCCGGCACGTGACCGCCGAAGCGTTTGCAGGCGTAGGCGTGTCCGAATTCGTGTGCGGCCTTCAGCAGGATCAGCAGGAACCAGATCATCACCAGGTTGCGGGTCGCCAGCAGTCCGTTCAGCGGCTGCAGGAACTGCTCCCAGCGGCCGGCGACGGCGACCGCGGCCACGAGCAGCGTCAGCAGCCAGGCCAGCAGTGCCCAGCGGGAGAACAGCGGACCAGCCAGGTGCGCGGTGCGGGTCAGGAAGGCCTCGGGGTTCCAGAGCGGCACCTGGCAGAAGACCAGGTTCATCAGCCAGCGTGACCTGCGGGCCTGCTGGCGGGCCCGGTAGCGGCGATAGAGGATCTTCTCGTCGGAGAGCGGCAGGTTCAGGAACCCCAGCCGGTGCAACTGGAAGATGAACAGGTAGAAGCGTTCTTCGTCCGCGCTGCACAGCACGCCTTCGCTGACCAGGTCGGCAAAGACGTCTCCGAGTGCGCGGGCGGCGTCGAGGGCGACGACGATCTGGTAGTCGGCCGGTTCGAGGCGGTGGCTCTGGAAGGTCAGCGGGTCGCGGAGGACGTAGCACGGCGCGCCGCGGAAGCGATGCCGCGAGACCTCAAGGTCCTCGCGCAGGCCGACCCGCACGCCGCGAAGGCGCTCGACGAGTTGCCGGGCCTGGTCGTTCGGTGCGTTCATAGCCAGAAGTTCAGTCGCAGCGGATCGGTGAAGCGATGGAACAGGACCCACCAGGTCGGTCGCGGGCCGACCTCGATGCGGGCAAAGCCCTCCATGCCGGGTCGCATCCAGTCGCCGAGTTCGGCATCGGCCTCGACGCGGAAGACGTTGTGATCGTCGACCTGATCGGCTGACGGCGCGACCCGCACGAGCCGGAAGGCCCGGCTGGTTTCGGGCTGGGCGTGTGACAGAAAACTTCCGCTGAGCCCGGCGACGACACCGGCGGCCTGCTCCTGGGGCACTTCGATCTCCAGCCGCAGCGCGGCGGGCGGGGCCAGCTCGAACAGCGGCGTGCCCAGCGGCACGACCGAGCCGACCTGGCTGCGCAGATCGCCCGCCAGCACCACCCCGTCAATCGGGCTGCGCAGCACGGCCTGCTCGATCTGCCGATCCAGCAGCGCCAGGCGGGCGGACAGGGCCCGCTGCTGCACGGCGGCCAGGCGGGCCTGCTCGGGCGCGTCGCCGGCCAGTCCCTGGAGGTGCTGCAGATCGACGCGGTCCCGTTCGGCCAGCAGTTCGGCCCGTCGCAGTTCCAGGTCGCGGACATCGAGTCGGCAGAGGACATCGCCGGCCCGGACCTCGTCGCCGGGAACGACCTCCGCCGTGCGAATCGTGCCGTCGAACGGCATCGCGACCTGTCGGCCTTCGCGGGGCGCCACCTGGCACGGGGCGGTCACGGTGTACGTCAGCGTGCCGAAGCAGACCCAGAGGGTCGCCAGTCCGAGCGCAACGGCCGTGATCTTGCGGACGATGTGACCCGGACGGGTCAGACGTCGGATCTCGGCGGTCAGGTTGTCGCGGATGCGGCCGAGGACCGTGCGATGGGCGGCCTGCAGCAGCAGCAGGGCCGGCAGGTACGGCAGCACGCGTTCGTGAATCTGGGCCAGTTCCTCTTCGGTGAAGGGCTGATCGCCGGCGCGGCGCAGGCTCAGCACGGCCCGGCAGTCGTTGTCGCTGGTCAGCGGAAGCGACGCGACGGCCAGTCCGTTGCTGACCTCGTGCCACTGGCGGTGCAGGCGAAACTGCCGGCCGTCGCCCTCGCGGCGCAACTGGCTGTCGAAGCGGATCGGGCGATCGGCGTCGAGGGATTCCTCCATCGCCGCCCGCAGCGCGACGACGCCGGGGCTGCGCGGCCGAATCTCGTCGAGTCCCGAAATCGAGAGCAGCCGGATCCCGCGGCGGACCTCCTGTCCGAGCGCCACCTGGTCGCAGCCGAGCTTGTTGCGGAGCGAGTTCGTGATCGAGTAGGCGAGTTCCTCGGCCGACTCCATCACGGCCGCCCGGGCGAGGGCCTGGCTGTCCGCGGGATTGCCACCGCTGCCGCCGGCGTCGGCGCCGCGCTGGTGTCCGACGAAGCCGGAGGCGTACGAAGTCAGGGCGGCCAGCGACTGCAGCAGGCTGGCGGGAATGCGGGCGTCGTCGTCGGTGGCGCGGGTCACCAGGGCCAGGGCGCCCAGCGGCGTCCCCTGCGGACAGCACAGGGGGACCGACAGCAGCATGACCCGCACGCGGGCGTTGCGGTCGGACAGCAGCCGGGCCCGCGGGCGCTGGTCGGCCAGGGTCTCGGTCAGGTGCCGCTGCACGGCCGGCTTCCAGAAGCCGGGATCGGTCGGCCCGCAGTGGAAGTCTTCCTCGATCACCTCGGCCGGCATGCGCAGGTAAAGCGTCGCGTACGGACTGGTGAAGAACGTGCCGACATGCCGCAGCGCGCGGCGGAAGAACTCGACGGCGCTGCGCGCTTCGCGGGCGGCCGCGAGGATCTCCGCGTAGGGTCCGGGTCGCTCGGCGGCGGTCTGGCCGGCCTCATGCGTGACAGTGTCGGTCATCTTCCCTACTCGCTCTCTACGTGCGGGCCGTCGTGGCCGACACGTTGGCCGGCAGGCTGATCGGCGCGAAGAAGCTGAAGCCGGCCTCGTAGGCGTCGTCGCGGAGCAGCAGGCATCGGCGGCAGAGCACGAACGTGGTCGGCAGATCGAAGTCGTTGCGATCGAACTCGAGTCGGTAGACGTCACCGACCCGCACGGGGACCGGGAACAGGCACTTGAGCCCGCCCTCGGAGATGTCCCCGGTCACGCCCTGGACGCGCAGCTTGAGCATGTCGCTGGCACTGCCCGGCAGCAGCGTGACCTTCGCCTTGATCGTCAGGCGGAAGTGCGTCCGCTGCCGGCGAATCTCCTCCGGCGTGTTCCGTTCGAGTTCCTGCAGCATCTCGAACGCCATCTCGTTGTTGAGCGGGTTCGAACCGCCGAGGTCATCGAACAGGTCCGATTGGCCGTCTGCGAACATCTAGTGTTCCTCCTGGCTGCGGGTCAGGGCCGGACCAGCCGCCTCGGCCGGAGGCAGGTCCACGAAGATCTTCATCCCGGCCAGCCAGTCGAGGTCCGGGTTCGCAACCCGCAGCTTGACCCGCACCGTCTGGCTGGCGGGATTCGCGACCGGCGCCACCAGGATCACCTCGCCGGTACGAACGTCGGTGGCGTCGGCGGCGTCGCGAACCGGCAGCGTCTGACCGCCACGAAGCGCGCGGGCCCGGCCAAGCGGGCATTCGAGGATCACGTGCAACGGGTCAACCTGGACCAGTTCGACCAGCGGCTGACCAACGTCGGTGGTCTGCCCCACTTCCACGGCCCGGCGGGCGAGGAAGCCGGAGAACGGCGCCCGAAGCGAATACCGGGCCAGCAGCGCCTCCTGCAACTGCAGATCCAGCCGGGCGGCCGACCGGTCCTCGCAGGCCTGGGTCGCGCTCAGTTCGAGCGCCTCGACCTCGGCTTCGACGTCGGCCAGTTCCTTGACCGAGGCGAGCGCATCACCATCGAGCGAACGCAACCGGTCGCGCTCCTGGCGGGCCCGCTGCAGACGGACCGCGGCCAGGTCCTCGGCCACGCTGCTGGTGGCACGCTGTCGGACGATCTCGGTGCGAACGCGCTGCACGCGGTCATCGAGGGCGACCAGTTCATCACCACTGCGAACCGCGGCCCCCTCGACCACCGGCAGGCGCGCAATCGTGCCGGTGATTTCCGCGGACAGCGTGACCGCCCGCACCGGGGCCGTGAAGCCGGCCAGCGGACCTTCGGGCGAACCCGGGGACCCCCCGCCGAGACCACAGAGCAGCAATCCAAGACACACAATGGGCATGCCGATCCCCTACTCCTTCCGTCGCTCTTCGTTCTGCGTTCCGGCCCGACCGCGGAGCAGGCCCCACAGCATCGGCCAGAAACCGCCCTCCTGCGACGAACCCGCCACGGCCGGTTCGGTCGGCGGTTCGTCGACCCGCTCGCGCTCGTCGGCGTCTTCCGCCATCGCTTCCGCCGCGACCGACTGCCGCCGGCGCTCGTCGTCCTCGACATCGTCGACCTGGCCATCGGTAACCGGCATCAGGTCGAGGTTCAGTTCCGCCAGCGGCGCATCGGGGTTCAGCGTGTCGTCGGCAAAGACATCGTCGAAAGCGACGCCTCCCAGGCCGACCGGCATTTCGATCGGCGGCGCGGGTTGCGGATCGACATCGACTTCCACGTCGATCTCGGCGGCCGGAAGCGCCTCGCCCTGCGGGTCGGCGCCGGCGGCGGTCTCGGCTGCGGGTTGCGCAATCTGCGCGAAGCGGGCGTCTGATTCGACCCCGTCGATGGCCGCGGCCGGGTCGAGGATCCGCAGGTCCTCGGTCCCGTCCCAGTCGCTGACGGGGGCTCCATCCTCGCTGTCGTAGTCCCGGCCGGTCGACTCGTCGGCGGCGACGGGCTGCGGCTGATCGATGACGTCGCCGTCGAGTTTCGGATCAGGCACGTCCGCGTTGGCCGCGCTGTCGATGTCGGCAGCGCCGGTGTCGGTGGTCGTGTCGAATGTCGGCTCATCGGTGGTCGCGTCGGCCGCCGATTCAGAGGTCTGATCGACGGTCGTGGTCGCGGAATCCACGGCGTCCGGCGGCGCCTGTCCGGCCGAGTCGGGCGTCGAGAAGCCGGGCGTCGGCTTGCTGGTGGTGGGCAGCACGTCCTTGGTCGGGGGATGCACGGTGACGTCGACGGTATCGGTGCGGCTCGTCTCGCCGTCACTGACATCGACCTGGAAGACCAGCACGGTCGGTTCGTCGACGGCCGGGGCCTCGAACGTCGGGCGGGCGGCGGTCGGGTCATCGAGCGTGACCACCGGACCGTCGATCTGCTTCCAGTCGAAGCGCAGGTCATCCTCGACATCGGGGTCGCTGCTGCCGGTCGCGTCGAGTGTGACGATGCCCTCCTCGGCCACGGTCTGGTCGACCCCGGCGTCGGCATCCGGAACGTGATTGACGGGGTTGACGACCACTTCAACCGTGTCGGTCCTCGTGTTGAAACCGTCGTAGACTTCGACCTCGAAGACGAGGACGGTCGGTTCCTGGACGTCGGGCGATGCGAAAGTCGGACGGGCGGCGGTCGGATCATCGAGCGTGACGACCGGACCGTCGACCTGCTTCCAGTTGAAGGTCAGGTCATCGTCGGGATCGAAACGAGTGCTGCCGGTCGCGTCGAGCGTGACGACATCGTCCTCGCCGACGTCCTGGTCGAAGCCGGCATCGGCCAGCGGCTCACCGTTCGGCCAGCCGTTGATCAGCGTGCCGGATCCGCCCCAGTTGGCATCGATGATGTTGACCTCGCCGGTGGCGTAAACCGTTCCGCCGTTCAGGCGATAGAGGTTGCGGATCTCGAGATCACCTTCGACGACCAGGTCGCCGTTCAGGTCCATCGTGCCGGTGTTGATGATCACATCGCCGAAACGGGCCTCGGTCGCGTCAACGCGGTTGTTGTGCTGGAACTCGATCGTCGCGCCGCGGGCATCAAGCTGGCCGGCCGTGACGGTCACATCGCCGCTGAACTGGATTCGATCCTGCAGTGTGACCGTGCCGGAGGACTTGTCGACCGCGAAGTCGTGCAGTTCACCGACGCCGCCGTTGGCGTGGACCACCTGGTCGCCATTGCCGTCGAGGACGATCGTCGCGCTGCCCGCGTAGCTCGTGTCCGTCGTCGTGATGTCGCCCGCGACCGTGACCTCGCCACCGTTCAGGCGGTAGAGGTTGCGGATCTCGACATCGCCGTCGATGTCGAGCGTGCCGGTGACTTCAACGGTGCTGGTGTTGAAGATCACATCGCCAAGCTGCAGGCCCGGGGCGTTGATCGCGTTGTTGCCCTGGAACTCGACCGTCGCGGCCGTCGCGTCGATCGTGCCCTGCGTGATCGTCACATCGCCGCTCAGGTGGATCTTGTCCTGC
>JAUIEC010000028.1 GCA_030428945.1 Phycisphaerae bacterium | reverse complement strand
AGTCCAATCCAGCAAAAACCGTTAACCTCGACATGCCCGTTGCTCCTTGCAAAAAGGATGATTCCAACCGGCATCGTATATGCCGATCGGAGCAACGGGCGTTCATCCCCATCTACGGGGGTTCAGTGGGCAAGCAAGTGAGCAAGTAAGCAAGTGAGCAGGCGGGCGCGCCGCGTGTCGGGTGTGCCACTGCGATCTTCGCAGTGCGCGTCGGATGTCGGGTGTGCCACTGCGATCTTCGCAGTGCGCCCCGGCCACTGCTCTTGAGCAGTGTCTTCTCCGCGCAGGGTAACTGTCTCCGCGCAGGTGACGGCCTTTTCCGGGCGGGTGATCGCCTTCTTCGCGCCTGCGCGTTACGCGGTCAGCGGGACTCTGTGCGTGCCTCCCGGTTCCCCGGCTCGCGGGCGCCTTCTTCTTCGTGCCAGCGGTGGGCGGTCTGCATCAGTTCCGGGGGGTAGCCTTCGCGCTCGAGGATGCGGAGCGCGTTGCGGGTCGTGGCCGGACCGTCGTGCAGGCGGTAGTCGAAGACCATGCCGTCCTTGCCGAGATTCTCGCGGAAGTGGAAGTTGCGGATCTCGCGCCCGTCCGCCAGTTCCGTCAGGTGCCGGTCGTGCGTCGCCAGCAGGAACAGGTTGCCCGAACCCAGCAGGTGTCGCACGACGGCCACGCTCGCGGCCGTCTGGTCCTCCGAGTTCGTCCCGCGGAACGGTTCGTCGATCAGCCCCAGCAGCGGCGTGCGATCCTCCGGCGGGCGGACCATCCGACGCAGGTGCCGCACCTCGGCCAGGAAGTAGCTCTCGTTGCGGGACAGGTTGTCGTTGGCCCGCAGGTCGGTCATCAGCCGCACCGGACGCCAGCGCATCGCCCGCGCCAGCGCGAAGCCGGCCACCTGCGCCAGCAGAACATTCAACGCGACCATCCGCAGCAGGGTGCTCTTGCCGGCCATGTTCGAACCGGTGATGACCCAGAAGCGCAGATCCTGGTCCAGGCGGACATCGTTGGCGATCACGAATTCCGGTTCGACCAGCGGGTGCACGCCGGTGTCGATTTCGAGCGTCGTCTCGCTCACCGGTTGCGCTTCGCACCGCAGCGGCTGCTCGGCGTGCAGGCAGGCCAGGCTCAGCCGCACTTCGAGTTCCACGACCGCGGCCGCGGCCGCCAGCAGGTCCTGCTTGCGGGCGACGGCCACGTGCAGGATGGCGCTGGCCACGTGCAGGTCGACCAGGCACAGCAGGTTGAACAGCAGGTTGACCATCCCGCCGCTCTCGGACCAGCCGATCCGGCCGCGCAACCGGTTCAGCGGCAGGCCGTCGACGGCCTGGCGGCAGGCGTCTCCGAGTCGGCCGAGTTCGCCGTCGGTCGGCAGTTCCTCGGCGGCGGCCTCGGTGGCTTCCTCGAGTCCGCGAGCGGCCCAGCCGACATCGCGCCAGGGTTCGAGGGCGGTGCTGATCGCGCCCTGCATCTGCATGTACAACAGGCCGTTGACCGTGATCAGCCCGCCGAGCAGGGCACCCCAACTGGCGTTGCCGGCGAACGCGAGGGCGAGGGCGACCAGGCAGGTCAGCCCGGCCAGCAGGGACCAGATCCGGATCGCGTTGACCGGCAGGTCGGTCTGCAGGCGTTCGGCGCCGGCGATGGCCTTGAGCAGGCGGGCCAGGCGGCGATCCTCGTCGCGAAGTCCGGCGCATGCGCCGAGCAGCCGGATCCGCGGCGCGGCGTTCTCGCTGAGCCAGGCCACCGACGCGTATCGCTGCCGGATCGGTTCGGGGTCGAGCAGGGGGTGCGTGACGACCTCGGCGAGGCGCGCCGCGCCGATCTGCGTCGACGTCCGGTTGAGCAGTCCGAAGCAGCCGACCGGCGGACTGAACAGATCCAGGTCGCCGGTCTCCTGCGCGGTCAGTTCCCAGCTCTCGCCGTCCGGGAGAATCCGGGGCAGCAGCGCTTCGAGCGTCGGGTCGGCCTCGGGGGTTGCGTAGTCGCGGACGAGGTGGACCTGCCCGCCGATCCGCCGGCCGGACTCCTCGCAGACCAGGACCTGCCGGTCGAGTTGTTCGCGCCGGGCCCGCAGCCGCAGGTGACGCCGCACGCTGATCACGAACCCGACCACCAGGATCACGCTCAGCCCGAGCGCGACGAGCGGCTGGCCGGACAGGAACAGCCACGGGGCGGCGATCGCCACGAACGCCAGCAGGCGCAGGCCCGAGGCCCGCCCCTCGAGCGCCGCGGCTTCGTCGCGGGTCCGTCGGACCGTTTCGGTGTGTTCCTGCAGCCAGGCCGCGCGCTGCGCGATATCGGTCGCTTCGTTCATGTTCACGCCTGTACCTCGGCCAGCAGTTCCCGCACGCGTCGCGGATCGACGGGTTGATGCACGTCACCATCAACCTTGAACGCGGTGCCGACGATGAAGCCGTCGGCGTGCCCGCGCAGACCGGCGATGTTGTCCCGCGTCACGCCGCTGCCGACCAGCACCGGCGTCCCGGCCGCACTCTCCCGGACCAGCGCCAGTTCGCCCTGCTCGACCGATGCCCCGGTCCGCGGACCCGAGACGATCAGGGCGTCGGCCCCGCCGCGCTGCACCAGGTCGCGGACCTCGTCACCCAGCGGACGCCCATGTCCCAGCGCGGCCGAGTGCTTCACGTTCACGTCGGCGAAGATGCGGATGTGCGCGGCATCGAGTCGGACCCGATCGCGGAGCAGGTCGTGGGCGCAGCCGCGCAGCACGCCCTGGTCGGCCACCCGGGCACCACCCAGCACGTTCACGCGGATGAAGGCCGCCCCGACCGCGGCCGCGACCGCCAGCGCGCTGCGCCCGTCGTTCCGCAGCACGTTGATGCCGAGCGGAAGGTCGAAGCGATCGCGGATCTGCCCGGCGATGCGGGTCATCTCGGCGACCGTCTCGGCCGGGACCCGCTCGGGGTAAAAGGGCGTATCGCCGAAGTTCTCGAGCATCAGGCCGTGGACGCCGCCGGCCAGCAGGCGCTCGGCGTCGGTCAGCATCGGCGTGACGACATCGACCCCGCGCCCGGCGAACCGCGGCGCGCCCGGCAGGGGCGGCAGGTGCAGCATGCCGATCACGATCGGTCCGTTCTCCGGCCAGATTCCGTTCCAGTTGGTCATTCCGACATTGTACGCGGCGCACGGCCGGCGGCCAGCCACCACCCACGGTATGGGTTCATCCGCCGCCGCAGTACACTGGATTCGCGGTTGCGACGATGCCGTGCACACCTGGCAGTCGGAGACCCGGCATGATCAAGCACCTGACGATTCGAACGACCCGCAGCGGACTGCACGAGATCACCGCCGACGTGGCCGCGCTGGTCACGCCGGCCAACCTGGCCGAGGGACTCTGCACGCTGATGATCCAGCACACGTCCGCGAGCCTGACGATCCAGGAGAACGCCGATTCGTCCGCCCGGCGGGACCTCGAGGCCTGGCTCAACCGCCTGGTGCCCGAGGGGGACGCGCTCTACACCCACACGTCCGAGGGCCCGGACGACATGCCGGCCCACATCAAAGCCGCCCTGACCGCGACCAGCCTGTCGATCCCGATCCTCGACGGGCGCCTGGCGCTGGGCACCTGGCAGGGCATCTACCTGTGGGAACACCGCCACGCCGGCGGTCCGCGCCGCTGCATCCTGCACCTGGCCTGACGGCGGATACGCCTACGGATTCATCCAGGCGAGCAGTTCATCGTCGTAGAGCACCACCAGGGCGCCGACCATCGCGAGCGAGATCGCGGTGACCTTGCGGCGGGTCAGCGGTTCGTGCAGGAAGATCGCGGCCAGGATCAGGGCGAAGATCACCGAGGTCTGGTTCAGCACGCCGTTGATCGCGGCGTCGGCGTACTTGAAGCCGGCCACCCAGAGGATCAGCGACAGGTAGTTGCCGAAGATCGAGGCGGGGATCACCAGGCGCCAGATCCGGCCGGGCCGGCAGAGCCGCAGCATCGTCCCGCGATCGCTGCGGAGCAGGGCGACGATCACCAGCGGCACCATCGCGGCCGACATGCGGATCGCGGTCGCCCAGATGACGGGGGTCTTTTCGAGGACCGGTTTGCAGTAGACGATCGCGAAGGCGATGCAGAAGATCGCGGCGGCCCCGAGCAGCATGCCGGCCAGCAGTTGCCCGCGGGTCCGGTCGGCGGGCGGGGCGTGTCGGCTGGAGATGAAGATCCCGCTCAGGACCAGCCCGGTGCCGACCCACAGCAGGGGGGTGATGTCCTCGCCGAGGTACAGCGCGCCGAGCAGAATCACGCTGGGGGCGTAGATGCAGTCGACCACCGACATCAGGCTGACGCCGACCAGGTCCAGGGCATAGAACAGCAGCGTGTCGGCCAGGGCGACGCCGAGCACGCCGCTGAAGATCAGCACGAACCAGTCGTGTCCCGTCAGGTGATAGGCGGACAGGTCGTCGCCCCGGCCGATCAGCAGCCCGTACTGGATCGCCAGGGTCAGCCCGATCAGCAGCAGGCCGACGAGGTTCTTGAAGACATTCAGGTGCAGCGGGCTGACGGTCGCGACGCTCCGCTTGAAGAGCACCAGCGCGATCGCCCAACAGAGCGCCGCCAGCAACGCGCTCAGTTCGCCAATGCCCGGAAGCCACATGGCGGGACTATACCTTCAAATGAGGGAGCGAGGGAGCGAGGGAGCGAGGGAGCGAGGAGAAGGGAACCGGGAACAAGAAGGGAACAGGGAACAAAGAAGGGAACCGGGAACCGGGAACAGGGAACAGGGAACAGGGAACAGGGAACAGGGAGGGGAACAGGGAACAGGGAGGGGAACAGGGAACAGGGAACAGGGAACAGGGGACAGGGGACAGGGGACAGGGAGGGAACAGGGAACCGAGAACAAGGGACAGGGAACAGGGAGGGGACAGGTAACAGGGATGGGACAGGGAACAGGGAGGGGACAGGTAACAGGGATGGGACAGGGAACCGGGAGTGAAGCATTGTGGCACAGGCGTCCCGCCTGTGATCGGCTGGGTCACGGAATCCGGGACAGGCATTGTCAGAGCCTGTCGGAACCGGGCCACAAGACCCCGAACTCTCATCACAGGCGGGACGCCTGTGCCACAAGACCCTGCGCTCCCATCACAGGCGGGACGCCTGTGCCACAACCCCCTTGCTCCCATCACGGGCGGGACGCCTGTGCCACAACACCCCTGCGCTCCCATCACGGGCGGGACGCCTGTGCCACAAGACCCCGCGCTCTCATCACGGGCGGGACGCCTGTGCCACGACACCCTGCGCTCTCATCACAGGCGGGACGCCTGTGCCACAAGACCCCCTTGCTCCCTTGCTCCCTGGCTCCTTGCTCCCTCGCTCCCTGGCCGCCTTGCTCCCTCCTCGCGCTCCCTCCCGGTATACTGCGACCCATGCGTCTGTTCCGCATTTCCCTGGCGGTCAAGTACCGGATTCTGTTCGGGCTCGCGGTGTTGCTGACCACCGCGGCGGCCCTCGCGATTCCGTGGTACCGGATGGGCGCGCTGGTCCACGAGCAGCCGTTTCGCGAAGCCCAGCGGGCGGTCGATGACTACTTCCGCCTCGTGCTGACAGTCCCCGGGCACGCCCCGGCCGGCGGCGAACTGCACGGGCAGGAGTCGAGCCTGCTGACCGGCCAGGCCCTGATCCGCCCCAAGTTCCACCGCTACACGCCGGACGCCAGCCGCCCGGACTCGGTCGTCAACAACGACGGCAGCGACAAGTTCCTCAACGACGCCACCCGGACCTTCCTGCTGCACCCGAAGACGCGCTTCCTCTACGTCACCGACCAGGGTCCGACCGGCACGGTCTTCCGCTACGCGCACGCCGTGCGGGTCAGCCGCAGTTGCCTGGCCTGCCACGATCGCGGCAAGACCGCCACGCCCTTTCGCGAGCACGACCTGGCCGGCTTCATCCAGGTGGACGTGCCGGCCGACCAGACCGAGCAGTACCTGCTGTTCAACCACCTCTGGCTGATCTTCGCCGGAGCGCTGGCCGGCATCCTCGCGATCCTGGTGTTCTACATCATCACGCACCGCTTCATCCTGGCCCCGATCCAGGAACTGCGGGCCGTGGCCACCGCGGTGGCCGAGGGAGACCTCGACCGCCGCAGCGACGTGCAGACCGGCGACGAATTCGAGCAGCTCAGCGACCGGATGAACTTCATGCTCGAACGGCTCCGCGAATCGCAGCAGGAACTGAAGCACGCCAACAAGCTGCTCGACCAGAAGCTCGGCGAGATGGCCGAGACGAACGTCTCGCTGTTCGAGTCCAACCGCCTCAAGAGCGAGTTCCTCGCCAACGTCTCGCACGAACTGCGGACGCCATTGACCAGCATCATCGGCTTCGCCGAACTGCTGAAGGACAACGCCCAGCAGGGCACCTCGGAGAAAGGCACCCGCTACGCCGACAACATCCTGATCTCCGGCCGCATCCTGCTGGAGATCATCAACGACCTGCTGGACCTGGCCAAGATCGAGGCCGGCAAGGTCGACCTGAACCTCGAGCCGGTTCGGATCGCCGAGGTCTGCGGCACCCTGGTCGACTTCACCAAGCCGCTGGCCGACGCCAAGAAGCTCTGGGTCGTCTTCGAGCCCGAACCGGATCTGCCGCTGCTGATCACCGACAAGGGCCGCCTGCGCCAGATCCTCTACAACCTGCTGAGCAACGCGATCAAGTTCACGCCCGAGCATGGCCGGATCACGATCCGCGCCCAGCGCGACGGCGACGAGCACGTGCAGCTCAGCGTCCGCGACACCGGCCCCGGCATTCGCCCCGAGGACCACCAGAAGATCTTCGAGAAGTTCCGCCAGGCCGACCAGTCCGCCACCCGCGAACACGAGGGCACCGGCCTCGGGCTGACGATCGCCAAGCAGTTGACCGGACTGCTCGGCGGCGAAATCGGCGTCGAGAGCGAACTCGAAAAAGGCGCCACGTTCTGGGTCCGCCTGCCGATCGCCACCACCGAACCGATCGACCCCCCGGCCGTCAGCCTGATCTGACGCGCGGAAGCGACCCCGCCCCCGAGCGATCGAGTGTGCGCGATTCGCCGACGCCCGTGCGACTGCTCTGGAGCTCTTGAGCGGTGTCCTCTCCGCGCGGGGGGATGTCTTCTCCGCGCCGGTGATCCACCCGGCCGATGAGGCTGCCACGCGGTGCGGCATCGACGCCCGCAGCATCCGCGCCCGATGTCACCGCGGGCGTCAGCGTCGATGACGCACCCTACACGCGCGCCCTTGCTCCCTTGCTCCCTCGCTCCCTCGCTCCCTCACAAGAGGGTTTTCGGACCTTGGCTCGCCGCGGCGGGGTGCGGCCGGTAGGCTATTCTGCGGGTGGCGGCCGGGAATGGGGCTCTGCCTGAAGCCGGGCGGTTTCCGGGCCGATTCCAGAGTGGGGGCCCTCCGCCGGCCGGACCGGTTTGCCGCCGCCTGCCCCGTGCGATCCGGTCACCGGCGCGGAAAGGATTCGATGATTCGAGTCGAGGGACTCACCAAGGTCTTTCCCACCCCCGAGGGCGTCGAGAAGACGGCCGTCCGCGACCTCTCGTTTGCCGTCGAGCCCGGCGAAATCTACGGGCTGCTCGGACCGAACGGGGCCGGCAAGACCACCTCGCTCCGCATGATCAGCGGCCTGCTCCGCCCGACGGCCGGGCGGGTCTACATCGGCGGGGTCGACGTGACCGACGACCCCGAACGGGTCAAGCGCTCGATCGGCTACCTGACGGCCAACACCGGGCTGTACGAGCGGCTCAGCCCGCTCGAGTTTCTCCGCTACTTCGCGACGCTCTACTCGATGCAGCGCGACGAGGCCGAGGCCAAGATCGCCGGCCTGATCGAGTGGCTCGGGATGGAGTCGTTCGCCGCGATGCGCTGCGGGGCCCTCTCGACCGGACAGAAACAGCGGACCAACATCGCCCGGGCCCTGCTGGCCGACCCGCCGGTGCTGATCATGGACGAGCCGACGCTCGGCCTGGACGTGCTCAGCAACCGGCTGATCCTCGAACTGATTCGAACGCAGGCCCGCGCCGGCAAGGCGATCCTGCTGTCCACCCACGCGCTCGACGAGATCGAGACCATGTGCCAGCGGATCGGCCTGATCCACGACGGCACCCTGATCGCCGAAGGCAGCCTGGACGCCCTGCGAACCGAGACCGGCAAGCAGCGGTTGAGCGAAATCTTCCTCCAACTGACGAATGCGCATGACCCGGTTCTCGCGGATTAACACGATCTGGAAGAAGGAACTGATCGACACGCTCCGCGATCGGCGGACCGTCGTCGCGATGGTCCTCGTGCCGATGGTCCTCTACCCGGCCATGATGCTCGGCTCGATCGGCGCCTTCGAACTGCAGGTCAGCTACCTCGTCACCGAGGAATACACCGTCGCCGTCCCCGATCCCGACACCCGCCAGTGGCTGCGGCACGTGATCGACAGCGATCCCGCCCGCCGCATCGACGACAACGGCACCGCCGAAGAGATCGTCGAAAGAGCCGCCACCCAGCCGGCCGAGGGGACCGAGAGCAGCGAGCAGCCCGAGCCCGAACGCGACGGCGCCAGCGTCGCCAAACGCGGTGTCCGTGAACGACCGCCTCCCTATCGGATCGTCGTCGTCGGCGAACACGTCGTCGAGGCCGTCACCGGCGGCGCTGCCAACGTCGGCCTCGTCCTCCGCGGCCCGCCCCCGCGGGTCGGCAGCGAGAACTCGTCGCAGATCGGCGTCGCGTTCGACGAAAGCGACATCCGCAGCGAAATCGCCGCCTCCGGGCTCGAGGGCGTCCTGGCCCGCTACGCCGAACGAATCCTGCTCCAGCGCCTGGCCGAACGCGAGATCGACCCGTCCTTCGTCGCGCCCCTCCAGATCGAGTCGCGCAACGTCGCCTCGGCCGAACGCATGACCGGCTCGGTCCTCGGCCGCATCGTGCCGCTGATCCTGATCGTGATGACGATCACCGGCGCGATCTACCCGGCCATCGACCTGACCGCCGGCGAGCGCGAACGCGGCACGCTCGAGACCCTGATGGTCGCGCCGGTCGCCACGTCGGAACTGGTCTTCGGCAAGTTCATCGTGATCACGCTGATCGGGCTGCTCAGCGCGCTGCTGAACCTCGTGTCGATCGGCGGAACGATCTGGCTCGGCGGGGTTGGCTCGATGCTCGCCCAGGGACAGCAGATGGTCTTCCCGCTCGGCGCCCTGCCGTGGGTGTTCCTGCTGCTGGTCCCGCTCGCCGTGCTGTTCAGCGCCGTCCTGCTGGCCGTCTGCAGCTTCGCCCGCAGCTTCAAGGAAGCCCAGAACTACATCGCCCCCGTGATGATGGCCGCCCTGATCCCCGGCGTCGTCGGCATCCTGCCCGGGACCCAGCTCAAGGGCCCGATCCTGATCATGCCGGTCGCCAACATCGTCGTCCTGACCCGCGAACTGTTCCTCGGCAAGTTCGACTTCGGCGCCATCGCGATCGTCGCGATGAGCACCAGCCTGTACGCCGGCGCCGCCATCGCGATCGCCACCAAGCTGTTCGGCCAGGAGGCCGTCCTCTTCGCCGACTCGGGCTCGATCCGCACGCTCTTCCAGCGCAAGTTCTTCAAGCCGCGCCCGGCCCCGTCCTGCGCCGTCGCGCTGCTGGTGCTGGCCCTGGTCTACACGCTGAACTTCTACGTGCAGAACAGCCTCGGCTCGGCCGGGATCGTGCCCGGCGTCGGCTACCTCGGGGCGATCGCCCTGACCCTCGCGATCCTGATGGGGCTCGGTCCGTACCTGACCACGCTCTACCTGCGGGCCAGCCCGCTGGAGACCTTCCGGCTGCGCGCCCCGACCTGGGCCGGCTGGGCGGCCGCGGTCTGCTTCGGGCTGTCGACCTGGGTGCTGATCCGGGCCTGGTTCACCTACCAGGAGACCTGGCTGCCGTTCGACCCGCGGATCAAGGCGCAGCTCGAGGCGCAGCTCGGCTGGATCAGTTCACTGCACCCGGCGACGCTGGTGTTCTTCCTCGCCCTGGTCCCGGCCTTCTGCGAGGAACTGTTCTTCCGCGGCTTCGTGCTCAGCGGCGTGCGGACCGCCCTGAACCGGACCTGGTCGGTGATCATCGTGGCGCTGGCGTTCGGACTGTCGCACTACATGATCCAGCGCCTGCCGGCCACCGCGCTGCTCGGCGCGATCATGGCACTGCTGGTCGTGCAGTACCGTTCGATCTACCCGGCCATCCTGGCGCACTTCCTGCACAACGCGCTGACCACGCTCTCGACCCACCCCGAGGGACTGCTGCCGGTCCTCCGCGGAATCGGCTTCGATGCCGCGGCCGAGGGCTACCCGCCGACCGGGTGGCTGATTGCGGCCGCGGCCCTGAGCCTGGTCGGCCTGTCGCTTTGCCTGCTGGCGCCGAAGGCCGCCGACCGCGGCAGCGACAGCCGGCAGGCCGGCGCCGAGGGATCCGACGACCTGGTCCCCGTGCAGTAGGCCGGCCGGCGCTGGCTCGCCCGCGCCGTTCTCCCTTACCATTGCGTTCCGGAGGCGCGACATGATCCGGTGCGTCGTTTCGATCTGTCTGGGAGTTCTTGCGATGTCGATTCCCCTGCGGGCGGATGCGCGCGCGGTGCAGTTCGTGGTCGCCGTGCCCGATGCCGACGAGCAGCAGCCGGACCGTATCTTCCTGGCCTGCTCGCGCGATGGCTGGCGGGCGGACGGACGCGAGATTCCGCGGATCGGGCCCGGGCTCTACTCGGCCAGCCTCGAGTTCGAGCCCGGCCTGACCGTCGAATACAAGTTCACCCGCGAGGGGACCTGGGACACGGTCGAGAAGTCCGACGACGGACACGACATCGGCAACCGCAGCGTCTTCGTCGATGCCGACCTGCGCGAGCAGGTCGTCCTGCACCGGGTTGCCTCCTGGGCCAACCGCACGCAGCAGATCCGCCGGCAGGTCTCGATCTCCGGGCAGGCGCTGCCGCCCCCGCAGGCCCTGCGGCACACGCTGACCGGCGACATCCGCTATCACTACCGCTTCCATTCGCCGCAACTCAAGAACGACCGCACCGTGCTGGTCTACCTGCCGCCCGGCTACGACGACCGCCCCAAGGACCGCTACCCCGTGCTGTACATGCACGACGGCAACAACGTCTTCGACGCGGCCACCGCGTTCGGCGGGATCGAGTGGGAAGCGGACGAGACCGCCGAGCGGCTGATCGCGGCCGGCGAGATTCCGCCGCTGATCATCGTCGGGATCTACAACAACGCCGACCGGCTGCGCGAGTACACCCCGCACGCCGACGCGAAACTCGGCGGCGGCAACGGGCCGGCCTACGTCCAGTTCATCACCGAGACGCTCAAGCCGTTCATCGACAGGACCTATCGCACCCGGCCGGACCGGGAGAACACGGCGATCTGCGGCTCGTCGCTGGGCGGACTGATCTCGCTGTACGCGGTCCACGCCCGCGCGGACGTCTTCGGCAAGGGCGGGATCGTCTCGCCGGCGCTGTGGTTCGCGGACGCGAAGATCCTCGAGTACGTCCGCAAGAACAACCCGCGCCCGACGCCGCGCCTGTGGATCGACGTCGGCACCAGCGAGGGCCAGTCCGGCGACGACATCCGCAGCCGGGCCTACACCAGCAGCGTCCGGCAACTCGGCAAGCTGCTCGTGACCAAGGGCTACAGACTGGGCGAGGACTTCCGCCTGGAAGTGGTCGAGGGTGCCCGGCACCACGAGTCCGCCTGGGCCGCCCGGTTCCCGGACATGCTTCGATTCCTGTTCGGCAAAGCAGGCGGCAGGTAAGCGCAGGCCCGCAACGACTACATGACCGAGAATCGCCGTGCCCCTCGCGCGGGGTGTAGGGTGCGTCATCGACGCGGCAGTCCGCGCTGGCATCAACTCCGGGGACCTTCAGGCGTCGATGCCGCACCGCCTGGCTCAGGATCGAGCGCGGGCCGGGCCAGTGCGGTCCCCAAACCCTGCCGCTCGCTGCGGCCGGAATGCGGCGCCGCGGTTCGGTGGTCGAGGTGGCTACTCGGGCAGGTCCGCGAGCGCTTCGGTCCGGGCGGCGGTCTCGCGCAGGGCGGGGTCGAGTTCGATCGCGGTCCGCAGGGCCTGCCGGGCGGCGTTCTCGTTGCCGCTGCGGGCGTGGATCACCGCCTGCATGAAGTGGGCCGAGGCCCGGTCCGGGGCCGCTTCGATCGCGCTCGCCAGGTAGGCCAGCGCCTCGGTCGGTTCATCTCCGTTCAGCATGCCGGCCGCCAGCGCCTCCCACGCGGGGGCGTAGTGCCGGTTCGTCGCGACCGCCCGCTGGAAATGTTCGCGGGCCGACTGCTCGTCGCCGCCCAGCAGTGCCAGTCGGCCACGCCAGTACCAGGTCGCCGGCTGCTGAATCGGCAGCATCGGGTGCGACAGGGCCTCGCCGCCCGCAACCGCCTGCCCGGCCTGCACCAGCGCGGCCGCGCGCCAGAGTCGGGCGCCGGAGTCGTTCGGCTTGTCGGCCAGCAGTTCATCCGCGATCGCCAGGCCCGTGACGGGGTCGCCCGCCTGGACCGCGCGGCGGGCCCGCAGCAGGTTCAGCGCCCGCAGCGTGCCGGCCTGGTCCGGCTTCCAGCCGTCGCTGACCTGCCCGACATCCGACCAGCGTTCGAGGCGGGCGAGCGTCTCGGCCAGCAGCAGGCGATCGTCACCCGACAGTCCGCCGGTCGGCGGCAGCGGCTTGAGCAGATCCGACGCCGTCTGCGGCGACCCGGCCGCCGCCTCGCTGGCCGCGGCGAGAACGCGGGCCTGGGGGCGCTCGGGCTGCACTTCGAGCAGCGTCCGCGCGGCGGTCAGCGCTTCGCGCGGCCGGGCCAGGCCGAGCGCCCGGCGGGCCCGCGTCTCGTGATAGCGGGGCGAGGGCTGATGTCCGCGGGTGGCCGCCCGGTTGGCGAGCATCGTGGCGGTGGCCGTGTCGTCGAGCAGCAGGGCCAGCGTGGCCAGTTCCTCCCAGGTGGATCCGGGCAGCGCGTCGGACGCCAGCGGGCCGGCCCGGGTCAGCAGGCTGCGGGCGGACCCGCCGCTGCCGAGCACGCGCAGTCCGGTGGCCGGATCGCGCGGGGCGATCTGGGCGAGTTCGCTGAGAATCCGCTCGGCGGTCGAGGTCTCGGCGGTGGTGGCCGGCGGCGCGGGTTTGCTGGTGGAGGTCGGCGTTTCGGTGGGGGCCGGGGTCGGCGGGTTTTCGCGCTGCTCGAGGACCCGCTGGATCTCGGATTCGAGGGCGTCCTGGAACTCGTTGACCTGCTTGCGCAGGTTCTCGATCGCGATGGTCTGCTGGTTGCTGACCAGCGTCTGCCGCCGCAACTGGGCGTTGGTGTAGATCGTCATGGCGAAGACGGCGATCAGGGTCAGCAGGATGCCGACGATGTACAGCATGGTCAGGCGGTCGCCGATCGCGCTGCCGGCGCGGGGACGTTTTTCGGGCATCTGGGCCATCAGGACACTCCGCGTCTACTGAGAACCGGACGGTGGCGGCTGCTGGTCGTCCTCGAAGGGGGCGAGTTCATCGTCCCGCAGCCGGTATTGCTGCCAGGCGTCCACGTACTTGGTTTCGGTTCGCTCGCGTCGTCGGCGGGCGGCCCGACCATACTGCCGCAGAACGATCGCGAGCACAATCAGCAGCAGGATCAGCAGGAACAGACCCAGCAGCAGCGTGTAGAGAAACTGGAGCGGAACATCCGGCCGGGCGTCGGTCTGGTACCAGGCCAGCAGGGTGGCCCCTGGGTCGGGCATGCCTCAGGTTCCTTGTTCGATGCGGGCCTCGGCACTGTCGTCCTGGGTGAGTTCATCACGGAGCGCCTGCAGCAGTTCGGTCGCCCGGGGCGAGAGCTTGCGGGGAATCTCGACCTTGATCTGGACGAACAGGTCCCCCTGCGTGCCCTTGCGCTCGTCCCGGAGTCCCTGCCCGCGCAGACGCAGCTTGCTGCCGCTCGACGTCCCGGGCGGAACCGTCACGACCGTCGTGCCGCCCAGCGTCGGAACCTCGACCTTGGTGCCCAGCGCGGCATCGTAGAACGGCAGCGGCGCCTCCACGAACAGGTCCAGCCCGACTCGGCGCAACTGGCCGTGGCCCTGCACGTGACACGTCACCAGCAGGTCGCCGCGCCCCCCGGGGCCCGGGCTGCCCTGGCCTTTCAGCCGGATCTTCTGCCCGTCGGCAATCCCGGCCGGGATGCGGAACGAAACCCGCTCGCTGTCGCCGCCGGGGTTCTGGATCAGCACTTCGCGATGCGTGCCGGTGGCGGCTTCCTCCAGCGAGACCCAGACGGTGTGCTCGAGGTTCGGACCGGGCTGGGTCCGCTGCCGCCGCTGCGGCCGGCGCCCGCCGCCGGTCGGCGCCCCGCGGCTGAAGAACTGCTCGAAGATGCTGTTCAGGTCGAGGTCGGAAAAGTCGAAGCCGGCCGCCCCCGGGGCGTGCCCCCCGCTGCCCCAGCTCTGAAAGTCGGGGGTCGGTCCGCCCGCGCCGAAGCGGTCGTACTGCTGACGCTTCTGCTCGTCGCCAAGGACCTCGTAGGCCGCCTGGATCTCCTTGAAGCGCCGCTCGGCGTCCTCGTTGCCCTGGTTGCGGTCAGGGTGCCAGGTGCGGGCGAGTTCGCGGTAGGCCTTGCGGATCTCGTCGGCCGTGGCCGAGCGGGAGACGCCGAGAATCTCATAGGGGTCGCGCTGTGACATGTCCCTCCGATGCTCCGTGCGACGCGGCAGGGGCGCGGCCGCACCGCGGGGCCCGGCCGCTGACAAGGTTGTATGCTGTCGGCCGACGCGGGCTCGTCAAGGGAGCCGGGCTCATCACCCGGGAGCGGTCGAGCGGGCGTTCTCCGTGCGTACCTGCTGGCCGTCCGATTCCGTCCGCGCGTCGGCTGCGGGCGCCCGAGCCGGGCGGGGGCCCTCAGCCGGGCATTTCGATGAGCAGTTCCCGCGCCTGGACGTCGTAGACGGTGTTCGGGTAGTCCTCACGGATCCGCTCGAGCAGTTTGCGGGCTTCGCTGTAGCGGCGGCGGCTCATGTGGCTGCGGACCTGCGCGAGCCACAGTTCGCACTGGTTCTTGGCCTGGTGGTCGAGCACGAGGCCCCAGAAGTCCGGATTGGCCTTCATCCGCCCGATCATCTCCTCGGCGTACTGGGCGGCCTTCGTGTCGGGGTAGTCGGTCTGCAAGCGGATCAGCTTGGTGTAGCTCTCGCCGAAGCGGCGGGCCCGCAGATCGTCGCGGGCGTCCAGGTAGATGTTGGCGGCCTCGTCCTCGGCCTTGTGCGCCAGCACCGCTTCCTTGAAGCCGCGGTAGTCCTTCTGGTACCGCTCGTACAGGTCGCGGGCGTCCAGGCCCGGCGTCAGCGGGGCGGCGAAGTCACGCTGCAGCATGCGGAGCGTGTCGGCCGCCTCGCGGTACTTGCGTCCGTCCATCAGCGGCCCGACGCGATCGAGGTGCTGGTTGCCGAGTGCTTCGAGCAGATCGAGTAAGTCGACGATCTGCTGGCGCAGCGGGTCGCCGGTGACGGCTCGTCCGATCGCATCGCGGGCGATCTCGAACGCCCGCCGGTAACGCCCCTCGCGCATCAGCTTGCGGGCGGCGTCGAGCATCGTGCGGACCTTGCGGGCCTCGCGCGGGTGCGTCTTGGTCGGCGGGCTCTTGCTGATGGCGTCAT
Source organism: Phycisphaerae bacterium (assembly GCA_030428945.1). GTDB lineage: Bacteria > Planctomycetota > Phycisphaerae > UBA1845 > Fen-1342 > JAUIEC01. The sequence continues at coordinate 15,396 of JAUIEC010000028.1, read as the reverse complement.
TGACCGCGCTGACCACCCCGGAGAGATCCCCGCCGTCACTGCGGAACGCCAGCTTGCCCTCCGCATCGACCACCACGAATCCGAAACCCGAGTCGAGTCCGTATTCCGCGGCCGACTTGGACTGCACCCCCATCGGGAAGAACGCCATGTTGGCCTGCGAGATCCGCTCGGTCGCCTTCCGGTTGGCGTCGGTCAGGCCCAGCGTGTAAACGCCGTTGGTCCGGCCACGCTCGCTGTTCTCATACTGGTTGACGAAGGTCAGCAGCGACTCGCCGCCCTCGTGACGGGCCACCCAGAAGAAGATCACCACGACCATGCCGCGCAGTTCGGCCAGCGACGGGATGTCCTCGTCGTCGGCGTTGACCCACTCCTCGGCCTCGAAGTCCGGGGCGTAGTCGCCGACCTTGAGCTTGCCGTCATCGTTGTTCTGGGCATAGCCGACCTGCGGCAGGAACATCGATACGGCCGTCGCGAGCAGCAGCGCGGTACGCAACATCCTACATCTCCTTCGAAGACAAACCCGGCGCGTCCCCCCACGCGAACCGGAATGGGCGTCGCCTCTCCGGAACAGTATATAAGCTGGCCGCCAACTTCGGAATTGGGCGGAAAAAGGGGGCCGCCGGGCGCTCGGGGGCTTCAGAGCAGGCACCAGACCCCGCCCGCGACGGTCATCAGGCCGACCAGCACGACGGCCACCACCAGCCGCGCGTCGCGGGTCGCGGGGCGGGCATCGCGGACCCAGCAGCCGCACGCCGGGCACATCTCGGCCCCGCCGTACAGGGCCCGGCCGCACTCGGGGCAGGTCTCGTCGATGGCCTCCTGGTCGGCGATGTCCTCGGGGCGCGGGGCGTCGCGGTCCTCCTCGTCCCAGGCTTCGTCCCACTCGGGATTCCGCCAGTCGTCCTCCTCGTCCCAGGTGTCCGGCGCCATCACTTCACCAGCGGCAGGATGCGCTTGAACTCGGGGCTGCGACAGTCCTCGAGGCACTCGAAGATCGCGGACTCGACCGTGGTGATGATCGCGCCGGCCTGCCGCATCCGCTCGATGGCGATGTCTCGATCCCGGACCCGCCGGGACCCGACCGCGTCGGCCGCGAGGATCGGCTGCAGACCGCGGGCCCGCAGGTCGAGGGCGGTCTTCAGCACGCAGACGTGCGCTTCGATCCCGATCAGCAGCACCTGCGGACGCTGGCGGGCATCGAGGTGCGCCGTGATGCGCTCATCGCGACAGCCGCTGAACGTCGTCTTTTCGAACCACGTCGCGCCCGGGGCCGCGGCGCGCAGCGCCTCGGGTGTTTCGCCGAGCCCCTGCTTGTACTGTTCGAGGGCGGTCACCGGCAGGTCGAGGGCCGCGGCCGCCCGCAGCAGGCGCTCGCACTGCCCGGTGACGGCCTCGTGTTCGCTGATGTGCGGCAGCAGGCGGGCCTGCATGTCGATCAGCAGGATCTGCAGGTGGTCGGCCTGGATCTGCACGGGGGAGTCCTTTCGTTGAGGAAACAGCCGGCCGGGCGTGAAGACCGCTCGGTCCGGTCGCGCGGCGACGGCGATAAGTCGTTGCCGTTGCTGGCTTCGTTCGCTAGTATACCGCAAACGAAGTCCAAATCGGAGCCGGTGTCATGGATGACGCGACGTTGCACGTGCCAGAGGATGGTCAGCAGGACGTGGCAGAACACACCCCCGAACAACCGATGCCCGACGATCACGAGGCCGAGTCCGCACCCGCCGGCAACGCCGACCTGAAGCTGGCCGTCCGTGAGGACGAAGGCGACGAGGCCGAGTTCTCGCCGAGCATTGCCCAGGTGGTCGAGGCGGTGCTGTTCGCGACCGACTCGCCGCTGAGTCTCGGCAAGCTGGCCGACTGCGTCGGCGACGGCGCCACGCACGACGACGTCAAGCAGGCGATCGCCGAACTGAACGAGAAGTACGAAGAGAACGAGATGACCTTCCGGGTCGAGGCGATCGCCCGCGGCTACCAGTTGCTGACGATGTCGGCCTTCGATCCCTGGCTGCGGCGGATGGCCCACAAGGCCGGGCAGTCGCGCCTCAGCAAGGCCGCCCTCGAAACCCTCGCGATCATCGCCTACCGCCAGCCGATCATCCGGGCCGACATCGAGGCCATCCGCGGCGTCGCCGCCGGCGACGGCGTGCACCGCCTGCGCGAACTGGGCCTCGTCAAGGTCGTCGGCCGTGCCGAAGTGGTCGGACGCCCGATCCTCTACGGCACCACCAGGAAATTCCTCGACGTGTTCGGGCTCGCCGATCTGAAGGACCTGCCGAAGGTCGAGGCCTTCCAGGTCGCCGCGGCCGCGGTGGCCGAGAGTTCCGAACCGGTCAGCAAGTCGGTTGAGGAAGTCGAACCCGTCCGCCCCCCGGCGCCCGCCGACGAGTCCCCCTCAATCCAGGCCGCGGCCGGTAGCTGACTGCCGCATCGCACCGATCCCGCACCGCGTGGCAACCTCAACCGGCGGTCGAGACCGGCCCGCGCAGAGAAGACACTGCTCAAGAGCAGTCGCACACCCGACATGCGGTGCGCCCGCGTGCTGACTTGCTCACGTGCTTACTTGCTTACTTGTCCGGGACCCATGATCTCGTCACCCGCGTGGCCCAGCACCGACCGGGTTGCGGGATCGTCCGAACCCGACGCTGTGCGCTGCGCGGATCGTTGCCTATACTGACGCGATTCCGCCCGCGGTGGCATCCGCGGGCGCGGTGAGACGCGGATGAGTCGTTTCGTACAGCAGCATGCGCCCGGCTTCCGGCCGCGGCGGGGACTGAACTGGTTCTCGCTCGGGCTGATGTACGCCTCGTACTACATGTGCCGGTACAACTTCCGCTTCGCGACCCCCGGTCTGCGCGACGAGTTCGGCTTCGACACCGAGAAGATCTCCAACCTGTTCGCCACCTGGGCCCTGGCCTACGGCACCGGGCAGTTGATCAACGGACTGCTCTGCGACCGCGCGGGCGGCCGGCGCTCGATGCTGATCGGCGCGGTCGGAACGATCGTGATCAACTTCGTCTTCGGCTTCTCGCCGTGGGTCAGCACCTACACGACCTTCGCCCTGCTCGCCCTGCTGAACGGATACTTCCAGTCGTTCGGGGCACCCGGCATGGTCAAGATCAACGCCGCCTGGTTCCACCGCACCGAGCGCGGCATCTTCGCCGGCATCTTCGGCGGCATGATCCAGCTCGGCCAGATGGCGATCAGCAAGCTCGGCCCCTACATGCTGACCTCGGGAATCGTGCTCGGCGGCGTCGTCCTCGCGCAGCAGGGCGAATGGCGCTACCTGTTTCGCATCCCGCCCCTGTTCACCGCCGCCGCGGCCCTGCTGATGTACCTGGTCGTCAAGGAGTCCCCCGAGGAGGCCGGCTATCCCGGCGTGATCCGGGACGAGATCGACGACTCGGCCGGCGTGACGGTTCCGCTCGGACACGCGCTGCGGACCATCCTGACGCACCCGCTGATCTGGTTCTACGCGCTGGCCTACGCCTGCACCGGCGGCGTCCGACACAGCCTCGACCAGTTGTCGATCCTGTACTTCGAGGATCAGCTCGGGTTCGACATGAAGGCCAACATTCCGCCCATCGCGTCCAACACGCTCGTGATCATGCCGCTGGTCGCATTCCTCGGATCGCTGATCTCGGGCATCATTTCGGACAAGTTCTTCGTCGGCAAACGCGCGCCGGTGGCCGCCTGCCTGTACTTCTTCGAGGCCCTGATCATCGGCCTGTCAGCCGTGCTGCTGACCCAGGGCCTGGTCGGACCGACGCCGGCCGGCATCTGGGTCGGCTGCATCATCCTCGTCGCGATCGCGATGACGGTGAACTCGACGCACTCGCTCGTCGGCGCCGCGGCCCCGATGGACATCGGCGGAAAGAAGATGGCCGGCTTCGCGGCCGGGGTGATCGACTCGTTCCAGTACTACGGCGCGGCGATCTCGTTCAAGATCACCGGGATGGTCCTGGCCGCGACCGAAGAGACGCACGGGTACTTCTACTGGTACGTGATCATGTGCGGCTTCGGCGTGCTGGGCGGAATCAGCATGCTGCTGCTGATGTGGCGCCAGCACAGCCTGGGCCGTCACGGCCGGTCCGTCGCCGGCTGATCAGGGACACGACGGACAGACGCCGCCGAACGCGGCCTGCAGTTCGAGCAGGTCGTGCAGGTCGCTGCGCCCGTCATAGTTGAGATCGCCCGCGTCGTTGACGCCCAGCGCCCCGAGCAGCACCTGCAGGTCCTCGGTCGTGACTTCCTCGTCGCCGGTCAGATCGCAACGACAGCGGCAGGGGTCGCCCGCCAGGGCCGCCAGGACCCGGTCACGCACCGTCTCGGCCATCCATTGATAGCCCGTCCCCCCCAGCGCCCACAGGTGAACCCCGTCGTTGTAGTAGATCTGCCAGTGCGGCAACTGCTGGATCCCCGCGTGCAGGTCCAGGTGCGCGAAGCCGCGATCGCCGGCCTGCCGGGCCAGCCACGGGTTGAAGGTGTCGCGCAGCAGCACGTCCGCCGCCGGATGCCCGGGAATCGGGATCGGCGCCGCGACCACCACGATCGGTCGGCGACCGGCCGAGTTGACGGCCGTCCCGAACACCTCGAACACGGCGGCAATGTTCTGCCGGTAACGCGTGATCATGTTGGGATCAGGCACGCTCTGGATGGCATCGTTGGTCCCGAGCATGAAGACGATCACGTCCGGATCCTGTTGCAGCACGTCCGCCGCGAAGTCGCGGTAGTCACCCGAGCAGGCATCGGGGGACTGCCCGGTGTACTTCAGCGAGTTGGTCCCGCCGCACGCCGCCTGCCCGACCTGCACGGATGTGACGACCTCGTAGAAGCTGTCCTGCAGCCACAGGCTGTACCCCAGCGTCAGCGAATCCCCGGTCGTGACGACCGTCGCCGGCGGCCCGGCGGCCAGGATTGCGGTCAGGAGCGGGATCAACACGACGGACACCCGGCGCAAAGTGGTGGCGGTTTCGAGCCCGGGCACCGGCCCGGCGACAACTCCATGCTATCCCGGACAGCGGCCGCGATTCGCCGTGAAATTGCGAGAGGGGGGACTCGAACCCCCACGGGTTACCCCACAGGAACCTAAATCCTGCGCGTCTGCCAGTTCCGCCACTCTCGCTGCAGGAAGGCGGTCGCAATCTTAGTGTGCGCTGTACGGGCCGGGAAGGACGGACCGATCCGCGGCGGCGGTGGTGTCCACGTCGGCGGCGGCCATGCGGCGCTCCGTAAGGTCCTGTCCGCTATCCTGTTATCGGTCTTCCGCCGGGGTCGAGGTTGACAGGCCGGCGTTTCGCGCTAAGCATCTTTGCGGACCGACCCCCCCGGATTCCGGTGCGGGCCTCCCGGCGGATCAGCCGATGGAATAGGCCGGACCGCTTCCGGGTTTGTCTGATAACATTTGACAGGGAAAGTGGTTAGGGAAGACATGGCGAAGGCGAAACGCGGCGGCAAGACTCTCGTGATCGTCGAATCACCGGCGAAAGCCAAGACGATCAACAAGTACCTGGGCGGCGATTACGTCGTCAAGGCGTCGATGGGGCACGTCCGCGACCTCCCCAAAGACGGCCTCGGGATCGATCTCGACAACGACTACGCGCCGACCTACGAGGTCGTCACCGGACGCGTCAAGGCCATCAAGGAACTCCGCAAGCTGGCCGGGAGCGCCCCCGAAGTCGTGCTCGCCACCGACCGCGACCGCGAGGGAGAGGCGATCGCCTGGCACCTGGTCGAGGCCCTCGGACTCGAGCCCGAGCGGATTCGCCGCGTGATCTTCAACGAAATCACCCAGTCCGCGATCGCCGAGGCCTTCGCCCATCCGCACGAACTCGACATGGACCGCGTCTACGCCCAGCAGGCCCGCCGCGTGCTCGACCGCATCGTCGGCTACCAGCTCAGCCCGCTGCTCTGGCAGAAGATCGCCAAGGGACTCTCCGCCGGACGCGTCCAGTCCGTCGCCGTCCGACTGATCGTCGAACGCGAACGCGAAATCCGGGCCTTCGTGCCCGAAGAATCGTGGAAGGTCGTCGCCTACTTCAGCGGCGACGCCAACGCCCCGACCGGTCTGCGGCCGGACTGGGACAAGCTCAACGCCGACGAGCCGACGCAGAAGGCCATTCAGCAGTGGCTCTCCGGGCACGGATCGTTCCGCACCGAACTGAGCCGCGTCGGCGGCCAGCCCTTCAAGCCCGACCAGTACGAGGCGGCCCGCGCCGCGGTCGAGGCCCTCGGCTTCCAGGTCAGCGAGGTCGCCCAGCAGGATTGGGCCGAGTACGACCATCTGGGACTCAAGCAGGTCAAACTGGTCGGTGGCTTCCCGGCCGGCGACACGACCGTCACGCCCACGGTCGCCAAGCTGGTTACGAAGCGAACGACGACGCGTCCCCCGGGCCCGTTCACGACGGCGACCCTGCAGCAGGCGGCCAGCACGCGGCTGAGCTTCACGACCAAGCGGACGATGCAGACCGCCCAGAAGCTGTACGAAGGAATCGATCTCGGTGACGGCCCGGTCGGTCTGATCACCTACATGCGAACCGACTCGACGCACCTGGCCAAGGACGCGATCGAAGCGGTCCGCCGGCAGATCGCCAGCGACTTCGGAAACGAATACGTCCCCGCCAAGCCGAATTTCTACGGCAAGCAGCAGGCCCGGGCGCAGGAGGCCCACGAGGCCATTCGCCCAACCGACCCCAGCCGGACGCCGGACAGTCTGAAGAAGGTGCTCGACGCCGGTCAGCACCGGCTCTACACGCTGATCTGGAACCGCTTCGTCGCCTGCCAGATGCCGCCGGCCCAGTGGGATTCGACCACGATCACGATCGGCTGCGACACCAGGCTGGGCGAGGCCGAGTTCACCGGCAACGGCCGCAAGCTGGTCTTCGACGGCTTCATGCGCGTCGCGGGCGTGTCGAGCGAGGACCAGATTCTGCCGGCGCTCGAGGAAGGCGACCCGGTCGGCCTGCTGGACCTCGATCCGCAGCAGTCCTGGACGTCGCCCCCGGCCCGCTACACGGAAGCCTCGCTGGTCAAGGCGATGGAGTCCGAGGGGATCGGCCGGCCGAGTACCTACGCGGCGATCATCGAAACGGTGCAGGCCCGTGGCTACGTCGAACTGGAGGAGCGGAAGTTCTTCCCGACGGCCCTCGGCGAAATCGTCACCGAGAAACTGGTCGAGCACTTCCCGAAGATCATGGACGTCAAGTTCACCTCGCACATGGAGGACGAACTGGACAAGATCGAGGACGCCCACCTGGACTGGGTCGAGGTGCTCAACGAGTTCTACCTGCCGTTCCGGGACCTGCTGGAGCAGGCCGGCGTCAGCATGGAAGCGGTCAAGGCCCAGCCGAGCCCGTACAAGTGCCCCGAGTGCGACGGCGAAATGGTCTATCGCTGGAGCAAGAACGGACGCTTCCTGTCCTGCACGAACTACCCGACCTGCAAGGGCACGCTGAACGTCAACCGCAGGGGCGAACCGCTGACCGCCGGCGATCAGACCTGCGCGGAATGCGGCAAGTCGATGATCCTGCGACAGTCGCGAAGCGGGTACTTCCTGGGCTGCAGCGGCTATCCCGAATGCCGCAACACGGTCGCCTGTGACGAGCAGGGCGTGCCGCTGGAAGTCGTGCCGGAAGAGGAACTGACCCGGCCGTGCGACGCCTGCGGCGAGGGCACGCTGAAGGTCAAGTGGCGCCGCATGCAGGCCTACCTGGCGTGCGACCGCTACCCCAAGTGCAAGAACACCGACAAGATCCCCGAAGAGATCCACGTCAAGAAGAAGCCCGCGCCGCCGCCCGAGGAAGCCGGCGTCGCCTGCGAAAAGTGCGAGCGCCCGATGGTGATTCGCGAAGGCAGCCGCGGCAAGTTCCTGGCCTGCATCGGCTATCCGAAGTGCCGCAACAGCAAGCCGCTCGAAAAACTCGACGAACTCAAAAAGGCCATGAAGGAGGCCGGCCGGACCGTCCAGCCGCTGGCCGAGTACGAGGCCCAGAAGGCGGCCGGCAAACTGCCGAAGGGCAGCCGCAAGAAGGTCGACATCGAAGCGCTGGGCGAACCGCCCAAGGGATTCGCCTGGACCCGCACAGGCCGACCGGTCGTCGAAACGCTGCCGCCCGAGGACGAGGAACTGAACTGCCCCGAGTGCGGCCGGCCGGTCTCGATGAAGCGTGGCCGCTTCGGACCGTTCTTCTCGTGCACGAACTATCCCAAGTGCAAGTTCAACTGCAACCTGCGCGGCCAGGCCAAGAAGGACGCCGAGGAACTGATGCCGGCCCCGGACAAGCCCAAGCCGATTCCGACCGACATCGAGTGCGAGGAATGCGGGCAGCACATGCTGCTGCGTGAAGGCCGCAGCGGGAAGTTCCTCGGCTGCAGCGCCTATCCGAAGTGCAAGGCGACCCAGGAAGTCCCGCCGGGGTTCAAGATCCCCGAGGTCGAAGCGGTCAGCAAGTAGGCGACGCGGGCACGGTCCGCAGGGCGCAACGCCATGCCGGTGTACCTGTTCCTGTTCGGTTTCGAATCCCCGCACGAACGCGGCGTCAACGCGGCGTACGGAACGGATGACGAATCGTCCTGCGCCTTCTTCATCGAGGCCGACGACGAACCACAGGCCGTCCGCTTCGGCGAACGCGTCGCACAGGCGTACGTGGACTGGCTGTTCACCCGCAGCAACGCCGGGCCCTCGAACTGGCTGGCCGGCGGCTTCTATCGCGGCCTCGTGCCGGACCCCGCGGCCGAGTACGACGCCGACACGCTGGCGAGCCTCCCCAGGCTGACGGCCGGCAGCGCCATGCCCGACTTCGAAACGGGCTGGCCGTTGCCGGAATAGCCCCGTACCCCGACGTGCCAGGCCACCGCGGCCCGGGCCCCCCGGCCAGCGCTTACGTGTCCACGTGCCCACGTGCTCACGCGCTTACTTGGTTACTTGCTTATTGAAAACAGAACCGCCCTGCGATCCGTGTGAATCGCAGGGCGGCCGTGTTGGCGTCCGGCTTGCTCCCGAGTGCGGACGCCACAGCGAAGCGGACGGCCCCATTTCGCGGGGGCGGGGCGTACTACGCTTCGCACGATCGTGGCGGTCAGGGCCGCGGCATCTCGCCGGCACCCCCGACCTCTTCCTCAGGTTAGCAGCCGATCCCGAATTCTGCCAGCATTTCCGCCAGGTCCGTCAGGTTGACGTCCGTGTCGCCGTTGATGTCGCCGTCGCTCCGGGCCGCGCCCGTCTGGCCGAAGTTCGCCAGCAGCGTCGCCAGGTCGCTCAGGTCGACGTCGCAGTCGCCGTCGAGGTCCGCCATCGATCCTCCGCAGATCAGCACGGAAGCGATTACGCTGGTCGTGCTGCCGCACGCGTTGGTGATCACCACGTCATAGTCGCCCGAGTCGCCCGGCGTCGCCGCCGGAATCGCGAAGTTCGGATCGTTGGCGCCGGGGATGTCGATGCCGTCCTTCCGCCACTGGGCCGAGGTGCTGCCGCCCGCGGTCCAGGCGACGCTGAGCAGCAGGTCGTCCCCGCCGCACAGGCTGACGCTGTTCGGCTCATCGATGACAACCGGAGCGTTCGCGTCCAGGGAACACTGCCCGCCGGACAGGAACGGAAGCGTCTCCGCCGCGATCATCGTCGGGTGGAAGTTCAGCACGATGTTGGTCATGCCGCCCGGGCAGCGGTCGCAGTAGCTCATCAGGGTCCCGTTCGGCGCCACGCTGCAGTCGCCGTTGGCGCAGTCGTCGATCCCGATCGCGTGCGTGTGCGGGTTGCCGAAACTGTGTCCGAACTCGTGCGCCGTGATGTACACGTCCCAGTTGCCCGCGTCGTTGTCGGCCAGCGGGTAGGGGAAACTCCCGTCGAGCCCGGACGAGACCGCGTAGTCGAAGTCCGCCATGCAGGCCGCATCGCCGTAGGCCACCCCCGCGTCGTTGGCCACCCCGGAGAACATGTGCACGACATGACGCGTTACGCCGGTCATGTTCAGGTTCCAGTAGTCACGCAGTTCGATCAGCCGCGCGTTCAGGCTGCCGCCCACCACCCACGGGTCCGCGCTGGTCGACCAGATCCGCAGGTACGCGATCTCCAGCGTCAGGTTCACGTCCGTCGTGAAGATCTCCGAATCCGCCGCCAGCAGCGCCGCCGCGTAGGCGCTGGCGCTGGCATCGTCGACGAACAACTGCCGGAACTCCCAGTCGGTCTCCAGCGCGACTTCGGCGATCCGGCACGGCAGCGTCCGCAGGCCGCCGGCCGGCGCTTCGGCCGCGACGGCGGGTTGCCCGGCGAGGTCGTCAAAGTGGCAGGTGAACGGATCGCGGGCCAGCCATTCGGCCGGCACGTCGCGCGGGTCGAAGATGATCGTCGGCAGGCCGGCCTGCGGCGGGCCGCTCGACAGGAAGTAATCGCCGTCCGCCGTCCGGACGATGCCGTGCGCCGCGTCCGGCGTGATCGTCAGGACCACCCGCGACGACTCGCCCGCGATCGTCCCGCTGAGCACCGCCAGTTCCGGACGCGGCATCGGCCGCGGCCCCTCGTCGGTCACGAGGACCAGTTCCGCGTGCGGCGCGAAGACCCGCACGGCCCGCAGGTCGAGCGTGACGTTCCGCCCGTCCGGCAGCGCGAAGTCTGACACCGTCACCACCTGCCGCCCGGCCAGGCTGGCATAGTCGTCGGGCGTAATACTGGCGGGAATCCCCGGATTGATGTCCACCGCAGGCGCAGCCATCTCCACCTGCCCGCCAGCCACATCAACCAGCAGCAGACCCATCGCGAATCGCATCAGCACCGAACGCAGAAGCAGCACCACAACCCTCTTACCTGTTCCCTGTTCTCTGTTCCCTGTTCCCTTCCAATGCCTCAAGTTCCGAAGTTGTTCAGCAGGATCGCCAGATCCGACAGATCCACGCAGCCGTTGTTGTCGAAGTCGGCCGCCGGGTTGTAGCCGGCGTCGCCGCTGCACGTGCCGTAGACGGCCAGCAGTTCGGCCAGGTCGCTCAGGTCGACGCTGCCGTCTCCGTTGATGTCTCCCGGCGTCGTCTCCGGAACCGCCAGGTCCGCCCGCCAGGCGCCGCGTCCGTACGTGGCGGCCGTGATGGTCCGCTGGCCGGGATCGATCGCCAGGTCGCCGACGTTGACGTTCGGGAACTCGCTGCCGTCCTTCTCCCAGGAGGCGCCGTCATCGGCGCTGACGTAGATGCCGGACCCGCTGCCGACGTACAGGACCGGCGGCTGGTACGTCCAGTCGACCGCCAGGGCCCGGGCCGCCACGCCGGACGGCAGCCCCGGGATCCGGTCCCAGTTCAGGCCGGCGTCGACCGTTCGCAGAAGCCGCCGCCCCGACGAATTGTAGAACGACACATAGGCCCGATCCGGGTCGTTCGGATCGATGACGATGTCGCTGATCTGACCGCCCGGCAGTCCGGCCGATCGGTCGTTCCAGTTGCCGCCATTATTGGTCGTAACCCAGACCGCGCCGGTGGTGCTGCCGGAATAAATGGTGGAGGTATCGGACGGTGCGATCGCGATCGCGTTGAGCGTCCCGCCGCCGGCGATGTTGGTGCCACTGATGGGGGACCAGTCGGCCGCACCGCTGGCGTTGGTCGTCCGCCAGATGCGGTTGGTTCCTCCGAGCAGGATGTCGGAATCGGTCGGGTCCATCACGAGCGGGGCGATGAAGTTCCGCGGGTCGCCGTCCCACGGGCCCGAGATGTTCGCGAAGTCACTGTCGATCCGGTAGATGCTCAGGTAGACGTAGGTGGTGTAGACCCGCGTCGGATCGCTGGCATCGTAGGCCAGAAACCCGCCGTCGCCGGCCAGGATCTGCGGCCAGCCGTCCTGGTCCGCGAAGCGCCCGACGGTGCCGTTGTCCTGCGTGCCGGTCATGACCTGGTCGGGATCGCTCGGGTGCAGCGCCAGGTTGTAGTTCTGCGTGACCGCCAGGCCGTTGTTGCAGTTGATCCAGCCCTGTCCGCCGTTGGTGCTCCGCCAGACGCCGCCGTCGTTGCCGACCCACAGCGCGCCGTCGCTGCCGAACGCGATCGTGTGCTGGTCGGGGTGCAGTTGCCCGCCCAGCGGCGGGATCGTGATGTCGGTCCACGAGTTGCCGCCGTTGGTGGTCCGGATCACCCCGGCGACCGCATAGCTCGGGAAGACGCCGCCGCAGTAGACGGTGTCCTCGTCACTCGGGTCGACCCCGAGGAACGCGTCGTACCAGCCCTGCGGCGTCGGGAAGTCGGGCGTGTTGCTTTTCTGCGACCAGGTGTCGCCGCCGTTGGTCGAAACATACAGGCCGCGCAGCCCGGCGCTGTTGTTGATCAGCGCGGCATAGACGGTATCGGGGTCCGACGGCGCCACCGCGACGAGCACGCGCGAGACGTCGCTGCCCGGCAGGCCGCTCGACAGCCTGCTCCAGTTCAGGCCCGCATCCGTCGAGCGATAGACGCCGTCGCCGTGCACGCCGGCGAAGATCGTGTCGGGATCGCCCGGGTCGAGCGACAGGCTCGACACCGAAGCCGTCAGCTTGCGACTCCAGGTGTCACCGCGATTCGGGGAACGGATGTAGCCGAATTCGCCGGCCACGTGCAGGCGGTTGGGGTTCAGCGGATCGACCAGCACGCTGCTGCAGGTGCTGCCGACCTCGCCGCTGGTGGCGATCCGCTGCCAGGTCGCGCCGGCGTCTTCGGAACGGAACAGGCCGTCGCCGGTCGAGAAGGTCGTGTACTCGCCTGTGCCGAGGTAGATGACGTTGCTGTCGGTCGGGTCGATCGTCACGCAGCCATGATTGAGCGTGGCGAGTTCATCGGTCAGCGGGGTCCACGTCGCGCCGCTGCTGGTGGTCTTCCAGAGACCGCCGGAGGCCGAGGCGGCGTAGGCGATCGCGGCATTGGCGGGGTCGCAGGCGATCGAGACGACCCGCCCGCTGGCGTCATCGCTGCCGCTCCAGAACTCGTCCTCGATCGGACGCGGGCCGAGCGGCGACCAGTTCAGCGGTCCGACCGAACGAAGCCGCATGCTGGCCGGATCCCAGCCCGGAACGGGTTCGCCCGTGATCCGGACATACCCCGGCGGTGGTGGTCCGAACTTCGGCTTGCCGGTCTCACGCGGCTGGCTGCGCGTCTCGGCCGGCAGGGTCCCGGCCGCGTAGCTGTCGCGGATCGCCGCCAGACGATCCGCCGGCGCTGCGCCGCGGCAGCCCGACCATACGACAACACAACTCGTCAGAACGAGCAGACGAAACATGCGGCGCTCCCTGCGCATGCGGCTGAAATGTACCCTCACACACGCGGCCACCTGCGGAAATGGCCGCGACCCAACACGAGATCCTAACACGGCCGGGTGGCCGAATACTAATGAAAAAAGGGAGCGAGGGAGCAAGGGAGCAAGGGAGCGAGGGCGGGGAACGGGGGTGCGAGGGAGCGTCGGCTGGGAACAGGGCCGGAAGAGCGCCGGCAGGGAACAGGGAGCGAAGAGCGTCGGCAGGGAACGGGAGGGGAAGAGCGCCGGCTGAACAGGGAGGGAAGAGCGAGGGCTGGGAACAGGGAACGAAGAGCGAGAGAGTGTGTGCCGCTGCGATTCTCGCGATTCCCGCAGTGCTCTGGTCGAGTCGGGACCTGTGGGCGTGTGCCACTGCTCCTGAGTCTCTTGAGCAGTGTCTTCAACACTACCGGGCCCGCAGCCGCACAAGCAGGTTCTTCCTGGCTTCCTGGCTCCCTCGCTCCCTCGCTCCCTCGCTCCCTCCGCGTCAGCCGACAGGAAAACACTACCGGGGCCGCAGCCGCACAAGCAGGTTCTTCCTGGCTCCCTCGCTCCCTGGCTCCCTCGCTCCCTGGCTCCAGCGATCGTAGGGTGCGTCATCGACGCGGCCGCCCGCGATCTCTATCGAAGTGGCGGTGCCGGGCGTCGATGCCGCACCGCGTGGCAGTTACGCAGGAGAGTTCCCGCCGGCCGGGGCGGAAGGGGCTGGGCGCCGGCCGGCGGGATGGCGTTTCGCGGTTAGCGTCGGCGAAGCAGGGCGACGCCGCCGATCACGAGGGTCAGCAGCGTGGTCGGTTCGGGCACGATCGTGATGCGGGCGATCAGCGAGTCGCTGTGGAATGCGCCGGTCAGGGTCTCGCCGGTGGCGACCTCCGTTCCGATGAAGCTGTCGAGGTAGCCCTGGTCGCCCATCTCGGTGAACAGGTTCCGAATCACGACGTTCTCCGGCAGCGACTGACCGTCGAGGGCCGAGAAGGCGGCGTCGTTCGTGGCCGAGTTGACCTCGGTGCCGTTGTCGTTGACGTCGCGCCCGTAGATCTCGATCACCAGCGGTCCGTTGAAGTTGCCCATCGCGTCGAACAGTTCGTGGGCGGTCGCGTCGCCGTTCGCGACAAACAGATCGTTGGACGGCACCACCATCGACGCGTAGCTGAAGTAGCGGTTGATGCTGGCGTCGCCGATGTCGATCAGCGCCGTCGTCGATTCACCCGGCGAGAAGACCGGCGCGTCGCCCATCCCGCTGACCGCGGTCAGCGTCGTGTCGACACCGCCGGCCATCCCGGCCGCGCTGGCCGCGAAGCTGTCGCTGATCGGCCCGGTGTTGCCGTTCTCGGCCACCTCGGTGATGCCGGGGAAGTTGGCGGCCAGGTCGCCGCCGTCGTAGGAATCGAAGCCGCCGTTGTGGGCGGCGACCCAGAAGGGGGTCAGGTAGAAATAGCCGTCGGGCTGGGTGTTCTCGATGGTCACGCTGATCGAATCGGCCAGGGCGGTGCCGCTGAGCAGTCCGAGGGTGGCGGTCGTCACGAGGGTCCGGTTCAGGATGCGTCGCAGGTTCATGTCTCTCTTCCCCATGTTTTTTCGGATGTTTCTCGGCTCATTCATGCTTAGGTCGCGCCGCGGCGCGAAGTCCAACCGGAAACCGGAAAAACCGGAAAAAACGGGACACCTAGGGACACTATAGAATGCGGGCGCGGAGAGGTGGTCGGGGTGCGGGCGGGACGGGCAGACCGCCGAACCGGGCTGCTCCCCAGCGCCCGGCCCGGCGTTGTTGTGTCTGCCGCGGTTGGTCGCCGCCGACACGCGGGGCTTACACAAAAAAAAGGGAGCAAGGGAGCGAGGGAGCGAGGGAGCAAGGGAGAGAGTCACCGTAGGGTGCGTCATCGACGCGGCTACTCCCTCTCGTCGGCCGTTGTAGGGTGCGTCATCGACGCGGCAGTCCGCGATCTCTATCGAAGGGGCAGCCCCAGGCGTCGATGCCGCACCGCGTGGCAGCCTCAATAGTCGGTCGAGCCTGGCCCGCGAACAAGACACTGCTCAAGAGCTCAAGAGCAGTGGCACGACACTGCGAGGCCCGCAGCCGCACAAGCAGGCTCTCCCTCGCTCCCTCGCTCCCTCGCTCCCTGGCTCCCTCGCTCCCTCCCCGTCAGTGGCAGCCTCAACAGCCG
>JAUIEC010000011.1 GCA_030428945.1 Phycisphaerae bacterium | reverse complement strand
GCCGTATCCGCATGGTGACCGATTCGCGCTGACGTTTTCGCTGGACATGACGCCGAAGGTGGGTCCGGCGGCCGGGCAGCGGGTGCAGATGTCGGAGGTGGCGTTGTACACGGTGCGGGACGGGCGGATTGTCCGGGAGGAGTTCTTCTACGCGCGGGGCGGCTAGACGCTCCCCGACCGGGGGATGTACGGGGGCATTCTTGTAGTTGTTTGTTTCGTTTGGCTGATCGCATGATGAGAGGTGGGGGAGCCTCGGCGAGCAGCCTGTGGGCCGGGACAGGCGGGCGGTGCGGGATTGATCAGCGCTCGTGTTGGGAGGGTGGGGGCGTTTTGCGCCGCGGTCCGGAGAGTGGCTGGATTCGGTCGGGATTGCGCGTTCTCCGGTGGCTTCGTCGGCGCGAGTGGTTCCAGTTGCGCGGTCGGACTTGGTCGCGGCGGTCCTCGGTGGATGGTTGGCGAGGGTGAGGTCCTCCGTGCGGTTGGGAGGCTGGTCCGGGCCGGGGGTTCTTCCCGCGTCGTTGCGTGAGGATGGGCGTTCGTCCAGGTGGATGTGTTCATTCGAGGCGATGGTTTTGGAGGCGATGGTTTTGTTGGGGGGCTGTGTTCGTTCGAGGCGATGTCTTCGTTGCGGGGGATGTGTTCGTTGGGAAGGCAGGTTCGTTAGATTCCGGATATAACTCGGACACGGGTGTCAATCCTAACATTTCGGGTTGCCGCGGCCTGTTGCCTCCGTGATACTGCGGAGACGTGCCTGTTGGGTTTCGCACGCAGTCTTCGAGGCTCCCCCATGTCCAGTTCCGGAACCACGCCGACGGCGTGTCCGCATTGTGGCAGGAAGTACAACCTGCCGGGTGATGCGATCGGGCGAAAGGCCCGTTGCAAGGCCTGTCACGAGACGTTCACGGTGGAAGCGGCTGGCGCTTCCGTCCCGCCGGTGCCGTCCGTAGCGGGGGCGAAGGGCATCAAGGTCCGGTGCGACTGCGGCAAGTCGCTGCGGGTTCCGAGCAGCGCGGCGGGTCGCGCGGCCCGCTGTCCGAACTGCCAGGCGACGGTGACGGTACCGGTCGGTGGCGGTGGCTCGGCTGGTGGACCGGGCGGTGGTGATGCGGATGATGCGCTGGCGATGGAGGATCCGTTCGGTCACGGAGCCGAGGCGGATGCGTTCGCCGACGACGATTTGCTGGGCGGCCTGAGCGGAGGCGAAGCGCTCGAGCAGCCGCGGGTCGAGCAGGTCTCAATGACCTGTGGCAAGTGCGGGGCGACGACTCCGGCCGGACCGGTCTGCTCGGTCTGCGGTGCCGATCCGGTCAGCTACGGCGTCGAGGGGGCCGCGGCCGCTGGTGCGGGTGCCGGTGTCGGTGGGGCGGCCAGCCGGATGTCCCGGGACGGGATGCGGCTGGGGATCGGGGTGGCGTCGGCGCTGGCCGCCGGGGCGGTCGGGGCAGCGATCTGGTTCGCGGTGGCGCTGTTCATGAACAGCGAACTGGCGCTGCTGGCGTGGGGGATCGGGGGGCTGGTCGGCTTTGCGATGGCGGTCGGCTCGCAACAGTCGGGGATGCTGCACGGGACGATCGCGGCCACGATTTCGGTCGTGTCGATCCTGGTGGGGAAAGCGGTGGCGTTCTTTGTCGTGCTGATGCCGTTGTTTGCGGTGATGGGAGCGATGACGGACATCGGCAGCCCGCGTGAGGCGCTCGCACTGGAGTGGACGCAGAATTACTTCGACCCCGACCGCGAGGATGTCGACGCGGCCTATGCCGATGCCAATGCGCGGGCCCAGGCGGATGTGGATGCCCTCAGCGACGAGGAGTTCTGGGAGGCATTCCGCGAGAAGGCGGCCACGGACTACGCCTGGCAGGATGCCCTCGATGCGGTTGACGAGGACGGGTACTCGGATGAGGACGAGTACTGGGGGGCGGTGGAAGCCAAGTCCGACGAGTTGACCACGAGGTACGAGCGTGATCTGGCGGAGGCGACGCCGGAGGAACTGGAGCAGCGCTGGATGGACTGGAAGGACTCGTCATTCGTCACGCAGGGCGTTTCGATGGCGGACTTCAGCAGGGGGTTCTTCTCGACGATGTTCGGGCTGTGGGACATCCTGTTCATCGGCCTGGCGCTGCTGACGGCGTTTCGGATTGGCGCCGAGGGGCTGGGCGGGTAAACAACTCGAACGCGGAGGCAAGGATGCTGACGAGTTCACGGTTCACATACCAGAGACCAAGCGACGAAGCCGGCCGGGGGCGTCGCCGGCGGAGACTGTCGCGGGCGATGCGCGTGCCGCGGGTTTTGCGGCGGCTGCGGCCGGTGCTTCTGCAGGTATCGCTGATTCTGCAACTGTCGCTGCCGGTGCAACTGCTGGTGCTGGGCGGATGTGCGACCCGGGTCCACAGCGTGCCGCCGCCTGCGCCGGTTGCCGCGCCCGTGCGGAAGCCACTGCCGCCGATGCCGCCTCCGCCGCCGGTGACGCGCCGGCCGGTCGAGGCGCCGCCTGCGCCGCCCGCGGTTCCGGCCGCCCAGGCGATCACGCTCGGGCACTCGGTCCAGGGGCGGCCGATCGTGCTGCACGAGTTCGGCAGCGCGGGTCCGTGCCTGTTCATCTTCGGAGGGATACACGGCAGCGAACCCACCAGCGTCGATGTGGCGGAGGGAATCCTCGGGCTGCTGCGGACATATCCCGGGTTGTATTCGCGCTGCCGGGTGGCGGTGCTTCCGCGGGCGAACCCTGACGGACTGATGCGAGGGCGGCGGGCGAATGCCAACCGGGTGGATCTGAACCGGAACTTCCCGGCCCGCAACTGGAAGCGACGCGAGGGGCACGGAACCCGACCGGGCAGCGAGCCTGAGACGCAGGCACTGCTGGCGGCCATGGAGCGGCTGCGCCCGGCGGCGGTGGTCTCGATCCACTCGATACAGAACCAGCCGCCGTGCAACAACTACGACGGGCCGGGCGGCCAGATGGCCGAGACGCTTGCGCGGTACAACGGTTACCGGGTGATCGCATCGATCGGGTATCCGACGCCCGGCAGTTTCGGCAGTTGGTGCGGTGGCGATCTTGGGATTCCGACGATCACGCTTGAACTGCCGCGGCGGCAGGCGGGAGGCGAGGCCTGGCGGGACAACCAGGAAGCGATGCTGGCGCTGCTGCGATCGTTCGCCGACGTCGGGCATCCGGTGACTGCCGGAGGGTGACGTCCGGAGGGTGACTTCCGAGGGGATGACGGCCGCGGAGGGATGGCCGCGGAGGGATGGCCGGACCGCGGAGGGCGGGACGGCGGAGATTCGGGACGGCGGAGATTCGGGACCGCGGAGGTCGGGACCGCGCGTTGCGCGGCTCCGGAGACTCGACGCGATCCTAGGACCGAGATCGTTTGGCAAGAACCGGTATTCGGCGCGGAGGCGCCGGGGGTCGAAGCCGGCACCGCGTGTCGCCTGTCGAGGGGCGGGTGCGGTCGCGAATGAAACGGGCCGTTGGCCGAGTGCGATTGCGAATGAACGTGCAACCGTAGGGTGCGTCATCGACACGGGAGCCCGCGATTTGTGCGGCGCGGCGGACCCAGGTGTCGATGCCGCACCGCGTGGCAGCTTTGTCCGTCGCGGGGCGCCTTCGTCCGTCGCGGGGCACCTTCGTTCGGTGATGGGGGTTCGCGCGTCGTGGCCATCCGTCCGTCGGGCGTCCAAGACCGATTGCCGGAGGTCCCGGCGCCTCGCTCGCGCCGGGCCCCTCGCTCCCTAGCTCCCTCGCTCCCTAGCTCCCTCGCTCCCTGGCTCCCTTGCTCCCTGCTTTCGTGTGAGCCAAGCGGTGCGGCATCGACGCCTGCTGCGTCCGCTTTGACGGAATCGCGGTCTGCCGCGTCGATGACGCACCCTACGACGCTCGCGACCCGGGGGGGCGTTGATGACGCACCGTACGACACTGGCGACCCGGGAGGCTCGGGGCCGGTGACGCACCCGGCGACAGTTGCGACCGGGAAGCGGTGGCGTCGCGGGCCCCCGGGACAGTTTTTGCCGGGCTGAGCACGGGGCGCGAACGAGACGCGCCAGGGGCCGAACCTGGGCGCGAATGAACGTGCAACCGTAGGGTGCGTCATCGACACGGGAGCCCGCGATTTGTGCGGCGCGGCGGACCCAGGTGTCGATGCCGCACCGCGTGGCAACTCCGTCCGTCGCGTGGCAACTTCGTTCGTCGTGGGGCGCCTCTGTCGGTCGCGGGGCGCCTTCGTTCGGTGAGGGGGGGCGCGCGTCGTGGCAATCCGTCCGTCGGGCGTGTGAGTCCGATTGCCGGAAGTCCCGGCGCCTCGCTCGCGCCGGGCTCCTCGCTCCTTGCGCCCTCGCTCCCTGGCTCCCTTGTTTCCTGCTGGAGGGTGAGCCAAGCGGTGCGGCATCGACGCCTGATGCGTCCGCTTCGACGGAATCGCGGTCTGCCGCGTCGATGACGCACCCTACTACGCTCGCGACCCGGGGGGGGCGTTGATGACGCACCGTACGACACTCGCGACCCGGGAGGCTCGGGGCCGGTGACGCACCCGGCGACACTTGCGACCTGGAAGCGGTGGCGTCGCGGGCCCCCGGGACAGTTCGGAGTCGATCACGCGCCAGGCACGGCGGCCGGGCGTTGCACCGCCGCCGCAACTCCGTGCAGTCCCCCACCCTGCCGCTCGCTGCGCTCGCTCAAGGGCGGGGCACCCGACCTCCGGCCTCATCGCTTCCCGCTCGCTCCCGGTTCGCTCGCTCCCGGTTCGCTCGCTCCCGGTTCGCTCGCTCCCGGGTTCGCTTGTTCTCGCTGCGTCCGTGGCGATCCCTGTTCCCTGCCGGCGGTTGGCCCTATGATTCCCGTTCCGCCAGAAAGGACGCGACGCTTTGTTTCGGATTCTGTTTGCCACGCTCTCGCTGACGCTGCTGGCCGGGTGTCTGCCGAATGCCGTCATCGACCGGCGGCTCGACAGCGCGATCCAGAAGCGGCAGATGGAGGCGATCGCGGACCTCAGCCACGCGCGGGTCCCGCTCGAAACCGACCGCGCCGGCACCACGCCGGAGTCCTACCTGTACGCCCCCAGCCCACGCCCCGAGGTGCTGCCGCCCGGGTACGAGCCCGGTGACGCCGAACAGCAAACCCCGGAAGTCGACATCCTCAAACAGGCCACCGCCGCCGCCAGCCAGCCGACCACCCGGCCGGCGCAACGCTTCCAGGACGAGCCGTTCACCCTGACGCGGGCCGTCCGCTACGCACTGCGGAACCGGCGGGCCTACCAGACCGCCAAGGAAGACCTCTACCTGGTCACCCTGGCCGTGCTGCTCGAGCGGCACCTGTGGACCCCGCAGTTCGCGGCCGAACTGCGGAGCGTCTACGGCAACTTCGGCGAGATTACCGACTTCGACCAGGCGACCCGTTTCGTGGCCGACCTGTCGGTCGCGCAGCGGCTGCCCTATGGCGGGTCGTTCACCGCCCGGGCGGTCAGCACGCTGATCCGCGACGTCAAGAAAAGCATCACGGCCCGTGAGGACAGTTCGATCGAACTGGGCCTGGACATCCCGTTCCTGCGCGGGGCCGGGCGGGTGGCCCGCGAGGCGCTGATCCAGGTCGAACGCGACCTGACCTACGCCGTGCGGGCCTTCGAGCGCTTCCGGCGCGAGCAGTTGACGCTGGTGGCGGCCGACTACTTCGACCTGCTCCGCAGCAAGCAGGCGGTCCTGGACGCCGAGACCAGCGTGCAGCGGGCGATCAGTGACTACGCGCAGGCCGAGGCGCTCGAGCAGGCCGGAGAGGGCACGCCGCTGGACACGCGGCGGGCCGAGCAGCGCCTGCTGCAGGAAATCAACCGTCTGGCGCAACTGCGCGAGTCGTTCCGCTTCGCGACCGACCGCTTCAAGCTGCTGATCGGGATGCCGGTCAACGAGCAGATCGGACTGGACGACTTCCAGACGATCGAGGAACTCGAGGCCGAGATCCTGGCCGGCAAGTACCCGCTGCTGCTGCGGGCGGCCGCGGCCGATGACGAGCGGGCCTCGCTGGAGGTGGCGGAGCGCTACCGCCTGGACGTGCTGACGGCGCTGGACCGGATCGGGGATGCCCGGCGGGGGGTGGCCAACAGTCGCAACGCGCTGCTGCCGGACCTGGACTGGACCAGCACCGTGCTGTTCGGCACGGACGCCGAGAGCTTCAATGCAGGCGACTTCGAGATCGCGCGAACCGAGTGGCGGACCGAGATCGTCCTGGCGATGAATGACCGCTTTCGCGAGCGGACACAGTTCCGGTCGTCGCTGGTCGATCTGAAACGCGTGCGCCGGCAGCACGTCGATGTGCTGGAGCGGGTGCGGGTCGACGTTCGGCAGGCGATCAACCAGATTCGTCTGCAGGAGAACCTGGTGGCGATCCAGGAGAAGAACCTGGCGGTGGCCGAGAAGCGGGCCGAGTTCGCCCGGTTGCAGTCGGAAGAAGGCGACATCAGCAACCGTGACCTGATCGAGGCCGAGAACGACCTGATCGCGGCCCAGAATTCGCTCAACAGCGCGAAGACCGAACGCTGGTCGCGGCTGCTGGACTATCGCCTGGCGACCGGGACGCTGTTCATCGACGACGAAGGGCAGCAGGAGTGAGCCAAGTAAGCAAGTGAGCAAGAACGTAGCTGCCTGAATCCTCGCTCCCTCGCTCCCTGGCTCCCTTGCTCCCTTCCGCGGTCCTGCCCATACTCCGGGTGAGCCTGTTCTGCGAGACTGCCGTGTCGCTGCGAGACCTGATTACTGCGTATGATCCCGATCGCCCGCTGGCCCGGGCCGAGACGATTCCGAGCGGCTGGTATACCGATCCGGCGTTCGAGGCGCTCGAACGGCGGGTGGTGCTGGGGGGGACCTGGCAACTGGTCGCCCGCCTGGATCAGCTTGCGCGACCCGGGGCCTACGTCACCGTCGATGTCGCCGGCGAACCGCTCGTCATCGTTCGCGGGACGGACGATGTCATTCGCGGCTTCTTCAACGTCTGCCGGCATCACGCGGCCGCGGTGATGACCGAGCCTGAGGGCTGCGCGCAGCGGTTGCGGTGTCCGTACCACGGCTGGACCTACGACCTGGACGGCGGCCTGCGGGCGGCGCCGGAGTTCAAAGAGGTCGAGGACTTCGCGGCCGCCGACAACGGCCTGCTGCCGGTGCGGACCGAGACCTGGGAACAGTTCGTCTTCGTCAATCTTGATCCGGCCGCGCCGGGGTTGCTGTCGCACCTGGGCGGGATGGCGGCCCACGTGGCCGCGCGGGGCGTCGGCGGCCTGCGGTTCTTTGCCCGGCGGGAGTATGAGCTGGCCTGCAACTGGAAGGTGTTCGTCGACAACTACCTGGACGGCGGGTACCACGTGCCGCACATTCACGAGGGGCTCGGCAGCGTGCTGGACTACCGGCAGTACCGGATCGAGAACTTCGAGACGTACTGCCTGCAGTCCAGTCCGATGGACACGTCCGGGGGCGAGGACGAGACGGCCGCGGTGCGGGGCGGCGACATGGCGTTCTACTACTGGCTGTATCCGAACCTGATGCTGAACTGGTACGAGGGCTACCTGGACACGAACCTGGTGGTGCCGCTGGGGATCGATCGCTGCCGGGTGGTGTTTGATTTCTACTTCGCGCCGGACAGCGACGCGGATCACAACGCCCGCAGCGTGGCGATTGCCAACCGCGTGCAGGAAGAAGACATCGGCGTCTGCGAGAGCGTGCAGCGCGGCCTGCACAGCCGAGCCTACGAGACCGGCCGCCTGTCCGTCCGCCGCGAGGCCGGCGAACACCTGTTCCATCGGCTGCTGCATCGGCAGATGCTGGCTGGAATCCAGTAAGCAAGTCAGCAAGTCAGCAAATCAGCAAGCAAGCACGACGGCGAGATCCGGCCGGGCCGGCGGGCCTCCGGGCGCTCAGGCTGTTTCCCAGCGGCGGGCGAAGGCTCGGGCGGCGAGCAGGAAGACGACTGTCATGGCCAGCAGCACGCCGACTTCGGGGGCCAGGGCGGCCAGGGAGCGGAGCACGCCCGCGTCGGGGTCGTTGTACCAGAAGACCTTCAGGTAGCCGTCCAGCGCCCAGCCGTTGAAGGTGAACCTGGCGGTCGTGTCCATGAAGGCCGGCATGACGAACCGTGGCACCATGCTGCCGCCGAGGGCGGACATGATCAGGATGATGATCGTCGAGAGGCCGCCCAGTTGGGCGCGGCTGGTGCACAGTGTCGCCAGTACGATGCCGAAGGCGGAGGCGGACAGGGCCGTGACGACGGTCATCAGAATGCTGCCGCTCAACTGGTTCGGTTGCCAGAGTGCCAGGCCGAAGACGGCCGCCCCCCAGACGAACATGATGCCGATCTGCAGCATGCCGACGACGGCGAAGAAGATCCAGTTGCCGAGCAGCAGTCGGGTCATCGAGATGTCCGACGACAGCACGCGGTCCAGCGTTCCGCGCTCCTCCTCGTCCAGCAGCGACCCGCCCGCACCGGTCATCGAGAACAGCAGGAACATCACGCCGATCCCGGCCGCGTAATAGGCCACCAGGCTCCGCTGGGGACCCTGCTCGTCTCCGCCGGCTTCGTCGGCGCGGACGTCGACCGTGTCGACCCGCACCAGGCCGGTCACGCCGCCGAAGATGCTCTCGTCGTCGCCATTGCCGTCGGGGCCGTTGGTTCCGGGGGTTGGCACGAGCATGGTCTTGAGCCGGTCGATGACGCCTTTCTGGGCGTCGGTCAGCAGTCCGCCGAACGCTTCGAGGGTGCCGACGCCGCGTTCGAGCAGGATGTCGGGGGCGGCCTGCATGGCGGCGGCCTGCAGCAGGCCGGCCACCATCTGGTAGGCGATCGGATTGGCGGTGTCGTAGAGCAGTGTGATCGGCTCGCCCGGCGCGGCGAAGTTGGCGAACGAGTCGCCGAAGCCTTCGGGGATGACGACCGCGACCGGGTAGCGGGTCTGGGTGCGGACGAGTTGGCGGGCCTCTTCAACGGTGTAGGGTTCGGCCGGGGGCTGTCCCTCGATCTGCAGGGCGCGGGTGCGGATCTCGAGGGACTCCTGGGCGGCGAGTGCCTGGATCATGCGGCGGCTGATGTCGGTGCGGTCCTCGTCGACGACCGCGACCCGCGTGCGGCGGGCGGGTCCGGGACCGCTGCCTCCCCCGCGGCCCATGCCGCCGAAGATCATCGCGAAGATCGAGAAGAAGATGATCGGCAGCACGAATGTCAGTCCGAGCGCGACGCGATCGCGCTTCAGTCGCAGCCAGTTGACCCACAGGATCGTCCGCATCATTCGCGCAGCTCCCTTCCGGTCAGGTGCAGAAAGACCGCGTGCAGGGTCGGGGCCTCGACGTGCAGGTCGGCGACCGTCGCGCCGCTGGCGGCCACGCGGGCGAGCAGGTCCTGGAGTTCGTCGGCGACGTTGTCGAGCGTGCTGTGCACGGTTCGTCCCTCACAGGTCACGCCGGCCAGGCGGTCGGGATCGTCCGGTGGCCGGTCGAGCGTCAGGCGGACGGTGCGGGCCGGGCCGACGGTGTCGCGGATCAGTTCGGCGAGGGTGCCGCTGGCGATGTCGCGGCCGTGGTCGATGATGACGATGCGATCGCAGACGCTCTGGGCTTCGTCGAGTTGATGCGTGGTCAGCACGAGGGAGGCCCCGTCGCGCTGCAGTCCGGCGAGCATCTCCCAGATCCGTTCGCGGCTCTGGGGATCGACGCCGACGGTTGGTTCGTCGAGCAGGATCACTTCGGGCTCGTGCAGGACGCCGCAGGCGAGGTTCAGGCGCCGCTGCATGCCGCCGCTGTAGCCCTGGACCAGTTCGCCGGCCCGGTCGGCCAGGCCGGTCCATTCGAGCGCCCAGTCGACGCGGGTATGCAGTGGCCGGCCGGTCAGGCCGTTGTGCTGTCCGAAGGCGAGCAGGTTCTCGCGGGCGGTCAGGTCGGGGTAGACGGCCAGGTTCTGGGGGACGACGCCGAGCTTCCGGCGGGCGTCGGCCGCACCGGGGCCCTGCAGGTCCCGGCCGAGCAGTTCGACGGATCCGCGGTCGAGTCGAACGCGGCCGGCGACGGCGCGGACGCTGGTGGTCTTCCCGGCGCCGTTCGGTCCGAGCAGGGCGAGCCACTCGCCGCGCTGGACGCTCCAGGACGCGCCCTGCAGGGCGGGCGTGCCGCCGTAGGACTTGTGGGCGTCGGACACCCGTAACACCATGCCGTCTCTCCTTCGGTCGCGCCGTGCGCGAGAGGTGCATCATCGCGAAAACGCCGGGCTCGACCAGCACCGTGGAGTTATAAACGGGCGGCGAAATCGGACCGGCGGCTTCCGGAGCGAACCGGGGCGCGAGGGAGCGGAGCCCTGTTCCACGCCTGTTGCGGCTCTCGGGGGTAACGGTAGAGTTGAAGGCCGGAAGGCGCTCGGCGCGTCGCTGCCGGTCAGCGGCGATCCGCGGGCCGCGGCCGCCGGGCGGGTCGGGGGCGGCGGTGTCGGGCGGATGCACGGGGTTCGATGCGGACGCGGATGCTGATGCGGATGCCCGGGAATTCATAGACAACAAGAGGCGCACAACCGGGCGGCAAGGCAACATTCGCGTTCGGTGGAAACTGTAGGAAGCGAGCGTCGGGGAAGCCCGGCCGGCGGCTGCGAAGGAGTCTGTTGATGGCACGTCTGGCGGGGAAGCGGTGCCTGGTCACCGGCGCGGCGCGGGGGATCGGAGCGGCGATCGCGCGGGCATTCGTTCGCGAAGGCGGCGAGGTCATCATCACCGACATCGACGTCAGCCGCGGGCGGCGGACGGCCGCCGACCTGGGCAGTGCCTTCCTGAAACTGGACGTGGCGTGCGAAGAGGACTGGGCGGCGGCCGCGGCGGAATTCCCGGCCGTGGACGTGCTGGTCAACAACGCGGGGATCACGGGGTTCGAGGAGGGGGCCGGGCCGCACGATCCCGAGGGGGCTTCGCTGGCGTCCTGGCGGGCGGTGCACGCGGTCAACCTGGACGGGACGTTCCTGGGCTGCCGGTACGCCATCGGGGCGATGAAGGCACGGAAGGCGGGGGCGATCATCAACATTTCGTCGCGCTCGGGAATGGTCGGCATTCCGGGGGCGGCCGCGTACGCTTCGAGCAAGGCGGCCGTGCGGAATCATACCAAGACGGTGGCGTTGTACTGCGCGATGCAGGGGTGGGACATTCGCTGCAACTCGATCCACCCGGGTGCGATCCTGACGCCGATGTGGGAGCCGCTGCTGGGGGACGGTCCCGACCGGCCGGCGCGGATGGAAGCGCTGGTGGCCGAAACGCCGCAGAAGCGGTTCGGGACGCCGGAGGAGGTGGCCGCCGTCGCGGTGCTGCTGGCCTCGGACGAAGCGGGCTACGTGACCGGTGCGGAGTTCACGATCGACGGCGGTCTGCTGGCTGGCTCGGCGGCGGTTCCGCGCTGAAAGAGACTGCGGCGCGCGCTCTTCCGGCCGGTCCGGGTCGCGTTCGCGGTGACGCGGCGCGGTTCTCGGGGGCGCCCCTGCGAAGCAAACCAACAAGTCTGCCAGCGGCCGCGTCTGTAGGTTTGTGTTGCGTTTTTCCTTAGTCTCACACACCGATTGCTGTTTGTTTTCCGAAGCGTATCCAGAAGCCGTTCCGCGGGGTTCTCGGACGGTCGGCTGCGGCCGGCCGGGTGGGTGGAGGCCGGGCCGGGCCGGTTGTGCGGGCGTGGGGCGGTTTCGCGGGCCGCAGGATCTGCGCTTCGTTATCACGCGAAGTACGGAAGACGGTGAGCCGATACCACAAGGCCGCAACGCGTGCCTCGGGCGCGGGTTGTGCGGGTTCTCGTTGTGGGAGACAGGGTCTTGCCGCGCTATCAACCGACAGGCTCGAGCCGAGCGGTCCCCGGTGGCCGGTCCGAGAGCGGACCGGTGCGAATCGGGACGTGGCTGGGTCTGATGGCGGCGCTGCAGGCGGTCTGCATCGGGCTGGCGCTGCTGGTGTTCGGAGCGGGGGTGCAGCAGCAGGTCCGGGGTGGGGCGGTTCTTCAGACGGCAGCGCTGACGGAGAGCGAGATCGTCGCGGCGCTGGCGGCCGTCGAGTGTCCGGCGGGGTCGACGACGCTGGCTCCCGAGGACATCGGGGCGCGGTTCTGCGAGGCGTTGCCGGCGGGCTGGCAGGTGCTGACGATCGCGGCGGACGGGCGGCCCGCGAGCGCGTGCGGGCAGGCGGGGGTGGTTGCCGAGCGTGGGCTGGCGGCCCTCGCGAAGGGGCCGTGGGTGTCGCTGGGCGATGACGATCGTTTTCAACTGGCGGGGCAGGTGGCGCAACGGGTCGAGGACGGGCGTGGCCTGTTCGCGATCTCGTGGCCGTTGTCGGACGGGAAGGGTCGGGCGTTGCTGGTGCGCGAGGTGAACCTGGCGGTGTCGGGCGTTTCGGTGCCGGGCATGCTGCTGCAGGGTGTCTGCATTGTCGCGCTGGTGACGGGGATGCTGTTCCTGGCGTCGGTGCTGACGTGGGGGCCGTACTTCGCGTCGATTGAGCGGGAGCGGGGTGAGAACACCTCGGAGGTGCTGAAGCATACGCAGCAACTGGTACGGACGCGGGACGGGATCATCTTCGCGCTGGCGAAGCTGGCGGAGTCGCGCGACCCGCAGACCGGCTACCACCTCGAGCGGATCACGGCCTACGTGACGATCCTGGCCGAGGCGGCCCGCGAGCATCCGGATTTCGCGGGCGAGATTTCGCCGGGTTTCGTGCGGCTGATCGGGCCGAGTTCGGTGCTGCACGACATCGGCAAGGTCGGGATCTGCGACGCGATCCTGAGCAAGCCGGGGCCGCTGACGGAAGGGGAGTACGCGATCATGCAGAAGCACGCGATGATCGCGGACGAGTGCCTCGGGAAGATCGCCAACCGGGTGGGCGATTCATCGTTCCTGCGGATGGCGCGCGAGATCGCGGCGGCTCATCACGAACGCTGGGACGGGCGCGGGTATCCGCGCGGGCTGCGCGAGGAACAGATCCCGCTGTCGGCCCGGATCACGTCGATCGCGGATGTCTACGACGCGCTCTCGGCCCGCCGTGACTACAAGGGCGCCTACGCGCACGAGCGCTGCGTCCGGATCATTCGCGAGGGACGCGGGACGCGCTTCGACCCGCGCCTGGTGGATGTGTTCGAGGCGATTCACCGCAAGTTCGCCGAAGTGAAGGACTCCTACGCTGCGGAGGAGGCCCGCCACGCGGCGGCCGAGGCCGGGCAGGGTGGGCAGGCGTGTCCGGCCGCGGGCCGGGAGAAGGACGAGCGTGACCAGGCGGCGGCGCGAACGCCGGCCGGGATCTGAACGAGGACGCACGATGGACTTCAGTCTGAAGAACCGACGCAACGTATTCGAGCTGATGCTGATCCTGGTGACCGGCGCGATGGCCGCGTTGTACTTCGCGATGGGGCCCTTCCGGGTGGTGACGCTGCACCTGTTCTTTCTGCCGATCGTGCTGTCGGGGTACTACAGCGGCCGTTTCAGTTCGGGGGTGCTGGCGCTGTTCAGTGCCGTGTGCGTGACGATCGCGACGTTCCTGCTGCCGGCCTCGGCGGCATCGCTGGGGCTGACCGATCCGGTGATCACGACGCTGGTGCTGGCGGTCTGGTCGAGCGTGCTGGGGCTGGCGGCGATCCTGACGGGCACGCTGTGCGACGAGCGGGCCGAGAACCTGCAGGAACTGCAGCGGGCCTACGTCGGTGTGGCCGAGGTGCTGTCGACGTATGTCCGGGGCAATCATCCCGGGCTGGACACGCGGACGGGGCGGGTGGCGGAGTTGAGCACGCAGGTGGCCGAGCAGATGGGGCTGCCGGCCAAGGACGTCGACCACGTGCGGGTGGCGGCTTTGCTGCAGGACCTGGCGAACCTGGAGATTTCGACGAAGGTGATTTCGCGGGCGGTCGGATCGCTGGAGGGTGATCCGCGTCTGCAGGGATACACGTTCATGGGGTCGGACCTGGTGTTCTCGCTGGGTGAGGTTCTGGAAGGGGCCTTGCCGCTGCTGGTCAGCCAGGACGATGCGGTGGCCGACGTGCTGGAGGGGACGTCGACGCATCACACGCCGATCCCGACCGGCGCGCAGATCATCCGGGTGGCGCGACAGTTCGACCGCCTGACGCGCGGGACCGACGGCGAAGTGCTGGAGAGCCCGGAGCAGGCGCTGCAGAACCTGCGGCGCGATCCGAGTTTCGACTGCCCGCACGTGATCGATGCGCTGGATGAGACCGTCCGGGCGAACACGGTGCACGATCGAACGACGGCGGCGCTGATCGGCTAGGCCGCGCCGCTGAAAAGGTGAATGCGTGCCGGGGTGAAAACGGCCGACGCCCGGGCGGGTTTCCCTCTTCACCCTTTCCCTCGTTCACGTCTTCGCGTCTTCACTTGCGTGACGCCGTTCGCGGGCCGGCGGGGTGCGTCATCGACGCGGCCGGCCGCGATCCGCATCAGCCGCGGGAACTTCGGGGGTCGCCGCCGCACCGCGTGGCCACCACGCCGCGGCGGCCGGCCAGCAGCAGGAGGGCGCCGGGCAGCAGGCTCAGCAGGGTGGCGGGTTCGGGGATGAAGGTCAGGAAGACCGGAACATCGATGCGGCCGTCGGAGGCGCCGTCGAGGAACGTGTCGACGAAGTTGCCGTCCGCGTCGTAGCGGAGGACCGCGTCGGTTCCGGCGGACGAGACGTACCAGAGATCGTCGGGCCCGCGGGCGAGTCCGATCGGCGTGTCGACGCCGCCGGTGCCGGGTTCGAAGAGGCGCTCGAGTCGTTCGCCCGTGTCGGTGTTGATGCGGATGACCGTGTTGCGGGTCTCGCTGGTGACGTGCAGGGTGTTGTCCGGCCCGAAGACCAGCACGCGCGGACGCTGGACGGTCCACTCGTCGAGGAACGCGCCGGTCGTGCCGTCGTAGCGACGCACCCGGTTGTTGAAATAGCTTGGCACATACAGGTTGCCATCGGGGCCGAAGATCGTGCCGTTGTCCGGCCCGAGCAGGTCGCTCGATCCGACGAACTCGCCGACGAACGCGCCAGTCTGCCCGTCGTACTGCAGCACCGTGTTGGTGTTGAAGCTCGGCACGTACAGGTCGCCGTCCGGGCCCCAGGTCATCCCGGTCGGGGCGTCCAGCCCGCCATCGCCGGCCGTCACGAAGACATCCTGGAAGGTGAGCGTCTGCGGGTCGTAGCGGAGGATCTCGCTGGTGCCCTCGTTGGCGACGTAGATCATTCCGTCGGGCCCGACGCGGGTGGCCAGCGGAGCGTCAAGCCCGCGCCCGGTCAGCCGGCCGAGGAAGGCGCCGGAGTCGACGTCGTAGCGTCCGACCCGGTCGGTGCCGAAGCTGGTGACCAGCAGTTCGGGGGCGGCCGAAGCGGCGGCGCAGACCGCCCACGCCAGGATCGCGACGAGTGGTCCGAGTTTTCCGGGTCGATAGAGCATCATGGACTCCGCGTAATCGCCAGGCGGCGCCCGACAGGAATTTCTCGTTTTCTTCCGGTTTCGCCGGATGCAGCGTTCCGATCGGCGGGCGGGAGGCAGACGGGACTGCGGGCCCGTCGATTGTAGGGACCCGCACGGACGGGTTTCCAGCACGACCCCGGCGTTGACAGGCCCCGGGGGGCTTTCCAACATGTGGCCATGAGACACGATCGCATGGTCCTATCGCTGGTGCTGCTTGTGTTCCTGGCTCGGGCCGAGGCGGCGGATGCGAATCCGCAGGAGGTGGCGGCGTCGCAGCCCGTGGCGATCTCGGGCGCTGCGCGGGCCCGGATCACGGAGCGCTGTCGCGCGTACCTGGCCGGGTTGCATGCGGAGCGGAAGTTCCCCGGATGCGTCGGGGCGGTGGTGCTGCCGGATGCGCAGGTGCTGTCGTTTCCGATCGGGCTGGCCGACCTGGACCGGAAGCGGCCGATGGCGGCCGGCGATCGGATGTTGTCGGGCAGTGTCGGCAAGACCTACGTGTCGGCCGCGGCGCACAAGCTGATGCTGGCCGGCAGGCTGGACTGGGATCAGAAGGCGATCCGGTACCTCGCGGACGAGGACTGGTTCAGGCGGATTCCGAACGCCGAAACGATGACGCTCAGGCACCTGCTGCGGCACCAGAGCGGCATCGCGCGACACGTCTTCAAGCCGAGTTTCTTCCGTGACTGCTACGCCGAACCGGACCGGGTCTGGCGGCCGCGGGAACTGCTGGCGTACGTCTTCGACGACGAGCCGCTGTTCCCGGCCGGAAGCGACTGGGCGTACGCGGACACGAACTACATCGTGCTGGGGATGATCATCGAGAAGGTGACCGGCCGGACGTTCTACGACTACGTGCGGGAGGAATTCCTGGCGCCGCTGGGGCTGCGGGAGACGGTACCGTCAGATTCGCGGCGGATCCCGGGGCTGGTGCAGGGGCACATCGTGCTGTTCAAAACGGCGCAGGTTCCGGCGCGGACGCTGGCCGACGGGGTGTTTTTCTACAACCCGCAGTTCGAGTGGTGCGGGGGCGGATACGCGAGCAGCGCGGGCGATCTGGCCCGCTGGGCGCACCTGCTGTACAGCGGCCGGGCGATGGAGGGCGACTACCTGTCCTCGATGCTGGACGCGGTGCCGGCCAAGCTGGGGCCGAACAAGCGTTACGGGCTGGGGGTGATGGTGTCGTCGACGGACCTGGGGCCGGCGTTGGGTCACGACGGCGTGATGACGGGCTACGGGGCGACGGTCAGTTACTTCCCGGATCACCGCATCGCGGCGGCGCTGCAGATGAACACGGACGACGTGCGGGTCATGGGCGTTCCGCTGGACCGGGTCACGCTGGAACTGGCGCGGATCGTGGTGGACGAGCTTGCCCGGGCGGGCTGATGGCGGGCGCGCTTGAACAGGGACTTGCGGGGCTCACTTCAAAAGCGGGTGATCGGATTCGAACCGACGACATTCACGTTGGCAACGTGACGCTCTACCACTGAGCTACACCCGCGTCGGGAACACGATTTTGTACCCCAACGGCCTGGGCTTGGCAAGGGGGCGGGCGGCGGGGCCGGTAAAAATCGGGGCCTGCCGGCCCGTGGGCGGGGTGAGTGCCGGGCGGGCGGCGTTTCTGCTAAGCTCTGCGGACCATGCCGAACTGGATTCCGCAGCCGCCGACCGTCCGCATCGCCGCCCGGCCAAGCTACCTGTGGCTGAAGGCCGCGATCGATACCTACCTGGCGCTGCTGGCACTGGCCGCATTCGGGCCGCTGATGGGTGTGCTGGCACTGCTGGTCCGCCGCGACAGTCCCGGGCCGGCGCTGTTCTCGCAGGAGCGGGCCGGGCAGTTCGGACGCGGCTTCCGCTTCTTCAAGTTCCGCACGATGCGGACCGACGCCGACCCCTACGGCGACTCTCCCGAGAGCGGGCAGGACCCGCGGATCACCGCGCTCGGCAACCGCCTGCGCGAAACCAGCCTCGACGAACTGCCGCAACTGTTCAACGTCATCCAGGGACAGATGGCCGTCGTCGGCCCGCGGCCACTGTTCGTCCAGCAGATCGCCGAGTGGTGCCCGCGGCACCGCCACCGCCTGCTGGTGCGGCCGGGGCTGACCGGGTTCTCGCAGATTCACGGGCGGGCGAGCATTCCGCTGGAAGACAAGCTGGACTGGGACATCCGGTACGTCGAGCGGATCTCGCTGAAGACCGACCTGCTGGTGATCTTCCGCACGTTCTTCAGCGTGCTGAACCGCGACGGGCTCTACCAGACCGAGTACTCGCGTGATCGTGCCCGGTTCCGGCCCGAGGGCGGAGCGGGCACCTGACGCCGGGCGCCCGGTCGTGTCCGGCCCGGCACAAAAGTCGCGGGTGCGGCGGATTCCTACCCCATCTGGTCCTTGCCGCGGGTCGACCGGGCGACTAGCCTGCGGGACGCGGCCGGGATCCGCGGCCGGCAGAGCGTGCAATACCCAACCAACAAGCAGTTCCACTGGGACGATGAAGGAGAGCGTGATGGGAATGATTCAGGAATTCAAGGAATTCGCCCTGAAGGGCAACATGATCGACATGGCGGTCGGCATCATCATCGGTGGTGCGTTCGGCGGCCTGGTCAAATCGCTGGTCGGCAAGGTGATGATGCCGCCACTGGGCGTGCTGATGGGCGGGCTGGACTTCAGTGAGTACTCGCTGGTGCTGCAGCAGGGCGAGAAGGACGCGGAAGGCAACGTCGTCAAGGAAATGGTCGAGATGCAGTACGGTGCGTTCATCACCGAAGGCATCAACTTCGTGATCGTCGCCTTCGCGGTCTTCATGCTGATCAAGGGCATCAACGCGGCCCGCAAGCGGTTCGAAGCGGAGAAGGAAGCCGAGCCGGAAGCCCCGGCCGGTCCGACGCAGGAAGAACTGCTGGCCGACATCCGCGACCTGCTGAAGACGCAGAAGGGGTAGGCAGGAAGGAAAAGGGAACAGGGAACAGGGAACAGGGAACAGGGTTTGCTTCTGTTGCTTTGTTCCCCGGGGCGGGGTTTCCGCCTGGTACTCGGACGCCGGGGTGGCATGGGTCGCCCCGGCGTTTCTTCTTGGGGCGCGGTATGGTCGCGCGCCTTGCTGTTCGCAGGGGAATGAGCTGATGGGATATCGAACACGCGCTCTTGTGTTTCTGGCGGTGGCGGGGCTGGTGGGATGCGCGGGGCCGTTGGCGCTCGAGATCGCGCTGACGGACGAGGCCGAGGCGGACTACCGCACGCACGTCGTCGAGGGCGAGGGCGGCACGCGGTCGGCGTTCCTGGCCTGGTATGCGCGGCGCGAAGGCGTGTCGCCGGCCGAGTTCGAGGCGCGGGACGAAGCGCTGCAATCCAATCCGTTCGAACGGGGCGACCGGGCGGCGATCGCGCTGGGGGCTGCGGTCTACGCGGAACACTGCATGAGCTGCCACGGGTTCGACGCCCGCGGCGGCGGCCCGGAAGAGGACCCCGCCCATCCGGCCAAGGACTTCACCAGCGGGATCGCCCGGCTGAGCATCGACCTGAACGACGGCGTGCCGCCGCACTGGTTCGACGCGGTTTACGACGGGAAGGGACCCATGCTGGCGGACCACGATCCGCCGGCCCGGGCGATGCCGGCCTACCGCGACGAACTCTCCCGAACCCAGGTGTGGGCGGTGCTGCACTATCTTGGGAGTAAGCAAGTAAGCAAGTAAGCAAGTAACCAAGTAAGCAAGTCAACAGGCGGGGAGGCATGCAGCCGCGGGCGAGGATTCGTTACGCTCTTCCTGTTCCCTGTTCCCTGTTCCCTGTTCCCTTCCTCAAAACAACTTCATCTGCGGGTCGCGGGGTGGGTCCTGGCGGGTGATCAGCGTGGCGTCGTCGTTGGCGACTGTGTTGACGCGGGTCGCGACGGGGAAGACCTCGAGGCTGCCGTCGTCGGCCGGGCGGAGCAGGTCGTGGGGGCTGGACTGCGGGCTCGTGTCGGGTTCCAGCCAGCGGGCGAAGTCGGCCGGGGCGAGGATGACCGGCATCCGGTCGTGCAGGCGGGCGACTTCGGCGTTCGGCGTGGTCGTCAGGATCGTGTAGGTGTGGACCTCGGTGCCGTTCGGCGCCTGCCAGGATTCCCACAGTCCGGCCAGGCCGAAGACGCGGCGATCGCGTCGGCGGATGAAGTGCGGGACCTTCGCGCCGGCGGTCCGCTGCCATTCAAAGAAGCCGCTGCACGGCACGATGCAGCGGCGGTAACGGAACGCGTCGCGAAAGGCGGGCTTTCCGGCCACGGTTTCGCTGCGGGCGTTGATCATCCGCGCGGCCATGCTTGTGTCTTCGGCCCAGTGCGGAACCAGGCCCCATTGCAGCAGCGTCAGCGTGCGGCGGCCGCGCGGGTCGAGCAGGACGACCGGGGCGGGTTGCGTCGGAGCGATGTTGTAACGCGGCGGCAGGGTGGGCGCGGTTTCCAGATCGAAGACCTGCTGCAGGTCGTCGGCCGAGGCGAATTCCGCATAGCGCCCGCACATGGCCGGGTCAGGCGGCGTTTTCGGCGGAGAACGGTCCGCTGGACTGGTTGATCTCGAAGTGCGTCGGGATGGTTCGCTGGAGGCGGTTGCTGTCGCTCTCGCCCTGGCTGGCCAGGCGGCGGGTGAGCCAGCGGGCCGCTTCGAGTCCGAGCGTGGCCGCATCCTGGCAGACGGCGGTGAGGGTCGGGTGGACGCTGAAGCGGACGTCGGTGTCATCGAAGCCGACGATCGAGATCTGCTCGGGGACGCGGACGCCGGTTTCGTTGGCCCGCTTGACGGCGCCGACGGCGAGCATCGGGTCGGCGAAGTAGATCGCGGTCGGGCGATCGCTCATCGACATGATCATGTCCATCACGGTCGCGCCGCCGGCCATCGTCCAGGGATAGGCAAACAGTCGGTCGTCGCGGACGGGCAGGTCGTGCCGGGCGAGGGCGTCCTTGTAGCCCTGAAGTCGGTCGGCGTGGTCGCGGTCGGGAATGTTGTGCATGCCGAAGGCGATGTCGCGGTGCCCGAGCGAGATCAGGTACTCGACGGCCCGGACGCTGTCGGGATAGGAGTCGCTCTCGATGAAGTTGACCTGCTGATCCTGGAAGCGTTCGGCCAGGACGACATGGGGGAAGCCCTCGTTGGCGATCGCCAGGCACGAGTCGCGCGACTGGTGGTTGGTGCGCAGGATCACGCCGCGGAGTCCCTTCCGCATGAAGAACTGCGAGTAGCTTTCCTCCGGCTTCTTGTCGCGCTGCATGTTGACGATCAGGACTTCGAAGCCGGCTTCGTCCGCGCCGCCGACGAGGCCCTCGAGGACCGTGGCGTCGAAGCGGTGCGAGAGCGACATCTCCTGGGTGTACGTGAAGCCGATCAGGTTCTTGGCCCGCCGGCCCATGGTCGGGACGTAGCCGGTCCGGTTGGCGACCGCGAGAACCTTCTCGCGCGTCTCGGGCCGCACGGCGGGATCGTTGTTGAGCACGCGCGAGACGGTCGCGATCGAAACCCCCGCTTCCTGGGCGATTTGTCGGACGGACACGGCGACTCTCCCCGAGACGTTACAGAAACAGTTACAAACGGCATTATTTTCGGATGGCCTGGGAAAGTCAAGCCGCGGCTCGGGTTTCTTTGCCGGGGGGGGTAGCCGGGCGTCGGCGAATCCTGGGCGGGGGTTTTCGGATCCCGCGTTGACGCTTCCGCCGGGCATGGGGAAACTGCCGATAGGGTAACGGATTGGGGACCGCGGGTGTCGACTCGGCTCGAATATCAACTGGAGGCCGGGCAACCGGACCAGCTTGCCGCCCGTCTGGGCGAGATCGGTCACCTGCGCGCCTGTGGCCGCCAGCGGGTCGAGCGGACGTGGTTCGACACCTTCGACTGGCGCCTTTATCGGCGGGGACAGGTGCTGGAGCAGGACACGTCCGGCCCGAGCAGTGCCGTCCGCTGGCGGCGCCT
The DNA here is from genome assembly GCA_030428945.1 of Phycisphaerae bacterium. Taxonomy (GTDB): domain Bacteria; phylum Planctomycetota; class Phycisphaerae; order UBA1845; family Fen-1342; genus JAUIEC01. Next base: position 170,781 of record JAUIEC010000011.1, on the reverse strand, counting down.
GGTCGACGGCGGACTGGAGGCGGCCTTCGCGAACACGGTGCCGCGCTTCGCCCGCGAACTGCGTCCGGGGCCTTTGCGTGAGCGGTTGCTGGCGCTGATCGACGCGCGGGCGCTGCTGCCGGCCGCGAGTGTGCGGTGCGAGCAGACCACCTACGCCCTCGAGAATTCCGAACAGAAGACGGTGGCGCGGATTCGGACCGAGGTGGCGCACACGCCCGGCGGGCCGGTGCACCGCCTGGCGGTCGAGCCGGTGCCGGGCTATCCCGAGCCGGTCGCGCGGGTGCGTGATCTGCTGGAGCAGGAACTGTCGCTGCCGCCGGCCGGGGAAGACCTGTTCTACCTGGCGGTTGGAGCGACCGGTCGGCAGCCGGGCGATTACCAGTCGCGGCTGCAGGTCGAACTGGATCCGCAGATGGCGGCGGGCGCGGCGGCCCGGCGGGTGCTGGGCCTGCTGCTGGAGAAGGTGCTGGCGAACCTGGACGGTGCCCGCCAGGACATCGACATCGAGTTTCTGCATGACCTGCGGACGGCGGTGCGGCGCAGTCGCTCGGCGCTGCGGCAGTTCCGCGGCGTGCTGCACCCGCACCTGGCCGAGCACCTGGGCGAAGCGTTGCGATGGGTCGGGACGGTGACGACGCCGGTCCGCGACCTGGACGTGCACCAGGTCGAGTTCGAGCAGGTCTGGCCGTCGTACGAGCCGGAACTGTTCGCGGCGATGCGCCCGGTCGGGGCGCTGCTGGTAACCGAGCGTGAGCGCGAGCGTCAGAAACTTGTGCGGCACCTGGGCAGCAGGCGATTCGCCGAAGTGCTGGATCTGTGGCGGCGTCTGCTGAACCAGGCGGACCCGCCGGCCTCGCTTGCGCCGCGGGCGGGTGAGCCGATCGGGCGCCTGGCGGCCCGGCGGATTCGCAAGCTGCACCGCAGGATGCGTCGGGACGGGCGGGCGATCGGTCCGGAGACGCCGGACGAAGCCGTGCACGATCTGCGGAAGCTCGGCAAGAAGCTGCGCTACACGATCGAGATGTTCCAGTCGCTGTATCCGCGCCAGATGGTCAAGCCGGCCCTGGCGGGGCTCAAGCAGTTGCAGGACTGCCTCGGACGGTTCAACGACCTGACCGTGCAGCAGGCGGACTTCCGGACCTGGGCCGGGCACTTCTCGCAGCAGCCGGGAACGGCCGGGACGCTGCTGGCGATGGGGCAGATGATCGAGCGGTTGCGGCACGAACAACGCGCGGTGCGGGCGGCGTTTCAGCGGCACTTCGGCGACTTCGACCGGCCGGTGGTGCGGCGTCGGCTGGCCGCGCTGGGGCGTCCGCCCGGGAACTCATGAAAACGCTGGCCGTCTACAACATCAAAGGCGGCGTCGGGAAGACGACGGCGACGGTGAACCTGGCGTACGAGGCCAGTCGGAGCGGCGCGCGGGTCCTGGTCTGGGACCTGGATCCGCAGAGTGCGGCGACATTCTACTTTCGCGTGGCGGCTCACATCGAGGGTGGCGGCAAGCGCCTGGTGCGGGGCAAGACCGACCTGGCCGGGCAGATCCGGGGGACGGACTTTCCCAACCTGGAACTGCTGCCGGCCGACTTCTCCTACCGGCACATGGATCGCGTCCTGGGGCAGGGCGATGCGCCCCGCGATCGGCTGCGGGAACTGCTGCGGCCGCTGGCGAAGCGCTACGACTGCGTGCTGTTCGACTGTCCGCCGAGCATTTCGCTGGTCTCCGAGAGCGTCTTCGCGGCCGCGGATGCGCTGCTGGTGCCGCTGATTCCGACGACGCTGTCGCTGCGGACGCTGAACCAGTTGAGTGCCTTTCGGGACGAGCGGCCGCACCTGCGTGACCTGCGGGTGCTGCCGTTCCTGTCGATGGTGGACCGTCGCAAGCGCCTGCACCGGGACGTGCTCGAGCGTCTGGCGGCCCGGCGTTCGGACTTTTTGCACACGCACATTCCGTACGCGAGCGAAGCGGAGAAGATGGGCCTGCATCGGGCGCCGATCGGGTCCTACGCGCGGCGCAGCCCGGCCGCGGCCGCGTTCGAGCAGTTGTGGGACGAGATCCAGCAGCAGTTGTACGAGCCGGCGCCGCTGCCGAATGGCAGCGTACCGGAGGTCACCACGCCCGCGGGTCGCCCGTGCGTGATCTGCGCCTGTCCGCTGGCCGCGGGCCCGCGCGGACTGCAATGCCCGAACTGCGGCTATGCGGAAGAGGGCTGAGGCGAAAGCGAAGGGAACAGGGAACAGGGAACAGGGAACAGGAAGCGCGTCGCGGGTCCTTTCTGCGCCTGCCTGCTGACTTGCTTGCCTGCCTACTTGCTCACTTGCTTACCTGCTCACTTGCTCACTTGCTGACTTGCTTACCTGCTGTCGCTCAAAGTTCGCGGTTGAGTTGCTTGTAGGCGGCTTCGACGGTGTTGCGGAGGAGCATGGCGACGGTGACGGGTCCGACGCCGCCCGGGACGGGGGTGATGGCGCCGGCGATCTCGCGGGCGGATTCGAAGTGCACGTCGCCGACGGTCCGCCGGACCGGTTTGCCGTCCGGGCCGGGCTGCTGGACCGAGTTGATCCCGACATCGATCACGACCGCGCCGGGCTTGATCCAGTCGCCGGGGATCAGGTGCGGCTTGCCGACCGCGACGACCAGGATGTCGGCCGCGCGGGTGTGGGCGGCCAGGTCGCGGGTGGCCACGTGGCAGCTTGTGACGGTTGCCATCTGGGCGCCGAGGAACATCGAGATCGGGCGGCCGACGATGCCGCTCTGGCCGACGACGACGGCTTCGGCGCCGCGGACGGTGACGCCGCTGCGGTGGATCAGTTCCTGGACGGCCAGGGCGGTGCAGGGGGCGATGATGCCGTGATCGTAGAACAGCAGTCCGATGTTGGCGGGGTTGACGCCCTCGACGTCCTTGTACGGGTCGATCCGGTACTGGATGGCGGCCTCGTCGATTTCGCGGGGCAGCGGCAACTGGATCATGATGCCGGTCACGCTGGGGTCGGCGTTCAGGCGGTCGATCTCGGCCAGCAGTTCCGGTTGCGTGATCGACGAGGACAACTCGACCAGGTCGTGCTGCACGCCGGCCTGCAGGCAGCGGCGGCGCTGCGACTGGGCGTAGATCTTGCTGGCCGGGTCGTTGCCGATCAGAACCGCGACGAGCTTGATCGGACCGTGCTTGACCGTATAGCGCAGCAGGCGGCTGCTGACCTCGTTGCGCAGGTCGGCCGCGACCTGTTTGCCGTCGATGATTCTTGCTGCCATGGCAGGGAGTGTACGCGATGCCCTGTGGGTGAAAAAGCAACGGCCTTCAAGAGCCAGGTTGATCTCCGACGTTCAGGAAGCGCCGGTCACGATGGCGGTGGCGCACGCTCGTCACGCGGCCTCTCCGGTCCCGGATCCGCTCAGTCCTCGTTGTTGTCAGCCGCCTGCGGCGCGGGGTGTGCCGCGGGCGGCAGGCTGCGCCCGGGGTCGCGGGCGACGGCGGCGAAGTCGTCGGCCACCGCGAGCAGTGCCGCGACGATGTCCGGATCGAGCGCGGCGCCGGCGGCGGTCCGCAGTTCCGCGAGGGCCTGCTCGTGCGGGATCGGGTCCTTGTAGATCCTGGCGGTGGTCATGCCGTCGTACATGTCCGCGACGGCGACGATTCGGGCGGCCAGCGGAATCGCGTCGCCGATCAGTCCGGCCGGGTAGCCCGACCCGTCGAAGCGTTCGTGGTGGTAGCGGGCGATGTCGGCGGCCATCCGCAGGAAGCTGGCGCCGGGGACGTTGTCGATCAGGGACTGGATCGTGTTCGCGCCGATCGCGGCGTGCGTCTGCATGATCTGCATTTCGGCCGGGTTGAGCTGGCCGGGGCGCAGCAGGATGGCCTCGGGGATCGCGACCTTGCCGATGTCGTGCAGCGGGGTGGCCCGCTGCAGTGCAGCGCGGAATTCCGGGGTGATGCGCTCGCGGAACTTGTCGGTCCGCCGCAACTGGTCGGCCAGCAGCACGGCGTAGTGCGTGACGCGGTCGACATGGTGGTCGGCGTCGGCATCGCGGTGCTCGGCCAGTCGGGCGAGGGCGATCATGATCGCATCGGAGACGCGCGTCCGGGCCTGCTGATCGTGGTTGGCGTCCGCGATCGTCGCGGCCAGTCGGGCGATCAGTTCGATGTACTCGACTTCACCCTGGGTGAACAGGTCGCGCCCGGCCCGCCCGGAGAGGCACAGGACGCCGAGCGGGCCTTCGTGCACGCACAGCGGGACGGCCAGCATCGGTCCGGCGATCCGCAGCGGCAGGTCGTAGGTGTGCTGGCTGGTGTCGTCGGCCAGCATGCGGCGGCCGGTGACGAAGACCTCGCCGGCGATCGGCTCGCCGAACGGAATCCGGATGTCGGCCACCTGCTGCGGGTCGAGCCCGTAGCTGGTGGTGACTTCGAGGTGTCGGCCGCCGTCGGCGGGCAGCAGGACCGCAACGCGTGAACAGCGGGCGAGGTCGGCGGCGGCTTCGGCGGTCAGGCGGAAGATCTCGGCGCGTTCCTCGCAGGCGGCGACGAAGCGGCAGAACTCGACCAGTCGCGAAAGCACGCGCAGTTGGTCGCCGCGCAGGCTGTACTCGTTGAGCAGGTCGTGATGCTCGCGGCGCATCCGGGTCAGCGAGCGGATTCGCAGGACCAGTTCGGCCGCGTGAATCGGCTTGGCGATGAACTCGTCCGCGCCGGCTTCAAGCCCCTGCAGGACGTGGTCGCCCGACGTGCGGGCGCTCATCAGCACGATCGGCACGCCATCGGGACCGAACTGGTCGCGGAGTTCGCGGGCGAGGTCGATGCCGCTGCCGTCGGGAAGGGTGACTTCCATCAGGACCACGTCGGGGGCGGTCTGGCGAATGACCTCGTTGGCGGAGGCGGCGTCGATCGCTTCCTGGATCTCGAAGCCGCCGCGGCGAAGCGCGCCGCCGCAGAGGGTCCGGATGGTCGGATCCGGATCGACGACCAGCACGCTGAGGGTTTCGGCCCCGGTCGTGTCGAACGCGGGCGGGCTCTCCAGCGGTGCGATGTTCAGGTTCTCGCCGCTGAAGACCATGTTTCGGCCGGCCCGCTTGGCGATGTACATCGCATCGTCCGCCCGCCGCAGGGTCTCCTCCCAGGTGTCGCTGAGTCCGGCCACGCCGATGCTGGCGGTGACCCGGGTCGAGGCCGTGCTGGCCGGGTGCGGGATGGCCAGGTTCCAGATCGCCTTGCGGATTCGTTCGGCGAGCTGGCCGGCCGCTTCGGGGCTGGTCTCGGGCATCAGGACGACGAACTCCTCGCCGCCGTAGCGCCCGACGTGGTCAATGCGGCGGCAGGTGGCTTCGAGCGTCTGGGCGATGGCCCGCAGGCAGCGGTCGCCGGCCGGGTGGCCGAGCGAGTCGTTGTAGGCCTTGAAGCAGTCGACGTCCAGGACGCAGATGCTGTACGGGCGTCCGCCGCGGGTGTAGCGCTGGTGTTCCTGTTCGAGCAGGTCGACCCACGCGCGGCGGTTGTTGATGCGGGTCAGGGCGTCGATGCGGCTGACACGGGTCATCTCGGAGGCGAGTTCCTGAAGCTGCTGGTTCTTCTCACGCAGCTCGGACTCGGTCTCGCGCAGGCGCAGATGCACCCCGACGCGGGCGAGGACCTCGGCCATCTTGAACGGTTTGGCGATGTAGTCCTGTCCGCCCAGTTCGAAGGCGTTGACGATCTGGCGGGCCTCGGTGACGGCGGTCACGAAGATGACCGGAATCTGGGCGGTGACCGGATCGCTCTTGAGGTCCTGGCAGGCTTCGAAGCCGTCGCGGTCGGGCATCATCACGTCGAGCAGGATCAGGTCGGGCTGCTCGCTGCGGGCCAGCGTAACGGCCGTGTAGCCGTTGTCGGCCTCGATCACCTGGTAGCCCGCCTTGGCGAGCGAGCGATTGAGGACCACCCGGTTCACCTGGGTGTCATCGACGACGAGAATCTTCGCGGGCCGGCTCATGAATCCCGCCTTTCACCGATCAGATCGCCGGCCAGGGTGCGGACCTGCCGGACCGCCTCGGCGAGCTGGTCGATCTGCGTCGGGATCGCGGCGAGGTTGCCCGTCTGCGCGAGCCGCTCGATCGCGGCCGCCGTCTCACGGACCTGCTGGGCGCCGACGTACTCGGCCGCGTCGCCGAACGCCACGGCCGCGGTGGCCAGGCGATGCGCGTCGGCCAGTCGGGCGGCCTCTTCCAACTGGGCGAGCGCGACCGGCACGTTGTCGAAGAACGCGACGAGCACTTCGCGCAGCAGTTCCTGGTCGCCGCCGAGGAACCCCAGGGCGTGCTCGAGGTCGAAGCCCTCGGCGGCCGGTGGCGCATCGTCCGCGGGCCCGGGCGGCTTCCACCAGCGCCGCACGATGTGGTCGAGTTCGTCCCGCCTGAACGGCTTGGTCAGGTAGTCGTCCATCCCGGCCGCCAGGCACTTTTCGCGATCGCCGAGCATGGCGTGGGCGGTCATGGCGATGACGGGCAGGCCGGCGAGTCCGGCGTCGGTGCGGATCGCGCGGATGGTCTCGAAGCCGTCCATCTCCGGCATCTGGATGTCGAGCAGCACCAGGTCGTAGCGGTTCTCGGCCAGGTGCTGCAGGGCGATGCGGCCGTTGCCGGCGACATCGACCGCGCAGCCGATGCGATCGAGGATGCCGCGGGCGACCTGCTGGTTGATCGGGTTGTCTTCGACGAGCAGCACGCGCGGGGCCGGGGGCGTCTGCGCGGGCTGCGGGTCGGGGGCGGCCGGAGCGGGTTCGGCGGTGCCGTCGTCGCTCGGGGCGGGGTCACCGAGCAGCGTGATCAGCGTGTTGCGCAGGGCGGACGGTTTCCAGGGTTTCGGAAGGATGACGGCCTCGACGCTGCGGACGGGGTGTCCGATCACGACCGGCTGCGGCAGATCCGGAAGCTGGTCCGCCTGGTCGATCAGCCGGGCATCGACGAGGACGGCGTCGGCCTGGGCGATCCGGTCGGCGGGTGGCAGTTCCGGGATCGCGTGGACCGTGGCGCCCCAGGCCCGGCAGGCGTCGGCGAGCAGATCGCGTCCGGGGGACTCGGGGACGGCGACGGCGATGGTCCGGCCGTGCAGGGTGGCGTCCAGCGGCTGATGTCCGGCGACGGACTCGAGCGGGACCTCGAACCAGAAGGTGCTGCCCCGGTCGGGTTGACTGTCGACGCCGATGGTGCCGTCCATCAGGTCGACGAGCTGGCGGCTGATCGCCAGGCCGAGTCCGGTGCCACCGTACTTGCGGGTGGTGGCCCCGTCGGCCTGCGTGAAGCTTTCGAAGATCTGCTGCTGGCGTTCGAGCGCGATGCCGATGCCGGTGTCCTGGACCGCGAACCGGAAGATGCCCGGGCGGGTCTCGGCGACGCTGATCAGGACATGTCCGCGGTCGGTGAACTTGACGGCGTTGCCGGTCAGGTTGGCGAGGATCTGGCGAAGGCGGAGGGCGTCGCCGATCACCTGCGGCGGGGCCTGCGGGTCGACCGCGCAGTACAGGCCGATGCTCTTGTCGACGCTGGCCTGGCCGACGAGGTCGAGGACGCCTTCGAGCAGGACTTCGAGCGAGAACTCGGTCAGCTCGAGCTCCATCTTGCCGGCCTCGATCTTGGAGAAGTCGAGGACGTCGTTCAGCAGGGCCAGCAGGGCGCTCGAACAGCTCTGGGCGGTGGTCAGGTATTCGCGCTGTTCGGTCGTCAGGTCGGTCGTGGCGAGCAGTTCGGTCATGCCGATGATCCCGTTCATCGGCGTGCGGATCTCGTGGCTGATGTTGGCGAGGAACTCGCTCTTGGCCCGGCTGCCGGCTTCGGCGGCCTCCTTGGCATCGCGGAGGGCCTCGGCGATCTGGCGGCGCTCGGCGACTTCGCGCTCGAGTTCGATCCGCTTGTCGTTCAGCTCGACGGTCCGGGCGGCGACCTTCTTTTCGATCTCGCTGTAGCTGTTCTCGAGCGAGGCGGCCATCGTGTTGAACGAGCGGGCCAGCTCGCCGATCTCGCCGACGCCGCGTTCGCTGACCCGTCGGTTGCGCTCGCCGCCGGCGATCAGGGTCGAGGTGCGGACCAGTTCGTGCAGCGGTCCCAGGCTGTGGCCCACCAGGAAGAGCGTCAGCGCGACGCCCGCGGCGATGACCAGCAGGCCGAGCATGCCGGCCGCGTACAGTTGCTGGCGCAGTTCGTTGTGAATCGGGCGAAGGCTGTAGGTCAGGGCGACGTAGCCGATCGGGGCGGCCCCGTTGCGGCGCAGGGCGGGCCCGCTCGCGAGCCGGTCGCCGCCGGCCGGGCCGCCGTTGACGCGCTGCCAGACGGGCGTGACGACCAGCATCTGGCGGACGCTCTGGCGGACCACCGAACGGTAGGTCGGGGCCGCGGGCAAGGCGTTGGTGATGGCGAAGTCACTGGCGAAGTTGTTGTCCTCGCGCAGTTTCGCCAGTTCGTCGCCCTCCGGGCCGAGGATCTGGGCCTGCTTCAGTTCGCGGTCCTGGGCGGCGGACTCGATCACGCGGGCGAGGGCCGCCGTGTCGCGGGTCAGGACGGCCGGTTCGGCGTTGTGCCCGAGGGCGGCCGCGTAGACTTCCGCGTGCATCGCGAGGTGGCGGAGCGCCTGGTGGCGGGCCCGGAGGCTCAGCGCGAGGACCACCGTCAGGACTGCGCCGAGAATCAGCACCAGGCACAGCGCGATCGAGCGCCCCCGCAGTCCCCACCGTTGCGTCGCGAACATCCAGCACTCCCGGGCCCCGGCCTGGAAGCGGGGCTGCCCCGTTTATCGGCTTGATTCGCGACCGGCGTGACCACCTCGCGACAGGTTGCGGGCTGCCTGTCCGGGCCTGATTCCGGCCGACCGATAAGGGTTCGCCGGGCGGTGACCGGGCGCGGGGAATGCGCAGGAGTTGCGGGCGGCGGCGAACAGCAAGAATCCTCCGCCCGCGGGCCGAAGCGCGCGGACGGAGGATCTCGAAGGGGCGTTCAGGTGGTCGGCGGAATCAGCGTTGCGTGCCGCCGCTCGTGCCGGTCGCCAGCGATCGCAGCAGGCGGGTCTGGTTCAACTCGTCCTTGCGCGAGACCGCCGGGGTGGCGTGCCCGTGGTCGTCGTGGCCGTCGTCACCGTGGAGGGCGCTTCCGGTGCCGCCTTCCGAGCCGGTGGTCGGGGCCGCGACGTAGTCGTGGTCGCAGTTGGTGACGGTCGCGACCGGGACGGCGTTCGGGAAGCCGTCCTGCGGAGCCAGGAAGTAGCTCTCCAGCGTCGGGGTTTCCAGGTCACGGTGGGCCGAGACCAGGGCGCTCTCGTAGGTCGGACCACCCGCGCCGCGGACGCCGAAGTACAGTTCCTCGCCCGGCAGCGTCGGGATCGGGGCCGGCAGGTTCATCTGGTAGTCGAACAGCGGAGCGTCGGCCACCAGGACCGGGTTGCCGCAGTCATCGAGCACCGGCGTACGGCTGACCGGCAGATCGTTCCCGGCCATCATCGCGTTGCCCGGGTTGGCGGTCCCGCCGAGGACCGTGCCGGTGTCGTAGATGGCGTAGTCGCCGAGACCACCGAACGAAGCCGGATCCGTTTCGACCGCCTGCCAGGTGAAGCCGGTGATCTGCAGGTCGGTCGCGACGTAGTGCACCAGCGTGATGCGGGCCGAGGCGCCGGCCCGGGCCGACGGAGTCACGACCGCACCGTCGCGGTAACGGTCACCCGGCGTGGTCGCGCCGCCGGTGTTGTCGCAGCAGTCGCCGCCACAGGCGCCGACCACGACCGCGAAGGCCTCGGACATCGAGAGCGCGGCGGCTTCCGCCGAGGCTTCGGCTTCGGCGGCCGCGGCGGCGAAGGCCTGGGCCGAGGCGGCCGCAAAGCTCGACGAACTGGTGTAGGTCGCCGACAGGGCGGCGATGCGGGTCATGATCTGGATCGAAACGCGGGCCTCGGACCAGGCGGTGGCGGAGGCGGCCGCGAAGGCCCAGGCGTCGGCCTTGGCGGTGGCACTGGCATAGGCGGCGGCATAGGCGTCGGCCATCGCGGTGGCGAAGGCGCTCGCGTCGCCGCTGCAGGTGGCGGCGATGGCGCCGGCGAAGGAACTCGAATAGGCGAACGCGTACGCCGACGCGTCGGCATAGGCCGAGGCGAAGCTGGCGGCCCCGGCCTGGGCGCTGGCGATAGCGGCCGCGAAGGCGCTGACCTCGACGTTCAGGTCGACGACGGCGATCGCGAGCGCGGCGGCCTGGGCGCTGGCATGGGCTTCGGCGGTCACGGCGGCGGCGACGGCGGCGTCCGCGGCGGCCTGGGCATGAACGGCCGCATCGACGGCGGCGGTGGCGCCGGCACCGGCCGCGGCACAGAGGGTCGCACACGGGCAGGAGATGCAGGCGGCGGCGACGGCGCCGGCACTGGCTTCGGCCGAGGCGCGGGCCATGGCGGCCGCGGCGGCGGAGGCTTCGGCCGAGGCGAGGGCGACGGCGGCGGCACTGGCGTCGGCCTGTGCGACGGCGAGCGCGGCGGCGAGAGCGGTGACCGATGCGCTGGTGTCGATCCCGACGATCGCGACGGCGTCCGGCGGATCGGCGATCGCGAGGGCGAGTGCCATTTCGGAGTCGAGGGCGGTCTGCGACTGCCACTGGTACATCCACGCGTAGGCCCAGGCGAGGGTGTTGTCGAGCAGGTAGTCTTCGATTTCGCCCTGGGCGAACTGACCGGAACCGTCCCAGCCGCTGCCGTCGTCGGGGAAGGTGCCGGCGATCGGCGCGTCGGTCAGGGTGATGCGGGTCCAGGAGGCGACCGGGTCGAGCGGGTTGATGTACGGCCCGACCGTGATGGTCTGGGTGGTTCCGGGCGCGACGTTGACGGGCAGGTCGACGGCGACCCATTCGGTCAGGCCGACGGCATCGGCCCAGACGCCGTCGTGGTTCAGATCGATCAGGACGTTCAGGTAGCGCGTCTGGCTCGGGGCGCCGGCGGCGACGGTGACATCGACCCCGATGGTCGTGTCGAGCGTGGTCGGGTTGATCGCGGGCACGCCCTGCACGCAGGGTCCGAAGCGGAGGCTGTCATCGCGATCGTCGTCGACGAGGTTTTCGATCGTGTCCGGGTCCAGCGTGTCGCGGGCCCCGCGTTCGATGCTGACGACGGCGCCGAGCCAGGCATCACTGGCGGACGCGGTCTGTCCGCCGGGCTGGCCGTAGCGGCTGTTGGCGGTGGCGTGCCGGGTCGGGAAGTTGCCGATCACGGCGTGGTAGGGCGACTGGTAGCCGGCCCGCTCGCCATCCGGCGCGTCGCCGTAGTCGCCGCGCGGAATGGAGTTGTCCGGCACCGCCACCTCGAAATCAACGTCCACCCGCGTCGGTTGGGCGAGCGCGGCCAGCGGTACGGTGGTCAGGGCCGCCGCGGCCAGGGTTCGTCGCAGCCAGCGGTCGGATGTGGTCAGGGAACGCAGCATGACAGTCTCCTTGGTTCGCCGGTCAGCGGTTTACGCCGCTGCCCTGGGTTCTCTCCGGAGGACCGTGAGGTCCGTACCAGGAAGACGGATCAGCGGGTGTCGCGGGCGGGGGGCGGCGGGGAAAAAGTTCCGGGCCCGCCCCCGCCGCCGAGGCGTTATCATGCCGGCTGGGCGCAAGTCCTTGTCAAAGCGGGATTCGGTCGTGCTTCGATCCGCCTGGCCCCCACGACACCCGAGCAGGAATCTCCGTTGGCGGAACCGAACCAGACATTCACCCACAGCGCCGCCGACCAGGACCTGCTGCGCGACCTGCAGGAAGGCTCCGATGCGGCCGTCGCCCGCCTGGAACGGCAGTACGCGGGCGAGTTGCGGCTCTTCAGCCAGCGGATGCTGGGCGACGCGGCCGCGGCCGAGGATGTCGTCCAGGACGTGCTGGCCCGCTGCTGCGCCCTGAGCCGGGCGCAGGCTCCGAACCGGAGCGTGCGCGGCTGGCTCTATCAGCTCGCGCGAAACCGGTGCATCGACCTGCTGCGGAAGCGGCGCGAGCGTTCGCTGCCGGGGCAGAAGTCGGGCAGCCCGGGCGTGCTGCCGGTCGATCCGTGCACGACGCCGTCGGGCAAGGCCCTGAAGCGGGAACGGGCGATGCGGATCCTCGGCTGCCTGGATCAGCTTGACGACGAACTGCGGGCCGTGATCGTGCTGCGGTACTTCCAGGATCTGTCGCGCGACCAGATCGCCGAGGCGATGGACCTGTCGCCGCGGTCGGTCAAGAGCCGGATCGGCAAGGCGATCCTCGAACTGCGGCGACTGCTGGGCTCGCTCGGTGATTCGGCCCTGCAATGAACTGCACGTACGTCGAGAACTGCCTGGTTGATTTTCTCGAAGGTGACCTGCCGGCCGACGAGGCGGGCGAGATCCAGCGGCACCTGGCGACCTGTCCGACCTGCGAAATCGCCGCGCGGGAGACGCGGATCCTGCTGGGCGACCTGTCGTCGGCCCGCTCGGTCGATGGCAGCGCCTCGGCCCCGGTGGCGGAACTGACCGGTCTGAAACCGGCCACGGTGATCGCGGACTTCGAGGTGCTGTCCGAGCTTGGCCGGGGCGGGATGGGGATCGTCTACCGGGCCCGGCAGTTGACGCTGCAGCGCGAAGTGGCCCTCAAGATTCTCTCGCCGGCCCTGGCGCAGGTGCCGCGCAGCGTCGAGCGTTTCCGCCGCGAGGCGCAGGCGGCCGCACGCCTGCACCACACCAACATCGTGCCGGTCTACGCCCAGGGACTGGCCGACGGGCACCTGTACTACGCGATGGAACTGATCGCCGGCGAGTCGCTCGACGAGGTCCTGGCGGCCGAGCGGATCGAGTTCGACGTGACGGCCTCGCAGGCCCGCGGCGGCGCCAGCCGGGTCGGGCACGTCAGCGGCAGCAGCGCCCACCGCCGCAACTATCGCCGGATCGCGCTGCGGATCGCGAGCGTGGCCGAAGCCCTGGCGCACGCGCACGAGCAGCGGGTGATCCACCGCGACATCAAGCCGCAGAACCTGATCCTGGGAACCGACGGGCACCTGCACATCACGGACTTCGGACTGGCGCGCCTGACGGACGAACCCGGCTTGACACTCAGCCGCGACCTGGTCGGCACGCCGATCTACATGGCTCCCGAGCAGGTCTCGGGCGGGAAGATCGACGGGCGGACGGATGTCTACGCGCTCGGCATGACGCTCTACGAAATGCTCGCGCTGCGCAAGCCGTTCAGCGGCGACACGTACGAGTCGATCATCCGGCAGGTGCTGAACAGCGACCCGGTCCCGCCCCGGAAAGTCGACCGCCGCATTCCGGTCGACCTCGAAACGATCTGCCTGCGGGCGATCGAGAAGGAACCGCAGCGCCGGTTCGCGTCGGCAGCCGACATGGCGGCCGACCTGCGGCGGTACGCCGAGCAGTTTCCGATCGCGAGTCGACGGATCAGCCTGCCGGGGCGGATCGCGCGCTGGACGCGACGGCACCCGGCCCAGGCGGCCGTGATCGGACTGCTCGTGACGATTGCGGCCCTGCTGCCGGCCCTGACCTGGTTCAGCCAGCGGCGGGCCGAGGCGCAGATCAACAACGCCTGGGAGGTGCTGCTGGCGGACTATCACCAGGGCGACGCGGCGATGGCGCAGCTTGGCTGGCTGACCGGCGTCTTCGGTGACCGCGAGCGGGCGGCCCTGGTGCAGGCCCTGGCACACCTGCTGAAAGAACCCGACCGGGCCCGGCGGATTCTCGAGGAACTCCTCGAACACCGCGACCTGGCCGACGCCCACTACCTGCTGGCCTGGGCCCACCGCGTGCGAACCGCGTCGAACCAGCAGGCCTGGGAGGCGGTCTTCGCCCAGCTTGAAGCCGGCGACAACGCCAGCGTTCCGGCGACGGCGGCCGGGCATTTCTTCAAGGGCGTCACGCTGATTCCGCTGGATCCCGAGCGGGCCGAGCGGGCCCTCGAAGAAGCGATCATCACGCGTTCGAACTTCACGCAGGCGTGGCTGCAGCAGGGGCGGGCGATTCAGCAGATCCTGTACCTCTACGGCGGGCTCGACGACTACAGCCTGGCGATCGAAAAGTACAACAAGGGTGTCTCGCGCCTGCGTCCGGCCGCGCAGCTTGCCCGGCAGAATTCCTATCCGAGTTACCTGCTGTCGAACGCGCATCGGTTCGCGGCGTTGCTCTCGCGCCAGCACGGTGACCAGCAGGCGGCCGACGAGCGGTTCAAGGCCTGTCTCGAGGATGCCCGCGCGGCGCAGCGGGCCAACCCGGAGAACGCGCACGGCTTCGCGGCCGAGGCGTCGTATCACGAGGCCCGCACGGATTACCGCACGGCGATCGCGTTGTGGGAGCAGGTCGCCCAGCGGGGCCTGCGGGCGCACCAGGTGCTGGAGCGGGCGGCCTACCAGATGCGCCTGCACCTGTGGCTGGGCGAGTACGACGAGGCGGCCGCGATGCACGGGCTGCGCTACAGCCCGGCGGCGGGGTATGACCCGCAGCGCTACGACGCGGACGAGACGCTGTTCATGGCGGTGCTGCTGGCGTGCCGCGGGGAGCGGGATGCGGCCGCGGAACTGCTCGAGCACGACGCGCCGCGGGCGGAGAGCACCTCCGCGAAACTGCTGCTGGCGGCGGCGGGTCAACTGCTCGGGGTTGCGTTGCCGGCCAGGACCGGGGACCTGGCCCGGGATGCAAGTCTGCCGCCGCGCTGGCCGGCCGAGACGGTCGCGCGGATCCAGGACTGTCTGCGCGGCGGGCGGACACCGGACGAACTGGTCGCTTCCGCCGAGGAACTGCTGGGTGGCCTGCCGGCGGATCAGCAGCGCCTGGCGGAGCCGTTCCTGCTGTCCGGGCTGCATTTTTATGCGGGCGTTGGCAGCATCGCCCGCGGCGACCACGCGGCCGGCCGGCGGCACTTCGAGGTCGCGGCACGGATGCATGACAGCGAGAACTACTGCTTTCGCGCGGCGCTGCTGGCGGGCTGCTTTGAGGGCGATCGGCCGCGGTGGATAGGGGATTGACGTAGGAATCGGGCCCGCCAATCGGCTACACTCGACGTCTGCAGGGCTTCGGGTCACGCAAAAAAACACGAGAACCAGCCGGCCGCGCGGTGGTTGCGGCCGTCATCAGTCAGGTGGGGATGGTCCCCGCGGAGTCCGATCATGCGTATTGTGCTTATCGCGAGCCTGTTGCTGGCCGCCCCGACGGGGTTTGTCCGGGCGGATGTTTCGGCCTGCGATCCGATCGGGTTCCCGTGCTTCAGCATCGACCGGAATTCGCCCGCGGTCGGTCCGACCTTCGGCGCCTCCGACCTGCTGGTCCCGCCGGGCCCGGTCGTGGTTCGGCCGAGCCAGTTCTTCGGACTGCCGCACCCGCTGGACGACCTCGACGGGATTTCGCGGCTGAATGCGGGGACGGATCCGACGGAGACGTTCCTGCTGCTGTTCTCGGTGGACCGTCAGTCGCGGGGCATCGCACCGCCGGACCCGAACCTGGTGGCGCTCGGCTATCCCTTCAACGTGACCAACCAGGCCGCCCGGGGCCAGCAGGCGGCCGACGCCTTCGCGACGCTGGACCTGTTCGATCAGACCGGGGTGATTCCGCCGACGCCCGGTCCGGGGCCGAGCCTGCCGACGCTCCGCGTGGGCGGCGGCAACAACACGCTGTTCATCAACCAGGGGGATGCGAGCGGAATCGACTTCGGCGTCGGCCCGCACGATTCGCCCGACGCGAATTCGCCGGCGCCGCAGAACGATGTCGACGGGATGGCCGGGGCGGGCGCTTCGAGCAGTCCGCGACCGCTGACGGCAATGCTGCGCGGGGGCGGGCCGCACCTGGCGGACCGGGTGTTCCTGTTCTCGGTGCAGGCGGACAGTCCCAGCCTGCTGATGCTGCCGGGCTCGCACAGCGGAGCGGACATCTACCTGGCGATCGAGCCGAACGATCCGAACCTGCCGAGCGGGATCGACCTGTACGCGACCGCCAACCAGCTTGGGCTGATGGTGGCCGACGACATCAACGCGCTGCTGGTGTTCGACAATGGCGACCGGGTGTACGACCCGACGGTGGACCGCGTGATCTTCTCGCTGGACCGGATGTCACCGACGCTGGGACTGTTCGGCGCGACGCCGGCCGACCTGTTCCGCAACAACCAGGCCGGCCCGCCGGTCGGGTACGTGAATGCCGGCCGACTCGGGCTGGGGGCGACGCCGGATCCGAACGGCCTGATCTTCGACAACGTCGACGCGCTCGATTTCGTGCCGTGCCTGGACCGTCGCATGTGCCTGCTGGACAGCGCGATCGGTACGCCGTGCGAGACCTGCGACGGCGACGTGACCGGCGACAACGTGGTCGATCTGAATGACCTGGCGGTGATCCTGGCCAGCTTCGGGACGCCGAGCGGGGCGACCCGCGCGGACGGCGACCTGAACTACGACGGTGCGGTCAACCTGGCCGACCTGGCCGTGGTGCTGGCCCTCTTCGGAACGAGTTGTCCCTGAGCGCGATCGGGTTCCGGTTCACGATTGGCGCGGTGGCCCCGGTTGGTCCTGCGCCCCGTCGAGGTCGGCTCGCGCGAGGGTCCCGGCGAAGACACGCCGGGCCGGGCCGGTGACGCGGACATCTCCATCCTGACGCCAGTCGACCCGCAGCAGACCACCTGGGTACTGGATCTCGACCTGCCGCTGCGTCGCGCCCCGCGTGGCGCAGATCACAGCGATGGCCGCGGCGCCCGATCCGCAGGCCGGCGTCGCACCGCTGCCGCGCTCCCACGGAAAGGCCCTCACACGGTGCGGCGACGCGACGGTCACGAAGTGCACGTTGGTGCCGTCCGGAAATCGCGGGTGCCGTTCGATCTGCGGGCCGCGCTCGGCCAGCGGGATGGCGGCCGCGTCGGGGCAGCGCAGCACGGCGTGCGGGTTGCCCATCGAGACGCAGTCGACGGTGACGGTCGTGTCGGGCAGATCGAGCGTCTGTTCGGTGACCGGGCCGGGCGGGCCGAGGTTGGCGGCGAAGTCGGTGTCGGCCGGTTCGATCACGACGATGCGCTCGGCCGTTTCGATTCTCCAGGGGCCGGGCTGACCGTCGCGGCGCAGGTGCAGCGCCACGGCCCGCAGACCGTTGCCGCACATCTCACCGGGCGACCCGTCGGCGTTGCGGACTTCGAGGCGGACGCCGGCGACGGTGCTCCCGTGCAGGACCAGCACCTGGTCGGCTCCGACGCCGGTGCGGCGGTCGCACAGGGCCGGGGCAAGCGTGTCCCAGTCACAACCGGCGACCTCGGCCGCGTGCAGCAGGACGAAGTCGTTGCCGGTCGCCTGGTACTTCAGGAACGGAATCGTGGCGGCTGGCACGGGCGGTCTCGACGAGGGCTGAGTTGTCAGTTTCGGTCGCGCGGCTGGCCGTTGCGGTCTCAGCCCAGGGAACCGGGAACAGGGAAGGGTCACGCGTTCAGTGATCCGATCGAACGTCGTCGATCCTTCCTGCTGCTCACGATTTCATGGCCGGTGTTACCCGGAGGCCTGCCACCTGGTGCCAGCTTACTTGCGGTGGCGGAGTTGATCGAGTGTCACGGCGCCGACGATGATCGCGCCGGTGACGATTTCCTGGACCCAGTTGTCGAGGCCGAGCTTGGTGCAGCCGTTGTCGACCACGGTCATCAGCAGGGCTCCGACCAGCGTGCCGCGGATCGAGCCCTCTCCGCCGGTCAGGCTGGCGCCGCCGATCACGACGGCCGCGATCACCTTCAGTTCGTAGCCCTGCGCGGTCGTGGGGTCGCCCATCGACAGAAACGAGAACTGCAATACGCCGGCCAGCCCGGCACAGCCTCCGGCCAGCGCGTACAGCACGACCTTGTTCAGATCGACGCGGATGCCGCACAGGCGGGCCGTTTCCTCGTTCGAGCCGATCGCGAAGACGTGTCGCCCGAAGCGCGTGCGCGCCAGCACCAGCGCGAAGACGGCCGCGACCACCAGCATGACCCAGACACCCGAAGGAAGCAGGGCGGTCAGTCCGCCGGAGCCTTCGCTCATCAGTCCGTTCAGCCAGGTCTGTCCGGGCGGGTAGATCGGCTGGTTGTCGCCCAGCCCCTTGGCCAGGCCCCGCAGCGCCCCCCACAGGCCGAGCGTGACGATGAACGGCGACAGCGGCACGCGTCCGAGCAGGCGATCACTGAGGGCCCACGTGATGCCGCCGCCCAGCAGTCCGACGAGGCAGCCGCCACCGAGGCCGAGATGCGGAGTCAGCCACCACGTCAGCACGCAGGCCAGCACCCCCGCGGCCACTCGCCCGGCGTGCCCGATGACCAGGGCGCCGATCACGAGGCCGACCAGCAGACCACCGGCCACGCCGCCCCCGGCCGCAAGCGTCGGTCCGGTTTCGGCCCGCAGCAGCAGAGCGATGACCATCGTGGCGACGGCGATAGTCGAGCCGACGGACAAGTCGATGCCGCCGGCGATGATGATCAGAGTTGCGCCGACCGCGGCGGTGCCGACAACGGCGGTCTGGACGAGCATCAGGCGCTGGTTGCTCCAGCGGGTGAAGGCGTCCTCGCTGGTCAGCCCGGCGAACAGGCACCAGACGACGATCAGCCCGAGCAGCGGGCCGAGGGCGCGAATCCAGTTCCGCACGCGGAGCTTCATGCGGCTTCTCCACTGTCGGTCGCGATCCGCATGATCTGCTGCTCGTCGAGATCGGCCCGGGACTGGATCGGGCTCAGCCGGCCGCGGGTCATGACGCCGATCCGGTCGCAGAGGCCGAGCAGTTCCGGCAGGTAGCTGCTGACGACGAGGATCGCCTTGGGCGGAACGCCGCGGTCCGGATCGCCGACGGCGAGGCGGTCGATCAGTTCGTAGATCTGGGCTTTCGAACCGATGTCGATGCCGCGGGTGGGTTCGTCCAGCAGCAGGACATCGACGCGGGCCTGCAGCAGTCGGGCCAGGGCGACCTTCTGCTGGTTGCCGCCCGAGAGTTCGGTGACGGCCTGCCGCGGGTCGCGGGCCCGGATCGCGAGTTGCTCGATCCAGTCGCGCGTGTCCGCTTCCTGTCGCCCGGTCTGCAGCCAGCCGAAGCGGGTCAGGTCGCGGAGAGCCGGCAGGGTCAGGTTGTCGGCCAGGCTCATGCCGCCGGCGAGTCCCTCGCCCTTGCGGTCTTCGCTCAACAGACCGACGCCGCGGGCCCAGGCCCGGTCGGGGCTGGGGCGGAGGCTGGTTCCGGCGATGCGGACGGTTCCGGTGCGGATCGGGTCCAGGCCGAACACCGTCCGGATCAGTTCGGTACGTCCGGCCCCGACCAGGCCGGCGATGCCGAGGACTTCACCGCGGCGAAGGACGAGCGAAGCATCGGTCGGCTTGACCGTGCCGCTGAGGGACTGCAGTTCGAGCAGGGTTTCTCCCGGAGTTCGCTGGCCGCGATGGGGATAGAGGGCATCCATCGAGCGGCCGACCATCTCGGCGACGAGTCCGTCGATGGTGGCGTCGGCGGTGGTGCCGGTGGCGACGCGGCGTCCGTCGCGCAGGACGGTGTAGGAATCGCTGAGTTCGAGGACTTCCTCGAGGAAGTGCGAGATGTAGATGATCGCGTAGCCGCGGGCCCGCAGTCGCTTGAGCAGGGCGAACAGGTGGGCGGTGTCCTCGCGGGTCAGGCTGCTGGTCGGTTCGTCGAGGACCAGCGTGCGGGCGCCGGTGGCGATGCCGCGGGCGATCTCGACGATCTGCTGGGCGGCGACGGACAGTTGCCGCACCGGGGCGTCCAGCGGCAGGTCCGGTCGGCCGACGGCTTCGAGCGCCTCGGCGGCGGCGGCGCGGGCGGCGGGCCAGTCGACGAGCGGTCCGCGGCGCGGCAGGTCGCCGAGCAGGACGTTTTCGATCACGCTGAGATGCGGGGCGAGCGAGAGTTCCTGGTAGATCATCGCGACGCCGGCCCGGCGGGCGGCCCGGCAGTCGGCGGGTGCGTAGGGCCGGTCGCCGAGCGTCATCGTTCCGGCGTCGGGCTGCAGGGCGCCCGAGAGGATCTTCATCAGGGTGCTCTTGCCGGCCCCGTTCTCGCCGATCAGGGCGTGGATCCGGCCCGGGGCCGCCTGCAGGCTGACGCCGGCCAGGGCGATCGTCGCGCCGAAGCGCTTCTCGATCTGTTCCATCCGCAGGGTCGGCCCGGACGACATGGGGTTACTTGAGCAGGGCGGCGACGTCGGGGTCGTCCATGTTGTCGCGGGTGACCAGCGTCGCGCCGGTGTCGATCACCGGCTGCACGGACTCGCCGCGGTGCGTGCGGGCGAGGGCCCTGACGGTTTCGTAGCCCATGCGTTCGGGGTTCTGGACGACGAGGGCGTCGATCTCTCCGGCCCGCAGGGCTTCGACCAGCAGGGGGCTCGAGTCGAACCCGACGAACTTCTTCTGCCCGACGAGGTTCTCCTGCCGCAGGGCCAGCAGCATGCCCATCGTGTTGCTTTCGTTCGAGCAGAAGATCCCGTCGGCGGCCTGGATCTGGTCGAGCATGTTCAGCGCGGCGGTCTTCGCTTCGCCGGCCGTCGCGCCGCTGTAGCGGTTGTCGACCAGGATCTCGGCCTGGCCGGCGCGAAGCGCTTCGAGCGCGCCGGTCTCGCGTTTCTCGGTGCTGGCCGAGCCGACGTCGTACTTCAGCAGCACGACCGCGCCGCCGTCGCCGACCAGTTCGGCCAGGTGGGCCCCGCCGAGCGCGCCGGCCGCCTGGTTGTCGGTCGCGACGAAGCTGACGTAGTCGGTGCCGGCCTCGCCGTCGAGACTGGAGTCGAAGATCGCGACCGGGATCTCGCGCTTGCCGGCCGCCCGGATCGGCTGCAGCAGGGCCTGGCGGTCGAGCGGCGCGACGCCGATGCCGGCCAGGTCCTGGGTGGCGAACTGCTGGACGAGCTGAATCTGCTCGCCGCGATCGCTTTCCTTGAGCGGGCCCTTCCAGACCAGGTCGACGTCGAACTCGTCGGCCGCGCGGCGGGCACCGCGTTCGACCGACTTCCAGAACATGTGCGTGGTCCCCTTGGGAACCATCGCGATCTTCGGTCGCGGTGCGGTGACGGTCGTGCTGGAGGTGGCGGTCTTGCCGGCCGGCTGATCGCAGCCGGAGAGTGTCACGATCGCGAACAGCAGCAGGCAGTGGCGGCGCATCAGCGGGGCTCCGGTAGGGGACCTGGTAGCGGGCGAGTATCGCCGCTGGCCGGGCGCGCGTCCAGACGATGCCTCCGTCCGGTTGGGGGTCGGCTCGACGAGGGGCGGGTTTTCGTTTATCCCACGCACGCGTGGTCGATGCTACGATGCGGTCGCGGACGTGGCGCTGGAGCCGCGTTCACGGGCAGCGGGACAGGAGCAGCCGGTGCGGGAACGAGCCCTGCAGGAATTCGAATCGCTGTTTGAACGGGCCGCGATCCCGGTGCTGGACATCCGGCACGTGCCGCTCGGCCGGCTGGCCGTGGTGGTGACCGGAACGCCGGCCGACGAATCGGTTGTCGCGGTTGCGTCGACGCTGGCGGAACGTTTCGGGTCGACCTGCACGCGGTACGTACCGGCGGGGCAGGACGCGCCGGACGAGGCGACGGTCTTTCATTCGACGGCGGAACTGATCGGCCAGTTGCGTCTCGGTCGGGCGGACCTGGTGCTGGTTTCGCTGCCGAGCGAGAGCGGCACGGACGAGCCGGTCGACCTGGACGACCTGGTCTTCGGCGTGGCGGCCCCGATCCTGGTGCTGCGCAAGCGACTGCTCGACCCGCGTTCGCCGTTCCACAGCATCCTGCACAGCCTGAACGGGAACTTCCGCCAGACGCGGAACTTCTCGTACCCGTTCAGCCTGGCGCTGCCGGAGGCCCGCCTGCTGCTGCTGCACACGATCGACCAGGACGAGATCAGCGACGTGCGCGAGGCCCTGCGCTACACGGGGGAGATCGATGCCCAGGCCGAGGAGCAGTTGCTGGACGAACTGCGACGTCACGGCGAGCGCTACCTGCGCGGCGTGGTCGAAGCCGCCCGCGACGAGCCGTTCGTGCCGCACTACCGACTGGAGGTCGGTCCTGTCGTCGCGACGGTCAAGCAGGAACTGGAGAGCGGCCGCTACGGCCTGCTGGTGATCGGCCGGCACGCCGAGGGCCTCAGCGAGATTTCGGCGGCCGAGTACCAGTTGATGCACATCGTCCGCGACGTTCCGGTGCTGGCCCTCTGACTCCGGCGCGTGCGACGCCGCTCTGACTTCTGACCTCTTCTGACAGGAAGTACCGCGTTGTTGACTGCCTGGCTGGTTCTTGCGGAGACGACGGCGCACGCGAGCGTGGCGCCGTACAAGACCTGGACGTTCGCCGCTCTGCTGGTGCTGACCCTGGCGCTGCTGGCCAGCGAGAAGGTGCACAAGACGGTGCTGGTGCTGCTGTCGGCCCTCTTCTGCCTGCTGCTGGCCGAGGCCTGGCACCTGCTGCCGCACCCGGAGGGCGACCACCACCTGCCGGTCTACATCTCGATGATCGAGTGGGAGGTGATCGGGATCGTGATCGGGGCGACGGTCTTCGTCGAAATCGCGGCCCGCAGCGGCCTGTTCACCTGGATCAGCATCAAGGTCCTCAAGGCCAGCGGGGGCGATCCGTTCCGGCTGCTGATCCTGTTCTCGATCCTGACCGCGATCTTCAGCGCGTTCCTCGACAACATCACCGCGATGATCATCATCGGCTCGCTGACGATCGTCTCGTGCCGCAAGCTGGAATTCGATCCCAAGCCGTTCCTGATCACCGAGGGGATCATGACCAACGTCGGCGGACTGCTGACGCTGATCAGCAGCATCCCGAACATCATCATCGGCAAGACGGCCGACATCTCCTACATGAGCTTCGTCTTCGTCGCGGTGCCCTACACGATCGTCGCGATCGCCGTCAGCATGATCGTGGCCCGGATGATCTTCGGGCGGGCCGTCAGCCCGATTCGCGACCCCGAGGCCCGGGCCCGCAACCAGGCCCTCGTGGCCGCCTTCGACGAATGGGAGACCGTCGACAGCAAGTGGTACTTCTACTCGTCGGCCGTCGCGGTCGTGCTGGTCATCCTCGGCTTCGCCCTCAAGGCCCAGATCCCGATCCTGAACCAGTTCGGAATCGAGGTCGTCGCGATGATGGCGGCCGCGATCATGATGCTCCTGCACGCCAGGGACGTCGAACATGCCCTCGACGACGTGGAATGGTCGCTGGTCTTCTTCTTCGTCGGCCTGTTCATCATCATCGGCGTGATGGCCACGGCCGGCGTGCTGCTGGAGATCGGCCGGGTGCTGTCCTGGGTGACCGCCGCGGGCGGGGCCTACGGGGCGGTCGTGCTGATGTGGCTGACGGCGATCTTCTCCTCCGTGACCGACAACATCCCGCTGGCCGCGATGCTCGCCAAGATCTTCGGCCCGACCGCGCAGGCCGCCGCCGAAGTGCCGGCCGCCCAGTGGTGGGCGGTGGTCTTCGGGGCGAACCTGGGCGGGAACATCACGCCGATCGGCTCGGCCAGCACGGTCGTGGCCGTGACGATCATGAAGAAGAACAAGTTGAAGATCACGTTCCTGGAGTTCGTCCGGATCGGCGCGATCTTCGCCCTGGTCCAACTGGTGCTCGCCAGCGGCTACCTGCTGATCCTGCAGAGGGTGCTCTGAGGAGGGCGCCGGGGAGCGCGGGGCTTACCAGTCCGTCTGCTGCAGGCGGGCGAGTGCCTTGTAGTCGGTCAGGTCGTGCGACAGGGGCGTGATGCTGACGTGGCGGGTTTCGATCGCGGCCAGGTCGTCGTCGATGTCGTGGTCGACCGGCGGCAGGTGTCCGTCGAGTTCGTAGGCGATCCCGATCGCGTCCTCGCTCTTGCGGTAGTGATCCATCATCGAACTGGTGCTCTGGCGGCAGACCCGGAAGCCGACCGGCGGGCCGGGCTCGAGCCGCGGAATGTTGACGCACAGGCAGGTCCCGCCGTAACGCTCGCCGGCCGCGATCCGTTCGACGATCCCGCGGCAGATGTCGGCCGCTTCGTCGAACAGCGGGTCGGCCGAGATCTCCAGCGAGAACGCGATCGCGGGGATGCCGGCGAAGGCCGCCTCGCGGGCGGCCGCGACCGTGCCGCTGTAGAGCACGTTGACGCAGGTGTTGACGCCGGCGTTGATCCCGCTGAGCACGAAGTCCGGCGGCCCGCCGACCAGTTCCATCAGGCCCAGCTTGACGCAGTCGGCCGGGCGTCCGTCGACGGCCCAGCCTTCGAAGTCACCACAGCGGCGGCGGACGGCCCGCAGCGGGCGCTGCACGCTGATCGCGTGGCCGGTGGCCGACTGGCAGACCTGCGGGGCGACGATTTCGATTTCGGCGATCGGGTCGATCGCCCGGGCGAGCGCGTGCAGGCCGGGGGCGTCGATGCCGTCGTCGTTGGTCAGGAGGATTCGCATGCCCGCGATTGTAGCCGCCCGGGCCGAGGTGGCTACGGGGTCGGCGTCAGGCTGACCTCAATCCGGCGGGCGTGGTTGTCGGGCAGCGCGAGCCAGGACTGGTTGCGGCCGGCTTCCTTGGCGCGGTAGAGGGCCAGGTCGGCGTCGGCCAGCAGGTCGTCGGTCTCGGCGTGGTCGGGCGTTCGCGCGGCGGCCCCGACGCTGACGGTGACCGAGATCTCGACGCCTTCGAAGCGGACGACCTGCTCGGCCACGCAGCGTCGCAGTCGTTCCGAAAGCAGTTCGAGGCCGGCGTCGTCGACATCGCGGACGATCACGAGGAACTCCTCGCCGCCCAGTCGCCCGAGCAGGTCATGCGTGCGGACGCTCCTGGCGGTTTCGCGGGCGATCATCTTGAGGACCGCGTCACCGGCGTGATGCCCGTGCGTGTCGTTGACATGCTTGAAGTGATCGATGTCGAACATGATCACGCCGAGGCGCCCGTCGGTGCGTTCGCGATAGGACCATTCCTCGTTCAGCCGTTCGAACAGGTGCCGCCGGTTGGCGATCTGGGTCAGCGCGTCGGTCTTGGCCATCTGTTCGAACTCGTCCTTGATCTGGGAGAGCTGCCGGTTGGCTTCGAACAGTTCGGACTGCAGGCGGTAGATCCGTTCGCCGGCCCGCAGGCGGGCGAGCAGTTCGTTGCGGTTGTAGGGCTTGGTCAGGTAGTCGTCGGCCCCGGCTTCGAACCCGGCCAGGACCTGGTCGGCCTCGCGCTGGGCGGTCAGCAGCAGGAAGAAGACGAAGCCGAGTTGCCCGGCCTCGCTGCGCTGGCGGATCTCGCGGCACAGTTCGGGGCCGGTCAATTCGGGCATCATCCAGTCGGCCAGGACGATGCCGCTGCCAAGTCGCTGGATCGCGTCGAGGGCGGCCCGTCCGTCGGCACAGGCGACGACCTCGTACCCGGCCCCGCGCAGGTAGCGTTCCAGCAGCAGGCGGGTCGCGCGGTCATCTTCGGCAACGACGATATGGCGTGGCGTACTCATCGGCGGTTCCTGCGCATGGGCGGCGATCGGCTGAGCCGGACAAACTCGCATCGACCACGTTCGCGGCTCGATTCACTTTCAAAAGCCCGGCCGATCACGCAAGATGCAGGTCGACCCCGAACGAGGAGGCCCGCTTGTCGCGACCGGACCGGAAAAAACAACTGTGGCTGCTCCCGGGCGAGGGACAGGCCCGCCACCAGCCGGTCGCGGAGATCGCGCCGCTGCTGCCCAATCGCCGCAGCTACACCTACACGATTCCGCCGGAACTGGATTCGCGCGTCCGGCCGGGCGTCCGGGTCGAAGTGCCGTACGGGCACGCCCGGCGGACGGTCGTGGGCTGGTGCCTGGCCCGGACCGAGGCCGCCTGGGACGCCACCCGCAAACCGATCCGGACGGTGCTTGATGAAACGCCCTGGGTCACGCCCGCCCTGATCGAACTGGCCCGCTGGGTCAGCAGCTACTACGCCTGTCCGCCCGGCTTCACGCTCGAGGCCCTTGTCCCGGCCACCCTGCGAAACCACCGCCCGCGTCGCGTGCGGCATGTCCGCCGGGTCGCGGAAACGCTGCCGGAGGGGCTCACGCCGCGGCAGCGGGAACTGGCCCAGGCACTGCCCGCGGACCTGACGCCCTGGCGCGCGATCCACGAGGCCACCGGCATCGGCGATGGTGTGCTGAAGGCGCTGCAGGCGGCCGGGGTGGCGGAAGTGGCGGCCCATCCGCTCGAAGAGAACGTCGTCAGCGGGGTGCCGCCGCATGCCCCGGAGGACGACCTGGTTCTGACCGCCGACCAGCAGCGGGCGCTGGATGCGGTGCTGGCGGATCACGCGGCCGGGCGGTTTCGGGTGCACCTGCTGTTCGGCGTGCCGGGCAGCGGGAAGACGGAGGTCTACGTGCGGGCGATCCGGCGGGCGCTGCAGGCCGGCCAGCAGGCGATCCTGCTGGTCCCGGAGATCGCGCTGGTGACGCAGATCGTCGAGCGGCTGGTGCGGCGGTTCCCGCGCGTGGCGGTGCTGCACAGCCGACTGCCGGCCACGCGTCGGGCGCGGGCGCTGCGGCAGATCGAGCGGGGCGAGGCCGACGTCGTGATCGGGACGCGGACGGCCGTGTTCGCGCCGTGTCGCCGCCTGGGCCTGATCGTGGTGGACGAGGAGCAGGAGACCAGCTTCAAGAGCCTGGCGGCGCCGTTCTACCACGCCCGCGACGTGGCGATCAAACGGGCGCAGCTCGAATCGGTTCCGGTGGTGCTGGGTTCGGCCACGCCGGCCCTGGAGACCTGGCGGAACGCGAACGAACTCGGGCACTACCAGATGGTCGAACTTCCGCAGCGCGTTCCGGGGGCCGATCTGCCGAGGGTCGAGATTGTCACGCATGACGATCGGCAGCCCGGCGTGGGGCTGCTTTCGGAGCGGCTGGTCGAGGAACTGCGGGCCACGGCGCAGGCCGGGCAGCAGGCGATCCTGCTGCACAACCGGCGGGGCTCGGGTGTGCATCTGCGGTGCCGGGACTGCGGGCTGCGGGTGCTGTGTCAGCGGTGTGATGCGCCGCTGGTGGAGCACCGCTTCGATGGCACGCTGAAGTGTCACCAGTGCGGGCGGGTGCAGCCGCTGCGGACGACGTGCCTGGACCAGACCTGCGGCGGCGAGCTGGTCCGGGCGGGCGAGGGCATCCAGCAACTGGAGGAGGTGCTGGGCAAGGTGGTCCCGCGGATGCGCCTGCTGCGGCTGGATCGTGACACGATGCGGCGCCGCGACGATTACCTCGAGAGCCTCGAAACGTTCGCCGCCCGAAAGGCGGACCTGCTGATCGGCACGCAGATGATCGCCAAGGGGCTCGACTTTCCGCACGTGCGTCTGGTTGGAGTCATCGGAGCCGACCAGGCGACCTGGATCCCCGACCTGCGGGCCGGCGAACAGGCCTTCCAGTTGTTCGTACAGGTCGTCGGGCGGGCCGGCCGCGGCCGCGATCCGGGGCTGGCGCTGCTGCAGACGGCCGAGCCGGATCTGCCGGTGCTGCACGAGGCGGTGCGGATGGACTACCGGGCGTTCGCCGAGCGCGAACTGCTGGCCCGCCGGCGGCTGGGCTATCCGCCGTTCACGCGACTGGTCCGGCTGATCTGCAGCGACCCGCAGCCCCGCAAGGCGCGGCTGGCGGCCGAAACGCTGCGGGCCGATCTGCTGGAACGGGCCGGCCGGATCGATGCCCGCCTGAAGATCAGCGAGCCGCAGCCATGCGTGGTGGCTCGCCGGAGACAGATGAGCCGCTACGAAATCCGCGTCTTCGCCCCGCACGCGGCCGCCCGGCAGCAGTTGCTGCAGGTGGCCGAGGACGAGCGCAAGCTGCTGGTCAAGTGCGAGCGACTGACGGTGGACGTGGATCCGCTGGAGCTGATGTAGGGAAGGGAACAGGGAACAGGGAACCGGGAACAGGGAATCCCACCTGTTATGCTGGAAGGGGGCGGTGAGTCGGCAGCTATCGACGTGGCCTTGATTGGTCCTCAGTTCACCCTGGGTGGGGCCGATCTCGAGACACGATCTGGACGGGGATTGGCGGAAAGCGAGGATCTTCTTGACAGGCCCAAGTTGCGGCTGAATCGTAGATCTGAATTATGATCAGGAGATTGCTGTGATCTGTTCAGTCGCTCTACCCCTGTGCCTGATGGCTAGTTTTCTAGACCCGCGGCCGGCGATTCTCGATGAGATTGTCGCAGCTCGTAGCGTCAGCAAGGCAGACATTCACCTGCGATGCGAAGACAAGAATGGTTGGATCGAGTATCGGACTCGAACATCGGAGTGTGAGATCCTCAACGAGAGTTGTTTCACGGCTACTCTGGTCTTTGAAGATACTCTTTGGAGCCGTACCAGCAGCAGCTCCAACACGGTCCTACTTCGTCCTGGCAACGATCCGTACCGTTCGCAGTATGGGGGCAACGACCTTCGGTACGTCGGTCTAGGAGGGTTGTGGTTCGGGGAATCGCCAGAGATCGCCCCGGATGCACCGGACGCTGCTTGACTTTTTCTACATGGCCACGGCATCTGCCCCGAAACGCGCAAGTCCTTTGCCAGCAACAAGGACGGAGTAAACCGGAGGGACAGGGGCGCAAGCGACTCCGCGCAGAGCTCATTCGTCCTCTTGGAGAACGAGCCTGCCGGGAGTGTCAGCGTCGATCAAGAACGCCAACATCGTCGCGGTTTTCTTGTCCACCTCATTCTCAAAACGCACATCGTAGTAATCAGGGTCACTGAATATGGCAAGCGCCTTCCACCCGGGCCCTCTTGGCACGATAATTACAAAGCCGCCGCCGTCAGCATGCACTAGGAACGAAATCGGATACGTTGCGCCGGATCCAAAGTCCAAAACACACTTGTATGTAACACCGATCGTATCAAACGCCTCTCCGCCACCCGTGCATCGAGCGGCCTTGGCGGCGGTTGCTAGCCCAAGCAGTACAACCTCATCAGTCACGACTAGGGATCGTTGGTAACCAGACACTTCCATCCTCGACGGAGTCGCACCTCTGGATAGCAGGGCACGGATGTCGTAGTAGACCGCATAGTCGACTACCATGAGAGCGATGATGCCAAGCACCGGCAAGCCGATCAGCGTTACGCCCAATCCAACAACTAGCCGCTTCAGCGTTCGGCCGATCCGCAATTCGGGCTGTTTTTTGGCTGTCATTCTTCTTCTCTGCATCGCCAGCCATCTCCTTAACCTGAGATGTCCAGCGGTGGCGGAAGGCGCCCGCGGGGTAGGCGCCGCCGTCGTTTTCACCCCTCCGCGCTTTCACTTTTCCACCGCGAAGCCAGAGCATCAGATGTTGGGTTCGGTGCGGACCGGGCTGTTGGTTACGGACTCGGCGAAGGAACGCAGCGCGGCCTGGCTGGGGGCCCAGAGCAGCATGGCGACGATCGCGGCGGCGCTGCAGCCGAGGGCGAGGTCGTTCCGCTGGATCAGGACGATCACCGTGGCGAACAGGCCGGCCGCTTCGATCAGGGCGGCCCCGATCAGCCACTGGACCCACCAGTGCGAACTGAGATCGTTGACCGGGTCATCGCTGCCGGGGTTCTCGCGCCAGCGCCGGCGAATGGTGCCCAGCAGCGCGATACGCAGGGCGATGTAGGCCATCGTCATGCTCGCCGCCAGCGCGCCCCAGGTCAGCAGCAGCGTGTTCAGATGCGTGCCGGCCGGGCCGGCCGGGGTCGGGGCGAACTGCCAGGCGATCACCAGGAAGGCCAGCATGCCGAGTGTCATCGCGGCCCAGATGATGCGTGCGATGCGGAGATGCGTGTTCATAGTTTCGGTTCCTCCCGTCGCGGCCGGACGTTCCCGACTGCGAGGGCTGCAGTCTACCAGAGCCCGAGCGGTCTCGCCGTTACAGCTCGTTGCGGCGTTTCTAATACAAGTCTTGGAACAGGGAACAGGGAACAGAGAACAGGGAACAGAGAACAGGGTCGCTTGCCCTGCTGCCTTGTTGACTTGCGCACTCAGACCAGCATGGCGGCGTCGTCTTCCGAGGCGTTGCACAGTCGCACGGACTTGGCGGGAACGCCGACGACGGTCGCCAGTTCGGGGACGTCTTCGAGCACCACCGAACCGGCCCCGACGATCGACTCGCAGCCGAGCGTGACATGCGGGACGATCGTCGCGCCGATCCCGACGAACACCCCGGACTCGACCTTGACCCGCCCGGCCACTCGCACGCCCGGACAGATGTGGCTGCCCTCGCCGATCATCGTCTGGTGGTCGACGATGCAGCCGGTGTTCAGGATCACCGCGTCGCCGATCTGGCAGTTCGCGCAGACCACCACGCCGGCGGCCACCACCACCCCCCGTCCGAGCGAGGCGTTGAACGCCAGCGAGGCGGACGGGTGGATCGCGTTGACCAGCGGAATGCCGGCCTGCTGGATCTGGCGGCTGAGGCCCCGGCGGGTGCCGTTGTCGCCGATCGCGATGACCACGCCGGTGACCTCGTGTTCGGCCACGACGGCGGGCAGGTCGGCGATCGTGCCGAGGACGGGCAGTCCGTCGACGCGTCGGTTCTGGATCGAGGGGTTGTTGTCGAGGAAGCCGACGACGGTGGCGGTCCCGCCGCTGAGGAGGATGTCGAGCACGACGCGTCCGTGCCCGCCGGCGCCGAGAATCAGGACCCGTCCGGTTGTCGCGTCGGCTGATCGCATGCAGAGCCTATCGGCGGGTTGGGGGGCGTGGTCGAGTGGAAGTGTCGGGGGTCGGCCGTCCGGGCGTGCGCGGTTTCGGCGGGGTGTGGCTAAGCTGCACCGCCGGGGGTGGCCGATAAAGAGCGAGAGGCAACCGGCCGGGGGACGGGAGTTTGGGCGAACCCAAGTGGGTTGGGGCACGTACCCAAAGGTCCGCCGGTCGAGTAGACTGCCACGTTCCTGACAGGGACCGCCGGGGCGGTAAACCTCCGGCGGGTACAACGTATACGACACAACTTGGGGCCGGGTTTGAACGCGATCGTGACAGGAATGGCGACGACAGGGGTGCAGAGCTCGCGCGGGTCGCGCGCGGGATGGGTCCTGTGGTGCGTAAGCGTCTGCAGCCTGTGTGGTTGCGCGGCATTGCCACCGAACAGCTTTCTGGATCCGACGCAGGTCGGCATGTTCCCGAGCGAGTTCCAGGAAGAGGGCATCCGGCGGATCCTGACCCCGCGCGAGGCGCCGTTTCCGCACGGCTTCGCCAACGCGACCGAACCGACGCCCGAGGACCTGGTGCCGACCTTCGAGGAATACCGTATCGGCGTGCTCGACACGGTGCAGATCGGGATCGAGGACCTGATCGAGACCGGGCGGACCTGGGGCGCGGCCCTCGAGGTCAGCACGACCGGCTACGTCCGCATTCCGTACCTGGGTCCGATCAAGGTCCTGAACATGACCGAGCAGGAACTCGAGCAGGAGTTGCGCACCCGCGTGCAGGAGGCCAACCTGATCAACGACCCGATCGTGCAGGTGGTCATCTCGATCAAGCGGAGCCTGTTCTTCTCGGCGATCGGCGATGTCGGCAATCCGGGCCCGTTCGTCCTGCCTCAGCCGGACACGCGCCTGCTGGACGTGCTGGGACAGATCGGCGACGTCGGGCCGCAGGCCCGCAAGATGTTCGTCATCCGCCGGAACGACCGCTACACCCCGCCCGCGGCCGAGGTTCCGGATCAGCCGCTGGAGGAGGGCGCCGACGACGGCCTGGTGATTCCGCCGCCGATCGACGACGACGATTTCGGCAGCCTGCGGGCCAGCGGCGGCGACGGGCCGACCTACGCGCTGGCGCAGGATCAGACCCCGCCCGATGACGAACTCGAGCGGCTGATGCGACCGCCGGGGGCCGGGCGGAACCGCAGCGGGATGCGTCCGCTGGTGGTCGACCCCGAGACCGGCGGCTTCCGCGAATCGAACGCGCGTGCCCCGGAGGCCCTGCCGGGTGATTCCGAGGACGATCCGTTCGACGGGGAGAGCGAGTACGACTGGGACGACGTCCCGGAGTTCGAGCTTTCGCAGCGGGTGATCGAGGTCGACGTCAACGCGCTCAAGACCGGTGACCCGCGCTACAACATCGTGATTCGCAACCGGGACGTGATCAACGTTCCGCAGGACACGGGCCTGTTCTACATGATGGGCGAGGTGGCTCGTCCGGGTGTCTACGCGTTCGGTGGTCGCGAGATCACGATCAAGCGGGCGGTCGGGGCCCTGTCCGGCGGGCTGACGCCGCTGGCGTGGCCGCAGCGGTGCGAGATCGTCCGGCGGATTCCGGGGACGGACAAGCAGATCACGATCCCGGTCAACCTGGACGCGATCTACGCGGGTCTCGAGGACGACATTCTGCTGCGGAGCGATGACCTGGTGAACGTCGGCACGCACTTCGTGGCGCCGTTCCTGTTCGTGATCCGCAACTCGTTCCGCTTCACCTACGGTTTTGGTTTCGTCTACGACCGGAACTTCGGTGACCAGGACTCGATCGGCGGACGGCAGAACCCCGAAACGGTCGAGCGGGCCCGGCGGGCCTCGCTGGGTCTGCCGTTCTAGGAGACGCGCCGGGTGGCAACCGAACCGCTCAACCTGACCTTCGACCGGACCGCACAGGTCAAGACGGCCCTGATGGCCGCGGCCTTCGTCGCGGTGTTCTGGCCGGTGCTGGCGGTGCTGACGTTCTACTGGCGGACGTCGGCCGACTGGTCGCACGGCTGGATCATCCCGGTGTTCAGCGCGTGGCTGGTGTACACCAAGTGGGACCAGATCCGGGAGACGCCGATCCGTTCCGCCTGGCTGGGCGTGCTGGTGCTGTTGTTCGGACTGGGGCTCTACCAGTACACGCTGTGGGGCATGAAGGCCGGCTACGTCCGCTCGGTAGCGATGCTGATCACGCTGCTGGGCGTGCTGGTGATGACGCTCGGCCTGCCGATGCTGCGGTACCTGTGGGTGCCGTGGCTGTACCTGTTCTTCGCGATTCCGCTGCCGAAGGGAATCTACTTCGGCCTGACCGATCCGCTGCGGCAACTGGCCGCCAACGTCGCGACGGCCGTGCTGGGCCTGTTCCAGGACCTGGACATCGAGCGGATCGGTTCGACGATCGAGTACAGCTACCGCGGTTCGACCGGGCAACTGGGTGTCGCGGATGCGTGCAGCGGCATGCGCAGCACGATCACGCTGTGCGCCCTGGGGGTGGCCGTGGCGTTCATGCAGGATCGCCCGTGGTGGCACCGGCTGGTGATGATCGGGGCCTGCATTCCGATTGCGATCTTCGCGAACTTCATCCGGGTGACGACGACCTGCATCCTGCACATCTTCGTCGATCCGCGTTACGCGGCCGGGAGTTTTCACACGGCGCTCGGCCTGGTGACGATGCTGATCGCGTTCGGCATCTTCATGGGCCTGGCCTGGGGCCTCAACAACCTGCACGTCGAAGCGAGCGACGACGAGTTTGAAGAGGAGCAGGCCCCCGCCTGAAGCGACGCATGAACGAGATGCAGCACCATCCCGAGATGCGCGGCGCGACGGCGCCCGCCGTGCGCCGGCCGCTGGCGTCGGCCCGGTACGTGACCTGCCTGGCGATCCTGGTGATCGCGGCGCTCGGGATGCGGTTCGTGGCCAGCCAGTTCGCGGCCTTCTTCGAGAAGGAAGGGCTGCCGCTGCAGAAGCCGCTGCAGTTCCTGGAGGTCGGCAAGCTGGCCCCCGAGTACAGCCTGGCGCTGGAGCAGCCCAAGCCGCTCAGCGAGGAGATGCTGGAGAACCTCGGGACGCACGAGTACCTGAGCTGCTACCTGGTGAACAACAAGCTCGATCCGCGCGACCAGAACTTCCTGTCGACCGTCTTCGTCTCGTACTACACCGGGCAGCCGGACATGGTCCCGCACGCCCCGGAGGAGTGCCAGCAGGCGGCCGGCTGGACGCTGACGCGGAGCGAGACGCACCGCATGCAGATGCTGGACCACAAGGGCAACGAAGTCGAACTGCCGATGAAGGTGCTGGATTTCGAGCCGCCCGGCGGCGGCAGCAACGGCACCCGGACCGTGATCTACTTCTTCTACGCGAACGGACGCTACGTCACGTCGCGGATGGGCGTGCAGACGGCCACCTCGAACCTGCGCGACCGCTATGCCTACTATGCGAAACTGGAACTGGCCTTCTTCAGCAAGCGCGGCCAGCCGGCCGACCGGGAACTGTCGGTCGCTTCGGCCGAGAAGCTGCTGCGGAAGCTGATGCCGGTTCTGTGGAAGGATCATTTCCCCGATTGGGATGCCGCGACGTCGGGTACCGTCGCGCCGGCCAACGAGACGTAAGAGCAGGGAACAGGGAATCATGGCCAAACGCAAGAAGCAACTGAACAAGAATCTCGTCGCGGTGCTGGTTTCCACCGCCATGGTGCTGACCGTCGCAGTCGTCGCGGTCGTGACGGCCAACGCGGCCCGGCGCGACCCGGCCCAGATCGCCGAACGGGCCAAGGGGCGCGAGGACGCGGGGAACTTCCGCGAGGCGTTCGACCTGTACCGGCGGGCCTTCCGGGTCGACAAGGAGACCCGCTACCTGGTCGACGCGTCCCGCTGCGCGTACGAACTGGGTGAAGTCGGCCTGGCGATCAGCGCGCTGAACCAGGCCCACTCGCAGGACCCCGAAGACACGGTCGTGATCACGGCCCTGCTGGACCGCTACTGGGAGAACCGCACCCGCATGCCGGTCAGCGCCTGGGAGAACGTCCGCGACCTGGCCGAGAAACTGCTGGTCCTCGAGAAGGACAACCTGCTGGCCCTGGTCTCGCGGGCCAAGGCGCTCGAAGCCCTGCGGCAGCGGAACCCGGACTTCGCGGCCGAGGCCAAGGAGGCCCTGGCCCAGGCCGTCGCGATCGACGCGCTCGACCCGCGGGTCGTCGAGGTCAAGGTCAGCGAGATGTTCGTCGACGCCCGCCAGCGGCGCGAGGACCTGATCAAGGACGGCGACGCCCAGCAGGCCGAAGAGATGCTGGCCGGGGTCCGCAGCGAGGTCGCCAAGCTGTTCGACGAGGCGATCGCCAAGCACCCCGGCTCGGCGCCGCTCTACATCAACGCGGCCCAGGTCTTCATCGACGACGGCAGCGCGGTCACCACCAACATCGGCCGCCTGCAGGCCCAGATCGACGAGGCCCGGCGGAAGAACAGCGAGTCGTTCAACTTCGAGGCCGCCGACGCCCGCCTGGCCGAGATGGCCGAGGAGCGGGACCAGGCCTACGCCACGGCCGAGAAGCTGCTGGCGGACGGGCGCGCGGCGCTGCCGGACCACGAGCGACTGCTGTTCGCGATCGCGACCTACCATCGCCTGCGGGCGGACCAGACCTTCCGGGACGGCGACCTCGATACCTGTCGGCGGCACGTGACCGAGGGCCTGGCGGCGGTCCAGCGGACGCTCGAGATCGAACCGGCCGAGTACGACGCCTACACCTGCCAGGCGAACCTGGCCGAGAAGCAGGCCGAACTGGACGGGAGCCTGGAGAACGATCGCCTGGCCGTGCAGGTCGGGCTGCTCGAGACGCTCGAAGCGGGGCTGGTCGACACGGTCGGCCAGCGGACGATCCGGGCGGTGACCAACAAGGAAGGGCGCGCGCGGATGCTGGCGTCGGCCTTCGACCGGGCGTACGCGTACTACCGCGACGCGACCGACGAGACGGCCAAGGCCCGCTACGAGACATTCCTGAAGGACTTCCGCACGCGGGCCCAGGAGGAGTTCCAGGACTCGGTGCTGGTGCAGCTTCTGGACGGTCAGTACTTCATCCTGACCGGCGACACGCGGGCCGCGATCCAGGCCTTCTCCCTGGCCGAGGACAAGGCCAAGGACATCATGCCGCGCTACGAACTGCTGGCCAAGGAGCAGTTGGCCCGGCTGTACACCTACCAGGAAGAGAACGGCGTCGCGCTGAAGTACACCAACGCGGCCCTGCAGTTGTATGGCGGGGCGGCGCCGATGGACCTGTGGCTGAACCGGGCCACGCTGCTGATCCGCCTGAAGCGGCCGAAGGAAGCGCTTGACCAGTGCGACCTGCTGCTCGAGCAGCGGCCGGGGCACGCCGGCGTGCTGCGGATCAAGGCCGCGGCCCTGCATGCCCTCGAGCGTTCGGACGAAGCCGAGGCGGCGCTGGCCCAGCTTGAAGGGTCGAGCATCGACCTGATGAAGGCCCGCATCGCCGTCACCCGGGCGGCCAACGCCGAGGGACCGGCCAAGGAGGCCGAACTGCAGAAGGCCGAGCAGATCGTGCTGAAGATCGTCCAGGACGATCCGGACAACACGGCCGCGATGACGCTCGCGCTGCAGATCATGGTCCAGGCCGAACGGCACGACGAGGCCCTGGCGCTGGTCGAAGCGGCCCAGGCGGCGACGACCGACGATTCGACCCGGCGGGTCCTGGAAGCGCAGAAGATCGTGCTGCAGACCAAGGACCCCGAAGAACGCGAGAAGCGCCTGTTCGAGGTGATCGACCAGATCGACGACCCGCTGCAGCGGGCGGCCGAGTACTTCAACTACCACTACCAGCGTGACAACTACGCCAAGGCGGCCGAGTACGCGAACGAACTGGAGACGCTCAAGCCCGAGGATGCCCAGGTCTACGGGATCCAGTTTGAACTGGCGCTGCGGCTCGAGCAGGAGTTGCCGGAGGAGGAGCGGACCTACGAGCGGGCCCAGCAGTACGTCTCGCGCCTGGCGGAACTGAACGCCGACCGGGCCGGTGGCGCGACCTATCGCGGAATGCTCAAGCGGATCCAGGGTGACCTGCCCGGCGCGATCGAGGAGATGCGGGCGGCCGAGCGGGCGCTGCCGACCGACTCGAACCTGAAGATCCAGGTGGCCGAGGCGCTCTGGAAGCTGAACGAGTACGACGCGACGATCGAGAAGCTGAAGGAAGCGGTCGACCTGGACCCGAGCAACTTCCTGGCCAACAAGCTGCTGTACCGGGCGTACGAGCAGCTTGGCCGGGACGATCCGGATGACGTCGCGGTGACACAGTACCTGCTGCGGGCCGCGGCGCTGAATCCGAACGATCCGTACATCAAGCAGAAGCAGCAGCGGCTGCTGGAGGCGAAGAACCCGGTCGAGGGCATCCGGTCGCGGATCGCGATGCGCGAAGAGGATCCGGAGGACCTGGACAACATCATCCGCCTCGGGCGGTTGTACATGGGCATCCGCGATCTGCCGGCCGCCGAGGAATGCCTGCAGGCGGCCCGCAAGCTGGCGCCGGACGAGCGGCGGATGGCCGAGTTCGCCAGTGACTACTACTACGCGACGCGCGACATGGAGACCGGGGGCGAGGTGCTCAAGGCCTACGTGGACGCCAAGGACAAGCTGACCAAGATCAATGCCCAGTTGCTGCTGGCCGAGTTCTACGAGCGGTTCGACGCCCACGAGCAGGTCGAGGCGGCCTTCGCCGCCGGCCTGGAGATCGTCGACGAACTGCGCGAGACGCGGGCCGAACGCTGGCGGCGCGGCAAGCTGCAGGTCCTGGCCGCGACGGCCGCGTACTACGAGCGGACCGAGCGGTACGAGGATGCGATCACCAAGCTGCAGGAATCGCTGACGCTGCATCCGGAGGATGACGAGCGGTTCCTGTCCGACCGGCAGGTGGCCGAGACGAAGATCATCCAGAACCTGATGAAGCTGAACCGGCTGGCCGAGGCGGAGGAGAAGATCGAGGCCTTCCGCACGGCGTACCCGGACGACGTCCGCTGGCTGAACGCCAAGGGCGAACTGGCTTCGCGGCGGAACGAGCCGGCCGAAGTGCGGCGGCTGATGACGCTTTCGCTGGACAAGAACCCGAACGACCCGTGGGCCTACTGGACGCGCGGGCGGGCGAACCTGGCGCTGCGGAACTTCAACGAGGCCCGCCAGGATCTGCTGAAGGTCAAGGAACTGTCGCCGCGGGGCTTCAACCTGTCGCACCGCGTCCAGTTGGCGCGGCTGTACATGACGCTCGAACAGTTCGAACTGGCCGAGACCGAACTGCGCGACCTGGTGGCCGAGAAGAAGGGCGACCAGCGGATGGCGCTGATGCTGATCGGGCTGCTGCGGAACACCGGGCAGGACCAGCGGGCCCAGGAGTTCGTCAACGACCTGATCACCCGCTTCCCGAAGAACCCGTTCTGGCCGGCGACGCTGGGCCAGATCCTGGTGCAGCGCGAGGAGTACTCGGCCGCGATTCGTCCGTTCCGCAAGGCGGTCGAGCTGACCGATGGCAGGAACCCGCAGATCATCTCGGAATGGCTGCAGGCGATGCTGAAGGCCGAGCGGACCTCGGAACTGCTGAAGGCCTTTGACGAGCTGGATCCGGAGATCGTGACGCCGTTCATGGTGGTGATTGCGGCCGAGGGCAACCAGCAGCGGAACAACGAGACGGAGATGCGGCGGCTGACGGAGCGGGCCCTGCGCGAGGCGGCGGAGATCAACGCGCCGCTGCTGGGCTTCGTGGCGTCGCGGGCGGCCCGGCTGGTGGGTGCCCCGGGGGTCGAGGAGATCCTGGCCCGGGCGGCGTCGGACATGGACTCGGACGGCGGGCAGCGGATTCGCTGGTACCTGGCGCGTGGTCGCATCATGGGCAACGATCCGGAGCGGCGGGCCGCGGGGGTGGCCGAGATCGACAAGCTGATCGAGGAGACGACGCCGGGGACGGTGCTGCACCAGGAGGTGCTGCTGACCAAGGCGTTTTCGCTGGAAAACAGCGAGAACTACGAAGAGGCGATCAACGTATATGAGCGCGTGCTGGAGAGCAATCCGCGGCACTGGCAGTCGCTGAACAACGCGGCGTACCTGCTGACCGAGCTTGGACGCGGGGCCCAGGCGATCAAGTACGCCGAGCAGGCCCGCGAGATGCAGCCGCAGAACGCGAACGTGCTGGACACGCTGGGCTGGGCCTACTACCGGGCGGACGAGGCGACCCGGGCCGAGGCGGTCCTGCTGGAGGCGGTCAGCAACGATCCGCGGAACCTGGCGGTGCTGGCGCACCTCGGGAAGCTGTACCGCGAGACCGAGCGGGACGTGGAAGCCCGTCGCTACTACGAGCGGGTCGTGCGGGTCGGCACGGAACTGAAGCTGCGTGAGACGTCGTACTTCCAGGAGGCCGAGCAGGCCCTGGAAGAGTTGAAGTAGGGTCCCCGGAGGACACGGTGATGAGTTCGATCTCGTCAAATCCCCAGCCGGTGCTGGGCGGCGGTGCCGCGCAGCCGCTGATGTACGGCTCGCCGATCGGGGCGGGAACCGCCCAGGGCGCGGGGGACGGCTTCAGCCTGGCGGACGTGGTCCGCGTGCTGAAGCAGCGGAAGCTGACGATCATCATCACGGCCGTGCTGGTCTTCGCGCTGGCGGTCGGGGCGACCCTGCTGGTCAAGCAGTACTTCCCGGGCTGGAGCAGCATCGCGATCTTCGAACTCGACCCGCCCAAGGAAGGCATCTGGATCACCGGCGAAGCCAAGACGATGCCGCAGATCATGGAGCAGATGCTGGCGACCGAGGCCAGCAAGCTCAAGGAACTGCAGTTGCTCCTGGACGTGATGGCCAAGCCGGAGATGAAGCAGACCCGCTACTACGACTGGTACGAGAAGGACGCGATGAAGGCCGCCACCGGGCTGGCCGACGACCTGAGCGTCGGTCCGATTCCGAACACGCGGCTGATCCGCCTGCAGTTGATGACCCGCAGCCGGACCGAGACGCGCGACATCGTCCGGGCGGTGGTCGACCGCTACCTGGCCCAGTTCAGCGAGTCGGAACGCAGCGCCGCCTTCACCGAGAAGGAGAACATCACCGCCGCGCTCGACAAGATGAAGACCGAACTCGACACCCGCCGGGCCGAGGCGAACGCCTTCCGCGAACGGACCGATTCGCCGGCGATCGAGATGGAACGCCGCGTGGCGAACAACCACATGACGATCCTGCGGGCCGAGGTCAACGCGGTCGAGACGACGGTCTCGTCGCTGCAGTCGCAGCTTGACAGCATCGCCGGGCACGACCCGGACCGGATTCCGCTGACGGCCGAGCAGCAGTTGCTGGTCGAATCGGACCCGCAGTTGCGGTTCTACGTCTCGCAGGTCGAGAACATGGACATCGAGATCGCCGTGATGCGGACGCGTTTCGGCGAGAATCACCGCAACGTGCAGGTGATGAAGCAGCGCCGCCAGGGCTACTACGAGAAGGAAATCGCCAAGCGCGAAGAACTGATGACCAAGGTCCGGCAGCGGCAGCTTGAACAGTTGCGGCAGCAGAGCGCCCAGGCCACCAAGGTCCTGCAGCGCCGCCAGGAACAACTCGACGATGCCCTCGCCAAGGAACGCGACCTCGACCGCTCGGTGCAGAAGTACCAGCAGATGGTGGCCGAGATCGAGGTCCTGCAGCGGCGGATCGCGGAACTGGAAGACCGCCGCAACGAGGCCGAGCATCGGCTGAACTCGACCAACCAGGCCCGGCTGAAGCTGGTCCAGGCCCCGCGCGAGGCGGTCGAACCGGCTCGTCCGAACATGCTGGTCTACCTCGGGGCGGGCTTCGTGCTGGCCTGGGCGGCCGGCGTCGGCCTGGCGTTCCTGCGCGAGTTCACCGACCAGACCGTGCGGACGCCGATCGACGTCGTCCGGCACGGACACCTCTCGGTGCTCGGCACGATTCCGCTGCTGGACGACGAAGAAGCCGACGTCGAGGAGATCGAGGACGCCGTCATGCAGGCCCCGCAGTCGCTGGTGGCCGAGGCCTTCCGCCGGACGCGGACCAACCTGCAGTTCAGCGGGCCGGCCGAGACGCAGCAGCGTCTGCTGATCACCAGTCCGGCCCCGGGCGACGGGAAGACGGCCGTCTCGATCAACCTGGCGGCGACGATGGCGCACAGCGGGCAGCGGGTGCTGCTGGTCGACTGCAACTTCCGGCGACCGGAACTGCGGCGCCTGTTCGAGGTCAAGTCGAACGA
This sequence comes from Phycisphaerae bacterium, assembly GCA_030428945.1. Taxonomy (GTDB): domain Bacteria; phylum Planctomycetota; class Phycisphaerae; order UBA1845; family Fen-1342; genus JAUIEC01. The sequence goes on along the minus strand of JAUIEC010000011.1, from coordinate 130,021 downwards.
GGGGCTCAGCAACCTGCTGATCGGGGAAGGTTCGCTGGAGTCGCTAATCGCCAAGACGAACCTGCCGAACCTGGACGTGCTGCCGAGCGGTCCGATGCCGCCGACGCCGGCGGAACTGCTGGGTTCCGAGGCGATGCGGAACCTGCTGAACGAGGCCGCCAAACACTACGACCGGATCCTGCTGGACGGTCCGCCGACGCTGCTGATCAGCGACGCGACGGTGCTGGCGATGATGGTCGACGGCGTGATCATCGTGGCCCGGGCGGACGGGAACTCGAAGGGCGTCCTGAAGCGGACGCGCGAGGCGCTCGAGAAGATCAACGCCCGCGTGGTCGGGGCCGTGCTGAACGGTGTCCGGGCGCGTCCGGGTGGGTACTTCCGCCAGCAGTACCGCGAGTTCTACGACTACAGCAGCGACGAGACGATTCCGCCGGAGCTTCCGAGCCCCGGGGAACTCGACAACGAGGATGACGACTAACCCCGCCCGCACGCTGCGACTGGTGCTGGCCTACGACGGTACCGACTTTCACGGCTGGCAGCGCCAGGCCGGCGTGCGGACCGTCCAGGAAGAGGTCGAGGTGGTCGCCCGACGCGTGATCGGTGAACCGCTGCACGTCGTCGGCGCCAGCCGCACCGACGCCGGGGTGCACGCCCGCGGACAGACCGCCCACATCCGCTGCCAGTCCACGATTCCGGCCTGGAACCTGCAGCGGGCGATCGGTGACCGCCTGCCGCCCGACGTCGGCCTGCTGCACGTCGGCGATGCGCCGCCCGGGTTCGACGCGATTCGATCGGCCCGCGGCAAGCGTTACCGTTACAGCATCTGGAACGCGACCCGCCGGCCGGTCAGCCAGTTGGCGGGACGCTACCACTGGCACGTGCGGTACCCGCTGGACGCGGACGCGATCCGCCGGGCCGCCCGCCCGCTGATCGGCACGCACGACTTCACCTCGTTCGCGACGACCGGCAGTCCGCGCGAGAGCAACGTTCGGACCGTGCAGCGGATCGCGGTCGCGACACGCGGGCCGGAGTTGCAGATCGACGTCTTCGGCACCGGCTTCCTGTACAACCAGGTCCGCAACATGGTCGGCACCCTGATCGAAATCGGGCGCGGACACTGGGCGCCGGAACGGACCGCGGAGATTCTCGCGGCCCGGGATCGTCGGGCGGCGGGCCCGACCGCACCCCCGGAAGGGTTGTGCCTGGCGTGGGTCGCGTATCCCCCCGATGCGGAGATCGGTGATGACACCTGAACACCGCGTGGCACTGGTGACCGGCGCCGGGCGGCGCGTCGGGCGGGCGATCGCCCTGCGCCTGGCGCGCGGTGGCTGGTCCGTCGCCGTCCACTACCACCGGTCCGCGGACGAGGCCGGGCGCGTGGTCGAGGCCTGTCGCGCACTCGGCGTGCGGGCCGAGGCGCTGAGCGCGGACCTGGCCGACTCGGAAGCCTGCCGCGACCTGGTGATCGCGACGCAGGCATCCTTCGGCGCCCTCGGGTGTCTGGTCAACAACGCCAGCATCTTTGAACGCCGGCCGCTCGACGCTCTGTCGGTCGCGGACATCGATCGGCACCTGGCCGTCAACCTGCGGGCCCCGCTGCTGCTGGCGCAGGAAGCGGCGGACGCGCTGCGGGAGAGCGAGGGGCTGATCGTCAACCTGAGCGACGCGGCCGTGACGCGACCGTGGCCGGATCACCTGGCTTATATGATCAGCAAGGGCGGGCTGGACACGCTGACGGCGGGGCTGGCGCGGGCGCTGGCGCCGCGGGTGCGGGTGGTCGGGATCGCGCCGGGGGTGGCGGCCTGGCCGGAGGATTACGACGAGGCGGCCCGGGCCCGGCTGACGGCCCGGATTCCGCTGGGGCGGGCGGGAACGCCGGAGGACATCGCCGAACTGGTGGCGTACCTGCTGACGCACGGGGGCTACATCAGCGGGACGACGATCCCGGTGGATGGTGGCCGGCACGTGGTCTGAGCAAACCCGGGGCGCGGATGTGACGAGCGTCCCGGTTGGCGAGTACACTCTGTTGCAGAGGACACGAGGATGCACACGCGAATCGACATGTTGCGACTGGTGCTGGCGGCGCTGGCGGTGGCCGGGACCGGCATGGCCTACGGGCAGATCGACGTGACGCCGGACGGGCGTCTGCTGGACGCGAACCCGGCGGTGGGGGGACGCGGGCGCAACTTTGCCCGGCCGGTGTCGCCGATCATGCGGGGCAACGCGAGCGCGACGGGCAACCTCGGGGCGGGGATGTCGCTGCGGAGCTTTTCGCCGATCCGCGAGGCCTCGGCCTTTCGCGGTTCGCTGCAGAGTACGAGCCTGTCGAACTTCGTGCGTGATTCGGTCAGCGTCGGGGATGCGTACCGTCCGCTGGGATCGCAGTTCAACACGCCGTTCCTGAACCGCGAGCAGACGACCATGTCGGTCGGCTACCTGCGGGGGCAGGGGCAGTACGAGGGCTACCGGCCGGGCGGATCGATGCTGCGGAACATGCCGGAGGGTCTGAACGCGGCCGCGACGCGGGACTACGGGCAGATTGATTTTCGTCAGCCGCTGCGGGCGCCGTTCGAGGAGGTCGAGGCGCCGTGGGAGCTGACCAGCAGCATGTTCGCGGCGACGAGCCTGCAGGACACGCCGCAGGTTCCGGGGATGGAGACGATCCCGGAGCCGACCTGGATCAGCGAGTTCCGACGCCCGATCGGGCGGTCGGAAGAGCTGGCGGCCGGGGCGCCGCGGACGGACGTGACGCCGTGGCTGCCGCTGGATTACCGCCTGCCGGTGGCGTCGCTGGAGGATGAGCCGGCGCGGTCGCTGGAGGAGACGATGGACACGGATCCGCTGGCGCTGCTGGCGGGGCGGGCCGAGCAGATCGGCGGGCCGCAACCGGCCGAGCGTTCGTCGGTGTTCGTCGATCCGTCGCTGGTGCCGGGTCAGAGCGTGTTCAACGACATGCAACTGGCGTTGTCGCTGGAGGAGGACCCCGGGGCCGAGTGGTTCGCGGAACTGCGTGAAGCGATCGTGCAGGATCCGGAGATGGCGCCGGAACTGCAGGCGCGGGCGGCGGAAGACTCGGAGGCGTTCGTCGAGCGGATGCTGAGTGCGCCGCTGCGGACGTTCGCGGGCGAAGGCGACGATCCCTCGAACACCGCGATGCTGCGGGCCGAGGCGCTGATGCACGCCGACGACTACGCGGCCGCGGCGCGGGAGTACGACAAGGCGGCGTTGTTCGATCGGCGGAATCCGCTGCCGCTGATCGGCAAGGGGCACGCGTTGCTGGCGGCGGGCGACTATCGTTCGGCGGCGGGGGCGCTGCTGCGCGGCCTGGAGTTGTACCCGAACCTGGCGCGATTCCGGGTCGACCTGCAGACGCTGCTGGGGGGCGGCGAGATCGTGGACATCCGGCGGGCGGACCTGGCGCAGTTGCTGGAGCGGAACGAGGATGCCCGCCTGCGGTTCCTGCTGGGCTACCTGGAATACCATACGGGCAACGTCGAGCGGGGCCTGGAAAACCTGGACAAGGCGGCCACGCAGGCCGATTTCGGTTCGTTCATTCAGCGTTACCCGAAACTGCTGAAGCAGGGGCGGGCTGGTTCGTCCGGTTCGTAGGACTGCGATAAGGAGACGGTCGATGGCCAGAACGGCTGCCGCGGGGGTTGCATTGTTGCTGCTGGTCGGGTGCGCGGCCCCGGGTGGAGCGCAGCGTCGTTTCCAGTCGCGGCCGATGCCGAACGCGACGGTGGACACGGCCCTGATCGCGGCGCGGACGGTGCTCGAACGCGAGTACGGTGACGTGCAGCGTGCCGGTCGGGCGACGAGCCTGGTGACGGCGCCGCTGGCGTACGAAGCGCGGGAAGGGACCGGGACGGCGCGAGACCTGTATCGCGGCCGTTCGGCGATGCGGGAACTGGCCTACTGCGAGGTGGTCGAGCGCGGCGGGACGCCGGTGGTGCTGCTGCGGGTGGAACTGCAGCGGCGCGACACGACCAGCACGCGGACGCTGGGGCCGGAGCGTCGCTATCGGCTGGGTGACCAGCCCAGCTATACGCCGATCGAAGAGGATGCCGCGACGACCGAGGCCCAGAACGAAGTCTGGACGCTGGTGCGGCGCGACACGCAACGCGAGCGCGACATGCTGGTCGAACTGCAGAACTTCTTCGCCGGGCCCGAGCCGGAAGCAGCGATTGAGACCCAGGCCCAGCCGGCGTCCGGTGCGACGACGGCCGAATCCGTCGTCGACGAATAGAGAGGGGAGCGCAGCGATGCAGACCATGTCCAACCTGATGCAGCAGAGCCTGGCCGAGATCGATCCGCAGGTGGCGGCCGCGATCGAGGCCGAGGAACTCCGCCAGCAGGAAACGCTCGAGCTGATCGCCTCGGAGAATCACGTGTCGCGGGCGGTCCGGCAGGCGGCCGGGTCGGTCTTCACGAACAAGTACGCGGAAGGGTATCCGGGGCGACGATACTACGGCGGCTGCGTCAACATGGACACGGTCGAGGAGCTCGCCCGGCAGCGGGCCTGCGAACTGTTCTCGGCCGAGCACGCCAACGTGCAGCCGCACTCGGGGGCGTCGGCGAACATCGCGGTGTTCCTGGCGGCGCTGCAACCGGGCGAGACGGTCCTGTCGCTGGACCTGGCGCACGGCGGACACCTTTCGCACGGATTGAAGGTCAACATCAGCGGGGCGATCTACAACTGCGTCAGCTATGGCGTCGACGCCGAGACCGAGCGGATCGACATGGACAACGTGCGGGCCCTCGCCCGCCAGCACAAGCCCAGGCTGCTGATCGCCGGCTTCTCGGCCTATCCGCGGCAGCTTGATTTCGAGGCGTTCGCGGACATCGCCCGCGAGGTCGGGGCGCGGCTGCTGTGCGACATCGCTCACATCGCCGGGCTGGTGGCCGCGGGTGAGCATCCTTCGCCGGTGCCGCACGCGGACTTCACCACGACGACGACGCACAAGACGCTGCGCGGACCGCGGGGCGGGCTGATCCTCTGCAAGGGCGACGACGCCAGGCTGGTCGACAAGTGGGTCTTCCCCGGATCGCAGGGCGGTCCGCTGATGCACATCATCACCGCCAAGGCGGTCGCCTTCGGCGAGGCGCTGCGGCCGGACTTCAAGACCTACCAGAAGCAGATCGTATCCAACGCGCGGGCGCTGTCGGAGGCCCTGGCCGGGCACGGCTATCGGCTGGTCTCGGGCGGGACCGACAACCACCTGATGCTGGTCGACCTGCGGGCGGTGCACCCGGACCTGACCGGCAAGCAGGCCGAGGCCTGGCTCGAGACGGCCAACATCATCTGCAACAAGAACATGATTCCGTTCGACGAGCGGAAGCCGACCCAGACCAGCGGGCTGCGGCTAGGGACGCCGGCGCTGACGACCCGCGGGATGGGGACCGCCGAGATGACGGCCGTGGCGGGACTGATTCACGAGGTGCTGTCGTCGGACGGTTCCGAGGCGGCGCTGCTGGGCGTGCGCGGGAAGGTCCGCGAGATGTGCAGCCAGTTCCCGCTGTGCCACGACGAATGACGCGGGCGCTGCCGGCCGGGCTGCTGTTGCTGCTGCTGGCCGGGTGCAGTCGCGGGCGGGTGGAACTGACGCCGCTGCAATTCCGGACGATCGATCCGCCGGCGCCGCGCGCGGTCGGGTTCGAGATTCAGGACGCGATCTGGGACGAGGACGCGGACGGGCGGTTGCGGATCGCGCTGCGGCGCGAGGCGACGGTGCCGATCGTCAACCTGCGCCAGCGGCTGGTCCTGTCGCTGCTGCTGGAGCGCTTGCCGAACGGGAAGGCCCGCGAGTACCGCCTGACGCGGACGTCGCTGCGCGGCCTGGCCGAGGTCGGTCCCGGACAGGCCCGCTTCGAATCCATCGGCGGGATCGCGGCCGTCTATCGCGAGGACGCGGCGGACGAGATTCGCTGCGTGTTCCGCGTACTGGCGCAGCGCTCCACGGCGCGGCTGCTGGGCGGGTTCGGCAAGCCGACCCGGGTGCTGCTGCAGGGCGAAGTGCGGGCCCGTCGGGACGCGCGGACCGGCGCCTGGGTGACCGAGACCGAGCAGGGCGGCTTTGAACGGTCCGGCGAGTCAGCGGATCAGCAGGCCCGCGGGTAAGCACGGTCGAGGTTCGGGAATCAGCGCGTACACGGCACTGCGAAGATCGCAGTGGCACACGGCCGCGGTTGCCGGTTTGTCTTCGGATTCTCCTGTCCCCTGTTCCCTGTCCCCTGTTCCCTGTTCCCTGTTCCCTGTTCCCTGTTCCCTGTTCGCGGTTCCCTCCTCTTCCCGCTACTTGAGGATCTGGCAGATCGCGGTGCAGGCGGCGACCTGGACGCGGGCGTCGGACTGGTCGGCGGCCAGTTTCTGGAGGGCGGTCAGGGCCCGGTCGTCGCCGATCGCGCCGAGGGCGAGGGCGGCCAGGGCGCGTACGCGGAGGGTGTCGATCTCTTCCTTGGCGTTGTGCCGGAGCGACTTGACGGCCAGGTCATAGCCGGCGTCGACGCCGAGCGCGCCGAGCCCGCGGGCCGCCAGCAGGCGGGCTTCCAGGTAGTCGCCGTCCTCCTTCAGGCGATAGCTGAACACGTCGCGGGCCTCGGCCGGCTTGAGTTCGATCAGGAACTGCGTGGCCAGCAGCTTGGTGATCGGTTCGGTGCCGAGCGCGGCCCGGAGCAGTTCGTCGAGGGCGGCCCGGTCGCCGAGACGGGCCTTGGCGGCGGTGATGTGCACGAGGGCCTTGGGGCTCTTCTCGCGCCGCTCGGCCAGTTCGAGGCGCCGGATGGCCTTCGCGTCACCGCACTTTCCAATCAGGTTGGCGGCTTCGCTGCGCAGATCCTCCTTGGGATGGTCGGCCAGCGTCTTGACCAGCAGGCCGGCGTGCTGGCGGTCGCCGAGTCGGTAGAGCGCGTAGGCGGCCGCGAGGCGGACGTGTTCGGAGGAGTCGTTCAGCAGCGGCTTGAGTGCGGCTTCGGCCTGGGTGTCGCGGAGATCGCCGAGTGCGGCGCAGGCCGCGAAGCGGACGACGGGGGCGCCGTCACCGAGGCTGGTGCGGACGTAGGGCAGGGCTTCGCGGGGGGCGACGCGGGCGAGGGCTTCGAGCGCGTTGGCCCGGACGAGCGGGTCCTCGCTCTGGCTGCCGCGGACGAGCAGGTCGCGGGCCCGCTGGTACAGGTCGCCGTAGGCCACCTGGTCGATCGGCGTACGGCCGCCGGCGACGCAGCCACAGCAGAGCAGGGCGATCAGCAGGGTCGGCAGGCGTTTCATGCGGGAACCTCCTTGTTCGAGCGGCGGCGGAGCAGGCGGTCGCGGATGGCGAGCAGCCAGCGGGTGATGATCCCGCTCAGCCAGAAGAAACTCGTCAGCAGCAGGCAGGCGCCGGCGAACCAGTCGCCGGTGCGGCCATAGAAGCTGGTGCGCGTGTCGGTCATGATCCGGTCGATGGCGAAGCCGACGGTGCCGGGGGCGACCAGGCGGCCTTCGTTCTGGACGAGGCTGGAGAGGCGCCCGTGCGGATCGATGAAACCGCTGATCCCGGTGTTGACCGCCCGGGCGATGCCGACGCGGTTCTCGACGGCCCGGAAGGTGCAGACGGCCAGGTGCTGTTCGAGTTCGGCGCTGTAGCGGAACCAGCCGTCGTTGCTGATGTTCAGCAGGAAGTCGACCCGCCGCCGCGTCCCGTCCCAGACCATGCGTCGCGAGACGTACGGCATGGCGTCTTCGTAGCAGATCGGGGTGGCGAACCGCCAGGTGCGGTCACCGGTGGCCAGGTCGAAGGCGGTCCAGTCCCTGCCCGGCCAGAGCGAGTACTCCACCTTGCCGCCCTGGCTGAAGGGGGAAAGCTGGTTCAGCGAGCGGTACAGCCAGTGCAGGCTGATGCCGGCCACCCGCGTGTCGCGAAACGGCACGTACTCGCCGAAGAGGACCAGGTGCGTCTTGTCGTACCGCTGGCGGCGCTGCGTTCCGTCGGGATCGTAGACCAGGGCCGAGTTGTAGCGCTTGTGCGTCGGGTAGCTGGCTTCGGGGAAGACCTCGAGGGCGACCGAGCCGACCACGACCGTCGCGGCCGGGCCGCCCTCGGCCGGCAGGCGCGGCAGTTCGCGTTCGCCACCCATGGCCTTTTCGAGATCGGCGATTTCCTTGTTGACGGTGGCGTAGTCGCCGCGGGCGAAGGCGGCCGTGGCCCGGTGGGTGCGGCGCCCGTAGTTCCAGGTTCCGGCCGGGATGTCGTCGACGGCCTGCTTGTCGCTCTCGACGAAGTCGACGTTCTGGGTGGCGGCCCAGACGGTCTCGGGGAAGACGATCAGGTCGGGCTTTTCGGCGGCGGCGTCGGCGGCCAGTCGCATGTAGCGCGAGAAGATCACGAAGGCGTGTTCGCTGTAGGGTTCGGTGCTCTGCAGCGGGAAGTCTTCCTGGACGACGGCAACGGTCGGGCCGGCGATCAGCGTGTCCTGGTTCAGCCGCATCGTGCCGTACAGGTGGTTGGCGATCAGCAGCACCAGGGTCGCGGCGATGCCGGCCGGCCACTGCCATCCGGCGGCGGTGACGGGGCCGCTGCGCCAGCGGCGGGTGGTGTCGATCAGGATGCCGTTGACGAGCGCGGCCAGGAAGCTGACGCCGTAGGCGCCGGTGATGTCGCTGATCTGGATAAAGGTCGTGTGCTGGTAGAAGGCGTGAGCGAGGAAGAGCCAGGGGAAGCCGGTCATGACCCAGCCGCGGAGGAACTCGCAGGCGACCCAGGCAAGCGGGAAGACCCAGACGACGGCGACCTTCCAGCGCAGGGCGGTCCGCATCGCCCAGGCGGTCATCGGCCAGTAGATCGCCAGGTAGAACGCGAGGGCGACGAAGCCGAGGCCGGTGACGGGCATCAGCCAGATCAGGTTGAACAGGAAGAACAGCCAGCCGAGCAGAAAGCTGAGCCAGTGCACGACCCAGGCCCGCTCGGTCCGACAGACGGCCCAGCCCCAGGGAACCAGGGCGACGAACGCCAGCGGCCACATCGGGTGCGGCGGGAAGATGACGGTCAGCAGCAGCATCGTTGCGGCGGTGCCGATCAGCATCCGCAGGAGTTCGGTCAGCAGCGTGTGCGAATAGACCGGACGCGGGTCGTTGTCGGGGGGCGCGGTGGCGCTGCTCATGTCGGCAGTCCCAGCGGGTGGAAGAGAGTGGTCTGACCGCGCGGTGCGGCGGGTGCGTGCGGGTCGCGCTGCAGCAGGGCGTTGGCGGTGGCCATCCCGAACGGGTCCCCGGAGCCGGCCCAGTCGATCGGGGCGATGAGGATCTCGCCGCGGTCGGTCGTCTCCCAGCGGGCGGGCTGATACATCGGTCGGGCGCCGCAGGCGGGCAGTTCGCTGGTCAGTTGCCCGCGGAGGACGGGCGGCGGGGCGACGGGCAGGCCCTGCAGGCCGGCCAGGAGCGGGCGGGCGAACAGCAGGAAGCAGACGGCGGCGCTGACCGGATTGCCGGGCAGGCCGAGGACCCAGGTGTCGTTCAGTCGGCCGATGCGGGTCGGCTTGCCGGGCTTGAGGTTCAGGCTGGTGACCAGCCAGGCGATGCCCATTTCTTCGAGGACGCGCGGGACGAAATCGTGCGAGCCCTTCGACATGCCGCCGACGATGATCAGGACGTCGGCGGCGAGGCCCTCTTCGAGTTTGGCCCGCAGCGCGGCCGGTTGGTCGGGGGCGGTGCCGAGCGACTGCACGGTTCCGTCCGGGGCGGCGAGGTGCTGCAGGGCGATGCGGTTGCTGTCGTGGATCTGGCCGTGCCCGAGCGCGGCGCCGGCCGGACGCAGTTCGTCGCCGGTGCTGAGCAGGGCGATCGGCGGGCGGGCGAAGGTGCGGACCTCGGCCAGTCCGCCGGCCACCAGTGCGGCGAGCGTTCCGGGCGCGATGGTGCTGCCGGCTCGCGCGAGCAGGTCGCCGGCCTTGCGGAGGGAAGCGCGGCGTTCGATGTGCTGGCCGGGCGCCGGCTGATCATCGAAGGTGACCTGGTCGTCTTCGTTCTCGCGGGACTTCTCGACCATGACGACGGCATCGGCGCCGTCGGGCAGGGGGGCGCCGGTGTTGATCCGCAGGCAGTGCCCGGCGGTCACGGCGCTGTGATCGGCGGCCCCGGCCCGGACGAGTCCGGCACAGTGGAGCGTCGCGCCGCCGGCTGTGAAACTCGACGACTGCACGGCGTAGCCGTCCATCACGGCCCGGTCAAACGGCGGATAGTCGAGTTGCACGCGGGCGTCCTCGGCCAGGCGCGCACCGAGGGACTCAGCGATCGGGACCGTCGTGGTCGGTCCGGGCGTGACCTCGTCGCGCAGCCTCTCCCAGACCTGTTCGGCGGTGGCGAATTCGAGGGGCGGCTGCTGCATGCGGCAATCCTAGGCCGCGCGGACCGACCGTCAAGCGCTGGCGTAGAAGCCGCGGATGGCGGCGACGACGCGGGCCTGCTGGGCCTCGGTCAGTTCGGGGTAGATCGGCAGAGCCAGGACCTCGGCCGCGGCCCGTTCGGACTGCGGCAGATCGCCGGCCTTGTAGCCGAGGTGTTCGAAGCACTTCTGCTGGTGCAGGGGGACCGGGTAGTAGACGCCGGCACCGATCTTCTGATCGCGGAGGTGCTTGAGCAGGTCATCCCGCCGGGTGGCCCGCAGGATGAACTGGTGATAGACGTGCGTGTCGGGCTGGCCGGCGACGTGCGGCAGCGTCAGGTGCTCGGGGACCAGGCCGGCCTCGGTCAGCAGGGCCCGGTAGCGGTCGGCGACCGTGCGCCGGGCGGTGTTCCAGGCCTCGATGCGGCGGAGCTTGATGTCGAGGACGACGGCCTGGAGGGCGTCGATCCGGAAGTTTCCGCCGACCATGTCGTGGTGATAGGTGTGTCCGCTGCCGTGGATGCGGATCTTCCGGCAGCGTTCGAGCAGTTTCGCGTCGTTGGTCAGGATCGCCCCGGCGTCGCCCATCGCGCCGAGGTTCTTGGTCGGGTAGAAGCTCAGCGCGCCGAGCGTGCCGATCGCGCCGGCCGTGTGCTCGGGGTAGTCCGGGATGCGGGCCCCGATCGCCTGGGCGGCGTCCTCGATGACGGCGATGCCGTGCCGGTTGACGACATCGAACAGCGGCCGCATGGCCATGGCCTGCCCGTAGAGGTGCACGGGGACGACGGCCCGGGTGCGCGGGGTGATCTTCTCGGCGACCTGGTCAACGTCGGTGTTGTAGGTGTCGGGTCGGATGTCGACGAAGACCGGGGTGGCCCCGAGGCGGTGGACGGTGCCGGCCGTGGCGAAGAACGTGAAGGTCGGCAGGATGACCTCGTCGCCGGGTCCGATGTCGAGGGCCATCATCGCGCACAGCAGGGCGTCGGTTCCGGAGGAGACGCCGAGTCCGAACTTCGCGCCGGCGAAACGGGCGAGATTCTGTTCGAAGGCCTCGGTCCGGGGTCCGAGGATGTACATGCCCGAGGCGGCGAGTTCGTTGATCTCGGCCAGCAGTTCGTCGCGCAGTTCGGCGAAGTTGGCCGCGAGATTGAGCGGGGGGACAGGAGCGTGTTCGGTCGCGGTCGAATCCACGGGATGGTTCCTCGGCGTTGGGTTTTCGGCAGTGTAACCGGGAAAGAGGGAGCGAGGGAGCCAGGGAGCGTGGGAGCGAGGAAATGGCGGCGGGGTGCGGGATTCCGGGCGCGGGACCGCACTGCTTGCAAGTCAGCGGGGCCCGGGTTCCGGGCGTGAGACGACACTGCTCAAAAGCAGTGGCACGATTCCTCGCTCCCTCGCTCCCTCGCTCCCTTGCTCCCTCCCAAGGCTCATCCGCTGGCGCGTTTGGGGGGCTTGGCGGATTCGGGGAGGTCGCGGGGGGTGAGTTCGATCGGGCGCAGGGCGAGGGTCTCGACGTCCTTGGAGCGGATGCCGAGTTCGTGGATGCGGCGCCCGACCGGCAGCAGGCGGCTCTGCCACGATCCGACCGCGCTGTTGTAGCTGTCGGTCGCGCGGCGGAGTTGCTCGCCGACGCGCGTCAGGTGTTCGGCGAAGACGGCCACGCGGTCGTAGAGTTCGCGGGCGGTCTGTCCGATCCGCTCGGCGTTGTCGAGCATCTCCTGCTGCTGCCAACTGTGCCCGACCGTGCGAAGCAGGGCGATCAGCGTGGTCGGCGAGGCCAGGATCACGTTGCGGCGCAGGGCGTCCTCGATCAGGGTCGTGTCGTGGGCGACCGCCGTCGCGAAGAACGACTCGCCCGGGATGAACATGACGACGAACTCGACCGCCGAGGCGACGTGACGCTCGTACTGCTTGCCGCCCAGGTCACGCATGTGCTGGCGGATCGCCTGCGTGTAGCGCTTGACCGCCGCCTCGCGCTCGGCGTCGCCGTCGGCCGCGTTGACGTCCAGCAGCGCGGCGGTCGGGGCCTTGGCATCGACGACCACGGCCCGGTCGCCGGGCAGGCGGACGACCAGGTCCGGCCGCCGGCCACCCTGTTCAGCCGCGATGCTGACCTGTTCCTGGAAGTCGCAGTAGCGTGACAGCCCGGCCACCTCGACCGCGTTGCGGAGCGTCAGTTCGCCCCAGGACCCAGTGACCTGCGGGCTGCGCAGGGCGGTGACCAGCGCGTTGGTCTGCTGGTCCAGCGACCGCTGGCTGGTCGAAAGCGACTTGAGCTGCTGGCTGAGCGTGCCGTGCGTCTGCTGCCGCTGCTGCTCGACCTCGCGCAGATGCGTCTCGTAGCGCTGCAGCGCGTCGGTCAGCGGACGCAGGCGATCGTCGGCCTGCCTGGCGAAGTCGCTGCGGTTGCGCTGCAGGGCCTCGAGCGAAAGCGAACCGAACGTCTCGCGCAGACGCTGCTCGGCCCCGGCGATCCACTGCTTCTGCTCGGCCAGCGTCCGCTGCATCTCCTCCAGGCGCGTCTCGGCCGCCGTGCGGGCCGCGACCGTTTCCTGGAGCAGGGCGGCGGTCTCGGCCTGCAGGTCGTCAAGTCGGGTAACGCGATCGCGCAGTTCACGCTCGGTGGATTCGGCCGCGGCGATCCGGCTGCGGAGGTCGTTGCCGACCCGGGTGAGGCGTTCCCGCTGCCGCAGGCCCTGGATGAACCAGCCGAGGGCGGTGCCGACCAGCAGGCCGCCGATCAGCAAGAGGATGTCTGCCATGCGAGGGCCTCCCTGCCCGAACGAATACCGTACATCGAGAGCCTAACCGATCCGCGCGCGAGTTCCAATTGCGGATTTCGGAATTCGGACGGTCCGCATGCGGGCGCGGCCTTTTGGGGATGTGCTTCGGCGCCAGGTGGCTGACTGCGCAGCGGAATTGCCACGCGGTGCGGCATCGACGCCTGGTGCCTCCTGCGAGGAAGAGGTCGCGGGCTGCCGCCTCGATGACGCACCCTGCGAGTCCCCCGGCTGCCGCGTCGATGACGCACCCTGGCGGTCCCTGCCCGTTCCCTGTTCCCTGGTTCCTTCCCCCCGCGACCCGGCCGATCCGTTCCCTTGCTCCGTTTCGTGCTTCCCGTCAGAATCGCGGCGGGGTCAATTGTCGTGAAGCTGCGCCATGGGAGCCAATACATGAAGTCGCCTGCGGGAGTCGTTCGTTTTTCCATTGCCATGATCCTGGCGGGTGGTTTCTGTGCCGCGGCGCTGGCCGAACGGGTGACCTACGCCCGGCACCTGGCGTTGTCGCCCGACGGCGGACGCGTGGCGTTCAGTTGGGCCGGCGACATCTGGACGGTCGGGCACGAGGGTGGCCGGGCGACGCGGCTGACGGTGCATCCGGCGACGGACACGGCCCCGGTCTGGTCGCACGACGGGCAGAGGATCGCGTTCGCGTCGAGTCGGCACGGGGCGGCCTGCATCTACGTGATGAATGCCGACGGAACCGGTGTCACGCGGCTGACCTACTCGGATCGGACCGAGGTGCCCAGCAACTTCACGCCCGACAACCAGGCGATCTACTTCCACAGCCGACAGACCGGCGAGGTCGCCTGGCTGCCGCGGGTCTACGCGGTGCCGGTCGCGGGCGGTCAGCCGTACCGGGTGATGGAAGCCGGTGGCAGCGACGCGTCGCTGAGTCCCGACGCCCGCCACATCGTCTTCACCCGCGGGGCGTCCCGCTGGTGGCGGACCGACTACCGCGGCAGCGCCAACTGGGACCTGTGGCTGCATGACCTGCGCTCGGGCGCCTTCCGGCAACTGACCACCTTCGACGGAACCGACATCGACCCGGTCTGGAACGCGACCGGCACGGGCGTGTACTTCCTGTCCGATCGGGCCGGGCAGCACAACGTCTGGTACCAGCCGCTGACCGGCAACGCCCGGCAGGTCACCGCGGCCAGCGGGCACCGCATTCGCGACTTCACCATCTCGGCCAACGAAAGCCGGCTGATCTACACGCAGTGGGACAAGGTCTTCCATGTCGAGCAGCCCAGCGGACGCTCGCGCGAAATCACGATCGAGGCCGGCGGTGACGCCCAGAGCAATCGCGTCGAGTTGAAGACGATGACCAACGGCGCGGCCGAGCAGGCTTTCGCGCCGGACGGCAAGCAGGTCGCGTTCGTCGTGCGGGGCGAGATCTTCGTCCGCAGCACCGACGACGACCGCCCGACGCGGCGGATCACCGACTCGCCGGCCCGCGACTGGCAGATCACCTGGTCGCCCGACGGGAAGGCTCTCTACTTCGTCTCGGACCGCGAGGGGCGCGAGGACATCTACCGGGCGACCTCGGCCGAGGATCCGCCGAAGGACCTCGGGGAATCGCTGCGGTTCCGGATCGAGCGGGTGACCGCTTCCGGCCGGACCGACGCGCGGCCGGACCTGTCGCCGGACGGCAAGCACCTGAGCTTCGTCCGTGGTCGCGGGCACCTGGTGGTGCGTGACCTCGAGAGCGGGGAGGAGCGGACACTGCTGGAGGGCTGGAACGACCTGTCGTGGCAGTGGTCGCCGGACAGCAAGTGGATCGCCTACGAGGTCGAGGATGCCGAGTACAACCCGGACGTCTGGATCGTGCCGAGCGACGGCAGCGGGCCGGCGGTCAACATCTCGCAGCACCCCGATACGGACGTGAACCCGCAGTGGTCGGCCGACGGGCAGGTGCTGGCGTTCTCGTCGCAGCGGCGCGGCATGGACACCGACCTGTACATGGTCTTCCTGTCGCCGGAACTGCACGAGAAATCGCAGGCCGAGAAGGTCCGCTACTTCGAGAAGGCCGGCGAGGCGGCCAAGAAGCGCAAGCCGCCGAAGGAGACGATCGCCAGCGGCCCGATCATGCTCGCGTCGGGCCAGGCTTCGCCGGTCGGCGCGAAGGAGGACCCCGACGAGGACGAGGCCGGGAAGAAGTCCGAGGACGCGGACGAGCAGGCCGCGGACGACGAGGCGGACGAGACGACCGAGGACAAGCTGCGGGCGCTGCTGAAGGAATTCCTGGCCGAGGAGAAGTCGGCCGAGCGGGCCAGGAAGGACGGGAAGAAGGAAGACGACGACAAGGACGAGGACGAGGATGAGGATGAGAAGGAGGCGTACGCCTACGACCTGGAGACCGCGTTCGAGCGGGTGACGCGGGTCACGTCGCTGCCGGCCAGCCAGTCGAGTTTCGCGCTGTCGCCGGCCGGTGATGTGCTGGTGTTCGTGTCGCGGCACGAGGGCAGCACGGCGGTCTTCTCGGTGCAGTGGGACGGCTCGAAGCGCAAGAAGATCATCTCGTCGGCGGTCTCGGGCCTGCGGTGGGGGCTCGACGGCAAGCGGCTGTATTACCTGAAGTCGGGCGTGCCGGGTTCCAGCACGGCCAGCGGCGGTGACAGCAAGACGTACGGGTTCCGGGCCAAGATGGCGATCGATCACCGGGCCGAGGCCGAGCAGAAGTTCAACGACGCCGCCCGCCGGATGGGACTGTGGTTCTATCACCCGACGCTGAAGGGGCTCGACTGGCAGGCGCTGACCGACGAGTACCGGGCCCTGGCGCTGTCGACCCGCACGATGGACGAGTTCAACGAGATCTTCAACCTGCTGCTCGGCCGGCTGAACGGATCGCACCTGGGGATCTCGTCGCCCTCCGGCGGGCAGGCGAGCGAATCGATCGGGTATCTCGGCGTGGACCTCGATCCGGCCCACAGCGGACCGGGGCTGAAGATCGCCGCGATCACGCCGCGCGGGCCGGCCGACCGCGACGAGAGCCGCCTGTCGGTCGGCGATGTGATCATCCGGATCGACCAGGAACTGGTCGGCAACCGGGCTCCGCTCAACAGGGCCCTGGTGGACCGTGTCGGCGACGAGGTCGTGCTCGAGTACGTGCCGGCCGCGAAGGCGGCTGAGGCGGCCGACGGTGACCTGGAAACCGAGGAACTGGTGATCCGGCCGATCAGCTACGGGGCGTACAGCATGCTGCAGTACGAGGCGTGGGTGGCGGCCAACCGGGACTATGTCGAGCGGCAGTCGGGCGGCCGGCTGGCGTACGCGCACATTCGCGGGATGGGCGAGCCGCAGTTCCATACGTTCGAGCGTGACCTGTACGCGGTGGCGCACGGTAAGGAGGGGCTGATCGTCGATGTCCGCAACAACGGCGGCGGGTGGACGGCCGACTGGGTCATGGCGGTGCTGAACGTGCGTCGGCACGCCTACACGATCGGTCGCGGGGGCGAGCGGGGTTATCCGCAGGGCCGGCTGATCTTCTACGCGTGGACGGCGCCGGCGACGATGATGTGCAACCAGTTCAGCTACTCGAACGCCGAGATCGTCTCGCACGCGTTCAAGAACCTGGGCCGCGGTCCGCTGGTCGGCACGACGACGTTCGGGGCGGTCATCAGCACGGGGGCGTACGGCCTGATCGACGGCGGGCGGATTCGTCAGCCGTTCCGCGGGTGGTATACGCTGCCGGACGGGCTGGACATGGAGAACAACGGGGCCGAGCCGACGGTGCCGGTGTCGCGCGGTCCGGCCGACGAGCAGGCCGGTCGCTATCCGCAACTGGACGCGGCGATCAAGGCGACGCTGGATCAGCTCGGAGGCGGCGCCGCCGGGCGGGTGCGTCCTTGAGTGACGCGCATCCGGGGCGGATCTGGCTGGGCCTCGCGGCGTGCCTGACGTGCGCGCTGCTGGGGGCGGGCGTCACGCGGCTGGCGTGTCTGCCGGCGACCCCGGCGGCGGTGCCGGGCGAGGCGCCGCGGCCGGTGGCGACCGGGCTGGCGGCGGCGACGGACGGCGACTGGCTGGCGCTGCCGCCGGCGTCGTTTCCGATTCCGCCCTATGCCCGTTTCCTGAAGGACGTGCGGATCGTGCTGGATCCGGGGCACGGTGGCCGGGGGCACCTGAAGAAGTGGAAGCGTGGCCCGACCGGGCTGCGCGAGGCGGAGGTGAACCTGTCGGTGGCGTTGTGTCTGCGGGACCTGCTGGCGCGGGTCGGGGCGGATGTGACGCTGACACGTTCGGACGATTCATACCTGGACGCGGACAACTCGGCCGATCTGCGGGCCCGGGCGGCGCTGGCGAACCGGCTGCGGGCGGACCTGCTGTTGTCGATTCACCACAACGGGGCGGCCAGTCCGAAGGCGAACTACACGACGGTGTTCTATCACGGGCGGCCGGATGACAGTCCGGCCAGTCTGGATGCGGCCCGTCACATTCTGTACGGGCTGAACGATGCGTTGCGGCTGGACCGGCACCTGGAGTGCGCGGTGCTGAGCGACTACGCCCTGTTTCCGCCGCCGAAGAACGACGGGCTGGCGCTGCTGCGGCAGGCGCGGGTTCCGGCGGTGCTGAGCGAGGCGTCGTTCCACTCGAACCCGGAGGAGGAGCAGCGTCTGCGCGACCCGGACTACAACCTGCGCGAGGCGTACGGGCTGTTCCTGGGGCTGGCCCGCTGGGCGCAGTCGGGGCTCTGCCGGGTGCGGCTGCTGAATGCGCCGAACCAGGTCGGTCCGGGGCGGGAACTGCAACTGGAACTGGACGACGGGCTGGCGCGGCGCGGGGGGTTCGGGGCCGAGACGAGCAAGATCAGCGCCGCGTCGATCGACCTGCGTCTGAACGGGCAGCCACTGCCGTTCGAGTTCGACCCCGTCAAGCGGATCGTGCGCTGCGTTCCGGGCGAACAGCGCTGGCGGGCCCGCAACACCCTGACGTGCCAGTTCCGCAACCAGTTCGGCCAGGCGGTGCTGCATCCGGAAGTGGTGCTTGAGTAGGGAGCGAGGGAGCCAGGGAGCGAGGGAGCGAGGAAGGGAAGAGGGAACCGGGAAGGGAACAGGGAACAGGGAACCGGGAACCGGGAAGGGAACAGGGAACAGGGAACAGGGAACAGGGAACAGAACGGCAGGGTGCGTCATCGACGCTCGGGGCCCGCGCTGACGTCCGCGGGCATTCGAAGGGGGCGTCATCGACACGGGAGCCCGCGCTGACGTCCGCGGGCATTCGTAGCATTCGTAGGGTGCGTCATCGACGCGGCAGCCCGCGCTGACGCCAGAGGGGGAAGCACCAGACGTCGATGCCGCACCGCGTGGCAGTTCCGTCAGTCGTTCGGGTACATGGCGCAGTGAAGACACGGCTCAAGAGCGCAAGAGCGGTGGCACGACCCTCGACTGCGTTTCTGTTTGGACTCCTCCGTGCGCGTGTGCCAAACTTCCCTGTTCCCTGTTCCCTGTTCCCTGTTCCCTCTCTCGCTCCCTCGCTCCCTGGCTCCCTCGCTCCCTAAGAAAAGACTCCCCGCACCCAGTTGCCTGGATGCGGGGTCGTGTCTGGCGAGCCAGCGAGTACGGACGGGTTGTCCGTACGAATTCAAAGCAGGCGGACGGGCCGCTTACTTGAAGCTGTAGCTCTTGAACGGGCTGGCGGTGTTGTTGGTCGAAGCGACCAGCCAGTTGTTGCCCTTGCCGCGGGTGACGGCCTTGATGCCGGCCCCGAATTCCTTCTTGAGGGTCTTGAAGGCGATGCTCGGCGAGACCGCGTTGACGTTGTTCGAGAAGAACTTGCCGAAGTAGCGGTTGAACTGCTGGCCGTTAAACTTGTAGACGTTCGCGCCGTTGTTGACCAGGCCGATCCACTTGTTGGCAGCGCTGGGCGAGAAGGCGGTTACCTTGCCGGCGCCGGTGAACTGCTGGCTGATCGTGCGGAACGAAGCGATCTTGGCGGTGACGCTCTTCTTCTGGGTGTTGAACTTGGTCGGGCTGAACGCGGCGCTCGGCGACCAGGTGGCCTTCGTGCTGCCCGAGCCGGTGCCGCGGGTGTTGCGGCTGCTGCTGCGGACGCCGGTGGTGCTGCGACGGGCCGAGGTGCGGAAGCGTTTGGTGGTTTTCGTCGGCATGAAAGTGTCTCCCTTTCATCGTGTTCTTCGTGGCGCTAACGGGCCAACTCTTGGATCTCGCTGTTCGCCAGCGTTGCATGCAACGCTACACTCATGCTGGAGAGATCGGAGGTTGCGATAATAACCTTGAGTAAGCGAGTGAACTTTTTTGCGCGGCCGGGCGTTTTTTTTCTGCTCGTCCTGGCCGCCTGCGGATGCGACGCCCGTCCGGTGCCGCGGGTCGTCGTCTACACCTCCGTCGACCAGGTCTTCGCCGAAGCCCTCTTCGCCCGCTTCCAGGCCGAGACCGGCATCCGCGTCGAGGCCGTCTTCGACAGCGAGGCCGGCAAGACCACCGGCCTGGTCCAGCGCCTGATCCGCGAAAAGCAGCGCCCGCGGGCCGACGTCTGGCTCAGCAGCGAGGTTTTCGGAACCCTGCACCTGGCCGACGAGGGCGTGCTCGTCCCGGGCGCTGACCCGCCGGACGACATTCCACCGGCCTGGACGGCGCGCGACGGCACCTGGCGCGGCTTTGCCGCCCGCTGTCGCGTGCTTGCCTTCGATCCCGAGCGGGTCCCGCCCGAACGCCGCCCGCGGACCTGGGCCGACTGCACGCCGCAGCGACTCGGCGGTCCCGTCGCGGTCGCCAACCCGCAGTTCGGCACGACCCGCGGACACGTCGCCGCGCTGTTCGCGGAACTCGGCGGCGCGGCGGCCACGGCGCTGCTGCAGGAGTTGCGCGATGGCGACGTGCTGATCGCGGACGGCAACTCGCAGGCCGTGCGGCTGGTCGAGAGCGGACAGGCGGTCGCCTGCTGGACCGATACGGACGATGTCTGGGTCGCCCGGCGGCGCGGGGCCCGGCTCGAAGTCCTGTATCCGAAACTCGCGCCCGATGCCGGGCCGCTCTGGATCCCGTGCAGCGCGGGGCTGGTCGCCGGGGGACCACACCCGGACACGGCCCGCCGACTGCTGGACTACCTGGCCGGCTCCGAAGTCGAGCGGGCCCTGGCCGAGAGCGATTCCCGCAATGTGCCGCTGCGGGCGGACCTGCGGCAGGCGGTCGGCCATGACGGGCCGGCGCCCGAGGCGCATGACTTCGCCGCGATTGCCGCGGCCGTGCCGGAGGCGATGCGGGCAGCCCGCGACATTCTGCTGCGCTGATTACACGAAAGCGCGGTGTTTCTACTGGTTGCCGCCGGCGCCACAGGCGAGAATCCAGCGTGAACCAGTCGAACCGACGGGGAGGTATCCACATGGGGCGGCATATCCGGTCCTTACGCAGCGGGTGGCGGCGCGGTCCGCTGCTGGCGGCGCTGGCCGCGGGCCTTCTGCTCGCCGCGGGGCTCGAGGCCGACGCGCCGTCGCGGCCCGGCCCGGCCGCGTACGTGATCCCCGTTCAAGGCGAAATCAACGACATCCTGAAGCGGTCGATGGAGCGGCGGATCGACGAGGCCCTCGCGGCCGGGGCCCGGGTGCTGATCTTCAGGATGGACACGCCCGGGGGGCTGGTGACCAGCGCCCTGGACATGTGCCGGATGATCAAGAACCTGCCGCCCGAGGTCCGCAGCGTGGCGTGGGTCAACCCCCAGGCGTACAGCGCCGGGGCGATGATCTCGCTGGCCTGCGACGAGATCGTGATGAGCCGCTCGGCCGCGATCGGCGACTGCGCCCCGATCCTGATCAGTCCGGGCGGGGGCGAGGTGGAACTGTCGGAGCGGATGGCGGCCAAGGCCGAGAGTCCGATCCTGCAGGAGTTCCGCGACTCGGCCCAGGCGAACGGGTACGACCTGCTGCTGGCCCGGGCGATGGTCAAGTGGGAAGAGGAAGTCTGGTGGCTCGAGCACCTGTCCGACGGGACGCGGCGGTTCGTCGACGGTCCCGAGAAGGTGGCGCTGGTCGACACGCCCGAGACGCCGGAGTGGAAACTGGTCGAGACCTTCATCGACCCGGTGACCGGCAAGGAACAGCCGGCCAGCAAGCCGATTGACCGCACCGATTCGCTGCTGACGCTTTCGCAGGGCGAGGCGGTCGCGTTCGGGTTCGCCACGCGGATCGTGGCCGACCTGTCGGAGATGCAGTCGTACCTGGCGTTGTCGAGTCGGCCGGAGGTGCTGGAGATCACGGGCTGGGAGCATTTCGCGGTCTGGCTGAACAGTCCGCTGGTGCGTGGCATTCTGTTCGTGATCATGCTGGCGGGGGCCTACCTTGAGTTCCAGACGCCCGGGCTGATCATTCCGGGGGCGACGGCGGCGATCGCGCTGGTGATCTTCCTGGCGGCGCCGTACGCGGCTGGCCTGGCGAACACGTGGACGCTGATCCTGCTGGCGCTGGGGATCGTGCTGATCGGTGTCGAGATCTTCGTCCTGCCGGGCTTCGGCATCGCGGGTCTGCTGGGGATTCTGTTTGTCGGGGTGTCGCTGCTGAGCACGTTCGTGCCGGGCGAGCCCGGGACGCCGGACTTCTCGCTGCCGACGCTGGCGGGGACGTGGGACGCGATCAAGCGGGGTGTCATCGTGCTGGCGAGCAGTACGATCATCGGGGTGGTCGGCATCATCCTGCTGGCCAAGTACCTGCCGTACACGCCGCTGGCCCGCGGGCTGGTGCTGCCGAATCCGGAAGGCGGCGCGATCGCGCCGGTGGCGGATCCGTTCCGTGACTCGGCCTATATTGGAGACGTGGGGGTCGTCACGGCGGCGCTGCGTCCCGGCGGCCAGGCCCGTTTCGGGCAGGACGTCGTGGACGTGTCGAGCCAGGGCGACTACATCGAAGCCGGAACGCGCGTGCAGGTGATCCAGCACGAAGGGATGCGGATCGTCGTCCGCCCGCTGCCGTCCGAGGAAGCCTGAGAACAACAACGCATGAGGTACCGCAATGCTTGATCTGGCGATGTCGCCCGTGCTGGCCCAGGCCAGCCTGGGCAGTTGGCTGCCCTGGGCCCTGGGCCTGTTCGCGGCCGTCCTGGTCGTGGTGTTCTTCTTCCTGGCCGCCAGTTTCGGGCAGTTGTGGCTGCAGGCGGCGTTCGCGCACGTGCAGGTCGGGATGGGCGAACTGATCGGGATGTGGATGCGGGGCGTCAACAACCGCACGATCGTCGCGGCCAAGATCCAGGCCTGGAAGGCCGGGCTGACCGACATCACGACGAACGACCTGGAAACGCACTACCTCTCGCGCGGGCGGGTGCCGAACGTCGTGCAGGCCCTGATCTCGGCCCAGCGGGCGAAGATTCCGCTGGACTACGCGACGGCCTGCGCGATCGACCTGGCCGGGCGTGACATCGTCGACGCGGTCAACACCAGCGTGAACCCGAAGGTGATCGACGTGCCGAACCCGAACAGCGGGCGCAGCACGGTCGACGCGGTGGCCCGGGACGGGATCCAGCTCAAGGCCCGGGCCCGGGTGACGGTCCGGACCAACATCCACCAACTGGTCGGCGGTGCGACCGAGGAGA
Source organism: Phycisphaerae bacterium (assembly GCA_030428945.1). GTDB lineage: Bacteria > Planctomycetota > Phycisphaerae > UBA1845 > Fen-1342 > JAUIEC01. The sequence continues at coordinate 107,350 of JAUIEC010000011.1, read as the reverse complement.
CCGTCATCGCCCGCGTCGGTGAAGGCATCGTCTCGGCGATCGGCTCGTCCGACACGCACGCGATCGTGCTGGAGAATCCGGACCGGATTTCGAAGGCCGTGCTGTCGCGCGGGCTGGACGGCGGGACCGCCTACGAAATCCTCTCGATCGACATCGCCGACGTCGATGTCGGCATCAACGTCGGGGCCCGCCTGCAGCAGGACCAGGCCGAGGCCGACAAGGCCCGCTTCCAGGCCGAGGCCGAGAAGCGCCGCGCGATGGCCAAGGCCCGCGAGCAGGAAATGGCGGCCGAGGTGGTCGAGAACAAGGCGAAGGTCGTGCTGGCCGAAGCCGAGGTGCCCCGGGCCCTGGCCGAGGCCTTCCGCAGCGGCAACCTGGGCGTGATGGACTTCTACCGGATGAAGAACATCGAGGCCGATACCGGGATGCGGGACCGCATCGCCGACGAAGGCGAGGACGAGGATGCGTAACACCGGAAGGGAACAGGGAACAGGGAACAGGGAACAGGGGGACGCAGACGCGTCCTTGAGAGGGTGAACACGTGACGGTGTGAAGGAGCGGGAGGGCTGACAGGCGGGCCTCCTTCACCCTTTCACTCTTTCACCTTTTCACCTCTTACCAGGGCAGGTGGAGATGGCTTTGCTGGGACAGGATTTCGGGCTGCGTGAGCTGGTCGCGGTTGCGATTCCGATTCTGTATGTGCTGGGGATGGTCAAGGACGTCTTCGGCAAGAAGGAAGCGGAGGAGGGTGGCGACGGCGAGGGCGACGTGCTCGTCCTGGGTGATGAGCACGAGGCCGAGGAGTCGGCCCGGCGGCCCAAGGCCGAGCCCCCGCGTCCGCCCCGTCCGCCGCGGGGTCCTTCCGAGCCCGCGCTGCCGCCCGTGCCGACTGTCCCCCAGGCCCGGACGTCGCGCACGCCGGCGACCCCTCCGCCGACACCCGAGCCGGCCCGCAAGGTTCCTTCACCAGCCCGGCCCGTGCCGCAGCCCGTCCGGCCCGTCCCGCAACCGGCCACGGCCCGGGAGCAGGCGCCCGAGCGTGCGGTGCCGCCGCCCGCGCCGAAGCCGCTCCAGCCCTCCCGACCGAAACGCCGCAAGCCGCGGCCGAAGCCGGTTGAGGCGGCCAAGGGCGCCCCGCGGCCACGTCGTCGCCGCCGCCGTCGCGGCCTCAGCGAGCGTGAGAAGATCCTGCGGGTCCTCAGCAGCCCGCGCGGCGTGCAGGCCGTCGTCCAGATGAACGAGATCCTGGCCCCGCCGATCGCACTGCGGCGGGATCATCTGGCTTCGCGGTAAGAACGTGAACATCTGAGGGGGTGAAAGAGGGCCGCGGTCTGCGCCGCCTCGCGCGCCCTGCCTCTGTCATCCCGTGACCTGCCTCACTCTCCCCGACGCCGGCGGCCCGGGGTCCGCGGCGGCAATTCGCGGCGGGCGGTCCGTTCCCTGAGGGGGGCTGGTGGGTTATAAACAGGTTTACCCGCGCGGGGCGTGCCGGCGCGGCACGTGTTCCCGGGCGGGCGGGCCACCTCGGCCGCGCGCGCAACTCTCGGAGCAGGGCAGCCAGGATGAGTGAAGGCGGCAGTTACGATCCGCAGCAGGTCGAACCGGACATCAATGCGTTCTGGGAGGCGGGTGGCTATTTCACGGCCACGGCCGACCGGGACCGCGAGCCCTACACGATCGTCATTCCGCCGCCGAATGTAACCGGGGCGCTGCACCTCGGGCACGCCGTCAACAACACGCTGCAGGACGTCCTGATCCGTTCGAAGCGGATGCAGGGCTACAACGCCTGCTGGCTGCCGGGGACCGACCATGCCGGGATCGCGACGCAGGCGATCGTCGAGAAGCGACTGAAGCAGGACGAAGGCCTGACGCGGCACGAGATCGGTCGGGACGGACTGGTCGAGCGGATCTGGGCCTGGAAGGAAGAGTTCGGCAGCCGGATCCTCGAGCAGTTGCGGCGGATGGGGGCCTCCTGCGACTGGACCCGGACGCGCTTCACGCTGGACGAGACCTGTGCCGAGGCCGTGCACGCGACCTTCTTCCGCATGTTCTGCGACGGCCTGGTCTTCCGCGGACGCCGCCTGGTGAACTGGGACACCCACCTGCAGACCGCGGTGGCCGACGACGAGGTCTTCCACGAGCACGTCAAGAGCAGCCTCTGGCACATTCGCTACCCGATCCTGGGGAGCGACCACAGTCCGGATGCGATCGATGCGGCCTGCGGGCGGGCCTCGGGTGAGCAGGCCGAACCCGGGCGTGACTACCTGATGGTGGCGACGACCCGTCCCGAGACGATGCTGGCCGACGTGGCGGTGGCGGTGCACCCGAGCGATGCCCGCTACAAGGGGCTGATCGGCCGCTCGGTGCTGCTGCCGCTGATGAACAAGCCGATCCCGGTGATCGGTGACGGTGTCCTGGTCAATCCCGAGTTCGGGACCGGCTGCGTCAAGGTCACGCCGGGGCACGATCCGAACGACTACGCGACCGGGCTGCGGCACGACCTGCCGATGCTGTCGATGATGGATGAGCGCGGGCGGGTCAGCGAACTGGACGGGATGCCGGACAACTACGTCGGACTCTCGATGGAGGCCGCCCGCAAGCAGATTGTCGGCGATCTCGAAACCATCGGACTGATGGACCGCATCGAGCCCTACGAGACCGAGGTCGGGCACAGCGATCGCAGCAAGACGCCGATTCAGCCGTTCCTGTCCGAGCAGTGGTTCGTCGGCATGGAACAGCTTGCCGAGATGGCGATGGAGGCCGTCCGCGACGGACGCGTGCGGTTCTTCCCGCCACGCTTCGCCCGCACCTACCTGGACTGGCTCAGCGAGAAACGCGACTGGTGCGTCAGCCGCCAGCTCTGGTGGGGCCACCGCATCCCGGTCTGGACGCAGACGCTCGAAGCGGCCACCTCGGTCGTGCTGCTCGGGCAGTTGCGCGAGGTCGCCGCGCTCGGCAGCGAAGTCGCGGCCGCCTTCTGGATGGGCAGCGAACGCTGGCTGGTGGCCGACGACGCGGCCGCGGCCCGGCTGGTGGCCCGCCTGGCGGAAGCGGAAGAGCCGGTCACCTGGCGGCTGTGTCCGCGGCGGCCCGAGGCGACCGATTCGAAGCTGCTGGTCTGGATGGCCGAGAACGGCTTCGAGCGCGACCCGGACGTGCTCGACACCTGGTTCAGTTCGGCCCTCTGGCCGTTCAGCACGTTCGGCTGGCCGGATGCGCGGCCGGATTCGGACGCGGCCTACTTCTATCCGTCGAACGTGCTGTCGACGGCGCGGGACATCATCTCGTTGTGGGTCGCGCGGATGGTGATGACGTCGAGCTACCTGAACGGGCGGGTCCCGTTCCAGCACGTGATGATTCACCCGACGATCCTGGACGGGCGCGGGGCGCGAATGAGCAAGACGGCCGGCAACGGCCTGGATCCGCTGGACCTGATCGAGCACTTCGGGACGGACGCGATGCGTTACGTGCTGGCGGGGCTTTCGGGTGACACGCAGGACGTGCGGATCGCGATCAGCTACCTGTGTCCGCACTGCGGCGAGGGGATGGCGCAGAAGCCGAAGCATCTCGGCAAGCGGCTGGTCTCGTGCGAGCACTGCAAGCGGGAGTTCGCGACGCGGCTGGCGAAGGACGAGGAGGTCCGGGAACACAAGCTCGGCCTGGCGTACTCGGACCGCTTCGAGGACGGGCGGCGGTTCTGCAACAAGCTCTGGCAGGTGGCCAACGGGTTCGTGCTGTCGAACCTCGGCGGCTACGTGCCGAAGGCCCGAACGGCAGACGAGTTGAAGCTCGAGGACCGCTGGATCCTGTCGCGACTGCACGACTGCATCGCGCAGTGCGACCGGCGGCTGGGGCGTTACCAGTTCAGCGACCTGATCGCCAAGCTCTACAGCTTCTTCTGGAACGACTTCTGCGACTGGTACGTCGAACTGGTCAAGCCGCGGCTGTTTGACCGCGACGCGGACGGCCAGATCGTCAACCGCACCGACGACGGGGCGGTGATGGCCCAGCAGGTGCTGCTGACGGTGCTGGACCAGGTCCTGCGACTGCTGCACCCGGTCATGCCGTTCATCACCGAGGCGCTCTGGAAGCGGCTGAACCAGATCGCACCCGAGCGCGGCGTGCTGCGGATCTTCGACGCCCGCCGCAGCGATGAGGGCATTCAGCAGGCGCTCTGCGTGACGACCTGGCCGAGCGCCGCGGACTGGCCGCGGGACTGCGCGGTCGAGGAGGAACTGGCCCACACCCAGGACGTGATCCGGGCGCTTCGCGACGTCAAGGCCCAGGTGAACCAGTTGCGTTCGCAGGCCGGCGAGAAGGCGATCCGCAACCTGCCGTGGGCCGTCGTGCGGGCCGACGGGCTGGTGGCCGAGCAGTTGCGGGCCCACCAGCGCATGCTGCAGCGACTCGGAAACTGCGACGCGATCGAGATCGGTCCGGACCAGGCCAAGCCGCCGCAGTCGGCCAGCAAGGTGCTGCCGGGCGCCGAACTCTACGTCCCGCTGGACGGACTGGCCGACCCGAGCATCGAACGCGAGCGGCTCGGCAAGGAACGCGACGAGGTCCAGGGGCATCTCAAGCGCCTGGAAGGCAAGCTGTCCAACGAGAAGTTCGTCGCCAACGCGCCCGTCGAAGTCGTCGCGACCGAACGCGAACGCTGCGCCAGGCTGCAGGAGAAGCTGGCCGCGATTCAGCGGAACCTGGCCGACCTGGGCGCGTGATCACGTAAGGGCGGGAACGCGGGGCCGGGACCGCCGGCCGTTTCCGCGTCCGCTCCGGTCCGGTTCTTCCATTTCACCCGAGAGAGAAGGGGACGGCCGCATGCATGTCTCACTGGTGACGCTGATCGCGCTCGTCGTTCTGTTGCAGGCCGCGGACTTCGCCCGGGCGGGTGATCGGATCACCGGCCAGCCGTTCGCCACCCGCAGCGAGGTGATCGCCCGGCACGGGATGGCCGCCACCAGCCAGCCGCTGGCGACGCAGGTGGCGCTGCGGATCCTGCAGCAGGGGGGCAGCGCGGTCGATGCCGCGATCGCCGCCAACGCCACGCTGGGCCTGATGGAGCCGACCGGCAACGGAATCGGCGGCGACCTGTTCGCGATCGTCTGGGACAACGAGAGCGGCCGGCTGTACGGGCTGAACGCCAGCGGACGCTCGCCGCAGGGGCTGACGCTGGCGATGCTTCGCGAGCAGGGGCTGCGGAAGATTCCCAGCCACGGCCCGCTGCCGGTCAGCGTGCCGGGCTGCGTCGACGGCTGGTTCGAACTGCACGGCCGGTTCGGGCGACTGCCGATGAAGGACGTGCTGGCGCCGGCGGTGCAGTACTGTCGCGAGGGGTTCCCGGTCTCGGAACTGATCGTCTACTACTGGCAGCGAAGCGAGGGGCTGGCCCGCTATCCGGGCTTCGCCGAGACGTTCCTGCCGGGCGGCCGGGCCCCGCGGGCGGGCGAGATCTTCCGCAACCCGATGCTGGGCGACACGCTCGAGACGATCGGGGCCGAGGGGCGCGACGCGTTCTACCGCGGCCGGCTGGCGGACGTGATGGACGCGTTCTCCCAGGCAAACGGCTGTTACCTGCGGAAGGCGGACCTGGCGGCGCACACCTCGACGTGGGTCGAGCCGGTCGGGACGAACTACCGCGGCTACGACGTCTGGGAACTGCCGCCCAACGGGCAGGGCATCGCCGCGCTGCAGATGCTGAACGTGCTGGAACGCCACGACCTGCGGGCCCTGGGGCACAACAGCTCGCCGTACCTGCACCTGCTGATCGAGGCGAAGAAGCTGGCGTTCGAGGACCGGGCCCGCTTCTACTGCGACATGGACTTCCACGACGTGCCGGTCGCGCGGCTGATCTCGAAGGAGTACGCGGCCGAGCGGGCGGCTCTGATCGATCCGGACCGCGCGGCCCGGCAGTATCCGTACGGCGCGCTCGAAGCGGACGCGGGGCTGGAGCGGGCGGGTGCGACGCTGCGGCAGGGCGACACGATCTACCTGACGGTCGCGGACAAGGACCGCAACATGGTCTCGCTGATCCAGAGCAACTACCGCGGGTTCGGTTCGGGGCTCTGCCCGGACGGGCTGGGCTTCTGCCTGCAGGATCGCGGTGAACTGTTCGCGCTCGAGGACGGGCACCCGAACGTCTACGCGCCGGGCAAGCGTCCGTTCCACACGATCATTCCGGCGTTCGTCACGAAAGACGGGCGGCCGTACATGAGCTTCGGGGTGATGGGCGGGGACATGCAGCCGCAGGGGCACGTGCAGATTCTGTGCAATATGATCGACTTCGGGATGAATACCCAGGAGGCGGGTGACGCCCCGCGCTGGTATCACACCGGTTCGTCGTCGCCGACCGGTGAGCGGATGCGCGACGGCGGCACGGTCGGCCTGGAGAGCGGGGTTTCCGGCGCGGTGCGGCGCGAACTGGCCCGGATGGGGCACCGCATCCAGCACTTCGTCGGGCCGTACGGCGGCTACCAGGCGATCCGCTACGACGCGGCCAACGACGTCTACCACGCCGCCAGCGAGTCGCGCAAGGACGGACACGCGGCGGGATACTGAGGTGCGAGCGAGCAAGGGAGAGAGGGAGCGAGGGAGCAAGGGAGCAAGGACGGTCGCAGGAACCCGGTAGCGCGGAAAGGATCGAACGAACGGTTTCTGATGCCCAGGCTGCTTTCGAGATTCATGCTGATCTTCGGACTGGTGGCGGCCACGCCGGTGGTGTACCTGCTGCTGTTTGCCTGGATCGAGGATCACTGGCTGCCGCGGGACGAACTGGCGCTGCTGGTGACGAACCTGGTTGTCGGAGGCCTGCTGGTGATCGGCTGGCTGCTGGTCTGGCGGGATGTGGTGCCGTGGACGCGGGCCCGTCGATTCTGGACCGGCGCTTCGGTCATCGGGACGGTCGCGCTGGCGTTCCCGGTCGGCTATGCGATCGACGCGGTCGTCGGGGACGAGGAACTGGCCGTCGTTCTGGCCGGGCTGAGCTGGTTCGTCATCTGGGTCGTGACGGTCTCGCTGGTCTGGGCCGAGACGCCGGTCGAACGGGCCCGCCGCCTGGTGCGGACCCGCCCGCACGCGATCCGCTGCCTGAAGTGCCGTTACAACCTGACCGGCCTGCGCGAAGCCCGCTGCCCCGAATGCGGGTCCGCCTTCACCCTCGACGAAATCGTCGCCACCGCCCGCCCGGTTGAGGATGAGTGGGGGTGAGGAGGAGGGAGCGAGGGAACAAGGGAGCGAGGGAGCGAGAGCAGAAGGGAGCGGGACTCCCGCCTGGCCAGAATCAACCCCACGCATGCGTGGCAATCCCGCGGCCTGTGGCCTGGCTCCCTGGCTCCCTCGCTCCCTCGCTCCCTTCTTCAGTATGTCCCGCTTTCGCCGCGTTGCAGCCAGCGCTGGAAGAGGGCGGCGCATTCGGGGGTCAGCAGGCCGCTGTGGATCTGGACCTGGCTGCCGCCGCGTTCGTAGAGCGTCTCGATCGGCATCTGCAGTTCGCGGAAGCCGGCCTGGTCCGCGTCGGCGATCGTCGCGCCGTACCAGACGCGGTCGAGGTTCGACCAGTGGATCGCGGCCGCGCACATCGGGCACGGCTCGCAGGTCGTGTACATCTCGCAGCCGGCCAGGTCGATCCGTCCGAGTTCCCGGGCGGCCCGCTGCAGGGCGACCACCTCGGCGTGCGCGGTCGGGTCGGTCCGCTGCCAGACCTCGTTGTGGCCGGCCGCGACCAGGCGGTTGTCACGGACGACGACGGCCCCGAAGGGCGTCTGTCCGTTGGCGATCGCCTTGTCGGCCTGTTCGATCGCGAGTTGCATCCAATCGGCCGGTTCGTGCGGCATGGTTTACTCCCACTCGATGGTCGCGGGGGGTTTGCTGGAGATGTCGTAGGCCACGCGGTTGATGCCGTCGACTTCGTTGATGATCCGGCTGCTGACGGTCGCGAGCACTTCGTGGTCGATCCGGACCCAGTCGGCCGTCATGAAATCGGCCGACTCGACCAGGCGGACGATCGCGACATGCTGCCCGCCGTACGAGCGGCCGTCGCCCATCACCCCGACGCTGGCGATCGGCAGCAGCACCGCGAAAGCCTGGGCGATCTTGTCGTACCAGCCGGCGGCGGTGATCTCTTCGAGCAGGATCTCGTCGGCGGCCCGCAGCAGTTGCAGGCGGGCCGGCGTGATCTCGCCGCAGATGCGGACGGCCAGGCCGGGCCCGGGGAAGGGGTGTCGCCAGACCAGGTCCTCGGGCAGGCCGAGGGCTTCGCCGACCTGGCGGACCTCGTCCTTGAACAGCATCCGCAGGGGCTCGACCAGTTCGAAGCCGAGTTCCTTCGGCAGGGCCCCGACGTTGTGGTGGCTCTTGATCATCGCGGCCTGGCCGGTGGCCCCGTGGCCGGACTCGATCACGTCGGTGTAGACGGTCCCCTGCGCCAGGTAACGGGCCCGCGGGATCCGCTCGGCCTCGGCCTTGAAGGCCTCGATGAAGTCGCGGCCGATGTGGGTCCGTTTCTCCTGCGGATCCAGGACGCCGGCGAGCGAGCCGAGGAAGCGCTGCGCGGCATCGGTGACGATCAGGTTCATGCCGAAGTGATCGCGGAAGGTGGCTTCGACCAGTTCGGCTTCCTTGTTGCGCAGCAGTCCGTTGTCGACGAAGATGCAGTGCAGTCGGTCGCCGACGGCGCGGTGCAGCAGGGCGGCGGTGACGCCGCTGTCGACGCCGCCGGACAGTCCGCAGATGACCTGGCCGTCGTCGCTGACCTGCTGCTCGATCCCGGCGATCATCGTCTCGATCACGTTGCTGACGTTCCATTCGCCCCGGCAGCCGCAGACTTCGTAGACGAAGTTCCGCAGGAGCTGGGCGCCCAGCGGCGTGTGCGTCACCTCCGGGTGGAACTGCACGCCCCAGACCGGGCGGGTGCGGTGCCGCGCGGCCGCGATCGGGCACAGCGGCGTGTGGGCCAGCGTCTCGAAGTCGGGGCCGAGGTCGGTCACGCGGTCGCCGTGACTCATCCAGACCGACGTCTCGGCCGGCAGGTGCGCGAGTGGTCCGCTGGCGTCGTCGATCTGCAGGCGAACGCGCCCGTATTCGCGCGACGGGCTGGGGTCGACTCTTCCACCGCACAGGTGCGCGACCAGTTGCATGCCGTAGCAGATGCCGAGGATCGGCAGGCCGAGGTCCAGGATCCCGGGATGGCAGCGTGGTGCGTCCGGAGCGTGCACGCTGGCCGGACTGCCTGACAGGATGATCCCGCGGGCGTTCATCTCCGTGATGCGATCCGGGGCCACGTCCGGGGGCAGCAGTTCGCTGTAGACGTGGTTTTCGCGCACGCGACGGGCGATCAGTTGCGAATACTGGCTGCCGAAGTCGAGGATCGCGACCGACTCGGACGGCCGGGGAAGTTCGGGGTCCATGGGGCCTCCTGTCAGGACGCGGACGCTCGTGGCGCGGTCGCCGGAACCGCGGGCTCTTCCGGGTCGCCGCCCGCCGCCAGGCAGGCCAGCACAAACGGCGCCAGCAGCACCAGGTTCGAAACGGCGCCGGGGGCGCTGATCAGCACGGCCGCGGCCGCCACGGACAGCAGTCCGCCGAGCAACTGGTCGCAGGTCGCATCCTTCGCGCGGAACAGCAGCAGGCCGAGCACCAGGGCGATCAGTCCGACCAGCACCTTGCCGCCGCGACGGATCTGCGTCCAGCGGGACTCGGGCAGATCGCCGGAGGCTGACCAGAGGGCCCAGGTCCCGGGGCGCTCGGGAACGTGATGGCTCTGCGGCCTCGGCTTCCAGGTGGACTCGAGGACGGTGCGGGTCGCGGCCCGCAGGCGGGCGACGGGCTGCTCGCTGGCCAGGCGGTTGCGATAGCTGGCCTGCAGTCGGTCCCGGGCGGTCGGATCGGCATCCAGTCGCTGGTAGAAGACCTGCCCGGCGGTCACGCCGGCCGGCAGGGCGGGCTGCAGATCGGGCGTATCGAGCGTGAAGGTTTCGCGCATCAGGTACCGCCAGAACCCGGACTGGAAGTTGCCTTCCAGTTCCTGGTCGACATTGAACTTGTTGATCACCAGGGCGCCGTCCTCGGCGACCTCGGCGGTGTAGGCCGGCTGCCAGCCAGCCAGGCGCATGGCGCCGTCGGGGCGCGGCATGCTCGGGGCGACCAGGTACAGCAGTCCGGCGACGATGCCGCTGATGCCGACGATCAGGCCGAACGCCGCACCGAAGCCGTTCCAGCGCTTGCCGAAGAAGTATCCCAGCAGGACCGGCAGCGCCAGGAACGCCCAGCCCCAGGCCAGCCCGGCCGCGAGCGCGGTCAGGATCGCCAGCAGGCCGCCGATGCCGGGAATCGTCGCCAGCAGAATCGTCCACGCCAGCAGGGTGGCCGGCAGGGTTACCTGCGGCTGGTGGAAGCACTCGATGAAGCCCGGGTAGAAGCACAGCAGCGTGCCGAGTGTCAGGCCGAACGGGGTCGAATGCAGGCGGCGCCCGATCAGCGTGACGGCCGCGAACAGCAGCACGAACAGCGTGGCGTTGACCGCCAGGACCGTGCGCAGGTCGGCGACGTCCTCCCAGTTGATCCACTTCCACTGCTCGTGGTTCTGCCAGTTCATCTCGTTGGGACCGGCGTGGCTGTCAAAGGTCGACGGAACCACCCGGTTGGCGCCGGCGAACAGCAGGTACAGCAGCGGCGAGCGACTGTCGGTCTCGATGTCGCCGTAGGGCAGGTGTCCGGTCTCGGCCGTGACGAGTCCGCCGAGGAAGCCGTCGCGGGCCCCGTCCGAGAGCGGGGCGTTGCCGATCGTGGTCAGCGCCATCACGAGGCCGGCGATCGCCAGCACCGCGAGGCCGCCCTCGGCCATGTTGGCGTGAATCGGGCGTGGCCGGGCCGAGCGCAGCAGCGTCAGTCCGCGGACGAACCAGTAGCCGGCGATGACGGCGGTCGCGAGGTAGGCGTACCAGCGGACGCCCGGACCGGCCGGGGTGGTTTCGAAGTAGCCGGGATGATCGCGCAGCAGCAGGACCAGGCAGGACAGCGACAGGACGAGCGCGTCGACGTTCCGCATGGTCAGCAGCGGGCGGACGCGGGCGACCAGGGCGAGGGTCAGGACGGCGGCGATCCAGGCCAGGGCGCGGGTGTCAAAAACCGGCAGCAGGCTGTCTTCCAGCGAGAAGCCCTCGGGGACGAGCGTGCCGACGTGCTGGAGCGCCCGGGCGTCCTGGAAGTCGGGTTCGGCGAGGGTCGGGTCGGCTGCGGTGGTGTCCTGGAGCGGGTCGACCTGGGCGGCTGCGGTGCCGTGCAGAAGGGCGGTGGTGAGCAGCAGCAGAAGCCAATGCGTGGGACGGTGGTGCATGGCAGATCTCGCACGAATGGGACTGAAGCGACGGCGCCAACCGTGGAGCCATCCTAGCACGGTCCGGGGTACCCGTATACCCGTGGTCGGTCGGGGCGGTCGGGCTTTTTGCCGCCCGGCGCAACCGGCCGTACACTCTCTTTCTGGTACCCGGGTATTCGCGCCCGGGCGATGATTCTTTGCCCGGTTTTCTCTAACCGGCGCAGTCGGCGGCACGAACACGGAAGCGGGACATGGCAGACTTCGGCAACTTTGAGTTTCTGCGGCAGTTGACGGAAACCCCGGGGATCCCGGGTCGCGAGGAGCGGGTTCGGGACCTGCTGCTGGAACAGACACGCGACATGTGGGACGAGGTCGAGACGGACCTGATGGGCAACCTGATCTGCGTGCGGCGGGCGGGTGTCAAGCAGGGCCGCAAGGGCGTCAACTGGAAACACAAGGTGCCGCGGGTGATGGTCGCCTGTCACATGGACGAGATCGGCTTCTACGTCCGCAGCATCGACGAGAACGGCTACCTGAAGCTGCACAACGCGGGCGGGTTCGACACCCGCAACCTGTTCGCCCGCCAGGTGCTGGTGCACGGCAAGACCGATCTCCTCGGCGTGATGAACCCGGGCGGCAAGCCGGTCCACATCTCGACGCAGGAAGAGCGCAACCGGATTCCGGAGGTCAAGGACTTCATGGTCGACCTGTTCATGCCCAAGAACCAGGTCAGGCGGGCGGTCGAGGTCGGTGATCCGGTCACCCTCGTGCAACGGACCGAGATGGTCAACGACGCGATCACCGGCAAGGCAATGGACAATCGCGTCGCCCTGTGGGCCGGCGTCAACGCCGTCCGCAAGGCCTGCGGGCTGGACTACCTGGTGCCCGGCGGCGGCAAGCGCCGCAACGCCAAGGGCTCCAGCAGCAAGCTGAAGTACGACGTCTACTTCGTCGCCTGCGTCCAGGAAGAGGTCGGCCTGCGCGGGGCCACGACGGCCGCCTACAGCATCGACCCCGACATCGGCCTGGCGATCGACACGACCCTCTGCTGCGACACGCCCGGCGTCAGCCGCGACGACGCGGTCACCGAGTTCGGCAAGGGCGTCGGCCTGAAGGTCATGGACGGCGCCAGCATCAGCCACCGCGGCCTGTTCGAAGAGTTCGTCGCCGTCGCCAAGAAAAAGCGGATCACCCACCAGCGCGAAGTCCTGCCGCGCGGCGGCACCGACGCCGGCGCCGTCCAGCGGGCCCGCACCGGCAACCGCGCCCTGACCCTCTCGATCCCGACCCGCTACATTCATACGGTCACCGAGGCGATCCACAAGAAGGACGCCCAGGCCGCCGTGGAGCTGCTGGCCGCATGGCTGACCACCTAGAACAACCCGAACCAGCCGGCCCGACCACGACCGCTTCGGCCTGGCCGTCCTGGGCGCTGCTGCTGCTGACCGTGCTGCTCGGCGCGTCGTACCTGCTGGTCCTCGACGTTCCGTTCCTGCGCGAGACCGGGCTGCCGGCCACCGTGCTGATGCCGCTGGCCGCCCTCGCCGTCGTCTGGCGACTGCGCCGGCGGCGCTCGATCGGCCTGCTGCTGCCGGCCGTGCTGGCGGTCGGACTGACCGGCTTCTTCCTGGTCGGCACGTTCGGACTGACGCTGCCCGACGCGCAGGCCACGCCCGATGCCGGGGCCATCGCGGCCGACTTCACGCTGCCGGATCACACCGGGCGCGACGTGACGCTCTCGCGGGCCTGGAAGCAGGGGCCGCTGCTGCTGGTCTTCTATCGCGGGCACTGGTGAACGTACTGCAAGGCAGAGCTCCGAGGTCTCGGAGACGTCAGTGCAGAGCTGAACCGGCGCGGCGGCCGACTGCTGGCCGTCAGCGTCGACCCGCCGGCCGAGTCGCGTGAAGTCGTCGAGCGCTACGCGCTGCCCTTCGGCATCCTCTCGGACCGGAACGCCGAGATGGCCCGCGCGTACGGCGTTCTGCACGAGAACGGCCACCCGTTCGGCGACGGCGACATCGCCCTGCCGGCCCACTTCCTGATCGACACCCGCGGCCAGGTCACCTGGTCGTTCATCGCCACGCACCCCAAGCAGCGCCCCCGGCACGAAGCCATTCTGGCGGCGCTGTCGCGGCTGTAGGACGCATCGAATCTCGCGCCGGGTGACTGTCAGGAAGCGGAACGGAGCGCGGCGAAGCAACCTCATTCACTCTTCCACTCCTTCACGTTTTCACCGCCGCAGGCGCAGGGCATTGCCGACCACGCTGAATGAGCTCAGCATCATCGCGCCGGCGGCCAGGCCGGGGGGCAGTCCGGTGAAGATCGCCAGCGGCAGCATCGCCAGGTTGTAGCCGACCGCCCACGCCAGGTTCTGGCGGATGATCCGGCTGGTCGCCCGGGCGATGCGGTGCGCCTCGGGAATCGAACGCGGTGTGCCGCTCGTGATGCAGACATCCGCCGCCGCCAGCGCCAGGTCCGCGCCGGATGCCATCGCGATGCCGACCCGGGCGGCCGCGAGCGCCGGGGCATCATTGATCCCGTCGCCGACCATCGCCACCTGGTCGCCGGCCGTGACGCGGCCGCGGACGTGGGCGAGCTTGTCGTCCGGCGACATGCCGGCCTGCCAGTGGGCGATGCCCAACTGCGATGCGACCCGGCCGACCACGCTGGCGACATCGCCGCTGAGCAGTTCGCTGGCGATGCCGCGGTCCGCCAGTTTCGCGATCGCGTCGGCCGCACCCTCGTGCAGCGGATCGTCGAACGCGATCCACCCGGCCGGCCGCGATCCGACCGCGATCCAACTGCGGGTCTCGTCGGCGTCGGCCTGCGCGTCGAAGGTGATTCCGTCCTGCGCGAGCCATGCGCGGCTGCCGACCCGCACGCGCTGCCCTTCGACGAGGCCGCTGATGCCGGCTCCGGGGATCACTTCCAGTTCGCCTGCCGGCGGCGCCCCGCGGCCATGCGCGGCGACGATGGCGCGGGCCAGCGGGTGCGAACTTGTGCGGGCGACGGCCGCGGCCTGGCGTCCGATCTGCTCAGCCGCCAGTCCGGGCAGGGCGTGGGTGTCGGTGACCTGCGGGTGCCCGAGCGTCAGCGTGCCGGTCTTGTCCCAGACGACGGCGTTGACCGTGGCCAGGGTTTCGAGCGCGACGCCGGAACGGAACAGGATGCCGCGCTCGGCCGCCCGTCCGGTGCCGACCAGGATCGCGGTCGGCACGGCCAGCCCCAGCGCGCAGGGGCAGGCGACCACCAGCACCGCGAGCGCGCGGCCGACGGCCCAGTGCGTTCCGGCGCCGGCCAGCAGCCAGCCAGCCAGCGTGATCAGCGTCAGCAGCAGCACGGCCGGGACGAAGATCGCGGCGGCCCGGTCGGCGAGTCGCTGCCAGGGCGGTTTGTCGGACTGGGCCTGTTCGACCAGTGCGACAATCCGGGCGGCGGTCGAGTCCGCGCCGCTGGCGGTGGCGCGCAGCAGGCCGTCGCCCTCGACCACGGTGGTGCCGGCGCAGACCGTCGCGCCGCGGCCGCGCTGCCGCGGGAGCGGCTCGCCGGTCAGCAGCGACTCGTCGATGGCCAGGCTGCCTTCGAGCAGTTCTCCGTCGACGGGGACGAGCGTCTGCGGCGTCAGGCGGATGCGGTCACCGGGGACGACCCAGTCGATCGGGACGGTCTCTTCGCCGTCGTCGGTCACGCGGCGGGCGTCCTGCGGCAGGTGCCGCGAGAGTTGTTCGAGGGCCGCGGCGGCGCGGTGCCGGGCGGTGCTTTCGAGGTAGCGCCCGATCGCGACGAACAGGACGATCATCGTGGCGGCGTGGAACAGCAGCCACGCAGGCTGTTGCAGCAGCACGCCGGTCCAGCCGAGCAGCAGGGCGGTTCCGCTGCCGAGGGCGACGAGGGTGTCCATGCTGGTGCGGCGATGGCGGGCCGCCTGCCAGGCGTCGGCGAACATCGGCCAGCCGGTGATGACGACGACGCAGGTGGTCAGCAGACCTTCGAGCAGGGCGGTTGGTCCGAGGGTGTGCCCGCTCCCCCGGAAGTGCAGGGCGAGGGCGGGCAGACCCAGCAGCAGGCCGAGCGCGATCCGCGCGCGGGCGCTGCGGTCGTCGCGTCGGCGTTCCGCCTGGCGCTGCAGCAGGCGGGTATGCGGATCGATCTGCGGGGCGGCGTCGAAGCCGGCAGCCTGGACGGCCTGGATCAGCACGTCTGTTTCGAGGTGGTCGCGCGTTTCGACAAGAGCCTGCTGCGTGGCGAGGTTGACGCGCGCGGCGTCGACGCCGTTGATGGCGCGGAGCGCGCCTTCGACCGAAGCGACGCATCCGCCGCAGTGCATGCCGCGGATCTGCAGTCCGATGCGCTGGGCGCGGGCGGTGTTCATACGGAAATCGTAGCGCCGCGCGCGGCGTCTGTCAGGGTCGCGCGGGGCGGCGACGGAGAGATTATCAGTCTCAGCAAAGTGCGTTGCGTTTGCGCGGGAAAAAAATGTGAGACTTTCGAAATGAGGGAAGCGACAAGCCGTATACTGATCCCGCTTCGTTGACGGAACAACCAAGCGGCTCTCTGTGCGGTGGAAGTCCCATGTCGCCCAATGACGTTCACAGCATTCTCAGCCAGGCCGGCCTGCTGCTGGAAGCCGGCAAGCCGGCGGAAACGCTGACCTGTCTGCGCCAGATTCCCGTCCTTGCTGAAGACGAACTGCGAATCCGCTGCGCATCGCTGCGGGCCTGGGCCCTGTCGGAACTCGGACACACCGACCAGGCCGTCGATGCGCTTCGTCCGCTGCTGGCGGCCTTTCCCGAATCGCCGGTGCTGCTGCGGGCCTTCGGCGTCGTGCTGCTGAACGAGGGCAACCTCGAACACGCCTGCGAGGTGCTCGAGGAAGCGCTCGAACTCGAACCGGAAGAACCGGACCCCAGCACGCTCGCGAATCTCGCCCTGGTCTACGAACGGCTTCGCGACTACCCGCGGGCGATGGAACTCTACGACGAGGCCGGCTGGGCCGGCGTCGATCTCGGTTGGCTGCTCGAACGCAAGGCGGTCGCCCAGGCCGAGTTCGGCGATACCGCCGCCGCCAAGGCCACCCTGCGGCGCCTGCTGTCGATCAAGCCCGACGATGCCGAGCAGTTGCTCAGCCTCGCCAGCCTGCACACGCACGACGAGGAGTACGAACAGGCCTTCGCCTGTTTCCAGGCGGCCGAGAAGATCGCCCCGAATCACACCGCCCTGCGACTGCACTGGGGGATGGCCGCGGCCCGCGCGGGCTGCTTCTCGCAGGCCGAGTACCAGTTGCGGGCCCTGCGGCGGCTGGAACCCGGGGCCGCCCGGGCGGCGCTGCTCGATGCGGTCATCGGCGACTGCCGCGGGGACGCCGGCGTCGCGCAGAAATACCAGGTCGCACTGGCCTGTGCGGACCTGGACGAATCACAGGTGCAGCGGCAGGCGCTCGAAATGGCGATGGACTACTTCGTCCGCCACGAGCAGCGTGAACCGGCCGACGCGCTCTTCCGCCAGGCCTACCGGCACAACGCCTGCACGATCGAAGTCTGCGAAGCCTATCGCCAGGTGGCCGGCGAGTGGGCGACCGACGCGGTCTGGTACAGCCTGCTGGTCGAAGCCGATCACCGTGCCGGCCTGCTCGAGATCTCGGATCGCCGCGGTGACGAGCGCGGACCCTACCGCCGCTACGTCCGTAACGTGCAGGTGCTTGCCCGTGACCGCGACGACGCCCTCGCCCGGGTCCTCGACCTGCTCGAACGGATGGGCGAACGCAACGCCGCGATCGTCGAATTCGTCAGCGAGGAAGCCATGCAGGGTGCGTACCTCGGCCTGTACGAGATCGAAGCCGAGTGCGCCGTCTTCGCCGCCGGCGAGTAATCCCCCCCCCGGACGCGGCGCCGACACTCCCGGATCAACCTCCGGGCTCCCCCTGTTCCCTGTTCCCTGTTCCCTGTTCCCTCTCACTTGATGCAACAGGCGTCTCGCGCCCGGCCGCTCAGTCCTTGTCCGTGTTGGCGCTGATCGCGGCCAGTTGTTTCTGCACCTGGACCAGTTGCTTCTGCAGGTTGTCGCGCTGCTTGAAGCCGGACTCCAGTTGCTGGTTGATCTTCTTCAGTTCCGCGATCATCGCGTTGCGCTGCGCGCCGGCGTTCGGCAGTTGCGTGGCCGCCACCAGCCAGAGGGCCAGGGCGACCAGGCCGCCGGTGGCGGCGGCGACGAGCAGGCGGCGGGGACGTTCGTTCTGCGACATGATCCACACTCCCTTGTCAGTTCGTCGGCGAGGGCGCCGGACCGCCACGCGACGGTCGCCGGCCGGCCGCGCCTACTGCCGCAACCGCAGGTACAGTTCTTCGAGTTGCGCGTCCGCGACCGGGCCGGGGGCTTCGGTCAGCGGGCAGACGGCCCGCTGCGTCTTGGGGAAGCTGAACACTTCACGCAGGCTGGTCATGCCGGTCAGCAGCATCACCATCCGGTCGAGCCCCAGGGCGATCCCGCCGTGCGGCGGCGGGCCGTAACGCAGCGCTTCGAGCAGGAACTTGAACTTCAGGTTCTGCTCCTCCTCGGACAGGTCCAGCAGCTTGAAGACGGCTTCCTGCACGTCGGCCCGGTGAATCCGGATGCTGCCGCCGCCCAGTTCGATTCCGTTCAGCACCACGTCGTACGCCTTCGCCCGGCACGCGGCCGCGTTCCCGCTCTTCAGCAGGTCGACGTGCTCGTCCCGCGGCGCGGTGAACGGATGGTGCATCGCGTACCAGCGGCCGTCGTCCTCGCTGTACTGGAACATCGGGAAGTCAACGACCCACAGGAAGTTCCACTTGCCGGCCGGGATCAGGTTGCGGCGCTTGGCCAGCGTCTCACGCAGCCACGAGAGATACTTGCAGGCGTTCTCGAACGTGTCGGCCGCGAACAGGATCAGGTCGCCGGCCGAAGCGTCGACCTGCTGGCAGAGTTCCGCGGTCACTTCCGGCGTGAAGAACTTGGCGATGCCGGTTTCGAACTTGAGGCCGTCGCCGTCGGCCGCGACCTTGACCAGCGGCAGGCCGCCGGCGCCGATGCCCTTGAGGTCGTCGGTCAGCGTGTCGGTTTCCTTGCGGGTCATCTCCGCGCCGCCCGGGACGACGATGCAGCGGACGGTCCCGCCGGCCTTGAGCGGTTCGTCGAACACGCGGAAGCCGAGCTTGCCGCACGGTCCGCCGACGTCGTTGATCTCGAGTCCGTAGCGCGTGTCGGGCCGGTCGATGCCGAAGCGGTTCATGGCCTCGTCGTAGGACATCCGCGGGAAGGGCGTCGGGATTTCGACGTCGAGCACGGTCTTCATCACGTGGGCCAGCGCGCCTTCGACCATCTGCAGCACGTCGTCGGTCTGCACGAACGACATTTCCATGTCGAGCTGGGTGAACTCCGGCTGGCGGTCGGCCCGCAGGTCCTCGTCGCGGAAGCAGCGGACGATCTGCACGTAGCGATCGAACCCGCTCATCATCAGCAACTGCTTGAAGAGCTGCGGCGACTGCGGGAGGGCGTAGAAGTGTCCCTGCTGGACGCGCGACGGAACCAGGTAGTCGCGGGCGCCTTCGGGCGTGCTCTTGGTCAGGAACGGCGTCTCGATCTCGACGAAGCCGTTCGTGTCGAAGTAGTCGCGGAGGGCCTTGGCGATCCGGTGCCGCCTGGTCAGCGCGTTCTGCATGACCGGGCGGCGCAGGTCCAGGTAGCGGTACTTCAGCCGCGTCTCCTCGTTCGTTTCGGTGGCGTCCTCGATCTCGAAGACCGGCGTCTCCGATTCGCTCAGGATCTCGATCTCGCGGGCGTTGACCTCGACCTTCCCGGTCTGCATCCTGGGATTGATCATGTCATCCGGGCGCGGGGCGACCTCGCCGCGGATCGCGATGCAGAACTCGCTCCGCAGCCGCCCGGCGGCCGTGTGGGCCTTCGGATCCGACTCGGGGTTGAACTTGATCTGGACCAGGCCGGTGCGGTCGCGAAGGTCGATGAAGACCATCCCGCCGTGGTCGCGGCGCTTCTGCACCCAGCCGGTCAGGATCAGCTCCTGCCCGACGTGTTCGACGCCGACCTGTCCGCAGTAACACGAACGCTGGTTGTACGCTACCGACATTGCTGGCTCCTCGCCGGACGCGGTTTCGGTCCGGGCAAGAAAAAAGGCCCGGCAGCTTTCCACCGAGCCCTGATCTCTGAAACAACATGCAGAACGGTGCCCGGGTTACCCTGTCCAGGGATTGTCCGAATTCCGATCGTCATTCTGGTTCTGCCAAATGCTCATGAACGGCGAGTATAGAAATCGCCGTCAACCGCTGTCAACCCAGCAGGCCCCGCAGCAGTTCGCAAACCCGGTCACTCGCCCGCGAGGCCTCCAGCGGCGCGATCACCTCGTCGATCCGCGCCACCATCTGACGCCGCCAGGCGGCATCCTCCAGCAGGCCCGCCACCGTCCGCGCAATCTCCGCCGGGTCACGTGCGAACGGCATGAACTCCGGAACGATCCGGCTGCCCGCCAGGATGTTGATCAGCGACAGGTGCGGCGTCTTCAGGAGCCACCGTCCGGCCACTCGGAAAACCGACTCCATCACCCGACCCGCGTCGTACATGACCACCATCGGCTTGCGGTAGTGCCCGACGTGCAGCGTGGCCGTCCCGCTCGCCACCAGCACCAGGTCCGCGGCCGTCAGCAGGCTGGCGTTCTCCTCGCGGGCGATCGAAACCGGCAGATCGGTACCGGACAGCATCTCGGCGATCTGGGCGGCCCGCTCGGGCGAAGCGGCCGAGACGCACGCGCGGAAGGGGACCCCGGCCCGCCGGAGTTCTCGCAGGACCTGCAACTGCAGCGGCAGAACGGTCTCGACGACATGCTGGCGGGAGCCGGGCAGCAGAGCCAGCAGGGGGGCCTCGCCGGACCGCAGTTCCGCGATCCGGGCCGGGTCGCTGGCCTCGCCGCGCAGCGTCTCGAAGAGCGGGTGCCCGACGAAACTGGCGTTGACGTCGTGGCGGCGGAAGTAGGGCTCCTCGAAAGGCAGGATGCAGGCCAGGTGGTCGATGTCGCGGGCGATCTGCCGGTTGCGGCCGGGGCGCGAGGCCCAGGTCTGCGGGGCGATGTAGTAGAGCACCGGGATGCCCTGCTGGCGGGCCCGCCGGGCGAGTCGCAGGTTCAGTTCGGGGCTGTCGACCAGCACGACGGCGTCGGGGCGCCGCTGCCGCCAACTGGCCTCGACGGCCTGCAGGGCCTGGCGGGCGGTGCCGATCACCCTGACGATCCCGGTCAGCATCGCGGCGTGCGCGGCCAGGTCGAAGACGGTCTCGACGCCGGCCGCCCGCAGGCGGCGCCCGGTCAGTCCGTGGAAGCGGGCGCCCGGCAGGGCCGTCGCGGCGGTCCGGACGAGGGCGGCCGCGTGCATGTCGGCCGAGTCCTCGGCGACGGAGACGAAGATGTCGGGCTGTTGATCCACCGGGCTCCTTCCGGGCGGCGCCTGCTGCGCGGGCATGGATGGTACCCGCTGGAGGCATGCGTCGCAGCTTGGAAGGGCTCGGGGTTTGGCCTATCATGCCGGGCCCGGCGGTGCGAGCGTCTGCCGGGTTCACCAGCCCCGATTGAGAGCAAGCGATGGCGGAGCAACTCAGCGACGTACAGACGATCCTGGCGACGGATTGCGGGTCGACCACCACCAAGGCGATCCTGATCGAGCGAAAGGACGGCGAGTATCGACTGATCTGTCGCGGCGAGGCCCCGACGACGGTCGAGGCCCCGGCCGAGGACGTCACGCGCGGGGTGCTGAACGCGGTCGGTGAGATTGAAGACCTGACCAATCGCCGGTTCATCTCCGACGAGAAGGTGATTCGCCCGCGCGAGGGCGAGAACGGCTGTGACGCCTACATCGGCACCAGCAGCGCCGGCGGCGGCCTGCAGATGATGGTCGCCGGGGCGGTCAAGAAGATGACGGCCGAGAGCGCCGAACGAGCCGCCCTCGGGGCCGGGTCGATCGTGATGGACGCGCTGGCGACCGACGACGGGCGCCCCTCGCACGAGCAGATCGAGCGGATCCGCGGCATGCGTCCGGACATGATCCTGCTGTCGGGCGGGACCGACGGCGGGACCAAGAAGCACCCGGTCGAGATGGCCCAGATCATCAGCGCGGCCGATCCGAAGCCGCGTTTCGGCGTCGGCTACAAGCTGCCGGTGATCTACGCCGGCAACCAGGACGCGACCGGCGAGGTCCGCGACATTCTCGGCGACAAGGCCGCGCTGTACGTGACCGAGAATCTGCGGCCGACGCTCGAGAGCGAGAACCTCAAGCCGGCCCGCGACAAGATCCACGACCTGTTCCTCGAGCACGTGATGGCCCAGGCCCCGGGCTACAACAAGCTGATGGGCTGGACCAGCGTGCCGCTGATGCCGACGCCCGGCGCGGTCGGCCTGATCATGCAACTGATCGCCCAGCGTGAGAAGATCCAGGTGGTCGGCGTCGACATCGGCGGCGCGACGACCGACGTGTTCAGCGTCTTCCGCGGCGACAAGGAAGACCCCGGCAGCGAGACCGTCTTCAACCGCACGGTCAGCGCCAACCTCGGGATGAGCTACAGCATCTTCAACGTCGTCGCCGAGGCCGGCTTCGAGAACGTCGTGCGCTGGGTGCCGCTGGACGTCGACGAACGCGACATCCGCAACCGGATCCGCAACAAGATGATCCGCCCGACCACGATTCCGCAGACGATCGAGGAACTGATGGTCGAGCAGGCCATCTCACGCGAGGCGCTCCGCCTGGCGTTCATTCAGCACAAGCAGATGGCCGTCGGCCTGAAGGGCGTCCAGCAGCAGCGGACGATCGCCGACGCGTTCGAGCAGGACCTGGCCGGCCAGACGCTGGTCGACATGATGGGCCTGAACATGATCGTCGGCTCGGGCGGCGTGCTGTCGCACAGCCCGCGCCGGGTGCAGAGCGCCCTGATGATGCTGGACGGTTTCTATCCCGAGGGCTTCACCGAACTGACGGTCGACTCGATCTTCATGATGCCGCAGCTCGGGGTGCTGAGCACGGTCAACGAACAGGCCGCCCTCGAAGTCTTCAACAAGGACTGCCTGATCCGCCTGGGCTTCTGCGTCGCGCCGCGCGGCACCGGCAGGGACGGCCAGCCCTGCATGAAGGTCGTGGTCAAGACCAGCGGCGCATCGGACACCCACGACCTGAAGGTCGGCGACCTGAAGCTCGTCCCGCTCGAAACCGGCCAGTCCGCCGAGGTGACCGTCACGCCCGCCAAGGGCTTCGACATCGGGGCCGGCAACGGCCAGTCCGTCACCCGCCAGGTCACCGGCGGAACGGTCGGGCTGATGCTCGACGCCCGCGGCCGCCCGTTCACCCTGCCGACCGAACGCGCCGCCCGCGTCGCCAAGCTGACGCAGTGGAACGATGCGCTCGGAATCTACCCGGAATAAGCCTGCAGCCGTGAAGGCGTGAGAGCGTGCCGAGGACCGTGCTCTGCCGGTCCTCTTTCGTCCGCGCCGTTACGGATGGCGGGCGACTCGACGCACCCTGCGCGGCTCAGACGATCGGCAGCGAGACGCCCTCGCCGCCGGCCTGCGCGGAAGGGGCGGGCGTGGCCGGGCGGGGCGGTGAGACCACTTCGGTCAGCCGGCCGATCATCGTCGTCGGGCTGGTTTCCTCGACATGCACCCGCACCACTGCGCCGATGTACTCGGGCGGGGCGTCGAAGACCACCAGGCGGTCGTGCGGGGTCCGGCCGACAAGCTGGTTGCTGCGTTCGTGCGAGACTTCGACCCCGCGATCCTGCTCGGATTCCTGCACCGGCAGATCGGTCAGGCGTCCGGAGCCGAAGCTGGGGCTGGACATCTGGCGGGTGCGAAGCTGGGCGTTGGTCCGGCCCTGGGCCTTGCGGGCCGCCCGGCTGTAGCCTTCGACCAGCACCTCGACCTCGCTGCCGACCTGCGTCGCGCGGGCCCGCAGGCCGCACTCCTTCTGCACCGCCAGCAGTTCGTTGCAGCGGCGGGACTTGATCTCGTCGCTGACGTCGTCGGGGCGGTTCCGGTCGGCCTTGGTGCCCGGACGCGGCGAGTACTTGAAGACGTACAGGTTGGAGTAGCCGATGTCGCGGGTCAGTTGCACCGTCTGCTCGAAGTCCGCCTCGGTCTCGCCGCAGAAGCCGACGATCATGTCGCCGGCCAGGGCGATGTCCGGCACGTACGCGCGGGCGGTGTCCATCAGGCGGCGATAGCTGTCGGCCGTGTAGGTCCGCTTCATCCCTTCCAGGATCCGGTCGCTGCCGGACTGGGCCGGGATGTGCAGGTACGGCATCACGCGGGGATGGTCGCGCATCACGCGGAAGATGTCCTCGTCCCAGTCGGCCGGGAAGCTGGTCACGAAGCGGATCCGGTCGATCCCGGGGACCTCGTGCATGCGTTCGAGCAGGTGCGCGAACGTGACGGCGACGCCATCCTCCTGGTGCACGTACGAGTTGACCGTTTGGCCGAGCAGCGTGATTTCGCGGCAGCCGCGGGCGGCGAGGGACTCGGCCTCGGCGACGATGTGGCTGGCCGGACGGCTGCGCTCGGGTCCGCGGGTGAACGGAACCACGCAGTAGGTGCAGAACTTGTCGCAGCCGCGCTGCACGCGGATGTAGGCCTGCAGCGCGTTCTCCTCTTCGACGGCCGGGGCCCGCGACAGGTCCAGGGCTTCGAGGCTGTCGTACTCGAGCGCCCGTTGCAGGACTTCGGTGCGGCGCGACAGGCTGCCGGCCAGGGCGGCGACCTGTTCGCGGCGGTCCCAGACTTCTTCGAGCAGGACCGGCAACTGGTTCAGTTCACCCGGCCCGCACAGCAGGTCAACGTGCGGGGCCTTGACGAAGATGCCTTCCTTCTCGCGTTCGGCCATGCAGCCGATCACGCCGATGATCGCCTCGGGACGGCGCTGCTTCAGGTTCCGCAGCGCGCCCAGTCGCGAGATGACCTTGTCCTCGGCGTGCTGCCGGACGCTGCAGGTGTTGAACAGGATCACGTCGGCCGTGCGGAAGTCGCTGATCGGGGTCAGCCCGCGGGCCCGCAACTGGCCGGCCACCAACTGGCTGTCGAGGATGTTCATCTGACAGCCGAAGGTTTCGAGAAAGTAGGTGCCGTTCCACTGCGTGCTCACGGTTGCTCCCTGGTTGGCGCGCTCAGGCCGAGCCGGGCGCGGGCGAACGCGCGCAGACGCTCATCTGCCCCGCGGTGCCGCAGCAGCGCCCGCCAGGCGTCTTCCGCCGCGGCCGGTCGTTCCAGCCGTTGAAAAGCCAGCCCGACATAATACGTCGCCAGCGCGCCGCTGGGCAGGTCGGCGTTCGATTCCCGCAGCGTTTCCAGCAGCGGGACGGCGTCGCCCGGCGATTCGGCCAGCGCCAGACGGGCGACCCGCAGGGCCAGTCCGGGGTCGTCCTCGGCCGCGAACGGCGTGACCCGCTCGATCCACGCGCGGGCGGCGGGGCGGTCGTCGAGATCGAGCGCCTCGTCGATCGCCTGGTAGACGAACGAGTCGGGCGGCAGGCGCGGCGCGCCCTCGACCACCAGCGGAACGTCCGCGAACATCGCCGGCGGGGCGTCGGATTCGGCCTCCGGTTCGGGGGCCGGCGGGGTCTGTTCGGCCGGCGTCCGGGCCCACTGCGAGAACGGCCGCGGCAGGGGGCTGACCTGGTCCCAGAGCAGCAGTTCCAGTTCGAGCAGCAGCAGGTCCTGCTGGAAGGTCCGGTATTGGCCGAGCGAGCGGGCGGTCCGCAGGCGGGCCCGGGCGGCGGCGTGCCCGGCGGATCCGGCCGGGTCGGGGTGCCGCGGGCGGGCGGCGGCGGCGCCCGGGACCCGGTCGGCCAGCAGTTTCAGGTAGGCCGGCAAAGCCTCGTTGAGCGGACGTTCGCGGTCGAGGGCCTGGGCGTGGCGGATGCGGAGCAGGTCGATCTGCCAGGGTTCGGCCGTCTGTCGGATCAGCAGTTCGTACTGGGGCGCGGTGGGCATGTCGGGGTCGGGCGGGCGTTCGGCGAGGTTCAGTTCCGGCCAGCCGTCGATCCGGATCCACTCGACCTCGGCGATGGGCTTGCGAAGGGTCTGGCGCGAGACGCCGCGGAAGTGCAGGCGACCGTCCCGATAGTCCGTGACCTGCACGTTGCGGAAGACCGGGCGTCGGACGAGTTTGACCTCGTCGGCGCGAGCCCGGGCGGGGCCGAGCAGGGCGGCCAGCAGTGCGGCGGTAGCGGCGGCTCGCAAAAGGGCGCGTGAAAGTGGCGGCGGACAAGCGGTCATTTCTATAGTATACGGCGACCGGCGGTGCCGGCGGCGAACGGCGCGGGGCTTGTTTTTCCGCGCAAGTAGTTGCCAAGTCGCTGGTTGTGCGTTAGATAACGGGTCAGCAAGGAAGCTCCCCGCGCGAAGGATGGACCGTTGGTCGCCGATAGCCGCAACACCAGGGTCGTCGCCTGCCTGATCGCGAGCATGACGCTCGGGGCCGGGCTGCTGCTCTGGCTGGAGCCGGCGACGCGTGGCTGGTCGTCGGCCGCGCTGCTGCTGGCGGAAGACGGGACGCAGATCGACTCGGTCCTGATTGAGTACTGCGTTCCGGGACAGGCGGTCGAGCCGGCGGACTACGGATGCATAGTCTTTCCGAACGGACAGGTCGAATGGCATCCGCGTGCGGCACAGCTTCGTCTGCTGTTCGTCGGCACCGAGACGCCCACGCTGGACCCGGGGCAGGCCCGCAAGCTGCTTTCGATCCTGGGGAACGTCGCCCAGGGCCGGCCGGGGGTGACGGAGTTCATTCGTCTGCATCCGGGCTCGGATCCGCGGCTCTTCGATCTGCCCGAACAGTGTCACGCACTGGCCGCGCTGCTGGTTCGCAAGGGCATCGTCCACTAATTTCCAATAACTGGTTTCCGGGACGGACCCGCGGCGTGCGGTCGGTCCGGTCTGGGATGAGCGCCGCCCGCAGCGGTCGTTGTTTCGTGGTGCGAGTCGCCTAGCGATGCGAAGATTCGTCAATCTTCCCCGATACGACATCGTCCGGCGGATCGGACAGGGCGCCGGCGCGCACATCTACGAGGCCCGCGAGCGGAGTTCACGCGAGACGGTGGCCGTCAAGCACGTCGTCCGCAAGGGCCCCGAGCACGACAAGTTCATCACGCAGGCCGAGACCGAGTTCGAGGTCGGGCACAAGCTGTCGCACCCGGTCCTGCGTCGTTTCCACGAGATCGTCCGGGTCCGCCGCTGGCTGAAGACCCGCGAGTTGTTCCTGTTGATGGAATACGTCGAGGGCGAGACGCTCGAAGGCCGCTACAAGGGCCGGAAGCCGCCCGAGGATCTCCGCGAGAGCGTCGCGATCTTCGCCCAGGTGGCCGACGGGCTGCACGCGATGCATCGGGCCGGGATCGTGCATGCCGACATCAAGCCGAACAACATCCTGATCACGGCCGAGGGGGTCAAGATCATCGACTTCGGGCAGAGCTGTCCGATCGGGCACCGCAAGGAGCGGGTCCAGGGCACGCCGGACTTCATCGCCCCCGAGCAGGTCAACCGCGGGGTGCTCGACGCCCGCACGGACGTGTTCAACTTCGGGGCGACGATGTACTGGGTCGTCACCGGCAAGTGGTTCCGGACGATGCTGAACCGCGGGACGACCGCGTCGAAGAAGATCGAGATCGACGCCCGCAGCGGAAACGAGCCACCCGACGACATCAACCCGAACGTCTCCGTCCCGCTTTCGCGGCTGATCCTCGACTGCTGCGAACCCCGGATCGACGACCGTCCGGCCGACATGAAGCAGGTCACCTCGCGGCTGGAGCTGATCCTGCACCTGCTCGAAAAGGGCGCTGCGCCCGCTTCGTCCGGACGGAAGCAGCGGCTTTGACGCGGCCGCCGGTTTTTGCCATCATGCGTAATTCACCCCCCGGCGGGGGCGCCGCAGAACGGGAGACGCCGTGACCGACGCAGTTGTAGACGCCAAGGCCGCCTGCGCGGCGCTGCACGAGGCAGCGTCCCTGATGCGGGAAGATCCGAACCGGTCCGGTTCGCTGATTCGTTTCGGGTCGGCCGGGCAACTGGTCCTGACCGGCGACATGCACGGCAACTTGAAGAACTTTGAGAAACTCCAGCGCTTCTGCGACCTGGAACGCAGCCCCGGACGCAGCGTCATCCTGCACGAACTGGTCCACGAGGAACTGCACGGGCACGACGACATCGACTACTCGATCGACCTGCTGGTCCGGGCCGCCCAGTGGAAGGTCGCCTTCCCCGACAACGTCTTCTTCCTGCAGTCCAACCACGAACTCGCCCAGTTGCGCGGCCAGGAAATCACCAAGGGCGGACGCTCGGTCCTCGACGACTTCGCCCGCGGCGTCGAACTCCGCTTCGGCCGGCAGCGCGACGAGGTCCTCGCCGCCGTCAACGACTACATCGCGGCCCTGCCGCTGGCGGCCCGCACGGCCAACGGGATCTTCGTCTGTCACAGCCTGCCGGACCCGCTGCTGCTGGACGGCTTCGACATCACGCTGTTCGATCGGATTCCGAGCGAGGCTGACCTGTCGCCCGGAGGTCCCGGCTACGCCCTGGTCTGGGGCCGCTTCCAGACGCCCGACGAGGTCGCCTTCTTCGCCGAACGACTGGGCGTCAAGCTGTTCGTCGTCGGACACACGCCCCAGGAATTCGGTTACGCCCGCGTCGGACAGATGCTGATCCTCGGCAGCGACCACAACCACGGGGCCTTCCTGCCGGTCGATCTTTCCAAGGACTACACGCCCGAGATGCTCGAAGCGGCCGTCCGCAAGTTCGTCAGCGTCGCCTGATCGGACCCGCCCGGATCCGCCGCGAGGTGCGGCAGCATGACCACACCCGCCAGCCCGACCACCCCCCAACCCGCGACCGACCGCGAAGCGCCTCCGCCCGCCGGCCGTCAGCCCGTCGGCATCCTGCGCGAGGCACTCGCCCTCGGCCTGATCGGGGGCGGCCTGCTCGCGGCGATCGAAACGGGCGGGGTCGCCCTGGTCTCGGCCCGGCACTTCACCGAGGGCTGGCCGTGGGGACTGATCCTGGCCGGCTTCGGCAAGGCGGCGCTGACCCACCTGCTGTTCTGGACGCCGCTGCTGCTGCTGCTCGGACTGCTGCTGTGCCGCGGCCGGTACGCGTCCGGACCCGAGCGCCTCGCGCTGCTGACGGGCCTGTACTTCGCGATGACGCTGCCGGTCGTGCTGATGGCCGACCTGCTGATGCTGAACCGGGACGCGCCCTGGCAACTGGCGCTGGCCGGGCTTGGCGGCCTGCTGTTCGGCCTGCTGGCCTGGTTCGTGCAAAGCCGGACAACGCGGCGGATGTCGCCGCGACTGGTGCGGGCGGCCCTCGTGACCAAGACGGTCGTTTTCGGCGCGGCCCTGCTGGTCGGGCTGGTCAGCCTGGTGGGTTCGCCGTTCTGGAATCCGGGGGCCTATCGCATCGCGACCCACCTGCCGGGCCCGGCCGCCGCGCAGCGGAACATCCTGTGGATCGTGCTCGACACGGTGCGGGCCGACCGGCTGGGGATCTACGGGCACGAGCGGGCCACCACGCCGGCCCTGGCCGCGCGGGCCGACCGGCTGCAGGTCTTCGAGCGCGTCGTGACGCCGGGCATCTGGACCGTGCCGGGGCACGCGTCGATGTTCACCGGCCTGAGCACGCGCGAGCACGGCGCCGACCTGCCGGGCCGCTGGCTGGACGACGAGAAGACGACGATTGCCGAGCGGCTGACCGGGATGGGCTACGCGACGGCCGGGTTCACCAACAACCCGTGGGTCTCGCCGCACACGAACCTGTCGCGCGGCATGACGTACTACCTGGGACTGAACCACTACCGGCACCTCGGGCGGTTTTCGCTCGAATTCCTGTGTGACTGGTTCGGGATCGCGCCGCCGGTGCCGTGGCTCGATGGCGACTACGGGGCCGCGGCGACCAACCTGCTGGTCCGCGACTGGCTGGCGGCCCGGTCGCCGGAGCAGCCGTTCTTCGTGTTCGTCAACTACATGGAGGGCCACGCCCCGTACCGCGTGCCGCGCACCAGCCGGGCCCGCTTCATGGACGACCGTCAGGTCGCCCGCTCGTACGCCCTGCGGAAGAGCCTGTACGGGGAAATCGCCGACGTGCTGCACTACACGTTCAACATCGAAGGCGCCGACTTCCTGTCCGCCGGCGACCGCGAGATCCTCAGCCGCCAGTACGACGCGGGGATCCGCTACCTCGACATGCGGGTCGCGGAACTGCTCGATCTGCTCGACGACAGCGGCCTGACCGACGACACGCTGGTGATCATCACCGCCGACCACGGCGAGTACCTCGACGAACACGGCATGTGGGGCCACACCTTCCTGGCCTACGAAGGAGTCACCCGCGTGCCGCTGCTGCTGCAGGTGCCCGGCCAGCCCGGCCGGCGCCGCATGGAACTCGCCCGCCTGGCCGACCTGTTCCCGACCGTGCTGCACTTCGCCGCCGGCCGGCCGCAGACCGGACCCGGCGCGGGAACCCGCAGCCTGCTGGACGAACCCGGGGCCGACACCGGGCGACTCGCGATCACCCGCTGGTCGGGGGCCGAGCCGCGGCTGCAGAAGCGGATCGACCGGCTGGATGATCCCGAGGTGCGGCACCGCGGCACCGGACAGACCGCGATCCAGGACGGTCGCTGGAAACTGATGGTCTCGGATGCCGGCCGGCGGGAGCTTTATGACCTGGAGCGCGATCCGGCCGAGCGGGTCAACCTGCTCACCAGTGTGCCGGACGAGGCGGCTCGACTCGCCGAAGCCCTGGCCGACTGGGAGCGGCGGGTTCCGCTCTACCGGTCGCAGCGGGCCCGCCCCGGGAAGCAGGACGCGGACCTGCTGCGGGACCTCGAAGCGCTGGGCTATGCCGGTGGCGACGACGAAGAGGACGACGATCCGCCCCCGGCCGCCAGTCAGCCGCGTCCGGCCCCGCGCGACGAGGACGGCGGCTGAAGTCGCTGCCGGCCGTGGCCGACCGTATACTTCTGCGAAAGCTCGGCCGCAGCGGCCGGAAAGGACGATGCGTCAGATGGAAGCGTTGATTGCCAAGCCGCGCGGTTTCTGTGCGGGGGTGGACCGGGCGATCCGGGTGGTCGAGGTGGCGCTCGAGCAGTACGGCCAGCCGATCTACGTCCGCAACGAGATCGTGCACAACAAGCACGTCGTGCAGCGTCTGCGGGCGGCGGGGGCGGTCTTCGTCCGTGAACTGGACGAGGTCCCGGACGACTCGATCGTGATCTTCAGTGCGCACGGTACGCCGCCGTGGGTCTATGCCGAAGCCGAGCGGCGCAAGCTGCGGGTGATCGACGCGACCTGTCCGCTGGTGACCAAGGTGCATCGCGAGGTGCACCGTTACGTCAAGCGCGGCTGTCGGATCCTGTTCATCGGCCACGCCGGGCACGAGGAGGTGATCGGCACGATGGGACAGGCCGCCGACGCAACGACGCTGATCGAATCGGTCGCCGACGCCGAGGCGCTCGAGTTCAACGAAGAGCAGGGCGTGATCCTGACGCAGACGACCCTCAGCCAGGATGACACGCAGGAGATCGTCGCCACGCTGCTGCGGCGCTTCCCGCATCTCGAAATGCCGGGCAGCGACGACATCTGCTACGCGACGCAGAACCGGCAGAACGCGGTGAAGGCGATCGCCGGTGACATCGACCTGCTGCTGGTCGTCGGCTCGCAGAACTCGTCGAACTCGCGGCGGCTGACCGAAGTGGCCCGGGCCCGCGGCGTGGATTCGTACCTGATCGACGGGCCGGAAGACATCGAGGCGGAGTGGATCGCCGGGCGCCGCCGGGTCGGCATCACCTCGGGCGCCAGCGCGCCGGAGGACCTGGTCCGCTCGGTCCTGTCCTACCTGCGGGAACGCGGCGTCAGCGCCACCAGCGAAATGGACGCCGATGACGAAAACGTGACCTTCAAGATGCCGCCGATGACGCAACTGACCAAGTCCGGAATCACGGTGGTCTGATGCGCACGATCGCCACGCTGCTGGCCGGCCTGCTCCTCACCCTGTCCATCGGCTGCCAGCCTGCCCATCACGATCTGCGGGCGGCCGCGCTCCAGCAGCATGTCAACGTCCTCGCGGCCGAGGAGATGCGTGGCCGCGACTTCGCCTCGCCCGAGGAACTGCGGGCCGCCAACTACATCGTCGCGGCCCTCAGCAGGGCCGGCGTCGCGCCGCCGCCCGGGTGGGACACGCCGGTTCAGACCTTCTCGCACAAGCGCGGCCAGGTGGCCCGCAACGTCGTCTTCGGCATCCCCGGCGGCACCCCGGACCTGGCCGGCGAGTGGATTCTGCTCGGCGCGCACTTCGATCACCTCGGCGTGCGGGACGGCCAGGTCTATCCCGGGGCGGACGACAACGCTTCCGGCGTCTCGGCCCTGATCGAGATCGGCAAACTGCTGCAGGCCAACCGCGACGAACTCGGGCGGTCGGTCATGCTGTGCTTCTTCACCGGCGAGGAGCGGAAGTTCCTCGGCTCGCGGCATTTCGCCCGCTACATGCCCGTTCCGCGCGAGCGGATCGTCGCGATGCTGAACGCCGACATGCTCAGCCGCGGACCGCGCGAGATCCACGTCGTCGGGCAGGACACGGCCGGCGTCTTCCGCGACGCCCTGGCCCGGGCGAGTACGGCCGTCGGCCTGCCGGTGCTGTTCGATCACCCCGAGTGGATCAGCCAGAGCGATCACTACGTGTTCCACCGGATGCGGATTCCGATCCTGTACTTCGGCGTCGAAGACCACGAGGACTACCACCAGCCGACCGACACCGCCGACCGGATCGACGCCGGCCTGCTCGAAGCCGTCACCCGCGTGATCTACCTGACCACCATGGACCTCTCGCAGGGCCCGCCGATCCACTGGTCCGGCCGCGACCCCGGCTGAGTCTCCCGCAATTCGTCATCCGCAATCGGAAGGGTCACTCGCTGACACTGGGGGCGGTCTCGACGAAGTCGTCGTCACCGCCGCCGGCCAACCGGGCCTGCACCTGCATCAGGTAGTCGGCGTGCGGCGGCAGCCCCAGCCCGGCCCGGCGCAGGTCGAGTCCGTCCGGGTTCTCGATCGGCGTGGACGGTTGCAGGTACCGTTCGGCGCCGCGCTGCAGGATCCGGAACTGCGTGCCGTACACCTGCGGCTGTCCCCGGGCCACGCGGACCCGGTCGGTCAACTGGGCGTACTCCTCGGCCGGGATCTCGCCGGATGCGACCTGGTCGGTGACCCGCGCGAGCAACTCCGCCTGCAGTCCGGGCTGCCATTCGGCCTTCTGCAGAATCCGCCAGGCCGCCTGCGACGCGGCCGGTCCGACCAGGGCCCGGCCCGGCCAGCCATACCGGGCGACGATCTCGCGCAGCCGCGCGGCGTGCGTCTGCTCCAGCCGGATCAGGTCGCGCAGGGCCTGCGGATCGGGTTCGGTGGCGGCCAGCAGTGCCGCGCGTCGGTCGCTGCTGTCGGTGTCCATTTCGACAAGGTCCGCGGCCACCTCGGGCAGAGCCTGGTCGGTGAACAGGACGCGGGGGGCCCCGTCGCCGGTCGTGCGGCCCCACTCGCAGCCCGCAGGCAGCAGCAGCAACAGCGCGGCGACGAACCTCACGAACGAACCCGCTGGTGATCCCCGGTGGCGGCGCGGGCCGCGGCCGATGGCAGGTCGAGATCGCGGAGGAAGACGGCGCGGTGCCGGTAGAGCGAGACCGGCATCACCTCGTAGTCGTAGGCCGGCGAGTAGCTGTGGTACGGATCGACGCAGCGGCAGTACCGGAAGCGCGGCCGGTGCCGGCAGGTGATCCGCTGACGCGGCGGTCCGGTGTACAGGTGCAGGGCCGTCCGCGGGAAGTTGGCCGCCTCGTAGCGCGTCCGGTCGTACTCGATGTTCAGCAGCACGTGGGTGGCGCCGATCTCGGACGCGAACCGTCGCGCGTCCTCCGGCTGCGCGAACCGGCCGACGAACTCGGCCCGTCCGAGTTCGATCGTGTCGGGAACGCTGGCACGGTCGAAGCCGTCCGCGTCCAGGCGCCGCAGATCCACCCTTTGCACGGGTGTCTGCGGCCCCGCGACCCCGGCCACGAAATGTGTCCGGTAGGGATTGCCACATCCCCAGGCGGCCGCCAGCAGCAATGGGAACAGGGGCGTCAGGCGCATGCCGAATCCTCCGTCAGCTCTCAGGATTCTAGTGCCTGAGCCGGTGTCGCACTGCCTTTCGGGCAAGGCTGAAGCGGGAACCGCGACCCTCGCATTTCGGTTTTGGCCGCAATCCGGGCAAATCGGACCTTGCCCCCGGCCCGGGGCAACCGGTTACAATGGGCCTTCGGCTCCGGTTCCGGAGTTCGTTCGCCTGGCCTGGTACGCACGTTTGGTGGGGAAAGCGATGTCGGTTCGCCTGCTGTCAGCGGGTCTGTTGCTCACGCTTGCGAATGCCGCCCTCGGTCAGCCGCAGTTCGTCGACGTGACCGAGGACGTCGGGATCAACTTCGTCGGCGAGGGGATCGTCACCGCGGTCACCCCGATCCAGCGGCAGTTTCAGCGGTCGATGGGCAACGGCGCGGCCGTCGGTGACTACGACAACGACGGGGACCTGGATCTGTACCTGGTGCGCGGCGACGGTCGCCCGGCCCTGTTGCGCAACGATCAGACCGACACCGGCCGGCGCTTCCGGGATGTGACCGTCGCGGCGGGCGTCGACCGTGGCGGGCAGTTGCGCGTGGCGCACTTCGCGGACCTCGACAACGACGGCTGGCTGGACCTGGTCGTGATCGGCGACGATGACGACGACGGCCCGAACGGCAGTCGCCTGTACCAGAACAACGGCGACGGGACTTTCAACGGCCGCACGGCCCAGGGCGACCTGCGTCCGCTCGGGCAACTGCACTGCGGCAGCAGCCTGGCGGACTACGACGGGGACGGACTGCTGGATGTCTACGTGACGAACTGGGGGCTGCATGCGACCACCGGGCCGTCCGAGTTCGACGGCTCCAACCGGCTGTTCCGAAACCTGGGCGACTTCCGCTTCGCCGACGTGACCGGTCCGGCCGGGCTGGGCACGGTCGCCCGCGACAGCTTCACGGCGATCTTCACCGACTTCGACGACGACCTGCGGCCGGACCTGTTCATCGCCCAGGATCACACGCCGGACAAGTATTACCGCAACATCGGCGGGGCGTTCGTCGACGCTTCGGCGCAGGTCAACGTGCCGCACGCGGGCAACGACATGGGCGTCGCGGCGGCCGACTTCGATGACGACGGCGACCTGGACCTGTTCGTGACGAACATCACCGACGCCGAGGGCGTCTTCGGCACCGGGCAGTTCAACAGTTTCAACGTCAACATCGGCACGCCGGACGCTCCGCTGTTCGAGGACCAGGCCGTCGCGCGTGGCGTGCAGGACACCTACTGGGGCTGGGGCACGCAGTTTACCGACGTCGATCACGATGGCGACCTCGACCTGGTCGCGGCGACGGGGTTCGACGAGTTCGTCGAAGCGGTCAAGCCCGATTCGGGCATCCTGCAGTCGCCGACCGTGCTGCTGCTGAACGACGGAAGCGGGCACTTCACCCGGCGGCAGAATGTCGGGCTCGAAGCCGGCTGGGACTCGCGCGGCCTGATCGCCTTCGACTACGACCGCGACGGTGACCAGGACCTGCTGCTGACCAACATCGCGCAACCGGTCCGTCTGTTCGAGAACGTCGGCGCTGACGGCCACTGGCTGAGCGTGGCCCTCGAGCAGTTGCCGGGACGCAACCGGCAGGGCATCGGCGCCCGCGTGTACGCAACGATCGGAACGCGTACGCTTCGCCGCGATGTCCTGGCGGGCGATTCGTACGTCTCCAGCGGACCGGCCGAGGTGCACTTCGGACTCGGACAGGTCGGCGTGATCGACCAGTTGCGGGTCCTGTGGACTGACGGCAGCGAGACGATCCTGACGCACGTTCCGGCCGATCAGCATCTGACGATCCGGCAGGTCGGCCTCTGCGACTGCGACGGGGACGAGGTTGCCGACGGCGCGCAGATCCGGCTCAACCCGGCACTGGATGCCGACCGGAACGGCGTGCTCGATGCCTGCCAGACCGCCGGCTGGGACTGCAACGGAAACGGCGTGCCCGACGGGTGCGAACCCGACTGCAACGGCAACGGCGTCCCGGACGACTGCGATCGCGACCCGAACGACCCCGACGGCGATGGCGTCGTCCTGACCGATTGCGACGGCGATCGCCTGCTGGATGTCTGTAACCTGGCCGCGCAGGCGGCCGACTGCAACGGCAACGGCGTGCTCGACCGCTGCGAGATCGCGGCCGGGACCGCGCCGGATGTCGACGACAATGGCGTGCCGGACGAATGCGAACTGATCGCCGGTTGTCCGACCGACGAATGGCTCGGCAACCCGAACGGTGACTTCGCCGCCCGGATCGCCTATCGCGCGGACCTGGCCGTCGTCGGACAGCACGCGGCCGGTGCCGGCGCTGCGCAGGTCTATCGTCGCACGGGTGGAAGCTGGACGCTCGAGGCGACTCTGCACGCCCCCGACGGGCAGCCGGGCGACAACTTCGGCATCAGCGTCGCCACCGACGGCCAGCGCGTGCTGGTCGGGGCGAACAACCACGATCCGGGCGGGGCCAGCAAGGCCGGCGCGGCGTACGTGTTCGCCTACGGCACCGGCGGGTGGCAGCTTGACGGAAAACTGATCGCCGCGAACCCGGTCGCCTTCGACTTCTTCGGCCGGGCGGTCGCGCTCGATGGCGACCGGGCCGCGGTCGGCGCGCCGTCGACCGAGCGCCGCCGCGTCAACGGCGGATCCGCCTACCTGTTCGAGCGCGTCGGCGGCACCTGGATCCAGGTCGACGAGGTCTGGCCGCAGTCGGCCAGTCCCGACGACAACTTCGGCACCGCGCTGGCGTTGGAGGGGCGGCACCTGCTGGTCGGATCGCATCGCCGCGATCTCGGGCTGGACCTGTCCGATGCCGGCGGGGCGTTCTTCTATCTATGGACGGACGGTGCCCGGACGCCCGGCCCGGCCGTGACGGCACCACTGCCGGCCGGCGGCGATCGCTTCGGCTGGTCGCTGGGCATCAGCGGCGATACGGCCGTCATCGCCGCCAGCCGGTCGGACACCACGGCCGAGGACGCCGGCGAGGTGTTCGTCTACGAGTTCACCGAGGGTGCGGGATGGCTGCCGTCGCAGCGACTGCAGGCACCGCGGCCGGTGGCCGGCGCACAGTTCGGGGGCAGCGTCGCCCTCTGGCAGGACCAGCTTGCGGTCGGGGCCGAGAAGGCCGGCGGACCGGCCGGTCCGGGCGCGACCTGGCTGTTCGGGCGGGACACCGAGACCTGGCGGGTCCGGGCCAAGTGGACCGGGGCCGACTCCGGCGCCCGCGGCTCGGCCGTGGCGATCGGGCCGCGGTTCGTGCTGAGCGGGAATGCCGCCGGCGGCACGGCGGTGGTCCTCAGTACGCGCCAGAGCGACTGCAACGCGAACGGTGTGACCGACACCTGCGACCTGGCCGACGGGCTGCTGACCGATGCGGATGATGACGGTCAGCCGGACGAGTGCTGCCCGGGAGACTTCGACGGCAACGGCGCGATCGGGCTGAGCGACCTGGCGATCCTGCTGGCCGCGTTCGCCCAGCCGCCGGACGCCCAGGGGCAGGGCGATGTCGACGGCGACCGTGACGTGGACCTGAACGACCTGATGCTGCTGCTGACCCGCTTCGGCAGTTCCTGCTCTGAGTGACGTCGCGCGGTCGGCCCGTCAGGGCTGCGGATTCGTCGGACCCATCACCTGTTGCGTGATGACGCGCTCGCCGCGCACGTCGATGATCGACAGCGTGACGGTCCGGGGCCGCGTCAGCCCGCTGATCTCGACCAGGCCGAAGTTGACGCCGTCGTTGTAAGCGGCGACGCGATCGGGATAGGCGATCTCGGCGCCTTTCTCGTAGTGCGAATTCGCCAGCGGCGAACTGGTCAGCTCCCAGAGCGTGTTGCCGCGCCCGGTCGGGTCTTCCTTGCGGGCCAGTTCCGCGAAGTGCCGGTCGCCGGACAGGAAGATCACGCCCTCGATCCGCTCGTTCCAGATCCAGTTGAGGAAGGCGTCGCGCTCGGCCCGGAACTGGTTGCCCCAGCTCTCGTGCGGGTGCGTGTCGGCCAGGATCTGGTTGCCGGCCACGACGAGCTTGACCGGCGCGTCGCTGGTTCGCAGCCCTTCTTTGAGCCAGGCGAGCTGCACGTCGCCGAGGAAGGTCCGTCGCTGCGGGTCCTTGTTTCCGTCGCGAAACGCACGGTTGTCGAGCATGAAGGTCTGCACGGCGCCGGTTCGCGTCGTGTGGAAGCAGCCGCGGGCCTCGGGCGTGCCGTACTGGTTCGGGAAGTACTCGTTGAGCGTCTGCAGGGCGACGTCGGCCCATTTCCAGGTCCGGTCCGAGTTGTTCGGGCCGAAGTCGTGGTCGTCCCAGAGCGCTGAGCAGAGCGTGCTGCGCAGCAGGCGCTGCAGTTCCGGAAGCTGCCGGTTCTGGTCGTAGGTGTCACGGTACAGTCGCAGCACACCGTCACGGTCGTCCGGATAGCTGTCGGCCCGACCCGGCAGGTAGATGTTGTCGCCGATGAACAGGAACTGGTGCGGTCGGGTCTTGAGCACCCGCGTCCAGATCGGCTGGCTGGCAAAGCGGTCCTGGTGGCTGCACGAACCGAACGCGATCCGCCGCCCGCCCGACACACCCGCATATCCGCGCGGGACCGGCAGCCGCAGCGTCATCGTCGTCGATCGCGACACGGTCACCGCGGATCCCTCGTCACGTGTCCCGGTCGTGACCCGCAGCTCGGCCGTCCACCGCGAGGTGTCGGCCATCCGCCGGGCGCTGGCCGACAGGGTCGCCACGTAGATGTTTCGTTCGGGAACGCTGGGCGCGACGCGCTCCTGCTCGATCACGACCCGGTCGTCTTCGGCTCGCCAGGTGCAGGAGAGATCCGCCGGCTGGTCGACCTGGACCCACAGTGTGATGTCCTCGCCGGAGGTCAGCGAGAACATCGGCCCGGCCAGGATCCGCGGCGGTTCGGCCAGGGCGGCAACGGTCAGCAGGCCCAGCAGCGGCAGGGCGGTCAGCATGCGCGACACGGCGGGTCTCCCTTGGTGTGCGGCCCGCGGCGCGACCGCGCTCAGTTCTGGTGCAGCTTCGACCGGATCAGCGCGGCCCGGGCGATGCTGCGCTGCTCGCCGTTCAGGCGCCCGCCATGCAGCTTCTGCAGGTGCCCCGGCTGGGTCTGGATGAACAGGTCGTTGACCGTGTTCAGGTCGATCGTCTTGATCCGGCCGATGTTCAGGCCCATCCGCAGGTGGCTCAGGCACTGCATCGCCTCGGTCGAGCTCATCAGCCGGGCACTCTGCAGGCCGCCCATCGCCCGGTAGACCTTGTCGTCCAGGGCGTGCAGGCGCTTGGCGGTCAGGGCCTGGCGGGCCTGCTGTTCGTACTCGACGATCT
The DNA here is from genome assembly GCA_030428945.1 of Phycisphaerae bacterium. Taxonomy (GTDB): domain Bacteria; phylum Planctomycetota; class Phycisphaerae; order UBA1845; family Fen-1342; genus JAUIEC01. Next base: position 68,551 of record JAUIEC010000011.1, on the reverse strand, counting down.
GCGGAATCACCGTCCGGTGGAAATCGTCGATCAGCTCTTCCTCGCTGCGGCCGAGCGTGATCTGGTTCGAAATCTGGAAGAAGTCGCCGAGCGCTTCGGTGCCCTCGCCCCACAGGCCGCGGATCGCCAGCTTCATGTCCTTGGCGGCCTGCCCGACCTTGTCGAGCTCGTTCGTGATCCGCAGGGCCGGCAGGTGCAGCATGACCGAGACGCGAATTCCCGTGCCGACGTTGGTCGGACAGGCGGTCAGGTAGCCGAACTGAGCGTGGTAGGCGAAGTCCAGCTTCGCGTCGAGCGCGTCGTCGACCGCGTTGATCTGTTCCCAGGCCGCGTCGAGCTGCATCCCGCTCCGCATGACTTGCACGCGAACGTGATCCTCTTCGTTGATCATCAGCGAGCACGACCCGCCCGGATCGAACGCCACCCGCCGCGTCCCGCTGCCCTCGGCGTGCTGCCGGCTGATCAACTGCCGCTCGACCAGCACCCGCCGGTCGAGGTCGTCCAGTTCGTCGATCGACAGATGCAGGTAGTCGGCCAGCAGGTCCGTCCGCCGGATGGTCGTTTCGACCGTGTCGGCCACCTGGGCCCGCAGGTCGGCGTCCGCCCGCGGCAGGAACGGAAAGCCGCGAATGTTGCGGGCCAGCCGGATGCGGGTCGAGATCACGATCTCGCTCAGCGGCCCTTCGCCGCGGAGCCATTCGCAGCGGTTGCGGATGACATCTTCCAGCGAGGCGGACATCAGAGCTCCAGTTTGTCGATCCGGTCGCGCAGTTCCGCCGCCCGTTCGTAGTCCTCGGCCGCGACCGCGTCGGCCAGTTTCCGTTTCAACTGCTGGATCTGCTGCTGCGATGTCCGGCCGGTGCCCAGCGAGCGGGGGGCCTTGCCGGTGTGGTGCGTGGCCTCGTGGGCCCGCTCCAGCAGCGGCAGCAGCATTTCGCGGAAGACGTCGTAGTCGTCGGGGCAGCCCAGCAGTCCCTGGTTGCGAAACTCCAGGTAACTGATCCCGCAGGTCTCGCAGACCGCGTTGGCCATCGAGGCGGCGTCGCCCTTGGCGCTCTTCATGAAGTTCTCGAGCACTTCATGGGCGTAGGCGGGCTTCTGCACCTGGATCAGGCCCTGCTCGATCGCGCAGCCCTCGCACAGGTGCTGCTCTTCCTTCTGGCCTTCACGCGTCAGATTGGTCAGGTGGAACGTCGCAGCCTCTTTCTTGCACGATTCACACATCCCTGCCACAGGCTGCTCCGCTTATGAGGGGTTGGACACCAACCCGCACCATGATGCTAGAAACCGCGCAGAAGCCCGTCAACCCGCACCGCCACCGACGGGGACCGCCGTGACCTCGATCGTCAACGGCCCGGCGTGACGGCCGGGCACGACGAACAGCAGTTCGCCGTCCGCGTCGCGTCCGATCTCGCTGACGATCCGACCGTTGACGTACACCCAGCAGCGCAGCCCGCGGGTCCCCTGGACCCGGAAGACCGGGTGGTCCAGCGGGGCCGCCTCCGGCGCCAGCCGCATCCGCAGCCGTCGGTCGCGACCCGCCAGTTCGTAGCAGCCCTCCGACTCGTTGAACCCGTCCCCGTTCAGGTCACCCGCGCGGTCCGTCACCAGGCGACCGGTCGTCACCTTCGGACGCGGCGGGTGCTGATAAACATGCGTCAGGTCGGCCGCCCGCTCCGGCAGCAGTTCGTCCTCGGACACGAAGAAGGCCTGGGCCAGCGGGCCGGGCGGATCGTCGCCCATCAGGACCAGCAGGTCGGTACTCCCCGGCGAGAAACGCTGCGTCAGGCGACGTCCGCCGGTCGGATTGCCCGGGGCCCAGAGCAGGTCGGGATCCGGCCCCTCCTGCTGAAGCAGGCAGAGACCCAGCGGCCGCTCGCCCGGCGAGAGCGCCGGTCCGGGCAGGGCCTCGAACGAGCCCGTGCCCGCCACGCTTAGCAGGAACGCCGCCCGCTGTCCGTCCCTGACCCGTGGGTTTTGAATCGACAGGAACGCCGCCCCGTGCGGGTAGACCGTCCACTGGCGACGCCCGGTCGGCGTCTCGGCCTGCACCACCGTCCGCAGCCCGGATTCCAGCACCCGCTGACGGCCCGCGAGCGAGTCCGGCCCGCCCGGCGTCGGCGGAGGCTGCTGGTTCCAGTCCGGCCCGACCGCGACCAGCCAGGGACCGACGCCCGTACTGCCACCCAGCGGGACCTCCGACCAGCTTCGCCAGTCGACCAGCAGCCCGCCCTGGAAGACCAGTTCGAACGCGCCCGCCACGCCGCTGTGAACCCGCAGGCCACGCGTCTCGGTCCGCAGCGTGATTCGCGGCGACTCGGCCTTCAGTTCGCTGCGGTCGTCCGCCAGCAGCAGGTCATCGATCGCCAGTTCGGTCGCGGCCGACGGCACCAGGTCGATCCGCCGGACCTGCCCGGTGTCAACCCGCATGCCGATCTCGCCGATGTCGAACCGCAGCAGGTTCCAGCCGCTGGCCAGGTCCGCATCACGCCGCCAGGCACCGCCATCGCCGGCCACCGTGACCGCCAGCGACTGCGGCAGGTCCACCCGCACGCTGCACAGCAGCAGGGTCTGGCCGCTCCAGTCCGTGACCGACGGCTCGATGGACACCGGCTGCCCGGCCGACACGCGGGCGACCGCGGCCCCGCCTCCGGTGGCGCCGCGTCCGTGCCCGATCCGCATCGCGGGCGTGATTCCGCCAAGCTGATCCTCGGTGTTGAAGTCGCCCAGCACGACGAACCGCCCGGACGCGAGGTCGGGATAGGCGGCCTGCAACTGGTCCGGGGTCGCGGGCCGGCGCGTGCTGATCTGCGGCCCGCGCGTGCCGCCGCAACCCGCCGCGCACAGCAGGCTCAGGCAGACCACCAGGTGCCCGGTTCGGTTCAGGATTCGTCGGGGAATTCGATGCATGGCGTGGATCCACGGCGGGCCGGACGCTGTCCCGGAAGGTGCCCGGCGATTGGGCCGCGGCGTCACCCGGGCGTGCCCTCTTTGCGGCGGCGTGCGGAAGGGCGGGCCAGCGCGGAGGAGACCGCCTCGGAAGGCGCGTGCGCCTCTTTCACGCTCTCACCCAGTCACGTTCGTACCGCTACCGGGCAACGTGCAGGGACGCGCCGAAGACGCCCTCGGCCGCCTCCATGACGGTCTCCGACGTCGACGGGTGCGGGTGAATTGTCAGGGCGAGATCCTCGGCTTCGCAGCCCATCTCGATGGCCAGCACCGCTTCGGCGATCAGGTCCCCGGCGTGCTCGCCGACGATCCCGACACCCAGGACCCGCTGCGTCTCGGAGTCGGCGATGATCTTCGTCAGGCCCTGCGGGGCGCCCATCGCGATCGCCCGCCCGGACGCCGTCCACGGGAACTTGCCGACCTTGACCTTCCGCCCGGCCTGCTTGGCCTCGGCCTCGGTCATGCCGCACCAGGCCAGTTCGGGGCTGGTGTAGACGACGGCCGGGATCGCCTTCTTGTCGAAGACGGCGTTGTGCCCGGCCAGGACCTCGGCGGCGACGATGCCTTCGTGCGAGGCCTTGTGGGCCAGCATCGGGTCGCCGGCGACGTCGCCGATCGCGAGGATCCGCTTGTCGGCCGTCCGCATCTGGTTGTCGACTTCGATGAAGCCGCGGTCGTTGACCTTGACCTTGGTGTTCTCCAGGCCGATGTCGCGCGTGTTCGGGGCGCGTCCGACCGAGGTCAGCACCTTGTCGACCAGCAGCGTCTGTTTCTTGCCCTTGATCGAGTACGTCAGTTCGACGCCCTTGCCCGTGCGCTTCGCGCCTTCGACCATCGCCCCGGTGTGAATCGCGGCGAACTGCTCCTTCAGGCGGCGTTCCAGCGGGCGGACGAGGTCCGGGTCCGGACCGGTCAGCAGGTTGTCGAGCGCCTCGATCACGGTGACCTCGCTGCCGAGCCCGGCGTAGACCTGGCCCAGTTCGAGCCCGATGTACCCGCCGCCGATCACCGCCAGTTTCTTGGGGATCGACTCGAGATCGAGCGCCCCGGTCGAGTCGATGCAGCAGTCGGCCGGGATGATCTTCTCCGGCAGGCGCTTGGCGACCGACCCGGTCGCGACGATGGCATGCTTGAACTTCAGGCGGCCGACGTCGCCGCCCTCGATCCGGACGGTGCGGGAGTCCTCGAAGGTGGCCTTGCCGGTCACGACCCGGACCTTGCGGTTCTTGGCGAGCGCGTTGATCCCGCCGCACAGGCGGTCGACCACGCTGTTCTTCCAGCCGCGGAGCTTGTCGAGGTCGATCGCCGGCTTCTTGAAGCTCACGCCGAACTCGGCCGCGTGGGTGGCGTGATCGATCAGGTGCGAGACGTGCAGCAGGGCCTTCGACGGGATGCAGCCCTCGCGCAGGCAGACGCCGCCCAACTGGGCGTTCGCGTCGACCAGCGTGGTCCGCAGGCCCAGGTCCGCGCACTTGAAGGCGGCCACGTAGCCACCCGGCCCGCCGCCGACGACAAGTACTTCGGTTTCTTCGGTCAGTTCGCCAACAACCACTTCGCTCTCCGTTCCGGCACTAGCCGAGCGTGATCAGACGCAGGGGATTCTGGAGGGACTCGACGATGTCGCGGGTGAAGCGGGCCGCGTCGGCCCCGTCGCAGATCCGGTGATCGAACGAAAGCGACAGCGGCAGCATCATCCGCGGGACGATCGACATGTCCGCCTGCACCTTGGCTTCCCAGGACGAACGTCCCATGCCGAGGATGCCGACTTCCGGGTAGTTGACCATCGGCGTGACGAACTGCCCGCCGAGCGCCCCGACGTTCGTGATCGTGAACGTCGCCCCGCGCAGGTCGGCCACGTCGAACTTGCCCTCGCGGGCCCGCCCGGCGATCTCGTTCAGTTCCGTCGCGACCTGCGGCAGCGACTTCTTGTCGACGTCCCGCATCACCGGCACCACCAGCCCGCGCGGCGTGTCGACCGCGATGCCCAGGTGCACGTAGTCCTTGTAGACGACTTCCTCGCGGGCCGCGTCGTAGCTGCAGTTCAGCATCGGGTAGTCCCGCAGGCCGGCCGCGACCGCCTTCAGGATGATCGCCGTGACGGTCATCTTCGGCTGGCCTTCACGCAGGTTCGCGTTCAGCGACTTGCGGTTGCGCTCCAGTTCGGTCACGTCGGCCGAGTCGCAGTGCGTCACCCGCGGCACCGACTGCCAGGCCCGCGTCATCTGCCGCGCGATCGTCTTGCGGATCTGGCTCGGCTGCTCGCGGCGGATCGGTCCGTACTGGTCGAAGTCCGGCAACGCTTCGGGGGCCGCGTAGCCACCGCCCGCCGCCGCCGGGGCCGCCGCGCCGCCACCCTGGGCGAAACGCTCGACGTCCTCCCGCAGCACCCGTCCGTTCGGACCGCTGCCGGGAACGCTGTTGATGTCCACGCCCATCTCGCGGGCCAGCTTGCGCACCACCGGAGCGGCCGGAATCGGTCCGTTGCGCCGCGGCGCCGGCGCCACCGCCACGCCCGTCGCGGCCGGCGCCGCGGGCGGACTGGCCGGAGCGCTCGCCGCTGCCTTGGCCTTGGCGGGCGCGGCCTCGGGCTTGGCCTGCGTCTCGGCCGCCGCCGGGGCCGGGGCCTCGCCGGCCTCGCCGGTGTCGATCGCCAGCATGACTTCGCCGACCTTGACGGTCTGCCCGGCCTTGACGTTGATCCGGGCGATCGAGCCGGCCTTCGGGGAGGGGATTTCGACGGCGGCCTTGTCGGTCTCGACCTCGAGGATCGGTTCGTTCTCCTCAATCGTCTGGCCTTCCTCGACCAGCACGTTGACGATCTGACCCTCGTGGACGCCTTCTCCCAGATCCGGCAGGATGAATTCGTACATGGTGCTCGGTTCCTCAACTGAGTCTCGCGGCCCGGGCAGACCCGGACCGCCGCGGCCAAGGCGATTTTGTACCGCGCAAAGCGTAACCCGTCCAACGAACGCCCGGGACGGGGCTGTTTCGTGATAGCGTCGAGGCGTGACCGGGGCAGAGAGGGGGACACGGGGGCGGGAACGAGGCGGCCTCGGCCTCTTTCACGCGCCACACCCGGGGCCCGGGCCGGCCGTGAGGCGCCCGCCTTGCTCCTTCTCGTTCCGGCCCACCGCCCCCGGGTGGATCAGAAATTGACCGTCTCGACGGTGGCCTGCACGACCTTGCCCGCGTCCGGCAGCCAGGTCTTCTCGTTGGCGAAGAACGGGATGATCGTGTCGTAGCCGGTGACGCGCCGGATCGGGGCCTCCAGGTACAGCAGGCTCTTCTCGACGATCCGGGCCACGACCTCGGCGCCGACCCCGCAGTGCCGCGGGGCCTCGTGCACCACCACCACCCGGCCGGTCTTGCGGACCGACTCGTTGATCAGGTCCTCGTCGATCGGGCTGACGCTCAGCAGGTCCAGCACTTCGGCGTCGATGTCGTGCTCGTCGGCCAGTTCCTCGGCCGCGTCGAGCGTGGCCCGCAGGGTGGCGGCGTACGAGATCAGCGTGACGTCCTTGCCGGCCCGGGCGACCTGGCCTTTGCCGATCGGCAGCGTTTCGGGCTCGTCGGGGACCTCTTCGCGGAACGCGCGGTAGAGGGCCTTCGGCTCGAAGAAGACGACCGGGTCCGGGCTGAGGATGGCCGACCGCAACAGGGCCCGCGCGTTACGGGGCCCGGACGGCAGCACGACCTTCAGTCCGGCCAGGTGCGCGTAGGTCGCCTCGGGGGCCTCGCTGTGGTGTTCGAGCGCGCGGATCCCGCCGCCGTACGGCATGCGGATGACCATCGGACAGGTGTAGCGCCCGCGCGTCCGGTTGCGGAAGCGGCGCACGTGTCCTTCGACATGGTGAAAGGCCTGGAACGAGAAGCCGTCGAACTGGAACTCGATCAGCGGCTTGAACCCGCGGAACGTCAGCCCGATCGCCGTTCCGGCGATGGCGGCCTCGGCCAGGGGCGTGTCGATGCAGCGGTCCGGCCCGAACTCTTCCTGCAGGCCGTCCGTGACGCGGAAGACGCCGCCGTCCTTGCCTACGTCCTCACCCATCACGAGTACGTTGGGATCCTCGGCCATCGCCTCGCGCATCGCGAGGTTCAGGGCCTGGACCATCGTCAGTTCTGCCATATCGAATCGCTCCGTGTCGCGCGCCTTGTGTTCTTTCGGTCCGATCAGCCTGCCGCCGGGCGTTCAGGTGTTGCGTGGGAACGGCCGGACGTGGTCCGGTGGATTCCCGCATTCACCCTTATGCGTCTTCACCGAAGTCAGGCATGGCTGACCTGCGGGTTGCCGTTGCTGGCGCTGACCTCCGGTGCCGGTCCTTCGCGGTAGGCCTTCAGTTCGGCCAGTTGGGCCGCCAGTTCCGGCGTCATTTCCTGGTACATGTGTTCGAAGAACTCGTACGGGTCGTGCTTGTAGTTCTCGTAGAAGACGATCGCTTCGTCGATCTCCTTCTTGATCTCTTCTTCCATCAGCTTCTGGATCTTGTCGTCCAGCAGTTTCTTGTTTCGCAGGTAGGTCTCGAAGCGGATCAGCGGATCCTTCTTGAGCCACGGCGCGACCTCTTCCTCGCTGCGGTACTTCTTCGGATCGTCGGCCGTGGTGTGCATCATGATCCGGTAGGTGGTCGCCTCGATCAGTTGCGGGCCCTGGCCGTCGCGGGCCTTCTTGATCGACTCGCGGGCGGCCGTGACGCACGAGAGGATGTCGTTGCCGTCGATGACCATCGCGTCCATGCCGTAGGCGATCGCCTTCTGGGCGAAGGTCGGCGAGGCGGTCTGCTTGGACCGCGGCAGCGAGATCGCCCAGTGGTTGTTCTGGACGACCATCACCAGCGGGACGTTGTAGACGGTCGCGAAGTTCATCGCTTCGTGGAAGTCGCCCTGCGAGGTGCCGCCGTCGCCGACGAAGCAGACGCAGACCGTGTCGTCCTGCCGCAGCTTGCTGGCCCAGGCGATCCCCATCGCGTACTGGCACTGCGAGGCGATCGGCACGCAGATCGGCAGGTCGTTGACGCCCTCCGGCACGGCCGAGCCGTACTCGTTGCCACCCCACCAGACCAGGTACTTGCCCAGCGGCCAGCCACGCCAGACGTAGGCCGACAGCTCGCGGTAGGAGGGCACGAACCAGTCCTCGGCCTGCATCGCATAGGCGAACCCGAGGGGGGTGGCCTCCTGTCCCTTGCAGGGGCCGTAGGTGCCGATCCGGCCCTGGCGCTGCATCATCAGGCAGCGTTCGTCCAGGCGGCGGGTCTTGAGCATCACGTTGTAGAGTTTGCGGAGGTCGGCGTCGGCGATCTTCGGCTCGAGGGCCTCGTCGACGTTCCCGTCCTGGTCCAGGATCGACAGGTTTTCCAGCTTGTTCGTGAGCTCAATCGCTTCACGCGGCATCGGCAGGTCCCCCTCAAGCGGGTTGGGTACGGTCGTTACGCGTCGTCGCCCGGGCGATTGTAGACCAAACCCGCAAAGGTCCGCAAAGCCGCCTGCGCACTGTTACAGGAACAGTTCTTGAGACAGTTGCCCCCAGGAGGGAGCCAGGGAGCCAGGGAGCCAGGGAGCGAGGGAGGGAGCAAGGGAGCCAGGGAGCGAGTGGCCTGGAACGGGAAGCCAGGAAAAAGGGATCCGAACCCGGGGGCGGTCACCGGTGTCCGGAACGGGAACGATGGAGCGAGGGAGCAAGAAGGGACCGGGGACTGTCCCGGTTCAAGGCAGTACCGAAAATCCCCGCGCCAGCGCCACGGAAACCCCAAACCACGCCCTCTTCCCTGCTCGCTCCCTCGCTCCCTGGCTCCCTCGCTCCCTTCCTCAAAGCATCCCCGTCTCGGAGGTCGCAACCAGCTTCAGGATCGCTGTGACCGGGAAATGGTCCGACGGCGGCCGGCCGTCGTGCAGGGTCTGGTCGACGTCCGCCGCCTCGACCTCGAAGCGCCGGTTGCACAGGATCCAGTCGATCCGCGGTCCGTCCAGCCGCGCTTCGAAGCCGTTGAACGTCCCCCGGGAGCGCTTGCCGTGTTTCCAGAACCACGTGTCGCGCAGTTCGGCCAGGTTGCCGCGGTCCTCGGTCAGGATCTCGTGCACGCGCGAGTCCGGGGTCGCGTTGAAATCCCCCAGCACGATCACCCGCTGCCCGCCGAGCGACTCGGCGTACAGACGCACCTCCTCGGCACTCTTCAGCCGCGCCGTCTCGCCGACGTGATCGAAGTGCGTGTTCAGCACCGTGATCTTCACCAGAGGGTTGCGCTTGTAGACCAGCCGGGCCCACGTGATCAGCCGCGGCAGGGCCGCATCCCAGCCGATCGATCCCGGCTTGCCCGGCTGCTCGCTCAGCCAGTAGTGCCCGGCCCGCTCCAGGCGGAACTGCCGCTTGTCGTACAGGATCGGAACGAACTCGCCGCCGGCCCGGCCGTCATCCCGGCCGACTCCCACCCATTGGTAGTCCGGCAGGTCGCCCGACAATTCTTCAAGCTGGTGATGCAGCACTTCCTGCAGGCCGATCACGTCCGGCTGAAAGGCCGCGATCCGCTCGACCACGGCCAGGCGCCGCTGCGACCAGGCGTTGACCCCGTCGTCGGGATTGTCGTAGCGGATGTTGTAGCTCATCACCCGGATCTCGCCGGGCAGGCTGCAGCCGAGCGTGCCGAACAGGCACAGGGCCGCGAGAATCAGCAGTCGCACAGCGTGGCTCCGGCAGCAACCAGGTCACCCGGGTCCGTCGGCCGGACGACTTCCGGCCACTCCCGGCTGGGGTTGTACCATTCATCCAGCACGGCTTCGAGTGCCTGGCGGTTCTTGGTCAGGGCGAACGCGGTCCGTACCGTCGCGCCGGCCGGGTGCAGTTCGCTGTACTTGATCCCGAACTTGCGCATCAGCCGGGCGCCGAACTTCTCGCCGTGCTCCTCGAAGGAAAGCTGGTAGTGTTCGCGGATCAGCGCGCCCTGTTCGACCACGCTCGGCGGCGGCGGCAGCGGCCGGCCGTCCAGCAGCGCGCGGGCTTCGCGGAAGATCCACGGGTTGCCGATGCAGCCGCGGGCGACGGTCACGCCGTTCACGCCGGTCTCGTTCAGCATGCGGACGATGTCGCCGGCCGTGAACAGGTCGCCGCTGCCCAGCAGCGTGACGTCCGGGGCGTGCTTGCGCAGGCGGGTCAGGAAGGCCCAGCGGCTGGGCCCGACGTAGCGCTGCTCGACGGTCCGCCCGTGCACGCAGACGCCGGCCAGGCCGCACTCGACGGCATAGTCGAAGATCTCGAAGAAGTTGCGTTCGCTCTCGGCCGAGTCGTCGAGCCCGCGCCGCATCTTCAGCGTGACGGGCTTCTCCGGCGGTACGGCGTCGCGGACGCGGCGGATGATCTCCCTGGCGGTCGGCGGATCCGAAAGCAGGAAGCCGCCCCGGCAGCGGCCGAGGACTTTCTTGACCGGGCAGCCGAAGTTGATGTCGATCACGTCGAAGCCGGCATCGGACATGACCCGGGCGGCCGCCCCGAACTGCTCGGGGTCGGAGCCCATCAGTTGCCCGCCGACGGGGTGATCGTCCTCGTGCAGGTACAGGCTCTTCTTCTGGTACTTGCCGGGCTGGATGATCAGCTTGTCCAGCACGACCTCGTGAATCGTGTACGGGCAGCCCATCCGCCGGGCGATCCGCCGCATCGGGCCGTCGCTGTAGCCCGACAGGGCGGCCTGCACGACCGGGAAATCAAACTCGTAGGGGCCGATTTTCAGCATCGCAGCAGTATACTCGCCCGCCCGCAGAGGAGTGCAAGCAATGCCCGCCGCATCACCGACAGCGCCGAACCGGATCCACCTGCTTGCTCACGCCAACCCGGTCACGCCCGGCGTGCGGCGCTTCGAGTTTCCGGACGTCGACGCCTACCTGGCCTGCATTCGAGACAACCTGCCGCGCCCGTATCGCCTGACCTGTCGCAAATCGATCCTGACCGCGACCGAGGACGACTCCCGCGGCGGCCGGCGCGACGACGCCGCCCGCGTCCGCGACATTCAGCAGGCCCTCGAGGATCCGCGTACGCGGGCGATCATCGCCGCCAACGGCGGCAAGTACTTCTCGCGAATCCTGCCGCAGATCGACTTCAGCGTGCTCAACCGCCGGACCACGCCGCTCTGGGCCTTCGGCTTTTCCGAGATGACCAGCTTCGTCAACCTGGTCGCGGCCTACCCCGGCGGACGCGGCGTCTACTGGCTGTGCCCGAACTTCCTGGCGTATCGGGTTCGTCCGCCCGAAGCCGCTCGGGACGCCTTCGCCGCGTTCTGGCGGAACGTCCCCGCCTACCTCGGCGAAGGAGACGACACCAGCGGCCTGTGGGGCCCGCTGACCGGCGAGGTCCTCCGCGGCCGGCCGGGCAGTGGCCGCATCCGGGTGATCGGCGGGTGCCTGAGCGTGCTGTGTGCCAGCCTGGCCGGCCCGCTCGCGCGGCGCTACCGTCCGCGCGGGGCGTGGCTGGCGATCGAGGACGTCAACGAGGAGGTTTATCGGCTGGACCGCCTGCTGGCGACGCTGAAGCTGGCCGGCTGGTTCGAGCGGATCGACGGGCTGATCCTGGGCGACTTTCACCTCGGCCGGCGGCAGCAGGTGCCGGAGGTGCTCGAACTGCTGCGGTACCACCTGCCGCCCGCGACGCCGGTGCTGCACCTGCCGCAGATCGGCCACGGCTGGCCGCTGGCGCCGCTGGAGATCAACCGACCGCTGCCGCTGCGGGTATCGGGCCGACGGGTTGAACTGGGAGCGCCCGGCGGATCGTGAGCCGGTTTTTGCTACAATTCCTGCACGCCCCGGAACCTCACGCACCCGACACGGAGTCTCGCGGATGTCTGCTCGGATGATTCTCTCGGCGGTCCTGCTGCTGCCGCTGCTGCTGGTTGACGTCGCCTCCGCCCAGGATGCGGTCCCGCTGCGACGCGGCAGCACCTTCCCGAACTTCTCCGCGACCGATGCGGTCAGCGGCCGGAAGTTCCAGCTCACGGACTTTCGCGGACGGGTCGTGCTGCTCGACTTCTGGGCGACCTGGTGCCGGCCGTGCATCGCGGAACTGCCCAACGTCAAGCAGGCTTACGGCAAGTACCACGAGCAGGGCCTGGAGATCATCAGCATCTCGCTGGACAACCGCCCGGAGGTCTGCCTCAAGTACGCCAGGGCCAACAAGCTCGACTGGTACCACGTGATCGAGGGCGGCGGCTGGAAGACCCGCCTGGCCCGCCAGTTCCGCGTCACGTCGATCCCCGCGATGTACGTGCTCGACCCCAACGGCAGGATCATCTCGGTCCGGCCGCGCGGGGCCTCGCTCGATGCCGCCCTGCGCGAGGCGATCGCGATGGTCGATCCCGCCGACCTGCCCGCGGTGGAGGACAGTGACGACACCGAGCGAACCGACGGCACCGATGCCAAGCGCGAGACCGTCCGCGACGCCAGTCGCCGCCGTCTCGACAAGGCCCGCCAGCAGATCAAGGCCGGCCAGTCGCTGGAAGCCTATTTCACGCTGCAGGACCTCGTGCGGCGCTTCCCCGACAGCAAGGCGGCCACGGCGGCCCGTACCGAGATCGCCGCGCTGCAGGCCGACCCGGTGGTCAAGGCCGAGATCGACGCGGCCATCAAGCGCCGCCAGCAGGAAACCTACGAGAAGGAAGCGGCCGGCCTGCTCCGCATGGGGCAGACCCTGGCCGGCAAGAACCAGCCGACCGAAGCCCGCAAGTACTTTACGGCCGTGATCGAACGCTACGCCGACAGCGCCGCCGCCCGGACCGCCAAGGAAGAACTCGCCCGCCTGCCGGAATGATGCAGGGGAACAGGAAGGCTTTCACCCGTTCACCCATCCACGCGCTGGTCGGCTATGGCTCCAGTCGCGCCTCGCAGAACGCCAGCATCTGACGCAGTTCGGGGTCGCGGTCGCCGCCTTCGATCAGGATGCGCAGGTCGTCGGCCGCTGCCTGCCAGCGTTGCCGGCCCAGGCGCATGTTGGCCCGCATCCGCCGGGCGGCCGTGTCGGCGGGGTTCTCCGCCAGAATCGTGCCCAGGCAGTCGATGCCCGCGTCCAGGTCGCCGCACTCCGCTTCGTACAGCGCCAGGTTGAACCAGAGGCGCGGATCGTCGGGGATCCGCGTGACGGCGTCCCGCAACAGGTTCCGCGCGGCCGCCACGTCGCCGGTTCGAGCCAGCAACAGGCCGAGGTTCAGGACCGGATCCGCCGCGTCCGGCCGCAGCCGAACCAGTTCCTTCAGGCCGATCCGCAGCGTGGCCGCTTCGTCCTCCGCAAGCGGGCCCTGCTGAAAGCGGGTCAGCAGCGGCGCGAGGGACCGCTCGAATTCGGTTGCGCGGACGAACGCACGCAGCGTCTTGACCTCCTGCCAGCGAACCTGGGCCGCGACCGCCAGGCCGCCGGTCCCCAGCGCCAGCAGCGCCACCGCCAGGTAGCCTTCCGGGCGCAGGCGTCCCTGCCGCTTCAGGGTCCACGCGTGCAGTCCGACGGCCGGAGACCGCGCCAGCCGAAACGCCAGCAGGGCCGCGTAAGCGACCAGTCCGCCGAGTCCGAGCGCGAACAGGAACGCGACCGCCCCGAACAGGCCGCGGGTGGCGATCAGTCCCACCAGGAAGGCGGTCCCGACGACGACTTCCTCGGTCAGCGTCAGGGGACGCCCGGCCGATTCGGCGCCGGTGCTGCCCGCCCAGGTCAGGGCGACCGCGACGGCGGCGAGCGCCGCGGCGACCAGCAGGTCGATGCCGGTCGCCTGGTAGGCCTGGCCGGCCGCGATCATCGCCAGCAGGGCGACGATTGCGAACGCGAACTGCAGCAGGCGGTCGGCGGTCAGGACGGCGGGGCGGCGGCGTTTCCTGCGGGGCGCGACCTGCGGTGCGGCGCCGAAGTAGAGGGCATCGTTCGGGCAGACGCTGACGCAGTCGAGGCATTTCATGCAGCCGGGGTCCACGACCATGCCGTAGTCGTGCACCTCGCTGTGCACGCGGACGTTGGAACTGCAGACGGCCGTGCAGTGCCCGCAGCGGGTGCAGGCGTCGGTCACGCGGATGCGGTAGGGGGCCAGGCGGTCGGCCAGCACGAACGCCCCGGCGTACGGGCAGCCGTTGGTGCAGAAGCCCTTGGCGCCCAGCAGGTAGACGGCCAGCACGCCGACGGTCAGGAATGTCAGCGCGGCCGGAATCCAGGTCGGGAAGGTCTTCCAGAAATCGGTGGTGGTCAGTTCGTATTCGAGTTCGGTCTGCCCGGGGCCGCGGCCGTAGAGCAGGGGGCTGATGAACATGTAGAGGAAGGCCAGCAGCGGGATGAGCATCAGCAGTCGCGAGCGGATCGGTCGCGGGCGGATGCCGAGGCGGGCGAGCAGCCAGAGGGTGGCGTCCTGCAGGGCGACGACGTGGCAGGCCCAGCCGCAGAACCAGCGGCCGAGGATCGCGGTCGAGAGAATCGTGAGTGCGAAGAAGATCACGCCGGCGTTGACGATGCCGGACTGGGTGAACTGCATCGCTTCGGAGGGTTCGAGCGGTGTCAGCGTGTCGGCCCCGGAGAGCCAGTGCGCGATGTGGATGGCAATCAGCAGGTGCACCAGGAGCAGGACGGCAGCGCGCCAGCGCCCGGCGGTGGAAGTGCGAATGGTGGTCCGGGTGACCGGGAGCTGGATGGCTCCCGGTCCCCGGACCGGATCCCGGTCCTGCTTAGTCACAGGCCATGGAGATATCGATCACACCTTCGCCGTCCGAGCCGTTGTAACCGGCGACGCGGATCAGGTACTCGGTGCCGTTGGTCGCGCTGAACGAGACTTGCGAGTCGAGCCCGCAGAAGTCGTCGTTGCAGGCGAGGTACGTGCCGGTGCTGACCGGGCAGCCGGCCCCGCCGTCGTAGATCAGCAGCATCGTGTCATAGGCACTGCCGCACAGGCTGACCGTGGCGGTTCCGTCGCAGGTCGGGGTGTAGCTGAACCAGATGTCCGCCCGGGCCGGACTGCCGCAGCCGGTCTCCAGCGGGCCGTCGGTGTTCGCACCGGTCGAGTCGTAGGTCAGGACGCCTTCGCCCGTGACGTACGCGTTGACGCAGTTGTCGTTCGAGGCACCCAGGATGTCGCAGACGACGTTCAGGGTGGCCGAGCCGAAGGCCCCGTCGCGTCCGCCGACGCGGATCAGGTACTCGCTGCCGGAGGTGGCCACGAAGCTGGTCGACGAGCCGCTTCCGCAGCCGTCATCGTCGCAGGCCAGCACGGTGCCCGGGCCGGCCGGGCAGTTGGTGCCGTAGACCGCGATCCGCGAGTCGAAGTCGGCGTCGCAGACGTCGACCAGGACGGTCGCGTCGCACGGGGCGGTGTAGCGGTACCAGACATCGTTGGTGATGTCATCGTTGCCGGCAAAGCTGCAACTGGCTTCCGACGGGCCGTCGGTCGTCGCTTCGAGCGTGCTGACCGTGTACGAGCCGTTGGTGATCGGGGCGGCCTTGGCGCAGTTGTCGTTGGCATTCCGCTCGGGCAGCGGGACGATCAGCGTGTCGTCGCCACCCGGCATGAACAGGCTCAGCTTGATGTCGCCAAGCTGGTCCGGACCGAACGGTGCGGTGAAGCCGAAGTTGTACAGGTTGCCCCAGCGGCAGACGCCGGCGTTCTGGTCGCTGCTGTAGGCCGTGCCGATCCAGAGCGCGGTGGTCGGGCTCGGCAGGTAGCGCCAGTTCGGGTTGGCGTACGGCTCGCCCGAGTGGTACGGAACACCCTTGAAGTAGTCGTCGGTGATCACGCTCGAATCCGGAACCGTCAGCTCGAAGGCGACGAACGAGCGGTGCACGTTCAGGTTGTGCAGCGCGAACTCGTAACGCCACGACGAACCCTGACCGAACTGCGCCAGCACGTCCGCCAGGTCCGACAGGTCGACGTTGCCGTCACCGGTCACGTCGCCGTCCGCCAGCACCGCGGTGCCCGTCAGACCGAAGTTGGCCAGCACGACCGCCAGGTCGCTCAGCGTCACATCACCGTCACCGTCCACGTCGGCCGTGACCGGAACGCCCGTGCGGGTCGCCGTCCAGCCGATGTAGCCGCGGCCGTCACCCGGAACGTCGAACGGCTCGACGCCGACCGACGGGTCATACGACTGCCAGCCCTCGATCGCCGGCTTGCCGACCACCGTCGACGAGGTTCCCGAACCGCCGTTGAAGCTGATGTCCAGGCTGCCGTCCACGAACACCTCGCGGTACGAGGCGTTGTTGTTCTGGTTGCCGGACGCCGCGTCGTCCGGCGTCACGTACTGGCCTTCCACCAGGTAGATCGCACCGGCGTTCTGGCCCGGGTCCATGTCGTTGCTGTCCACCTGGATGCGCCCGGCGATCGTGCTCGGGCCGCTCGGCGTGGCGTGGCTGCCCGGGTGGAAACCGGTGTGCGGGTTGACGACCGACTTCGGACCCAGACCGCTCTGCGAACCGTTCAGGCCCGCACTGTACGGGTCGCTGCAGTTCGGACCCAGCAGACTGCCGGTTCCCGGATCGTCGCAGTTGCCGCACTCGTCCTGGTTCAGCGAGGCGAACGCCCACTTCAGCCAGCTCTGGCCGAGCTGCTCCATCCGCCCGTCCTTGATGCGATACATGTTCTGACCGATCACCGGCACGTCGGGCGTCCCGGCAATCCAGTTCAGGTCCGTGTCGCCGAAGTTGCAGGACTCGGTGCCGATCGTGTAGGCCACCGTCCCGCTGCTCGAACCCCAGTTGGCCAGGTTGTAGATGTCAAAGACCACCACGTCCGGACCGGCGATCGCCGGTACCGTACATGCCATGGCCAATCCTGCACCAAGACCTCCGACACGTGCTTTCCATCGCATCTGCTAGCTCCAAAAATGTGCTGGTTACAAACTCCCCCCCAGGAAGCTCCCCAAACTAGCCGGTTTCGGGAGAGAATGCCACGATTTCCTGCCGCACAATTCCGGGTTTCCGGACCTGCCGCTGAGGAGGCGACACAATTCGGCCGTTTTTTCCGGCCTGAGAGGGCCCTGGAGCGGGTCAGGGCAGCCGCAGGCGCGTCGCCGGTGACGCGGCCCGATCCGGCGGGTCGCAGAGGTCCGCCAGCGTCCGATTCGCCAGGTCCGCGCGGATTCCCCCCAGCGGGGCCCCGGACGCATCCGCCCCGACCGGCTGACGCGGATCGGCCAGGTCCAGGATCGCGACCAGCGGAATCTGCTCGGCCGGACGCGGCAGCAGGTACCCGCTCGGTTCGCTCGCGGTCGCCGTGATCAGCCCGGCCTCGAGCAGCGGATCGAGCATGCGCTGGACCGCTTCCGGCGGCAGGCCGGTCTCCTCGACCAGGTCCGCCCGCCCGGGCGGGGCCTCGCCGGCCAGGAATCGGCGGGCGATCGCGGTGGCCACCGCCAGCCAGTCCGACGGTCCGAGGATCAGGTTCTCGGCATTCTCGCCGCGGCGCAGTTGTCGCAGGCTGGTCGCGGTGTGGGCCAGTTCGGCGCCGAACAGGAAGATCGACCACGATACGTTCAGCCAGATCAGGAACAGCGGCAGCAGTCCGAGCACGCCGTACAGGTTGCCCTCGACGACGAACCGCTCGACGTAGATCGCGAACGCCCAGCGGGCGACCATCCAGGCCGGCACCGCCACGATCGCGCCGCCGATCGCGGCCCGGAACCGCACGTGCGTGTTCGGGATCAGCTTGTACCCGGCCGCCACCACCAGCACGCCGACGACGGCCGGCGTCAGCCAGCCGACGGCCTTGACCAGCCAGCCGATGCCCGGCAGCGTCTCGGCCAGGTGAATGGCGCTTCCGCCGGCGAAGACCGCGGCCATGATCAGGACCGGGCCGAGCGTCAGCGCGGACCAGAACATGATCACGCGATGCGTCAGGGCCCGACTGCGCGGGGCCCCGAAGATGCGGTTCAGCGAGCTTTCGAGCGTCGTCAGCAGGGTCATCGCGGTCCAGATCATCACCAGCGCGCCGATCGGTCCGATGCGGGCGAAGGTCAGTTGCCGCTCGACATCATCGACGAGCCGCTCGATCTGGTCGGCCGCGGTGACCACGCGCGGTTCGGTCGCGGCGGTTTCGTCCTCGCCCTCGGGATTGACCGTCTCGACCGCGACGACCTGGGCGAATCCCGAGGTGTCGAGCACCTCGCGCAGGGCGCGTTTGCCGTCCTCGATGATCCCCATCGACTTCAGCACGAGGAACGTCAGCACCAGCGTCGGGATCAGCGCGAAGATCGTGCGGAACGACAGGGCGGCGCTCATCGCCCCGAGGTTGTTCTCGTGCAGGCGCCGCGCGCAGAACCGCCACAGTTCCACCTGCGTGCGCAGAAAGCGGGCTCCGCGACTGAGCTGATGTCGCGGTTCTTCCAGCAGGTTGTCGATCCGCTCGTGCAGGTTGAACATCGGCACGCTTGTCCTGTTGGCCGCGGGCGAACCGTCCTGCCGGCATTATGGCTTGTCTTTGCCCCGGCGGAGACGCGGACGCTTCGGTTTTTCCGCCTCGGCCGGGGCGTCGGGATCCTGCTTCTTCCCGCCCTTGAGCTTCTCGAGCAGCCCGCCGCCCGGCTTCCCGGTCTTCTCATCGGCCGGCGGGCCACCCGGCCTGGCACCGCCGAGGGCGTTGTCGAGCAGACCCTTGCCGGCGTCCTGCAACTCGCCCTCCAGGACGCCTTCGAGCAGCTTCTGCGCGTCGATCTCGGCGAACTGCAACTGCGGATTCTCGCGCGTCCCGGTCAGGGGCAGATCGACGCGGACATCCTTGAGCATCTCGGCATATCGCACGACGTCTCCGGGCACGCCCAGCCTGCTGAGCAGGTCCGGACGGATCGGCACCGAGACGACCAGGTCGAGCGTGTCGTCGAACCCGACCGAGCCGCGGAACTTCAGGTCGAACGCCTGCGGGAACAGGATCGTGAAATCGTCGTAACGCACCCGTCCCTCGCCCAGTTCGAAGTCACCGCCCTGCAACTGGATCGCCAGCATCTCACCGGTCTCGGCCAGGCCCGCCAGCGACACGAGGTCGCCGATCAGCCCCGCCGGCCGGACACGCATCTCGACCAGTTCGAGCTTGCCGCCGCCGGCCGCCTGCTCGGCCCCGCCCGAACCCAGCGGCAGCACCAGGTCGTTGACGGTCAGGTTGACCTGTCCGCTCGTTTCCAGCGCGGCGAAGAAGATCGGGTTGATCCGGCTGAGCAGATCGCGGGCCAGTTCGGGCGTGACCGCGATGCCATCCAGCAGGCGCGTACTGCCCGGCATCCGCAGGAGCGTGTCCGGCCCGCCGAGATCGACGGTGCCGCCGATCCGGATGCGGCCCGTCGTCGCGCCGATCGCGGCCTCGGGCACCGTCAGCCGCGCATCCGCCAGGGACGGTTCGACTCGGGCCGCCGACAGCGGAATCCCGAGCAGGTCAATGCCGTCCCACTCGACCGCCAGCCCGGCCGACAGGCCCCGGAACCCGGGCTGCGCGGACGGATCGTTCAGCGGCCCGCGCAGATGCAGCGGGCTGCGGCTGGTTCCGTCGATGCGGACCACGTCGCGCGTGCCGGGGGCCAGTTCGTGCAGCAGGGCGGTGATCGCCGGCCACGACAGTTCGTAGTCGCCCGAGATGTCCGCGACCGCCTTGCCGGTGTACTCGCGAATCTCGCCCTGCAGCGCCACGGTCAGCTTCTCGGAGGCGACCCGGTTCTCACCCAGCCGAATCGTCCCGGCCTGCGGATCGATCCGGGCGTCCAGGGTCAGCGTGACCTGCTCTTCGCGAACCGCCGATTCGCCACGGCCGATCGTCAGACCCTGGATCGTGCCGCTGCCCGCCAGACGCTGCGCGTTGTCCTCGGCCGAGACGTCTGCGGACAGGTCAAGCTGACCGGACAGGTCGGGCTGCTCGGCCATTCCGCCGACGGCGGCGACCAGTTGCATCGTCTTGGCCAGGTCCGCCTGCACGCGCAACCGACCGCCGTCCAGCGTGGCCGACGCGAGGTTCACGCCCAGGTTCTCGGCCGTCAGGTTCAGCGGCGTGGCCTTGACCTCCACGGATGCCGCCCGCAGCGCATCGCCAAGTTCAAGGTCCTGCCAGCGAACCTCGGCCGCGGGATCGAGCGGCTTGCCGCCGGCGGCGAGATCACGCAGGGTCAGCGATCCGGTGCTGCGGAAGGTCTCGCTTCCGGTGCCCAGTCGCCCGGCGTGCGTCAGCTTGAGTTCCGCGGCCCGCAGGTCGCGGGCGCCCTGCTGAAAGCCGAACTGGCCGACCTGCAGGTCGACCTGCGTGTCGTAGCCCCCATCGGCCCGGGTCAGGTGCACCGTGCCGTCCGCGCGTCCGCTGAAGTCCAGGTCACCCAGGTCGAACACCTGCGCCAGTTCCGTCCGCAGCGCGGCCAGATCCGCCGAGATGCGGGCCGACGTGGCGGCCGTGGTGCCCTCGGCCTTGACGGTCGCGAACGGGCTGCCGGATCCGGTCAGGGCGACGTCGGCCGCGACCTGTTCACCCTGCAGGCTGCCGGTGCCGGCCAGGGCCAGGTTCAGCGGGCGCGCGGCGTCCGGACCGACGAGGTTGCGGACGCGGATATCGGCCGTCGCCTGCAGGTTGCCTGGCTTCGCCGTCGCATCGACATCGATCTGCGCGCCGCCGGTCAGGCCCTGCTGTCCGGTCACGACGGCCACGAGCGGGCCGATCTGAATCTCGCCATCGGTCGCCAGTTTCAGCGTGCCGGTGGCGGCCGCGAGGTCGAGCCGGTTGCCGGGCGCCAGACCTTCCGCCCCGAGGGCGGCCGAGAGCTTCCTGCCGTCCGGCAGCAGGGCACCCAGGTGGGCGGTGATGTTGCTGAGCGTGTCGACCCGCACGGCCGCGTCGATCTCGCGCAGGTCGTAGGTTTCGAAGCCCTTTCGGGCGACGCTGACGGTGCCGCCGTCGATGACGAGTTGTCCGCGGATTTCGGGCAGGGTGGCGGCCGGTTCGGAAGCGGGGCCGGCGGGTGTCTGCTGCGAGAACGTATCCGTCAGGCTGAGGCGTCCGTCCTCTTCGAACTGCAGCAGCACGTGCGGATCGTCGAGGGTGATCTCGCCGAAATCGAATCCGCCGCCGATCAGGCTCAACAGGCCGCGGCTGATGCTGAGGCTGCGGGCGGTGACGACCTCGCGCCGGGCCGGATCGACGATTCGCAGGTTCTCGATCCGCTGCCCGCCAAACCACGAGAGCGCGAGGCCGTCGGCCTGGAGATCGCCCGGAATGAAACCGCGGGCCTGGCGAAGCAGGAACGTGCGTCCGCCGTCGGTCGAGGCGATCGTCGGCGCCAGCCCGACCAGCACCAGCAGCACGACGACCAGTCCCAGCAGCATCACCAGCAGGCGGCGTCCCCACCGCTTCTTCTTCGGGGGCGGCGCGGTGGCCGCCTCCGGGTTCTCCGGGTTCGGCGTTTCGGCTTGCTCCGTCATCGTGGTTCCCTCCCTCGGGCTCGACTGTCCATCCTGTATTGTGGCCGGTCACCGACTGTCTGCGGCCGGTCGGATTCGGATCCGCGTCTCTTTTTTTCGCGGGGTTCGCCGGCCGGTCGTCCGTCCTGCGGGGATTCGAGCGCGCCAGGAGCCCGGCAGGTGTCCGACCACCCGGAAGGATGGTAGTCCGATCGCGCGCGGGCGTGTTCCCCGTGGAGGGGGCGGCGGGAAAGGGGACCGCCCCGCGCACGCGGGGTGAGGCCTGCGGCGGGGCGGCGCGGTGGGAGTCGCGAGCGGTTCCGGGCGGGCTCAGCCGCCGCTGTGGTCCTGGACGTTGGCGCCGTCGAGCTTGAAGGCGAAGCGGGCCGCGTCGATCCCGGCGTCGATCTTGAAGGACGAGTAGACCCGGCTGCGGACGACCTTGCCCTGGCGGTCGTAGCCTTCGCTGCGGACCGGCACGCCCAGTTTCTTGGCGAACCAGTGCTTCTCGCGCACGACCGTGATCATCGGATCCTCGGGGTCGTCCTCGCCGTCATCGAAGGCACTCTCGCGGGCCTCGACCACGTAGCAGTCCAGGCCGGCCTGCTTCTCGTCGGCGAGCACCTTGACGTCGTCATAACGGTTGCGGACCTGCTGCAGGAACGGGGCGGGTGCCAGCGTCTCCGAGGATTCCGGATCGAAGTCCTGCTTCAGGACGTTCTTCGTTTCGTTGTTGATCTGGTAGTGGTAGCGCCCGTCCGACAGCGTGGTGCGGTGCTCCTCGGTCTTGAACGACTCGCCTTCCATCGTGTGGGTGGTGACCCGCCGGATTTCCTGCCGGAACAGCAGCCTGCCGTCGCGCCGGGCCCAGTCGAACGTGCCCTTCGCGTCGAACGTCATGCCCTGCGTGACCTGGTGGGACGACTCGAACCTGGCCGAGAACGACTTGAGCTTGTCGTGGGCGGCGACCAGCTTTTCCTCGACCGCGGCCAGGTCGCTCGCCAGGGCCGTACTCGTGGCCGCGCAGATCAGCAGGACGGAGAGGTTGCGTTGCATCGGGGGGACTCCGTGGAGGAAACGCGACGGGCGGCCGTACCGCCCGCTCTGCCCATCCATCCGCCGAACGGCGAACCGGTCCGCCAGGAAAGTCCGCGTTTTTCCGCCTGTCGCGCTCCGTCTGGTGCGAAAACCGAGGACCTGGAGCTTGCGGAACGCCACCCACGGCGCTCGCGTTCACGTTTTACCGGCGGCGCCGATTCTGTTTGGCGGGGCTCGCATTCGTATTGAAGAATCCGTTCACGGTTGGGCTCCACGTTCGTTGCGTGGGGAGGCCGACCCGGGGATGGAGGCTTCCCGATGCATGCAAGTGGTACACGGCGGCGCGGTGCGGTAGCGGTTCTGGTGGCGCTCGCGGGGACGTTGATCATCGCGTTCGCCGCCCTGGCGATTGACTACAGCTACCTGACGTCGACCGACTCGGAACTGCAGCGCAGTGCCGACGCGGCCGCGCTGGCGGCGGCGTCGCTGCTGATCTCGCGCAACACCGCCGACGAGTCGATGGTGCACGCCTTCTCCGAGGCGGCCGCCCTGACGCTGCGCAACCGGGCCGCGCAGGAGAACGTCGAAATGGAGTTCGACGACCTGGTCTTCGGCTCGTATTCGATCGACGCCAGCGGCCGGCCGACATTCATCGAGAACTTCGCGGGGATGCCATCGGCCGTACGCGTCAACGTGCGGCGCAGCAACCTGCCGCTGTTCTTCGGCGGCGGACTGGGGCACGGCGAGAAGACGCTGGGTGCCTCGGCGGCTGCGGCGCTCGCCCCGCGTGACATCGTGGTGGTGATCGATCTGTCTGGCTCGATGAAGTACGACAGCGACCTGCGTTTCTACCACCAGACGCAGGTCAATGCCCGCGACATCTGGGCGTCGCTGGACGGGCCGGCCCCTTCGCGCCCGTACGTGCCGGGGCCCGAGCACGCCACCGAGTACGCCGACGATCTCGGCCCGGTGATCGGGGCGATGGCCGAGTGGGGCACGCCGGTCAATCCGACCGACTACGACCCGACGACCGACCCCGGCCTGTGGCACCTGCCGCGCGGGGCCGATTCGACCTCCACCGGAGCGCGTTCGAGTCTGCTGACCCGGGGTTTCGCGCCGGCCGTCGTCGACCAGTTGCTCTCGGGCGCCAACGACGGCGTCGGGGACCAGTGGCGCAACCGCGTGGCGGTCATCACCGGCCTGGCGAACTGGAGCGTTCCGGCGAACTGGGACGGGATCGTGCGGAATGGGGACATCGAGTGGATCGCGCTGCCGCCGTACCGCAAGAACTGGCAGTGGCGGGATTACATTTCGTGGGCGGACGGATCGGGCAACAAGCTGATCAACACGCACCCGCAGTTCAAGCATCGCTTCGGGCTCAAGACCTACACCGACTGGCTGCTGGACGCCAAGGATCATTCCAGCAAGACCATGCTGACGCACACGCCGGAGGAACCCGTCACCGCGATCAAGGATGCCGTCCAGGAATTCGTCCGCGTCACCGGTGACGTCGACCTGATGGGGCTGGCCACGTTCGGCTCGACCGGGCGGCACGAGATCAGCCTGACCAGCAACCGCCAGGTGGTCGCCGACACGCTCTACAACCGCCAGGCGAACCACTGGGACAACAGCACGAACATCGGCGGCGGCATGCAGATCGCGATCAACGAACTGACCAGCGAACGGGCCCGTCAGGGCGTCCGCAAGATCATGGTGGTCATGTCCGACGGCTCGAACAAGCGCGGCCCCGACGCCCGCGCCGTGGCCGCCGACGCCGCCGAGGAAGGCATCACGGTCTACACGGTCAGCGTCGGCTACACGGTCGACCGGGACCTGATGCAGGACATCGCGGAAGCAACCGGTGGCCGCGAGTTCTACGCGTTCGGCGACCCCGACGAATACACCGAGCAACTGCGGGAGATCTTCCGCCAGATCGGCGGCATCCGCGACGTCTGGCTGATTGAGTGACGGAGCCAGGGAGCGAGGGAGCCACGGAGCCAGGGAGCGAGCCACTGCTCTTGCGCTCTTGAGCAGTATCTTCCCGGCGCGTGGTGACGTGTCTGTTCAGCGCGTGACGACGCCGGTTCCGCTTCCCGTGTCTTCCCCGAAGAAGTTCAGGATCAGCCCGTAGAAGTAGGCCCGGTCGTAGGCCGCGAACCCGTTGTGCCCGCCGCCCGGCAGAATCACCCCCGCGACGTTCGGGTTGCGCAGGCCCGCGAGCAGGTCGGCCACGCGTTGTGCCGAGCCCAGCGGGTCGTTGGCCGCCTGCACCACCAGTACCGGGATCCGCGCCGCGCGGAGCTTGCCGATCTGCCGCTGGCCGGGCGGTCCGATCAGGCGCAGGTAGCGGGTCGCGTCGTCGAGTCCGCCCGGATAGGTCAGCCCCGCCCGCCGCAGTTCGAGTTTCACCAGTTCCCCGAGGTCGCCGCTGCCGGCGCCGCCTTCCTTGCGACCCCAGCGGGCCCGCAGGCCGGCCTGCATCCGGTTCAGCACCGGGTCGGCCAGCAGCGACCAGTTCTGCTTGAGCTTCTCGACGAGTTCCTCGAACCCGATCACCGGCGAAAACGCGATTACGCCCGCCTGGAAATGCCGCCGCGCATTTCGCGGCCGCTGCAGTGTCGTCAGGCGTGGCGCCACGTGCGGGTCGTCGGCGGCGCGGCCATCCTCCCACGCCGCCAGCAGGGCTTCGTTGGCGCCCCAGGAGAAGCCGATCAGCCCGGTCCGTCGGACGTGCGGTTGTTCCTCGAGCCATTCCGAGACCGCCAGCAGGTCACCGACCTCGCGGATGCCGTAGCAGTAGTTGTGATCCGGATAGCGGACCTCGGTCTGGCCGTAGCCGCGCAGTTCGAGCGCCAGCACATGCAGCCCGCTGTCGCGCAGCGCGTAGGCGATGTCACGCGTCCGCCAGAGGCCGTTGTCACCCAGCAGCCCCGGAATGAGCACGATGCAGTCGGCGCGCCGCACGCGTCCGTCCGCGCGTGCCAGGCCCAGGCGTCCCGCCAGTTCCAGGTCCGGGGCGACCGGAACCCAGATGTCCTGGAAGCCCTTCCAGCGGGGCGGAGCCTGTTCGAGGCTTGTGCCTCGCTGGGTCACGTTGGCGGTGTTCATCAGCCCGATCAGGTTGTACAGGACCGAGTTGAGATACTCCTGGTCGAGCCCGAAATGGGCGTAAACGTCGATCGGCCGCCCGTTCCGTTCCAGGTCGCCGGTCAGGAGCGTGCCGGCCCCGTCCTCCGGCAGCAGGTGCCGCAACCGGGGATGAACGGTCGCCAGCCAGGCGACGGCGGCCGTCTGGCGCGGCGCGACCGAGGCGGCCAGTTGAAATGCCCGCTGGTCGACCGCCCGCAGGGGAAACGAGCGCTGATGGAAGCAGCCCGAGCAGAACAGCAGCAGGCTGCCCAGCAGGCAGAAGGTCTGACGGCGTAGCATGCACTGCGTCCTTGAGCCGGTCCCCGCGAAACACGGACCCGCCGTGCCGCCCGGGTGGCTGAATCGTCGCCCCGTCAGCGCGTCATCCGGCCCGCGTATGAAACTGTCATTATGACGGCGCGATTTCGGAAAGCAATCGCACCGCACGGGGACCGACGGCTCAATCACGCATCGCCGCCGCCACCTCGCGCTGCTCGGCCGGGGCCAGGGTCTTGACCTTCCTGGCCGGATCACCCTCCCAGTACTCGTATGGTCCGATCACCGTGCCGGCCATCACGTGCGAGCGACCGGCGACGACGGCGTGGTGCCCGATGTGCACCCCGGGCTGGATCCCGGCCTGTCCGCCGATCACGGCAAAGTCCTCGATCACGACCCGCCGGATGATCAGCTTGCGGTTGTCGAACAGGTGCGCGGTGATCGTGCAGTGAAAGCCCAGCAGGACGTTCCGCCCGACGAACAGCAGGTGCGGGTCCAGCAGGAAGCACGTGTCACCCAGGAGGGTGGTCTTGGAATGCGGGCCGAAGAACCGCAGGAACAGGCCGCGGAGCGGATGGATGTTGCTCAGCCCGGACGCGAACATCGCCGCCCAGGGCGGTTCATAACGAGCCTTCATCAGCAGCACGTTGAACATGAAGACCAGCACCTGCCGCGGCAGCTTGTCGCCGACCACCGAGTAGGCGCCTTCCTTCGGAACCGGGATCACGATCCGCAGCAGCAGCAGTCCCAGCAGGTAGCCGTAGTTGAACACCAGCACCGCCCCCAGCAGCAGCAGCACCCAGCGCGGCGTCGTGGTCGCCCAGGCCGCGCCGGCCCGCACCAGCCAGACCGTCGGCAGCAGCGCGCCCGCCAGCAGTCCGAGGTTCATCAGCAGGCCGATCAGGATTACGCCGCGGGTACCGAGGTCCCAGTTCTGCGCGTCGCGTCGTGTGCGTTTCGATGGAGTCATGCCGTCGCCTCCGGCCGCCGGACGCGCGGCGGGAAACGCAACCGGGAGCAGGCCCCGCTCACTTCTTTGCTCGCGTGGACTTCTTGCGGGCTGACGCGCGGGGGGCGGACTTCCCGGCCGGAGGGCCGGCGCTCAGGCGGTAGCTCTCGTCGAGCCATTTCTTCCAGGTGCGTTTCGGCAGCGGCCTGGCGGCCGTGAAGCGGGCCACCACCCAGCCACCCTTGCCGATCTCGTAGCAGTCCGGGTCCTGCTCGGCCAGCGTGGCCGCCTCGGCCAGCGAGTCCTCGAGCTTGAACATCGCCTTGTAGCGTCCGCCCTGCGGACCGACGTACAGGAACGCCTTCTTGCGGACCCGGAAGGCGCTCTGCGTGCAGGCCGTTCCGGGATCGACGTCGGGGTAGGCCGCGGCCGCGACACGGATCGCTTCGGTCGGGTCCTTCTCGGGCATGGGGCACCTCGCTCGGCCGGACGATGCGGCCTGGTCTCGTGGCGGAAAAGCCGGGTCGCGCTGCACGCGGCGACAGGGCAACGGTACGATACCGGCCACGGCCCGCGATGTCGCGGGTTCCGCCTGTCTGTCCCGTTCCGTGGAGGACTGCCATGCGCATGTCCGGCAAGCTGATCCTGCTGGTGTCCCTGGTGGCCCTTTCCGGGGATCGCCGCCAGATCTCGGCCGATGCCTGCGGCGGGTTCTTCTGCCAGCAGATTCCGATCAACCAGGCGGCCGAGCAGATCATCTTCCGCCAGGACGGCACCACCGTCACGGCGATCGTGCTGATCCAGTACCAGGGGGCGGCCGAGGATTTCTCTTGGGTCGTGCCGGTACCGGGGACGCCCGAGTTCTCGCTCTCCAGCGCGCAACTGTTCCAGACGCTGGAGACGACGACGCGACCGCAGTTCACGCTCGACGTCACCGGCGACGCCTGTCCGGACCTGTTCCGCGGCGGGGCGGTCCCGCTGGCCAGCCCGGCCGGGGATGATTCGCTGGCGGACGAGGACGGCGGGGTCGAGATCGTTGAGGAACTGGCGGTCGGTCCGTTCGACATTCAGATTGTGAGCAGTGCCGACGCGACCGCGATGGCGACCTGGCTGATTGACAACGACTACGACCTGACCGAGCGCGGGACGGAACTGATCGCTCCGTACGTGGAGGCCGGGATGAACTTCGTCGCCCTCCGCCTGCGGCAGGACCAGGGTGCCGGCGACGTTCAGCCGCTGAGGATGGTGTACCAGTCCGAGCGGCCGATGATTCCGATCCGGCTGACCGCGGTGGCGGCCGAGCCGGACATGGGAGTCCTGGTCTGGCTGCTGGGGCCCGGGCGGGCGGTGCCGGTCAACTACCTGCACGTGATTCCGAACTACGCGCAGCTTAACTGGTACAACGGCACGCGGACCGCGTACGGGTCGTACCAGAACCTGGTGACCGCGGCGATGGACGAGGTCGGCGGACAGGGTTTCGCGACCGACTACGCCAGCGCCAGTCCCGACCTGCAGGTCCTTCGCGATCAGCCCGCCACCCTGCGGGCCGAGATTGAGCGACTGGCCGGCCTGCCGGACGACGAGGCGGTCGCCCAGGCCTTGAACTTCGGCCTGTTCCCGGGGACGCAGGTGCTGGAGATCCTCCGGCGGCGCCTGCCGCTGCCGGACGGCACGCAGGAGTTCGTCTACGGGAATCCGTCCCTGTTGCGGGCGACGCTCGACGCCGGCACGATCGCGACCGGGGCGGCCGCTCTGCGCGTGGATCTTGAAACCGAGGTCGTCGCGCCGCTCGAGGATTCGCTGTCCGTCTTTGACGGTGATCCGTACCTGACCCGCATGTACACCACGTTGTCACCGGAGGAGATGACGCTCGACCCGGTCTTCGGTTTCAACACCGAACTGTCCGGGCAGCCTCTGGAGCGGCGGGCGACGCTCGACGTCCGCTGCCTGCTCGGCACCACGGACTGGTCGCTGACGCTCGGGGCCGGGACCGGGCGGGAGGGTGAACTGGTCATGCAGGGCAGCGGCGCGCCTCCGTTCGTGGTCCCGGACGAACTGGCGGCCCAGTCGGCGGTCAAGACGGCCGAGTTCCTGCGTGAATCGAGCAGCGACAGCGACGTGGTCACCGATACGCGGTTCGATCCGGTCCGGTCCGGCGGCGTCCCGCTGCTGGGGGCCTGCGGGACCGTGCCGCTGCTGGCGACCCTGACGGGGCTGTGGATGTACGCGCGGCGGTGGCAGGCTGGCGGGCGGCCGGGGGCCTGACAAGCGGGGCGGGGTCCGGGCGGCGGGCTCCCACCGACGGGTGAACCGGGCGGGTTTTGGTCTGATAATCCGGACGTCAAGCGCATGAATTGCGTTAGTTTTGACGTCCTCGTGTTGCTGTGCGGAAGTGCGCCGCCGTATATTGTAGCTACGCTTGGAGAGTCACAACTCGAGACGCCGCAGGCGGATCGGGAGCGGTTGGGAAGAGGAGCCCGGCCGTGTGCTTCCCGCGCTCGCAGGAGCGTGATCAAGCGTGCGTGTGTCGCCCGCGTGCGTGGGCGGTTTCGGTCTGATGCCTCGTTTGAAGCGGTTCGAGCGGAGGCCATTTCTTGGTACAGGAAGGAAGCGGATCCATGAAGAAGATTCTTTTCGCGAGCGTACTGCTGGGTGGCGCTGTCGCCCAGGCGAACCTGATCAACGAGTTTCAGCCGAACCCGGTCGGCACCGACCCGTCGCAGGTCAGCATTGAACTGAGCGGCACTCCGCTCGCGGCGTTCTCCGGCTACATCTCGTCGATCGAGATGGATGGTGCCGGCGGCACGATCGACCGTCAGACGGCGGTCTCGGGCAGCTACGACGCCAACGGCCTGGCCGTTGTCACCGTCGACGACCTCGAGAACCCGGGCTTCACGCTGGTCTTCTCCAGCGCGGACGCCGGCGGCCTTGGCGCGGACCTCGACGTGGGCAACGTCGGCGTGCTCGACAACCCGGCCGCGTTCGGAACCGTCTTCGATGCCATCAGCATCCCGGATGACAACACCGATTCGGGTTACTACGCCGGCCAGCTTGGCGGTCAGGACTTCGTCTACACCGGCGACGAGCCGAAGCTCGCCTTCCGTGACGGCACGACGGGCGCCTGGTACGCGGTCAACGACCAGGGCAACGTTCCGGAGAACGTCTTCGACATCGCCGGCAACCAGTTGGTCAACGCCAACTTCGACCTCGATCCGGAGCTGACCACGTTCGGTTCGACCAACCCGAGCTACATCCCCGAGCCGGCCAGCCTGATGCTGCTGTGCCTCGGCGGTTTCGCGCTGCGTCGTCGCGGCTAAGCTCGCACGACCGATTGAATTCGACGCGGGAGGGTGCTGCGAAGCGCCCTCCCGTTTCTTATGCCCGTTCGCGGGGGAGCTGTCGCTCGTTGCGGTGCGTCGTTGGCCGCGGGTTGACGAAGGCCCGGCCGCTGGCCTTCGCAGTGTCTTCTCAGCGCGAGAATCGACGGACCGGAGCGCTGCCAGGGTGCGGCATCGACGCCCGGGCGTCCCGGGCGGAGGGGATCGCGGGCGCATGCGTCGATGACGCGCCCCTTGTTGATGCACCGTACGCTGCCGCGGGTCGCGTGGCGGAGTCGTTAACGCGTTAGCGCGTTGACGCGTGAACCTGTGAAGGCGGGGATGAGGGTCGCGCTCCCCGCCGTCTGCGCAGACCGGTCCCCCGGGGGCGCCCCCGCCCCAGTATCAATGCTACCACACGGCCGGGCGCTCGCAGTTCGGGTGAATACCCCTGATTTGCGGGTTTTTTCGGCCCCTCAAACCACGCGCGCCGAGCTCGATTGAATCACCGCGCCCGTTTCACTACGATCGAATCAGACGTCCAACCACCCAACCCGCAACAGAGCCAATCGTGCCCAATCCCCGAAATATCCTGTCGAGCCTGGTCGCCTGTCTGCTCGCCACCGGCAGCGCCCGCGCCGTCGACATCGAAGCCCTGATCGCCGACATGACCCTCGACGAGAAGATCGGGCAGATGACCCAGGCCGAACGCGCCTCCGCCACCCCCGACGACGTCCGCGACTTCTTCCTCGGCTCGATCCTCAGCGGCGGCGGATCCGCACCCGCCAACAACACGCCCACCGGCTGGGCCGACATGCACGACGCCTACCAGAACGCCGCCGCCAGCACCCGGCTCGGCATCCCGATCCTCTACGGCATCGACGCCGTCCATGGACACAACAACGTCAGCGGCGCGACCATCTTCCCGCACAACATCGGCCTCGGCGCTACCCGCGATCCCAACCTCGTCGAAGAGATCGGCCGCATCACCGCCCTCGAAGTCGCCTGCACCGGACTCGAATGGAGCTTCGCGCCCTGCGTGGCCGTCGTTCGCGACGAACGCTGGGGTCGCAGCTACGAGGGCTACGGCGAGGACCCCGGCCTGCAGACGCTGCTGGCCGGACCGTTCGTCCGCGGCCTGCAGGGCACGACTCTCGACGGCGAGCGGATCGTCGCCTGCGCCAAGCACTTCATCGCCGACGGCGGAACCGCCGCGGGCATCGATCGCGGCAACACGATCCTCGACGAGGCCACGCTCCGCGCCCTGCACCTGCCCGGCTTCACCGAAGCCATCGGCCAGGGCGTCGGGACGGTCATGCCGTCCTACAGCAGTTGGAACGGCGTCAAGATGCACGAGAACGCCTACCTGCTGACCGACGTCCTCAAGACGGAACTCGGCTTCGACGGCTTCGTCATCTCCGACTGGGAAGCCGTCTACGAACTCTCCGGCGGCAGCTACTACGACCAGGTCGTGCAGATGGTCAACGCCGGCGTCGACATGGGCATGGAACCCTACAACTGGCAGAACTGGATCAGCACCCTCAAGTCCGCCGTTCAGAACAACGACGTCAGCATGGCCCGCATCGATGACGCCGTCCGCCGCATCCTGCGCACCAAGGAACGCGCCGGCGTCTTCGACGAACCGCTCGCCGACCGCACGCTCGTCAACAGCGGTCTGCTCGGCAGCCCCGCACACCGCGCCGTCGCCCGCGAAGCCGTCCGCAAGTCCCTCGTCCTGCTCAAGAACGACGGCGTCCTGCCCGTTCCCAGAACCGCCAGCGTCTTCGTTGCAGGTAAGAACGCCGACAATCTCGGGCACCAGTGCGGCGGATGGTCAATCTCCTGGCAGGGCGGCAGCGGAAACATCACCACCGGCACCACCATCCTCCAGGGCATTCAGGCCGCCGTCGCCGGCAGCGGCACCGTCACCTTCAGCGAAGACGGCACCGGCTCGGCCGGTCACGACCTCGCCATCGTCGTCATCGGCGAAACACCCTACGCCGAAGGATTCGGCGATGACCCCAGCCTGGCACTCGACCCCGCCGATCTCGCCTGCCTCAGCCAGATCGACAGCGGCATCCCGACCATCGTCGTCCTCGTCTCCGGCCGCCCCCTGATCGTCACCGGCCACCTCGGCGACTGGGACGCCCTCGTCGCCGCCTGGCTGCCCGGCACCGAAGGCGACGGCGTCGCCGACGTGCTGTTCGGCGAATACGACTTCGTCGGCCGACTGCCCCACAGTTGGCCGGCCAGTGTCGCCCAGCTTCCGCTCAACATCGGCGACAGTCCCTATGCGCCGCTGTTCCCGTACGGCTACGGGCTGACGCTGGCATCCCGCCCGCCGGCGGTCTCGATCACCGCCCCGCCGGACGGCGGCCAGGTCCCGGCCGGGGACATCACGATCCAGGCCGACGCGGCCGACACCGACGGCACGATCGTCACCGTCGACTTCTACGCGGACACGACGCTGCTCGGCAGCGACAGCACCGCCCCGTACGAGCTGACCTGGAACGCCGTTCCCGACGGCTGCTACACGCTGCAGGCCACCGCGTTCGACAACGACGGCCTGTCCGATACCGACACGATCACGCTGACCGTCGGCGACGGCTGCTCCGGCCAGTCACCGTTCGGCGGCACGCCGGCGGCGATTCCCGGACTGGTGCAGGCCGAGGACTTTGACAACGGCGGACCGGGGGTCGCCTACCTGGACGCGGACGCCGGCAACAACGGCGGGCAGTACCGCCCGCTGGAAGAGGTCGACATCGAAGCCTGCAGCGATGCCGGCGGCGGCTTCAACGTCGGCTGGATGGCCGGCGGCGAGTGGCTCGAATACACCGTCGACGTGGCCGTGCCCGGCACCTATCGCGTCGACCTGCGGGTCGCGTCGCAGGATACCGGCGGCGACTTCTCAATCGAATTCGACGGCCAGAACGTCAGCGGCGGCGTCTCCGTTCCGGTCACCGGCGGCTGGCAGAACTGGACCACCGTCAGCGCGACGTTCGAGCTTGCGGCCGGCGTGCAGGTTCTGCGGTTCGCCAACGGCCCCTCGGCCGACGAATACAACCTGAACCGTCTCGACTTCGTGCTGCTGGCATCGCTGGGCGACTTCGACCAGGACGGCGACATCGACATCGACGACCTGGCCGCGCTGCCGGCCTGCCTGACCGGCCCCGACAACGGCCCCGCCACCGGCGGCTGCAGATGGTTCGACTACGACTCCGACACCGACACCGACCTGCACGACCTGCTCGCCTTCCAACAGGCACCGGAGTAACAGGCAGCAGGTGACCGTGACCAAGTATGCAGGTCAGCGTGCGATCGTTGCGTGCTTGCCTGGGGCGATCGGGTCTTTTCCCTGCTGCCTCAACCGCGCAAGCGGTTGTACGCCTCATACAGGGGGCGGGCCTGGTCAGGGTTCACCATGTGGACGTAGGCCAGCATGCCCTGCAGCCAGCTTTCGAAGTACGGATGTCCGTCGCGGTTCTGCGCTTCGAGGCCCTCGTGGCCGGCCCGGTGCAGGATCGCCCGCAGGCGTCGGACGAGCTTGCGGGGAACGCCGGGCCGCTCGTTGACCACCACGCCCGTCACCGCCTGAGGTGCGTTCTGCCGGAGGATGCGGGTCTTCTTCTCGTTGACCGCGAAGCTCTCGTCCTGGCAGATGTGCCGGATCCGGGCCAGCAGGTAGCCGACACTCTTCGTGGCGGCGCCGCTGGCCGAGAAGGTCATGTCATCGGCATAGCGGGTGTAGTCCCATTGCAGCCGGGTCGCGATTCCGGCCAGCCGCGCGTCCAGCCGGCGAGCCGTCAGGTTCGACAGCGCCGGACTGGTGCAGGCGCCCTGCGGCAGACCGCGCGGCCCGGTCGCGGCCAGGTAGGTCACCCCCTCGTACTGCAGTTCGCGCCGCGGGCACTCCGTGCACAAGAGGCCGAAGATCGTCGCCACGGCGGGGGAGTAGCCCAGCGACCCGAAGACCCCCTTGACCCGGAAGAACGTGATCGACGGGAAGAAGTCCGACAGGTCGACGTTGACGACCGTCTCGCGGGCCACGTGCGGGGTGGCGTTGCTGACGGTCGACCGCCCGGGGACGAATCCGTGGGCCGCGTCGTGCACCGGAAGCGGCTGCAGCACGTTGGCCAGGATCCACTGCTGGGTCCGCGCCAGCAGCGGCAGGGGGGCCGCCAGTTGCCGCTGCCCGCCCGACTTCTTCGGAACCATGAAGGTCTTGTAGTGCGTCACGCGGGCCGCTTCGCTGTGGAACGCCAGCCAGCGCAGTTGTGGAATCGTCAGCCCGAGGGCGGCCGCCACCTCGGCCGGCGTCGACAGCACCGGCAGACCGCCCGCCTGCAGCTTCTCGACGTTCGAGCGGCGGTCGGCCAGCCCCTTCGAAACACCGCGCCCGAGGAAGACGATGTCCGTCGCGCGGCGCTCGGCGATCTCCTCGGCCCGTTTCCGGCG
Organism: Phycisphaerae bacterium; assembly: GCA_030428945.1. GTDB lineage: Bacteria > Planctomycetota > Phycisphaerae > UBA1845 > Fen-1342 > JAUIEC01. The sequence goes on along the minus strand of JAUIEC010000011.1, from coordinate 34,086 downwards.
GCGCTCCGCGGCCTCCTTCTTCTTCCGTTCGCGCAGCCGCTGGCGGGCCTGGCGCGACCGCTGCACCTCGGCCTCGGCCTGCTGCGCGAGCGCGTGGTAGGTGCCGCGCAGTTCGTTCATCTCGCGCCCGACTTCGTGGATCCGGGCCAGTTCCTCGGGACTGATCAGTCCGAGCCCGACCATCGTCCGGTCGATGATCTGGATCCGCGGCAGGTTCTCGTCGGGAATCACGTTGAGCGGATCGAGGTAGGCCGACTTGAAATCGGCCGACTCGTCGACGAGCGCCTCGGCCTGGTCGGTTGTCAGCGGGCGGAACCGCTCGGTGTCGAGCCCCTCGAGCGAAGTCCGGCGCGGCGGTGGTCTGACCGGCGGCGGCCTGCGGGCAAGCTCGGGCTCGGCCCCGGCGCGGGCGGTCGGCGTCACCCCGGTGAACCCGCACTCGCGGCAGGCCCGGCCGTCCCACGAGTAGCGGGCGCCGCAGTGCGGGCACCACTCGGGCCCGCGGCGACCACCGAACAGGCTGCGGATGAAGTCGAACAGACCCATCGTATCTCACCGACGTGATGCTGAAGGAGGGGGGCCGGTCCCTGACTTCTGTCCTCGGACCGAGGTCGTTCACCAAAGCCCGGTGCGTCACCTACGCGAGCAAAAGCTTTGGCTTGGTCCGGTCGCTCGCCGTAGGTGACGCACCGGGCCAAACGAAAAACGGCCTTGGGGAAGCATGGCAAGCCAACGTCAGCCGCGGCGGATCACCGCAGCAGATGGTCTCAGGAAACCGGCTTACCCCTCACATCAGCATCCAGTCGTCCATCGTCAGTCTCGATCCCCGCCCCTGCGGGAATCCGCAATCCGCTACCGGCCCGCCCAGCGGGTCAGTCGCTCGTACCAGTCCGGTGCCGGCCCGTCGTCCGCTCCCCGCGCCAGCCAGCGCTGCAGCACCTGCAGGTGCCGGCACGGCCCGTTGCGCAGCCGGTACTTCCGGAAGAACCCGCACAGACACTTGCCGCGCCGCATCAGCCCGTCATCATCAACCAGCGCTTCGCACGGCTTTCCCTCCACGGTCCCGCTGACGATCACGCCACCACGCGGGCCCGGACGCTGACTGATCTCGCGGAACCGCCGGCGGAGGAGCAGGTCGCGGGCCGCCGCCCGTTCGGGATGAACTTCGCCGACCTCGCGATCGCTGGCCTCGATCGGCAGCGCCTGCCGCCAGCGGTACCGGCCGGCGTCGAGGTCGTACATCGCCTGCCCACGCAGCGTCAACTGGTTCAGCGTCGCGGCCGTTGCACCGGGCGAGAGGTTCAGGCCCCGCGCGAGGTCCGGCAGGCTCGCCAGGCGGGCCTCGTTCAGGGCCGTCGCGGCCGCGGCGACCTGGGCCGGCGATGGATTCTGCTCGGGCATCAGCATGTCCAGGGCGGTTCCGCGGGTCCAGTCGTTGGCGCTCCAGCCGCTGAGCCCGAGGGTCAGTCGCAGGGCACCCATCCGGACGACCCAGAAGCTCGGCAGCCCGTCGCCCAGCAGGTACACGTCGACGCCCTCCGCCAGCGGCAGCAGGCGGGCCAGCACCAGCAACCGCCGCCGCCCCCAGATCCGGATCGGGGCGTCGTCCGGGCCCTGATAGGTCGTCCCGTGGCTGACGATCAGCCGCTCCCATGGTTCGAGCACAACCCGCGGCGCATGCCCGTCGGCCAGTTCGAAGCGGATCGCGCGCGGACTGGTCCGCGCCCGGTTGCGGCGCAGGAACGCCAGCAGCGAGTACAGCGTGCCGACCGACAGCGAGACCCGCCGCATCGGCAGTCCCATCGCCGCCTGCAACTGCATGAACCCGCGCAGCCAGCCGTCGGGCAGGTCGATCTTCTCTTCGACGTAGCTGTCCTCGTCGGTCGTCGTCACTTCGAACCCGGCCGGGTCGATCGTGAACCGCGTCTGCCGATAGGTCCGCAGCGACTGGAAGCTGTTGTACAGGTCCCACGAGTAGTCGACGTTGGTCGTCCCCAGCCCGGCCCCGTCGACCGCGCCGAAACAGCCTTCCCGGTCGAGCGTCAGGCAGCCGTAGCTGGACTCGTCGGCCGAGAAGCACTCGAAGAACACGACGTCGTCGGCGACCGTGATGACCGGGTCGTACGGCATCAGCTTGCGCCACAATTCCTGGTTGTAGGTCCGCAGGTGGTTGTTCAGGTGCCGCCGCGCCAGCCAGTAGCGCTTCAGGGCCAGCGTGTGGTCGTGCTTCAACTGCGGCGGGATCGGCTTCTTGCGCTGCGCCTCGAAGCGCTGCCGGGCCGCCTGGAACGCCCGGGCGTGGATCGCGGATTCCGCCTGCTGCTGCTGCCGACGGTACTCCTGGTAAGCGGTCTTGTCGCGCGGCTTGAACCGCAGGTCGTTGATCACCACGTCGTGCAGCGCCGACATCGCCTCGCGGAACAGCAGCGGCTGACGCAGGGCCGCGTCGAGCGCGACCCGGTCGCGCGTCAGGTTCGGGGCGAAGTGCAGGATCCGCGCGCCGTCCGCCTGTCGCAGACCGCTTCGGCCGAGATAGCGCATCTGCAGCTTCACGCCGAGGTCCCTCCGGCCGGGGCCGGACAGTGCAGTTCCGGCAGCAGCGCCGCGAACGTCGCCTGCATGTCCGGACAGGTCTCGACCAGTTCCGCCACGGCCGCCAGTCCCGCCCGCTGCTCGGGCCCGCGAACCGAGCGGACCGCGATCGCCAGGACCGGTGCCAGGCGGTCGCTGCGGGCCGGACGCCGCTGAATCGCCCGCACGATCTGCCGGACCGCCTTCGGTTTCTGCCGCCCTCCGCGGTGCACGCCGAGAATCACGGTGCACCACAGGCCGGTCAATTGCTCGGGATCCGGCGACGGCACCCGGATCCGCGCTTCGAGCCGCTCGATCAGCGCGTCGCGCACGTCGGGGAACGGCGTCTCGATCAGTCGGGCCCACAGCCGCGGATCGTCCCAGCCCGGCGATCCCGGGACCAGCCAGTCCAGGGCCGCCTTGCGGGTCGGCGCCTGCAGCGCGTCGAAGAAGCGGATCACCAGGTCGAGGTCGTAGACGTCCGGGCCGCCGATCTGCTCCAGCGCCCACGCCGCGATCGCGCCCGCCTCGGCCTCGCAGCGGGCCCCGGCCAGCCCGGCCAGTTCCTCGTTCGAGCAGGGTGACTGGCGGTGCCGCGCCTGAAGCTGCGCGAATCCCATCCGGGCGACCGGGACGGCCACCTTGGTGGTCAGTTCGATCAACTGCGGTGTGCTGAAGCGTTCCGGCGCGACGTTGGCCTGGATCGCTTCGCACAGCATCGTCAGGACGGTCAGGTTCTCGGTCTCGAGCAGGTCCAGCCAGGTCGACAGCGCCACCGACCCGAGGTTTCGCAGCGAACCGAACAGGCCGGCCGCGAACTCCTGCACGTGCGGATCGCGGTGGGTCAGCAGCGGCAGCAGCGTTTCGAGCGGCAGTTCCGTCAGCGAGGCCTGGTGTTCGCGGCGGATCATTTCCAGCGCCCATTGCCGCACCAGGCTGCTGCCGGCTTCGCCCGCCAGTTCCAGCAGGACCGCGAACGCTTCGGACGCCCGCCACAGGTCGGGCTGGTAGGGGGCCGGATCGAGGTCGCCGAGCGAACGCCCCTCGACCAGGTGGACCAGCGACGGGCCGAAGCGGATCACCGGGCTGTGGTGATAGCAGGCGTGCACGAGCGACCAGTTGTCGAGGATCGCCTCGCCGCTGGTGAAGTCGCGGTCGCGGTAGTCCTTCAGCGCGGCCGCGATCGCCGTCCGGTAGGCCTCGCCGTCGCGGTGTGACAGCGTGCGGAAGTACCGCCAGACGCGGCGTCGCAGGTAGTAGCGGGTCCGATGGCTGAACAGCCGCTGCCCGGTCCGGTTCCGGCCGGCCGCTCCACCGCGGGACGTCGTGTTGGAGGCGGCCCGCAGCCGTTCGCTGACGAAGCTCTGGCGGGTCTGGTGGTCGTAGTGGTGCAGCCTGACGCGTCGCCGCCGGACGATGCGGTCGAGGGCGACCGCGAACCAGCCCATCACCTCGTGGTCGTGCTGCGCCTCGGCGTGTTTGAACAGCCGTTTGACGAGCGGTTCGTGTCCCGGGCAGTTCATTGGCAGGTCGAGGTAGGCGCGGATCATCCGCCGCGCCCAGGGACGCGGGTCGACCTTCCACCGCTCGGCCACGGAGATCAGTTTCCCGGGCGCCGGGAAGCGGCGCAGCTCGTCGACAAGGGCATCATCGCCGGCCGCGAAGCACTCATCGACCGCGATCGCAGAGGGTTTCGAGCCGTCGCCGTTCAACGAATCATCCCGCCTGTGCCTGAGCCAGCCACCGCATCGGAGGACTCAGATCCTAGCGGAATCCGCCCGGGCATCAATGCTGTTTCCGGGCAGGGGGGTGGTGGCGTTCGAACCGGCGGGGGTCGCCAGGTGACTGCCCGATCGCGCAGGCATGTCCTTGGCAATGGCTAGCAAAAACCTGAACCAAGCATCGCAACGGGTTCCGGAGGTTACAATGCAAGTCAACACCTTTCGAGGCCCTGCTCTTGCTACGGAGTCGCCCTGTGCCGATCCATGTTCGCCTGATCCCGGGGTGGGTGCTCTGGCTGGGGGCGCTCCTGGGGGCCACCGTCAGCGTAAGCGCGTCGGACTTCGTTACCGAGGTTGCAGAGGTTTCGGTGGGAACCGGTGGATTTGCCGGTCCGCTTACGCCGCCCCTGGGGCCGTTCGGACTGTCGATCAGCAACCTGGGCGACGTGGACGGCGACGGCGTCGATGACCTGGTCGTCAGTGGCAGTTGGCGTGAGGTGTGGATCCTGTTCATGGACGCGACCGGCTGGGTGCGGGCGCAGGCCGAGGTTCGCTTCACCGATCCCGGGGGGACTTCGGCGGATCTCGGTGCCGGCGTTGCGGGCATCGGTGATGTCAACGGCGATGGCGTGCCCGACCTGGCGGTCGGAGATCCGGGTTCCGACGATGGAGTCTGGGGGGCCGGCGCGATCTGGATCCTGTTCCTCAATGTAGACGGCAGTATCGCCACCGCTGTCAAGATCAGCAACACACGCGGCGGACTCGGCCAGGTGCTGGCCGCCTATGCCGGCTTTGGCACCGACATCACGCTTCTCGGGGCCGGCGCGGATGGACGGACTCGCATTGCCGTCGGAGCGCCCGGGATTCAACCCAACTCCAGTGCGCCCGGGGCCGTCTGGATCCTGACACTGAACCAGGACGGGACGGTCGGCGAGGCCGTGGAAGTCGGAAGCGCCTCGCTGCCCGGCCTGCTGGATGAGGACGATCGCTTCGGCAGTGCTGTCGCCTCGATCGGCGACATGGATGGGGACGGGGTCACCGACATTGCGGTCGGCGCGGAAGGGGACGACGACCGCCGCGTTGACGGTGGCGCGCTCTGGATCCTACTGATGCACGCAGATGGCACGGTGCGCAATCATCGCAAGATCAGCGGCCTGAGCGGAGACCTGCCCCCGCTGGAGCCGAGGCGCCAGGCGAACTTCGGCCGGTCGGTTGTGTCGCTCCCCGCACTGCAGACCGGTGACCTGACCGTGCTTGCAGTGGGGATGCCCGGGTACCGGTCCGATCCCACGGGAGGGCCCGGCGCGGCCTGGCTGTTCGCGTTCGACCCGGCCGGGAACCTCGTGACATCCGAGAAGATCACGGGCGGGTCGAAGGGCTTTCACCGCGTGCTCCCTGACGAAGCGGAATTCGGCGCCAGCCTTGGCGCCCGGTCCGTGGACGGTTCCGGTCGGGTCGAACTGCTGGTTGGTGCCCCGGGGATGCGGGACGGTGTCATCTGGCGACTGGGCCTCGATGGCGGGGCAGGCGACTGTGACGGCAATGGCCTGCCGGACGGATTCGACCGGGACTGCAATGACAATGGCGTGCCGGATGCCTGCGACCTCGATCCGAACGACCCGGACGGCGACGGACGGCACGCAGTCGACTGCAACGGCAACGGAATCCCCGACGAGTGCGACCTCGCCCGGGACGGCGACTGCAACGCGAACGGCACGCCGGACGCTTGCGACGCCCCGGACACAAACGGCGACGGCGTTCCGGATGACTGTTTCGGGGCCGGGGCGGTTCGGGTGACGGAAGGCACCTCCGGTTTCTCGGGAACGCTCGATCCGAACGACTGGTTCGGCCCGGTTGCCGGCCTCGGTCACCGGTCCGGCGACTCCGCCTGGGACCTGGTCGTCGGCGCGCCGCGCGACGATGACGGGGGCCGGAACCTCGGCGCGCTCTGGCTGCTGAACCTGAACGCCGACGGAAGCGTTGCGGGCCACCGAAAGATCAGTGCCACCGAGGGCGGGCTGATGCCGCTGGACGCGCAGGACTTGCTGGGCACTTCCGTGACGGGCCTCGGCGATCTGGACGGCGACGGCGTCGGGGACCTGGCGGTGGGGGAACGCTGGCGAGCCACCGTTCTGCTGCTGAATGCCGACGGTAGCGTCAAGGACCAGGCCTCGCATGATTATCGAAGCCTCGGCCTGTCGGCGATCGGAGACCTGGATGGCGACGGGCGAACGGAACTGGCCACGAGCGGGTACACGCACTACCCGCCCGACAGCAACTCGGTGACGATCCTGTTCCTCGAACCGGACGGAACCGAGCGGGCGCATCATCGAATCGAGGGCGACCAGAGCAACTTCGGCGGGCGGGGGTTCGGTGCGACGGTGTCCGGTATTGGCGATCTGAACGCCGACGGCATTCCGGACATCGCCGTCAGCAGGGCGCGCCAAAACGCCATCTGGATCCTGTTCCTGAATTCAGATGGGAGCGTGCAGAGCTACCAGCAGATCACCAGCGGCGTCGGCGGCTTCGTGGGCCTGCTGGAGGATTATTCCGGCTTTGGAACGGGGATCAGTCCGGTCGGCGATCTCGATGGTGATGGGGTCACGGACCTGGTGGCCGGGGAGTCCCGGCGGCGCGTGGCGGGCCGGCGTACCGGAACGGCGTGGCTGCTGTTCCTGCGGTCGGACGGGACAGTGCGCGGCCATCGACGGATCAGTCCGAGCGGGTTCGCGGGTACGCTTTCCACCCGGGATTTCTTCGGATCCGCGGTGGCGTCCCTCGGTGATCTGGACGGCGACGGTGTAGCCGATCTGGCGATCGGTGCGCTCGGGGATGATACTGCCGACCCGAATGCCGGCGCGGTCTGGGTCGTGCCGGTGAACTGCGGTTCCGCCGATTGCGACGGTGATGGTGTCGGCGATCGCTGCGAACCGGACTGCAACGAGAACGGTGTCCCCGACGACTGCGACATTGCCGCCGGCACCAGCGTGGACCTCGACGGCAACGGGACGCCCGATGTCTGCGACGGGATCGGGAACTCGACTTCGGATTGCAACGGGAACGGCGACCCCGACGGAATCGAGGTCTTCTTCGGCGTCGTTCCCGACTGCAACGGCAACGGCGTTCCGGACAGTTGCGATCTGGCCGCCGGTGTCATCAGCGACTGCAACGGGAACGGGATCCCCGACGAGTGCGACATCGTGAGCGGCAGGACGGCGGATGTGCTTCCGCCCGAGGGAGACGGAATCCCGGACGACTGCCAGTCCGATTGCAATGGCAACCTGTTGCCGGATGCGGGCGAGCGCACTCCGCTGACCGACTGTGATGGCGATGCGGTACTGGACACCTGCGAACTGGCCGCTGGTTTCGGCAGCGACTGCAACGGCGACGGCGTCCTCGATCAGTGCCAGGACATCGCCGGCCTGGGCGGTTTCGCGCTTGCGTTCTCGGAGGAGTCCGAAGATGTGGTCCAGGTGCCCGGCTCGCTGCTGCTGCGTTTCGAACGGGCCGACGACATGACGCTCGAGGCCCGCATCCGTCCGGCCGACGTCAACGGAGCGCGGACGATTGTGGCGAAGGGGCGCGCCACCGAGCAGGACTACGCGTTCGGAATCCTCGACGGACACCTGCGTTTCGGGTTCGGCAATGTTGATCTCGGCAGTGGCCCGGAGCACTGGTACACCAGTGAGTCCGCGGTTCTGGTCCCCGGGGTCTGGCATCACGTTGCGGTCCGGCATCGTTTCGGCACGAACGACACGTGGCTGTCCCTCGACGGCCACCCGGTCACCGGGGCGTGGCCGGCCCGCAAGGACTTCGCGGTCAGTTCCAGCGCGCCCATCCGGATCGGCGCGCTTCGCCGCAGCGGAGAGCCCGGCCACACCGACGCGTTTGTCGGCGAGATCGACGAGGTCCGCCTGTTCCGGACGCTGCGGTCCGACGCGGAGATTGCGGCCGATGCCCATCGAACGATTGAACCGAACACGCCCGGATTGACGGCCTACTGGCGCTTCGACGAGGGCGCGAGGACCGAATCACAGGATCTGACCGGCGGCGGGTACGATGGCAGTGTCGTGGGGGCATCCTGGTTGCCGACCAGCCCGTGCGGTTGTGCCGGTGACACGAACGGTGATGGCCGCGTTGACTCGGCCGACCTTTCGGCGGTCCTGGCCCAGTTCGGGCGGGCGGGTACCGCGTTGGCCGGCGATGTCGATGGTGACGGCGATGTCGATCTGTCCGACCTCGCCGCCGTGCTGCGCGACTTCGGCAGCAACTGTGGCTGATCAGGTACCGCGGGCGTTCGGACCGTACCGCCGGGCCCGGTTGTCGACCGACTGCCTGGGGCACGTGGTCGTCCCTTAGTCGTCGCAGCGCTGGCCGTACACGGAAAGCACATAGGCCAGATCGATCAGGTCGACGTCCCCGTCCCCGTCAGCGTCTCCCATCTCCACGGTCGCCTGGCTGGCGGTGCCGAAGTTCTGCAGCAGGTCCAGCAGGTCGCGTTCGCCGATGCGGCCGTTGCCGTTGGTGTCTCCGAGGCACTCGCCGCAGTCATCCACGATGCCGTTGTTGTTGAAGTCGGGATCGCACTCGTCCGGAACCATGTTCTGGTTGCAGTCCTCGCTGGTCGTCTGCTGGCCGTAGTCGAAGACCAGTTCAATCCACCCGTCCGGGCAGTTCTGGGGACCGTTCGGCGTGAGCGTGATATCAGCCTGACCATGCGTGACGATCTCGTTGTACTGCTCGGCTGACATCTCGACGGCGTCGGTGTCGATTCCGTCGCATTCGGGCCCCTGGCCGCCGAAGAACGTAATGGCATCCCAGTTGTTGATTTCCAGGCGGAAGAAGCGGGCGGGACGAGACCCGTCCACGCGCCCGCGGACGCGGTAGGTCACCGGCGCGGTGGCGACCGGCAGATTGCGCACACGCAATTCGTACGGCTCGTTGGCGACGATCGGCTCGAGTCGCAGAATGAACCGGGACTGGGGCAGGTCGCAGGTATCGGGAACACCGTTGGCGTTGCAGTCCGAAGCCGCGCCGGTGGCGAGGTCGCAGTCGTCGGGCACGCCATTCCCGTCGCAGTCGACCTCTCCGGCGCGCAGCGCGCAGGTGTCCGGGAGACCATCGCCGTCGCAATCGGGCTGGCAACGGTCGAGAACCTGGTCCTGGTCGCAATCCTGTTCACCCGCGAGGACCTGGCAGCGGTCCGGGATTCCGTTCGCATCGCAGTCGAACTGACACGAATCGGGCACTCCGTTCTGGTCGCAGTCCGCCACGGCGCCGTCCGCGATTTCGATCGTATCCGCGATCTGATTGCTGTTGCAGTCCGGCTCGCAGCCGTCCAGTACGCCGTTCGCGTTCAGGTCGAGCGTTGGATCCATGCCGATCTGACAACTGTCGACCACACCGTCGTCGTCGCAGTCTCGATCGGCCTCCATCACGTTCTCGAGAAAGACGTTCACCAGATCGGTCACCTCGGCATCGGAGAGCGGTGCTCCGGAAGCGGTCATCGCGTAGAGGTAGATCAACTCGCGGATTCCCGGGAGTTGCTCGCCGTAGATCGTGCTGGAGCCTCCCCCGGACGAAGCGAGCACGAAGGCGGAATCGTCGACGGTCGTCCAGGTTCCCGGCACGACGTAAATGTGGTGTGGAGCCGGGTACGGCAACTGCGTGAACCGCTTGGTCAGGATCGTGTAGTCGACACCGTGCACGCTGGTGAAGAGTCGGGCGGAATCGAGGATCGCATCGTGATCCTGCAAGGACCCCGAAGACCTGAGAAGAGCGACCGACGCACCGCTGGCCATCAGGGCGAAGAGCCCGGGGCGTTTGCGGGTCATGTAGGTGCTGCCCGGTCCGAAGAGATCATCAGCCGGGAGGACCACGCCGCCCGTGTAGGGAACCGCGTCGGCCCGATCGGTGGAGATCCGGTTGTCGTGGTCACGAATCGTGCCGGCCCCGTCGTCAAACAGGCGATCGCCGGTCTCGCCCCCGGCAAACTCGTACAGTCCGAAGCCGCGGATCATCGGCAAGGCGGTGGCATCAAATCGTTCACGCACCAGGCGCAAGTCGCGCTGCAGGCCGGTGTTTTCGCAGACGTCAAGCACGCCGGAGCCGTCGCAGTCCGTGCCCGCGTCCAGTTCGCATTCGTCCAGTCGCCCGTTGAAGTCGCAGTCGCTGGAAGTACCGGTCGGATAGACCAGTTGCAGGGTGAAGCCTGCCTGCGGGCAGTCGTTGCCGGTCGGCGCGGCGGTGATGGTGAAGGAGATCACCCGGTCCTCGGCCGCGGCCTGCAACGCTTCGGGGGCGAGCAACAGCGAACGTTCGTCGAACGCGCAGTCCGGAGGCCCCGCGACGGTGTCGATCAGGATTCCCTCCATGACCACCTGGAGGTCTCGAGAACCATCGGCGCCGGTCACGCGCAGGAATCCGTCGGCCGACGGTGCGGGCACATCGACGAACGCCACCTGGCGAATGTCTTCGGCCAGTACGTTTTCGTTGCGGACCTCGGAGCGGTAGAGCACGCCCTCGTCACATTGATCCGGGATACCGTTGCCGTTGCAGTCCGATACGAGCCCGTCGGCGAGTTCGATCAAGTCTGACAAACCGTTGTCGTCGCAGTCCGGCTCGCATGCATCGCTGCGGCCGTTTCCGTTCTCGTCCGCCACGGTGCCGTCCGCGAACTGGCAGTCGTCCGGGATCCCGTCGCCGTTGCAGTCCTCGGATCCACCTGTCTGCGTACCGGCGACGGTGACTGTAAGAGTGGATAGCTCATCGGAGAACAGGAACACGCCCACGTTCGCATCCTGGAACGACAGGTCCGCGCGACCGTCCGTCACCAGGCCGTTGAACAGGTCGCGGGCGATCACGAGGGAGCCGCTGGGCGTATCGCAGCAGCCCGGTCGCACCATTTCCACCTGCCCGACCAGCGTGTCGCCGAGGCGCACGTTCAGGACCGTTTCCCGGGCCTGCTCGGCGTCGAACTGGATGTACACATCCGCCTCGGAAGGGAGCGCGCTCCAGCGCAGGTGAGCCCACTGCCCGGGCTGCACCTGGTCGGGTGTGAACGCCGACGAACGTACGGTACGTGACCGCGGCGGGTCGCAATCGTCGGGGATGCCGTTGGCATTGCAGTCGTCCGAGGCGCCGCCGGCGATCTCGAAGCTGTCCGGCACCTGGTTGTCGTTGCAGTCCGGCTGGCAGCGATCGGGCCGGCCATCGAGGTCGACATCAGACGCCTGCCCGGACGCGATCTCACAGGCGTCGGGGATCCCGTTCTCGTTGCAGTCGTCCGCCTGTCCGGTCGCAAGCTCGTAGTCGTCCGGGAGGCCATCGCCGTCGCAATCCGGTTCACACGCGTCAAGCACGCCGTTGCCGTTCCGATCGCTGGCGGGATTCAATTCGCACTCGTCCAGCATGCCGTTGCCGTCGCAGTCGATGGCACCGACGACGGTCGTGTCGAGCAGCGTTTCGATGAGCGTATCTCGCTGCGCATCGCTGAGCACCTGCGTGCTGTCACGGACCCAGACCAGGTACAGAAAGCTGCCGCCCGACTCGAAGCGCCGCAGGACATGAGTCTGCGTGTCCCCTGCGGGCGTGAAGCCGTAGCGGAGATCGTCGGGCGCCAGGGGCACCATCCACAATTCTTCGACAACCGGAAGGTCGGCGCCGAACGAACGCTGTTCGAAGACACGCACCGGAATGCCGCGCACACCGACAATCCGCTCGGCCTGCTCCGAATCGCGGCCGGGCTCGTCACTGAACTGTCCGGTGATGCTGAATTCATCGACACCGACGTTCTCGGCCGCCACGGCAAACCAGTGGTTGCCGATGACATTGACGTAGCTGGACTGCGCCCCCACGCCGACCCAGCCCGACTCGATCTCTCCGTAGGTGTGAAGCATGTTGATGCCGTCGCCCCGGAAGTGACTCCCGTCGAGGACGAGGCCGTCCCGCACGCCGGTGCCCGACTCGGTCACCGGTCGCGGGTTCGGCAGCAGGGCGTCGACCATCTCCGCCTGAGCCACGAACAACGCCTGGGACAGCGTGGCCGATACGGCCGGGCGTTGCGCGAGCTCTTCCGCATCATCAACGCCGTTTCCATTGCAATCCTGCGCCAGGGCCGGCGCAACAGACAGTAGGAAGGAACACAACAGGGTGCGCGCGAAGGAGGACAACGGCAGCTCCAGATGGTCTTGCACGAATAGCCTTGCGCGAAGCGCTCGCCACGTTCGCCGCTTCACGATCCTAGCCAGGCGCCCGCTCGGACAGCAAGGAGAATCCCACCTGAAAGAAGGGGCTGGCACCCACTCTGGATGGATGGTCCGATTCCGGCGCCTTGGAGCGCCTTTCCTCTCGCTTTGGTTACGAGTCGCTGACGTGTTCGCAACAATGCGGGTTGGGGCGAACCTCTAGGGAGCTAGGCGGAAACGATTACCATTCACGGGTGATGTTGGATGGCCCGGGCGGTTGAAGTCCGGAGCAGGGAAGCCGGCATGCTCGTCCTGCGCGGAGTCTGCAGGAGCGCGGATTCGCGCGCTGGGAATTGGTACGAATGGCAGGGGCAGGTCAGGCTGTCGGACAGAGATTGGAGACGATGGGATTCGAACCCACGACCTTCGCATTGCGAACGCGACGCTCTCCCAGCTGAGCTACGTCCCCGTTTCGGAATTCAACATTATAGATCGCCGACACGTCCCCGCAAGCGCGGTCGCCGGAGTTCGTCAGGCGCCCGCGATTCGGGCGGCCAGGTCCGCCAGCGCCTCCGGGGCGCTCGCCTGCGGCTTCCAGCGGAATCCCAGGCCGTCACCCGCCCGCCGTGGAATGATGTGGAAGTGCACGTGCGGGACCTCCTGGCCGGAGGCCGGGCCGTTGTTCTGCAGCACGTTGTAGTCCCGGGTACCGACCGCCGCCAGGATCCGCGGGGCCAGCGTCGCCACCGCGCAGGCCACCTCCGCGACCTCCTCCGGACGCAGGTCGTCCAGGCGGGCGACCTCGCGCTTCGGGATCACCAGCGTGTGCCCTGGGGCCAGGGGGTTGATGTCCAGGAACGCCAGCACGGCAGGGGATTCCAGCACGCGGTGGCAGGGGATTTCCCCCTGCACGATCCGCGTGAATATCGACGGGCTGCTGGACACCCGGTCAGTCCTCGGTGCTGTCACCTTCGGGCGCGGCCTCTTCGGCCGGGGCCTGCTCGGCCTGGGCCTTGGCGGCGGCCGCGGTGCTGGTCACGCCGCCGGCGAACAGGGCGTAGCGGGCCTCGGCCTTGCGGCGACGCCGGTTGGTGTCGGTCCGGCCGGTCCGCGGGGCGTCCTCGGCCGAGACGATCTCGAGGATCGCGGTCGGGGCGGCGTCACCCAGGCGGGGTTCGGCCAGCTTGATGATCCGGGTGTAGCCGCCGGCGCTGCCGCGGTCGGCGATGCGGGCCTTGAGGGCCGGGCCGATCTCGGTGAACAGGCGATTGACGACCGACTCGCTGGTGAACTCGACGCCCGGGCGAGTCGTCGCGGCCCGGTAGCGGCGACCGCTGCGCGAGCGGTGCGTCCGGGCCCGGTCCTCGTCGGACATCCGGTCGTAGTCGGCCTGCCGGTCCCGCGGGACAATCTGCCGGTCGTTCAGCAGGGCGGTCGCCCGCTGGCGGGCGGCCAGGCTGCCGTCGATCGCGAGCGTGAACAGACGCTCGGCGAAGGCGCGGACGTCCTTGGCCTTCACCAGCGTGGTCTTGATCCGGCCGTGCTCGATCAGGCTCTGGACCATGTTGCGCCGCATCGCCTTGCGATGGGACGAGGTCCGATTCAGCTTGCGTCCGCCAACGCCGTGTCGCATGAGATCACTTCCTGTTACAGCTTCGCAGCTAGGTTACCTTCTTTGCTCAGTTCGAGCTGACCGGCGCGTCGATGCTCATGCCGAGCGAAAGACCCAGCGCCGCCAGCTTCTCCTTGACCTCATCGAGGCTCGTCTTGCCGAAGCTGCGCAACTGCATCAGCTCGGCTTCCGTCTTGGTGATCAGGTCGCCGACCGTCGTCAACTGGGCCGACTCCAGGCAGTTGTTCGCCCGCACGCCCAGTTCGAGGCTCGAAACCGGCATCGCCAGCTTCCGCTGCAGTTCCTCGTCGATCGGCGAAGCCGGCGCGGCCGGCGCTTCGTCCGGGGCGGCCATCGCGGCCCCCAACTCGAAGTACTGCACGAACGGGTTCAGGTGCTTGCGGAGGATCTTGGCCGACTCGACCAGGGCGCCCTCCGGCGTCAGCGTGCCCTTCGTCCAGACTTCCATGATCAGCCGGTCGTAGTTGGTCTTCTGTCCGACCCGCGTGTCCTCGGTCCGGTAGCGGACCCGCGTGACCGGCGAGAAGACCGCGTCCAGCGGAATCACGCCCAGCTCGGCGTTCTCGTCGATGTGCTCGGTCGCCGGGACGTACCCGCGGCCGCGGGCGGCCACCAGTTCGGCCGAGAAGGTCACGTCGTCGGTGGCGGTGGCGATGATCTGGTCCTTGTTGACCACCTCGACGCCGTTCTCGCACTCGAAGGCGCCGGCCTTGATCTCGCCCTTGCCCTTGTGTTCGATCCGCAGGCGGCGGGGCTCGTCGCCGTCGACGTTCACGACCAGCGACTTGATGTTCAGGATGATGTCGGTGACATCCTCGAGGATCCCCTTGAGCGTGCAGAACTCGTGGTCCGCACCGGCGATCCGGGCATGCGTGACGGCCGAACCCTCGAGGCTCGACAGCAGAATGCGTCGCAGGCTGTTGCCGACCGTCGTGCCGAAGCCACGCTCGAAGGGCTCGACCGAGAAGCGGCCGAAGACCTCGTTGCTGACGTTCTCGTCACGAATCACGCGGGTCGGCAGTTCCAGGCCACGCCATCGAATCCGCATAGTAGCTTCCTTGCGAAAGGTCCAATGTTTATCGCGAGCAGAACTCGACGATCAGCTGTTCTTCCACCGGGATCAGGACGTCGTCCCGCTCGGGCAGGGCCACCACGGTCGCTTCCAGCTTCTCCGGGTCGGCCGACAGCCAGCTCTGCGGGCGCGGCTCGCTGACCCCTTCGAGCAGTTGCATCTGGGCCCGGGCGTACTTCTCGCTGCGGTCCGACTTGCGGATCGCGATCTTGTCGCCGGCGTTCACCAGGTAGCTGGCGATGTCCACCTTGCGGCCGTTGACGGTCACGTGCCCGTGGGCGATCGCCTGGCGGGCGCCGCGCCGGCCGGCGATGAAGCGGGTCTTGTAGACCACGTTGTCCAGCCGCCGCTCGAGCAGGCGCAGCAGTTCGATGCCGGTGTTGTCCTTCGACCGCTCGGCCATCTTGAAGTAGCGCTGGAACTGCTTCTCCAGGACCCCGTAGTACCGCTTGACCTTCTGCTTTTCGCGCAGGCGGATGCCGTACTCGCTGGTCTTGCTCCGCCGCCAGATGTGCATCCCGGGCGGGTAGTTCTTGTACTCGCGTTCCAGCGGCATCTTGCCGCTCAGGTCGCGAATCGGCTTGAGCATCAGGTTGACGCCCTCGCGGCGTGAGAGCCGCGTCGTCGGTCCGGTGTAGCGTGCCATCGATCAGACCCTCCGCTTCTTCCGCGGCCGACAACCGTTGTGCGGGATCGGCGTGACATCCTCGATCGACTGAATCCGGATCCCGGCCGCCTGCAGGGCGGTCATGGCCGACTCGCGTCCGGCGCCGGGGCCCTTGACCTTGATGTCCATCTCCAGCACGCCGTGCTTCTTGGCTTCCCCGGCGCAGTACTGGGCCGCCCGCTGGGCCGCGAACGGGGTGCTCTTGCGGGCACCGCTGAACTTCTTCTCACCGCCGCCGAGCGACACCGAGCCGGACGAAGCCCAGCAGATGGTGTCACCGTTCACGTCGGTGATCGTGATGATCGTGTTGTTGAAGGTCGCCTTGATGTGGGCAATCGCCCGGGCGACGTTCTTCTTGACTTTACGCTTGGCTGGCTTGGCCACGTTGGCTGACTCCCTGCGGGGGGTTACCGCATTTCCTTGACGCTCTTCTTCCCGGCGACCGTCTTCTTCGGTCCCTTCCGCGTGCGGGCGTTCGTCCGCGTCCGCTGGCCACGCACCGGCAGCCCGCGGATGTGCCGCAGGCCGCGATGGCAGCGGATGTCGCGCAGGCGGGCGATGTTCTGCTGCAGCGTCCGCCGCAACTGACCCTCGACCACGTAGTCGTTCTCGATGATGTTGGCGATCCGGCTGACTTCGTCTTCGCTCAGCTTGCCGGCCCGCACTTCCAGTTCGATCCGCGCCGTTCCCAGGATCTGCTGGGCCGTGTACAGCCCGATCCCGTAGATCCGTGTCAACGCGACATCGATCCGCTTGTCATTCGGAATGTCAACACCCGCAATACGTGGCATCCGTCGCTTCCTTTTGCCCTGTTAGCCCTGGCGCTGCTTGTGCCGCGGGTTCGTGCAGATCACCCGCACGACTCCCTTGCGCCGGATGATCTTGCAGTTCTCGCAGATTCGCTTGACGCTGCTTCGTACCTTCATCGTCTCCAACCTCTCTTCGCTGCCGCGGCTCAACCGCCCAGGGTCAGCACGTCCGACCCGTCCGGCCCGATCGCCACGACGTGCTCGAAATGCGCCGCCGGGCTGCGATCCACCGTCACCACCGACCAGCCTTCCTTCGGGTCCCGGAAATCAACCCGCGGACGACCCGCCGTCACCATCGGCTCGATCGCCAGCGTCATCCCCGCCACCAGGCGGAAGTCCTGACCGTTGCGATCGACGTAGTTCGGAACCTTCGGTTCCTCGTGCATCTCGCGACCGATCCCGTGGCCGACGAACTCACGCACCACTCCGAAGCCGGCCGCCTCGACGTGCCGCTGCATCGCCGCCGCCACTTCGCTCCACATCCGGCCCGCCCGGGCCTCGCGGATCGCGATCTCGAGCGTCTCACGCGTCACGTCCAGCAGACGCTGAACGTCCGGCGCGATCCGGCCGACCGAAAACGTCCGGGCCGAGTCACCGCAGTAACCCTTCAACCGGACGCCGCAGTCCACGCTGACGATGTCCCCTTCGGCCAGGGGACGCTCGTCCGGAATCCCGTGCACGACCTCCTCGTTCACCGACGAGCAGATGCTCGCGGGGAAGGGGAAGCTCGCCTGCGGGTTCTCGACCCCGCGGAACAGCGCCTCGCCGCCCGCGTCCGCGATCATCCGCGTCGCGACCTCGTCCAGTTCCGACGTCGAAACGCCCGGACGAATCCGCTCCGCGATCGCCGCGAGAACCTCGGCCACCACGCCGCCCGCCGCGCGCATCAACTCGATCTCGCGCGGGCTCTTCAACACGATCCGGCGTCCGCCGTGGCCCATCAGGACTCCAGCAATCTGTCAATGACCGCCGCGACCGCCTCCGCCACCTGGTCGGGGGCCGCGTCCGCGTCGATCCGATGCAGAAGGTTCCGGGTCGTGTAGTACGAAACCAGCGGAACCGTCAATTCCTCGTATGTCGCGAGACGCGTCGCAATCACGTCCTCGCAGTCATCCACCCGCTGCAGCAGCTTGTGCCCGCACGCGTCACACTGCCCGGCCACCGCCGGCGGCATAAACAGCAAATTATACGTCCGATTGCAGTTACTGCAAATCCGACGGCTGGTAATCCGCTCGATGATCTTGCGATGATCGAGCTGGAAGTCCAGCACCCCGTCCAGCGGCAGCGACCGCTTCTCCATCCCGACCGCCAGGCTCTCGGCCTGCGGCACCGTCCGCGGAAACCCGTCCAGGATGAACCCGCTGGACTCCGGGAACTTGTCGATCGCCGCCAGCATCACGTCGGTGATCAGCTCGTCGGGAACCAGCGTCCCCGACTCGACGTATTCGTTGACCTGCCGGCCGATCTCGCTCTGCTCGCGGATCTCGTCCCGCAACGCGTCGCCGCTTGAACAGGCCGTCAGGTTGTACCGCGTCGCCATCCGCGCCGCCTGGGTCCCTTTCCCGGTTCCCGGCGGGCCGAGGAAGATCAGTCGCGGTCGGGCCATCAGCCTACCTGCCTCGGGTCGCGCCACCACTTTCCGGCGGCAGGAACCCCTCGTAATTCCGCATGACCAGGTTGGCCTCGAGACGCTGGATCAGGTCCAGGGCCACGCTGACCACGATCAGCAGCCCCGTCCCGCCCAGGAACGCCGAGATCCGGAAGGGGATCTGCATCTGCACCGCCACGATCGTCGGGATCACCGCGATGATCGCCAGGAAACCCGCCCCGACGTACGTGATCCGCTCCATCACCGCTTCGAGGTAGTCCGCCGTCCGCTTGCCCGGACGCAGCCCCGGGATGAACGCACCCATGTCCCGCAGGTGATTCGCCATTTCCTTCGGCTGGAACTGAATCGACACCCAGAAGTAGGCGAAGATGTACACCATCGCGATGTAGATCAGCGTGTACATGAACGAGCCCGGCGCCGAGAACTCCGTCATCTTGTACCAGAACCCCTCCGGCCAGATCCCCGCACGCCAGGCACCGCCGAACAGCCAGCCCGGCAGCAGCAGGAACGAACTGGCGAAGATGATCGGCATCACGCCGCCGTGGTTGACCTTCAGCGGAATGAAGTGCTTCGCGCCGCCGACCACCCGCCGGCCGCGGGCCTGCTTGGCCTGCTGGATCGGAATCCGCCGCTGGGCCTGCGTGATCAGGATCGCGCTGGCCACCACCGCGACGAACGAGACGATCAGGAACAGCACCTTCTCCGGCCCCATCGCGCCGCCCCGGGCCGTCCCGCTCAGGTTCAGACCCTGGAAGATCTCGATGAAGACCGTCGGCAACTGCACGATGATGCCGGCCATGATGATCAGACTGATCCCGTTGCCGACCCCGTACTCGTCGATCTGCTCGCCGATCCACATCAGCAGCAGCGTCCCGACCATCAGCCCCGGGATCGCCATCATCGTGAACGAGAGCGTCCCCGCGAAGTCGGGATACACCAGCCCGTTGCGATTCAGGTAGAACAGCCAGAAGATCGCCTGGATGAAACACAACCCGACCGTGCCGTAGCGGGTGTACTCCATCATCTTGCGACGACCGCTCTCGCCTTCCTTCTGCAGCTTCTCCAGCGCCGGCACCACCGTCACCAGGATCTGCAGAATGATCGACGCACTGATATACGGCATGATCCCCAGGCCGAAGATCGTACTCTGGCCCAGGTCACCGCCGGTGAACATCGCAAACAGCTCGACCGCCTGCTCGGCGGCTCCGCCGCCCACGGCACTGAAGTGCGTCGACAGGGCTTCCTGATCGATCCCCGGAATCGGCACGTAGAACCCGATCCGGTAGACCATCAGCATCCCCAGCGTGAACAGCACCTTGTTCCGCAGGTCCGGAATGCGAAAGACATTCATGAAAGCGCGAATCATCGAGTTGCTCTACTCGGCGGTCTTGCCGGCCTTCTTCTTCGCCAGACGCGATACCCGCTCACGCCTGGTCGTCGCCTTCTTCGCACTGAAACGCTTGGCCTTCGCCAGGGCGGCCGGATCGCGACGCTCCAGAAGCTGCAGCGTGCCACCCGACTTCTCGACCGCCGCGCGGGCGGCCGCGCTGCAGGCGTGCGCCTCGATCGTCAGCTTCTTCTCGAGCTTGCCGGTCGCCAGCAGCTTGACCCAGCCGTTGCCCTTGATCAGGCCGGCCGCCTTCAGCGCCGCCAGGTCGACCGTCGCGCCGTCCGCGAAGCGGTTCAGGTCGCGCAGGTTGATCGTCTCGATCACGTCCGCGAACTGCACGTTCGAGAAACCGACCTTCGGCATCCGCCGGTAGATCGGCATCTGGCCGCCTTCGTGCAGGGCGTGCGGACCACCGCCGCTGCGCTGCTTGTATCCCTTGTGCCCGCGGCCCGAGGTCTTGCCCCAGCCGCTGGCCTCGCCGCGCCCGACCCGCTTGCGACGCTTGCGGGCCCCGGCTTCGCGGGTAATCTCGTGCTCCATCATCAGGCATCACCCTCCGGCTGGCCGGACGCTTCGCCCGCGGGCGGGGTGTCCGGAGCGGCCTTCGCTTCCGCGGCCGGGGCCGCCTCGACCGCGACGGCGACCGCTTCCGCGGCTTCCTTCTTCACTTCGATCGGATCCGGCTCGGGCGGCATGTCCATCGCCACGCCCCGCAGTTCCTCGACCTGGGCCCGCGTCCGCAGACGCTCCAGCCCGTTCAGGGTCGCCTTGATCAGGTTCTTCGGGCTGTTCGAGCCGTACGACTTGGTCAGCACGTCCTTGACGCCCGCCAGTTCCAGCACCGTCCGGGCCGCCGCGCCCGCGATCACGCCCGTACCCGGACTGGCCGGGATCAGCAGGATCTTGCTGGCGCCGAACCGGCCGGTGATGCGGTGGGGGATCGAGGTGCCCCGCAGCGGCACGGCGCTCAGGTCGCGCTTGGCCGCCTTGATCGCCTTCTCGACCGCGATCGGAACCTCGTTGGCCTTGCCGTAGCCGTAGGCCACGCGGCCCTTGCGGTCTCCGACCACGACCAGGGCGCCGAACGAGAAGCGGCGACCACCCTTGACCACCGTCGCACAGCGGTAAAGCTTGACCAACTTGTCATCCAGGCCGTCGTTGACTTCCTCGCGTCCGCCACGCCGACGCGGCTTGCCGCGACCACCCGGTCCCTGTCCCTGTCCCTGCTGTGCCATTGCGGTCCTACCTTTAGAACTTCAAACCGGCTTCGCGGGCAGCGTCCGCGAGGGCCTTGATGCGACCGTGATACTTGCGCCCGCGACGATCGAACGCGACCTCCGCCACCCCGGCGCTCTTGGCCCGCTCGGCGATCGTCCTGCCGATCTCGACCGCCGCCTTGACGTTGCCGCCGTAGCCGACCGCGTCCCGGAGATCCTTCGCCCGGCTCGACGCCGCGCAGATCGTCCGGCCCGACAGGTCGTCGATGATCTGGGCCTCGATGTTCTTGTTCGAACGCCAGACGCTCAGCCGCGGACGCTGCGGCGTACCGCTGATCGTCTTGCGGACCCGCTTCACGCGGCGTGCCTGGCGCAGTGTCTTGATCCGGATTGCTCTCATGACGTCCCTCGTCCTTATCCGCCGCCGGCGAAGACCTTGCCGGCCTTGCGTCGGACCTGTTCACCGTGATAGCGGATGCCCTTGCCCTTGTACGGCTCCGGCTTCCGCAGCTTGCGGACCTCGGCACAGAAGTTCCCGACCAGTTGCTTGTCGATCCCGGTCACCGTGAAACGGGCCGGATCGCTTTCGCCGCGGGCCGCCTCGTTCTCGACCGTCACCGTCAGCCCGGCCGGAATGTCGACCATGAACTGGGCCGGCTTGCCGAAGCCGCGGCCCATGAAGCCGACGTTCAGGTACAACTGCTTGCCCGCCAGCTTGCAGCCGTAGCCCGTGCCGTAGATCTCCATCTTCTTCTCGTAGCCCTTGTGGACACCCTCGATCATGTTGGCCACCAGGGCCCGGCTCAGCCCGTGCAGCGCCTTGCTGCGCGGCTGGTTGTCGGCCCGCTTGACCACCACGTCGCTGCCGTCCAGGCCCGCTTCGATCGGGGCCGGAAGCGTCCAGTCCAGGCTGCCCTTCGGACCCGAGACCTTCACGGCCGGACCCGAGATGTTGACCGTCACCCCGCTCGGAACGGGGATCGCCTTGTTGCCTATCCGCGACATCGCTTTACCACACCGTGCAGAGGACTTCGCCTCCGACCTTTTGCGTCCGGCACTGCCGATCACTCAGCACGCCCTGGCTGGTCGAGACGATCGAAATTCCCAGACCGTCGAGAACCCGCGGCAACTCGCCGACGCCCTTGTAGACGCGTCGGCCGGGGCGGCTGAAGCGCTGCACGTCGCCGAGCACCTTCTCGCCCCGCGGACCGTACTTCAGCTCGATCCGGATCTCGCCCTGGTTCGCGTCATCGATCTCCGCGAAATCGATGATGTAGCCTTCTTCCCGCAGCACCCGGGCAATCCCCAGGCAGACCTTGCTGCGCTTGACGTTCACCTTCTTCATGCCGGCCCGGTTTCCGTTCCGAATCCGGGTCAGCATGTCTGCGATCGGGTCCGATGTCGCCATCGCGCTCTCCTACCAGCTCGCCTTGCGCACACCCGGGATCCGACCCTCGTGCGCAAGGTTCCGGAAGCAAATCCGGCAGATCCGGAACTTGCGGTACACCGCACGCGGGCGGCCGCACAATTCGCAGCGGTTGTAGCGGCGAACCGCGTACTTCGGCGTGCGCTTCTGTTTCAATACCAGTGCCAGTCGAGCCATGTGCCGGTTCCTCTAGGTGCGGAAGGGGACCCCCAGCAGCGTCAGCAGCTGGCGGGCTTCCACGTCGTTCTTGGCGGTCGTGCAGATCGCGATGTTGAGTCCCTGCTGGTAGTTGACCTTGTCGGGGTTCACCTCGGGGAACACGCCGCATTCGGTCAGGCCCATGCAGTAGTTGCCGCGACCATCGAAACTGTTCGGGTTCAGCCCGCGAAAGTCGCGGACACGCGGGATCGCCAGGGCCACCAGCCGGTCCAGGAACTCCCACATCCGGGCCCCGCGGAGCGTCACCTTCAGCCCCACGTCGTATCCCTCGCGGACCTTGAAGTTCGAAACGCTCTTCTTGGCCTTGGTCACCAGCGGCTTCTGACCCGAGATCGTCGTCATCTGGTCGATCGCCTCGGTGAAGCGCTTGTTCTCGACCGCCTTCGTGCTCGATTCCTGCACCGCGCGGCCCAGGCCCATCGACAGCACGATCTTGTCGAGCCGCGGCAGGGCCATCGGGTTGCTCTCCTTCAGCTCCTCGCGAAGCGTCCCGAGCACCTCGGTCTTGTACTTTTCCGCCAGGCGGGCCATCGTCACTCTCCACCCTTGCCGGACCGCGTCACGTCGCTGATCAGCGTCCCCCCGACGCTCATCCGCCGCTTGGCCAGCACCTGGCCCTGCGCGTCACGCTCGACCTCGAACCGCACCCGCGTGGGCTTGTCGGTCTTCGGATCGATCGGCTGTACGTTGCTCATGTGAATCGGCGCTTCCTTGTGCACCCGGTCGCCCCGCGGCTGCTGCTGGTTGCGACGCACGTGCTTGATCACCATGTTGACGCCCTCGACCACCAGCCGCTGCCGGTCGTGGTCGATCTTCAGCACCTTGCCGCGGGCACCCTTGTTGGCGCCCGAGATGATCTCGACAATGTCGTCTATCCGGATCCGCGCTGCCATGTCTACCAGACCTCCTCAGCCAGCGAGATGATCTTCGTGAAGTTCTTCTCACGCAGTTCGCGGGCCACCGCCCCGAACACCCGGCTGCCGCGCGGATTGCCGTCGCCGTCCAGGATCACCACCGCGTTGCTGTCAAACCGCACGTAGGTCCCGTCCGGACGTCGCGTCGGGTACTTGGTCCGCACGATCACCGCCCGGACCTTGTCACCCTTCTTGATGTCACCGGAGGGCAGGGCGGCCTTGACCGCGCACACCGCGATGTCACCCACGCCCCCGGTCATCAGCCGCGGCTTGCCGTGCCGTCCGCTGCTGCCCTTCAGGATCTGGATGCACTCGACCCGCTTGGCACCCGTGTTGTCCGCCACGTCCAGCTCGGTATAGCTCTGAATCATGCCACACCTTCCCGCGGGGCCGCTTCCACGATCCGCACCAGCCGCCAGCTCTTGCTCTTGCTGATCGGACGACAGGCCCCGATCTCGACCCGGTCACCCAGACGGGCCTCGTTCTTCTCGTCGTGCACCTGGTACTTGGTCCGCCGACGAAGATACTTGCCGTACTTGGCGTGCCGGACCTGGAAGTTGACCTGGACGGTCACCGTCTTGTCGCGGCCGTCCGACACCACCACCCCGGTCTGCGTCGGACGCTGTCGCCGCGGGCTGCTCTGCTCTGTCATGCTTGCACCATCCATCCGGCTAACGCCGCGCGGCCTGCGCGGTCAGCGCGGCCTGCTTCTGTTCCACGTCCCGTTCACCACGCTCACGCAGCACGGTCAGAATCCTGGCGACCGTCCGCCGGGTCTTGCCCAGCCGGGTCGGATCCGCCAGCTTCTCGGTCACCGCCTGGGCCCGCAGATCGAACAACTCGCGCCGCAGCCGTTCCAGCTCGTTGTGCAGCTCGTCGTTCTTCATCGCCCGGACTTGTTCGGTCTTCACTGTCTGGTCCCCTAACGCTCGTTCCGCCGGACGACGAAGCGCGTCCGCACCGGCATCTTGTGGGCAATCCGCAGCAGGGCCGCCTTGGCGATCTCCTCGGTCACCCCGCTCAGCTCGTACAGCATCGTGCCGGGCTTGACCAGCGCGGTCCAGATGTCCGTCTCGCCCTTGCCCTTGCCCATCCGCGTTTCCAGCGGCTTGCTGCTGATCGGCTTGTGCGGAAAGATCCGGATGTACACCCGGCCCTGACGCTGCAGGTAGTGCGTCGCCGCGATCCGGCCCGCCTCGATGTGCCGCGAATTCACGCGACCGTTGTCGAGCGACTGCAGACCGTAGTCACCGAAGGTGACCTTGTTGCCCCGGCAGGCATTGCCCCGGTTGCGACCCTTCTGTTGCTTCCGCCACTTCACGCGGCGTGGCATATTCGCCGGCATCGGCTACTCTCCTTCACGCACGCTGCAAGATCAGCGCCGGACCCGGCGACGGTACCCGCCACCTTCCGGTCGCGTGACTTCCTCTTCGCCGTACATACCCTTGTAAATCCAGACCTTGACCCCGATCGTCCCGACCTTGGTCACCGCGTGATGCACCGCGTAGTCCACGTTCGCCTGCAGCGTCTGCAGCGGAATCGAGCCCAGCATCTGCGTCTCGGTCCGGGCCATCTCGGCGTTCGCCAGCCGGCCCGAACAGATGATCTTGACGCCCTTGGCTCCGTTCGCGATCGCGGATTCGCAGCGCATCTTCATGATCCGCCGGAAACTGCCGCGCTTCTTCAACTGCTCGCCGATCCCGACGCTCACCAGCCGCGCGTCCAGGTCCGGGTTCTTCACCTCGACGATCGAGACGTTCACCCGCCGCTGGATCAGGTCCTCCAGCTTCTCCCGCAGCTTGTCGACCTCGGCACCCTTGGCGCCGATCACCACCCCCGGACGGGCCGTGTGCAGGATCACCTTGACCTCGTCACGCGTCCGCTCGATCTCGACCCGCGAGATCCCCGCGAACGGCGGCCGCTCGTTCAACGCCCGGTTGATGTACCGCCGAATCCGCTCGTCCTCGACCAGGAACTCGCCAAAGCTCTGCTTCGGCGCGTACCAGCGCGACTTCCAGCCCTCGGTGATGCCCACCCGGAACCCGATTGGATGACACTTCTGTCCCACTGGCTATCCCTCGTCCACGGACACGACGATGTGACTCGTCCGTTTCTGGATCGCATGCGCCCGACCACGGTCCTTCGGACGGAACCGCTTGATGATCGGACCCGGATCGACCCGCGCCTCCGACACGACCAGGCGACCCATGTTGGCCTCCTGCTCGTTCGCGCTCGCCATCGCACTCTGCAGCACGCGATTGACCATCACCGCCGCCCGCTTGTGCGTGAACTCCAGAACCTGCACCGCCTCGTTGGCCGGCAGGCCTCGGATCAGGTCCGCCACCAGGCGGGCCTTCCGCTCCGAAATCCGCGCGTAACGGTGTTTTGCCATCCAGGCCATCTTCCTGCGCCTCTCTTACTTCTTCGCTTCGCGGGCCGTATGCGAACGGAAACTGCGGGTCGGCGAGAACTCGCCCATCTTGTGACCCACCATGTCCTCCGTCACATACACCTTGATGAACACGCGCCCGTTGTGCACGTCGAACGTCCGACCGATGAACTCCGGAACGATCGTGCAGGACCGCGCGTAGACCCTGATCGGAGCGTTGTTGCCTTCCGCCGTCGCCTTCTCCACCTTCCGGTAGAGACGCTCGTCAACGTACGGGCCTTTCTTCGAACTTCGCGACATCTCGCCTTCCTCTCCGCTACTTCTTGCGACGCAGCTTCACGATCCCGTACAGCTTGCTCTTCCGCCGCCGGATGATCCGACGGTTCGAACGCGCCCGCGGGTTCCGCGTGCGACCACCCTTCGCCGGGCGACCCCACGCCGAACACGGGTGACGTCCGCCGTTGCTGCGACCCTCACCACCGCCCAGCGGGTGCGCCACCGGGTTCATCGCCTTGCCACGCACGTGCGGCCGACGACCCAGGTGCCGGCTCTTGCCGGCCTTGCCCAGACGCACGTTCTGGTGGTCCGGGTTCCCGATCTGGCCGATCGTCGCCCGGCACTCGACCCGCACGCGCCGCATTTCCTTGCTCGGCAGCTCGATCACCGCCCACTTGCCCTCGCGGGCCATCAGCCGGGCCGATCCGCCCGCGGTCCGCACCAGCTTGCCGCCCTGGCCGGCCATCATCTCGATGTTGTGGATGTCCATCCCGACCGGAATGCCCGAGAGCGGCATCGTGTTGCCGATCTTCGGCTCGACCTTCTCGCCGCTCTCGACGCTGTCGCCGGCCTTCAGGCCCAGCGGGGCCAGGATGTAGCGCTTCTCGCCGTCGGCGTACTGCAGCAGGGCGATGTGACAGGTCCGGTTCGGGTCGTACTGGATCTCCAGCACCTCCGCGACCATGTCGTCCTTCCGCCGCTTGAAGTCGATGATCCGGTACAGCCGCTTGTTGCCGCCGCCCCGGTTCCACGACGTGATCTTGCCGTGATGGTTCCGCCCGCCCGTCTTGGCGATCCGCTTGGTCAGGCTCTTGACCGGACGGTTCTTGTGCTTGTGCGTGATCTCCGCGTAGTCGTTGACGCTCGCGTTGCGCCGCCCGGCGGAGGTTCGTTTGTAGATCTTGACGCCCATCGGTCATCCGTCCTCTGCTTGGCCCTGCGTCAGAACAGGTCGATCGCGCTGTTCGAATCCAGCACCACGACCGCACGCTTGGTCGCCTTGCTCTTCCCAAAAGACTGCCGGAAACGCCGCAGCTTCCCGGACTTGTTCAGCGTCCGGACGCCCAGCACCTTCACCCGGTAGATCTTCTCGACCGCGTCCCGGATCTGCACCTTGTTCGCGTCCGGGTGCACCTCGAAGGTGTACGCGCCACCCCGGAAATCCGAGTGAAAGTCGCTCTGCATCGTCGACTTCTCGGTAATCACCGGCCGAATGATCGTCTGGTAGATATCCATTACGCGTCGTCCTGGCTGCTCAACTGCGTCCGGAAGGCGTCGAACGCCTTGCGGGTGAAGACCAACTGCCGCCGGGCCAGAATGTCGCCCGCGTTCAGCTCACGTACGTGCATCAGCTCGGTCCGCGGAAGGTTGCGGCTGCTCAGGTGCAGGTTCCGCTCGTCGCCCGAGTGCGCCAGCACGCAGCCCCGCTCGACCTTCAGCGCCGCCAGCGCCGCCGCCATCCGCCTGGTCTTCGGGGCCTCGAAGTCCAGCCCCTCGACGATCACCGCCTGCTCGCTGCGGATCTTCGCCAGCACCGCCTGGTTGCGGGCCAGACGACGCATCTTCTTCGGCATCGCCTGCCCGAAGTCCCGGTTCTTCCGCGGGAAGGCGTTGCCGCCGCCACGCCGGACCGGCTGGCGGGCATTGCCCATCCGGGCCCGACCCGTTCCCTTCTGCCGGTACAGCTTGCGGCTCGAACCGTCCACCTCCGCCCGCGTCTTCTGCGCGACCGTGCCCTGACGCCGGTTGGCGTGGTACATCACGATCGCCTGCTTCAGCAGGTGCGTGTTCAGCTCGTCACCACCCAGCAGGGCCGCGTCCAGCGACTCGTCGCCGACCTTCTTGCCCGCCTCGTCGTAAATCGGAATCGCCAGCATCTTCTATTCCTTCGTCAGAGCCTTGCGGACCATGACGTAGCCACCCTTCGGACCCGGAATCCCGCCGCGAATCAGCAGCAGGTTGTGCTCCGCATCCACCGCCACCAGCTCCTGGCAGCGAATCGTCGAACGCTTCCCGCCCGTGCGACCCGCCATCCGCTTGCCCTTCTTGATCCGGCCGCCACCCAGGTCCGTCGCGTGCCCGTTGATCGAACCCGGCGAACGGTGCTTCCGCTCAACACCGTGCGAGGCCGGCTGGCCGCCGAAGCCGTAACGCTTCATGCCGCCCTGGAAACCCTTGCCCTTGCTCGTCCCGACCACGTCGACCCACTTGACCTCGCCCTCGGCGAACGCGTCCACGCCGATCGTCGCGCCGATCTCGTGCTCGGCCGGACCCGCCAGGCGGACCTCCCGGACAAAGTACTTGGGACCCGTCGACGCCTGCCTGGCGTGACCGATCTCCGGCTTCGTCGAACGGTGCGGCTTGCGGTCGTCAAAACCAAGCTGCAACGCGTCGTAGCCGTCGGCGCCGTCCGCCTTCTTCACCTGCAGCACCACGCACGGTCCCGCCTCGACCAGCGTGACCGAGGTCCGCTTGCCCTTCGCGTCGAAGACCTGCGTCATGCCGATTTTTCTGCCCAAGATGGCCGGAAACATCCGTCAACTCCTCACGCGGCCACGGCCGCATGCCTGCCAACAAAAAACCTGACCCGGAAACCGAGTCAGGCCTTGATCTTCACGAAGACGCCTGCGGGTACCACGAGGCGGTTCAGCGCCTCCACCGTCCGCGCCGTCGGCTCGAAAATGTCGATCACGCGCTTGTGCGTCCGCATCTCGAACTGCTCGCGGGCCTTCTTGTCAATATGCGGGCCACGCAGCACCGTGAAACGCTCGATCCGCGTCGGCAGCGGCACCGGACCACGGACCTTGGCGCTCGTCCGCTTCGCCTGATCGACGATTTCGAGCGCCGAAGCGTCCAGCGACCGATGGTCGTACGCTTCCATTCGGATGCGAATTCTCTCTCCAGCCATAGCGCAATCGTCCCGTCTTACGGCACTTGCTCGTCGCCCCGCTCGGCTCCGGGACGGTTCGCTGTTTCTACAACCCCAGTAGTCCACGCAAAATGGGCCGAGACGGGCAAGTGTACCACGCGCTCAGATCGCGTCAAGAAGACCCGCCGCAATTTCGGACCCGAGGGGGGTTCACCAGGGCCAGAACCAGTTTCCCAACGCCAGCACGACCGCCTGCAGCAGCCCGATTGCCACCGCCCACCTCACCTGGACAGGTCGCGCCAGCCCGAGGAAACGCTCCCGCCGGCGAATCAGCAGCCCCGCGGCGACGATGTTGATCCCGGAAGCTGCCAGCGAGAAGGTGACCGCGGTCTCGTAGACGTTTGGCGGCCATCCCCAGACGACCACCGCATTCAGGAACAGGAGCCCCATCCCCGTCGTCAGCATGGATGCCATCAGGATCGCGACAAAGGGCCCCAGCGGCTGCTCGACCCCTGCCACCGACAGCGAAAGCTGCCGCCCGCACTCCGGACAGGCCGCCCCGGTCAGCCCCCGCAGGTCATACCCGCACGAGGGACACGCCACACTCCGGCCCGCCAGAAACGCCCGCAACAGCTCGCCGTCGTCCGCCCGCATCCCGGATACCTCGCCCAGGTTCTGTTTGAAGGATCCAATCGCCTTGTTGCCGCCGTGAAAAAGTGAAGGAGTGAAAGAGGGAAGAACGTCGCGAAACCGCCCTCTTTCACTCCTTCACACTTCCACCTTTTCACGGCCCTGGCAGCTCATTTGCGCTAAGCTTCCTGGCTCCCTGGCTCCCTGTTCCTGCTCAGTCAAACCGCAGCACGTACGCCATCGTCTGACTCGCCACCCGGCCCGGCGGGTGCAGTTCCAGGTCATGATGCATCGGCGAATCCGTCCGCACCCGGCTCGCCGTCAGCTCCCCGATCGTCAGCGCCAGCGGAACCGCGGCCGGCAGCCGCACGGCCGCGAACGTGTAACCCGCCGCCAGGTAGTCCTCCGTCGCCTGCCGGATCACCATCCGCCCGCCACCCAGGCCCTGCAGCACGCAGATGTCCTCGGCCAGCACCGGACGCCCATCGTCCCCCGTCCGCCCGATCACCACCTGGATCGGACCGAACGAACGGTCCGTCGCCAGCCGCACCCGGCTGACGTGCGGCTGCACCTCGCTGATCTGCCCGACCAGCCACTGCCGCCAGACCACCTCCCGACCCGTGGCCGACGCGTCCGCGATCCGCTGGCCGGCCACGACCCAGTCCCCGACCTCGACGCCGCGCAACTGTCCGACCGAGATCGTCAGCGTCTCGCGTTCGGAACTCGAGTCGCCGCTCAGCACCCGGGCCGAGATGATCCGGGCCGAGGCGTCCCGCAACTGGTCCCGCAGCCCGGTCAGCTCGTCGATCCGCTCGCCCAGGGCCTGCAGGCTGAGGGTCTGATGCCGCAACTGCCGCCGCAGATCCGCAAGCTGGTCCTCGAGCGCCAGGTACTCGCGCAGCGGCACGCTCCGTCCCTCCAGCAACTGGTCCTCGACCAGTT
The DNA here is from genome assembly GCA_030428945.1 of Phycisphaerae bacterium. GTDB lineage: Bacteria > Planctomycetota > Phycisphaerae > UBA1845 > Fen-1342 > JAUIEC01. The sequence goes on along the minus strand of JAUIEC010000011.1, from coordinate 3,546 downwards.
CCACCGGGCGGCGCGTCAGCCAGCCTCCCAGGTACTGGGCCCATGCCAATGGCTGCATCACCCGGCCGGACCAGGCGGTCCAGCGGGTCGGCAGGGTGGCGGTGACCAGGGCGGCCACCATCAGAACGGTAAACAGGGAAACGCGATTCAGACGCATGCGGGCCTTCCGCGGACGCTGCCCGTCAGTACTCGTCCTCGTCGGACTCCAGCGTCGAGTGCCACTCGTCGAGGTAGTCGAGGAACTCGCTCGTGCCGCGCGCCACGCAGGTCAGCGGATCGTCGACGCTCTTGACTTCCAGCCCGGTCGCCTTGGCCAGCACCTCGTCCAGCCCGCGGAGCAGGGCACCGCCGCCGACCAGGTGAATCCCGTTGTCGACCAGGTCCGCGGCCAGTTCCGGCTCGACCTTCTCGAGCGTGTGCAGCACCGCGTCGACGATGTGCCCGATCGGTTCCTTGAGGGCTTCGCGCACCTCGCTGGTCTTGACCGTCGCCCGTCGCGGAAGGCCGCTGATCATGTCGCGACCCTTGACCTCGACCGTCAGGTCGCCGTCCTCCTCGACCGCCGAAGAACCGATTCCGATCTTGATGTTCTCGGCCGTCTGCGGACCGATCATCAGGTTGTAGGTCCGCCGCATGTAGCTGACGATCGCCTCGTCCATGTCATCGCCCGCCACCCGCAGCGACGTGCAGGTCGCGATGTCACCCAGGCTCAGGATCGCCACCTCGGTCGTTCCGCCCCCGATGTCCACGATCATCGAAGCAGTCGGCTCGAGGATCGGCAGGCCGGCCCCGATCGCGGCCGCCTTCGGTTCGTCCACCAGGTACACCCGCCGGGCCCCGGCCCGCTCGGCGCTGTTGTAGACCGCCCGTTTCTCGACGGCCGTGATGCCCGAGGGGACCGAGATCACCACCCGCGGGTGCGCCAGGCCGCGATTGCCGTGCACCTTGCGGATGAAGTATCCCAGCATGGCCTCGGTGATGTCGAAGTCGGCGATGACTCCGTCCTTCAGCGGGCGGATCGCGGTGATCGATTCCGGCGTCCGCCCGAGCATCTCCTTGGCCAGCACGCCGACCGCCTTGCCGTTGCCGGTGTCGAGAACCTGGTTGGTCCCCTTGCGCACGGCCACGACGGAAGGTTCGTTCAGGACGATTCCTTCACCCTTGACGCAGACAAGCGTGTTGCAGGTACCGAGGTCGATACCCATGTCGAGACTGAAGAGGCCGGTGAGCCGACGAAGAAACACTGGTCAGGCTCCCATCCTTGGGCGCTGACGAGGCGCTGCGGAATATGTGGACGAGGTCACTGCGGCGCGGGCCCTCAAGGTCCCCGCCTCAGCTTCCGGGCGGGGGCAGCAATGTGCCGAACAACGACTGGACCTTATAGCCGACGTAAATCGTCGCGGCCAGAACAAACATGAATGCAACCACCGCCAGGGCGGTATAGATGTCGCTCTCGCCGCTGGTCCGCTGCGGACCGGACCCCGGGGTGCTCAGCATGCTCATCGCGTTCCGCCCTTACTCGATTCCGAAGATGACCTGGTCACCGGCCCGCACGTTGCCCTGCACCATCGTCGACAGGCGCCCGCCCGCCTGACGCGGACGAACCTTCTCGACCGTCAGGTCGGCCACGTACTCGCCACCGCCGCGATAGACCATGAACGTCATCCCGGCCGTCACGCCCGCCGCCTCGCCGACGTTGATCGACGCGTAGCGGTTGTTGACCTCAATCACCTCGCCGCGGATCTCGCCGGCCACGGCCGGCGGACGGGTCATCGCCACCGCCAGTTCATCCGGCCCCGACGCGGCCGGTGCCGCGGCCCGCAGGGCGCCGCCGCTGCCACCCTGGGCCGCGTACAGCTTCTCCTGCATGTTCCGCAGTTCGTCGGTCAGGATCGTCACGTCGGTGGTCAGTTCGAGCACGCGGCTGTTCAGCCGGCTGTTGCGGGCCTGCAGGTCCATGTTCTGGGCCAGCATCGACTGGTTCTGCTTCTGCACGCTCTTCAGTTCGCCCGTCTGGACGTTCAGGATTTCCTGCAGCGTCGTTCGGGCCGCCTCGGCCGCCATCTGCTTGTTGGTGACCAGGGCAAGCTGCTCGGACTGGCCGGCCAGGTTCTGCTCGGCGTCGGCAAGCTGCGCCTCGGTCTGCTGGAGCCGGCCCTGCCAGCTTGCGATCGCCTCGTCCTTCAGCGCCAGGGCGGCGTTCATCGTCGCCTCGGTGTTCTGACGGTGTGTGATCGCGGCATCGCGAGCCGTCTGGTAAGTCTGCACCAGGTCCTTCCAGTTGCCCCACTGCGATGCCCCGGCAATGAACAGCACGGACAGGGCGATCGAGAGGACGGTGTTCAGGACGACGAACACTTTCGTCATTGTGCTCACGAGCCAACTCCTTCAGTTTCACTCAAGCTCAAGCACCGCGGCGGGTACCCAAGGGGGGGGACGCGTGTCGCTCCGGAGCTCCCGGACGCATTCCGCTCGGGCCAGATTGTATGTCCAGCTTCGGACGTTGCAAGGCTTTGGGCGGCTTTCCCGACACCCGCAAGATCCCGCCCGGGCCCCGCTTGGTTGCCAAGCGAATCCGGGCCCGGGTAGCCTACCACGCATGGAGCTCTCCGTCACACTCCGCGAGCCACATAAACGGGCAGATTTGTTCGGCCCGGGCGACGCCAACCTCCGCCGTATCCGGCAGGCGTTCGGCGTCCGCCTCCATGCGCGGCACGCGATCGTCCGGATCACCGGCGAACCCGCCAACGTCGCCAAGGCCGCCGCCGTCCTCGAACGCTTCCAGGCCACCCTGGCCGAAACCGACCTGCTCGAGCCCGCCATCGTCGAGGACATCCTCGGCGAGGTCGAACTGGCCGAAGGAAGCACCGACGCCGCCGCCATCCGCGTCTTCAACGGAGAACCGATCAGCCCCCGGACCGACGGCCAGAAGGCCTACGTCCGCGCCATGCTCGAAAACGACCTGGTCATCTGCAGCGGACCCGCCGGAACCGGCAAGACCTACCTCGCCGTCGCCGTCGCCGTCCACCTCCTCAAGATCGGAAAGGTCAAACGCATCGCCCTCGTCCGGCCCGCCGTCGAAGCCGGCGAACGACTCGGCTTCCTCCCCGGCGACCTCCAGCAGAAGGTCAACCCCTACCTGCGGCCACTGTTCGACGCGATGCACGACATGATGACCTTCGACCAGCTCAAGCGCTTCATGGTCAACGACGTCGTCGAGGTCATCCCGCTGGCCTACATGCGCGGCCGGACGTTGAACCACTCGATCATCATCCTCGACGAGGCCCAGAACTCGACCCCGACCCAGATGCTGATGTTCCTGACCCGACTCGGCAACCACAGCAAAATGATCGTCACCGGCGACGCCAGCCAGGTCGACCTCGAACCCGAGCAACCCTCCGGGCTGGCCGACGCCATCCGCCGCCTCCGCGGCATCCCCGGCACCGAGATTCACCACCTCGCCCAGGTCGACATCGTCCGCCACCGCCTCGTCCAGGACATCGTCGCCCGCTACTCCGCGGAGAAGTAGTTCCACGGAGCCAGGGG
>JAUIEC010000027.1 GCA_030428945.1 Phycisphaerae bacterium | reverse complement strand
CGCCGACATGATTCTGACCTACTTTGCCCCCAAGCTCGCGGCTTATTTAAGCGGTCGCAAGTAGGGCTTGCGCACGCCGCCGCGCGGTTTCGTGGGGCGGCGTGGCTTGTCGTGGTGGTCGGGCTGGGACTGCTGGGGCTGATCTCGGTGCAGTTGCTGCGTGCCAGCGGCTGCCAGGTGCTGGGGATCGACGTCAATCCGCAGCGGTGCGAACTGGCCCGCAGCTTCGGGGCCGAGGCGGTTTCGATCGCCGAGGGGGCCGACCCGGTGCAGTCGGGTCTGGCGTTCAGCGGTGGTCGGGGTGTCGACGGGGTGCTGATCACGGCCTCGGCCAAGAAGGATTCGATCATGCACCAGTCGGCGCAGATGTGCCGCAAGCGTGGGCGGATCATCCTGGTCGGCGTGGTCGACCTGAGCCTGCAGCGGGCCGACTTCTACGAGCGCGAGCTGTCGTTCCAGGTTTCGTGCGCGTACGGTCCGGGGCGTTACGATCCGGTCTACGAGGGCGGGCAGGACTATCCGCAGCCGTACGTGCCGTGGACGGTCGGGCGGAACTTCCGGGCGCTGCTGGAGTCGATGGAGAGCGGGCAGCTTGACGTTGCGCCGCTGATCACCCGCAGCCTGCCGCAGGCCGAGGCGGCCGACGCCTACGACGCGATCGTCAACGACAGCAGCGTGCTGGGCGTGGTGATGAACTATCCGCAGGACCGGACGCCGGATCAGCGGGTCGTGGCGATTCCGCGGACCGAAGCGAAGACGGCGGATCCGGCCCGGCCGGTGGTCGGCGTCATCGGGGCGGGGAACTTCACGAAACTGATGCTGCTGCCGGCGATCAAGGCGGCCGGCGCGCACGTCAGGTCGGTCGCGAGCGCGGGGGGTGTCTCGGGTCTGCACGCGGCCCGCAAGTCCGAGGCGGAGACGACGACGACCGACTACCGGACGATTCTCTCCGACGAGCAGATCAACACGGTCTTCATCACGACGCGGCACAGTTCGCACGCGCGGCAGGTGTGCGAGGCGCTCGAGGCCGGCAAGCACGTCTTCGTCGAGAAGCCCCTGGCGATTGACCGCGCGCAGTTGCAGCAGGTTCGCGAGGTCTACGCCCGCTGCAGCGGACAGCACCTGATGGTCGGGTTCAACCGGCGGTTCGCGCCGCTGGCGGTCGAGGCCGCCCGGCTGCTGAAGGGGCGGGCCCAGCCGGTGGCGCTGAACCTGATGATCAACGCCGGCGAGATTCCGGCCAACAGTTGGATCCAGGATCCGGCCGTTGGTGGCGGTCGCATCGTGGGCGAGGGCTGTCACTTCCTGGACCTGGCGATGTTCCTGGTGAATCAGCCGGTGACCAGCGTGCAGGCGATCATGTTCGATCGGGACCGGACCGAGATTCCCGAGGACAAGATGACGATGATCCTGGGATTCGCGGACGGATCGATCGCGAACGTGAACTACTGGGCGAACGGGCCGAAGACCTATCCGAAGGAGCAGGTCGAGATCTTCAGCGAAGGTCGCGTGCTGCGGCTGGACAACTGGCGGAAGCTGCAGGGCTGGAGCTGGCCGGGCTTCACCCGCAAGACCTCGCGGCAGGACAAGGGGCACCGGGCCGAGATCGCGCTGTTCCTGGAGCGGGTGCAGCAGGGCGGGGAGCAGCCGATTCCGTTCGAGCAGATCGACCTGATCACCGAGGCGAGTTTCGCGGCCGTCGAGTCCGCCCGGACCGGGCAGCGGATGCACCTGACCCCCGAGACCTGAGCGGCGGCGCCTGCCCCTGAGCATCACCAGCGAGACAACGCGTTTGCCGCTCGCCTGTCAGCATCTCTGGCGGACGCGGGCCGCGCTCGGCATCGACTGGCTGCTGCGCTCGATCCGGGCCTGCGGCGGGGAAGGTTCGGCGGTCTACTACTCGCGCTGGTTCCGGCCGCTGCGGGGGTGGATGTGGCCGTACCCGGAGACGACCGGCTACATCATTCCGACGCTGATTCGCTACGGGCACGCGAGCGGGCGGCGTGACTGCATCGAGGTCGCGCTGCGGCAGGCGGACTGGATCCTGTCGCTGCAGGATCCGGACGGCGCTTTGCCGGGCAGCCACGTGACCCGCGGGCGGAAGGCGGCCCCGTCGATCTTCAACACCGGGCAGATGCTGTTCGGGCTGTGCGCCGCGTTCGACGAGACCGGCCGCGAGGGGTATCTGGCGGGCGCACACGCCGGGGCGCGCTGGCTGGCGGCGAACCTGGATTGCGAGCGCGGGGTCTGGGGTGCCCACGCGTACGTGGACGGGTTCAGCCCGGCGTACTACACGCGGGTGGCGTGGCCGATGCTGGAGGTGGCCGCGCGTCGCCCGGACGAGGACGTGCGGGGCGCGGCACGGACGGCGCTGGAGACGATCGCCGGGTGGCGCTGTCCGAACGGGGCGATCCGCAACTGGGGCTTCAAGCCGGACGCGCCGGCCTTCACCCACACGATCGCGTACACGCTGCGCGGGTTCTGGGAGAGCGGGCGGTTGCTGGAGGAGTCGCGTTACCGCGACCTGGCGACCGTCGCGGCGGACACGCTTCGGCGGCGGCTGGAACTGCGCGGGCGGCTGGCGGGGGCCTATGACCTGGCCTGGCAGGGGCGGTACGGCTACACCTGCCTGACGGGCAACTGCCAGCTTGCCCTGCTCTGGATGCGCTGCCACGCGGCGCAGCCCGATCCGCGCTGGTTGAGTGCGGCCTGCAAGGCGCTCCAGCCGGTGCTGGCGGCGCAGCGGATTCGTCACGCGGACCCGAACGTGCGCGGGGCGATTCCGGGTTCGACACCGTTCTGGGGGCGCTACCTGACCATGCGGTATCCCAACTGGGCGACCAAGTTCTTCGTCGATGCGCTGCTGCTGGCGGATCGCCAGGTCGAGGCGCTGCGCGAGGACGCATCGTGCGGGTAGCGGTCACGGCCGGATACGGGCGCAGCCTGCACGCGATCGCGCTGGTCGAGCAGCTTGCGCGGCGTGGCTGCACGGTTCGGCTGGGGCTCGAGGTCTCGGTCTGGACCTGGCGGCGGCTGCGATTCTACCTGCGGCAGATCGGGCCGGCGAAGCTGGTGCAGAAGGCCCGGGCGAAGCTGACGCCGGGCGGGCCGGGCAGCACCTACGGCGGGGAGGTCGCGCCACTGCAGGACTACTGTCGCGAAAACGACGTGCGCAGTCGCAGCTTTCGGCAGGCCTGTCGCGGTGTCGGAGCCCGGCACCTGGTGGTGCATGATCTGAACGAGCCGGCCGCGCTGGCGGCGGTTCGCGCGGCGGGCATCGACTGCGTCGTCTACGCCGGCGGTGGCATCCTGCGGCCGGCGCTGCTGGATGCGGTCCCGGGGGGCGTGCTGAACGCGCACGGCGGGCCGCTGCCGGCCTTCCGCGGGATGAACGTGGCCGAGTGGGCGCTGCTCTACGGGGTGACGCCCGAGGTGGCGGTAATCCAGGTTGACGCGGGGATCGACACGGGTCCGATCGTGCACACGTATCCGATTCCGGGTGCGGCATGGGACAGCGTGGCGCACGGGCGCGGAGCGGCGGCGCGGGCTTCGGTTGAGGCGCTGCTCGAGGCGGTCGATGCGCTGCAGGCGGGAACGCTTCGGCCGCGGCCGCAGCGGCTCGAAGACGGACGGCAGTTCTTCGTGATGGCTGACCCGCTGCTGGAGGTGCTGGCCGAGCGTCTGCCGCGGCGGACGGCGACGGTGCCGGCGAGCCGGTTCCGGTTTCCGGAGGCGGCCGGGTTGCCAACGGATGGATACCTGTAGGCATGAATCGTTTCGTACGCTGGTACTACATCGGGCAGGCGCTGGGCTGGGACAACCTGCCGCGGCGGGTCTGGCAGATCGCGAAGGGGCGACTGGGGCTCAGCCAGCGGGCGCTGCCGGGCGGCGCGTTGTCGGCCGAGGCGATGCGTCGCCAGTTCGTCGACGACTACGATCCGGCTTCGGCGGGGGAGCGCTGGGCGCGGCGCGGGGCGGCGCTGTTCGGCGGCGCGGTGGGTCCGGTCGAACTGGCGCAGGTGGCCGATGATGAGACCTGGGGGCAGCGGGTCACCCACGTCAGCGACCAGTTGCGTGACGGCTGGATGCTGATGTACGGGCGGCACTACGCGCTGTCCGGCTTTCCGCCCGAGTTCAACCGCGATCCGCTGCACGATGTGACCTGGCCGACGCCGCGGCACTGGAGCACGTACCAGCAGTTCGATCCGCGCTACGACGATCTGAAATGCGTCTGGGAAGCGTCGCGGTTCTCGTGGGCGTATCACCTGACCCGCGGGCACGTTCGCGCGCCGGCGGAGGGGCTGGACGCGACCTGGTGGGCGTGCCTGGACGCGTGGGATGAGCAGAATCCGTACGGGCTGACGCCGAACTGGGCCTGCGGGCAGGAGGCGACGTTCCGCCTGTTCGCCTGGCTGCTGGCGGCCACGCGGATGCCGGCCGGGCGGACGGCGGCGCAGTGGGACCGTCTGACGCAACTGGTCTGGTACACGGGCCGGCACATCGAGGGGAACATCAACTACGCCCGCAGCCAGAAGAACAACCACGCGATCAGCGAAGCGATCGGGATGTGGGCGATCGGGCTGCTGTTTCCGGAACTGCGGCGGGCGGCGCAGTGGCGCGGCAAGGGCCTGCGGATCCTGGCGGCGGAGGTCGGGCGTCAGGTGGCCGCCGACGGTTCGTACGTGCAGAACAGCATCAACTATCACCGGGTGATGCTGGATGACCTGCTCTGGGCGGCGGCGCTGGCGGGCAGCAGCGGGACGTCGCTGCCGGCGGTGGTGGTCGAGCGGGCTCGTCCGGCGCTGGCCTTCCTGCTCGAGATGATCGATCCGGACAGCGGACAGTGTCCGAACTACGGGATGAACGACGGCGCCCAGGTGCTGCCGCTGTCGACCTGCGACTACACGGATTTCCGTCCGGTGGCGCAGGCGGCCCACTACTGGCTGCACGGGACGCGGTGTTTCCCGGCCGGTCCGTGGGATGAGAAGATGCTGTGGCTGTTCGGCCCCGAAAGCCTGGCGGCGGAGGTGACGCCGCGGCGGCGGACGCCGGGCTGGTCGGCCCCGCAGGGTGGATACTACACGTTCCAGGGTGCCCGCTGCTGGGGCATGACGCGCTGCCACGCGCATCGCGATCGTCCGGGGCAGGCGGACATGCTGCACCTGGACCTGTGGTATGACGGGCTGAACCTGTTCCGCGACGCCGGGTCGTACTCGTACTACTGCGACAAGCCGCTGCAGGAGTACTTCAAGTCGACGGCGGCGCACAACACGGTGACGGTCGACGACGAGGACCAGATGATTCTCGGGCCGCGCTTCCTCTGGCTGCGCTGGACGCGCGGGCGGGTGATGCGGGCGGAACTCAGCCGGTCCGGGCGGGTGGCGGACTTCGTCGGCCGGCACGACGGGTACACGCGGTTGAAGCCGGCCTGCCGGCACACGCGGCGGATCGTGCGGATCGATGACAGCTTCGTGGTGATCGATCACCTGGCGGGGGCTCGCGGGCACGTGTCGACGCTGCGTTGGCGGATCGGGGCGGCCGACTGGCAGCCGCAGGGATCAAGCTGGAGCGCGCCGCTCCCGAGCGGGCGGGTGGTGGTCGACATCTTCGCGAGCGACGAGCAGGGGGCGCTTTCGCCGTGCGTCCCGGAGATGCTGCGGGGGCAGATCGAGCCGCGGGTCGAAGGCTGGGAGTCGCGCTACTACGCCGACAAGGAAGCCGTGCCGGTGCTGCGGGCCACCGTCGATCGGGGCGAGGAGCATTACTTCGTGACGACCATCCGGTATCAGGAGGCGGGGCGGTTCGAGGACCGCGGCGGGCCGGCCGGCGCGGTGCGTGTGTCCCGGGGCGGCGCGCATGCGGACGCCTGCGATAGTTTCACGATCGCGGGACTGGTCGATGCCGCGACGGCCGAGGCGGTGCGGGACGAGTGTTCGCTGATCCTGGAAGCCTGAATGCGGAGGTGCGTCAGGGCAGTCGCTCGTCGCGGGCGGCTCCGCGGCAGTAGGCGACGAAGTGCTTGCCCCAGTGCGGGGACCGGCCGAACGGTTCGGGGTAGAAGATGACGACCCGGGCCCGGTCCCAGGGGGCGAAGCGGGCCTGCTGTTCCGGTCGTGCGTACCAGGGGTGATTGAGTTCGGCGCCGAGCATCCACGAGTAGATCAGATCGTAGTTCCAGTCGAAACTGAACTTCTGAAAGGTGCCGGGCGTGCGGCGATAGCCCGAGGCGAGAGCGACCCAGGGCGTGACTTCCTTGACGCCGCGCTGGTCGGCGTGGGCGACCGTTCGCCGGAAGGTCTCGCGGGTCAGCCCGATCTCGGGGCCGCGGTAGAGCGAGCAGGCGAAGGCCGTGCCCGGTTCGCGGAGCGTGAAGTTGCGGTTGGGGACCCAGCCCGACTTGGAGGCGCCGGCCGCGATCGCGCCGCGGGCGTACCATTCGAGCCGCGCGTTCGGGAAGACCAGGCGGGCGGCGTCGGCCGCGGCTTCGTGCTTGCTGAGGATCGCATCGTTCCAGGCGTCGTCGTCCGCTTTCACGATGAAGCGTTCGCAGTCGAAGATCACGGCCGAGACCTGCACGTCGCTCTTGTCGAGCGAGTTGGCGAAGGCGACCCGCTCGGCGATGTTCTCGAGCCGCTCACGCATGCGTCGCATTTCGTCGATGTGCTTGCGGCCGCGTTCGGTCGGGGGCATGTCCTTGGGGAAGACGCGGTGCCACGGCGAGTAGTGCACGGCCAGCGATGCGCGGATTTCGGGGCTGCGACGGTTCAGTCGCGAGCAGACGCTGACGGCCGCGTCGATCTGCTGGCGCGTCGCGGTTTCGCCGCGAAGCGAGATCGCGCCGGTGATGCGGGCGTACTCGTACAGGAGCGGATCGAGGGCGGTCAGGTGCTTGTCGGGCACCGGCCAGGAGTAGTGCACTTTCGGCAGCGGCTTGAGGTCCCGCAGCATTTCGAGCAGGTCCGCGGACTGCGACGGGTACGCGCCCCGGGCGGTGGCACCGCCGCCGGCCAGCAGCACGGCCGCCAGCAGCGCGTAGCCGGCCGCGACCGAAACGCCTCGATGACAGGATGATCTTCGCATGATGGATCCTATTGTGAACAACCACGGCGGGAGCGTCGAGTGAATCCGGGCGCCGAAACGTCTTCGTCGACCGTGCCCGGCTGGCGCGTCTGGCTGACGGCGGCAGGTCTGGCGCTGCTGCTGTTCGTCGTCACGGCGGATCACGGGGTGCAGTGGCAGGACTCGGGCTGGCAGCAGTACCGGATTGCGACCGGGCAGATCGAGCATCCGTCGGGGCTGGTGCTGTATCACCCGCTGCACTACTACCTGGGGCGCGGCCTGGTGCTGACAGGGCTGTTCGAGCCGGCCTGGGCGGTCACGCTGCTGAGTTGCCTGGCCGGGGCGGTCGCGGTTGCGAACGTGACGGTCCTGGTCGGACGCTGGACCGGAAGCGTGCTGGCGGCGGCGTTCACGGGTCTGACGCTCGGGCTCGGGCACACGTTCTGGCAGCATGCGACGCACACCGAGACCTACGCGCTGGTGGCGGCGCTGCTGTCGAGCGAGTGGCTGCTGTGGAGCGCCGTGCTGCGCCGCGACCGGGTCGGCCTGCTGCCGTGGATCGGGCTGGTGAACGGACTCGGGGTTGCGAATCACCTGCTGGCGGCGCTGGTGCTGCCGGTCAACCTGGTCGCGGCGATCGTGGTGATTGCCAGGCGGCGGTGCTGGTGGGTGCTGCCGGTGGCCGCGGGCGCCTGGCTGCTGGGGACGCTGCCGTACAGCCTGCTGATCCTGGCGGAGTGGCGGGCGAGTGGTGACTTGGCGGGGACGCTGGCGTCGGCCTTGTGGGGCAAGTACGGCGAGGACGTGCTGAACCCGGTGCCGCGGGCGCGACTGCTGGCGATGTCGATCGCGTACATCGTCTACAACTTCCCGGGGCTGGGCCTGCCGCTGGCGGCGTGGGGGGCGCTGCGCTCACCGGTTCTCTCGCGGTTCCTCGGGCGCCTGCTGCTGGCTGAACTGCTGATCTACCTGGTGTTCGTGCTGCGATATCCGATCCCGGATCAGTACACGTTCTTCGTTCCGGCCTACGCGCTGATCGCGGTGCTGGCGGGCTTCGGGCTGCACGCCCTGGTCGGGACGTGGCGGCGCTGGCTGGTCCCGGCGGCGCTGGTGACCGCCTGCTGGACGCCGCTGGTCTACGTTGGCGCGGCCGAGACGCTGCGGGCCAACGGGCTGCTGCTGCAGGCGGCCGGGACGCGTCCGTACCGCGACGGCTACCGTGCGTTCCTGCTGCCGTGGGGCGTCGGGGACGACAGCGTGGCCCGGTTGAACCGGCACCTGTTCGAACTGACCGGGCCGGACGGCTTCGTGGTGCTGGATGCGGCCATGACGCGGCACGCGATCCTGTACGACCAGTTCCGCGGCCGCGGGCCGGCGGGGGTGACGTTCATGCTGAGCAAGACGATCCGCACGACGCACACGCCGGAGGAAGCCCGGGCGCTGCTGGCCGGGCATCTGCGGGCGGGCCGGGCGGTGGTCCAGGTTCCGTACCGGCGTGACGAACCGGCCGAGGTGGCGCCGGGCGCGGTCTGGACCCGCTCGGGGGACCTGTACGTGCTGGAGCGGTTGGATCATCAGTGAGCAAGTCAGCAGGTCAGCAAGTCAGCAAGTGGGAACGAGCACGCCAGGTCAGCGAGGCAAGGGCTGCCTGCGGCGGGCGGTTTGCCGACTGTGCCTGGGGTTCTTATTCTTGCAGATACCGGCCTGTGCGGGGCCGGACACGGGAGCCAGTGAGCGCTTATGCACGTAGCCTATATCCATCAGCATTTCGCCACGCGCAAGGCGGCGACGGGAACGCGCTCGTACGAGATGAGTCGTCGTCTGATCCAGGCCGGGCATCGCGTCAGCATGATCTGCGGGGTCAACGAGGCCACCCGGGACGTGCTGGCCGGGGACGGGCGGGTCAGTCAGCTCGAGATCGACGAGATCAGCGTGCACTGCGTGGCCGAGGACTACTCGAACAGCATGGGTTTCACCCGTCGTCTGCGGGCGTTCTTCGGGTTCTCGAGCGAGGCGGCCCGGATCGTCAAGGAGCTTGACGCCGACCTGGTGTTCGCGACGTCGACGCCGCTGACGGTCGGGATTCCGGGGATGAAGGGGGCCCGACATCACAACGTGCCGTTCGTCTTCGAAGTGCGTGACCTGTGGCCGGACGTTCCGGTCGCGATCGGCGTGCTGAAGAACCCGGTCCTGATCTGGGCGGCCCGGAATCTCGAGCGGAAGATCTACCGCGCGTCGAACCACATCATCGCGCTGTCGCCGGGGATGAAGGACGGGATCGTCGGCACGGGCTATCCCGCCGAGCGGGTCTCGATGATTCCGAACAGTTCGGACATCGACCTGTTCCAGCCGAGTGACGAGCGGCTTGATGACGATCGCTTCGGTGATCCCGATGACTTCCGACTGGTGTTCACCGGCGCGCACGGACTGGCCAACGGGCTCGACGCCGTTCTGGATGCGGCCCGCGAGGTGCAGAAGCGGGGCGTTTCGGGCGTGCGGTTCTGCTTCATCGGGCAGGGCGGGCAGCGTGACCGGCTGATCGCCCGCAGCCGGGAGGAGGGCACCGACAAGATCATCAGTTGGGTGCCGTTCGTGCCGAAGGATGAACTCGCCCGCCTGCTTCCGCGGATGGACGTCGGGATGATGATCCTGCGGAACCTGCCGGCGTTCTACTATGGCACGTCGCCGAACAAGTTCTTCGACTACATCGCGTCCGGGCTGCCCGTGCTGAACAACTATCCCGGCTGGGTGGCCGGCATGATCGAGGAACACGACTGCGGCCGGGTCGTGCCGCCCGACGATCCGGGCGCGTTCGTCGACGCGCTGCTCGCGCTGCGCGAGGACCCGGACGCCCGGGCCGCGATGGGGCGTCGCAGCCGCGCCCTGGCCGAGGCCGAGTTCGATCGCGACAAGCTCGGCCGGCAGTTCGTCGAGACTCTCGAGCAGGCACACGCCCGTGGCCGCAACTGAAACGGCACCGGTGATACGCGTGCGGCCGATGCGTCCCGGGGACGCGCCGGCGGTGGCCCGCTATCACCAGGAGGGGATTCCGACGGGGGTGCTGGCGGACCTCGGGCCGGGAGTGCTGACCAAGCTGTACCGGGCGCTGTGTGAGGACGAAGGCAGTTTCGTGTTTGTCGGGGCGGACGCGGACGAGCGCGTGCTGGGCTTCGTGGCCGGTGTGGAGGATGTCGGCGCGATGTACCGGCGGGTGCTGCGTCGGCGGGCGCTGAGCTTCGCGCTCAGTTCGCTGCGGGCGCTGTTCAGCCTGCGGCTGGCGCGGCGGGTGCTCAACACGCTGCGTTACCCGGCCCGGGTCGAGGGCGAGTTTCCGGAGCCGGAGCTGCTGTCGATCGTGGTCGACCCGGTGACGCGGGGGAGCGGGCTGGCGGGGGACCTGCTGGCGGCGTTGCTGGCGGAGTTTCATCGCCGCGGGATCGGTATCATCAAGGTGATGGTGCGGGCCGACTTCGAACGGGCCAACGCGTACTATCGCAAGCACGGGTTTGTCCTGGCCGGCCGGATCGAGCGGCACGGCAACGACGCGAACATCTACACGATCGAGACCAGGCCATGATTGCCACCGCCGAACGGACCAGCGTGATCAACGCGATGAGTGTCGACGTCGAGGACTGGCTGCAGAGCACCATCGATCCGAAACTGCCGCTGACCGATCGCTTTCACACCAACACCCGCCGGGTGCTGGAGGCCTTCGCCCGCCGCAACGTGCGCGGGACGTTCTTCGTGCTGGGGCTGGCGGCCGAGCAGGCCCCCGAGATGGTCCGCGAGATCCAGGCGGCCGGGCACGAGATCCAGAGTCACGGCTACGGGCACGAACTGGTGACGACGATCACGCCGGATCATTTCCGGGCGGACGTGGAGCGTTCGAAGAAGCTGCTGGAGGACATCACCGGGCAGGAGATCTACGCGTACCGCGCGCCGGCGTTCTCGATCACGCGGCAGACGCGCTGGGCGCTGGACGTGCTGGTGGAGCTGGGCTTTCGCTACGACTCGTCGGTCTTTCCGATTCCGATGAAGCGCTACGGGATCGACGGCGCGCCGCACTTTCCGCACCGGCTGAAGACGCCGGGCGGCCACGAGATCATGGAGGTTCCGGTGGCGAGCTGGAAGGTGGCGGGCCGCCGGCTGCCGACCGGCGGGGGCGGCTACTTCCGGCTGTTTCCGTACACGCTGCTGCGGCGCGGGGTGCGGCAGTTGAACGCCGAGGGGCACGGCGCGACGATCTACATGCATCCCTACGAGTTCGATCCGAACGAACTGAACGAGATCGATTATCCGCTGACCTGGAAGACCCGCCTGCACCAGGGGCTCGGCCGGGCCGGTTTCGCCGGCAAGGTCGACCGCATGCTGCGGGAATTCCGGTTCGGCACCATGCAGGACATCATCGACACCCGCACGGACTGGCCACTTCATGAACATCGTTTTCCTGACGGTTGAGGAGCGCCTCTACCTGCCGGCCTTCTTCCACGCCGTGCTGCGGCGGCGGGCGGCGGACACCCGGGCGGTCTTCATGTGCCCGCTGCGGCACGGCCGGCAGTCGACGCTCGACATGGTGCGGAAGTACCGCCGGGCGTTCGGATGGGGCAACCTGGCCGGGCTGGCGCGGCGCGAGATCAAGGCCCGCGTCTGCGACCGCCTGTGCCGTCCGGGACCGGACGGGCCGTTCCATTCGATCGAGTCGGTCGCGCGGCGGCACGAGGTGTTGTGCGAGACGATTGCGGACGTCAACGCGGCCGACTTTCACGAGCGGCTGCGCGCGATGGGGACCGACCTGGTCGTCAGCGTTTCGTGTCCGCAGATCTTCAAGCAGCCGCTGATCGACCTGCCGCCGCGGGGCTGCCTGAACATGCACGGCGCGCTGCTGCCGGCCTACCGCGGGCTGGCGCCCAGCTTCTGGATGATGAAGAACGGCGAGACCGAGGCGGGCGTGACGGTCTTCCTGGTGAATGCGGACATCGATCTCGGGGACGTGGTCGCGGTCGACCGGTTCCCGATCCTGCCCGACGAAACGCTCGAGGCGTTCATCGTGCGCAGCAAACGCCTGTCGGCCGACACGCTGCTGCGGGCGATCGATCTGCTGGAGTCCGGGACGGCCGAGACGTGGCCGCTGGAGCGCGAAGGCGGCAGCTACTTCAGCTTTCCGAGCCGCGAGGATTACCTCGCGTTTCGTCGCCGCGGGCGGCGGATCTGGTAGCCTTCGCAGGGAGCGAGGGAGCAAGGGAGCGAGGGAGCGAGGGAGCCAGGGAGCGAGGGAGCCACGGTCGGTGGGCGTGGTTCTTGGGCCAGACCCACGCAGTCCCCCACCCTTCCGTTCGCTGCGCTCACTCAAGGGTGGGGCACCCGGCGCTCGTTCAAGGGTGAGGCACCCGGCTCTTCGCCCGCCTGTTCCCCATTTCCCTCCTGTTCCCTCTTCCCTTTCTTGCTCCCTCGCTCCCTGGCTCCCTCGCTCCCTCCTCTTCCCCTATACTCCGGCTTCCATGTTTGACGTGATGCGCGACTATCTCAGTTTCGGGGCGCTGGCGTTTGTCGTCACGGCCGTCACGACGCCGCTGGTGGCGGTGCTGGCGCGACGGTTGCGGGTGATGGACATGCCCGACCAGGAACTGAAGCCGCACGCCCGGCCGACGCCGTACATGGGCGGGGTGGCGATCTGCGGCGGGTGGGCGATCGCGATCCTCGCGGCGATGGCGATGCTGCCCGAGATGGACCGCTCGATGCTGATCTGGCTGCTGGTCGGTGGCGTCGCGATCTCGATCATGGGCCTGCTCGACGACATCCTGGAACTGCCCGCCAGGATCCGGATCCTGGCCGGGGCCGCGATCCTGCTGATCGTCCTGCTCTTCAGCGGGGCCGGGCACGAACTGGTCTGGATGGCGCTGAAGCGGTTCGTCGACATTCCGCGGCCGGTGCACGGGGCGTTCACCTGGCCGGTGGCGGTCTCGACCGTGCTGGGCGTGATGCTGGTGCTGGGGGCGTGCAACTCGACCAACCTGATCGACGGGCTCGACGGGCTTTCGGCCGGGGTGACGGCGATCATTTCGCTGGGATTCTTCCTGTTGGCCGCGGACCTGGCGGGTCGCGGGCTGAGCCGCGACGCGGACGATGTCCGACTGGTGCTGTCGATCGCGATGTTCGGGGCGACGGTCGGGTTTCTGCTGTTCAATTTCAATCCGGCCCGGATCTTCATGGGCGATGCCGGCAGCATCCTGCTGGGCTACAACTGCGGCGTGCTGATCCTGCTGTTCGCCGGCGGGGGCGTGAACTGGGCCTTCGGCGGGTTGATGGTCTTCGCCGTTCCGGTGCTCGACACGGCCCTGGCGATCGTGCGCCGCTGGCGATGCGGCAAGCCGATCCTGCAGGGCGATCGCAGCCACTTCTATGATCAACTCGTCGATCGCGGCTACAGCGTTCGACAGGTGGTCGTGATCTGTTACGCCCTGACCGCGATCTACGCGGCCGTCGGGCTGGCCCCGATCTGGCTGCGCCTGCGGTACATCCTCGTGCTGTACGCGATCGTCCTGGTGCTGACCGTGGTCGGCATCGTCTGGGCCCGAATGGTCCGCGTCGACGATCCGCGCCCGGCGCCACCTCCCTCCGAGTCGGCCGGCAGCGCCTGACGGTTGCTCCCGGTCCGCCCCTCCGCTAGCGTTCCTCCAACCGAGGGACGCATCCATGACCACCAGCGAATCAACCCATCCGCGCCGCGGACTGTTTGCCCTGTTCCTGAACGGTGTCGAGGTGCTCGGCAACCTGCTGCCGCACCCGGTGACCCTGTTCGCCATCTTCTGTCTGCTGGTGCTGCTGATCAGCGGACTGGCCGGGTGGCTGGGGCTGGAAGTGGTCGACCCGCGGCCGGGGTATACCGAGCCGATCCGGGCCGTCAGCCTGCTGAACGGGGCCGGTCTGCGGCGGATCATCGAAAACCTGGTCACCAACTTCGTGCAGTTCAAGCCGCTCGGCACGGTGCTGGTGGCGATGCTGGGTGTCGGCGTGGCCGAGAAGTCCGGCCTGCTCAGCGCCGTGATCCGCAGCGTCGTGCTGAACGCGCCCGGCGGACTCGTGACGGCCGCGATCGTCTTCGCCGGGGTGCTTTCGAATACGGCCTCGGAGATGGGGTATGTCGTGCTGGTGCCGCTGGCGGCGGTGATCTTCCACGCGCTCGGCCGGCACCCGATCGCGGGGCTGGCGGCCGCGTTCGCGGGTGTTTCGGGCGGGTACAGCGCGAACCTGGTGATCGGCACGGTCGATCCGCTGCTGAGCGGGATCACGCAGGAGGCGGCCCAGTTGATTTCGCCGGGGTACGAGGTGCATCCGGCGATCAACTGGTGGTTCATGGCCGCGAGCGTGCCGATGATCACGATTGTCGGCACGCTGGTGACGACCTGGATCGTCGAGCCGCGTCTCGGGGCGTACGACAGTTCGCACGCCGAGGAGGGTCTGCCCGAGCCGACGCTTGAACCGCTGTCCGACGGTGAGCGGCGCGGGCTGGTCTGGGCGGCGTTGTCGGTGCTGGTCGGGCTGGTGGTGGTGGTGATCGCGGCGTTGCCGGGCGAGGCGCTGTTCCCGGGCTGGGGCGTGCTGCGGAACCCGGAGACCGGCAGCCTGACGGGTTCGCCGCTGCTGCGCGGGGTGGTCGCGCTGATCTTCATCGGCTTCCTGATTCCGGGCTGGGTCTTCGGCCGGTTCGCCGGGACGATCCAGAGCGACCGGGACGTGATCGACGGCATGTCGGGGGCGATCAGTCGACTGGGCCTGTATGTCGTGCTGGTGTTCTTCGCCGCGCAGTTCATCCAGTACTTCAAGTGGACGCAGCTCGGGACGATCCTGGCGGTGGTCGGGGCGAACTTCCTGCGGGACATCGGGCTGGACAACGCGGCCGTGTTCGTGCCGTTCATCCTGATGTGCTGTTTCGTGAACCTGATGATCGGCAGTGCCAGCGCGCAGTGGGCGGCGACGGCGCCGATCTTCGTGCCGATGCTGATGATGACCGGCTACAGCCCGGAGGTGATCCAGGCGGCCTACCGGATCGGCGACAGCACGACCAACATCATCACGCCGATGATGAGCTACTTCGGCCTGATCCTCGCGTTCGCCGCCCGCTACGACCGGACGCTGGGCATCGGGACGCTGGTCTCGACGATGCTGCCGTACTCGATCTGCTTCCTGCTGGGCTGGATCGTACTGTTCTACACGTGGGTCTTCGGACTCGGACTGCCGGTCGGGCCGGAAGCACCGACGTACTTCAGCCTGGGACAGTGAATAAGTAAGCAAGTAAGCACGTGAGCAAGTAAGCAAGTGTGCACGTGAGCAGGTATGCTCGTCCGCGCGTCCGCGGCTTCGTGCCGTGCCCGATCTGTTCCCTGGTGCCTGTTCCCTGTTCCCTGTTCCCTGTTCCCTTCTCCGGCCCGTCAGCAGCCGCTGCCGAAGGCGGGCAGCAGGATCGCCAGGTCGCTCAGGCTGACGCTGCCGTCTCCGTCGAGGTCGCCGTCGGCCAGGGTCTGCCCGGCCTGGCCGTAGTGGTTCAGCAGGATCGCCAGGTCGCTCAGGTCGACGACGCAGTCGCCGTTGACATCGCCCGCCAGGCCGCTGTTGCCGCCGGTCGTGTTCGTGTTGTAGTTCAGGACCAGCGTGCCCGTCGCGGTCGCGTCGCTGTCGGCATCGAAGTCGACGGTCGCGGTCAGGTCGAACGCGGCGGCGGCCAGGTAGTAGGTGCCCGGGAACAGGTCGCCGTCGGTGCCGGTGCCCGGCGGACTGCCGCTGCCGTGGCGCAGCCGGCTCAGCAGGGTTCCGTCCGCGTCGTCGTTGGTCGCCAGGATGTTGCCCCACTGGTCGTACAGCACCAGTTCGGTGTCGTTGCCGCCGCTCAGGGCGCTGCCGCCGGTGTCCAGTTCCAGGTAGGTCCCGTTGTCGGCCGCCACGGCTTCGCTCAGCACGAACGTGAACCAGGCGACCTCGCCGGCCACCAGCGTGCGCGTGTCACTGCCGGACCCGTTCAGCGGGCCGAGGTCGGTCGCGGCCGGGGCGGTCGGGGTGCCGGGCGGATCGGGGTTGAGCGTCAGCGTGATGCTGTCCCAGCGCGCGTCGACGTTCCCGGGGCCGCCGTCGTCGTAGTCCTCGTAGAAGCGGAAGGTCCAGGTCCCGGCCGGGTCGAGGCCGGATCCGAACGGCAGGGCGGGCAGGCTGCCGCGCTGCGGGATCGAGCCGCCCTCGGTGTAGGTCGGTCCGCCGCTGATCGTCTGGCTGGACGGGTTCAACTGGTATCGTCGCCGGACGCCGCTCGGATGGGTGATCTCGAGCCGCGCCTCGCCGCCGAACGTGGTCGGGTGCAGGATCGTCAGCACGCCGCTCCAGTCGATTCGTCCGAGCGGCGATCCGCCGGCGAAGGCGTGCGTCACGACGGTGTTGGCCGCGTCGCCGAGCGGGCCGTCCGAGTCGAGATTCGCGAAGGTCGCCAGGTCGCCCTCGCACTCGTCCGGCACGTCGTTGTCGTTCAGGTCGACGCTCGTGCCGGCCGCCAGGTCGCACAGGTCCGGCGTGCCGTTGCCGTTGCAGTCCTCGCTGAAGCCGGTTTCGCAGGCGTCCGGAATGCCGTTGGCGTTGCAGTCGCCACAGGCCGGGTCGCCGGCGCAGTCGCTGAGCGCGCAGGCGTCGATCGTGCCGTCGTCGTCGCAGTCCGGCTGGCAACTGTCGGGGATGCCGTCGCCGTTGCAGTCCTCCTCGTCGCCGGCCGCGATCTCGCAGGCGTCCGGGATCTGGTTGCCGTTGCAGTCCTCGATCGCGTAGGAGACCGTGACGCTGAGCGTCGACGGGCCGCACAGGTTCGGGTCGACGGTTCCGACGGCCACCAGTTCCAGCAGCATGCCGTTCGGATCGCGGGCGGCGTTGAAGGTGTCGGCCGCGACGATCAGGGTGCCGACGTTCGGGGTGGCCGGGCAGGTGATCGCACTGGTGCGGAAGAGCGTGCCGACCGAGACGCCGTCCAGGCGGACGTCGACGGACTGGGTCGAACTGCCGAGGGCGGCCCGGGCTTCGGCCCGGATCGAGACGCCGCCGGTGGCCCGGGGCGGATCGGCCAGCGGCAGCACCAGCGGAAACCCGTTGCCGAATGGCTGCTGGATGATCCTGTCGGTCTCGAAGCGCACGCCGCAGCCGTCGGGGATTCCGTCGAGGTCGCAGTCCGCGCAGGCCGGATCGTTCGGCTCGCACAGCACGATCACGCACAGGTCGGGGACGCCGTCGCCGTCGCAGTCGCCGAGCGCGCCGCTGGCGATCTCGCAACTGTCCGGCAGTTCGTTGCCGTTGCAGTCGGCCACCACGCCGGCCGTGATGTCGCAGAGGTCCGGGACGCCGTTCGTGTCGCAGTCCTGTTCCAGGCCGGTGGCGATGTCGCACGAGTCGGGGACGCCGTTGCCGTTGCAGTCGGCCTCGGCGCCGGACGCGATGTCGCATGCGTCGGGGACGCCGTTGCCGTTGCAGTCGGCGGCGCCGCCGGCCAGGTCGCATTCGTCGGGGACGCCGTTGCCGTCGCAGTCGGTCTCGCAACTGTCGGGAATGCCGTTGGCGTTGCAGTCGACCTCGAGGCCGCCGGCCAGGTCGCAGCCGTCGGGGATTCCGTTGCCGTTGCAGTCCCGGCAGAGCAGGTCGTTGGGATCGCAGTCGCTGATCGCGCAGGCGTCGATCGTACCATCGCCGTCGCAGTCCGGCTCGCAGGAGTCGGGCAGACCGTTGCCGTCGCAGTCGGCGCAAAGCGGATCGTTCGGGTCGCAGTCGGCCACGTCGCAGTTGTCGGGAATGCCGTTGCCGTTGCAGTCGGTCGCGGTGCCGCCGGACAGCGCGCAGACGTCGCCGGTTCCGTCGCCGTCGCAGTCAAGCTGGGCCGGGTTGGCTTCGTCCGGGCAGTTGTCGCAGGCGTTCGGGACGCCGTCTCCGTCGTCGTCGCCGAGACCCTGGCACTCGTCGGGGATGCCGTCGCCGCCGCAGTCGTCGCTGACCTGGCCGTTGCCGTCCGGGTCGTTCGGGTCGAGGTCGCACGCGTCGGCCACGCCGTTGCCGTTGCAGTCCGGTTCGCACTCGTCGGGGATGCCGTTGCGGTTGCAGTCGCCGGTGGCGTACTCGATCGAGATCTCGACCGTCGTCGCCGTTTCGCAGCGGAACGGGTTGACCGCGTCGGACGGCAGCAGGTCGAGGACCGCGTCCGGATCGAGGGCCGCGTTGTAGACGTCGCGGGCGATCACGAGCGTGTCGCTGTCGGGCTCGGTGGGGCAGTCGCTGGCGCCGCTGTCGAAGGCCCGGCCGATGACGACGCCGTTCAGGGCGACGTCGATGTACTCGAACCCGTCGGCGTCGAAGTCGCCGAATGCCAGCAGGGTCAGGCGGACCGGGCCGCTGGCCGGCGGGGGCTGGGGCAGGCTGAGGCTCTGCGGGTGGCCCATGCCGATCGGGGTCAGCAGGCCGGAGTCGGCCGTGAAGACGACTTCCTCGGCGTCCGGGGTTCCGTTGTTGTTGCAGTCCTGCCCGCTGGCCGCGGTTACGCAGCAGCCCGCGAGCAGCAGTCCGATCAGCTTGCGCCAGCCTTCCATGGCGGTGGCCCTCCGCGACAGGTTGTCGTCCTCTCCTATCGGCAGCGGGCGGGTGCCGGGCCCAGCCGTTATCAGACGGCGGAACGCGATTTCCGGGCCGCTGGCGGGCTGGCATCCAGATTGCAGCGTGACCGGTCGATTCAGACGATGACGGCCTGCCTTTCGGTGGAGCCGCTGCCTGTTCTGAGGAGGACACGGCCTTATGGGAACGCTTTTCTCCGGTGTCGGGCTCTCGACCGGTCTGGACATCACCAGCCTGGTCGATCAGTTGATTGCCGCCAGTTCGGCCCCGCGTGACCAGTTGCTCAGCCGGATCGGCAATATCGACGCGCAACGAACGGGCATCCTGGATGTTTCTGCGCGAATCAGCGCGATGCTCTCGAACCTGACGACGCTCAAGCAGGAGACCACGTTCCGGTCGAGCGCGGTCAATGTCTCGGACGAGAGTGTCCTGAGCGTGACGACCAGTTCGCGGGCCGAACCCGGCTCCTATGACTTTCTCGTCCGGCAGCTTGCGACCCGGCACCAGCAGGTCAGCCGCGGATTCAACAGCCGGGATCAGCGTCTGACGACCGGCTCGATCCGGGTCGAGTCCGCCCAGGCCCGCGTCAATGCCGATACGGACCTCGACACGCTCAACGGCTATCGCGGCGTGCAGCGCGGCACCTTCCAGATCGAGGACGCGGCCGGCAACAAGGCTTCGATCGACCTGTCCGACGCCGTGACGGTCAACGACGTGATCGACCGGATCAACGATGCCGGACTGGATGTGCGGGCCCGCGTCCGCGGCGACAGCATCGAGATCACCGAGACCACCGGGGGCGTGGTCCGCGTCGCCGAGGAGAACGGCGGAACCGTCGCGGCCGACCTCGGCTTCGATGCGGGCAACACCGCCAGCGACCTGGACGGGGCGGCCGACCAGTTGCTCGGAGGCGGGCTGATGGCGCTCAGCGCGCACACCCCGCTGGGCGAGTTGAACGAGGGCAGCGGGGTGCGGACCGGCCGCGGCGGCGGGGACTTCACCGTAAACGGCGCAACGATCGACCTGAGCGCGATCGTCAAGCCGGAGACGCGCCTCGCGCAGCTCAACGGCGGCAACGGCGTCGATCTCGGCCGGATCGAGATCAGCACCTACACCGAGGCCGGGTCCGAGATTCCGCACGAGATCGACCTGACCGGACTGGTCACCGTCGGCGACATCAAGGCCGCGATCGAATCGGCCGTGCCGGATGTGTCCGTGACGCTTTCGAGCAGCCGGCTGGTGGTCAATTACCGCGAGACCGACAGCGACGACGAGGACGCCGAACCGCGCCGCCTGAAGATCACCGACCTGGACGGGCGCGCCGCGCGCGATCTCGGAATCGCCGGTGACGCCGAAGCCGGACGGATCAACGGCAACGACATCCTTTCGATGAACAACGTCGGCGACGTGCTGGCCGCGATCAACCACGCGGCCGAGAACGACGGCAGCTTCAGCGCCAGCATCGACGGCACGCGTCTGGTCATCGATGCGGGCGGGGCCGCGATCGGGCTCGAAGCGCTCGGCGATGCACAGGCCCTGGCGGACCTGGGCTTCGAGGCCGGCGGCTACCGCGAACCGGTCAGCAGCGCGCGGCTGGTCAGCGGCATCAACACGACCCTGGTGACGGCGCTGAACGGCGGCCGCGGGCTCGACACCGGCCAGATCGAGATCACCGTCGGGGAGGGGGCCGCGGCCGAGACGCTGCAGGTCGACCTGACCGACGTCGAGACGTTCGAGGAGATCGTTCAGGCGATCAACGACGCGGCCGAGTCGGCCGGGCTGGCGATCTCGGCGGGCTATGACCGGACCGGTACGCGGCTGGCGCTGCGGAGCGACGACCGGACGACGCCGATCGCCGTGGCCGACGTGCAGGGGGCCGGCAAGCTGGCAGCGCAACTGGGCCTGGTCGGGCAGAGCGGTGCGGAACTGCTGAGCGACGACCTCGAGCGGCAGTACATTTCGGAGACGACGCTGCTGGAGGACCTGAACGGCGGTCGCGGTGTTGGCCTGGGCGAGATCCGGATCACCAACAGCGACGGTCTGCTGGCGGACTTCGATCTGCGTTCGGCCGAGACGATCGGGGACGTGATCGACCAGATCAACAGCCGGCAACTGGCCGGCGGGGTGCCGTTCGGCGTCACGGCCCGGATCAACGACACCGGTGACGGGATCGTGATCGAGGACGGCAGCGACGGAACGCTGTCGCTGCAGATCGAGGACCTGAGCGGCACGGCGGCGGAGGACCTGCGGATCGCCGGGACGGCCGAAGCGAACAGCCTGGACGGCAGCTTCGAGCTGAACATCGAGGTTTCGGGGAGCGACACGCTCGAGGACCTGGTCCGGCGGATCAACGAGGAGAGCGGCATCGCGACGGCCTCGCTGTTGAACGACGGAAGCGCGGTGAATCCGTTCCGCCTGCAGATCACGTCGGATCAGACCGGGCGGGCGGGTGAACTGCTGGTGGAGGATGTCGGCCTCGACCTGGGCCTGACGAACCTGAGCCGGCCGCAGGATGCGGTCGTCGTGGTCGGCGGTTCCGGCGGGGGCGGGCTGGTGGTGACCAGTGCCAGCAACACGATCAACGAGATTGCCCCGGGCCTGTCGCTGGACCTGACGGACGCGTCGGACGAGGCGGTCTCGGTGACGATCACCCGCGATGACGATCTGATCGTCGAGCAGGTCGAGGGCCTGGTGAGCGCGTTCAACACCGCGGTCGAGCGGATCGACGAGCTGACAGACTACAACGCCGAGACGGAGACGTCCGGGGTGCTGCTGGGCGATTCGACCCTGGCATCGATCGAGCGCCGGCTGTTCTCGCGGATCATCGGCAACGTGGCCGGGAGCCCGGGTGGCATTCGCCGTCTGTCGGACCTGGGGGTCAAGGTGGAGGGCGGGTCGCTGACGCTGGACACGCAGAAGCTGCGCGACCGGCTGAACGAGGATCCCGAGGGGGTCCTGGCGTTCTTCACCGATCCGGACAACGGCTTCGCGGTGGTGATGCAGGAGGAAGTCGACGCGCTGGTCGAATCGGACGGACTGCTCGACCGGCGGACCGACACGCTCGACAACCAGCGGACGGCGCTGAACGACCGGGTGGAATCGATGAACGACCTGCTCGACCGCAAGCGTGAACGCCTGACGCGCGAGTTCCTGGCGATGGAATCCGCCGTGGCGGAGCTGCAGAGCCAGCAGTCGGCGATTTCGCAGCTCGGTGCGCTGGCGGCGGGGACGGGGCAGTAAGCCCGTACGCAGCCAGCCCGGTGAGCAGGCAAGCAGGGGAGGCACCTGCGCAAATGGGGCATCGTCGGGTTTTGCGCGGTGAGAATTCGATTCCTGGCGGGCTTCGGTTATTGACGCGGCGCGTCTGTTGTGCCGATACAAAACCATGACAGCGAACACCAAGGCATCTCACGAGTACCTGCGCAACGCGGTGATGACCGCTTCGCCGGAGCAACTGCAACTGATGCTCTTCGACGGGGCGATCCGCTTCGCGACGATGGGCATCGAGGGGCTCAAGGCCGACGACTACGAGAAGTCGTTCAACGGCTTCGAGCGCACCCAGCGGATCGTGCTGCAACTGATCAACGGGCTCGATCGCGACATCAATCCGGAACTCGTCGACCAGATGCGGTCGCTGTATCACTTCGTCTATCGCTGCGTGGTCGAGGCCGGGATGAATCGCGACATCGCCCCGGCCGAGGACGCCATCCGGATCCTCCGTCACCAGCGCGAGACCTGGGAGATCCTGCTGAAGAAGCTGGCCGCCGAACGGGCGGCGGCGACCGGGACCAGGGCCCCCGCGGAGGACGAAAACCGGCCCCGCCTGAGCCTCGAAGGCTGAATCCCCCGCCCGGCGCCGCACGGACGCGATCCGGTCCCCACGGGCTTCCCCCGCCAAATCGGCCGAAATCGGCTTGACACCGTTTTTCGAGATTGCTAGGAGTTCCGCGTCCGGAGGCATCGACAACGGCGGCGAGGTTGTATATAGTTTCCGCCTGTTTGAATCCTGAGACTCCGGCCACCCGGGACCCTGGTTGATGTCACAGACGCTCAATGTCGCCCTGATCGGGCAGAAGTTCATGGGACGCGTGCACAGCAACGCGTACCTGAACGCCGGCCGCTTCTTCAATCTGCCGATTCAGCCCGTCATGCACACGATTGCCGGGCTGGACCTGATTTCCCTGGCGCCGTTTGCCGACCGCTGGGGCTGGGCGAACTACAGCACCAACTGGAAGGAAATCGTCAAGGACCCGGCCCTCGATCTGATCGACGTCAGCACCCCGAACTACATGCACGCCGAGCAGGCGGTCGCGGCCCTTTCGGCCGGCAAGCACGTGGCCTGCGAGAAGCCGCTGGCCGGCACGCTGAAGGACGCCCGGATGATGCGGAACGCCGCCGCCCGGGCCAAGAAGTGCCGCACGTTCGTCTGGTTCAACTACCGCCGCTGCCCGGCCGTGGCCCTGGCCTACAAGCTGATCTCGGGCGGGCGTCTCGGCAAGCTCTACCACGTGCGGGCCCGCTACCTGCAGGACTGGGCCGGCCCGGATCACCCGCTGACCTGGCGCTTCCAGAAGAAGTACGCCGGAACCGGCGCGCACGGCGACCTGAACAGCCACATGATCGACCTGGCCCGCTTCCTGACCGGCGACGAGATCAGCGAGGTCTCCGGGGCCCTCGGCGAGAACTTCATCTCCGAACGCGAGGTGATCGAACCGCGGCCGAAGACCGGCGGGGCCCGTCGCGGCGCCAACCGCCGCAAGAAACCCAAGCAGGGCAAGTCGGACGTCGACGACGCGATGATGTTCCTGTGCCGCTTCTCCAAGGGGGCCATCGGCAGCTTCGAGGCCAGCCGCCTGGCCAGCGGACACGCCAACGACAACTCGATCGAGATCAGCGGCGAGCACGGCGCGATCCGCTTCTCCTTCGAGGAAATGAACCGCCTGTTCTTCTACGACCACACCGAATCCCGCGACACCGCCGGCTGGCGCGAGGTGATGTGCACCTCGGCCGGGAACCACCCCTACGCCGGCGCCTGGTGGCCGGACGGGCACGTGATCGGCTACGAGAACACCTTCGTCAACATGGTGGCCGACATGATGGCGATCATCGCCGGCGACGATCCGATCGTGCCGATGCCCGACTTCGCCGACGCCTACGAGACCCAGCGGGTGCTCGAGGCCGCCAGCCTGGCCGCCAAGAGCCGCTCGGCCGTCAAGCTGACCGAGGTCAAGTAACCGGCGAGGTTATCGGCTCTGCCAACTTCTTGCGGGCATTCCGCTGGGATTGCGCCCCGCCAGCAGCTATCATCAGGCGTCGTCGGCCCGCTCCGGAGCGGACCGTCGTTTTCGCGAGGAGTATGGGAGAGGAGCAACCCCGATGCGACGCATGATCTGCGCCGTTCTGGCCGGCGGGCTTTCCGCCGCGGCCATGGCCGGCGTCATCCACAATGAAGCCATTGACGGCGACCTGTCCGACAACAACGCCGCCCCGACCGTCCTGACCGTGGCCCCCGGGTCCAACCAGGTGATCGGCTCGCTGCAGTTCGACCCCGATGTCGATCCGGATTACTTCCGCTTCGATGTCCCGGCCGGTTTCGAACTGACGGCGGTGGTCCTGGACCAGTACGACACGACCGAGGACCAGTCCTTCATGGCCGTTCAGGCCGGGACGAAGATCAGCGATCCGAACACCGGCATCGGCCTGCTGGGGACGGTGCTGTTCGGTGGTGCGCCCGGCACGACCGTCGGCGAGGACCTGCTCGAGGAACTCGGCCAGGCGAACCTCGGCGGCGACGGCTTCAGCGGTCCGCTCGGCGAGGGGACCTACACGTTCTGGGTGCAGGAGACGGCCGCCGACGTCGACTACACGTTCGATTTCCAGATTTCGCCGATTCCCGAGCCCGCCAGCCTGCTGCTGCTGAGCCTCGGTCTGCTGATTCGGCGCCGCTGAGGGCGGTCACGTCCGAACGCGATCCAAAGAGAGTCGTCCCCGCGGGGGGCGGCTCTTTTTTTTGGCTTGACGACGGCCCCATACATGGATCAGGCTTTGGGTAGATGGACTGGGGGCTTATACCGGCCTACTCGATCATGCTGGCGACACTGCAACACATCCGTCCCATCACTACCTTCGAGCCGGATGACACTTCCATGATGTCGAGTCATGGGGTTGCCAGATCCTGGGGTACCGGGGCGATCGGAGCGATGGCCGTAGCGATGGCCGCGGCGCTGCCCTGCGCCGCGCAGTGCCAGCTTGGCAAGCTGACACCGGCGGGCAGCGCCAGGGACGACCATTTCGGGCTACACGTCGCCGTGGCCGATGGGCTTGTACTGGCAGGCGCCCATGGGCACGATCAGTACGACATGTCCGGCGCGGCATACGTCTTCGGACGCGCGGGTTCCGCCTGGCTTGAGTGGGCCAAGCTCGTGCCGCCCCAGGTCGTGGGCTTCGGACGTCCGCTTGCGGCCGACGGAAACCTGGCCGTCATCGGTGCGCTGGGAGTCCCGCGGGTATACGAGTATTCGGGGGACGCCTGGCTGCCGATCGCTGAGCTGCGTCCCGTCCAGGGCTTCCGTTCGTCCTCCGGATCCCTGGCGATCTACGGCCAGCGCGTTGTCGTGGGTGCCGCAGACAACGAAACCAACGGGACACGAGCCGGGGCCGCGTTCGTGTTCGAGCCCGATCCGAACGGCGTGTGGACACGAGTCGCGCGACTGCTCGCCTCGGACGGCAGCGCCGTAGATGGGTTCGGTGCGTCCGTGGCCGTCCATGGTGATGTGATCGTGGTGGGCGCACCGGAGGATGATCCGCTCGAGTTCGCTTCGGGTTCGGCGTACGTGTTCGAGCGTGAGCCGAACGACGCGTGGGTTGAAACGGCGAAGCTGGTACCGGGTGATCACGGGTTTCTCGATCAATTCGGGTCGAGCGTGGCCGTTGCCCGCGACACCATTCTGGTGGGCGCGTTGCGTGCTCCCGATGGCGACGTCTCGCCTGGCGCAGTGTACGCGTTTGATAGAGACGGCGTCGGGGGATGGGTGGAAGTTCAAAAGCTGACCCCTCCGGGCGGGCAAAACTCGTACTTCTTCGGCGTTTCTGTCGCCGTGGATCATGACTTGGCCGTCGTCGGCGCCGAGAACGCCGATACGCGGTCGCAGAACACCGGCGCAGCATACGTCTATCAGCGAGAACCTGACGGGGTGTGGATCCAACTCGCCGAGCTCGTCGCTGACAATAGTCGCTACCAGGACGAATTCGGCCGCAGCGTCGCTATCGACGGCAACATCGCCGTCGTCGGCGCCCCATTCCGGGATGCGTGCGACCCCAATGGGCGCGTGCACACGGACTCCGGCGCCGCCTACGTCTTCGCCGTCAGCGCAGACGAAGACGGCGACGGGATCATGGACGCTTGCCTGTGTCCGGGCGACGTGGACGGCGATTTCTATATCAGCCTGCTCGACCTGTTAGGCGTGTTAGCCAATTTCGGCACGTCCGATGTACCGCCCGATCCGGATTGCAGGGCGTTCTGGGCGACGCGGTGCGCGGGCGATGTGGACAACGACGGCGACGTGGATCTCAGCGATCTGGCGATGGTCCTGGCCAACTACGACAACGTCTGTCCCTGAGAATCGACCGGCAACGGCGGCCGTGTGTCACGGGCTGCCGCAGCACCGGCGGCTTCACGCCCAATCCGATCTTCTGTCAGGGGATCGGTGAAGGAAAGAAACAGGCCCCGGCGTCTCAACAGATGCCTGGGCCCGCGTTGCGTTTGCAAGCCAAAAGCCCAAAGCCGAGAACCAAGAGCGCTAGGCCGATTCCTTCTGCGGGCGTTTCCGTTCGAGCAGGTCGGCTTCCCCACGGACGATTTCGGGGGTGACCACGTAGGTCTGGTTGGGTTCGGCGTCGGGCAGGTCGTACATGTAGTCGAGCATGACTTCCTCGACGACGCTGCGCAGGGCGCGGGCCCCGGTGTCGCGTTCGAGCGCCCGGCGGGCGATTTCCGAAAGCGCTTCGGGCGTGAACTCGAGCTTGGCGTTCTCGAGTTCGAACAGCTTTTCGTACTGCCGGACGATCGCGTTCTTCGGCTCCAGCAGGATCCGGGTCATCGCTTCCTCGTCAAGCGGGGAGAGCGAGCACAGCACCGGCAGGCGCCCGACGAATTCGGGGATCATCCCGTATTCGATCAGGTCGTCGGGGGTGACGGCGTGCAGGACGGAATCGCGTTCGCTGAGGTCCTCGGCGGTGCCGGCCTGCTCGAAGCCGATCGAACGCTTGCCGAGTCGCTTGCGGATGATCTTCTCGAGTCCGACGAAGGTGCCGCCGCAGATGAACAGGACGTTGCTGGTGTCGATCTGGATGTACTGCTGCTCGGGGTGCTTGCGTCCGCCCTGGGGCGGGACGTTGCTGACGGTCCCTTCGAGCATCTTCAGCAGGGCCTGCTGGACGCCTTCGCCGCTGACGTCGCGGGTGATCGAGACGTTGTTCCAGGTCTTGCCGATCTTGTCGATCTCGTCGAGGTAGATGATCCCGCGCTGGGCCGCCTCGATGTCGTAGTCGGCGTTCTGCAGCAGCTTCAGCAGGATGTTCTCGACGTCCTCGCCGACGTAGCCGGCCTCGGTCAGGGTGGTGGCGTCGCCGATCGCGAACGGCACGTTCAGCATGCGGGCCAGCGACTTGGCCAGCAGGGTCTTGCCGGACCCGGTCGGGCCGATCAGCAGGACGTTGCTCTTGTCCAGTTCGACGTCGCCTTCCTCCATCTGCTCGGCGTGCGAGAGACGCTTGTAGTGCGAGTGGACGGCGACGGCCATCGAGCGCTTGGCGTTGTCCTGGCCGATGACGTACTGGTCGAGGAATTCGAAGATTTCGCGCGGCTTGGGGATCGCCTTGAAGAGGGGGCGTCCCTTGCCGGCCCGGCGCTGTTCCTCGCGGACGAGGTTGTGGCACAGTTCGATGCACGAGGCGCAGATGTAGACGTCGTTGGCGCCTTCGACCATCGGTCCGGCGTCGCGGGCGCTTTTCCCGCAGAAGCTGCAGGTGTTACCGCGGCGACTCTTGCCGCCGCTGCCTCCGTTTCCACGTGCACTGCTCATGCCTGCTCCCTCGGCCCGAAATCCGTGCTGCCCGTGCGAATCCTATCGACGGCCTGCCCCCCTGGGGCACAGGGATTGTACCGACCGAATCGGCCTCTCGCGAGCAGAGAGGCGTTTCCGGGGGGCCGGGTCAGTCGGAATCGGGGCGTTCTTCCCACTTGAGCAGTTCGTCCAGGTCGGTGCCGCCGGGTTTGACGTCCTGGTTCGGGGGCGGGTCCAGGGACTGGGCGAAGCTGCCCAGAATCGCGCCCCGCATCGTGTTGAACTCGGTCTCGGTGATCTGCCCGCTGGCGAGCATTTCCCGCAGATCCTGCAGGGTGAACGGTTCCGGCGTCTTGGCGCTCATGCTCTGCTTGATGGCCCGCGAGGCGAACACCGCCGCAATCCAGGCCAGCAGCGCGGCGGCCGCGAGGGCGGCGATCCAGATGAAGATCGTGAAAGCGGATTCCATGGCAGCCGGGTCGGTTCCTCGCGAAAAAGAAGCGGGGCGGGTCACCCGAGCAACCCGCCCCGCGTCGGTGCTGTCTCCGTCGGGTCGTCAGTCGACGTCCTGCACGGGGCCGCCGAGCATCTGGTGGACCAGGATATTATTCCGCACGACCAACTGTCTTCCAAAGGCCTGAATCGTGCCGAGGCCGCCGTTGTCGGCCCAGGAGTCGGGTTCGATCGTCTGGGTGATCAGTTCGAGCAGTTCGAGCATCTGCGGATCGACCTGGCCGTCCTGCTGCTGGCCCTGTTCGTCGTCATCGTCCTGACCGCCGCCCTGGCTGCCGCCGAAGACGTTCTGTCCGCCGCCGCCGGCACCGCCGCCGGACTGCTGGGTCAGGTCGATGCGGGGTCCGTTGCGGAAGCGGGGGACCCGGACCAGCAGGTCGCCGACGTCGTAGACGCGGACGAGCATCTCCTGGCCGAGGTCTTCGGCGGTGGAGAGGACCAGCAGGTTGCCGGAGGCGCGATAGGCGAGTTTGACGTCGGTTCCGCCGGCTTCGTTCATGATCATCCAGAGAACCTGCGAAAGGCGCAGGTTGCGGACCCGAATGGTGATCGGCTTGTCGCGTTCGATGCCGAGCAGTTCGAGCGACTGCCAGCGGACGACGACGTTGGCGCCGGTGTAGTCGGTGACCCAGTCCATGACCTGGTCAAAGGGTACTTCCTGGAAGGAGACCTCCGGGATGCGGTCGTTGAGCAGTCGCAGCGTGCTGGTCTGCGCGAAGGCGGGGGCGCACAGCAGGGTGATCAGCAGGCCCACAATGATACCACGTTGCATGGTCCGTCTCCTCGGTTGTGCGTCGCTCGACACGGGCTCGCGAGCCCCCCCGTCCATCAGTAAGTGTACCGCCTTTGGCAAGGGCGTCCCCCGTTCGGACGAAAAACGCGCCGGATGCCGGCTGCTTTCGCGTAAGCGTCGATGGCTATGGGTGTTATCGACCGTTTTACGCGGCGGGCTGAGGGCCGCGGGCCTGGGCCGCGAGGCCACCTGGGGTGATTTCACGGGGTGAATGCCGTTTCACCCGTTCACGCCTGCCTTCTCACCGATCAGTTGAGTGCCGCGACGTCGGCTTCCAGGCGGGTCATGCGTTCGACCACTTTGCGGGTGTCGATGTTGGCCGGGCAGGCCGAGACGTAGGCCTGCAGGTGGGCGTAGGCGGCCCGGACGTCGCCGCGGCGGTAACGGAGGGCCGCGATTTCCTGGACGTGGCGGGCCGAGTGCGGCTCCAGGGCGGCCAGGCGCTGCAGGGTCCATTCGAGCCGGCCCCAGGACTGGTTGGCGGCGAAGACGGCCCGCAGGTTGTTGAGGATCCGGGCGAGGATCGTGCGGGTGCCGACGGCTTCGAGAAAGCTGGGGCGGAACTGGATCTTGCCGTCGAAGCAGTGGTCGAGCAGGCCCTGGCAGTCTTCCTCGGTCAGGGTCTGCCCGTTGCGGAACGGGTCGACGACGATGAACCGCTCGGGATCGTCAAACCGGACCAGGAAGTGTCCGGGATAGGCCGCCCCCTGGACCGGCCATTTGAGCCGGCGTCCGACCTCCATCCAGACGAGCGAGACGGTGATCGGGACGCCGCGGCGGCGATCGAGGACGCGGTTCAGGAAGCTGTTCTCGGGGTCGTAATAATCGTCGGTGTTGCCGGTCAGGCCGAAGTCATCCACCAGGACCTCGCGCATGGCCTCGTAGCGGAGGCTGGACGACAGGCCGGGGCGGAGGTCGGCGACGCGTTCGGCGAGCTGGTCGAGCATGCCGGTGTAGCGGGCGATCTCGATGTGCGGGTAGACATCCCGGGCAAGCTGCAACGCCGCGCAATCCAGCCGGATGTCGGCGGGCTTGAGCTCCATGAGGGTGTCGAAGAGAGGGCGCATCGCTCTGTGCTCTGCTCGCGGAAATTGACCCAACTGCCTGATGCTAGGCCACTTAGACGCGGTTTGGCCAGCCGGGTCGATTTGTTTTCGGGGCGGTCCCTGCCGTAACGATATGGAAACAATACGCTTACGGAGTTCCCGCGGGGAGTCTCCGGGGACACATTATCAGCCCGACCGATCCGGGGGGGGGGCCGGACTCACGCCCGCTGCTTCCCGATCCAGATGGCAATATCGCGGATCACCTCTTCGGAGACGTGGCCGGCGCGCTGGTATTCGGCGGGCAGGGAGGGGCCGGTGCCGGGCATCATCAGGTGGTTGAGGTCGCGATACAGGTTGAGGGTGACGTTTTCGCGGGGCTCGAGGCGCTCCTTCCAGATGGCGTAATCGCGCATCGAGACCTGGTAGTCGCGGCGGCCGTGGATGATCAGGATCGGGCAGGTCAGCGTTTCGGCTGCGTCGGCGGCGTTGAAGGCCATCAGACGCTGCCAGTAGATGGCGGGTACGCCGAGGATCTTGTTCTCGGGCAGCTTGCCGGCGGTGAGCTGCTCGATGTCGGCCAGCATGCGGGCGTATTCGTCGCGGTCCTCGGCGGAGAGCTGGTTCTGCTGGGCGCGGCGGAGGTAGCGAAGCTGGTCGGTGACGAGCTGGTCGATGGTCCGGGCCGGTCCGGCCATCAGGATGATCCCGGCCGGTTTCGGATCGCGCTGGGCGATGAACGGTGCGGCGAGGCCGCCGAGGCTGTGCCCGAGCACGAAGATGCGTTCGTGGTCGATGTCGTCGCGGGCGCGGAGGGCGCTGACGGCGGCGACGGCGTCGTCGATGGTCTCGTATTCGAGGGTGATCTCTTCGTTGGGGCGGGCCTTGGGGTAGGCCTTGGTGCGTTTCTCGTAGCGGAGGGCGGCGATGCCCCGGGAGGCGAGGCCCTGGGCGAGGTCGCGGAAGACCTTGTTGGGGCCGAGGGTCTCGTCGCGGTCGTGGGCTCCGGATCCGTGGACGAGGACGATGGCGGGGTGCGGTCCGTCATGCCGGGGCAGGGCGAGGGTTGCTCCGAGAGGCTGGTCGCCGGGGGCGATCTCGAGTTCGACTTCGCGGAACGTGTCGGGATCGACGTAGTCGGGGGCGGCCCAGTCGTCGGCCTGCTCGAGCCCGTCGATCCACAGTCCGGCCAGTTCCTGTCGTTCGTTGATGACCAGGCGCAGCTTGAGCGTGCCGCGCTCGAACCGCATGTCGACGGTCACGGAAGTCATGTTCTCGATCGAGCGTGGCGTGGCGTCGACGATCTCCTCGAAGGCGCCGAGTTGGGCGACGATCTGGGCGTGCAGGGCGGCGACGCCGCGGGTCGGGAAGACCTGCTGCATTTTCTCATCACCCGCGGCCGCGACTTCCGCGAACTGGCGGGTTTCGAAGACCTGGCTGGCGAGGGTGCGTGCCCGCTCGACGGCTTGTTCGTCAAGTGCGAGCGCGGCGGCCGCGGGAAGCAGAACGGCCAGGCTGAGCAGGGTGGTGGCAACGCGGGTCATCGCGGGTCTCCTTGGAATTGATGCGCTCAAGATAGCGGCAGGCGGGCCGGGGAGTCGGTTAGAAAGATCCGGGTTCCGTGGAAGGGCGGGGAGCAGGTCAGCGAAGTCAGCGGGAAAGCAAGCCGGCACGGGAGCAGGGTCCGGTGCGAGGTCCGGTGTTCTCCTCGCTGGCTTGCTCGTTCACTTGCTGACTTGCGTGCCCGTCTGGTTCCACATCAGGTCGCGGAGGCGTTGGCCGATCTGTTCGATTTCGTGTGCGCGGTCTTCGGCCTGGCGAGCCTGCATGCGGGGGCTCCCGGCGGCGCGGTCGCGAAGGAATTCCTCGGCGAAGGCTCCGGAGCGGATTTCGGCGAGGATCTGCCTCATGCGGTCCCGGGTGTCGGCGTCGATGACGCGGCGGCCGCGGGTCAGGTCGCCGTAGCGGGCGGTGGTGGAAATGCGGTCGCGGGTGGCGCTGATGCCGACTTCGTAGATCAGGTCGGCCAGCAGTTTCACTTCGTGGCAGCACTCGAAGTAGGCCAGTTCGGGCGGATAGCCGGCCTCGACGAGGGTTTCGAACCCGGCGTGGATCAGGGCGGAGAGTCCGCCGCAGAGGACGGCCTGCTCGCCGAACAGATCGGCTTCGGTCTCGTCGGCGAAGGTGGTTTCGAGCAGGCCGGCGCGGTGCGACCCGATGCCGGCGGCCCAGGCGAGGGCGGTGGGGCGGGCGTGGCCGGTGTGGTCGCGGGCGACGGCGATCAGCGAGAGGACGCCGCGTCCGGCGAGGAACTCGCGGCGGACACCACGGCCCTGGGCTTTGGGCGCGACGAGGATGACGTCGCAGTCGGGTGGCGGCGTGATCTGCTGGTAGTGAATGACGAAGCCGTGGATGAAGCCGAGGGTCTGGCCGGGGCGGAGATGGGGCTGGATGGCGGTCGGGTAGATCTCGGCGGCGGCGTCATCGGGAAGGGCCCAGATGAGCAGGTCGGCGGCGCGGACGGCCTGGGGCAGATCGATCGGGCTGAAGCCGTCGGCGACGGCCTGATCGTGGCGGGGGCTGCCGGCGCGTTGGGCGACGATGACGTTCAGGCCGGAGTCGCGCAGGTTCTGGGCGTGCGCGTGTCCCTGGGCGCCGTAGCCGAGGACGGCGACGGTTCGGCCGCGGAGCGGATCAAGGCTGGCCTGCTGGACGGGGATGTTGGTGACGGGTGTTGGCATGTGTGGGAGTCTAGCGGATCGGCGGGATCGGCTCAGGTCGGTGCCGGCGGGGGCGTTAAGACTCGCGGTGGTGAAGCGTTTGTAGTGGTGCACGTGAAGCCGGCGGGGCGCAAAGTCGTCAGTCCGCCCGTTCCGGAACCGGCCACGTGGATTCGGTCGCGCGCGGCCGGACGCCTGGCGGGGGCCAACGACCAGGGTGTCCGGCGGCGCGACCGGGTGGGAACATTCGCGGTTTTCCCTGGACAAGAAGCGAACAAAACCCTAACATGCGGCAATGCGAGTCAGGGGCCGGATCGGGGGAAGGAGTCTCGGAATGACGACGGAAGAGGTGGCGGGTCGGTTGCTGGAGTGTTGCCGTCGGGGGGCGTTTTCGGAGGCGATTGACGGTCTGTACGGGGAAGAGATCGTCAGTGTCGAGCCCTTCGGCGATGAGGGGATGCCGGCCGAGACGCGTGGTCTTGGGCAGGTTCGGGAGAAGAATGCCTGGTGGGTGGCGAACCACGAGGTTCATGCGTGCGAGGTGGGCGGGCCGT
>JAUIEC010000010.1 GCA_030428945.1 Phycisphaerae bacterium | reverse complement strand
CGCCGCTCGTCCTCAGGTCCGGGTGCCCCGCCCTTGAGCGAGCGCAGCGAGCGGAAGGGTGGGGGACTGCGTTTGATTCCATCGACAGTCGGAACTGCCAAGCGGTGCGGCATCGACGCCTGGGAGTTCCGAGTTGTCGAAACCGTGGTCTGCCGCGTCGATGACGCACCCTACAACTGCGAGGGTCGCAGCGGCACACCTCCGAATCCTCCCTCGCTCCCCTGCTCCCTACACTGGCTCCCTCGCTCCCTCGCTCCCCTGCTCCCTGCACTTGCTCCCTCGCTCCCTTGCTCCCTCGCACCGGCTCACGGCGCGCGGGGGAGCCAGCGGTCTCGGTCGAAGGGCAGCGGTTCGGGCTGTGGCATGCGGTCGCCGGGGAATGCCTTCCGCCACTCCTTCCGGTCCGCTTCGTCCGCGTAGTGCCGCAGGAAGATCTCCGACTCGGAATCGCCCCAGCCGCTGAGGATGTCGAAATGCAGCCGTCCACCGAACGCGAAGCCCTCGAGGAACAACGGCTCGGGCAGGTACTCCTCCCACAGCAGCGCGTAGAGCGCCCGGTCCGAAAGATGGTCCGTGTGCAACAGGTACACCCGCAGCCGCTTCAACTGCTCGATCAGCTCCCACAGGCGACTCGACAACGCCACGTCGCTCAGGGTTTCCGGCGCCGGCACCTCGACGCCCCGCATCCCCAGACGGTCCAGCAGGCTCATCCGCATGTTGTCCGGCGCCGCCGTCACCCAGTCCCACGGGTCCCGATCACAACAATGACAGTTCCGCACAGCCTTCGCCGGTCTCCCTTCCACCTCCATCGTCCCCATCCCCCATGCCGCCGCCGGCGCGGGCGCCTACCCTACCCCGACCGGCCCGGACGCGAATTCAGGTAAACACCCGAGACTTGCGGAAAAACTCGATGCGTCCGCCGGCGGGGCGTCACCCCGGAACGCGAAGGCCCTGCCCGGGCACACTCGCCCGGCCGACCGAAGCGCCGCCGGGTTCGTCGGCAGCACCCACATCCGCGGCCGGCGCGAATGCGCTGACGCTGCCGCCGGGTCGTCAGGCCAATCCCTCCGCGAACGGGAACGCGGGCCCCCTTCTCCAAACTCCGCCCGCACCTATAATCGCGGCCGATCACGCTTTCGGGTACACACGATGCTGCCGGGCCGCCATCCGCGGTGGCCCCCGGGGAGAACGCACAACGGAGACGCCATGCCGACCGCCGCGCCCGACTGGGGCCTGATCCCGACAACCATGCAGCCGCACCTGGCCGAGTATGCCGAACTCGTCCGCCGGCTCGCCGGACAGAACGCGATCGCCCTGACCTGCTTCGGCGCCGTCACGGCCGGGAACTTCGACCCCGAACGAGGCGCCGCAGCCAGCGCCCTGATCCTCGCGAACACCGACTTTCCCCTGCTCCGCGCGCTGGCCGAACACGGGCCGCGCCTTGGCCGGCACGGGATCGCCGCCCCGTGGGTGATGACGACCGCCTACCTCGACGCCTCGCGCGATACGTTTCCGCTGCGCCTGATCGAAGTCCAGCAGAACCACCGGACCCTGTTCGGGCCGGACCTGTTCAGCGACCTGACCTTCGCGCAGCGCGACGTCCGCCTGCAGTGCGAACGCGAACTCAAGACCATCCTGCTGCACCTGCAACGGGGCCTGCTCGCCGCCGCCGGCGAGGCCCGCCACCTCGACGTGCTCGCCAGCGGCATCGCGGCCGAACTGATCCGAACGATGCGCGGCCTGCTCTGGCTTCGCGGCGAACGCGACGCCCGCCCGGCCGAGGCGGTCATCGCGGCGATCGAGACCACCTACGAATGCAGCCTGACCGGCGTGCGACAGGCGGCCGACCCGCACGGATACGACACCTGGCAGACCTTCGAATCCCTGTACCACGACGTCGAGGCGCTCAGCGAGATCGCCGATGCGGAGTAGCCCCCCGGTCGTGCTGCTGCTGGTGGCGACCCTGGCCGTGGCGGCCCCGGGCGAGATCACGATCCCGGACCCGGGCGCGTACGTGGTCGACACCGCCAACGTGATCGACGCCGGCCCGGAGGCCGAACTGAACGCCTGGCTGCACGAGCTTTACCAGCAGACCACGGCGCAGGTGAAGATCCTGACCGCGCCGAGCACCGACGGCGAGGACGGCTTCGGCTTCGGCCACCGGCACGCGGAACGGTGGAAACTGGGCGCCCGGGGCAAGGACAACGGCGCGCTGATCGTGCTGATTCCGAAGTCCCGCAACCAGAACGGGCACATCTACATCCACACAGGGTACGGGCTCGAGGGGACGCTGCCGGACTCGTGGTGCGGGTCGCTGGCCCGCCGGATCCGTGACCAGTACTTCCGGCGCGGGCAATATTCGGCCGGCATGTACGAAATCGGACTGGTGGTCGCCAATGCAGTCGCCGCGGCCAGCGAGGTGCAACTGACCGGCATGCCGAAGCGGACCCACAGCAGCAACCAGCGGCGGCGCGGCCACGGTGTGCGAGCCCCGCTGACGTTCGCGGTGATGGCGGGCATGTTCGTCTTGGTCTCGGTGATGGCCCGTCGAGCCCGCGGGCGGAACCGCTGGCGCGGCAGCGGCAGCGGACTGCTGGAAGGCCTGTTCTGGGGCTCGGTGCTGAACAACACGCTGCGAGGCGGATCCTCGTGGGGCGATGACGATGACTGGACCGGCGGCTTCGGCGGCGGAGGCAGCGGTTTCGGCGGCGGCAGTTTCGGGTCGTTCGGCGGAGGCGGCAGCTTCGGCGGGGGCGGCGGTGGCGCAAGCTGGTAATGAGAATCACGCCGCCTCGGCGGCAGAAAGCGAGGTAGAACCATGAACTCCCTGGTGAAAATCCTGTTCGGTCTCGGACTCCTGTTCTTCGGCGGACTCCTGTTCGCCGGCTGCCAGATCAAGGCCGGCCACGACAAGGCGGTCACGCTCGACGAGAACACGAAGAGCGCGTGGGCCCAGGTCGAGAACCAGTTGCAGCGGCGGTACGAGCTGATCCCGAACCTGGTCGAGACGGTCAAGGGCCTGGCCGGCCAGGAGCAGGAGATCTTCCTGGGGGTGGCCAAGTCGCGCGAGGCGTACTTCCAGGCGAAGACCGTCTCGGACAAGGCCCGGGCCGCCACCGGACTCGAGAGCGTGCTGAGCCGCCTGCTGGTCCTGAACGAGAAGTACCCGGAACTGAAGAGCAACGAGTCGTTCCTGAAACTGCAGGACTCGCTGGAAGGCACCGAGAACCGCGTGGCCGTCGAGCGGAAGCGCTACAACGATGCGGTCCGCGAACTGAACACGTTCACCAAGAAGTTCTTCGGGCGGTTCTACGCCAGCATCGCCGGTGTGACCCCGGCCGCGTACTTCGAAGTCAGCGAACAGGCCCGGGAAGCCCCCAAGGTCGACTTCTCTCCATGACCGCGGGACGACCTCTCCCGGAGGCAAGACCCGGCCGCGGAGGTCCCGCCGCGGGCCGGCAACAAAAAAAGGAGCCCGTCGACCGAGGCCGGCGGGCTCCTTCGTACAGGAGGAGGTTTGTGTGTGTCGTAGCATCAAATGTTTAGGGACCCCGGAAACGGGACTTCCACCCGCCCCCGGGACTTTTTCTCGGATGCAACCCGTCAATCGTCGCTAACCGAACAGGGATAAGACACTTAGCGTCGAATCGAAATCTCCCGAAAATCGGACGACGGCAGACGGATTTCCCGGGCCGGGTCGAACCGGGCCCTGCGAACGCGGCGCAACCCTAATGGGGGAATGCATTTAGAAACTTCCGGGCCGGCCGGCCGAGCGGGCACCAATCGATAACCATTTGTCAGAAAGACAGTTACCGAAGCACGCGACCACTCGCCCGGGAGTGCCTTCGGCGGCTGGCCGGCCACCCGGTCAGCGATATACTGCCCTCAGATCGCCGCCCGGTGATCACGATCGCCCGCCTGTCCTCTTGTGTGAGCAGTCCCTGGTGCCCGCGGCAACCATCATCGTCCCGACCTACAACGAGCGCGACAATCTCGGCCCGCTGGCGTCGCGGATCTTCGCCAGCGTGGATCCCGCGACCTGCAGCCTGCTGGTGGTCGACGACGATTCGCCCGACGGGACCGCCGCCCGGGCGGAGGAACTGGCGGCCGACCTGCCGGTCCGCTGCCTGGTGCGGCGCGGAGCGCGGGGCCTGGCGACGGCGGTGATCCACGGCCTGCGCGAGGCGGAGGCGGACCTGTGCGTGGTCATGGACGCGGACCTGTCGCACCCGCCCGAGGCGATTCCCGGCCTGCTGGAGGCGATGTCCGATCCGGCGGTCGACATGGCGATCGGCTCGCGGTTCGTGCCCGGGGCACGGGTCGATCTGCACTGGCCGCTGCACCGCCGGCTGAACAGCCTGTTCGGCCGACTGCTGGCCCGCCCGTTGACGCCGGTGCGCGACATGATGTCGGGCTTCTTCTGCGTCCGGCGGCGCCAGCTCGACCTCGATCGGCTCGACCCGGTGGGCTACAAGATCGCGCTCGAGATCATCGTGCGACACCGGTTCGAAAACGTGGTCGAACTGCCGATCACCTTCGCCGACCGAGCCGCCGGCCAGACGAAGCTGACCGTCGGGGAACAACTGCGGTACCTGCGGCACCTCTGGCGGCTGTATCGGGGGTAGGGAGCGAGGGAGCGAGGGAGCCAGGGAGCCAGGGAAGATCTGCGGGTGCGGCATCGACGCCCGCTGCACCCGGGTCGGATGGCGTTGCCACGCGGTGCGGCATCGACGCCTGAATGTCCGCGTCGGATGAACGCGAGGGCTCCCGCGTCGATGACGCACCCTACAACTTCCCCCACGCCGCCACGCTCCCTCGCTCCCGCGCCGCCTTGCTCCCTCGCTCCCTTGCTCCCTTGCTCCCTCCTCAGGGCTCCCTCCTCAAGCCGGGATGTCTTTTCGGGCGAAGTGCCACAGGCCGATCGACCACGTGATCAGGCCCGCGGCCGCGAGGACCGCGAGGTGGCCCCAGGGGAGGTGGCCGGCGCGGATGATCTCGACCGGGCGGTAGTAGCTCAGGAAGCCGAGGAACGTGAAGTACTGCATGATCTCCGGAATCAGGGCCTCGAGGAAGTTGATCAGGAAGCTCAGCAGCAGGATCGCGAGGATCACGCCGACCGCGACCGGACGCCGATTGCTGAAGCACGAGACCATCATCGCGGTCCCCCCGACTGCCAGCAGCAGCACGTACAGGTTCGTCGCCACCAGCCACAGCCGTCGAAAACGGATCCCGCTGGCAACCGTCGCGACGTCACCCGTGGCCGGGTCCTCGATCGTCGCAATCTGGCCGCCGATCCAGAGCCCCAGCAGCGCCGCGAGGCAGAACAGCGCGGCGGCCGCCACCCACACCAGCGTCGTGCTGACGTAGGCGGCGCCGCGGGTGACCGGCAGGGACAGCAGCAGGTCGGCCGTTCCGCGATCGACCTCGCCGACGGTGACCCGCGTGCAGTGCGTGATCAGGGCCCCCCACGAGACGATCAGCAGGAACGGGTGCACCAGTCCGATCCCCATGAAGCTGTTCAGGCTGATCTCGCCGCCGCCGAGGTCGATGCTCAGCAGCGCCTGGAACCAGCCGTGCATGAACTCCAGGCCCTTCCACAACTGGATCAACTGCGGCGCGAGATTGCTGATCGCGATGACCCAGATCGTCTCGAACACCAGGATTCCCAGCAGGCCGCAGATCAGGATCGCCCGCGAATCACGGGCTGTCTTCCAGAAGATCGCGCTGCTCACGCCGGGACCTCCGCGGGCGGGGCCTGCCGATAGTAGGTCATGAACAGGTCGCTCAGGTCCGGCGGTCCGATGGTCACATCCTCGACGGCGTGCCGGCCGATCCAGCCCAGCAGGTCGGGCATCGATCCGGTCCAGGCCGCCACCAGTCGCTGGCCGCGCCGGTCAAGCTGATGCATGCCCTCCGGCAGCAGTTCGGGATAGCCGTCCGGGCCGAACAGGATCTCGACGTGTCGCGGGGCCCGGACGCGAAGCGCCGCGACCCGGTCGCGGGCGACCAGTTCACCGTCGCGGAGGATCGCCACCTCGTCGCACAGTTCTTCAACCTCGCTGAGTGTGTGGCTGGAGAAGAGCACCGTCCGCCCGGCCGCGGCCACCGCGCGAAGTTCCTCGTAGAGCACGCCGCGGACGAGCGGGTCGAGTGCGTTGGTCGGTTCGTCGAGGATCAGCAGACGCGGTTCGTGCATCATCGCGGCGACCAGTCCGAGTTTCTGCTTCATCCCGCTGGAGTAGGCCCGCACGCGTCGATCGAGCGGCAGTCCGAAGCGTTCGACCAGCCGGGCCCGGGCCGGGCACGGGTGCCGGCGGGCGGCGGCCAGGAAGTCCAGCGTGGCCGCGCCGGTCAGCGTGTCGTAGAACCGCAGGTCGCCGGGCAGATAGCCGACGCCCGAGCGGGCGGCGACGCCCTGCTGCCAGACATCGTGCCCGAAGATGGCCGCCGAGCCGGCCGAGGCCCGCAGCAGTCCGAGCAGAATCCGAATCGTGGTGGACTTGCCGGCCCCGTTGGGTCCGAGGAATCCGAACAGGCACCCGGGCGGCACCCGCAGCGACAGATCCCGCAGCACGGCGGTGTGCCCGAACGACTTGCCCAGCCCATTCGTCTCGATCGCGTTCATGGCAGGATGATAACGGAGCAAGGGAGCCAGGGAGCGAGGGAGCGAGGGAGCGAGGGAGGATTCGGAGGTGTGCCGCTGCGATCCTCGCAGTTGTAGGGTGCGTCATCGACGCGGCAGTCCACGGTTTCGACAACTCGGAAGCCGCGGGCGTCGATGCCGCACCGCTTGGCAATCCCGTCAACCAACACGGCTTGGCGATTCCGTCAACCAACACGACCGAGTTGTAGGGTGCGTCATCGACGCGGCAGTCCACGGTTTCGACAACTCGGAACTCCCGGGCGTCGATGCCGCACCGCTTGGCGATCCCGTCAACCAACACGACCGAGTTGTTGACCCCGGCGACGGATGGGGTTGCCAC
The DNA here is from genome assembly GCA_030428945.1 of Phycisphaerae bacterium. Taxonomy (GTDB): domain Bacteria; phylum Planctomycetota; class Phycisphaerae; order UBA1845; family Fen-1342; genus JAUIEC01. The sequence goes on along the minus strand of JAUIEC010000010.1, from coordinate 194,243 downwards.
GCGCGAGTTGATCCCGGCGACCGACGAGGTTGCCACGCGGTGCGAGTTGACCCCGGCGACGGATGGGGTTGCCACGCGGTGCGGCATCGACGCCTGCAATGCCCGCGTCGGATGAACGCGCGGGCTCCCGCGTCGATGACGCACCCTACAACTCTCCCTTGCTCCCTCGCTCCCTTGCTCCCTCGCTCCCTCCCCCCTGGCTCCCTCGCTCCCTCCCCCCTGGCCCCCTGGCTCCCTCCCCCGGCGCGTCATTCGCCCCCGGGGTCGGTCGCGGGTTTCTTGCCTTTGCGGGTGGTCAGGAAGATGACGAGGAAGATCACGCCGAGGCCGATGGCCATGATGTAGCGTTCGCCGAAAGTCGGCTTGGTCGGCAGTTCGATGTCGGGGACGATCGCCTCGCTGCCGTCGGCGAACTGGACGGTCACTTCGCCGGGGCGCCGCTGGGCGCCGGTGCGGGCGATCCGCAGGCGGAAGGTGGCGTCGAAACGCTGCCCGATCCCGGTCTTCGGGTTGCTGACGAACGCCCGGCAGACCCCGCCGAGGTGCGCGTCCTTGACGCCGGCCTGGGCCAGGCCGGTGGTCTCCTGCTCCCAGCCGGTCGGCACGATGAACGTGTCGCCGTGGTAGTGCGGGAAACTGACCGAGACGATCCGGCTGTCGTGCAGGTTCGTCACCTTCCAGGTGTAGTTCTGGCCGGTGCCGTCGGCGCCACCGACGATCCGGACCTTCGCCTCGGTCTGCCCGCCGGCCGGCAGACTCAGACACAGAACGCCGAAAACCGCCACCAGCACACAGCGCCGCATCACCTGATCTCCCGTCGATCGACCGCCACCGGGAAACCCCCGCGTGGCAGGTTCTTCCGTCAATCCAGCAGCAACCGGCCACCGGGGGCGAGGGTCGGGGCCGGGCCCAACTGGTCCGCCAGGTCGGTTGCGTCGAGGGCCCGCCGCGGGGTGATCTCGAGCGTCACATCCGGTTCGCCCTCGGCCGTCCGCGGCACGGACACCCCGGCGTGTTCGAGCCAGCGGGCCGCCCGGCGGAGCAGGTCGCGCCGCGTGGTCGCGGGCGAGTCGTCGCCCTCGGCGTTCTTGACCGGTGAGAACTCCTCGGCCCGGTTCGTGTAGAGCACCAGCGGGTTGCGGGCCAGCGGAATCGCGTCAAAGACGAACAGTTCGAGCTTGACCACGTTCGGGGCTTCGGGCTGAACCAGTTCGCCCGCCTCGTTCAGCACCGCGACCTTCTTGTCGGCCCGATGCCAGGGCAGCTCGACGCCCGAACCGTCGCCGGTCAGCCGTTCGATGAAGCCGCGGCTGATCATGTGAATCGCGATGCTGCCGGCGTCGAACCGTCGCGATCCGTCCGCGTTCTTCTGGCGGACCAGTTCCTCGGGAATGTCGCTGTACTCGATCACCTGCACGCGTCCGTCGGCCAGGCAGAAGTTGCCGACCCGTTCCAGGTCGTGCGCCTTGGTGACCGCCTTGCTGGACATCTCCGAGTCGTGCTCGATGTGCAGCCCGATGAACAGCGGGTCGACCGGCCGGACCAGCGGGTTGTCCACCTGGAAGTAGCTGACGAAGTCCACGCCGCGCTGCTTCATGTCCGCCAGCGCGCCGCGCTCCGCCAGGGCCCGCAGGCTGCCGCCGTGCCCGTCCGGGCCGAGCGCGACCCGGTGCCGTGCGGCCAGGGCGATTCGCCCGTCCGGATGAAAGGCCGGCATCTGGCCCTGGGCGAAGAACATGACCCCGTCGCGGGCCAGTCCGAAGTAGTCGTGCGCTTCGAAGATCGCCAGCGTCGCCTCGTGGTTCAGCGGGCTGGTCATGATGTACCAGGGCGGAATCCGACCGTAGCGCCGCCCGGCGCCCTGCAGAAACTCGGCGAAGACCTGGAAAAGGCACGCCTGCCGGATCGGGGTGATCGCGAAACCACCCTTCGGTCCGTCGTAGCCCAGGCGGGTCCCCTGCCCCCCGGCCACCGTGAACGCCGCCACGCGCCCGTCCGCCAGGGCCGCCCGCCCGGCCTCGCGCGAGGCTTCGTACCCGGTCGGGGCCGCCGGGTCGTCCTCGGCCGGAAAGACCTCGGCCGGCAGCAGTTCGGACGGCAGGCCGATTTCGGGCCGGCGGCGCACGAATCGCCCGGCCAGGTCGGCGCAGCGCGCAAAATCGACCTGGGCGAGATCGTCGAGCAACTGGGTCTGCTGAGCGGGGTTCAGTCCGTCGTAGAACGCCAGCAGGTGCTCCTGCCCGTACTTCTGCACGCACTCGCGGGCTGCCGCGTATCGCTGGGCCATCGTCATCGCCGACATCTTCTGTTCCTGTTGATCAACCGCGGGCTTTCGACCGGTCGATAGAGAGTACCGATGGCCAGAAAAAGCGTCAAAAGATCGACCGCGGGACGCGCTGCGCGACTCAGCCGGCGTGATCTGCTGCAGGCCGCGGCCGTCGCGGCCCTGGGTCTGCCGAGCGGTGCGCGGGGGGCGACCGTCGCGCCGGACGCGGTCGCGCCGACGCCGTGGTGGCTGGCCCAGTTTCCGGAGCGTTCGCGGGTGGTCGACGCCCACGCCAGCAGCGTCGTGCACGGCGCCAGCGTGGACGAGATGAACCTGCGCGACCTGCTCGGGCGGACGATTCGCGAACTGACGGCGGCCCGGTCGATCGAGAGCGGCTGGAAGATGATCCTGGGTGACGCCCGCCGGATCGCGGTCAAGTTCAACCAGGTCGGGGCCGACGTGATCGGGACCTCGACCAGTTTCGCCCGCCAGATCGTCCACCAGTTGAACGAGGCGGGCTATCCCTCGAAGGAAATCATGCTGATCGAGACGCCGCCGAACCTGCGGCACGAACTCGAGACGCGGGAGCCGCCGGTCGGCTGGGGCGGGCACCTGCGGGTGGCCGACCAGGACGACCAGTTCGCCCGGTACGTGCTCGAGGCCGACGCGATCATCAACGTGGCGCTGCTGAAGACGCACCAGATCGCCGGCATGACCGGCTGCCTGAAGAACATCTCGCACGGGATCGTCCGGCATCCCGGGCGGTACCACGCGCAGGCCTGCGCCCCGTTCATCACGCAGATCTTCGGGCACCCCGAGGTGACCCGCCGGGTCCGGCTGAACCTGCTGGACGGTCTGCGGATGGTGATCCGCAACGGTCCCGACGCGCGAGAGGCCGACATCGTCAACTATGGGGGGCTGCTGGCCGGCTTCGACCCGGTGGCGGTGGATCAGATCGGGCTGACGCTGCTGGCGCTGGAGCGGCGTCAGCACGGGTTGCCGGGGTACATCGACGTCCCCGCCCTGGAGTATGCGGCCCGTCGGCGGCTCGGTCGGGCGCACCCGGCGGACATTCAGCGGATCGCCTTCGAAATGAGCTGAGAAATCGGGCTGGTTCGGGGCAGGCGGGCGGGTCCCGCGGTCCGGCCTCCGGTGCCCGTTGTGCGCGGTTTTCGGCCCCCCGGGGTGGGATGGCGTCCGAGAAGAAGGGGTCGGTGCGTCCGGTGGCGGGGTGAAAACCACTTGACAGTCGTCTGGCCGGCGTTATGCTTCAATGAAGGAAACTTTGTGGAAGGAGGTCCGCGGGGCGCATCATAGCTTTATACTGGATTGCCCGATTGGGCGTCTGGACCGGCTATCATCCATAACGTACTACGATACGATTCTCCCCGCCTTGATCTATCCGCTGACAGCCCGGCCCGGCGAAAACAGAGGCCAGCCTGTCACCCCTGCTTCCCCCAAAGTCCTATAGAATAACAACTTGTGTACATCCGCGGCCGCACTTTCCCAACCGGTGTGGCTGAGGCGCACCATGTGTCTTGGTGCAGTCCTGCAAACTGCGGATTCGGCTTGGGTTCGTGTGGGTCTCCCGCGCTTCGGGCGTGGCCACAGGGTGTCAGATCAAAGTAGTTTGGTCATGCGGCGGGAATCGGCATCATTCGATTCAATTCTCGGCCCACGCACCCGCAAGCGATACAGCAGCCGGACGTGTTGGGTTTTTGGAGGTCTTGCAGTGAAGAAGAAAGGTTTTACTCTGATTGAGCTTCTGGTGGTGGTTGCGATCATCGCCCTGCTCATCTCGATCCTGCTGCCGAGCCTCTCGCGGGCGCGGGAGCTGGCCAAGCGTGCGGTGTGTGGCTCGAACCAGCGCGGTATCGGCCAGGGCATGCACATCTACTCGAACGACAACGAAGAGTGGTTCATGCACCACTACTACGAGGCTGACTTCTCGGCCGCGGGCACGCTGCCGGTGAACACCAGCATCCAGTTCGTCGGCACGATGGGCTCGACCAGCAACGTCCTGATCAGCCAGGAAACCAAGGGTGACGACGGCACCAGCGCCGCGGTCGCGACGCAGACCAGCCACCCGAGCCGCTCGCTGTTCCTGCTCGTCACCGGTGGCCAGAGCACCCCGGGCCAGTTCATCTGCCCGAGCTCGGCCGATCAGCAGGACGACCTGCGGAACCGTCAGGGCGACGCTTCGGTCGGTCAGGAATCGGCCGCCCAGCCGGGTCGTGACCGGTTCGACTTCCGTGGCTACAGCTACCTGAGCTACGGCTACCAGCTTCCGTACGGCCGCTTCGCCAAGCCGCGTCAGTCGCTTGACGTCCGCATGCCGATCGTCGCCGACAAGAGCCCGTACTTCCAGGTCGACACCTCGGGTGCCATGAACAGCACCGATACCGACCAGCGGGCCGACAACGATGCTCCGATCGACTGGGAAGGCCTGACCCTGCAGGACATCCTTCGTAAGAGCAACGACGACTGGCGTCCGTACAACAGTGGTAACCACGGCGGCGAAGGGCAGAACGTCCTGTTCGTCGACGGCCACGTCGAGTTCGCCAAGACGCCGGCCGCCGGTGTCAACAACGACAACATCTACACCGTTCACAGCACCGACCTCGGCAAGCAGAAGTACGGCGTCGTCGGCGCGATCATGAAGAAGGCCCAGCGGTGGGGTCCGTCGACCAACACCGACTCGTTCCTCGTGCCGTAAGCACTTCGAACGTTCGGACCTGATCTACGGGGCGGCGGTTCTTCGGAACCGTCGCCCTTCTCTTTTGATCAACTTCCCGCGAACATGCCCCGGAAACCCGGGCATTCCCCCGCTGATCCGCTCGCTTGGCCGACGCTCCCGACAGGACCCTCACGCTGCTGACGATCCGACAACTGCTGCCGCTGCACCTGCTGGCCACCTTCCTGCTCGCGGTAGCCGGAAGCCTGGCCATGAACGTCATCCCGCAACTCGCCACGAAGCGGTTCGGGGCCGGCGAATGGCAGTCGTTCCTGGTCACGGTCGCCCTGCCGACCTTCATGCTGACCTCGATCCTGTGGAACGAGTGGTTTCGGCGGATGTCCCTGGCTCGTTACATGCTGCTGCAATGGGGCATCGGAATCCTGCCGCTCGCGCTGGTCGCCCTGGCACGCAGCTACAGCGACCTGCTGATCCTGCAGGCGGTCGCCGCCTTCGGGGCGGCCGGCTACACCCCGTTCTGGGGCGCAGTCCTGAAAGCCTTCTATCCCGACCGGGTCCGCGGACGCATGTTCGGCATCCTGACCATCGCCACCCTGCTCGGGGGCATCGGAACCGTATACCTCGCCGGCCAGGCGATGCGGCAGAGTGACAACGGCTTCCGCTGGCTGTTGCCCGTGCTGGCGGCCGCGAACACGCTCGGCCTGCTGCTGGTGGCGCTGTTGATCCGCCGGAGTGGCATGACGGCGCCGTCGTCGGGCCCGCAGCGTCCGGTGGGTCAACTGCTGCGGCCGATCCTCGACATGGGCGCGATCCTGCGTGAGGACCCGGTGTTCCTGCGATACCAGTTGGCGTTCATGACGTACGGGTTCGGGTTCCACATCTGCGAGGCGGTCTTCCCGCTGTTCGTCCGGGAGGGACTGCACCTCGAGTACGAGCAGATCTTCAACAACGGCATCGGCGTGGCGAAACTGTTCACGCTGCTGATGGTGGTTCCGATGGGCTGGGCGATGGACCGCCTGGGGCCGGCCCGCACGTCGGCGATCGCCTTCGCCTGCCTGGCGCTTTATCCGCTGGCGCTGATGCTGGCCACGGACGCCACCGGCCTGGCGATCGCGAGTGTCTTCCAGGGCATCGCGATGGGCGGGGTGATGCAGGCGTGGTGGATCGGCCCGGTAACGCTTGCACCGAGCACGGCCGCCGTGCCGTCCTACGTGGCGATTCACACAACGCTGGTCGGGTTGCGGGGAATCCTGGCCCAGGGGCTGGGCGTGGCGCTGTACGCTCTGACCGGGCGATTCGAGGTTTCGCTGATCGTCGCGGCGGTCTGCTGTGCGGCCGCGGCGGTGCAGATGTGGACGCTGCGGGGGCGTCTGCAGCGGCGTCCGTCGCGTGCGGCGCGGCCCGCGGGTGCGGCGGAAACATCGGAAAGCTCGCTTGTTTCCGGGGCTCCAAAAGGTACCATCAAGATTACCGACAGGTAACCCAAGCACGTCTCAGGGCATCAATCAGGTGGAACCGACAGTGAATCCCAGCGACTACCAGGACGACGAACTGAAGCGCGAACTCGACGACCAGCTCGCCGACCTGACGGCCGAGGAGCTTGAAGCCCTGGTCGGCGACCCCCTGGAGAGCAGCACCGAGCCCGACGAACGTGGTCGCGTCCGCGGGCGGATCCTGCAGGTCCGCGGCACGGACGTGTTCGTCGACCTGGGCGGCAAGAGCGAGGCCTTCCTGGCGATCGACGAGTTCCCGGAGAACGAACCGCCGCAGCCGGGGCAGGTCATGTCCTTCATGATGCAGGGGCTGGACCGCGAGTCCGGCCTGATGCGGCTCTCGCTGCGCGAGGCCCGCAGCGACGCGAACCTGAAGTCGCTCCAGGTCGGGGACGTGATCGAGGCCCGGGTGACGGGGGTCAACATTGGCGGGCTGGAGCTGACGGCCGGCAAGCTGCGGGCGTTCATGCCGAAGAGCCAGGTGGAGATGGAGCGGATCGAGGACTTCGCCCCGTACGTCGGCCGCAAGCTGGAATGTGAAGTGACCGAAGTCGACCGGCGCGGCAAGCGGGTGGTGGTCAGTCACCGGCGGATTCTGGAGAAGCGCCGCGACGAGGCCCGGGCCGAGGCGAAGGCGACGCTGGAGGTCGGCCAGCGTCGGGCGGGCACGGTCCGCCGGCTGACGGACTTTGGGGCGTTCGTGGACATTGGCGGGATCGACGGTCTGCTGCATGTCAGCGACATGAGCTGGGGCCGGGTTGCGCATCCGAAGGACGTGGTCAAGGAGGGGCAGCAACTGCAGGTCGAGATCCTGAAGATCGATCACGACCGCGGGCGGATCTCGCTGGGCATGAAGCAGCTCGAGGCGGACCCGTGGGACCTGGCGGGCGCGAACTACCGGGCGGGTCAGACGGTGGACGGAAAGGTCACGAAGCTGATGGACTTCGGCGCGTTCGTGGAGCTGGAGCCGGGGATCGAGGGTCTGATCCCGATCAGCGAGATGAGCTGGACGCACCGGATCCGGCATCCGCGGGACGTGGTCAACGAGGGCGCGTCGGTGCGGGTTGCGATCCTGTCGGTTGATACGGACAAGCGGAAGATCGGGCTGAGCCTGAAGGCGATGTCGTCGGACCCGTGGGAGGGTGTCGACGTTCGCTTCCCGGTGGATCAGTTCGTCGAGGGCAAGGTCACGCGGATCGCGGACTTCGGTGCGTTCGTCGAGCTTGGCGAGGGGATCGAGGGGCTGGTGCACGTGTCCGAGCTGAGCGACAAGCGGATCCGCACGCCGCGTGACGTGGTGCAGGAGGGGCAGGACGTGCGGGTGCGGGTCAAGCAGATCGACCTGGGCCAGCGGCGGATTTCGCTGTCGATGAAGGAGAAGACGGACTCGGGCGAGGCCAGCGCCGAGGAGATCGCCAACGTCGAGGCCCTGCTCGCGAGCCGCGAGAAGACCCGCAAGCGCAAGCGTCCGCTGCGTGGCGGACTGGAGTAGCGGTCGGCCCGTCGTGTTTCCGGCGCATCGGCGCGGTGGCACGCTGATCCGCGCCGCAGCCCCGACGAAGTGTGGCGGGCGCGCGCTCGTCCCCGGGGTACCCCCCCACCCAAGTTCATTTTCCGTGCCGGAACGAATCCGCGGTAGCGGGTAAACACCTGAACCGCACGTAACCCGCCACGCCGCAACGCGTTCCGCACGATATTTTCGGCGTACGGACGGTCGACCGGCAAACAGAGACCAGGCAGTTCAAGCCCGCAAGCCGGTGTGGCGGGCGCGCGCTCGTACCCGGGGTACCCCCCCACCCAGGTTCATTTTCCGTGCCGGAACGAATCCGCGGTAGCGGGTAAACACCTGAACCACACGTAACCCGCTACGTCGCAACGCGTTCCGCACGATATTTTTCCCGGTCAGCGCACGCGTCAGGTTCCCGGAGGACCCTCCCCCCTACTTCGGCAACTCGTCCGCCGCGGGTGGAAACTCGGTCGTGATCCCCGCGGCCGCGTCCCGGCCGAAAACCTCGGCCGCGCTGCGCTCCGTCGGCACGGGCGGGGTCTCGGGCGGCGGCGTGTCCGGACTGCTGTCGTGATGCAGGTGCAGCGTCTGCGTCGGGTACGCGAACTCGACCCCCAGCCGCTTCGCCAGCCGCATGATGTCCAGCAACAACCGGTGCCGCTCGCGCAGTTCCACGCTCCAGTCCGGACACTCGTGGAAACAATACAGCAGGATGTCGATCGAACTCGCCGAGAACTGGTTGACGTATACGTGGAAGTAGTCCTTCCGCGTATACGGATGCTGACGGATCAACTCGCGAATCCCCTCGCAGAAGGCGTCCAACTGCTCGGGCGTGGTCGAGTACAGCACCCCGAGCTGCGTGCTGATCCGCCGGTACCGCCGACGCCCCATGTTGTCGATCGCCGTCGTCATCAGGCTCGAGTTCGGCACCGTGATCTCAGAGTTGTAGAACGTCCGGATCCGCGTGCTCCGCAGACCGACCGCCTCGATCGTCCCCTCGGTATCCCCCACCCGCACCCAGTCACCCACCTGGAACGGACGATCCAGCACCACGTTGACCGATCCGAAGAAGTTCTTCAGCGTGTCCTGCGCCGCCAGACCAAACGCCAGACCACCAACCCCCAGACCGGCCAGCAGCGGACCCACGTTCGCCCCGAACGCATTGGCGATCACGATCCCGCCCAGCGCGGCCGCCACCACCTTCAGCGTCTTCTGCACCAGCGGCACCAGCACGTCGTCCAGCCGACTGCGGGTCCCCGACGCGATCACGGAGAAGAACGCCGTCCCCAGGTCAATCACCTGGTACGCCGCCCAGACCGCGACGATCGTCGCCACCATCCGCAGCGTCCACAGTACCCAGCTCATCGTCTCGGCGCCCAGGTCCAGCAGCCGCAACCCCAGCGTCAGCGTGCCGATCAACGCCAGGTAAAACAGCGGCCGCAGACTGCGACGCACCGTCGTCGGCAGGATCACCGCGTCGCGGGTCGACAACACCCGCCGAACCAGCGGCGGAATCAGCCGGGCCGACAGCAGGTACGCCAGCGCGCTGGCCAGGGCCGTGAACCCCAGCCCGAGCCACTGCCAGATCTGCAGCCCGTTCCAGTCGTGCTTGTAGCTCGGCGGAACCAGGTACTCGCGGATGTACAGGCTCGGCAGCGCCCATGGCGAAATCCGCTGCCCGTCCAGTTCCGGCAGAATCGGCTTGCTGGCATACGCCGCGTACAACGAATCAATGTCGCGAATCGTCGTCGGCGGGAACAGCCACCGCTCGGTGCCCTCCTTGTCGACCGAACGCAGCAGCTCGATCCGCCCGACCGCGTGCGTCAGCAGCTCGAACCGCTTGCCCTCGACCTGCTTCGGAACCGTCGCCATCACGTACAGCTTGTGACGGTTCAGCACCAGCCACAGCTTGCCCGCCAGGTCGTGCAGCACCGACGGATCCGCGTTGTCCAGCCCGCGCGTGTCGAAACAGCGGATCGCCTCGTCCAGCTCCTGCCGGACCATCGCCTGGAAGAACAGGTTCAGCGTCGCACGCGGCGAACTCGTGTCGTTCGGAATGCTCGTCAGGTCACCGACCTCGGACGCCCACTGGCGAATGCCCCGGACCGTCTCGGTCGTGAACACCCACGCCCCGTCCGGCTGCTCGGCCAGTTCGATCTGCAACGCCCGGAAACTGCTGCTGTTGATCGTCGCCAGGCGCTTGCCCTCGGCCGCCTGCACGTCGTCGATCTTCAACGCCTCGTTGTCGATCAGGAACGTCAGCACCCGCGCCAGGTCGTCGACATATCGCGGCCCGTCCGCGTTGCGATCCTCGAGCAACCCCCCGAAGTCAATGCACGCCATCGCCTTGCGGTACGCCGTCGTGTCCGTCTCGGCCGCCGCCTGCTGGTTCAGGAAGTAACTCAGCATCTGCGCCGGCGACAACAGGCGATCGAGATCCTCGCGCGGCACCGCCGAAGGCGTCGGCGCCTCCGGCGTCTCCCCGGCCTGGTCGAGCTCCGCCAGCTTGGCATGCAGTTCCGGCAACCGCCCGACCGTCGCGGCCGTGAAGACCCAGTTGAATCGGTCAGCCCCCTCCTCGCCCCCACCGTCGACCCGGACCCGCTGCAACGTCAACGCCAGGTCCGCGTTCCCGATGATCGGGGCCGGCTCGGTGGCCGGATCAGTCGGCAGCTCCTCCGGATCGAACAGGCCCCGACCTTCAAGCTCGCCCAGGATCTCGGCCAGTTGGCGGGCGTACTCGAACTTGTTCTGCTTCCAGCGCTCCGGGTCGACCGCCGCCTGGTCCAGGCAGTCAAACACGGCCGGGTCGATCTCCTCGTCCGACGTTTCCGGATCGACGTTCCCCAGGAAGAAGCCCACCATGCTGTACGGCGAGCGGAACGGATTGACGGCCGGCTGACTGGCGGCCGGCTGCGAGGTCGGGGCACTGGCGGCCGGCTGCGACGCCGGCGGATCCTGAGCACGCCCGGCAAGGGTCGCGGCCAGCAACAGGACGATCACGGCCAGGATGCGGGTCATGGATTCCTCGGCGTTGGGGAACGGAAGTCAGGTTCGGGACGCAATCTAACCCAATCCGGCCATCCGCCACAGGCCCCCCCGGGCCCGGGACCGGAGACGGCGCTTGGATTCCCCCCCAGGTCCCGATAACATGCGAATCGTCGGAAACCGATCGGCGAGGGTCGGCCGACTTCCTGAAACCGCGAGAAGCCCGTCCGGTGGCCGGCCTAGAATCGGCACCTCCGGTCACGACCCGCGCACAGGAGCGCACCGATGCCCACTGCCCGAATCGTCGCCGTCGCCGGCCTGCTGGTCGCACTGACCGGGTGCCTGGTCCCGCAGAACCTGCTGGCCGGGCAGACCCTGCCCGCGGGCCGCTACTACGTCGAAGTTCAGGATGAGAAGGTGGTCGCGTTACAGACCGACCGCGAGGAGTGGGTGGAGCTTGGCAACAGCGCGTGGTTCGAAGGCGCCGGCATGTACATGCTGGGCAGCGACGGGACCTGGCAGCTTGATCCCGATGCGACCGCCGCGTTCGACGATCAGACCCTGCAACTCAACGATGCGAGGCCTGCATCACCTGCCGACTGACGAGTCCGTCGGCCAGCACCTGGAAGTGACCCTGCCAGGCCTGGCACAGTTCGGGCATCTCGTATTCAACCAGATCCGACAACAGCACCATGTCGCGGGCCTCGAACGCATCACGCAGTTCGCGGAGCTTGCCGCTGAGCTGTTCGATGTGATCCAGCAGCATCTGCCCGCCGACCTCGTCGCGGGTCAGGTCACGCCCGAGCAGTTGCGAACACTCGCGCAGCGCCGTCTGCGAGTTGCGCCAGACACCGAGAAAACCGCGGAAATCGTCGAGCGCCGCATCCGGCTTGCCGGCCTGGATCTGCGCCGCGATCTGCGAGAGCCCGTCGCGCGCGTCGCCCAACTGGTCGGTAAGTTCGCGGAGCGCCGCGGCCGCCAGGTCGATCGGATCGGCTGACTCGAGATCAAGCTGGCTGACACCCGGAAGCGTCTCGCCCAGCCGCTGCCCGAGGTGCTCGCCATTCAGGGGCTGGCCGTCGACGCGGACGCCGACCACGATTCGATCCGACAGGAAGCCGGCCCGGACCTGATCGATCAGGGCCTGCAGCGTCAGGCCCGACGCGTCCTGGTCCGGCAGCCGTTTACCATCGAGTGTGATCAGCATGGGCGAATCTCCTTATTCGTCTATCGGTCGGTCTCATCCTGAGACCCGAGGCTGGTGCGCAAGGCTTGCCGTCCGGCTTGGCCGGGGTAGCATGCCCGGCATGATAACGCGACCCGGCTGGCTCAGTAACTGGCTCGAACGGCATCAGCATCCGTTCTCGTTCTGGATCCATCTCGTCGGCATTCCGCTGACGATCCTCGCCCTCGTCCTGGCCGGCTACCAGCTCGCCCTCTGGCGATGGGACCTCTGGTGGCGACCCGCCGGCCTGCTGGGGGCCGGATACCTGCTCCAGTGGCTCGGCCACCTGGTGGAAGGTAACGACATGGGCGAAGTCATTCTGATCAAACGCTGGCTGGGCCGCCCGTACGTGGCCGTGGCGCCCCGTTATGCGCAAAGCCGGGACCAGGCGTAAAGCCGTTCAGCTTTCGCCGGCCTCCTGGACCAGTTGCTGGCGAAGCATGTTGACGACCGGACCGAAGATCCGCTCGTTATGCTCGTCAATCGCGGCGAGTTCCTCGTGGGCGGCCAGCATCAGGCGAATCTCGTCCGGCGTGGGACGATCCCCGGTCGCACACGGCAACGTCCGCAGGCCGCGCGGGGCCGGCGTCTCGGTGAACTCGGCGAAGTTGTGCAAATGCATCTTGGCGAGGGACTTGCGGCAGTCCGCGGCGCAGTGATTCAACCGCAGCGCCCCGCCCCGCTGCGCCAGCCGCTTGTAGATCCCGATCAGGCAGCCCGCGAACGTGCTGTCGATCCAGTCCGCGCCGGCCAGCTCGATCGTACAGACGGCCGTCTCCTTGTGCGCGCTCAGGTAGTCGTCCACCACGCGCGCCACGGTCGCCGCCACCCGCTGCGTCGGCCGGCCCTGAACGTCGACGTAGAGCGCATCGCCCAGGCTTCCGAACTGGATTTCAGGTATGTCGACCGGCATAGGCAGTCCGTCCTCAATCCGCGGGTACTAGGATAATCTGACTCGGAGCGCGGCGGTACCAGAAAGTCCAAAACCGCCCCCCCGAACGGAGGAACCTTCCCCATGTCCGATCTGACCGTGGCCGTCGTCGGCGCCTCGCGCGACCGGCGGAAATTCGGCAACAAGTCCGTCCGCGCACACGACGCCTGCGGGTGGACCGTCTACCCGGTTCATCCCACCGAAACCAGTATCGAAGGCCTGCCCGCGTTCGCCAGCCTCGCGGACCTGCCGACACCGGTCCGGCGCGTCTCGCTCTACCTGCCCGCGGCGGTCGGCGCGACCCTGGCCGCCGAACTGGCCGCCCTCGCCGCCGACGAGGTCTACGTCAACCCGGGGGCCGAGGGACCCGAACTGCGCGCAGCCCTGGCCGCTCACGATGTCCAGAACGTCCGATACGCCTGCAGCATCGTCGACCTGGGCGTTCGCCCGTCGGATTTTCCCGGCTGACGGTCGCCCGATCCGGTTGGTTTGGTCGAACGGGCCCACTAGACTGGGGTTTGGCCTCGACGCGATGTGCGCGAGGCAGCCTGGGAGCGCATTTCCCGAACCCTGTCTGCAAGCACTGGGGAGCACATGAGAAGCACCATCTGCAAATGGGCCGCGTGCGCGGTTCTGGTTACCGGTGTGTCGGCGATGGCACAGATCCGGCATTCCGACGACCAGCTTCCGAAGGAGCCGGCCAAGAAGCTGAGCGAACTCGATCAGCACCGCCTGCGCGTGCAGGCCGCCTACGAGGCCGACCGCGGCACCGACGGCCTGGACACCCGCGTGATCTACGGGGCCGACGACCGCCGCGACACGTATGAGCTGGGCGGCGGCGAGGCCGTCATCCAGAGCCTGCAGCAGGGCGTCTGCGTGGTCGTCTCGACCAGCGAGGTGACCGACAACGGCAACGGCACCTACACCCTCAGCACCGTTCCGTGGACCTCGACGTTTCTCGGCGGCCTGTGCACCAGCGAGCCGTTCTACGGACAGGACACGATCGGCTTCTGCTCGGGCTTCCTGGTCGGCACCGACCTGATCGCCACGGCCGGGCACTGCGTCGACAGCGGCAACTGCGGCAGCGTCGCGTTCGTCTTCGGCTTCGACCAGCAGAGCGCTTCGCAGGGCCCCGACACGATCGTCTCGGCCGACGACGTCTACTTCTGCACCGGCATCATCGACCAGGCCCAGGTCGGCAACCTTGACCACTGCGTCCTGCAGGTCGACCGGGCGGTCAACCGCCAGCCGCTGCCGATCCGCCGCACCGGTTCGGTCGCCAACGGCGATCCGCTGGTCATGATCGGTCACCCGGCCACGCTGCCGAAGAAGACCGATGACGGCGCCGTCGTCCAGAACGCCAACGGCTCGGTCGAGTTCTTCGAGGCCAACCTCGACGCGTACGGCGGCAACTCGGGCTCGATGGTCGCCAACCTGAACACCGGCGTGGTCGAAGGCATCCTCGTTCGCGGCAACACCGACTACACCAGTTCCGGCGGCTGCGTCGTCTCCAACCAGTGCGCCGACACCGGCTGTCCCGGCTGGGAAGACTGCTCGAAGACGACCGCCTTCGCCACCTCGGTCCCCGAGCTCGGCCTGCAGACCCTGCCGGCCGGCAACACGACCCACATCGGCGTGGTGGGCGGTCCCTTCACCAACGATCCGACCGTTTACACGCTCAGCAACCCGACCGGCAGCGACCTGGACTACACCGTCAGCATCGTCGGCGGCGGCACGGCCCCGATCCTGCTCGACGGCGGAACGGCGGCGGTCAACGGCACCATCACGGCCGGCGGCAACGCCAGCGTGACCGTTTCGCTCGACCCGAACACGGCGGGCCTGGCGGCCGGAATCTACGCGACCGACCTGCTGTTCGACGACACGACCAACGGCCTGAGCGTCAACCGCAAGCACATCGTCGAGATCGGCACGACCGGCTTCGATGTTGATCCGGTGACCGAACTGATCACCGGCGGTCCGGTCGGCGGCCCGTTCTCGGGCAGCATCGCCTACACCGTGACCAGCAACCGCCCGACGCCGGTCGATGTCGACGTCGTCGTCAGCGACGGCTGGATCGCGACCTCGACCGGTTCCTTCACGCTGAGCGGCACCGGCACCAGCCAGATGGTGACGATCAGCATCGACGCCTCGGCCAGCGGCCTGGCGGCCGGCCTGTATATGGGCACGGTCGGGTTCCAGAACGCCAGCGGCGGCGAGGGCCTGACCAGTCGCGACGTGACGCTCGACGTCGGTCGTTTCACCTACGCGGCGACCGACACGCCGGTCGCGATCAACGACAACTCGACCTCGACCAGCACGATCACGGTCGGCGATTCGTTCTGCATCGGCGATGTCAACGTCGAGATGAACATCTCGCACACCTTCATCGGCGACCTCGAAGTCGACCTGACCAGCCCCGAGGGAACCACCGTCCGCCTGCATGACCGCACGGGCAGTTCCTCGGACGACATCATCACGACCTACGACGAGGAAGGCGGCACGCTGCCGGACGGCCCGGGCCTGCTGACCGACTTCATCGGCGAGATCCCGACCGGCGTCTGGACCCTGACGATCACCGACAACGCCGGCCTCGATACCGGTCAGTTGAACGCGTGGTCGCTGAAGATCGCCGCGGCCGGCACCGTCTGCCCGCCGACGGCCGGTGACCTGGACGTCGAAACGCCGGTCAACACGCCGATCGACATCGACCTGGCCGGCGCTTCGGGCACCGGCAGTTTCGACACGATCATCACCAGCCTGCCGGCCAGCGGATCGCTGTCGGATCCGGGCGCGGGGCTGATCAACAGCGTGCCGTACACGCTGGCCGCGGGCGGCGAGATCGTCCGGTACACCCCGCCGGCCGGCTACACCGGTCCGGCCAGCTTCACCTACAAGGTCAACGACGGGCAGGACTCGAACACGGCGACGGTCAACGTGACGGTCGGCGTGGCGGTCCCGGTCTACTCGTTCCCGATGGACAGCGACCCGAACTGGACGACCGAGGGGCAGTGGGCCTTCGGCGTGCCGGCCGGCATCGACGGTGATCCGACCGCGGGCGCCACCGGTTCGAACGTCTACGGCTACAACCTGAATGGCGAGTACGCCAACAACATCCCCGAGTACAGCCTGACGACGGGCGCGCTCGACCTGAGTGGCGTCTTCAACGTCGAACTGCGCTTCCAGCGCTGGCTGGGGGTCGAGTCGGCCACGTTCGATCACGCCCGGGTCGACGTCAGCAACGACGGCACGACCTGGGTCAACGTCTGGGATCACACGCAGACCTCGGCCCTGAACGAGACGTCCTGGTCGCTGCAGACCTACGACATCTCGGCCACGGCCGACGACCAGGCGACGGTCTACATCCGCTGGGTGATGGGCACGACGGATGGTTCGGTCACCTACCACGGCTGGAACATCGACGACGTCGAGGTCCTCGGCCTGGTCTCGAGCGCCTGCCCCGGTGACACCGACGGCAGCGGCACGGTCGACCTGAACGACCTGGCGACGGTGCTGGCCAACTTCGGTGCGAGTGGTGCAACGCTCGCCCAGGGTGACCTGGACGGAGACGGCAACGTCGGGCTGAGCGATCTGGCGATCGTCCTGGCCAACTTCGGAGTCAGTTGCTAAGCAGGCAGACAAACCGACTGACAACGCAGCAGGCGGGCACGGGAGACAACTCCTGTGCCCGCCTGGCTTATTGGGAAGGGAACAGGGAACAGGGAACAGGGAACAGAATAATGAGGGACAGCCACGTGGCTGTCCCCTTTTTTCGGTGCCCTTTTTTCGAGACAAGACAGCGCCTCCGGTCTGCGCAGTCGACGCCGGGGCACCGAGAAACCGCCCGACAGGCGGATTTGCGCCCCGATTCGTGGTTGGGGACGAGGCCCGAGCTTCATCCTTGCCGGTCGTGGACGCGGATCGGTACGATCGTGGTCAGACGAGCGTCGCGGATGCTCACGCAGGAGCTACTTGGGAAATGCCGACTTACGACCTGTACGCCCCGGTGATCTACCGAATGGCCGTGCAGCGACCCGGCCGCGGCCGAGGAGGTCGTCGCCGACGTGCTGCGGAACTTCGTCGTGGCCGTGCGGAACGGGTTTGAACTGGATCCGAAGAAGGGCCGCTTCCGGGCCTATCTGCAGACGATGACCCGCAACGCCTGCTACGACCAGTTGAAATCGCGCGGCAGGACCGTACCGCTGGAGTCGTCGCCGGAACCGGCCACGGACGAGGGGGACCGGATCGAACGGCAGGAGCAGTTGCTGGCCTGCTGGCAGCATCTGCAGGAGAGCGGCCAGATCCGCAGGCGTTCGAGGCCTACGCCCTAAACGGCGAGCCGGCCAAGGCGGTCGCGAAGAAGTTCGAGATGACGGTGAATCGCCTGTACGGCGTCAAGTACGAGGTGATGCGGGCGCTCGGGCAGGTGTTTCATGAGTTGGGTAGGTCGCTCGACGGATAGGCCTGTCCGGGCGACTGCGATTGGAGTAACGAATGTACAGGACTTGGATTGTCTTTGCTGTCGTGGCCCTCGTTGGCGTCGGGCTCGCTCATGCAACTGGTCACGTGGCGGTTACTTTGCATGCCAACGCGGACACTTACCTCACGGAGCACGATGGCCTCGGAGGATCCACCAGCGTCCATGGTGATGATGAAACGCTCTGGCTGATCGGCAGGAGCGGCCGTCGAGCCTACCCGATCGTGCGTTTTGATCTGACAGACTACGCGGATTGTCGTGTCGAGGGTGACTCCGTAACCCTTTCACTGGAACTCATTGGTAGCTGGGCTGGGGCAAGCGTCACCCAATCGGTTTCCGTGCACGCGGTCCTGGTGGACTGGGTTGAAAGCACCGCATCCCTCGCCAATTTCGGAGGAAGCGGATTCAACCGATCGATCCACGCGGGGCCGCCGCTGGTGACTCGAAACGTCTCCTTCGCTGGGCAGGCCGCGACCATTGACTTCGGTCTTCCCGCGTCCGTCGTCCAGGAATGGCTGGACGACCCCGCCGCGAATCACGGGCTGATAGTCATCTCGAATACGAACGTGACGCAGCGAGACCTGTACTTCTCATCTAGGGAGCACAGCGAACCGGCGCGACTGTCGTTCGACTTGACGACTACGCAAACGGAGACGGTCAGCCCGAGGGCCACCTATCTCTCGACCTGCATGGACCCGCAGGCGGAACAGCCGGTGAGCATACCGCTGGTGGATATCTGCGCACGCTCGGGGGATCCGATCCTGATCGAGTCGCTCGGCGATTTCGCGTATGCGCCCCAAGCCACCGAGGAACTAGGTCAGAACGTGTTCGCGTTGTTCAGCAGCAGTGATGACTTCAATGCCGATCCGAACGTGCTTCATCGCGTGCCCGGCGCTATCGATGCTGGGTTTGAAGATGCGACCGGCGACACGTTCTTCACGACCTGCGGTGATCCGAGCACCGACATTCCTGAGGACTTCCTTGTTCGCGCCGGGCAACCATTGAAGATCACGATTCCGGCCGGGGCCACGCATCTGTTTTTCTCGCCGGGTGACGAGTTCTACGGAGACAATGTCGACCTCGACAGTGACTACGCCGTTCGGATTACGCGATTGGCAGCCGCGGACTTGGATGCGAGCGGCTGTGTTGACCTGTCTGATCTGGCGATCCTGCTGGCCGACTTTGGCTGCCCGAGCTCCTGCCCAGGGGACACGGATGGCGACGGTGACACGGACCTTTCGGATCTCGCCGAAGTACTCGCGAACTTCGGGCAAGGCTGCTGAGCCGATCGGAGCAGCACAATGCGAATCGTAAGCTTCACGCTTCTGATGACCCTCTTCGCGGTGGCGGCCAAGGGGCACGACCTCGAGTACGGGCTGATCGCCCACTACGAGCTGAACGGCGATGGGGCCAATGCCGTCGGCGTTTTTTCTTCCCGGGTCCGTGGTCAGCGCGGTTCCTACCACCGATCGGTTCGATCGCCCTGGCCAGGCACTGGCGCGACGGCGACGGCGACTATGTCGGGTTCGGGGCCTGCAGCCTATCGACGCAGCAGATCTCGCTATCGGTATGGATCCGAAAAATAAAGAGGGACAGCCACGTGGCTGTCCCCTTTTGTCCCCGGATCTACGGACGCCGAGCGCAACGGATTGGGTGGGCTTCTGGACTAGGGTCGGAGGGTAGGAAGATGTGTGCGAGTATGGTGAACCTTGACGACCCATTGATTGACGAGGCCTTTCGCGCGGCTGCCGGTACCCCGGTGTCCACAATCGTCTCTGAGACGTGGATTGGCGATGCGGAGAGGCTAGTCCTTTACTGGCTTCTGGAGAGCAGCCTCTTGGTGAATGGCCTCCAGTTGGATATCTGGTGCCCGGCTGAAGAGGTGGGCCGCGCGGCCGTGTTCATGCCGATTACGGGATGGTCGGCTCTTGTTCGTCACACGCCGAACATCGGTCGTGCCAGTGCTTGTACGATGGATTTGATGTCCCGAGGTGGCCATTCGGGTGAGTGGGTCTATTCCAGCGGAGGACGTTGGCCATTGCACTTCAAGGGCGGTGCAGCGGCGTCAACAAGCAGGCATTGGAGTTGGGTTGAGTTTGCGCCGTTGGATCAAGACACTGCCCGAGCATGTTGGCCGCGTCTGGTGACGATGGCTGGTGATGGTGTGTTACGAGTCGTCCTCCAGCAAAGGGAATACGCCATCCCGGTAGTGAGGAAGGGCCGACTGGTTCGGTTTTATTTGGATGCGCCTGGGCCGTTTTAGCCGACATTGCCTACGTGCAAACTTCGGCTCGGAAACGCACACTCGGCTCTACTATGGACGGCGGGTGAGCCGCGATCGGTTCAAGGAAATCGGACAATAAAGGGGGACAGCCACGTGGCTGTCCCCTTTTTCCGATGGACAGCGACCCGAACTGGACGACCGAGGGGCAGTGGGCCTTCGGCGTGCCGGCCGGCATCGACGGTGACCCGACCGCGGGCGCCACGGGTTCGAACGTCTACGGCTACAACCTGAATGGCGAGTACGCCAACAACATCCCCGAGTACAGCCTGACGACCGGCGCCCTCGACCTGAGTGGCGTCTTCAACGTCGAACTGCGCTTCCAGCGCTGGCTGGGGGTCGAGTCGGCCACGTTCGATCACGCCCGGGTCGACGTCAGCAACGACGGCACGACCTGGGTCAACGTCTGGGATCACGTCGAGACCTCGGCCCTGAACGAGTCGGCCTGGTCGGAGCAGACCTACGACATCTCGGCCACGGCCGACGACCAGGCGACGGTCTACATCCGCTGGGTGATGGGCACGACGGATGGTTCGGTCACCTACCACGGCTGGAACATCGACGACGTCGAGGTCCTCGGCCTGGTGTCGAGCGCCTGCCCGGGTGACACCGACGGCAGCGGCACGGTCGACCTGAACGACCTGGCGACGGTGCTGGCCAACTTCGGTGCGAGTGGTGCAACGCTCGCCCAGGGTGACCTGGACGGAGACGGCAACGTCGGGCTGAGCGATCTGGCGATCGTCCTGGCCAGCTTCGGAGTCAGTTGCTAGCCGCAGCCGAATCCGAATGACAACGCAGCAGGCGGGCACGGGAGACAACTCCTGTGCCCGCCTGGCTTATTGGGAAGGGAACAGGGAACAGGGAACAGAATAAAGAGGGACAGCCACGTGGCTGTCCCCTTTCTTCAGTGCCCGCATTCTGAATTGCGGAATTCGGACTAAAGCTGGCGAAAAGGTCATGTGCGCTTGCGTTGGCTCTTGGCCTTTTGCTGTTCTGTTCTGGGTTGTTGGCTCCTGGGGCACCGGGCGATCGTGTGGCTTCACTCGGCCACAGCAGCGGAGTCCGGACTTGTGCCGAAAAAGAACCACTCGACGGCGTTTGCCTCGATGATCCGCTCGGCCAGTTGTGACGGAACCATGTCGTACTGCCCGAGGTCCGGTTCATGAACCCCACCGATACTGAGTCCACGGTGCAACCCGACCGAGTTTCCGACGATCGCCTGAGGGCTCCAGTAGAGCGCTCCAAAGGGTGGCAAATCGATGGCCATAAATACATCGCGGCTGGCGTCGCTGTCGATCAGTGTAGAAGCAATGATCGATCCGATCCGTCGAGGAGTCCCGTGCGATAGATCGAAGAGACCGAGTCCCCCAACTCCGTTGGCGACAGCGCGGTCGTTACCGAGCAGAAAGAGACTGCTAAGCGGAAGGGTCTGCACCGCGCCGGTTTCGGGCATAACCACCGTTGCCTTGATTGCGTTGCAGTTTCGCCGGCAACTGACTGCGATTCGCGTGTCGTCGGCCGACCAACTGACGGCCGTTGCACCGATGCGAAATCGCTGGCCCTGGTCAATCGGGTGCGTCGATATCAGGACCAGGTCGGCGGTCCGGATCTCCAGCACAGCGGGTCCGACACCGTCGTCTTCAATGATCTGAGCGCCAGGCGATCACCCGCGTTGGACCAACCGAGTCCGATGGCGTCAAGATCGGTTGCGACGGGCTCAATGCGAGGACCAAGTAGATCAAGCACCTGAACCGCTCCGTCGTCCCTGAGCAGCGCGAGGCGACCGTCTGGACCAACCGTGGCGTCCGTGACGCGGGGGTGGATTGTCTCGGTGTTGTCCGGCGAGCCCAACGGGAGCACGGTGTATCGAGCGCCGGATACAAGCTCTAATGCCTGCGAATCCGCGGCACCGTCGACGTAGGCATAGCCGACCCTGGCGAGCGCCCAATCGCCCGGGTCGGGCGCACCGGTTGGCACCTCGCGTGGGCATCCAGCGAGCGACAGCGACAAGGTCACACCTGTTACCAAGATTCGTTTGACGCAAGAACCTCCTGAAGGGTGGGGAACCGCGTAGCCAACAACCCAAAGCATGCGCACGAGGCTGCGAATCGCAACTCAATCCGAAATCCGGGACAATAAAGAGGGACAGCCACGTGGCTGTCCCCTTTTTCGCTACCGATTCAGCAGGCGCAGCGGGGCGAAGTTGCCGCCCAGGATCCGCTCCGGCCGAACCTTCAGCCAGTCGCGCAGCACCGCCGCGTAGACCTTGCGGAAGTCCGTCCCGAACTGCAGGTCGCCGCGGTGCAGCTTCGTCAGGTCCGGGTGCTTCTGGTGCAGGCCCGGCTTGACCTTCGGGCCGAACAGGAACATCGGGGCCGCTTCGCCGTGGTCGGTGCCGCCGCTGGCGTTCTCCTGCACCCGCCGGCCGAACTCCGAGAACGTCACGATCAGCACGCGCTCGTCGAGCTTGTCCGCCTTGAGCGTCTCCATGAACGACTGCATCCCGTCGCCGAACTCGCGCATCAGCCGCTGGTGCCGGCCGACCTGTCCGGTGTGCGTGTCGAAGCCGCCCATCGTCGCGTAATAAACCCGCGTCGGCATGTCGGCCTTGATCATCTTCGCGATCAGTTGCAGGCTCTGCCCGAACCGGCCGCCGCGCCGGCCGACGCCGAGGTCGCCGGTGGCCGCGCGGATGTCGTCGGCCCCGATCTGGGCCTTCAGGGCCGCCCGCTGCAGGAACTGCTGCAGGTCGCTGCCGGACTGCGGCACGTCACCGTGAATGTTGTTCAGCTTGCGGAAGACCGCGTCGGCCTCACGGTCACGCTTGCCGGGGTTCCAGCGGAGCGCGTCGGGGTTCTCGAACGCGATCGGCCCGAACGTCTTGCCCTGCAGCGCCAGCGGCGTCTCCTTGGTCAGCGCCACGCCCTCGATCGGCTCAGGGACCGGGTCGGACCCCTGGCAGCACGAATCGAAGTAACGCCCCAGCCAGCCGCTGTGACTCCGCATCCGCGGGTCGCCGCTGTGCCAGATGTCCGTGCTGGTGAAGTGGCTGCGGTCCGGGTTCGGGTAGCCGACCCCCTGCACGACCGCCATGCGGCCATCGTCGAACAGCGACTTGAGCCCCTCGGCGGCCGGGTGCAGGCCGAGCCCCTTCTCGAGCTTCAGGCAGTCGTCCTTGCCGATCGCGATGTTTTTCCGCAGCTTGTAATACGGGTCCATCGTGTACGGCACGATCGTGTTCAGCCCGTCGTTGCCGCCGGCAAGCTGCACCAGCACCAGGATCCGGTGGCTGTCGCTCCTGCCGGCCAGCGGCTCGTCGGCGGCCAGGGCCGAGACGGTGTTGCCGAGAAACAGCGGCAGCGTGGTGGCCGCGCTCAGCAGCCCGAAGCTGCCGGAAAGAAACTCGCGGCGGGTGGTGTAAAGCGGTTCCTGCGACATCGAAGACCCCTTCGAAAGTGGTCGGGCTTCCGTCTTCCGTTCCTGGCGTCCAGTCCGGCGTGCGGGTCCGCGAGACGACACGGCCAGGCTGGTGGTGGCACACGCGTTCACCCACCCGGACCCGAGAGACTCTACTGCATCTGAAACTCGGGCGTGCTGCAGATCAGCGTCACCAGCATCCGCAGCGTATCGCCCGCGTCCCGCGAATCAATCCGAAAACGACCGCCGCCGTCGAGCCAGGCGATCAACTGGTCACGCTTGTCACCCGCCAGCGGCACGGCCAGGAAATGCCCGGCCAGGTAGTCGACGATCTGCGGCGCCTCGCGCAGCCCGGCCGCCCGGACCACGCCGAGGGCATCGTAGGGTGGCTGCGACGCGCGCCCCGAGCGCGACCGCGGGGCCGGGGTCATCATCTGCCCGGCCATCGTCATCTCGGGGTCGTCCTCGTCGGTCATGTTCTGCGTCGGTTCGCCGGCCCGCCGTCCGGAGCCGGAGATCAGCGCGGCGACGGTGTTGTAGCGGTTGAAGAGCGTGGCCGTGTTGATCCAGGTGGCCCCGCCGTCCCAGCCCTTGACGTTGGGCGGCTGGAGCAGTTCCTGTCCCATGGTGGCCATCGAGCGTTCGATCGCCTTGAGGTTGCGGGCCTCGATCCCGAGCGTGCGGATGCTGCTGACGACCAGTTCGACCGGGCTCTTGACCAGCGTTCCGCGGTGGTCCGGGTGGTAGAACGCGCGGCTCTGCAGCAGGGTCCGCAGGACCGGCTTGAGCTCGAACTTCTGCCGGCGAATCTCCTTGGCCAGTTGCTCGACCAGTTGCTTGTGCGGTTCGGGCGTGACGAAGAACGCCAGCAGCTTGCGGGCGAGCAGGCGCGAGCAGGCCGGCTGCTCAAGCAGGATCTCGATCACGTCGTCGCCGTTGAACTTGCCGCTCCGGCCGAGGAACTTCTTGACGCCGTAGTCGTGGTTGCGGGACCGGAACTGGAAGCCGTATTCGTCGTACGACCAGCCGGTGAAGGCCCGGGCGGCCTCGGCGATGTCCTTCTCGGAGTAGTTGCCGACCCCGAGCGTGAACAGCTCCATCAGCTCGCGGGCGTAGTTCTCGTTCGGTTCCCGCTTGTTGTTGCGGACGCCGTCGAGGTAGACCAGCATGGCCCGGTCGCGGCTGATGCCTTCGACCAGGTCGCGGAAGTTCGCCTGGGCGTGCCGCCGCAGGAACTCGTTCTGCTCCTTCATGAAGATCACGTTGCGGACCTCGCGCATGCCGCTGGTGAAATGCCCGTGCCAGAAGAGCGTCAGCTTCTCCTCCATCGGGCGCGGCGAGCGGATCATCCGTTCGAGCCACCACAGCCGGGTCTCCTCGAGCCCCTGCCGTTCGAGCCGCATCCGTTCGAGCTGCTGCGCCCGTCGCTCGTCCTCGCTCAGTTCGCGGCGTGCGAAGCGGTCACGCCGGGCGCCGAGCTGCGGCGAGATCTCCGGCGGGGCCGGCTGGTACGGGGTGGTTTCGTAGTCCAGCAGCGACGCGACCGCCTGCTCGACCGTCATCGCCGCCAGCCGGTCGATCTCGGCCGGGGTGCCGCCGAAGCCGGCCCGGCGCAGCAGGTGCGCGGCCGCCGCGCGGTCCCACTCCCCGGCCCGGATGGTGGCCAGCGAGGACTTCCGCACGTCGCCCAGGCCGGGCGCGGCCAGCAGCAGCAGGCCGAGCAGCGTGATGCAGCGTTTCATCGAATCTCTCCTGTCGCCGCCGGCCGTCCGCTCGGGGGCGAACGCGAGCCCGCGGGGGCGCACTCAGAACAACGTCGCCGCGGGCCCGCCTATTGCGGGGCGGGTCCGAAATCCGGTCGGCGCGAGGCCTGGCCGGCGAGGGCGGGTCCGGATCGCGGCACGGCGGCCCCGTCCAGCATAACATCGGTCGGGCGGGGGCTTTAGCCTGTTTATCGGCCGATCCCCGGGGCGGGGTGGAATTGACGGAGCCAGCGGCGTGTTCTAGCATCCAAGGTCTAACCGAATCGGGCGAAAAGCCCCCTGCAGGAGAATGCAATGGCCGGTGCCAACACGCTCAACTTTGACGATGCCAACTTCGAAGCCGAGGTCCTGCAGTCGGATGTTCCGGTGCTGGTGGACTTCTGGGCCGAATGGTGCGGCCCGTGCGTGATGCTGGCCCCCGTGATTGACGAACTGGCCACGGACAACGTCGGTCGGGTCAAGGTCGGCAAGGTCGACGTCGAGAAGGCGGCCGCGACGGCCGGCCAGTACGGCGTCCAGAACATCCCGACGGTGATCCTGTTCCACAACGGTCAGCCGGTCGAGCGGATCGTCGGGGCCAAGCAGAAGCGTGACTACCAGCAGGTGATCGACAACGTCACCAGCAGCGCCTGACCGCCACGCGGGTCACAGGTTGAGACGGACAACGAGCGGCCCTGCTCCGACCGGAGCGGGGCCGCGTTTCAAAAGGGGGACAGCCACGTGACTGTCCCGCTTTTTTTCGCATGGTGGCACCACGCCTGACACGAGAGCACTCGTCGCGTCTTCACCGAGGTTTGTCACCAATGGCTCCCTTCACCTGCCTCAACAAAAGGGGGACAGCCACGTGGCTGTCCCCCTTTTTCGCGAGGCAACGGCCTGCATGATAAAGGCGACGTGTCTCTGTAAACGTTTGTGCATGGAATACCAGAACCACAATCAGTATGCTTCTGGTCGGTCGCAATCCTAATCAGCCCATGAACGCGCCAAGGAGGAGCACTCGATGCTCAAACCGGGACCTGTTGCTTCGGCCGTCGCTCTAACTCTAGCCTGTGGGGCCTGGACCGATTCGGCGCAGGCCCAGGCGACCCTGGAGACCCCGGGGGCGTTCGTTCTCGTGTCAGAGCGGCGCCTGGAGATATCTGCGGATGACTACAAGAATGGCCGGGCGAGAATCCAGGTGGAGGCCGTTCGCGGACGCGTCTATCAGGTACTCACGGGGGCAAGCCGGTTCTCACCGCTGGTTGAGGTATCCCACAACGGCGAGACAAGTACGCACGAAGCTGAGCCGGGCCAGCAGATCCGGGCCGAGGTCCGCGCGGAGGCGAACGCGGCGATCAGGATCTCGGTGTCCTCGCGTTTCGACGATCCCTTACCCATGCGTGTTATCGTGCGCGGCTTCAGGCCCATGGAGTGCACGGCAACTGATACGAAGATCATCAAGAACGTCCAGGCCGGTGGGGTGATCCGGGGTTCCCTCAGCGATGCTGCGACGGGCATGACCGGCGCCGGTGCGAAGTACCGGTTCAGGATCAACGTGACATCTCCGGTCCTGGTCAGCTTCGACACCAGCACATTCGGGCACTACTTCCTGCTGGAGCGTAAGGACGGATCCCCCCTCGGAAGAGTGCCGAGCCCGCTGTTCGGCCGTATTGCCTACCTGTTGCCCGAGACCGGCGCGACCCAGGACTGTTACCTCAAGATCGTCGCGGACGCCGAGCGGTCCAGGGAGTTCGCGATCAAGCTGGAGCCGGTTTCCGTGGCAAACGCCCCGCGCGAAAAGGCTCGTTCCGTTCAACCTCGGCCCTCCAGCGCCGGCACCGGGCACGAACCGCGGAACGAACTTGCGGACGCGCTCGACGGAATCCAAGCCCTGGAGTCAGCGGCTGTGGAACGAACAGTGGGATGCGGTGTCGGCTGCACCCGACTGCCCGACGCGCTGGGTCCGTGGAATGGCGGAGGACGGTACGTTGTGCCGGTGGCGATAGGCGCCCGCGCCATTCCGGCCAATCGCAGCCAGGAAATCCGCTTCATGTGGAACGGAAAGAAAGACGACCGACTGGTCTACTTTGCCTTTGGTCAGCCGCCCACGCTGCATGAACAGGGAGTACGATTCGCCCTTTGTGGCGAGCTGGAAACCATCTTCGACTACTCGATCATAATGGGCTTCGTGCTGTCGCCGGCCGGCGAACAGACAACGGTCCGGATTAGCGAAGTGTACGGCGATTGGGAGAAAAAGCCGTTTCCATTCGATTAGGACGGCCGCCGTTACGGAATAAAAGGGGGACGGAATAAAAGGGGGACAGCCACGTGACTGTCCCGCTTTTCTACGTGGCTGTTCCCCATTCTTAAGCCACTTAACTTGGCTGCCAGTCCTTCATCGCACCCAAACCATCCAACTCTCTATCGTTGACAGGCACCTGGACACATTTCAGTCGTGTATTCAGATCCTCGCCAAGGCCCGCGAGGGTGTCGGTTTCAACCAACAGGGTCCCCGTCCAAGACAACTCGACACGCGCGCTCGGCGTCAGATCAGGTCGAAAAACGTACTCACTCCCATGCGGTAAAGGGTGGTATCGCAATCGACCACAACTTGGGCACGCTTCCCCCACCGATTCACCGGTACCGCGCATCGGCACGTAGCTGGTTGCCGTCAACGTAAGAAAATCGTCGCAAACGCCCGCCCCAACGATCAGGCGGCCGCACGCGATGTGCGCTTCTGACTGCAAGCGAAGGCGGCGTGCCAATTCTGCGTGTACTATGGTCACGGGGATCGTTGGAACAAATGCAAGGAGTACTTTCCGGTCAATTGCCTCGACGCGAAGATCAATCGGATGCGCGACCGTCCTTAGATCGATTCGCCGACACGCCGCGCAACTGTAGCTCGCCTTGAAGTCATTGAACCAGCCCTTGTCGCGGGCAACGAACCCAGGCTGCCCGGCAACACGGACCACCGTCATCACGGAACACTCACAAAGTCACCCATCAGGAAGTTGAGGTCGAACGCTGATCGGGATTGCGTCCTTTCCTGGAGAAGATGACGTCCAACAGCACCCCCGCATTTCTTGTTGTTTGCTAAAGACGTCAAGATCGCAGGAGGTGACCGTTGGACGAGGATCAGGTTAGGACAAAAGGGGGACAGCCACGTGACTGTCCCCCTTTTTTCTCCGCTTTTTTCTACTCCACGATCCAGGTGTCCCCGCCGTGGATCAGGGCCTTCAGGTCGCCTTCGCCCTTCTTCTCGCGGGCCGCGGCGATCTGCTCGGCGACCGCCTTTTCGTAGCACGGGCGCTCGACCGCGTGGAAGACACCGACCGGTTCCGGGAAGTCCGGGTAACGCAACTGCGTCAGCAGGTACGCCAGCGTCGCGTCCGTCTCGTCGTGCACCAGCAGGTCGTCGACCCCCACGCCGTTGCCAAGCTCCACGATCCGCGGCTTGAGCCCGTCCAGGTGAATGCCCTTGTTCCGCTCGGCTCCGAAGATCAGCGGCTGGCCGTGCTCGATCACCACGATGTTCTCGGCCTTGATCTTGCGGTCCGTCGCGTACTCCCACGCCATGTGGTTGTAGACGTTGCAGTCCTGGTAGATCTCCAGGAACGCCGTCCCGCGGAACGCGGCCGCCCGCTTGAGCATCTCCTGCTGGTGCTTGCCGTCCACGTCGATGCAGCGGCCGACGAAGGCCGCCTCCGACGCGAGCGCCACCTGCAGCGGGTTGATCGGCGTGTCGAGCGAACCCATCGGCGTCGACTTGGTCTTCTTGCCGACCTCGCTGGTCGGCGAGTACTGCCCCTTCGTCAGACCGTAGATCCGGTTGTTGAACAGCAGGATGTTGATGTCCACGTTCCGACGCATCGTGTGCACCAGGTGACCCGCGCCGATGCTCAGCCCGTCGCCGTCGCCGGTGATCAGCCAGACATCCAGTTCCGGACGCGCCACCTTCAGCCCGGTCGCCACGGCCGGACCGCGGCCGTGAATCGTGTGGAACCCGTAGGTGTTCATGTAGTACGGGAACCGACTCGAACAGCCGATCCCCGAGACGAACACCGTGTTGTGCCGCTCGGCCTTCAGGTCGGCCATCACCTTCTGCATCTGCTTCAGGATCGCGTAGTCCCCGCAGCCCGGGCACCAGCGAATCTCCTGGTCGCTCTTGAAGTCCTTGGCGGTCGGTGCGACTGCGGTCATGCCTGACCCTCCAGCATGGCGTCCATCCGTTCGGCCACCTCGGCCACCGTGAACGGCCGACCCTGAACCTTGTGCAGCCCGGCCGCGTCCAGGCAGTACCGTCCGCGGATCAGCAACTGCAACTGCCCGCTGTTCATCTCGCAGATCAGGACCCGCTCGAAGCTGTCCAGGACCTCGGTCAGGTCCGACGGCAGCGGGTTGAGCCACCGCAGGTGCAGGTGCCCGACCGACTTGCCCGCGTCGACCGCGTCGGCCACCGCCGTCCGCACCGGCCCGTACGTGCCACCCCACGAAATCACCAGCAGCTTGCCGTGCGGCTCGCCGAAGACCGGCTGCGGACCGACGCTGTCGGCCACGTTCGCGACCTTCCCGGCCCGCAGGTGAATCATCTTCTCGTGATTGAGCGGGTCATAGCTGACGTTGCCGGTCCGGTCATCCTTCGACAGGCCGCCGATCCGGTGCTCGAGACCCGGCGTGCCCGGCAGCGCCCAGGGACGACTGCCGCGCTCGTTCCGCAGGTACGGCAGGAAGTTGCCGTCCGGGTTGTTGTTCTCGACCGCGTGCCGGATCTCGATCTTTTCGAGCCCGTCGACGTCCGGGATCTTCCACGGCTCGGAACTGTTGGCCAGGAACCCGTCCGACAGGATCACGACCGGCGTCATGTACTGCATCGCCACGCGGGCCGCCTCGATCGCCGTCCGGAAGCAGTCGCCCGGACTCTGGGCCGCCACGACCGGCAGCGGGCACTCGCCGTTGCGGCCCAGCAGCACCTGCCACAGGTCGGTCTGCTCGGGCTTGGTCGGCATCCCGGTGCTCGGCCCGGCCCGCTGTACGTCGATGATCAGCAGCGGCAGTTCGGTCATCACGCCCAGGCCGATCGCCTCCTGCTTCAGGGCGATGCCCGGCCCGCTCGAACCGGTCGCCGCCAGGGCCCCGCCGAAGCCGGCCCCGATCGCCGAACAGACGGCCGCGATCTCGTCCTCGGCCTGGAAGGTCCGCACGTCGAAATGCTTGTAGCTCGACAACTCGTGCAGGATGTCGCTGGCCGGCGTGATCGGGTACGAGCCGTAGAACAGCGGGCGGTCACTCAACCGGGCGGCCGCGACCAGTCCCATCGCCAGGGCCTGGTTGCCGGTCACGTTGCGATAGGTTCCGGCCGGGAGCGTCGCCCGCGTGACGGCGTACTGCACCGAGAACATCTCGGCCGTGTCACCGAACGAGTACCCGGCCCGCAGCGCCAGGGTGTTGGCTTCGGCGATCTCCTCGCGACGCGAGAACTTCTTGTCGATCCAGCCCAGGGTGGTATCGAGCGGACGGTCGTACAGCCAGAAGACCATGCCGAGGGCGTAAAAGTTCTTGCAGCGCGAGGCCTCCTTGGCGCCCAGCCCGGTCGGCTTGACCGCCTCCATCGTGTGCCGCGTGATCGGCACCTCGTAAACGCGATAGGCGTGCAGCGTGTCGCCTTCGAGCGGGTTGTGGTCCCACTTGGCCCGCTTCAGGTTCGCCTCGGTGAACTCGTCGACGTTGATGATCAGGATGCCGCCCTCGACCAGGTCGGCCAGGTTCGACTTCAGCGCGGCCGGGTTCATCGCGATCAGCGCGTCGACCCGGTCCCCCGGCGTGTGAATGTCGCGGCTCGAGAAGTTGATCTGGAAACCCGAGACACCCGCCAGCGTGCCGGCCGGGGCGCGGATCTCGGCCGGAAAATCCGGCAGCGTGCTGACGTCGTTCCCGAAGATCGCCGACGTGTGCGTGAACTGCGTCCCGGCCAGTTGCATGCCGTCGCCCGAGTCGCCCGCAAAGCGGACGGTCGCGGACGTGACGGACTCGGTCGGTTTCGGTGTCGCGGCGGGCATCGTATCTCGCTTTCGGCCACGGACGTGCGGCCCAGGTCTGGCTCCCGCTGCAGCATCGTCGCCGGCCCTTCGAAACCGAAACCGGCTGCAGCGCAAACCGACAGTATACCGCTGCCCCGACCGACGCAAAACACCGTCGGCTGGGCGATCACCGGGCCGGCGCGTAGACTCTTCGGCAGTGCCCGCCGTCGCCGCGAACGCGAGCGGCCGGCGCCGTTCACCATGGCCCCCCGCCGGCCCGAGCAGCCGGTCAGAAGGACGCCCGATGCCGCCAGCCGCCACCGTCTACGTCGCCTGCGGCGCCAACCTCGGCGACCGGGCCGCGACGCTGGCGGCGGCCCGCGCGGACCTCGACGCGCACCCGGAAATCCGCGTTCGCCGCGGCTCGACCTGGCACGAGACCCGCCCGGTCGGCGGCCCGCCGGACCAGCCTGACTACCTCAACGGCGTGCTCGAACTCGAGACGACGCTGGCGCCGCTGGCCCTGCTGGACGTGCTGCAGCAGATCGAACACCGGCACGCCCGCGTCCGCTCGGTGCCCGACGCGCCGCGGACCCTCGACCTCGATATCCTGCTGTACGACCATCAGCGGATCCGCACGGACCGGCTGACCGTGCCGCACCCCCGGATGTGGCAGCGGTCCTTCGTGCTGGAACCCCTGGCGGAACTGCTCGACCTCGACCACCTGCGCCGCGCCTGCGGCCCCGCGGAGACGAACATGCGCGTATTCGACCTGATCGCCGGCGACCTCGACTGGCGCGACACCTATCACCTGTGCATCGGCTTCATCAATCCGCGACCGATCGCGCTGGTCTCGACCATCGCGCCCGACGGACGCACCAACCTGGCCCCCTTCAGCTTCTACAACATGGTCTCGGCCAACCCGCCGCTGGTGATCTTCTGCCCCGGCCTGAACCGCGACGGCCGGCCCAAGGATTCGCTGATCAACGTCGAGAAGACGCACGAATTCGTCGTCGCCACGGTCGTCCCCGACATCGCCATGCCGATGGCCGCGACGGCCGCCAGCCTGCCGTACGGCCAGAGCGAGTTCGAATTCTCCGGGCTGACCCCGGCCCCCGCGCGACACGTCAGGGCCCCGCTGGTGAAGGAAGCGCCGGTCAACATCGAGTGCCGCCTGCACCAGATCGTCCGCTCCGGCGACGGCCCCGGCGCGTCGAGCATCGTCTTCGGACGCATCGTCGCGATCCACATCGACCCCGCCCTGCTCGACGAACACGGCCACGTCGATCCGCGCAGGCTCACCACCGTCGGCCGCCTCGGAGGACCGTACTACGCCGACGCCAACGATCCCTACGAGCTGAAGATCCCGAAGGGTCAGAAGTAGGGAGCGAGGGAGCAAGGGAGCGAGGGAGCGAGAGAGCGAGGGAGAGAGAGGCTGCCGCCGCGCCACCTTGGGTGCCACTGCGATCCTCGCCGATCCTCGCCGTGCCGTGGCCGCGATCTGAGAGGACACGACCGGGATCGCCGCGGCACAAAAAACGCCTGATTGGCTGTCTGCTCAGGAGGTCTTCCGGCGTCGCGGGCGTTGCTTCGTGGCCGACCGCGACCTGGCCGGGCGGGCGTCCCGGCCGGGTTTGCCGGTGATCAGCTTCGACTCGATGCCCAGCTTGCAGGTGTCGCTGCCAAGCTGGTGCTGCAGTTCCTTGGCCACGAAGCGGTAGGCCCGGTCGCGCAGCAGACGCGGCTTGAGTCGCCCGATGTCGATCTCGGCCGCCGGTCCGATCCGGGCCCGCAGGCGGCGGCATTCGTCGACCGCCATCCGCTCGCGGACCTTCTCGGCCCGGGCGACCTGCAGGGCGATCGTGCGGTGCGTCGTCACCAGCCAGGTGACAAAGTGCATCGCCTCCAGCACCGAGACGCCGCTCTCCTGCGGGGCGGTTCCGGTCGTCTCGCGCCAGACGTCGAAGACGTATTTACGGACCAGGCGGTGCAGGCTCAGCAGGCGCTCCAGCCGGGGCCGCGAAATCGTGCTGGCGATGTCGAAGCCCAGTGTCCGGGCGAACTCGATCTGGCGGGCCGCCCGACCCCGCGGTGGCCGGGCACCGCCCAGCATCGTCCGGCACCCCGCGCACAACCGCTGTCCGCTCTGGATCGTCAGCAGTTCCTGGCCGCGCGCGCCGCACCCGTCGCAGGTGAGCTTGGCTGCCGGTGAGATACCCATCGTGTTCCCCGGTCTCGTTTCGCGCGTCCCCCACGCCAGCGGACCCGCGCCTGGGGAATTCTACCATCCTCTCCGGCGGGATCGACGGGATTGACCCTCTCGGCCGCACAGAATTTTTCACGCGTTTTCCGCTTGCCGAATCGGCCCCCGCCGCGCCGAATAGGGCCTGGATCAACACTGCCCCTCCACTCGCTTCGGGAGTCCCGCCCCATGAAAGGCATGATCGGATTCGCCGTCCTGGCCCTTGCGGCCGGTTTCGCCCTGATGACCTGGAACGCCAACGAGTGGTCCCGCGACCACGGCCAGTGGATCGGCCTGGCCTTCGACAAGCCGGGTGCCAACGGCGTGATGAAGATGCACATCTGCGTGCAGCAGGGTCTGCTGATGACCGACCCGCCGAAGGTGACCGAGAACGGCGCCGTCCTGTACAACGAATGGGTCGACGATCACTTCACGCTGACCGACGGCCAGGGTCAGGACATCGACATCCGCCGCATCGCACACTCGCCGATGATCTCCGACCGGCAGGCGATGAACGTCGAGTTCTTCCTCGAAGCACGCCTCACCCCCGGCGGCAGCTACACCGTCGACTACATCCCCGTCACCACCGGAACCCAGCGCTACCGCTACGAATTCTCCGCACCGACCGCTGCACAGGAATTCGCCCGCGAAAACTTCGACCCGGTCTGATGCCAAGTAAGCAAGGACCAAGTAAGTAACCAAGGTACGCAGAACCGCGGCCGCAACACGATCGCACCAAACCGCGACTTGCTCACTTGCTTACTTGATTACTTGCTTACTTGGCTTGGGCTACTGTAAGGCGATCTCCACGCAGGCGACCGGGTGCTTCAGCCCGTACGCCTCCAGCACTTCCGGGTGCACCTCGCCCATCGCGCCGATCGTCTCGCCGGCACCATCGCGCAGGACCGCGCCGCGGCCGGGGATGAAGCGCGGATCGTCGCTGGCCGCGATCGTCGCCTCGATGCCCATCTCGTAGATGTAGGAATCGAGCACCGCCCGCACGTCGGCGTACCCCACCTGCGAACCGATCAGCGCGGCCGCCATGAAGCGCCGCTCGCCGGCCCCGGTCTCCGAATCGTCGCAGAAGCAGCAGTCGCCGACCTCGAAAAGCTGCTGCGGCAGATCGTACTGCTTGTTGATCGCCAGCGTCTCGAGCAGGCCCGGCAGCAGGCTGACCCGGCACATCGTCTGCTCGCTGCTGATCGGGTTCTCGATCTGCACCGCCCGCGGATCGGCCGGGATCCGCCACTTGCCGAACGCGGCCGGTTCACTCGTCAGCGTCAGCGTCATCACCTGGTGAAAGCCGTGCCCGACCATCACCCGCCGGGCGGCCGCGGAACGCTCCTCGATCGGACGGGCCGCGCCGACCGTGAACGTCGGCACCAGTTCCGGCACCAGGTTGTCGTACCCGAACGCGACACCGGCGTCCTCGATCAGGTCGACCGGGTGCATCACGTCGTTCCGCCAGGCCGGGACCTCGACCTTCAGCGTCTCGGCCCCGCGACCCTGAACGCGATGCCCCATCCGCTCCAGCAGGTCGGCCAGTTGCCCGGACTCCAGCGGCGCGCCGAGCGTGTCGCGGGCCTCGGCCACCGACAGGTCCATCGCGGCCGGCGTCAGGTCCGGCGTCACCCGCGCGCCGTCGGGCCCGTCGATCGTGACCGTCTCGATCTCCAGTTCGGGGATCAGTTCGCGCAGGCTGGTCACCACGATGTTCAAAGCCCGGTCCACGCTGCGCTGCGAGACGCCGGTCACGTCGCAGAACAGGTCCGTGCTGTCGTGCGTCACCCGGCAGGCCTCGGCGTTGATGATCGGCGGCATCGACAGCACGTTGCCCCGCTCATCCCGGAGCAGCGGCACCTTGCGGTGCTTCTCCAGCAGGTGCGCGAAGGCCTGCCCGGTCTTGTGCCGCGCCAGGATCTCGTCCGGCGTGCAGGCCGCCGACGAATCGCCCGCATCGAAGCCCAGCGGCACAAACGTCAGCGCATCGCGGGCGACCGCGTCGTAGCGGAAGTTCGTACCCTCCAGCCGGGCCAGGTCGTAGACGCCGATCGAGGCCAGCTTGCGGTTCCGTCCGAGGGCCCAGTGCAGGTCCTCCTGCAGGTTCATCAGCATCTTGATCCGGTCGTGATCCAGACGCACCTTGCGCAGCACCGCGCAGCCGATGAACGGACGGTAGCTGTCGTCGTTGGCCAGGGCCGGATCCACCTGCACCCGCAGCTTGCCCGGACGCAGGTCGTATTCCGCCAGCCCCGTCTGCACGCCCAGGAAGCCGCGCAGCGCCCGCCCCATGCCGCCCGGATCGAACAGGTCCGGACGCACCGCCAGCATGTCCAGTCGCACGACGTGGTTCTCGCCCAGCGTGCTGACCGACTCCGGCCGCTCGCGGAAGTCGGTCCCGCAACTCGCGCAGGTCAGGGCCGCGCCCTGGGCCTCGGTCCGCTCGATGACCTTCCCGCAGACGCCGCACAGGTACTGCTGAATCGTCGTGGTCTCTTCGACTTCGCAGCCCATGCTCTGGAAATGGTCCGGCAGGTCGGCCTCGCCGGTCACGGTCTTCTCGCGGTTCAGCAGACCGAGCAGCGTTTCGATCGGCATGTTGATCAGCGGCACAGCGGCGTCTCCCGAAGCCACGGCATCGTCGCGAAGTACAGCTCACCGATGCTCTTGAGTTTGTGAATCATCATCGCCAGGCGTTCCAGGCCCAGCCCCCACGCCAGCACCCGCTCGTTGACGCCCAGCGGACGCGTCACCTCCGGACGGAAGATCCCCGAACCGCCCATCTCGACCCACTCGTTGCGGTGCGTCAGCCACAGGTCGACCTCGACCGACGGCTCGGTGTAGGGAAAGAAGCTCGGACGGAAGCGGACCTTCGGAAAGCCCATCTTGCGATAGAACGCCGCCAGCGTTCCCAGCAGGTTCGCCAGGCTCGCCTTCTCGTCCACGATGATCCCGTCCACCTGGTGGAACATCGGCAGATGCTTGTAGTCGACCGTCTCGCGCCGGAACACCGGACCCGTCACGAAGTACTTGCCCGACGTGCCGCCCGTGTGCCGGGCCAGCGCCCGGATCGTCGCCGCCGTCGTGTGCGTCCGCAGCACCGGCCGATGCGCCAGTTCCTCTTCCCAGCGATACCGCCAGCCGGTCGAACCCGTACCGCCCCCGTTCTCGTGCGTGGCCCGCACGCGCTCGACCAGCGCCGCGTCCGGCAGTCCGCTGCGGGCCGGACGCCCGATGTAGAACGTGTCCTGCATGTCGCGGGCCGGGTGATCCTGCGGCTGGAAGAGCGCGTCGAAGTCCCAGAAACTCGACTCGACCCACGGGCTCGCGATCTCGGTGAAGCCCATCTCGAGGAACACCCGCCGCACCTGGTCGAAGATCCGCTGGAACGGGTGCTCCTTGCCCGGATACACGTCCCCCGCCGCCAGCGTCACGTCATACGGCGCCAACTCGACCTGCCGCCAGCTTCCGTCCGCCAGCATCTCCGGCGTCAGCCGCGTGACCCGCTTGCGGGCCGACAGCCCGCCGGCCACCCGCGCACGCCCCGCGTCCGTCAGCCGCGCCGTCCGGTCCGTCCGGTCCTTGACGCTGACGAATCCCTTCCGCTTCGACAGCACCTCGAGCGCGGCCGCCAGGTCATGGCCGGCCGCCGCCAGCGTGTCACTGCGGGCGGGTTGCCCGTCGGCGAGCGCCTGGATCAGGGCCTCGTCGGCGGTGGGCGTCGCGTCGGGGGCCTGGTCGAGGACAAGCTGGTCGCCCTCCTTGCGGGCCCACTTGCGATGCAGCAGCCAGCGCAGCGACTGGCCGACCTGTCCCTGGTTCAGGTCGCAGTGCTGCGGGATTTCCGTCAGTCGGCAGGACCCGCCCTGCTGCTGCAGCACGCCGACGATCGTTCGTTCGGGCAGAGGCGTCGCGACGTGCGCGCGGCCCGCCTCGGTCAGCGTGATCTCCTGGAACGCCTGCTCGTCCAGTTCCAGCAGACCCTGCTGCTGCAGTTCCGCACACGCGGCCGCGACCGGCGACTGGTCCAGTCCGGTCGCGTTCGCCAGCGCGCCAAGGCCCTGCTGCCCGGCACTCGCCAGGGCCTGCAGCACGGCTGCCTGTGGTTCTGATAACTCCATGACGCCTGGTCCTCACGCTGGGGGTTTCAAGCGGCACCTGTACCGGATCGGCGCCCCGTCGACAACCGTTCCGACCGCCCGGCCGAGCGGCGGGCACACGAAAAACGCGACAATTCCGCACGCCTCGGCCACGTCCGGTTCTCATAAGAGCTGCGCTGCGGCTTCCGCATCGGGACAGTCGGCAGGAGTTGCGCGGGCGCCGCCGGCGCGCGGGCCAACTGGGATTTGAAGCCGGCCGCGGCCGGGACCTAGCATGAGGTGCCAAAGCCAGACAGAACGACAGCACGGTGACGCATCCCAGGAGGATCGACCGATGGACGAAACGAAATTCAACGAGAAGCTCCGCGAACTGATGGGGCAGATCGATACGCTGCCCGAAGCGGAACGCGACCGGCTGAAGATGCTGGCCGCCGAAACACAGGCCCGCCACGCCAACATTCGCAAGAGCGTCAGCGCGATGCAGGAGAACATCGACTTCCTGCGACTGTGGATCAAGTACATGCTGTTCGACCTCGAGGCCACCCGCCGCGAGAACGCGTACCTCCGCAAGATGCTCGAACAGGACAACGAGAACTGAGAGAGCGCCAGGGGAACGGCCCGAGGCCCGACCCCGCGGCCCCTGCCGAGAACCAACCGGCCCCGGGATCATCTTCCCACGCAGCGACCGTCGGCCCCCGCCGGCGGTCGTTCTTTGTTTCTCCGACCGGATCAGGCGGCCCACGGCTGGCCGAGCATCGCGACCGGCACGGCCTTCACATCGATCGCCACCCGCGTCCCGCCCGAGGGCGCTGAGCCGGGCACAAGTGCCGGTCCCGGCTCATCGGTTCATCAGCAGTGGATCCAAACGACTTGACGCCACGGGGATTTTTGCATAAACCTTCAAAATCTTTGAAGGTCTGCGCAATGAAATACCGGGACACCAAAGCAGCTCTCCGCTCCCTGACCGCTCTCGCGGCGTCCCAGGGAGGGTACTTTACGGCCTCTCAGGCCGACGGAAAGGGGTACGCCTACCCCCACCTGAGCTACCACCTGTCCCGGGGGAACTTCGAGCGGGCGGGGCGGGGGCTGTACCGCATTCCGACGCTCCCTTTGACCGAACACGACGACCTGATCCGTCTGTGGTTCTGGAGCCGGGGACGGGACGACCAGCCCCAGGCGGTGTTCTCCCACAAGACCGCGCTGGCGCTCTACGACCTCGCCGAGTTCATCCCGACGAGCGTCCACATGACCGTGCCGAAGTCCTTCCGGAAGCGCCCGCCGAAGGGATGCGTCCTGCACAAGGCTTCGCTTGAGAAGCGAGACCGCCGCGAGTTCGATGTGTTCTGGGCCACGACGCCTCGGCGGACGCTGGAAGATCTCGCCACCGATCCGAGCATGCCGCGAGAGCAGTTCGAGCAGGCCGTCACGGACGCGCAGCGCCGAGGGCTCGTACGCAAGTCTGATACCTCGCCGCTTCTCTCCAGGAGCCGGTCAGCCCACAGAAAGCAACCCCGCAACGGGGGAGTGTAATTGAGCGAGCGCTACCCCAACGCCGCGGCGTTCCGCCAGGCGCTCGAAGCGCGCCTCCGCTCAACAGCGGCGCACCGCAGGGTCCAGATTCAGGGGCTGCGTCTCAAGGTCGCGATCGAGCGTCTGCTGGCGCGCCTGTTCACGGGGGACGCCCCACCGTGGCTGCTCAAAGGCGGCTATGCGATGGAGCTCCGCTTCCGACCGAAAGCCAGGACAACACGCGACGTTGACCTCACCATCGGGGACGCCGTGGATCCGAGCCTCATGCAGGAACGGCTGGAGGAGGTTCACGAAGAACTCCAGTCTGCCGCCGCAACCGACCTCGGCGACTCCTTCGAGTTCATCATCCAGCCGGCCCGGAGCGAAATCACCGTCGCGCCCGGAGGGGGCGGGGTGTTCCCCGTGATCGCGCGCCTGGCCGGACGGGACTTCGCGCGATTCCATATCGATATCGGCTTCGGCGACGCCGTCATCGGAGAGACGGAATCGCTCGTCGGCGACGACCTGCTGGGTTTCGCGGGCCTCTCACCGGCGCAGGCGCAGGCGATCCCGAAGGCCCAGCAGTTCGCAGAGAAGATCCACGCGTACACGTTCCCGTGGTCAGACCGCGTCAATACGCGCTCGCGTGATCTCGTTGACCTGGTGCTCCTGATCGAACGCGGCAGGCTCGACCCCGACGCGGTGCGGGAAGCCTTGCACCGGACCTTCAAACAACGCGCCGGGCACGCCTGGCCCGAGGAACTTCCGCCACCACCCGAGGCCTGGGAAGCGGAGTTCCCCGCGATGGCGGCAGAGGCGGGTCTTGTTCCGAACACCGCGGCGGATGCGTTCGCCGTCGTTGCGGCCTATTGGAACACGAATGGGCTGGGAGGTTGAACGCGGGTGCAAGTGGACAGGACTTCAGCGTCAGAGATCGGGGGGCCGCGTTGCTTGCTTGCAGGTCTGGGCGCGACGTCACGAATTGACCCGGCGCCAGTGGCGTATTTTCAGCCACTTCGTGGTGGATTTGCAGAGATTCCGCAACCCACTCGTCTCAAATGCAGATTTTATCTGGACGTCGACTACTCGGCCGATTCGGGGGTGCGGCCCAGGGCGGCCTGCCAGTCGAGCGTCGGGGCGTGCCCCCACAGGCCTTCCAGGTCGTAGTACTCGCGGTGGGTCGGGTCGAACAGGTGCACGACCACGTCAACGTAGTCGGCCAGGATCCAACTGCTCGAACCCGAATCGGAGACCCGCAGGGGTGTCCGCTCGATGGTCTTGGCGTGCATCTTCAACTCGTGCACGACCGCGTGCATCTGCCGGTCGGACGTGCCGGTGCCGATCACGAAGAAATCAGCCAGGCTCGTCAGGCCGCGCAGGTCCAGCACGACCACGTCGGCCACGTGCAGTTCCGAGGCAATCCGGGCTGCGTCCAGGGTGAACTGCAGCGTCGGGTCTGGGGAAGTGGACATCGGTCTCCGGCCAGGCGCAGCGCCCGGCCCGGCACACAGGCCTAGAACTGTTCGCGGGCGATCCGCTTGAGGCTCTTGCGCATCTTGCGACGACGACGCTCGGACGGCTTCTCGTAGTAGCTGGTGCGCTTGATGTCGCGCGTCAGCCCTTCCTTCTCACAGAGCTTCTTGAAGCGACGGACCATCTGCTCGATCGTCTCGTTGCTGCGTACCTTCACCCGGATCATACGGCCTTCCTGCCAGTTTCCATGCGGTGCGAGGGGCCGGCCCGCCGCCGGACACCCATGCGAACCGAATATCGTACCAACCAGGCCGGAATCTGCAACCCGCTTCGATCGCCGAAGCCCCTAACGCTCCGCCAGACCCGCCCGAATCGCCCGCTCGATCCGGGCCTCGTCCGCCGGGCCGATCCCGCAGTCCTCGACCCGGCCCGCCGGATCAATCACCAGCCACGCCGGAACCCCCGGCACCCGGCAGCGACCCGCCAGGTCGTCCCCCGCCAGCAGCAGCGGATACCCCGGTTGCAGCCGCTGAAACGCCGCCCCCGCGTCCTTCCCGGGATCCTCGTAGCAGCTCACCCCGTAGAACGCCACGCCCTCGGCCCCCCACCGCTGCTGCAGGGTCCGGAACTTCGGCACCTCCGCCGAGGCGGGCGGCGACCACGCGTTCCAGAAATGCAGCACCACCACCGACCCCCGCAGGTCGCGGCGGCTGACCGTCTGCCCGTTGCTGGCGGTCAACTCGAAGCGCGGCGCCTCGCGACCAACCTCCAGCATCGCCGGGATCCGCTTGTGGGCCGGCGCATCCGGGCGCCGCACATCACGCACGTCGAACCCGGGCGGCAGCGTGTACTCGAACGTGCCGGGAGGAATCACCACCATCGGACGCAGGTCGCTGATCTCGTAGACCCGCACGCTGCTCCGCCGCAGGCGCTCCACCCGCCGCGGCAGACCGTCACGCACCCCGAACCACCAGCGGGCACGCTCCCGCTGCCGGTACTCCACCAGCACCACCTCGCACGGAACCCCCGCGACCTCCTGCCGCCCCTCGTGCCGCAGACTCGCCGCCTGCACCTCGTCGTCGAACGGATCTTCCAGCGTGAACTCCGCCAGCCACAACTGCGGACGAATCCGCTGCAACCGCCGACTCAGGAACTCGGTCGGCGTCCGCACCACCCGCCGGGTGTTCCAGTCAAGCTGGTCGAACGTCTCGCCGTCGTGCACCACCATGTTGTGCCAGCGGCCCGCATCGTCGGCCGCATGCGCATCCACCTTCAGCCGCGGCAGTCTGCCGGGCACCTTCTCGCTGATCACTTCGGCCACGATCGGCAGGTACCCGACGTCCGGCTGCCGATCCCAGATCCGCAGCCGGTACGAGACCGCCTTGAGCGCCTCGGTCCGGTCGTTGACCGATTCCAGGTACGCCCGCAGGTCCGTCGGCGCCGGCGGCAGGGCCTCCGCCTCGGACTGCTGACCGCACAGACCGGCCGCCAGCAGGTACGCCGTCACGATCACCCGCAGCGACCGCGGCAGGGCCCGACTCTCCATCGCAATCACTCCAGGCACCACGCGCCCCGCGCCGGTTGACGCTCCCCGGCCGGGCGGCGATAGTTCCGTCCACGCATCCTTTGCTGTTCCTTCAGAGGGTAACGCATGAAACTGCACGCTACCAAGAAATGGCTGCTGGCCGTCGCCACCGGCATGATCACGCTGCAGGCCGCCACCTGCGCCGCCAACCTGACGGCCCTCTCGACGACCGTCACCGCCGGCGGCGTGATCTTCATCATCGCCCGCATCCTGCAGGAATAGGACCGCGCCCCCGGTCCACCGGCCGCATGCCGACGACGCCCCGACCGCTCGAAACCGCCATCCGGCTGGCGAGCTATCGCCCGTTCGAAGACCTGGCGGCCGCCCACGTGGCGGCCTGCGGCGTCCGACTGGTCGAGTTCCACCTGCCCCGCGATGACGGGGAACAGGCCGCCCGGCTCGACGCGCTGCAGCGCCACGGCCTGGTGGCCACCAGTCTGCAGGGGCGACTCGACCTGGCGAACCCCGACGTCCCGGCCCAGTTCCGCCCGCAACTCGGGCGGATGCAGGCGTTCGACTGCACGCGGATGCTGCTGGCCTTCCCGCCGCCGACGCTGCCGGTCGACGAGACCTGCCGCAGGCTCCGCGCGGCGGCCGAACTGGCGGCCGACCACGGCGTCACGCTGATGCTCGAGACGCACCCCGACCTGTTCCACAACACCGCGGTCGCCCGGGCGACGCTGGCGCGCATCGATCACCCGTCCGCCCGGGTCAACTTCGACCCGGCCAACATCCTGTTCTACAACGAGTCGCCCCCCGATCCGGTCGAAGACCTGCGGACCCTCGGGCAGGCGGTCGCCGGGATCCACATGAAGGACACCCCCGGCGGCTTCGGCGTGCGGCACTTCGCCGAACTCGGCAGCGGCGTGGTCGACTTCCCGCGCGTCTACCAGACACTCGAAACGATCGGCTACGACGGTCCCTGCACGATCGAGATCGAAGGCATCGCCGACGAAGACCGAACCCCCGACCTGGTCCGCGCCCGGATCGAACGCTCCCTCGAACACCTGGCCACCATCGGACGCCGGTAAGCCGGGCTCGCCCCCTCGCCCCCTCGCCCCCTCGCTCCCTTGCTCCCTGGGGTTTTGATACAATAAAGAGCTTGAGTTGCGAGGCGCGAGATGCCCTACCAGAACATGACACTGCCCGAGCTTGCCCGGCATACCGGCATTGATGCCCGCGAGCTGGAGCGTCTTGCCTCGCGTGGCGGTCTGCCCGGCAGGCAGGTCGGGGGACAGTGGCGGTTCAACCGGGCCCAACTGCTCGACTGGCTGCAGCGCGAGATGCACACCCAGCTCAGCCCCCGGCAGCTCACCAGCCTCGCGACCGCCACCTCGCCCGACGCCGTGCCGCTTTCCGGAATGCTCGCGCTCGATGCGATCGAACTGCACTTCTCGGCCCGCTCACGCGCCTCGGTCGCCCGTGAAATCGTCGCCGTCGCCGAACGCACCGGCCTGGTCTACGACCCCGACGAACTGATCGGCCGCCTGCAGGAGCGCGAAGAATTGGGCTCGACCGCCCTGCCCGGCGGCCTCGCCATCCCGCACCCGCGGCATCCGCTCCCGTTCGCGACGGCCGAGCCACTGATCGCCCTGGCCCGTTCGCAGGCGGGCATCCCGTACGCCGCCCCCGACGGCGGCCTGACCCACATCTTCGTGCTGGTCACCTGTCACGATGACCGCCAGCACCTGCACACGCTGGCGAAACTGTCGCTGATGTTCAAGGAAGGTCTCGCCCGCCGCCTGTTCGACGCCGAAGACAACGAAGCTGCACTGCGCCTGTTCCTGGACGCCGAAGCACAGTGAACGAGTAAGCAGGTAAGCAGGTAAGCAGGTAAGCAAGTAAACAAGTGAGCACGGCCGCGTAGCCGGCCTCGCTCCCTGGCTCCCTGGCTCCCTGGCTCCCTCGCTCCCTTCCGCTATTCGTCAAGCATCCGTCGCATCAGGCTCATCAGCAGTTCCTGGTCGCTCAGTTCGTCGGCCGGGCGCTTCTTGCGCTGCGGGGCCTGGGTCAGATCCCACGCGTCGACCCACGTGACCTCGACCGGACGCAGGCCGTAATCGGCCATCAGTCGCCGGTGGAAGTCCGGGTTGTGGCCGGCCCCGTAGAAAATGCCGAGATCGTGCCGGCCCTGCCTGATCTGTTCGTCGAGCACTTCCAGGCAGCGGGCGTTGCGGGCCGCGATCAGGTAGCGGTTCAGCACCGTGATCCCTTCGAGGATCCCGTCCCGCGTCTGCTGCACCAGTTGCCGCGCCAGTTGCTGCTTGAGTTCCAGCGGGTCCTGCCCGATCCCGAGCATCGCCGCCAGCGGGTCCGCTCCGGCCGCGCCGCTGTCGCTGCCGCCCATCAGGGCCGAGAAGGCATCATCGCCGCGGTTCATCATCCGCTGGACATCCAGCAGCGTCTGGGCCGCGACGGTCAGGGCGTCGTCGCCCTGCTCCTGGGCGTGGGTGAACAGTTCATCCATCGGCATGTCGGCGTGCACGAAGTTCGGCCGGGTGTAGTCGATCTCTTCAAGCTGGTCGGCCAGTCCGAGTGTCTCGCCCATGTCCATC
The DNA here is from genome assembly GCA_030428945.1 of Phycisphaerae bacterium. Taxonomy (GTDB): domain Bacteria; phylum Planctomycetota; class Phycisphaerae; order UBA1845; family Fen-1342; genus JAUIEC01. The sequence continues at coordinate 149,743 of JAUIEC010000010.1, read as the reverse complement.
TGCAGCATCGACAGGATCGAAGGCTCGCCGCGGTCCCGCTGATGCAGCACCTCGGGGTCGTTGGCCAGTTCGTACAGCAGCGCCTCGTGCTGCCGGAAGAGCCCGTTCAGCCGCCGGTAGTATTCCTCGTCGCCGACATGCACCGCCCCGTACAGGGTCACGCTCAGCCGACTGCCATCGACCGGCACGTACTTGACGATCGCCACCTGCAGCGCCGCCGGCGATCCGCCCATGCCGTCGCGAATCCGCACGAACGTCAGCGGCGCCGGCTTGGTGTAGGCCCGCCCGCTTTCGGCCGCGGGCTTGACCGGCCGAAGTTCCTCGGCCGCCTTGATCTCGTCCGCCAGGATCGGCGTCCCTGCCCAGCCCAGCATTGCCGTGGCGACCAGCGCCAGAACTCGATTCCGCATCGACTGCACTCCTTCTGAACCACCACCGGCGACGCCACGCATGGCGCACGGCCGGCCGTCAGCCCCACGGGCCTCTGCCATGTCTTCGGCCCGGACAGACAATCATCCCGGGTTTTCGACGGAAAGTGGCCAAAATCTCGGATTTGGGTGCGAGACCGGGGGGGGTGGATCGCGGAAGCCGCGGCGGCCGGCAGCGAGGGAGGAATGCTCACGGGTGGACTCGAACCACCGACCTTGGGGTTATGAATCCCACGCTCTAAACCAGCTGAGCTACGTGAGCAGGTCGCAACCGGCCGGGCCGGTCGAGCCCGGAATTATACCACCCTGCCCGGAAATGAGAAGCACCCGCGGGATTCGCGCCGCCTCCCTCTTGCCCGCGGTTCGGTCCGTCACACCTGAACGTCTTCGCTGATCCGTTGCAGCGTGGCCGCCCGGACCGGGTCCGGGGAGGACCAGACCTGGAAGAACATCGCCTCGCGCAGCAGACGCTCGGGCAGTTGCCCCCGGACGTAGCCGCTGCCCTTGCCGACGTTGACCAGTGCGACCGCCAGGCGGGTCAGCAGATCGTTCAGCCGGACCCGCAGCGGGGTCGACTCCACCGGCGTGCCCTTCGCCACCGTTTCCACCGCACGCGTGAATTCCGCGGCCAGTTCGGCCTGGCGGGCGATCAGCGGCGCCACCGGGTCCCAGATCTCGTCCGGGGTCCGGGCCCGCAGGTCCTCGAGCGCCAGCACGATCCGATCGGACAGGCCGAGCCCGACGGCGGTGACCGTCAGTCCTTTGACGGGGGCCCGCCCGGTCAGCGCTGCTTCGGACGGGGGCTTGATGATCCAGTCGTTGGATACCTCGACCGCCTCGCAGTGGACCACGCAGGTTCCGGATGCTTCGAGGGCCAGCAACTCCATGGGCGGGTCGATCCGGACGCCGGCGGCATCGGCCGGGACGGCCGCGAGGATCTGGCGTCCGTCGTCGAGTACGGCGGCGGTCACGATTTCGTGGCAGGCGTGTGCCCCGGAGACCCAGGGCATGAGCCCGTCGAGGCGGAAGCCGTCGGCGGATTCGGCCGCGCGTAGCTTGGGCCGGCTGGCGCCTTTGGAGGTTGTGACCTGGGAGATCCCGACGCTGGTGCAGCGTTGGCCGGCGGCGTGGGCGGGCAGGAGCGTGTGGAGGTGGCGGCTGGAACCGCGTGCGATCAGGTCGACGGCGGAATCGCGCTGGGTGAGGATCAGTGCGACGGCGACGGAACCGCCTGCGACGGCCCGATAACCATCGAGAATCCGGGCATAGTTGGAACCGATTCCGGAAAACTCCGGGGGCAGTATGCTTCGCAGGAGGCCGGCGTCGGCGATCCGTTGCCATTCCTGGTCGGGCCAGTCGGGACTGCGGTCGCGCACGCCGGCGTTCCGGTTGAGTTCGTCAGCGATGCGCTGAAGCGTAGTATTGGTCGGGGGTTGCATGTCCGAATGGTAACCCCTGACAGGCTTCCGGGGGAGTCCTGCGGGCTTGTGGACGGGGTCGAGTTTTCGAAAAAGTGCGGAATCGCATTGAGTTCTTCCCCGCGGGGGGCTAAAACATGTGGAGTCAGGAAACGGGTCATCAGACAGTTTCCTACGGCGAGGAACCGGCTTCTGTTCAGACGCGACGGGATCCAGCCGGCTCTTTTTTGGACAGTCTGCAATCGAAAAACTAGGGCAATCCTGACAGGGTTGTAACGCAATTGGCTTGATATCTGGCTTCAACGTGGGTAGTGTTTACAGCGTAGTCCGTGTTCGGACTAGCCCACTGCTTCGCGAGACTCGGTTTCGGTAACCATGAAGCAGAGATCGACTGTGATCGGAGGGGCCGGTCGCAGATCTCTCGGGACAGTTCCTTCAGAGGAGAGGAAAAAATGCTCAAGAAGTTCGTCGTATCGACGGCCATTCTGGCCGCCAGCTCGTTCGCCGTCGCTCAGCCGACCATCGACATCGTCGACCTGGGTGGTGGTAGCTTCGACATGAACGTCTCGGATCTCGGCGCTGGCGCCACGACCTGGACGACCTCCGGCCTGGCCGGTACCGCCGCTGGCGGCGCGTCGTTCGTTTACTCGACCGATCCGAACAGCGGTGCCAACCTGGCCATCCAGGATGTCACCAACGGTACGGGCCTGGAAAACGTCACGTTCGTCAGCCTCCCGGCTGGCCAGGTCGCCACGAAGCGTTTCGATGGCCGTCGCGCCCCGCAGATCGCCGGTAAGTTCGTTGGTGGCACCGGCCCCGCGACCGTCGATGCTGGTGAAGTCGACGTTGCATGGTTCGCCTCGCCGGGTTCGGTTGAGCCGGCCGGTTACGTTGCCCGCGTCGTCCTCGACATCAGTGGCACCGGCTTCGCCGCTGGCGATGTCTTCGCCACCGCTGGCGCCGCCCCGGGTGGCACCACCGTCCTGGCTTCGGGTTCGGCCACGGCCACGACCGATGCCTTCACCGATGCCGGCGCTGCCGCCATCGCCTGGACCGTCTACGCCATTCCGGAGCCGGCCACCCTGGCCCTCCTGGCCCTCGGCGGTCTGGCTGCCTTCCGTCGTCGCTAAGCGACTTCGGACTGCATGACCGAGCACACACGACCGGGCGGACCTTCGGGTTCGCCCGGTCTCTTTATGCGCCGCCCCAGGGCGGCGGGGACCAGGTGGCCACGTAAGCAAGTAAGCAAGTAACCAAGCCAGCAAGTCAGCAAGTACGGCCGCCCCCCTGCTCCACTCTCCCTGCTCCACTCTCCCTTCGTACATCCTGTGTCCGAGTTCGGGTTTCCCGCACCAGGTCCTCGCCGTGGCGTACACTGTGGGAACAACGCCCGGTGCCTGCCCCTTCCGCTCGACTGAGAGGGGGCCCGGAGTAACCGTATGCGACACTCCATCGCCGCCTTCGTCGGACTGGCAATCGCCGCGGCGCCCGCGGCCGCCACGTGGGACATCGTCAGACAGAGCGCTCCGGCCGCCGGGATCCCGCCCGTTGGTCCGAACATTGACTACCGCGTGCCGCTCCCGACGGTGATCCCGGATCCCAACCGCCCGACCGCCGCGACCCTGCCGGCCCCGGTTGACGACGCGCCGGCCGAGTTTCCGAATCAGCCACCGACTGGCGTGGAGCAGTCCACCGCGTCCCAGGCACCAATGGCCACGGATCCCGGCCTTGCTGAAGGTGTCCGGCCGGTCGTCCTGCACGGAACCGGACGGACCAGCGTGGTGTTCACTTCCCGGACCAGCCCGCTGCTGCCCGCGCCGTTTGCGATGGACCGCCCGTCGCGGGGTTTTTCGGCTGTTCCCGCCCCGCGCCGATCGGCTCCCCCGGACGCGACATTCGCCCGGCAGGTCGCCTTCGATTCCGGGCCTGCGTCGGCGGCCGATTCGCCCGACGGAATCGCGGCCGGGGCGTCGGTCGCACCGATCGAACGACTTCCCACGGCCGAGACGCTGGTGACCGATGACCTGCCTCCCGCCCGGGGCGAAGCGTTGATTGCGGTGCTGACCTACGGCGTGATCCCGGCCGCGACGCTGACCCTGCTGGCCACGTTGATCGCGCTGATGCGTCGACGGAGTTGATGCCGCATCCGCCGGCATGCGTCGGTCCCTGGTCATGTTCGCCGCGCTGGTCTGCGGCCGGGCCTCGGGGAGAGCGTGCTGACGCAGGACGTGCGATTCGGGGCTTGGTCGCCGTCGCGTGACGCTCGGCAGCTTGTCAATTGGCCACCTGGCGGCTCGGCCGCCGCATTGCCGCGGCACCGGGCGGGCGGGTTGTCGGGGGGGGGCGACGGCGCCAGTGACGCGAGCGCCCTTCCCCGAACGGGCTCGAATGTGGCCGCCGCGCGATTCCGGTGCCCTGCCCGCCCAGGCGGCTTCGGCCGGAAAATCGGATGCGTAACCCTCGTAGAGATGGCTGGTTAGCGTCGCTTCAGGTGTTTACCCGCTACCGCCCTCGCGATTCGGCATGGAAAATGAACATGGGTGGGGGGTACCCCGGGGACGATGCGGGCGGATCGAGGTCGTTCAACAGAGCCCGGTGGGTCACCCTAATGCCCTGTGGGTCACCTCAATGCCCGGTGGGTCACCTCAGTGCCGGTGGGTCACTTCAGTGCCGGTGGGGTCACTTTCTGCGGATCCGCTGTTCCGGCGAGCGACCGGACCGGGGGGGCGGGCGGCGCTGCCGGGGGCAGCGGATGACTCGTCATTCCAGACGTTCCGGATCAACATCCGCGGCGGCGGGCTGGCGGCGGAACAAACAAATCGAGCCGCGCACACACGGCCCATGCGTGTGCGAGTCAGCTTCCCAGGCGGGCTTCGCCAGGGCCGCCGTCGTCGGGGGGAATGCGGCCGATCGGCGGCGGCGAGAGAGGTTCGGAAAACTCGTCACCGCGGAAGGTGTTGCCGAGGTAGGTCTCGCGGACGAGCTTGTCGTTGATGATCTTGTGCGGCGGTCCGTCGCAGATTACTTCGCCATTGAAGATTACGTAGCTGCGATCGGTGACCTTCAGCGTCTCGTGCACATTGTGGTCGGTCAGCAGAATCGCAATGCCCTGCTCGCGCAACTGGGCGATCTCGGCCCGCAGGTCCTCGACCTTCTTCGGATCAATCCCGCTGAACGGCTCGTCCAGCAGCAGCAGGTCCGGCTGCGAAATCAGCGCCCGGGCAATCTCCAGCTTCCGCCGCTCACCGCCCGACAGCGTCTTGGCCATGCTGCGGCGAAGCTTGGTCAGCCCGAACCGCTCCATCAGTTCCTCGACCCGACGACGGCGTTCCGCGCCGGCCATGCTGCGGGTCTCGCAGATCGCCAGCAGGTTCTGCTCGACCGTCAGCCGCTGAAAAACGCTCGGCTCCTGGGCCAGGTAGCCCATCCCCAGGCGGGCCCGCTGGTACATCGGCAGCGCCGTCACGTCGCGACCCTTGAACTCCACACGCCCCCCGTCCGGGGTGACCATCCCCATCGCCATCCGGAAACTGGTCGTCTTGCCCGCCCCGTTGGCCCCCAGCAGCCCGACAATCTCCCGCTCCCCGACGTTGAAGCAGACCTCGTGCACGACCGTCCGGCCGCCATAGCGCTTCTCGAGGTTGTGGACTTGCAGGAGCATCACCAGACGCCTTGTGGATAAGTTGTTGAGAAACGGGTCCTAACCTAGAGCAAACACGGCAAAACCAGGCTATCGACCGCTGGCCGCACCAGGGTGCGACTCCGCTTCGGATCCAGGACCGAAACCGATGACGACATTTAACAGAAAGGACTTACGGAGATTTCGAGGAACGGGATTCGGTCGACGGCGGACCGCCGTCAGCGCTCCCCGGCGGCGATTCGCCACCGCTTCCACAGGCTGCTTGGGTCGGCCAACCTGAATGTTGAAAACCCTCACTCAGCGGACAAACCGCATTCGGCCGAAATCGGGGATCCGCCATGCGGCCCCGTTTGCGCCGGGCACTAATCCCGGAAGATACACGAAGAACGCCCGCCCGACAATCTGGTCCCGCGGCACCGTCCCCAGCCGGTACGGCCGCGGACGGTCCGGATCCTCCAGATGCGGCCCGACCCGATGCCATTCGCGACTGTCGTGGCTGCTCGGACTGTTGTCCCCGAGAACGAAGTACTCCTCCGGACCGAGCGGGAACGGCTGCCCCGGCCCCGCCCGCAGCGTCTTGGAGGTCAGCGTGTAGTAGACGTCCCGATCGATCCGCATGTGACGACACGTCAATGCCCGCCCGGTCGCCCCGATCCGAACCTGCACCGGCTCACCGCGGATCCGCCCCCGCAGGATCTCGAGGTCCCCTTCCGAGTCGTCAAAGACGGACGTCACGGCCGCGCGATCATCGATCCGCACCTCCAGCACCCGGTCCAGGTGCCGCAGTTCGAAGCGCACCGGCGACCCGGGCCGCACGCGGACCTGGGCCGGCCCGAACGAGCGCCGGGCCCCTTCCGAGTCGAACGCATCCAGTCGCACCTGCCCGGCGCTGGTCAACTGCGCCACGTACCGGCGACCGTCACGCTCCAGTTCCAGCAGGGCCACCCCCGGACCGCCCTGAGGTGCGAAGGTCACGTCGCCGGCCACCCGCAGGTCCCCGACGAAGTTGCGAGCCACCGCGTAGTTGTAGCCGACCACGTCGCGCAGGTAGTCGGTCGAACCCGGCGGGCCGAACCGCAGCCAGGCGATCTCCTCGTCCCGCGGATCAAACCGCAGGGTTCGCGTCTCGAGCCCGCGCCAGGCGGACTCCCCCGCGTCGGCAAACCAGGCCGGCGGCTCGCGGACGCTGGCCCGCTCGACCGGCAGGTAGTCCTGGTCCCAGACCACCGACCAGAGCGAGCGTTGCGCGGCCGGCGTTTTCCGCACGATTCGCGGCGCTTCACCGGGACGGGCGATATAGACATCGCCATCGAGAATCTCGACCGATTCCCCGGGAAGTCCGACGACACGCTTGATGTAGTTCTGCGACGGATTGACCGGATCGCGAAAGACGATCACGTCCCAGCGACGCACCGGCAGCAGGTCGCCCACGATGTACGGCCACTTGTGCACGATGATCCGATCGCCCTGCCGCGGTTGGAGCGACATGTCACGCAGGTCGGTCGTGTGGTGACAGTTGGGACAATCGGCCGAGACCGGCGGCACGAACTGCGACTCGTCGCCGTAGTTGGCCGGGCCGATCGCGAACTCCCAGCCACAGTTGGGGCAGACCCAGGCCAGGTGCTGGCCGTTCAGCCCGCTGGCCATCGATCCCGTCGGAATGATGAAGGCCTCGACGAAGAACGCGCGAAAGACCAGCGCCAGGATCAGGGCGGTCAGCAGCGTTTCGAAGATCTCGACCATGCGGACGGATTCGCTCGGCTCGCCCACGGGGATGTGGACGATCTCGGCGGAAGCGCCCGGCGGGCCGGTCTGCCGGTCCAAGCGTTGCAAACCAGCTCCTTCTGGTGATGCCCGCGGCTGGTCGTTCCTCAGTGAATCCAGCGCACCCGGCCAAGGTCGAGAACGATGTTCGGTCCGTTGGGCGTCAGCGGCAGGAAGCCGGGCCAGTAGACCAGGAACGCCTTGCCGATCATGTCCTGCGCCGGCACCGTTCCGAGCGTGTAGGTCCCGTTCCGGTACGACTCGATCAGATGCGGGCCCAGCATGCCCTCGTGCCAGCGGCGGCTGTCCTCGCTGGCCGGACTGTTGTCGCCCAGCACGAAGTAGGCATCATCCGGAATCCGCAGCGGGTTGCCGCTGACCCCGTTCCCAAGCCGTCGCTCCGAAATCGACGCCTGCCGATAATGCACGTCGCGGTCGATCCGCACCCGACTCAGTTCCAATCGGATCCCTTCGGCCGCCATCCTGAGCGTCGGCGAACGCCGCGGCCGTTCTTGCCGCCGGGCGACTTCGGGCGTGATCGTATAGGCCGTGCCGGAGTCGAGCACCGCCTGACCGTCGACCTCGACCAGCACCCGCCCGTCGGCGTGCCCCAGCGCCAGGCGGAAGGTGCGATCGACATCCACCGAAACCGGCGCGCCGATCGGCTCCGGAACCGCCCGGCCGCGGGCGTGCAGCAACTGCACCTGCCCGGCCGCCGTCACGCGGGCGACGAAGGTGTCGTCGAAGCGCCGCAGCGTCAGGTCAAACATACCGTCGCCTTCGAGCAGCCGGACATCGACGCCCAGCCGCACATCGCTGACGATCTCGGCCAGACGATGCGGCCGCGCGTTGTAGCCGTAGTGATCGACAATCTCGCCGGGGCCGTCCGGCTGGCGCCGGTCGGTCACGAAGGTGATTTCCTGGCGCTCGGCGCTCAGTCCGTCGAAGCGCGGACGCCGCGTGTCGAGGTCCTTCCACGCATCGCCGGCCGCGCCGGTCACGCCCCAGTGCGGCCAGTAGGTGCGTCGATCGCGATAGGTCAGCGTGCTGGGCTCGCGCGGCAGGTAGTCCTGGTCGAAATACGGGAACCACAGCGATTTCTGGGCCTGGTGCGTCTTTTGCGCGATCCGGGCGGTCTCCTCGCCGGGCGGAATCACGAAGACGTCGCCGTTGATGATCTCGACGGTCTCGCCCGGCAGGCCGACAAGCCGCTTGATGAAGTTCACGTCCGGCTCGTTCGGGTTCTTGAAGACGACCACGTCCCAGCGCTGGGGTGCGCCCCATCCGCCGATCGCGAACGGCCACCCGTGCACCATGATCCGGTCGCCGGCCTTCTGCCGCAGCGAGGTGGTGGCCTGGGGCCCCGTCGCGGCCTGCAGCAGGCGGCAGTTCGGACACTGGACGATGTCCGGCATCCGGTCGCCGGTCTGCGTTCGCTGGGGGCCGATCATGTAGTCGTAGCCGCAGTTCGGGCAGGTGTTCGTCGCGTGCGCCCCGGCCAGTGTCTCGGCCATCGACCCGGTCGGAATGATGAACAGCGGCAGGAAGAAACTCTTGAGGACCAGCAGCCAGACGAACAGGTCGACAAACGAACCCATCTGCGCCAGCGGCGGTTCCTTGACCGGGCGTCCGTGCGGAGGTGTGACCAGGGTGGAGGCTGTCGGGGACGGCGTTTCGGGGCTGGCCGGCGGACCGGGTTGCGGCATCGGACGGTTCCTGCACGGGCCCACTGCGGGCCGGAAGTCGGGTCGCTGAAAACTGTACGCGACGCGGACTGGAGAGTTCGCCGTGGACCACGTCTGGAGTAGCCTACGAAATCCCGGCAGAACGGACCAGAGGCCAGCGGCAGTTCATGACCCGACACGCACACAATCACGCGGATCCGGCCCCGGACACACGGCTGCGCGCCGCCCGCTGGCTCGACCCGCGCCCGGCCGAACGGGCCGCCAGGCACCCTCTGCCCGAGGCGGTCAACATCCCGCTCGATGAACTGGCCGCCCGGACCCAGGAACTGCCGCCACGCGACAGGCAGATCGTGGTGGCGGCCGACGACGATCTCGCGGCGGCGACCGTCACCCGCCTGCGGGAACTCGGGCGAAGCGCTCGAGCGGTCCCGCCACCCGCGTCGCGGACCGATGGCGGCCGCTGGCGCCTCTGGCAGCCGACGGCGGTGCTGGAGGCCTGGCTTGCGGACCTGCCGCGCGGCAGCAGCCTGGACCTGGCCTGCGGCAGCGGGCGCGACGTCGTCTTCCTGGCGGCCGCGGGCTGGCGGGCGAGCGGGGTCGACTGGCTGCCGGATGCGATCGAGCGTGGCCGGGCGCTGGCCGGGCGGTACCTGGACGAGGCGGCGCGGATCACGTGGCTGACGCGTGACCTTGAGGCGGAGGACCTGACACCGCCGGGGCGGTACGACCTGGTCACCGGGTTCCGGTTCCTGCACCGTCCGCTGCTGCGGCATCTGCGGGACTGGCTGGCGCCGGGTGGCTGCCTGGTGTGGGAGACGTTCACGACGGAGCACCGGGCCCGCCACGGCCGGCCGCGCCGGGACGCGTTCGTGCTGTCACCGGGCGAACTGCCGACGCTGTGCGCGGGCCTGGCGGTGCTGCGGTACGAGGAAGGCTGGCACGGCGCGGCGCACACCGCCCGGATCCTGTGCCGGCGGGAGGACGGGCCGGGCAGGTGAGGGGGTGCCCCCGCTGCTCACCTGCCTGGGGGCGGTCGTGTTACGGGCCTTCGCTGCTCCAGGCGGGGTCGGCGGCTTCGGCGTCGACCATTGCGCCGCGGAGTCCGTCGAGGCCGCCGGTCGCGTCGTTGGCCAGTCCCTGGCCGCTGCCCTCGTCTAGTCGCCAGTTGCCCAGCAGGCCGGCGGCACCGGGGGCGGGGTCGGTGGCGAGGGTTTCGGCGATCTCGGCCGCGGTGCGGGCGACATCCCAGAAGCGGACCTGCGCGAGGTTGCCGACGTAGCCCTGTCCGAGGACCAGGTTGGTGGAGGTGGTTGACGCGTCGATGCCGATGGTACCGAGTGCGGCGCCGTCGAAGTAGACCTCGACCGAACCGCCGGTGTAGTTGACGGCCAGGTGGTGCCAGCCCGCGGCGATCTCGCCGGTGGCGAGTTGTCCGGTCAGGGCGTTGGCGATCACGCGGATCAGGCGGTCGTCGACGTCGATTTCGATCGCGATGTTCGGGCTGCCGAACTCGACGACGGTGCCGCCGCCCGACCCCGGGTTGACGTTGGCCTCGAAGGTCCAGGCCGTGACGGCGGCGCCGGCCAGCGGGAGCGTGGCGAACTGGCTGCCGTTGAACTGCAGCGATCCGGTGGTGACTTCGCCGACTTCGACGGTGACGGTGGTCGTGTCGGAGACGCCGCCGGCGGTCACGACGGTCAGCGTGGCGGAGAAGGTTCCGGCGCGGGTGTAGATGTGGGACGGGGTCGGTCCGCGATCGGTGCTGCCGTCGCCGAAGTCCCAGTTCCAGTCTTCGATGATGTCATCCGGCGCGGTGCTGGCGGTTCCGTTGAACAGCACGCCGAGGGGGGCGTTGCCGGCCGTGACGCTGGCGGTGGCGACCGCGGTGGGTGTGGCGCCGGCGACGCGGATGGTCTGGGAGGCATTCGCGGTGGTTCCGGCGCTGTCCTCGACCATGACGGAGACGGTGTAGCGTCCGGGAGCGGCGAAGATGTGGGTGACATCGAGGCCGGTGTCGGTCGCGCCGTCGCCGAAGTCCCAGGTCGCGCGGACCAGCGGGCTGCCGGACGAGGACGACTGGGCCGACATCATGACCGTCAGGGGTGCGTCTCCGCTGGAGACATTGACGCTGATGGCGGCGATCAGCGAACCGGTCGTTCCGGTCTGCAGACACCCACCGGAGAGAACCAGGACGAGTGTTGCGAGGGCAAGACGATGCACGGCGGCCTCCTGAAGCGGTCCATTGCCGCGGCATTATAGCCGGGCCCCGGGAGTCTACAAAGCCGGAGCAAGGGAGCGAGGGAGCAAGAGAGCAAGGGAGCGAGGGAGCGAGGGAGCAAGGGAGCAAGGGAGAGTTGTAGGGTGCGTCATCGACGCGGCAGACCACGATTTCGACAACTCGGAAGCCGCGGGCGTCGATGCCGCACCGCTTGGCGATTCCGTCAACCAAGACGGCCGAGATCGGTGCAGTCCCCCACCCATCCGCTCGCGGCGCTCGCTGAAGTTGCCACGCGGTGCGGCATCGACGCCCGGAGTGTCCGCGTCGGATGAACGCGCGGGCTCCTGCGTCGATGACGCACCCTACAACTCTCCCTTGCTCCCTCGCTCCCTTGTTCCCTCCCTCCCTCCGAAGGCGCTCCGCTTGCCAAACGGGGGCGGACCCTCGACCATGCCGGCTCGTGTTTTCACGGGCCGTGAGGATGGACATGACCAACGCCGTCGAACTCGAGAACGTCACGAAGACCTTCGGGCAGCACACCGCGGTGGACGACCTGTCGCTGCAGGTGCCGCGCGGCAGCGTCTACGGTTTCATCGGACCGAACGGGGCCGGGAAGACGACCACGCTGCGGATGATCATGACGATCTTCTATCCCGACAGCGGGGTGATCCGCGTGTTCGGTGACGAGCGGCACGAAGCCTGCGCCGACCGGATCGCCTACCTGCCCGAGGAGCGCGGGCTCTACAAGAAGATGAAGGTCCGCGAACTGCTGATCTTCTACGCCGGCCTGAAGAGCAGCGCCGACGTCCGTCCCGAGGTCGACCGCTGGCTCGAGAAACTGGGCCTGACCGACTGGGCCCACAAGAAGGTCGAGGCGCTCAGCAAGGGCATGAGCCAGAAGGTCCAGTTCATCGCCGCGATCGCCTCGAAGCCCGACATGGTGATTCTCGACGAGCCGTTCAGCGGCCTCGATCCGGTCAACGCCGACGTGCTCAAGGATGCCGTCCTCGAACTGCGGCAGAGCGGCACGACCGTGATCTTCAGCACCCACGACATGAACACCGCCGAGACGATGTGCGACCGGATCTTCATGATCTTCCGCGGACGCAAGGTGCTCGACGGGACCCTCCGCGACATCCAGGACCAGTACGGCAGCGACGTGATCCGCCTGCAGACCGACGGCAACACGGCCGCCCTGCAGAACCTGCCCGGCGTCGAGAGGATTCGCGACCACGGCCAGTCCCAGGAACTCCGCCTGGCCGACGGGGGCGACCCGCAGGTCGTCCTGGCCGAGGTCATGGCGCGGACCCGCGTCCGGCGGTTCGAACTGGCCCGCCCGAGCCTGCACGACATCTTCGTCCGCATCGCCGGCCCCGAGGCCGGGGAGGCCAGCCATGCGTAAGATCCTGCTGCTCGCCAAGCGCGAGTACCTCAGTTCGGTCAAGACCAAGGCGTTCTTCGTGATGGTCGCCCTGATGCCGGTCCTGATGAGCGGCGGCATCATCACCGTCGCCGTGATGGAATCGCAGGTCGACACCGAGGCCAAGCGGATCGGCATTCTCGACCGCACCGGCCAAATCGCCGAGGCCGTCGCCGAGGCCGCCCGGATCCGCAACGAGAACGCGATCCGCGATCCCGAGACGGGCGAACAGACCAACCCGGCCTACGAGATCGAGATCATCACGCCCGAGGAGGACGCGGCCGCGCAGCGGGTCGCCCTTTCGCAGCGGGTCCGCGGGCAGGAACTGCATGCCTTCGTCGAGATCGGCGCGAACGTGATCCGCCCGCCGGCCGGCGGACCGCCGACCGCGGCCGAGCGGATCACCTACCACGCGCCGAACGCGATCTTCCACGATGCGCGGCGCTGGATCCGCGGCGCGGTGCAGAACCAGATCCGCAGCATCCGTTTCGCCGCCGAAGGGCTCGACCGGGGCCTGATCAACCGGCTGTTCAACTGTCCCGACGTCGAAGGCGCCAGCCTGGTGTCGGTCGACGCGACGGGCGGCGTCAAGGATGCCGTCAAGTCGCACGAGGGTCGCGCGATCGGTGTTCCGGCCGGGATGATGTTCCTGATGTTCATGATGATCATGGTCGGGGCGGCCCCGCTGGTGAACGCGGTGCTGGAAGAGAAGATGCAGCGGATCGCCGAGGTGCTGCTGGGATCGGTCAAGCCGTTCGAGCTGATGGTCGGCAAGCTGCTGGGGACGGTGGCGGTTTCGCTGACGGTGCTGGCGATCTACCTGGCCGGCGGGATCGGGGCGCTGTACTACCTGGAGCTGGAGGATTTCGTTCCGTTCGAGGTGCTGCCGTGGCTGATCGTCTACATGATCGCGGCGGTGTTCCTGTTCGGTTCGCTGCTGATCGGGCTGGGGGCGGCCTGCAACGACCTGAAGGAAGCCCAGTCGATGATGATGCCGGTCTGGGTGCTGATGATGGTCCCGATGATGGTCTGGATGCAGGTCGCCAAGTATCCCGAGGGGGCCTTCGCGACGATCATGTCGCTGATCCCGCCGTTCACACCGATGCTGATGCTGATCCGGCAGAGCACCCCGGCCGGCGTGCCCGCATGGCAGCCGTGGCTGGGCCTGGTCGGCGTGGCGGCGTTCACGGTCCTGTGCGTCTGGGGCGCGGGCCGGATCTTCCGCGTCGGCATCCTGATGCAGGGCAAACCGCCGAGCATCGGCAGCCTGCTGAAGTGGGCGATTCGGGGCTAGCGCCCGTCGGGTCATGGTGAAAATGTGAAAACGTGAAAGAGTGAAGGAGGGTTGGGTCGACGCCACCTCTTTCACGCCTTCACGTTTTCACGCATTCACCCGGAAAAAGGGGGACAGTCACGTGGCTGTCCCCATTTTTCCCAGTATTCACCGGCTTATCGAGCGAGCGGGAAACCGAGAAGTGAAGAAAGGACATTCACTTGGCTGTCCCCGGTTTCCATGGCTAAGGATGCTGTCTGCTTTGTGTGCCGCTCGAAGGTGCATGCACCGAGCAAACACCCATGAGACCGCCTAGACGTGCCTGCGACAAGGCGGCCCGCATGATCGACTCACTGTGTTGGAAGATTGCTCTGTGACCGATACACTCATATCCGGGTGGAGGAGTCGAATGAGTTTCGAACCAATCGGATGGAACACAGTTGTACTTGGGGCCTGGAACCGGGCGATCCTCACACCCGAGTGGATCGCTCGCGAGATTTTCCACATCACGGATGATCGCCCTGTGCCCGTGGAAGTGCCGCTGAACGTACGGGGACCTTGGCGAGTCCGACACGGCGATGTCGCTGTGGTGGTGAGCAACTTCAACCTGGATGTATCTATCGACAAGTACGACTTCGATACGCTGGAGTTGAGTCGCACGTACGCGATCGCAGCTCTAGAAACGCTTTCTAGGACCCCAGTGTCAGCAGCGGGCTACAACCTGAGGTTCCAGTCCACGGAAATGCCAGCGGAACTCGGTGCCGCCGTCCAATGTGGCCTGGACAGCGTGTTCTCCGATTACGGACTGCAGATAGAGAATCAAAGCGTTCGTCGCTCGATGCCCTTTGAGGGCGGTTTTCTGAATGTTGAGGTTATCATCTCGCAGGGAGGAGACTGTAGCTGTTCCTTCAACTTTCATAAGTCCTCTGTAGATGCAGACGATCTGAAGGCTTGGCTGCGCATACCGATGCAGCAGGTCGGTCAGATAGTCGATGACATTATAAGGAAACTCCCTGGAGTTACCACGTGACCCATCAAGAGAACACGGCCTCCGGCGTTGATCCGAAATCCAAGTTTGAACGTGCGACCGCGATTCGCTTAGCAGATACCAAGACCCAATCCACGAACACGCAATCGCCGCAGAATCGTCACTTCACCGTAACTCTCGATGCGGGCAGCGTGGTGGTACGGTTCATTCCACGCAAGTCTGACCGGCCCACGGGGCCAGATTCGACCCTTTGAAGCAGCAATGCCAACCCATTGGACGTATAAACCCGTCGCCGCTGACAGCGACCTGCAGCAGGGCGACATTCTCAACCCCAGCACCTCACTTGAGTCTCTCTTCAAGGAAGTGCATCCACACTTTTGCAATGCCAAGTATCTTGCTTTCATGATCCTGACGCAGACGTGCGACCTGGTGCGTCGCAATGGCCAATGTTCGGCTCGCTTCATCAACGTTGCCGTGATTCGAAGTCTCGCAGATGTACTGCCAAGCCTGCTGGACACTGTCTGCGAACGAGTTCATGACCGGACATACACGGATAAGACCAAGAACAGGGGACAAGATCTGCTGGAGCGAATCCTCAACCAAAACGAGCAGAGACTCAGTTTGTTTTACCTATACCCTGACGGCGATGTCGGGATCGGTGAGGATGCGGTCGCGTTCCTCCGGGTGAGCGTTGCGTTCCGATCAGACCACTATGACCAAATGCTTGAGAGCCGCAAAGGCCAGCTAACATCCGAGTTCGGGGCGAAACTCGGATGGTTGGTCGGGAGTCTATATTCCCGAGTCGGAACCCAGGATTGGCCTAAAGACAAGCTCAAGCAACTCGTCCGCCCACATCTCACTGAGCAAGTCGAATGGGTCAGTGATCGTGCTGTGGCGCGGTTGAAGAAAGACGGCGTCGATACCGAGAGTCTAGCACGCGAGGAACTGCTCCAGCGATTGAAGACGCGGCTTCCTAGTTCGAAGGAGCAAGGAATCAAGAGGGTGGTCGCAGTAATCAACGAACTGATGCCGGACCTAAGCCCGAAGCAGATCGACCGAATTCGGTTACGCCTGACGAATGACACTGCCCTCAAAGCACACTTCAAACCTGGATGAATCGGCCTAGACGGCCGGTAAGATCGTGAAGGAGGGTTGGCTCGACGCGGCCTTTTTCACTCCTTCACGTCTTCACACATTCACCCGCGCTTTGCGCGCGGCGATGAAGGACTGCACGCAGAGGGCGACGAAGCCGATGCAGAGCAGCGCGAAGATCGCCTGGACGACGGCGCCGCGCGGGTTGTCGACCTCGGTGCCGCCGAGCAGCTTCAGCGTGGCCGGGATGCCCACCAGCGCCGGCCGCCAGATGAAGAGGAACGCCACCAGCACGGCGACGTGCATGGCGTGCTTGCGCAGCTTCTCCTGCAGCGCGATGCCGCCGACGATGACCATCACCAGCCCGAAAGCGGCCGGGATCAGGGCGGTTTTGCTGGGGCTGTCGCTGGCGGAACCGAAGTAGCCGAAGAGTCCGAGGGCGATGCAGATCAGCCCGAAAACGATCGTGATGCGTGGCATGCCGTGTTTCTCCTGACCCCGCGTGCGGGGGTCAGAAGTATATCGGGGGGCGGCCCCGGATGTGCATCGCAAACGTCTGATTCGCGCAGAACGCCTGCGTCTGGGCACTTCATATGTCGTCGTGGAAGATCGCCATCGTCTCCTCGATCCGCTCCGGAAGCGTTTCGAGCAGTTCGCCGACCCGTTCCGGCGTCACGCCGACCTGCTCCAGCATCTCCTCGGTGATCTCCGAGGTCTGCGTCGTCAGGTAGAAGCCGATCTGGTTCTGCCCGCAGATCGCGTCGGCGACCTGCACGGCCGTCACCAGTCGCCGGAACTCCGGCCGCAGCCGTTCGGGGTTGTGGTGATAGCTGATCGAGTAGCGCAGCGCCGGCGGGAACTTCCACTTGACGGCCAGGGCGTTGCCGAACTGCTGGTGGTTGGCGCCGATCACGGCCTGCTCGGTCGCCAGGAAGTCCTGCGGCTGCGCCGCGCAGATCTCGACCACCTGCTTGAGCTTCTCCGGGAACAACTGGTACTCGACCAGCAGCCCCATGTCGTGCACCAGCCCGGCCACGAAGGCCTCCTCGGCCTGTCCGAACCCGGAAGCGGCCAGCATCCGGGCGCAGACGCCGACACCGATGCAGTGCTCCCACAGGTCACGGGCGTCGAAGGCGTCCGAGATCGCCCCGGGTCGGAACAGTCGCGAGAGCGAGGCGGCCAGGGCGATGTTCTTCACCGCGCTGAGCCCGAGCATGATGATCGCGCGGTCGAGGCTCGAGATCTGGGCCGGCAGTCCGTAGAAGGCCGAGTTGACCACCTTGAGGATCTTGGCGGCCAGGGCGGGGTCGTTCTTGACGATGTCGTGCATGTCCTGGGCGGTCGACTTGGGGTCCTCGACCACCTCGACGATCCGCGTGGTGATTTCGGGCAGCGAGCTGATCTCGGTCACCCGGGCCATGGCCTTCTGCAGGGCTTCCGGAAGGGCGAGCGGGTCCCCCTGCGGATCGGCCTGCGGCGTCTGGTCGTTGGTGGCCGCATTCAGCGTCATCTCAATCTCCCGAGCTGGCATGTCGTGCTGTTACCGGTTCGTCAGAAACATCGGTCCGGCCAACCACCCGCTTGCCAAAAACCCCGAAAGAACCCCGGCGACACCCCCAGATCGGTGAGCAGGTCTGATATCTCGTGAGGGAGCGAGGGAGCCAGGGAGCGAGGGAGCGAGGGCGGAGGGATCGTGATTCCTGCGGTCCTGTTCCGCGTCCTCGGTTCCTGCTGCCCGGTGCAGTCCCCCACCCTTCCGCTCGCTGCGCTCGCTCAAGGGTTGGGCACCCCTCGCGCTTGCTCCCTTGCTCCCTCTCTTGCTCCCTCGCTCCCCTGCACCCTCGCTCCCTTCCCTCGCTCCCTCTCTTGCTCCCTCGCTCCCTTGCACCCTCGTTCCCTCCTCTCGCTCCCTCGCTCCCTTGCTCCCTCGTTCCCTTCTCCAGCTCCCTCGCTCCCTTCCGTTGTCGCGTTCCCTTCTCTTGCTCCCTCCGGGGGCTCCGATTAGGTTCTCTAGCGGGCGTGCTCACCGCACGGCCGGGAGTGTTGCCGCGATGTCGGATTACGACCAGATCTGCCGGCAGGTCCGTCCGCACCTCGTTCTGCGGGCGGGGGGCGCGGAGGATCTCTGGCTGTGGGAACACGCCGTCCGCGTGATGCGCCTGGTCCGTTTCCTCTGCAAGGTCCCGGAACTGGCGGACGATCCCCCCGACGAGACGGCCGCCCTGCTGGGCGCGGCCTGCGGCAATGTCGGCTGGGCCCTCGAGGTCCGGGCCGGCGACCTGCACCCCGGCCTGGTGCTGCACCGCCCGACCAACGAGCAGCAGCGCGAGGCGGCGATCACCGCCCTGCCCGATCTCGTGAACGGAATGGTCTCGCCGGAAGTGATCCAGGTGGCCCGCGAAGCGATCCGTCAGAGCCACGACCGCTTCACCGGCACGCCCGAAGCCCAGGTCCTGGCCGAGGCCGAGAGCCTGGCCGACATGGGCCTGCCCTACATCCTGCGGCAGTTGCGGCGGTACGCGGCCGAGGGTCGCAGCCTGGCCGACCTGATCGCCAGCTGGAACCGGCAGCACGAATACCATTTCTGGGAAGCGCGGATCAACGACGGTCTGCGATTCGAACAGAGCCGCGTCCTGGCCCGCCAGCGACTCGACGCCGCCCGCGACTGCGTCCGGCAGATGGAAACCCAACTGACCGGCGGAGACCTGCCCGCAACACCATGAAAAGGTGAACGGCTGAAAGCGTGAAAGAAGGCGGCGGGCTCCGGCCCTGCCCCGCTGGGGGTCGCGCATGTCCTGACGCTTGCCAACCGCGCGGCGGTTCACAGATTCCGGCGCACTGGCTGCGTCGGTCAGTTCGTCAGGTCGGGTTTGAGCACGCCGATGTGGGGGTAGTTGCGGTAGTGGTCGTCGTAGTCCAGGCCGTACCCGACCACGAACGAGTCTTCGATGTCGAAGCCGACGAAGTCGACGTGCAGGTCGGCCGGGGCGCGGTCGGGTTTCCGCAGCAGCACGGCGGTCCGCAGGCTGCGCGGGTTCTTGGTCTCGATGTCTTCCTTGATGTGGCGGATCGTCTGGCCGCTGTCGAGGATGTCGTCGACCACCAGCACGTCGCGGCCGGAGACATCGCCGACCAGGTCCAGCAGCGTCCGCAGTTCGCCGCGGGTGTCGCCGCGGTAGCTGGAGAGCTGCAGCATCGCGATCTTCATCTTGACGGGGAGTTCGCGAATCAGGTCGGCCACGAAGATGATCGACCCGGACAGGACCGGCACGATGGTCAGTTCGGTCTCGTCCCCGCGGTAGGTCTCGGCGATCTCGGCCGCCACCTCGCGCACACGGGCGTGGATCTGCGTGCTGGTCAACAGAATGCGGTCGATGTCGCCTTCCATTCGGGGACTCTACGTCAAAGCCCCGCGAAGCGAAAGTGCCGCGCCGGATCGTGCCGCCGCCAGGCTCCGGTGTCTTCTCGGCGCGCGTGGATTCGACCGGACGTTGGAAGTGCCACGCGGTGCGGCATCGACGCCCGGGGTCGCCGGGTCGGATGGGGGCGCGGTCGGCCGCGTCGATGACGCACCCTACGATCCCGGTGGCTCGCGGCGAGGTGCGTCGCTCCCTGGCTCCCTCGCTCCCTCGCTCCCTGGCTCCCTCGCTCCCTCTTCGTACATCTCCGCCAGGGCCGTGACCATCGTCTCGGCCGCGAAGCGCTGGCGGCACAGGTCCCGTCCGGCCGTGCCGAGTCGGGCGCGCCGGTCGGCATCACCGGCCAGGTCGGCGAGGGCCTCGACGAAGCCGGCCTGGTCGTTCAGGTCGATCAGGCGTCCGGTCTGGTGGTCGTGCACGACCTCGGGGGTGCCGTCGATCGCGAACGCGACGGCCGGCAGTCCCAGCAGCAGGCCCTGCACGACCGCCCGGGGCAGGCCCTCCCACTGCGAGGTGTGGGCCAGCAGGTCGCAGCCGGCCAGCAGGCGCGGGATCTCCTCGGGCGGCACCAGTCCGGTCAGCGTGACCCGCTCGCGGACACCCAGCCGGGTCAGTTCGGCCAGGTACCGCTCGCGCTGCGCGCCGTCGCCGATCCACAGGAAACGCAGGTGCGGCACCCGGTCGGCCAGCCGCGCAATGATCGGGATCAACTGCTCGTAGCCCTTGCGGGCGAACAGTCGCGCCACCGTCGCAACGATCACGTCCTGATCCGAGAATCCCAGCTCGCGCCGCACGGCCACCCGGTCGTAGCGGGCCGGATCGAACCGCTCGATCTCCATGCCCGAGTAGATCGTGCGGTACTGCCCGCGCGAGCCGACGCCGGCCGCGAGGCTCTGTTCGATCATCGCGTCGGCGACGGTGACGATTCGTTCGGTGAAACGCGCGCAGTGCCGTTCGAGGGTCGCGTAGAGTTTCCGCAGCAGCGGCGGCTGGGTGCGATTGAAGCTCATGCCGTGGATCGTGTGCACGATCCGCGCGATCCCGGCGTCGCGGGCCGCCAGCCGGCCGAGCACGCCGGCCTTGCTGCTGTGGGTGTGCACCACGTCCGGTCGCAGGCGACGGAACAGCGCGGCCATCTCGCGGCGGCAGCGCAGATCGGTCAGCGGCCGAACGGCCCGGACCAGCGACGGCAGCGTGACCAGGTCGTAGCCCCCCTGCTCGGCCCGCCGGACGAGACTGCCTTCGGGCCCGACGGTCGGCCCGGTCACGAGCGTGACACGAAAGCCGCGGGCATGCAGCCCCTCGCAGCTCAACAGCGTGTTCTCCTGCGCGCCGCCGACGATCAGCCGGGTGATTACGTGGCAGATGTGCATAGAACGCGACAATAGCCGGAAGGGAGCGAGGGAGCGAGGGAGCCAGGGAGCGAGGAGGGCGCGGGTGGCGGCCCGGCTCCGTGCGATGCTCCCGACCTCGATGCCTCCCCTGTTCAGAGAATTGCGAGTGCTCATGACCACGGGAACCCGTCGCTCTCTGCCCTCGCTCCCTTGCTCCCTCGCTCCCTTGCTCCCTCGCTCCCTTCAGGTATTCTCCCCCCATGGCAACCAGTACTCTGCTTGACGAGTTACGCCGGCGGTTTGCGGCCGCGGTTTCGCAGGTGGCCGGGCGGGAGGTTTCGCCGGGCGAGACGCTGCTGCGGGCGACCAGCGACCCCGCCCACGGCGATTACCAGTGCAACGCCGCGATGCCGCTCGGCAAGCCGCTGAAGCGGAAGCCGCGCGAGATCGCCGAGGCGATCGTGGCGGCCGTGCGGCTTGACGACCTGTGCGGGCCGCTCGAAATCGCCGGCCCCGGCTTCATCAACATCCGCCTGCGCGACGAGGCCCTGGCCGGCCGCCTTGGCGACATCCCCGGCCCGCGCGACGGAACCCCCGATCGCGTCGGCGTCCCGCTGCTGACGGCCACCGACCACCTGATCACGACCCACCAAGGCAGGCCGCTGCCGAAGGTGATCCTCGACTATTCCTCGCCGAACATCGCCAAGCAGATGCATGTCGGGCACCTGCGCAGCACGATCATCGGCGACGTCTTCGCCCGCGTGCTGTCGTTCCTCGGCTACCCGGTCGTGCGCCAGAACCACGTCGGAGACTGGGGCACCGCCATGGGCATGGCGATCCTCGGCCTCTGGTACCTGAAGACGCGCCGGCGCCGGGGCGAGGACGCGCAGGCCATCCGCGACCGACTGGCCGCCGTCCAGGATGCCAAGGGCAAGACCGTCAGCGTCCGCCAGGAACTGCTCGCCCCGATCGCGGCCGAGTGGTCCGAGGACCTCGCCAACCCGATTCCGCCGGGGCTCGACATTCCGGTGCAGGATCTCGAACTGGGCTACCAGTTCATCCAGGCCGTGACGGCCGTCAGCGCCGGCGTCGACTGCCCGGTGCGGGACCCCGACGGGCGCAGCGATCAGCTCAGCGAGATCGCCCGGATCGTCACGACGCACCTGCAGGCCGGGGGCGAGGCGAACGCTTACGAACGCCAGGAGTGGCGCGAGGCGTGCGAGATCTCGCTGGGCTACTGCCAGCGGATCTACGAGCGGCTGGGCGTGCTGCTGAACCGCGACGATGTCTGCGGCGAGAGCTTCTTCGATCCGCGGCTCGCGCCGGTGCTGGCCGAACTGCGCGAGAAACTGCCGGCCGAGCCGGTTGCGGGGCGGGCGTGCACGGTTCTGCGCGAGGACGACGGGGCCCAGTGCCTGTACTTCTACCAGGCCGACGGCACGCCGCAGTTTCGGAATCCCGACGGCGACCCGCTGCCGATGATCGTGCGGAAGTCGGACGGGGCGTTCCTCTACGCGACGACGGACCTGGCCGCGATTCGGTACCGGATCGAGGACCTGGGAGGGCGCCGGCTGATCTACGTGACCGACGCGCGACAGAAGCTGCACTTCGAGATGTTCTTCCAGGCGGCCCGCAACATCGGCTGGGCCTGCGACGACGTGACGCTCGAACACACGACCTTCGGCAGCGTGCTGGGCGAGGACCGCAAGCCTTTGAAGACCCGCAGCGGCGACAACGTCAAGCTGAGCGAACTGCTCGACGAGGCCGAGCGCCGGGCCCTGGAGGTCGTGGTTCAGAAGCAGGCCGAGCGTGACCGCACGCTGACCGCCGCCCAGCAGCAGGAGATCGCCCGCCGGGTCGGCATCGCGGCCGTCAAGTACGCCGACCTGTCGCGTGACCGCAACGGCGACTACGTCTTCAGTTGGGACCAGATGCTGGCGCTGCAGGGCAACACGGCCCCCTACATGCTGTACGGCTATGCCCGGATCCGCTCGATCTACCGCAAGGCGGCCGAGCAGTTCGGGGCGCCCGACGTCTACGCCGGGGCGGTGCAACTGCAACTCGGAACGCCCGAGGAGCGGGCCCTGGGGCTGCACCTGCTGCGCTTCCCGGAGGCGGTCACGCAACTGGCCGGCGACCTGCTGCCGCACACGCTGTGCGCCTACCTGTACGACCTGGCCGCGGCGTTCATGCGATTCTACGAAGCCTGCCCGGTTCTCAAGAGCGAGACCGAACCGCTCCGCCTGAGCCGCATGCGGCTGTGCGACCTGACCGCCCGGACGCTCAAGACCGGCCTGGGTCTGCTCGGCATCGAAGTCAGCGAGAAGATGTGACGCACGCAGGTGAGGTGCCACCGCTCTCGGCCACGCGGTGCGGCATCGACGCCTGGAGCCGCCGGGGCCGATGCAAGCGCGGTCGGCCGCGTCGATGACGCACCCTACGATCGCATCTCCGGACACGTGGATTCACCGACCGATGAGATCGCCACGCGGTGCGGCATCGACGCCTGGAGCCGCCGGGGCCGATGCGAGCGCGGTCGGCCGCGTCGATGACGCACCCTACGATCGCGTCTCCGCACACGTGGATTCACCGACCGATGAGACCGCCACGCGGTGCGGCATCGACGCCTGGAGCCGCCGGGGCCGATGCGAGCGCGGTCGGCCGCGTCGATGACGCACCCTACGATCGCATCTCCGCACACGTGTATTCACCGACCGATGAGACCGCCACGCGTCAAACGCGAAAAGGGACGCGTGCCCAGCGGCGCGCGCCCCTTCTTGATTCCGCAATCCTGAACGAAACTCAGCCCGGCTGTTCGCTCGCGTCGGCGTGGAAAGAGTAGCCGCCGCGCGGCTTGCGGCCGCGGTTCAGCGTGCCGAGCGCGTCGATCGCCAGCCAGGTCGAGAAACTCGTCACGGCCGAGATCAGCAGCAGGAACGAACTGGACGAGCGCATCCCGGTGGCCAGGATGATCGCGACGCCGGCGCCGCCGAGCATCACGGCCAGGCCAAAGGCGAACCAGGCCGCCCAGCGCCGCCGGGCGTGAATCATGAAGCTCGACAGCAGAAACGCCGAGCCGAGCAGGAAGATCAGGGCGTTCATCGCCAGCATCGCCAGCGGCGGCGTGTGCCCGGTGACGATCCGCTCGATGACGGCGGGGGCCAGGCCCCAGAGCACGAGGCCGGTGCCGAGGGACAGGCAGGCGGCCTGCGCGAGGAGCAGGCTGTGCTCGGGCCGCCACAGCGGCGTCGGTGTTGATTCGGTCTGCATGACGATACCTCCGAGGACAGCCCCTCCCGGGGGGGCCCTTCTGGCGCACATCGGTGATCCGGCGATGGGCCTTCAATGGGAAGTATCGAATTTGTTCGGCAAGGTCAGGCAGGTTTTGCGCCAGCCAGCGCGCGAGGCGGCCCGGCAGCCCTTATCAGACCGCCTCGAACCGGTACCAGTCGCCCTCGACGACCACCCGCACCAGCGGCGTGTCCGGCTCGTGCCCCAGCACCAGCACCCAGTCCTCGTCCGCGGCGCGGCGCAGCAGGGCCTGCTTGCTGGCCCGGTTGTCGAGCGGGAACAGGTCGTAGGCCATGTTGAACGGGGCCCCGACATGGGCGGCCGTCGGCAGCACGTCCCCGACGAACAACAGCGTGCGTTCGCTGCCACGCAGGACCAGCGAGGTGTGGCCGCGGGTATGGCCGGGCGTCGGCAGAGCCGTGATGCCGGGCAGCATCTCGACGCCGCCGGCGTGCGGGGCCCAGCGTTCGGCGAGCGGTTCGAGGTTCTCGGGGCGGTAGGTGCTGGTCATGATGCCGAAGCCCGACAGCGCGTCGGACAGTTCCTGCTCCTGCACGTGGATGCGGGCCCGCGGGAAGGTCGGCACGAGGCGGTCGTCGGCGTCGCGCGTGCTGAGGCCCCCGCCGTGATCGAAGTGCAGGTGCGTCAGCAGTACGTCGCTGATCGTCTCGGCGGCGACCCCGGCGGCGGTCAGGCTGGAGCCGATCCACTCGGTCGGGTCGATCGCGAAGATCTTCTGTTCCTTGGGGGTGTACTTCTGGCCGACGCCGGCCTCGACGATCGCCCGGCGGTCGCTGTCGCCGTCCCATTCGACCAGCAGGCAGTTGCAGGCCAGGCGGATGCGGTGGGCCTCGTCGGGGGCGGTGGCGCGTGACCAGATCACCCGCGGGATGATCCCGAACATCGCCCCGCCATCGAGCCACAGTTCGCCGCCGGAGATCATGCGGACCCGCAGGCCGCCCAGATCGATCGCTTCCATCCGCCGTCGCCTCCCGAGGTCCCGATTAATCCACGGGCCCGCTTCGCGTATACTACAGCTTCCGGTTCGAGCGGCGAACCCGGCCACCCGGCGATAAGGCAGGCTCGATGAGCGACTTGCGACTACTGGTGCTCGATGTTGACGGGGTCCTGACCGACGGGCGGCTGTCGTGGGGCTACTTCGGCGACAACTTCGCCGAGCCCATCCGGGCGTTCCACGTGCACGACGGGCTCGCGATCCAGTGGTTCCGCCGGCACGTCGGCGAGGTCGCCCTGCTGACCGCCAAGAAGAGCATGGCCGTCGTGCGCCGCAGCGAGGAGCTCGGCCTGCGGCACGTCATCCAGGGCAGCCGCGACAAGCTGGCCGACCTGCGGCAACTGCTGCAGAAGCTCGGCATTCCGGCCGAGCAGACGGCGATGATGGGCGATGACTTCCCCGACCTGCCGGTCCTGCGGGCGGTCGGCTATCCGCTGGCCCCGGCGAACGCGGCCACCGAAGTGCAGGCCCTCGCCCGTTTCGTGACCCGTCGCAGCGGCGGGGACGGCGCGGTCCGCGAGGCGATCGAACACCTGTTGCGGCGCCAGGGCGTCTGGGAAACGGTCCTGGCCGACTACGGCATCTCCGAGAAGGACGGTGCGGAACGGATTCTCCAACGGCAGACGAGTGCCGACGACGGCCCCCGGAGTTGAACGTATGCGCAACGCGCTCCTGATGATTGGCACGCTGGCCGTTCTGTCGGCCGGCTACTACTACTACGCCGCCGCCACCCGCATCGACCGCGAGGGCGACTTCGACAGCCCGGCCAACCTCAGCCAGCTTGCGACCGATACCGGCACGACCAGCGACAACGAAATGGTGATCGACCTGCGCGACGACAGCGAGGTGCACCTGGCGCCGGGACAGGAAACCGGCTTCACCGTCTTCGATGAATTCACCGGCCGCCCCGTGCAGCAGTTCCGCTGGGCCAACTGGGAGAAGGTCGCCGGGACCCGCAACGATGTCGCGGTGACCGACCCCGAACTGCGGCTGTTCACGCAGCAACTGGTCGTGGCGATCAAGGCCGAGCGCGGGCAACTGGCGGTCGACGAGGTCGATCGCCGCCGCTTCCGACCGAAGAAGGGCTGGCTCGAGGGCAACGTCGAAATCACGATCGAGCGGGACGCGAAGGGCGAAGAGACCCGCGCCGCGGTCGCTCTCGACGGGCTGACGATTCACCTCGAGCGGATGCACTTCGACATGGCGCTCGGCGAACTGAAGGGCGAAGGCACCCTGCAGGTGAAGAGCCCGGCCTTTTCGCTCGACGGCAAGGGCCTGCGCCTGGTCTGGAACGATGTCGACCGCCGCGTCGACACGCTCGAGATCTACGAAGGCAACCAGCTTTCGATCGAACTGGCCAGCGGACTGTTCCAGCAGGTCCGGACCGAACCGTCGGCGGCCCCGGCGACCCACGCGCCGCCACCACCGGCCACGCCCGACGCGCCGCCGCGTCGCGTGATGACCTACGCCGTCGCCCTGCTCGAAAACGTCCGGGCCCGGCACTTCCGCGGCGATCAGCCGATCGGACTGCTGACCGCCGACGAACTGCACCTGCTGTTCGACATGGCCGACAACTCGAAGGCCGTCTTCCAGGACGGACAGCCACCGGCCGCCGAAACCGCGGCCGGGCCCGAGGCCGCCGAGGCGCCGCCGACGGACGCGGCCGAAGCGGCTGAACCGCCCGCGCCGGAACGGCTGGTGGTGCAGTGGAGCGGTCCGCTGCAACTTGCGCCGCAACTGAACGCCCGCCCGAGCGGCGAACTGCGGCGCCACATCGAGGCCCGCGGCGACCTGGTCCACCTCGAAGGCAACGGCACCACGATCGACTGCGGCGGACTGCTCTACCGCGAAGAGGAACGCCGCCTGTGGCTGCATCCGCGCGCCGATCGCCCGGTCGCGCTTCGAATGGCCAGGGGACCGGCCGTCGATGCCACCAGCATCTTCCTCGACCGCGATGCCGGCATCGTCAAGCTCGTCGGCGACGTCCGCGTCCGGGGCCTGGCGCCCGGCGAAGGCGGCGACCGGCTCGGCATCCGCTCGCGCCTGTGGGCCGAACTGCACCTGTCCGGGCAACCCGATCCGTCCGAAAGCAGCAGCCCGACCGATCTCGGCAGCCTGACGCTCGAACGGGCGATCTTCGTCGGCGGCGTTCGGGCCGACCTCGACAGCGGACGCGCCCTGCACGCGCAGCGACTCGAAACCCGCTTCGCCGAACTGCCGCTGCCGGCCGCCGCCTCGCAGCCGGCGATCGCCGCGGCCGCCCAGGCTGCCGCCCCCGTGCTCGTCGCGCCGACCTCGCCCGCCGCCCTGTCCGAGTCCGCGGCGCTGGCGCTCGCTTCGGCCGAGCAACTGGCCGGGCTCGAGGCACCCGCCACCCGGCCGGCCGACCTAGCCCGGGGGCTGCAGTTGACCGACGCCGTCGCCAGCGGCAGCGTCCGCCTGCTCGATGGTGACCAGGCCCTGCAGGGCACGTGGATGCGGATCAACTTCGCGCTGACGCCCGACGGCCGCACGTTCCCGACCGACGTCGAGGCCCGCGGGGACATCGGGCTGCGGAACACCGCCCAGCAGGTCTACGCCCGCGGGCGGCGGATGACCGCCAACCTGAGCCGCGACGGACGCCTGACCGACGCCGCGATCATCGGCGACACGCAGCACCCGGCCGTCGCGCTGGCCCAGACCTACCGCATCACCGGCGGGCGGATCGACGTGACCCTCGACGAGAAGACCGGATCGCAGCAGCCGTTCCACATGCGTGTGCCCGGCCAGGCCGAACTGCTGTTCGTCAGCGACCGCGGCCTGCAGGGTCGCAAGCAGCGCAAGGGCGAACCGGTCCGGATCACCGCCCGGCAGGCGCTCGAGTTCGACAGCGACGCCGGCCGCAACCAGGTCCGCTTCCTGGGCAACGTCGTCGCCCGGGAAGGTGACCAGCGGCTCGAAGCCGACACGCTGACGCTGTTCCTGAAGGACATCGTGACCCGGAAGGAAGTCACCGGCCTGGCCCGCATCCGGCAGATCTACGGCGCATTCGCGGGCCGGATCACCGGGCGGAAGAGCGGCGGCGACGGTATCCTGGGCGGCGACAGCGAGAGCTTCCGCAAGGAACCGCTGCGGCTGCAGGCCCAGCACGCTTCGCTGATCAGCGAGACGTTCGTTCCCGGTCGCGCGAAGCCGGTGGTGATGCAGCAGATCTCGGCCCCGGAACTGACGGTCGAGATTCCGCAGCGGACGGTGCGGACGGTCGGCGAGACGATTCTCGGGATGACCAGCCTGCGCATGCCGTCCGCGGCGGACCGGTCCGGCGATCAGGCCAACACGGCCCTCGGCGTTCCGTCGGCGATGATCTCCGGCGGTCCCAGCCAGACGGCATTGATGTGCAAGGGCTCGATGACCTACGTGTTCAGTGCCGAGGGTGAGGATCGCGGGGATTCGGTGCTGTTCCAGGGCGGTGTGATCTTCCGGCACCTGGCCGGGAAGGCGATGGCGAGTTTCGCCGAACTGCTGCCCGAGGTCGCCAGTGACCCGCGGCAGGTGGCGATGCTGAAGGACCGCAACACCTACCTGGCCTGTGACCGGCTCGAACTGCTGCTGCAGCAGCAGGCCGGACAGGCGCTGCCCGGACAGGGTGCAAGCCTGGCGTGGCTGAACGCCCGGGGCGAGGTCTACCTGAAGGACCAGCAGGGCGCCGGCATTCGCGAGGTCCAGGCCAACCAGATCGAGTTCGACCGCAACGCCAAGACCGTCCGCGTGCTCGGCGACGAGGCCCGCAACCTGCCGGCCAAGGTCGAATTCATGAACCGCGAGACCAACCGGTACGAACAGCCCGCGGTCGGACCGGCCTTCACGATCTACCTCGACACCAACACGGTCAAGGCCGAGAAGGTCAGCGGCTCGATCCAGCGCTGAGGCGCGGTGAAAGCGTGAATGGGTGAAAGGGTGAAGGAGGCAGGCTGCGGTCCTCTCTCCTGGCCCCGCGCAAGATGCGCCATCCCACCGGGGGGAGAGCGGCCGGGCAATGACGCTCGCGGATCGCGAATCACCCGATTTTTGGCTGCAACGCCGGCTGCTGTCGTCCGATGACCCACCTGTGTGACAGCGCGTTTTGTTGAGCGAGCCGGCGGCGCGGGGGATGGGGCCCGACGCAAGCCGGTAACCGGGGAACAGACCCTCATGCAGGGCCGATTCAAGCAGGTCCGGGCAGGCTTCTCGCTGGTCGAGCTGGTAGTGGTGATCGTCATTATCGGCCTGCTGGCGGCCATGGCGATTCCGCGCCTCAGCCGCGGCGCGACCGGTGCCACGGATGCTGCGCTGGCGGGCAACCTGCACATGATGCGGATGGCCATCCAGCAGTACGCGGCCGAGCATCACGGGGCCTATCCCGGTCTGCACAAGATCGACGGCCTGCGCAACGCGGACGGGGACGAGGACGACTTCTACGAGCATCTGCTGGGCTGCTCAACGCCGACCGGGGCCGGAGGATCGTGTGATCCGCCCCGCGTGTTCGGCCCGTACCTGGCGGCGATGCCGCGGCTGAACGTCGGTCTCAACGCAAGCCGAAAGGCAGACAAGATCGGCTTCTCCGACCAATCCCCGCCCAAAGTCGTCGAGAACAACAAGAAAGGCTGGCAGTACAACCCCGAGACGGGCGAGATCATCGCCAACACCGAAGCCAGCGACGCCAACGGGACCCCCTACAAGGACTATTGATCCCGGGCGTTTTCCGTCACGCCTCGACTACGGCAGGCCGGCCCGTTTCCGCAGCACCCATTCGCCGCTCAGCAGCAGCACGACCGCGCCCCACAGCCACCACGGGTAGGCCTCGCTGGCGATCCGCTGCGTCCGCCGCGTGACCGATTCGCGCGGGTCGGTCCGCATCAGGTCACCCAGCAGCATCCCGAGATCGTCCAGGTCGACGTAGCGACCGCCGACCTCCGCGGTCTGCTCGGCCGCCCGCCGCAGCAGGCCGAGGTTGGCGGTCGGCGAGCGCAGTTCGGGATCGATCCGCTCGACGAAGAAGCCGCTCTCGGCGGTCAGCGTCAGCGGTTCCCGGTCCGGCAGTTCGGCCGTCGCGGTCCACTTCAGCCGCCAGGCGCCCGCGTCCAGGTCCAGGCCCGGGACCGCCCGCGGCAGAGCCGCCGTCCAGCGCGGACCGTCGCGCGTCAGCGGAATCGGCACGGTCGCGGGTTGCGTGGCGGCCTGGTCGACCCGCGCCAGTTCCAGCCGGCCGGTCCAGCGTGCCTGCCGCAGCCCGCCGCTCTCCGAACCCGTCACGCCGGCCCGGATCTCGATCTGCTGCCCGCCCGCCAGCGAATCGACCGCGTAGCGGGCCTGGTCGGGCAGCACCCACCCCTGCGGGCGACGATTCGCCAGCCAGACGCTGAACTGCTGCCAGAACTGCCGATGCCAGGCCCGGCCCGCGTCCGACGCCAGGGCCCACGGCCAGGTCGCCTCCCAGGTCGCCACCCCGCAGCGGCCGCGACCGATCTCCTGCACCACCAGCAGCGGATCCCCGCGCTCGTCGACCAGCAGGGTCTCGGCCAGTTGCCGGCGACTGCCCAGTTCGGCCCCGCCGGCCAGCGGCGGCAGGTCGGGCAGGCGGCCGTTCTCGAGCAGGCCGGCGAGCACTTCGTGCCCGGCGCTGCGCCGGGTCAGGCCGGCCCGGACCGGCCGCGGGCGGGTGTTGCGCAGCAGGAAGCCGGCGGGGCTGATGTCGGCCAGGTCGCCGAGCGGGATCTCGGGGTCATTGAGCAGGCGGCGCCCGCCGGCCAGCAGCAGTCCGGTCCCGTGCGTGCGGACGGCGGTCACCAGTTCGGCGGTCTCGGCCCGGGTCAGGCGGACGCGTCCGAGGATGACGACATCGAAGCTGTGCCAGTCGTCGCGAGCGGCGGCCGGGTGCTCGACCGGGCGGAGGTCGACGGTCAGTTCGAAGCGGGGATCGCTCCGCAGGGCGCGGGTCAGGAACGCGAGTTCGCTGGAGGGCTGCCGCATCAGCAGCAGGACGCGCATCGTTTCGTTCCGGACCTGGATGACCTGCGAGGTCTCGAACAGGTCGCCGCCGAGCGTGTCGGGCAGTTGCACGCGTCCGGTCAGGCGGAGCAGGCCGGCGCGGGGCGGCAGCACCCGGAACGACGACCGGATCGTTTCGCGGTCGCGGGCGACCCGCACGCGGCGGGTCTGCTCGGGCTCGTCCCATTCCAGTTCGACCAGCAGCGACTCGCCCCCGCAGCCGAACGTATGGGCCACCAGGTCGACCGCCAGTTCGTCCCGCAGCCCGATCTCGCCCGGCAGCGCCAGCGGTTCGAGCAGCATGCCCGGCGTCTGTTCCGGACCGGGGCCGACGCCGACCGCCAGGAGCGGAATCTCGCGCTGGGCGAGTGCCTGCCCGGCCGTCACGACCGCGGCCGGGTCGGCGACGTTCTCGGCCCCGTCGGTCAGCAGCAGCAGGCCGGCCGGCGTCTGGCCGAGGCTGGAGCGCTGCAGGGCCGCGCGTCGCAGGGAGGCGGCGATGGGCGTGCGCTTGTCGCGCGGTTCGAGTTTCCAGGTGTCGAGCGGGCGGCCCTGCGGGTCGAGCGCCATGCGCCGGACGTCGTAGTAGGTTTCGAGTCCGCCCAGTGCGGCCGCCTGACCGCCGAGGGCCGCGTTGGCCTGTTCCGCGCGGGTCGGTGCGTCGCGGCCGGCGGTCTGATCGCGAAGCCCGATCGACCCGGACTGGTCGAGCAGCGCGACGAGCAGCGGGCGGTGCCACTCCTGGAACTCGGAATTCCAGGCCGGTCGGCCGAGCAGCAGCAGCAGGAAGACCAGTGCCAGGGCGCGGCAGAGGCCGCAGGCCCAGCGGGTTGCCGGGCGGAGCGGCAGTCGCGGACGGGCGTAGTAGACGACCGCGAAGTAGACGGCCGCGGCGACGGCCAGCAGCATCAGCAGGGCATGGGCGAGCGGACGGCCGGAGAGGACCAGCAGCGTCGCCAGCAGCGCGTAGGCGGCCGGCAGCAGCCAGCGTCGGCGGTGACCGCGGGCGCCCGGGACGAGGGCCGGCAGCAGCAGGAAGACCCCGCCCGCGCCGGCCAGCAGGATCGGTTGCAGAACAACAAAGCCGGTATTCAAAGCCGATCAGCCCCTCTGTGCCGCGAGAACGTCCGTCACAAAGGGTACTTGCGGGGAAGGAAACTGGGAACGGCAGCAGCTGGGGAAGGGAACAGGGAACAGGGAACAGGGAACAGGGAACAGGTTCAGCGGGCGACGGTGATCCACCACACGGGGCAGGTCGGCCCACGCTGACCTGTTCCCGTGCTCACTTGCTTACCTGCTTACCTGCTTACCTGCTTACCTGCTTACCTGCTTACTGCTGATCTGCCTGCTCAGCCGGCTTTTCGGTCGCGGCCCATGAATTCGTTGATGTGTTTCCAGTCGCGGTCGCTGTCGGTCGGTGGGGTGGCCCGGATGATGCGTTCGATGTCGTCGACGTTGAAGCCGCGTTCGATCATCAGTTGCTTCAGGCGTGCGGTGTAGGCGTCCTCCTTCATTCGTCGAATGAAGAAGCCGATGATGCCGACGATCGGGATCAGCCCGCCCACGCAGGTCCCGACCAGGATTACGGTCACAAGCCAGTCGTCCATCCAGCGTCCTCCCATCTTGCGTTATCAGGGTATTCGGGACCCGTACGCCAATATTTCCGCCGTTTTTCGCCGCGGGCCGCGGGAACCGGGGTGCGATGCGGCCGGCCCCTCGCCCGTCTCAGACGGCCTTGTCCTGCTCCTCGGCCAGGCGGGCGACCACCGAGAAGTCCTCGAGCGTGGTCGTGTCGCCGGTGACGGTTCCGGACGTTGCGATCTCGCGCAGCAGGCGCCGCATGATCTTTCCGCTGCGGGTCTTCGGCAGGGCCTGGGTCAGCCGGATCTGTTCCGGCCGGGCGACGCTGCCGAGCGCATCGGCGACGTGCTTGCTCAGTTCGCCCCGGAGGCCCGCGGCCGGTTCGACGCCGGCCTTGAGCGTGACGAACGCGGCGATCGCGTTGCCCTTGATCTCGTGCGGAATGCCGACGACGGCCGCCTCGGCGACCAGCGGGTGCGAGACGAGGGCCGACTCGATCTCCATGGTTCCCAGGCGGTGGCCGCTGACCTTGATGACGTCATCGACGCGTCCCATGATCCAGAAGTAGCCGTCCTCGTCCCGCCGGCTGGAGTCGCCGGCGAAGTAGACCCCGTCGATGGCCGACCAGTACTGCTTGACGAACCGATCCGGGTCGCGATAGATCCCGCGGAGCATGCCCGGCCAGGGGCGACGGACGCAGAGCAGACCGCCGGCGTTGGGCCCCTGCTCGACGCCTTCCATGTTCAGGATGGCGGGATCGATGCCGAAGAACGGGCGGGTGGCCGAACCGGGCTTGGTGGGGGTGGCGCCGGGCAGCGGGGTGATCATGATTCCGCCGGTTTCGGTCTGCCACCAGGTGTCGACGATCGGGCAGCGTCCGCGGCCGACGACCTCGTGGTACCACATCCAGGCTTCGGGGTTGATCGGTTCTCCGACGCTGCCGAGCAGTTTCAGGCTGGACAGGTCGTGCTTGTCGACGTGTTCGCGTCCCTCGCGCATGAATGCGCGGATCGCGGTCGGGGCGGTGTAGAACTTGGTGACGCGATGCCGGGCGCAGATGTCCCAGAAGCGGTCCCAGTCCGGGTGGTTCGGGGCGCCCTCGTACATCAGCGTCGTGACGCCGTTGGCGAGGATGCCGTAGACGACGTAGCTGTGCCCGGTCACCCAGCCGATGTCGGCCGTGCACCAGTACACGTCATCGGGCTTCAGGTCGAAGACGTACCTGGCGGTGGTGGCGGTGTAGACCATGTAGCCGCCGGTGGTGTGCACGATGCCCTTGGGCTTTCCGGTCGAGCCCGAGGTGTACAGCAGGTAGAGCATGTCCTCGGCATCGCACCGCTCGGCCGGCGTGTCGGTCGGTGCGTCGGCGACGACATCGTGCCACCAGTGATCGCGGCCGGCCTGCATCGTGACTTCGTTGTTGCAGCGCTGCAGGACGACGATCTTCCTGATTCGGTCGGTCCGGGCGGCCGCGTCGTCGACGTGGGTCTTCAGGGCGACCACGCCGCCACGGCGGTATCCGCCGTCGGCGGTGATGACGATTTCGGACTCGGCGTCCTCGACCCGGTCGAGGATCGCCTGCACGCTGAACCCGCCGAAGATGACCGAGTGCGGGGCCCCGATCCAGGCGCAGGCGAGCACGGTGATCGCCAGTTCCGGGACCATCGGCATGTAGACGGTCACCCGGTCGCCCTTGCGGACGCCGAGTTGCTTCAGGGCGCCGGCGAAGCGGACGACCTCGTCGCGCAGTTCTCGGAAGGTCAGCGTCCGCTGATCGCCGGGTTCCCCTTCGAAGACGATGGCCGGGTGATCGCCGCGGCCGTTCTCGATCTGCCGGTCGAGGCAGTTGTAGGCGATGTTGGTCTGTCCGCCGACGAACCAGCGGGCGTTGGGGCGCTGCCAGTCGAGGACCTGGTCCCACTTGCGGAACCAGTGGAACTGTTCGGCGATTTCGGCCCAGAAGGATTCGGGGTCGTCGATCGAGCGCTGGTAGAGTGCTTCGTAGTCGGCCATGCTGCCGCAGTGGGCCGCCTGGGCGAACTCCGGCGCGGGGGGGAACTTGCGAGCTTCCTTGAGGTGCGACTGGATGCTGTCGGAGTGCGACATCGGCCATCTCCCGAATGCGCACGGCGGCGCGGTTGGCTGGTCACGGCGAAAGCGTTCAATATAGCGGATGCGCCCGGCGGCGCGCAACCCGCCCGCGGTGGAGCCGGATCGGGCTTTGCGGTACATTCTGGCCGTGCCCGAGACGAGGCCCGGGACGCGAGGCAGGCATGCTCGAAATCGATGGATTGCAGGTCGAACCGGTGATCGGTCTCGAGATCCACGTGCATCTGCGGACCCGCACGAAGATGTGGTGCGGCTGCCTGCTGGCCTACGGGGCCGAGCCGAACACGCACGTCTGCCCGGTCTGCCTGGGACTGCCGGGGGCCCTGCCGGTCGCGAACGCCGAGGCGGTCGCGCTGGCGATCCGGATGGGGATCGCGCTGAACTGCCGGATCGCCGAGTTCAGCAAGTGGGACCGCAAGAGCTACTACTACCCCGACCTGCCGAAGAACTACCAGATCTCGCAGTACGACCTGCCGCTGTGTGCCGACGGCTACCTCGAGTTTCCGTTCGGCGACGCGATCCGCAAGATCCGCATCACCCGCGCGCACCTCGAAGAGGACGCCGGCAAGAACATCCACGACATTCCCGGGCTGACCGCGGTCGATCTGAACCGGGCCGGGACGCCGCTGCTGGAAATCGTGACCGAACCGGACCTGGCCGGGGCCGAGGAGACCCGCGAGTTCGCCCTGCAACTGCACCGCCTGGTCCGCTACCTGGGTGTCAGCGACGCGAACATGCAGCTTGGGCAGATGCGCTTCGAGCCGAACATCAACGTCCGCATTCACGCCGACGGGCGGGTCCACGCGACGCCGATCGTCGAGGTCAAGAACCTGAACTCGTTCCGCTCGGTGCACGGCGCGATCGACTACGAGATCCGCCGCCAGGTCGCCGCCTGGCGGGAGGACGGGCAGGTCGCCCGCCCGGGCAACAAGGCCAACCGCGGCTGGGACGACAACCGCGAAGTCACCGTCCCGCAGCGCGAGAAGGAAGAGGCCAACGACTACCGCTACTTCCCCGATCCCGACCTCGTTCCGGTCTGCCCGGACGCGGCCCAGGTCGCGGCCTGGCGACTGGCGACGCCCGAACTGCCGATCCCGCGGACCGATCGCTTCATCAGCGAGTACAAGCTGGCCCCCCGCGAGGCCCCCGCGCTGGTCGACTGCAAGGCGACCGCCGACCTGCTGGACGCGGCCGGCGAGTTCCCGTGTGACAAGGCCCTGCTCGGCAAGCACTTCCTGAGCTTCTGGTCCCGGCTCGCCAACGAACGGGAAACCACCATCGCCGGGCTCGGCGTGCCGCCCCGCAGTTTCAGCGAACTGGCCGACCTGGTCCGCGACAAGGTCATCAACGCCACCGCCGCCGCACAGATCGCCGAGGAAATCGTGGCCCGTATCGACGGGCAACTCGGCGGCACCGGCCGACCGGGCGACAGCGACTGCCAGCGGGCGATTCCGCCGATCGACCGGCCGGAATGGGCCCCGCGCGAACTGGCCGACCAACTCGGACTGGTCCAGAGCCAGGACGCCGACGAGATCGCGGCCTGGGTCGCCGCGGCGTTCGAGGCCAATCAGAAAGCGGTCGGGGACGCCCTCGCCAACCCCCGGAAGCGCAAGGCCGCCCGCGGGTTCCTGCTCGGCGCCGTGATGAAACTGTCCGGCGGAAAGGCCGACCCGCGCCTGGTCGGCGAACAGATCGACGCCGAACTGAGCCGCCGCGCGGACTGACGATCCATCGGCCCGCGATCCCCCACCGGGCGGGCCTTTTCCGCGCCGCGGGCTTCGGCGTGGTAGACTATTGTGGGTTCGATGAATCGGGCCCGGCGTCGGATGGAACGTGCCGGCCCGCGCGGTCGCCACGTGTCTGGCCGTCCGCGCGACAGCCATTGACCGCCCGCAAAGGTTGGATCCGTATGCGTTATCTTGCTTCGCTGACTCTGCTGGTCGCCTGCACCGCCGCTGCCCTGGCCGCCAACGGTCCCAAGACGGACCTCCGCGGACACGCCGGCGGGATCGTCGATCTCGCCCTGCACCCGGACGGACTGCACCTGATCAGCATCAGCACCGAGCCCGCGATCTTCATCTGGAGCCTGAAGACCGGCCGCAAGGTCGACGAGATCGCCCCGCGCGGCAAGACCGTCGACCGCGACACGAGCGTGTTCAACTTCTCGCGACGGGTCGAGTCGATCGCCTTCGGGCCGGAAGGCAAGACCGTCGCGGAAGCCGCGATCCAGGGCGGCAAGGGTGTCGTGCAGGTCTGGGACTTCGAGACGCGGAAACTCGTCCGCACCCTGGCCGCCGACGCCCGCAACGTCCGGGCGATCGCGATCGCGCCCGACCAGAAACTGCTGGCGGCCAACATGCGTGACGGGCAGCGGACCGACCACAAGATCTCGCTCTTCGACCTGACGAGTGGCCGGACGGTCGGCGAACTGCGCGGGGACCGCCTGGCCGCCACCAAGCTGGCCTTCAGCCCCGACGGCAAGACGCTGGTCAGCGCGGGCGGCCGGCAGATCCACGTCTGGGATGTCGCCACCCGGCAGGAGCGGCACGCGATTTCGACGCACAAGAAGACGATCCTGGCGCTGGCCACCAGCCCGGACAACCAGCACTTCGCGACGGCGGATGCCGACGACGAGGTGCGTATCTGGGACGCGGCGACCGGCAAGCTGGTCAGTGAGATCGAGCACAAGCAGGACGAGGTCCAGAGCCTGGCCTACAGCCGGACCGGCAAGACGATCGCGACCGGCGGCAAGGACGGAACGATCAAGCTCTGGTCGACCAAGGGCAGGCTCCGCGACACGCTCTGGGGCCACGCCGACCGCGTCACGACCCTTCAGTTCGCGGGCGACAACAAGCACCTCGCCAGCGGCGCCCGCGACGGCATCATCGCCTGGTGGAACTTCGAAGAACCCGACAGCGACCCCGACGAAGAAGACGACCCGCTCGACGACGAAAACTGGCGCGACGCGATTCCGGAGTAGATGATCGGACCGTCGCCTTCGAGCACACGTCCCCGCCGGGCGGGATGACCGCGCGAGAAGACACTGCGAGGATCGCAAGGATCGCAGTGGCACACCCGCGAGTCCTCGCTCGCTCCCTGGCTCCCTCGCTCCCTGGCTCCCTGGCTCCCTGGCTCCCTCGCTCCCTTGCTCCCTTAGGCCGAACACCGCCGCGTCCCCGGCGTACCAGTTGGGAAGGGCCCCCCTGTTCCCTGTTCCCTGTTCCCGGTTCCCTTCTGGGCTATACTCCGCCGCTGTCGGCAACTGCGAATGGAGCCCCGGTTTATGAACGCCCGTGTGCGCCGCTGGTCGTGTTTTTCCCTGCTGCTGATCCTGCTGGTGCCGGGCTGTGACCGTCAGGCCGCGACGCCCGACGGAACCGGTCGGACCGTGGTCGCGCAGCCCGCGCCCGACCCGCTCGCGGACGCGCCCGAGGACTTCGGCGAACTGCTGACCTGGGCGGAGGCCCGCCTGCAGCAGATTCCCGACGCCGTCCCGCTGCCCGCCAGCCCGAACCTGTCACGCGACGTCTGGCCGGTCATCCGGCTCGCAGACCCGACCGGCTTCCGCCGGGCCACCCGCGAATCACCGTGGCAGCCCCGCGAACTCGAGCCGACCGCCCTGGCCGAGATCGGCCCGTTCAAGGCCAGCGACGGACCCTCGCGGACCTTCAACCTGCAGCGGGCGCCGGCCGCCACCGCCGACGGTCGCGAAGGCGTCCGCCTGATCATGGGCGGCTTCCGGCTCGAACGCAGCGAGGTCGGCATCATCGACCTGGAACTGCTGATCCCGTTCGGCCGCAAGTGCACGCTGAAGTGGGGCAAGGCCGGTGAGATTCCGATCCTGATCAGTTCGAACGACAAGCCGTTCCGCGTGCGGCTGCTGACCGACGGCCTGGCCGAGTGGCGCGGCCCGCTGAAGAGCATTCAACTGATCACCGACGGCGTCGAGAACGAAGGCGACGTTCGCGGGATCGAGATCCGCCAGATCCGCTTCCTGTCGCAGGCCCACGCCTACCCGTTCGGGGTCGAGCGCAAGCGGGTCCGCGTCGGCGTCGCGCTGAAGGACGCGATCTACACGCACAGCCCGGCCAGCGTCACCTTCCAGAACCTGGAACCACCGGCCGGTGCCGTGCTGGTCGCCTCGCTGGCGGCCGAGGGCAGCGGCGATCCGGTCACGTTCCGCGTGCATGTGCGGCGTGACGGTCAGCAGGAAACGGTGCTGGAGGAGACGATCACGCCGGGCGAGCCCTGGCGGGACGTGCGTGTCGCGCTCGACAACGAGGCGGGCCTGACCGACGTGATTCTCGAGACGGCCTGCGCGCAGCCCGAGACGGTCGCGTTCTGGGGCAACCCGGAGATCTTCCGCCCGGACCCGGACGCCCCGCTGGTCGTCCTGTACCTGGTCGACACGCTCTGCAGCGAGCACCTGGACCTGTACGGCTTCGGCCGCGAGACGGCCCCGTTCATCGCGGCCCTCGGGAAGAAGGGTGCCTGGTTCCAGCAGATGATGTCGAACTCGCCGCGGACGGTCGAGTCGATCCCGGACATGATGCTGTCGATGACGACCGAGCGGCACGGC
Organism: Phycisphaerae bacterium; assembly: GCA_030428945.1. GTDB lineage: Bacteria > Planctomycetota > Phycisphaerae > UBA1845 > Fen-1342 > JAUIEC01. The sequence continues at coordinate 110,483 of JAUIEC010000010.1, read as the reverse complement.
GTGCATCACAACCTGACGCCGGCCCCGATCCAGCTTGTCACCCTGGCGGACGCCCTGCATGCGGCCGGCTTCGCGACCAGCGCGTACGTGACGAACGTCTACGCCGGCCCGCGGGCCAACATGGACCAGGGTTTCACGACGTTCGTCGACAAGATCGCGTATCACTGGACCGAGGACCGGGCGTTCGCCGACCGCACGATCCCGCTCGAGGAAACGCTCGCCTGGATCGACGCCAACGCCGACCGGCCGCGGTTCCTCTACATCCACACGGCCGAACCGCACGCCCCCTACACGCCGCCGGAGGGTTTCCGCGGGCAGTTCGACAACAGCTATGACGGCCCGTTCGACGGCACCTACGGCAACCGGACCGCCAACAAGCCGCACTTTCACCAGGCCCGCCGCAAGCGCGACCTGCAGCACATCGTCGCCCTTTACAACGAGGAAATCCGCTACGCCGATGCCCAGATCGGGCGCTTCCTGGCCGGGCTGCGCGAGCGTGACCTGGTCGAGCGGCTGAACATCTTCATCACGGCCGACCATGGCGAGGAGTTCTATCAGCACGGCGCGTTCGAGCACGGGCTGAACATGCACAACGAGCAGACCCGCGTGCCGCTGGTCGTGGCCGGCCCGCTGATTCCGCAGCAGGGCAAGCTCGACACGCCGGCCGCGCTGGTCGACATCATGCCGACGGTGCTCGACCTGTTCGGCCTGCAGGTGCCGTACCCGCTCGAAGGCCGCAGCCTCGTTCCGGCGCTGCGGGCCCGGCGTGGCGGTCCCGCGGCCGACCAGCCCGCACCGGAGGCGGAGGACTGGAGCGGGCGGCTGATCGTCGGCAGCAATCACAACTACCGCGGGCGGGCGAACCATGTCGAGTTCTACGCGACGCGCGGGGCGACCTGGAAGCTGATCCACGGCGCCCGCCCGATTCCGATCCAGCCCGGCGGTCCGACCGCCCGGTTCGGCCTGTTCCGGATCGACAGCGACCCGCACGAACGGCAGAACGTGATCGCCGAGCACCCGGACATCGCCCGCGAGATGATCGGCGAACTGCTGGCCTGGCGGCAGGGGCAGCGCCCCTACAACGTCGACGAGACCGCCGGGGCCGCGGTTCAGGACCCGGACCAGATCCGGCAACTCGAGGCGATGGGCTACCTCGGCGACCAGCAGGAAGAACCGTAACGGACTGAATCGCAGGTCAGCCACGGGAACAGGGAACGGGCCCGCGCGCGAGCATTCGGGGCGGGTGCCTTGCAGGATCGCCGGGCCCCGCAGGTCGATCCGCAATCCGCTTTTGGCGATCCTCGATCGAACGTGATTGGGTATCATCCCGGGCATGGATGCCAACGAACGCCCCGCTGACTCGGATGCTCCGGCCGTTTCGCAGGAACAGTTGCGGCGACTGCCTTCGGTCGACGCGCTGCTTCGCCACGCCACGCTGGCCGGGCTGTTTGATGAATTCCCCCGCAACGAGATCGCCCACTGCGTGCGGGAGGTGCTGGACGAGCGCCGCGAACTGCTGCGCGAGGGCGAGGACGTCAGCCTGGACACGCCGCTGATCGCGCTCGACATCCGGGCGGCCCTCTACCGCCGCCAGCGCCCCAGCCTGCGACGGGTGATCAACGCGACCGGGATCGTCCTGCACACCGGCCTGGGCCGGGCACCGCTGTCGGAGGACGCCGTCGAGGCGATCGCCGAAGTCGCCCGCGGCTACAGCAATCTCGAGATCGACCTGGAGGACGGCAGTCGCGGCAACCGGCACGATCACGTTCGCGAACTGCTGGCCGAACTGACCGGGGCCGAGGACGCCCTGGTGGTCAACAACAACGCCGGGGCGACCTACCTGGCGCTGCGGGCCCTCGCCCGCGACCGCAGCGTGGTGATCTCGCGCGGACAACTGGTCGAGATCGGCGGCTCGTACCGGATGCCGGACATCATGGCCGCGGCCGACTGCCGGATGGTCGAGGTCGGCACGACCAACCGCACACACGCGGCCGACTACGAGCGGGCGATCGATCCCGACACGGCCATGCTGATTCACGTGCATACCAGCAACTACCGCATCGAGGGTTTCACGACCGCGCCGGACGTGTCCGAACTGGTCGACCTGCGCGATCGCCTGGCCCCGGGCGTGTTCGTCGTCGACGACCTGGGCAGCGGCCTGCTGCTGGATCCCGAGCACGAGGCGCACGCCGCCCTGCTGGAGGACTGGGACGAGCCGAGCGTCCGCGACAGCATCGCCGGCGGGGCCGACCTGTGCCTGTTCAGCGGGGACAAACTGCTCGGCGGACCGCAGGCCGGCATCATCGTCGGGCGGGCGGACCTGATCGAACGCCTGCGGCGCGATCCGCTGGCCCGGGCCCTGCGGCCGGACAAGCTCAGCCTGGCGGGCCTGGAAGCGACGCTGCGCCTGTACCGCGCGCCGGACCAGTTGCTTCGCCGACTGCCGATCTACCGCCTGCTGACCCGCGACGAGGACGACCTGACCGCGGCGGCCGAGCACCTGGCCGAGCAGATCGCGCAGCACCTGCCGAACTTCGAAGCGGAGGTGATCGAGGAGGATTCGTACGCGGGCGGCGGATCGCTGCCGACGCTCGTGTTTCCGAGTCGCAGCGTGCATGTCGTGCACGAGACGATCGAGTCGGGCGACCTGGCCGCGCGGCTGCGCGACCGGGACGTGCCGATCGTCTGCCGCCAGCACAGCGGCGCGCTGGTCTTCGACTGCCGGACCCTCGACCGCGATGACCTCGAAGCGATCCCGGCCGCCCTGACCGAGGTCGAGTCCGACGCCCGCACCGAATGAGCGCGCCCGCCACGGCGGTACAAACCCCGGACAAGGTTGGAATACCGGGCCTGCGCGGCATGCGGTAGACTGGATGAAAGGAGGCGCGGCCGCATGCGAAACGTGATTGCCTACTTCATCCTCTTCGCGCTGTCGGTGGTCGTCTTCTACATCCTGACGCTGCCGCGCCGCAAGCCGCCGACCCCGTCCCTCCGCGGCCGCGTGTGCCGGCACTGCAAGGGCGACAACGCTCCGGATGCGCGCTACTGCGGTCGCTGCGGTCAGAAGATCGACGGTGAGGCGGGGTAGCGGGTCGCGTCCTGGTTCCGTCCCGATGTCGACGCGCGGGGATCGGCCGGTGAGCGGGGAACCCATTCGGGCGACTGCGATCGGGTCACCGGATCAACCTGCGTGAAGAAGACACTGCTCGAGAGCTCAAGCGCAGTGGCACAGCTTCGCCGGATTGCGAAGCGGGGGTACGGACTGCTCGTTTCTTTTGTCGGTGTCAGCGCTGAGCGGTTCGGGATCGCGTCAGGTGTCGTCGCGGTTGTGCAGGTACATGCCCTGTTCGCAGGCCCGGACGAAGGATTCGGCCTTGCCCTTCAGCTTTTCCCAGGCCTGCCGGATGTGGTCGGCTTCGTCGGAGGTGATCTGCCCGTCGTTTTCGATGCTGCGGCTGATCGCCGTCAGCATGTCGCTGAAGTCGACCACGACCCGCTGGGTGGTGGCCAGCATGTTGCCTTCTTCCTCGCCCGGTTCGACGGCCGGGTTCTGGACGAAGAAGCCGTTGGCCTGGTTGCAGATCCAGTTGACGACCCGCGGGTCCTCGGTGGCGTCGTAGATCTCCTTGAGCCGGTCGAGCGGATTGCGGGCGCCGCTGCTGCCGGGCTCGTCCCGCGGTGACTCCTGGCACCACTTGTAGACCAGCGCGGTGCTCAGGTTGAGCCGCCCCGCCAGCGCCTTGACGCCGATCTGATCCGCCGCTTCTCGCAATACTTCCCAGGACTTCACTACGGATTCTCGCCTTGCCAGGAGTTTCGGACCAACCGGGAGGTATTGTTGGTGACCCGCCCGATGCCGTCAACCGGCCCCGATTGACGCCCCACCGCACCCGCTCCAGAATAGTCGGCTCTGATACAATCCCGCGGCCGCCGGCGAACGCGGCCGCCCGCAAGGAACCTGCCACCTGAGGAGAGCCCCATGGCCCACGAACTCCCGGCCCTGCCGTACGCATTTGACGCCCTCGAGCCGCACATCGACGCCCGCACGATGGAAATCCACCACGGCAAGCACCACAACGCCTACGTCACCAACCTGAACAAGGCCCTCGAAGGCCAGGCCGCCCTGGCGAGCCGGAGCATCGAGGACCTGCTGCGAGGCATCGGCGAGGTCCCCGAGGGGATCCGGCAGGCGGTGATCAACAACGGCGGCGGACACGCCAACCACTCGCTGTTCTGGCAGATCATGGGCCCCGGGGGCGGCGGAACGCCCGGCGGCGCCCTGGCGGACGCGATCAACGCCGCCTTCGGCGGTTTCGACAGCTTCAAGGAAACCTTCGCCAAGAACGGGGCGACCCGCTTCGGCAGCGGCTGGTCGTGGCTGGTGGTCGGCGGCGACGGCAAGCTCAAGGCCTACGCGACGCTCAACCAGGATTCGCCGCTGATGCAGGGCGACACCCCGATCCTCGGCCTCGACGTCTGGGAGCACGCCTACTACCTGAACTACCAGAACCGGCGGCCGGACTACATTGCCGCCTTCTGGAACGTGATCAACTGGGAACAGGTCGGCAAGTTCCACGCGGCCGCCACCGGCTGATCCCGATCTCAATCCGCGACCGGCGGCTCCGTTTCCCGCAGGCGCGGGGGGCGGGGCCGCGGTCTTGAGGGCCCGGCCCGCATGGCAACCGGACGACACGCGCGGATCCCGGTGGTGGTCAGCGCCAACCCGCTGCGGCTGGTCGTGCTGGTGCTGCTGGCGACCCTGCCGGCGGCCGCGGGCAGCGCAGCGCTCGGGCTGCCGCCGCCGCTGATGATCGCCGTGATCCTGCTGTCCGTGCTGGGTCTGCTGACCGTGGCATACCGCCGCAGCGCCGCGAAACTGTGCCGCGCGATTCGCGAGACCGACAGCGACGATCCGGCCGTGTGGATTCCGCAGGGGATCGACCGGCGGGTCACGATCGAGATGGTCATCCTGGGCGTCACGCAGCGGAACTGGTCCGTGCTCCGGACCCTGATCGAGACGGCCCTCGCGCGCGGCGGCCCCGGCCCGCTGCTCGAACTGCACCAGCACAGCCAGCAGGCGCAGCCCGCCGAGGCGCTCGCGGTCGCCATCGAGCCGAAGCTGCTGCGCCCCGGCCTGCGGGACTTCGACGAGGGCGAAGCGGACCGCGACAGCTTCGGCGTACGCTTCCGCAAGGGCCTCGACATGATGGCCAGCTTCTACGGCGACACGCCGCGCATGCGGATGATCGTCGCGGCGCTGATGCTGTTCGGCTTCTTCAGTCTCGGTGTGGCCGGCTACCGGGCGCTGGGGCAGATGCTGCGCGGCGGCGTGCCGGACATCGTCTGGCAGATGGGGATCGGCCTGGCGGTCGGCCTGCTGATCAGCCTGCCGCGCATCCTGAGCCCGCAGCAGTGGCTGCTGGTCAACGGCGGCCTGGTGGTCCGCGCGTCCACCTGGCGGTCGGGCGACTGGACGATGACCCGCTTCACACCGGCCGACGCGACGATCGTCTACTGGCGCAACCTGAACCTGATCGCGGTCTGCAACCAGGCCGGGGCGCGCTTCTCCCGCCCGATCACACCCGACGAAGCCGCCCTGCTGAGCCAGGCCTGGCGCAGCCCGATCCCGGCCCCACCGGTCGAACAACTGTCCGACTGGCGGTAGGGAACAGGAACAGGGGAAGCATGGCACAAGCGTCCGCCGCGTGGGGCCGTGTCGCCGACGGCGGCCTACGGTTACCATGCGGCTCGGACCCTTTGGAGAACCCGTGTCATGGTGCAGCTCGGCGTCAACATCGATCACATCGCCACCGTCCGCCAGGCCCGCCAGGCGGACGAACCCGATCCGGCCTGGGCCGCGATGGAGGCGGAACTCGGCGGCGCCGACGGGATCACCTTCCACCTGCGGGAGGATCGCCGGCACGTCAACGATCGCGACGCCGAAGTCCTCAAGCGGACGGTCGCCAGCAAGCTCAACATGGAGATGTCGATCGACCCCGAGATCGTCAAGATCGCCCTGAACCTGCGGCCCGACCAGTGCACCCTCGTGCCCGAACGACGGGCCGAACTGACGACCGAAGGCGGCCTGGACGTCCGGAAACTCAGCCGCCGCCTGGCACCCGTGGTCAAGAAACTGAACCGCGTCGGCATCGCCACCAGCGCATTCATCGAACCCGTCCCCGAACAGATCGCGGCCAGCGCCAAGGCCGGCTTCGGGGCCGTGGAGATCTGGACCGGCAGCTACGCCCACGCCACCAACGCCGACGAACGCGAGGCCGCCCTCGAGATCCTCGCGAACGCGATCGACGTAGGACACAACGAAGGACTGATCGTGCATGCCGGACACGGCCTGACCTACCGCAACGTCACGCCGGTCGCCCAGCTTCCCGGCTGGTCGGAATTCAACATCGGGCACTCGATCGTCGCCCGGGCCACCCTCGTCGGCATGCGGGCCGCGGTCCGCGAGATGAAGCGCCTGCTGCACGAAGCCGACGACCGGCCCAACCTGGTGATGCTGGCGCCCGATGACCTCGCCGATCCGACCGGGACCGACTGATGCCGATCCACCCGACCGCCATCGTCGACGCCGCCAGCGAGGTCAGCCCCTCGGCCGACATCGGTGCGTACGCCGTGATCGAGGGGAACTGCACGATCGGCGAGGAGGCCCGGATCTATCCGCACGCCTACGTCTCCTCCGGGACCACGCTGGGCCCGCGAGTGCAGGTGCATCCGTTCGCGATGGTCGGGCACCATCCGCAGGATTTCGCCTGGGACCGGAGCCCCAGCTACACCGTCATCGGGGCCGACACGGTCATACGCGAACACGCTTCGATCCATCGCGGGACCGAGCCGGAATCGGTCACCCGCGTGGGCGAACACACCTTCGTGATGGCCATGGCACACATCGCGCACAACTGCCAGGTCGGCAGCCACGTGATCCTGACCAGCGCGGTCCTGCTGGGCGGACGAATCCACGTCGGCGACCGGGCCGTCTTCGGGGCCCGCTCCGGCGCGCACCAGTTCTGCCGGATCGGAAAGCTCGCGATGATCGCCGGCGGCGCCGAGATCCGCAAAGACGTCCCGCCGTTCATGATGGTCGGGCACAACGGCATCATCGGCATCAACGCGGTCGGCCTGCGGCGCAACGGCATCGAAGCGGCCGAACGGCTCGAACTGAAACGCTGCTACCACGTCCTGGCCCGGGGAGGCGGGCCGCTGTCGCAGCGGATCGCGCAACTGCACGAGACCGCCGGCGGCGACTGCGCCCGCCACCTGGTCGACTGGCTCCGCGAACCGTCCAAGCGCGGCGTGCTGACCTACACGCGCAAAGGCGGCGACGACGACGAAGCATGATCCGCCTGCTGATCGCGCCGGACTCCTTCAAAGATGCCCTCGCCGCGCGACAGGTGTGCACCGCCCTCGCGGACGGACTCAGCGCCCGCCGCGACCTGCAACTCGATCTCTGCCCGCTGGCCGATGGCGGCGAAGGCACCGCCGCGCTGCTGGCCGGCGCCCTCCGCTGCGATCTCGTCAGCGAGTCCGTCCACGACCCGCTGCACCGCCCGCGCACCGCCACCTGGTACCACCAGCCCGACTCCGGCCTGGGCCTGATCGAAATGGCCGAAGCGTCCGGGCTGATGCTGCTGGCGAACGACGAGCGCGACCCGCTTCGCACGTCGTCCTTCGGCACCGGCGAACTGCTGGCCGCGGCCTGTGCCCGCGGGTGCCGCACCATCCGGATCTGCGTCGGCGGATCGGCCACCGTCGACGGCGGGGCCGGCTGTCTGCAGGCGCTCGGCTGGACGTTCTGGGACGACCGGCGGCAACCGCTGCCAAGCCCCGTCACCGGCGGCAACCTCGAACGCATCGCCGGCATCGCCGCCCCGCTCGAGGTGCCCGAGGCCGCGGTCCAGGTCCTCTGTGACGTCCGCAACCCGCTGCTCGGACCGGACGGCGCCGCGGCCGTGTTCGGTCCGCAGAAAGGCGCCACCCCGGCCGCGGTCGGGCAACTCGACGCGGGTCTGCGGAATCTCGCCACGCTGCTGGCGGCCGGCAGCGGCTACGACGTCAGCGGCCTGCCGGGCGGTGGCGCGGCCGGTGGACTGCCGGCGGGACTGGCGGCCGCGCTCGAAGCGGACCTTTGCAGCGGTTTCGAGGCGGTAGCCACGGCGGTTGAACTCGATCGCCGAATCGCGGCGGCCGACGTGGTGCTGACAGGTGAAGGGCGCCTCGACGCCCAGTCGCAGCATGGCAAGGTCGTCGGACAGGTTGCGGGCCGGGCCCGCGCGGCCGGCAAGCCCCTGGTCGTGATCGCCGGATGCGCGACACCGGCGGCCGGCGATTCGCTCGACCCGTACGATCTGTTTACGCTGTCACCGGAAGGTCCGCGGCCCGATGCGCTCCGCGAAACGGCGGCCCGCCTGACGGCCCTGGGACCACGACTGCTCGCAACCCTCGGGAGAATCCAGGCATGTGGATAAGCCTGCTGCTGCTCGCCCTGCCGCCGGCGGCCGAACCGCTGGCCGCCAGTCGGACCGTGACCCTGCCGGAACGGATCGCCTGGCTCGCCCCGCGCGCGAAACAGGCCCTGATCGGACTCGAGGCCCCGCGCTTCGCGCTGGTCGACCCGGCCACCGGCAGGCACAGCCTGCACGACCTGCCGCTGGCGGCCGGGCATCGCCACGTCGCGGCCGGCGAGATCGACATCTTCTACGACCGCAGCCAACTGCACGCCGTCCGCTGCGGAACCGACGCGGCCCCGGAGGTGCTGTGGACCACGCGCATCGTGGCGGCGCCCGAGAAGACCGATCCGGCCGACGAGATCCATATCGCGGCCGTCGACGCGAGCAAGGACACGCTCGCCGTGGTCGACACGAGCGGCGCGTGCGCCCTGCTCGATCCGGCCACCGGCAAAGTGCTCTGGAAGACGGCGGTGACGCGGGCCGAGCAGTACCTGATCGCGGCCGGGCGCCGGTGCGCCGCGGTCTTCTGGGAGACCGAGCACGTCACCATGATGATGGTGGTGGACATCTACCTGGAACCGATCCGCACCTACGAGCGCAGCACCGGGATGAAGGACGTCTTCCAGATCCAGATGACCAGCGAGGGTGTCGTTTTTGCCACGCCCGATCGGTTCGGTTTCTCGCGCTTCACGATGGAGATGGATCGCGGCAACTTCTCGCTGCCGACCCGGCCGGGCGCCGTGCACATGACGGACGATGCGTCCTTCGGCCCGCTGATCTGGGCCGCGCACGAACAGCAACTGACGGTCAGCACGCTGCCGGACGGGCAACTGTTCCGCGTTCGCACGCCGCGGTTCAAGTGGCGGACTCTCTGGGACGCGCCCGGAGGACTGCTGGCCGGCAACGACACGGCCCTGTGCCTGTGGGAGGAAGCCGACAAGGGCCGCCCGCTCGAGGCCGACGGCCACCCGCTGACGCCGCGTGTGATCAAGGGCGGCGTGCTGGCCGTGGTGCGGACCGCGAAGGGCGACAGCCTGACCCGCTGGGGGCAGCGTCCGAAGCCGGCGTCCGCCCGGCCGCTGGCCGGCGCGACGGGCACGACGCGTTACCAGTGGATCGGTGCCGACCTGCTGGGTTACGAGGACCGCGTGCTGCGGGTCTATCCCGCCAAACCGTGAGGAGCGCCGCGATGGCCACACTGCCGTTTCGCCTGATCGACGCGTTCGCCGAGCAGCCTTTCGAGGGCAACAGCGCGGGCGTCGTGACCGGGGCCGAGGAACTGGGCGACGAGCACATGCAGCGGATCGCCCGCGAGGTCAACGCCTCCGAGACCGCGTTCGTCTACCCGCCCGACGACGACGGGGTCCGCCGCCTGCGGTGGTTCACGCCGGCCTGCGAAGTCGATTTCTGCGGGCACGCGACGCTGGCCGCGGCCGAGGCCCTGCGTCGGGACGATGCGGCGGGGCACGAGGCCCCGCGCTTCGACTGCCGGGTCGGGCGTCTCGAACTGGTGCTGGAGCAGTGGCCGGACGGGCTGATCTGGTGGCTGGCGGTTCCGCCTCCGCGCCTGGAACGGGCCGCGGTGGGCGACGCGAAGGTCGGGCAACTGCTGGGCATCGAGGCGGACCAGTTCGATCCGGATCTGCCGCCGCAGCAGACCGACGGGGGCGACCTGCTGGTCTTCGTCCGCTCGTGGCACACGCTCCAGGACCTGCGCCCCGACATGCGGCCGCTGCATCGCTGGTGCGACAAGCACCGGGTCCGCGGCGTGCAGGTCGCCAGTCGCGACACGCCGGCCGCGACGATCCAGGTGGCCTCGCGGTTCTTCGCGCCGGCCTGCGGCATCGACGAGGATCCGGTGACCGGCAGCGCACATGGCCCGCTGGCGGCGGCGCTGCACGCGGGCGGGTTCGCGCCGCGCGTCGGCGACCAGGCGGCGCTGAACTGCGTGCAGGGAATCCCCGGCGGTCGCACGGGCCTGGTCCGCGTGCTGATCAACGAATCGGAGACCGGTCCCGAGTTCCGGATCGCCGGGCGCTGTCACGAGACGATCGCGGGGACGATCCGGGTCCCGGGCGACTGACGAGGGCGCAAGGACGCGAGGGAGCCAAACGCAGTCCCCCACCCTTCCGCTCGCTGCGCTCACTCAAGGATGGGGCACTCCCCGGGGAGTAGCCAAGTAACCAAGTGAGCAAGTAACCAAGTAAGCAAGTAAGCAAGTGAGCAGGTAAGCAAGTGAGCAGGTGAGCAGGTAAGCAAGTAAGCAGGTGAGCAGGCGAGCAGGTGAGCAAGTAAGCAAGGCAGAAGAGCCTCAGCAGCAGGCCCCGGCCAGAGCGCAGCGGAACCCCCTGTTCCCTGTTCCCTGTTCTCTGTTCCCTTCCCCTTCCCCTGTTCCCTTCCCCTTTCCCCTGTTCCCTTCCCCGAGCCCTACTCTTCCGTGGGGGCGTCGAACCTGACTTTCAGGACGACTTCCTGCTGGTCGCCGCGTTGGACGGTGATCTCGGTTTCGTCGCCGGGGCTGAAGCCGGCGACCGCGGCCATGTAGTCGCGCGGCGTGACGATCTCGGTGCTGGCGATGCGGATGATCCGGTCGCCCTTCTTCATGCCCGCTTTCTCGGCGGCCGAGCCCGGGTAGACCGTGTTGATCAGCATTCCGTCGCCCTTGCCGGTCATGTCCGGTGCGACGCCCAGGCGGACGGTCAGGCGCGGCACCTCGACCCGCGGGGCGTCCGCGTCGCCGGGCGGAGCATGCACCCGGTCGCGCTCGTCGGCGGGCTCGTCGCGGGCGTCGGGGTCGACGTAGGTCGGCCCGTCTTCCAGGTTGGCCATCTCCAGCAGCAGGCCGTGCGCGAACCGCAGCAGGCGCGTGGCGCCCTCGGCGTCGATCAGTTCCCAGTCATCGCCCGGACGATGATAGTTCTCGTGCAGCCCGGTGAACGGGAACAGCACCGGCACGCCCTTGCGGAAGAAGTTGTAGTGATCGCTGCGGGTGAAGATCCCGCCGGTCGAGAGCGGCGCCTCGTACTTCAGGTCGAGCGGCTCGGCCGCGGCCGTGACCATCTCCTGGAACTCCGCCCCGGTGGCGATGCCGAAGATCGTCAGCTTGTCCTGGCTCAGCCGTCCGATCATGTCGAAGTTGATCATCGCCCTGATCTTGTCGATCGGCACGGTCGGGTGGTCGCAGAACCACTCGCTGCCGAGCAGGCCCGACTCCTCGGCGCTGAACGCCATGAAGATCATGCTGCGGCGCGGACGCGGACCGGCCGCGATCTGGTGGGCCAGTTCGATCACGCCGGCGGTCCCGGAGGCGTTGTCGTCGGCGCCGTTGTGCACCTGCGGTCCGCCGCCGCCGCGTCGCGAACGCTGCGTGCCGACGTGGTCGTAGTGCGCGCCGACCACGACGAACTCGTCCGCCTTGTCCGTGCCCGGCAGCAGGCCGATCACGTTGCGGGTCGCGACCGGGGCCACGCCCGGGTTGATCGTCACCTGCACGCCGGCCAGGTCGGTCGATAGCGACTCGCGGCCCTCATCCAGTTCGGCCTGCAACACCGCCACGCCCGGCATGTGGGCCTGCTTCAGCAGCGCGTCGGCCGCCTGCTGCGTGATGTGCACCATCGGCAGCGCGTAGCTGCTGCGGGCCTCGCCGGCCGACCACGGGTACAACTCGTCGCCGTCCGGGTAGCGGTTCGGCGGATTGACCACCAGCAGGCCGACCGCGCCGTGCCGGGCCGCGGTCCGCGCCTTGCGGACGAACAGGGCATGCGCCGACGGACTCGCCCCGCCGAAAGACGCCTCGCTGTCCTCGGACTTCGGCTCGTGACGGAAGATCAGCAGCACCTTGCCGGTCGCGTCGAAGTCGGCGTAGTCGTCGTACTGATACTCGGCCGCCTCGATCCCGTACCCGGCGAACGCCAGCGGACCGCTGACCTCGCCGGTCGCCGTGAACGGAAACGGCACGAAGTCCTCGTGCAGCTTCCACGAACCGGCCGGCGGCGTGCTCCGCACGACCGCGTCGGCCTCCTTCAACTGCTTGATCGACGCGACCGGAAACGACTGGAACCAGCTCTCCGCTACCCCGGCCGGCTTCAGCCCGGCGGCTTCGAACTGGCCCGCGATGTAGGCCGCGGCCGCCTCGATGCCTTCGGTCCCGGGCTTGCGGCCGGCCCGGTCATCGTCGGCCAGGTACTGGACGTGCTTCAGGTAACGGGTCGCCGTCAGGTTCCGGGCGTCACCGGCGAACCCCACCGAAACCAGCAACCCCGCCAGAACAAAAGGTATCAGTCGTTGCATCAGATCACTTCCCGAAGACAGCGCGGGAGACGCGGAAGCGCGACGTCAACGCCCTCCGCTTCCGCGGCATTCCGTGTTCAGTCGTCTCGTCCGGCCGCCAGTGTAGCATTCCCGGCCGTCGCCGGCGCGGCGGAGCGGCCCGGCCAGCTCAGCAGCAGCAGGCCGAGCACGATCAGGCCCAGCCCGGCCCAGACGCCGACCGGCAGAACCTCGACCCGGGCGGACTGCTCGCCGATCATTCGCAGCAGCACGAACCCGCCGATGCAGCCGGCCGCGCCCAGGAGTCGCCGGGGCACGCTCGAACGCGGCTGAAGCAGCACCAGCACGACCGTCACCAGGATGACCACCTCGCGGCCGAGCGGAAAGACCGCCAGCCCGAAGGTCGCACCACGGACCAGGTTGACCAGCAGCGTGGCCGGCGCGGCGATCCGGGCGCCGTCATCGGTCTGCACGAGCATCTGCCCGCCGACCGAGGGGCCCATGGTCTCACCGACCGGGGTGACGACCCAGACATGCAGCAGGTCGCTTGCCAGCCAGGCTTCGTACCCCATGTGCTTCAGCAGTGAGGCCGAAACGACCGCTCGACCGTCGCAGTCCTCCCGGCCGGCGGCCAGCGTCTCGTCGACCGTCGGCAGGTAGTCCATCACGCCCCAGGTGTCCCAGTCCCAGGCGTACGGGACGCGGGCGTTGACCACGGCCTGCACGGCTTCGAGCACGGCGGGAGGGGTCGCATCCGCGCCGACCCGGGTTCGCACCCGGTCGGCCAGCGCCGGCAGTTCGGGGTGATCGGGTTGCAGGACGCTGGCGGGTTGCAGCAGGCGTCCGACCCAGGTCGGGATCAGCCAGAGTCGCGGGTAGAGGCACAGCCCGATGACGACCGCGAGCACGCTGAGTTTCAGCGGAAGCCGGCGCGTCCACGGCCAGCGATGCACCGCCCGCCAGGCGCGGACCAGCGACCTCATGCCTGCGAAGCCATCGCATCCGTCTCGACCACGGGGCCGGGACGATCCACGCCGAGTCGATGGCGCCAGGCGACCACGCCGACACAGGCCCCCAGCAGGATGGCGCCCATCGTCTGGTGCAGAGTCGTGACGATCACCTGCAGCGAATGCGGTCCGTCCTCACTGGTGTCGATCATGATCGCGGCCAGGGCCATGAAACCCAGCAGCAACTGGGCGCCGAGCGTCCAGAGCAGAGCGAGGCCGAGCGACGCGACGGGTCGCTGCTGCTCCTGTCCCCAACTGCGAATCGCCAGCAGGCCGACGACGATCGCGACGAACAGCGCCAGCGTGTAATGCAGATGCAATGCCCAGGTGGCCTCGCCGTGCCGCAGGATCGCCCCGAGCAGGATCTGCACCAGCACGAGCAGGATCGCCAGGACGCCGTTGCGGCTCCAGCCGCCGGCGATCTGCGGACTGCGCTGCCAGGTCCGCGAAAGCGCGCAGGTCACCAGCACCAGCAGCGAGAAGAACACCTGTGCCAGCGTTCCGTGGATCATCGCGTAGGTCGTGTTCGGCGCCAGGTCGGCCGCGTCCATCGAGGTCGTCAGCCGGCCCGTGACGCGCAGGCCGCCGAGCAGGCCCTGCACGCAGACGAGTACGAAGGCGATCACGATCGCCACCCGCAGCCACGTGCGTTGTTCACGGAAGCCGGCCACGTAGATCATGAAGACCAGCGTGGTCAGACCGACGAGCGTGCCAAGCAGGCGATGGGCGTGTTCGAAGTAGATTCCGCCGGTCATCTTCGCCAGCGGGAACAGGAACATGTTGTAACGGAACGAGTTCGGCCAGTCGGGGACGGCCAGGCCGGCCTCGTAGCCGGTGACGCTGCCGCCGACGCCGATCAGCAGCAGCGTCGCGCCGATCGTGACCAGCCCGAAGCGCATCGGCCAGGGATCGCCATCGACCGAACGGTGCCGCTCGCCCGCCAGCGCGCGGCCGAGGGCCGCGAGGCCGGCGGACAGCGCCAGCGTCGCGGGCACCCAGAGCAGTGCGTACTGGTTGAAGGTTCCGTCGAGGTTCCGCAGGACCGCGCCGAGGATCAGGAGATTGATCAGGCCGGTGATCAGCCCGGCCTGGGCCGCCCGGGCGATGCTGCCGGCCAGCAGACCGCCGAGCAGCAGGCAGGCGTGCAGGACGATGAACACGACCGCGCCGGGCAGTTCCACCTCCGGGAGGCGGGCGAGGAATCCGACGCCCCACATCGCGGCCGCCATGCCGAATCCGATGGTCAGTCGCTCGCCCCAGGCCTCGGACGCCGTTCCCTCGACCGTCTGCAACGCCGCAGCGTCGGCCGCGGACTCCGTCATGCTCATGCCATCCTCCCGCCGAACCGGCTGACTGCTGGAGGATTCTAACGCAAGTCGGCCCGCGAGGGAGCCGGGGGGCAGGGAGCGGGAGCGAGGGAGCCAGGGAGCGAGGGAGCCAGGGAGCCAGGGACCGAGGGAGCAAGGGAGCAAGGGAGCGAGGGAGCAAGGGAGGGAGCAGGCAGCACGGCAGCAAGCGCTTCGAAAGCAGGCCCCGGCCAGAGCGCCGCGGAACCCCCTGTTCCCCGTTCCCGGTTCCCTGTTCCCTTCCCCCCGCTACCTCTCCCCCGTGTGCATCAGGTCGGAGGTGTAGGGTGCGTCATCGACGCCGTCGCGGCGCTTTTGGTTGACCCGCAACGCTGCGCGCGTCGATGCCGCACCGCGTGGCAGCAGCATGCAGTCCCCCACCCTTCCGCTCGCTGCGCTCACTCAAGGATGGGGCACCCCGAGGAGTAAGCAAGTAAGCAAGTGAGCAAGGGAGCAGGCAGCACGGCCGCAAGCGCGTCGAAAGCAGGCCCCGGCCAGAGCGCAGCGGAACCCCCTGTTCCCTGTTCCCGGTTCCCTGTTCCCTTCCCCCCGCTACCTCTCCCCCGCGTGCATCAGGTCGGAGAGTTGCGACAGGTCCGGTGGTGGCAGTTTGCTCTGCCAGGCGCCCAGCGCGGCGGCCGCTTCGAGTTCGGTGACCTTTCGCTGGCGCGGACGCCCGTCCTGCCAGATTTCGAGGATGTAGCCGGGCTGGTTCTGGCGGATGATCAGCAGCGCGTCGGCCGGGGTGTAGAGCCGCAGGCGCTCGCCGACCCGCCCGATCAGGCGCCGGCGGACAACGATCCCGCCCGGGACGATGAACCAGTCGTCGGCCAGCCACCAGACCAGCCCGAACGCCAGCACCAGCACACCGATGATGCCGACCCACAGCAGCACAACCGAACGGCTGCGATGAATCAGGATCTGGGTCACACCGTTGAACAGTTGCGGCAGCAGCACGAAGACCGGCAGGCCGATCCGCACCAGCCCGCGCCGGAACGCGTTGCTGCGGCGGGTCTGCTCGTCGGCCTGCGCCTCGGCCACCAGTTCGGCCAGCGGCGCCCGCCCCTCGTCGAGTTCCAGCGGTTCGAACGGCAGGTCGAGCGGCTGCGGGACGGTCGGCGCGTTCTTCTCGAGCGCGTACCAGATCGCCAGGCCCGGCAGGTCGTGCTGCTGTCGCAGTTCGTCGAGGCGGCGGGCCACCGCCTTCGGATCCCGCCAAGCCGCCCCGGCCGCCCGGATCGGTTCGTGCAGTTCCTCCGGCAGATGCGGCGCACGGATCTCCCGCACCGACGAGAAACTCGACTGCAGCGCAACCACGACGGCCGGACGCGGATCACGGCTTTCAGTGTCCGGCGAATCAGGCATACGCGGCATGCTACGATCGGAACCCCGCGACGAACAGAGAACGGAGGCCGAGGGAAGAGAACAGCGGCGGGGGAAGGGAACAGCGGTGGGGGAAGGACCCCGGGGCCGGGGAAGGGAACAGGGCCGGAGAAGGGAACAAGGGGCCGGGGAAGGGAACAGGGAACCGGGAACAGGGAACAGGAACGGGAACGGGAACAGGAACGGGAACTGGAACGGGAAGTCGGAAGCCCGGGTGCCCTACCCTTGAGCGAGCGCAGCGAGCGGAAGGGTGGGGGACTGCGTGCGGCTGCCACGCGGTGCGGCATCGACGCCCGCGGCGCCCGCGTTGCATGCGGCCGCGGTCTGCCGCGTCGATGACGCACCCTACGTTCCGGGCCGAGGACGCACCCCGAGGAGCACCCCGCGTCGCACCCCGAGGACGCACCCCGCGTCCCGCGTGCGCACCTGCATACTTGCGGACCTGCTTACTTGCTCACTTGCTTACTTGCTCACTTGCTTACTAAGAAAAAGGACGCCGCCGAGCCTGTGCTCGACGGCGCCCTGTTGTTCGCGACTTGGCGGTTGTCCGGCTTAGTTGCCGTTCAGGACCGCGTAGCCCAGCTTGGTGTCCGTGCCGGCCGTGGTTTCGTCGGCCGTCTTGTACGCGACGCAGTCGTCGCTGCAGTGGACGTCGGTGGCCGGGATGCCGTACTCGGAGGTCCCGGTCGCATCGGCCGGGGCGGTCCAGTTGCCGCCGGTCGAGTACTGCAGGAACTCGCCCGAGCCGAGGCTGGTGCTGCCGGCCGTGAAGATGTAGCTGCCGCTCGGGGTGATCGACGTCGTCTGGTTGTAGCCCAGGGCGCCGTTGTTGGTGGTCGAGCCGTCGAGGTACTGCTCGGGCGTGACCTTGGTGTTGGCCTGGTTCGGAACGGTGCCGACCGCACTGCGGGCCGAACCGCCGAGGCTGTCGGCCGCGGTGTCGTTGGCGTAGTAGTGGTAGAGCATGCCGCCGATGGCGTACTCGCGCTGCGCGTCCGGACCGTTGGCTTCGGCGAAGCTGCCGTCGCTGATGTTGATCATCGTGGCGTGGGCCGGGCCGGTGCTCTGGCTGACGCCGCAGAACAGGTAGCCGCCACTGAGACCGACGCGCTCGTCATCGAGGCCGCGACCACCGTTGCCGAGGTCCCAGACGGTCGGGGCGGCCATCGGGTTGTCGATGTCGTAGACGTAGATCATGTCGCCGTCGATCGCGACGACGGTCTTGGTCTCGGCGTCGATCGCAACCTGGTCGACCTGGTTCGAGAAGTCGGTCGGGTTGGTGTCGAAAGCGATCAGGACCGGCGGATCCATGCTGGCGTCGATCACCTTGAGGATCTTCTCGTCATCGACGCTGTTCTTGTCGTTGATCACCACGCAGTAGTTGCCGTCCGCCTCGATCCCGCCGGCGGCCCGGGGATCCAGGATGTTGCGCAGACGAATCTCGTTCTCGGGGAAGGTCGTGGTCTTCATCGTGTCGACGTTGTAGACCGACATCTGGAACGAACTGCCGCTGGTCACGCCGTTCGGCAGGTAGATGTTGCGGCCACCGACACGGAAGGCGCCGCTGTCGTAGTCGTCACCCAGGGCGGTCGGCGTCTCGCCGGCCGACGGCATGATGTAGCTGACACCGCTGAGCGAACCGGTCCCGAAGGCAATCAGGTCCTCGCCGCACTGCAGGCCGGCGTCGTGCCGGACGTCGATGCTGGTCTTCTTGAAGGTCAGACCGCCGGTGCCGGACCCGTCGCCCGAGCCATCACCCGAGCCGTCGCCGCTGCCGTCGCCGGACCCGTCGCCACTGCCATCGCCCGAGCCGTCACCGGAGCCGTCGCCGGAGCCGTCGCCCGAGCCATCCCCCATCATGTCACCGTTGGGCACCCCGAACAGAGCCGGGCAGCCGCCGGTCGTGGCAATCAGGCTCGCGGCCAGGACCAGGGTTCCTACGCACATCCACTTCTTCATTCGAACGTCTCCTTAACGGACCGAACATGTACCGAACTGCCGGCGCAACGGCCGCAGATCACGGGTGCCAGGGCACCCGGACGCTCCCGAGCGTCGCTGGAATGGATTGGCCAACCCGCGCCGCAGTCTTACACGTGATCGGAAAAAAAAACGTCCCGGCCACAGTCGAAGTGCGGGAGGGTCCCGGTTTTGCTCGCCTGAGAGTGGGGTCCCGGCGCGGAAAGGCCGCGCCCGGCGGACCTACCAGTAGCGCTCCAGGTGGATGTTGCCGGGTTCGCGTTTCTTGTGGGTGGTGAAGCCGCGGTCGAGCAGGCCGGCTTCGACGTCGTCGATCATCTGGGGGTTGCCGCAGAGGAACACGTGGGACTGGTCCGGGTCGAGCGGAGCGCCGGCGTGGGTGCGGAAGGCTTCCGGTTCGAGGATGGTCGGAACGCGGCCCTTGAGGCCGGTCCAGGTGTCGTCGCGGGTGGCCAGCGGCAGGTAGACCAGGTCGTCGTGGGCGGCCTCCATCGCCCGCAGTTCATCGACGTAGCCGAAATCCTTGGCGTAGCGGACGCCGTTGATGATCACCCAGCGGTTCCAGCGCCGCTCGGCGTGGTAGCGGCGCATCATCGAGATGTAGGGGGCCAGCCCGGTGCCGGTCGAGACGAGCACGAGATCCTTGCCGTCCGGGACCGACTCGAGCGTGAAATCGCCGGAGATCTTGCTGGACATCCAGATCCGTCCGCCGACGCCGACCTTCCAGAGCAGCGGTGTCAGGGCGCCGTCCTCGACCAGGATGATGAAGAACTCCATCTGGTCGCGGCGCCCGCTGGACGAACCGATCGAGTAGGCCCGCTTGATCAGCTTCGGTTTCGGCTGGCCGTCCTTGCCGATCTTCGGTTCGGCCTGCGGGTCGATCAGTCCGAGCGTGGTGAACTGGCCGGGCTCGAACGCGGGGACCTCGCCTTCGTCGGGCTTGATGTGAAATACCGCCAGGTACTCGTTAAACTCGTCGATCCGCGTAATCGTGGCATTGTACGGGTCTGACATGTTCGGCAGGCCTTTCCGCGACGCTCGGCAGCAGGTAGAAGTTGGTCAACAGCAGCCCGGACGGCGCGGCGGATCCGCCACGCGTCCCGCGACGACAACGGAGCATTCGCATGCGGGTTCTTTCCGGAATTCAACCTTCCGGCGCCCTCCATCTGGGCAACTACTTCGGTGCCATGCGCCAGCACATCGAATTGCAGCACCAGTACGAAGCGCTCTACTTTATCGCAAACTATCACACGCTGACCAGCGTCCAGGACCCCGAGCAGCTTGTCCAGCTTACCCGCGACGTCGCCCTCGACTACCTCGCGATGGGGCTCGATCCCGAGAAGGCCTGCCTGTTCCGCCAGAGCGACATCCCCGAAGTCACCGAACTGACCTGGATCCTCGCGACCGTCACCGGCAAGGGCCTGCTCGAACGGGCCCACTCCTACAAGGACAAGACCGCCCGCGGCATCAGCCCCTCGATGGGACTGTTCTGCTACCCGATCCTGATGGCCGCCGACATCCTGATCTATCGCAGCAACGCCGTCCCGGTCGGCAAGGACCAGGTCCAGCACATCGAGATGACCCAGGACATGGCCGGGCACTTCAACACGATCTACGGCGACGTGCTCGTCCGCCCCGAACCGCTGCTCGGCGAGGCCCCGGTCGTCCCCGGCATCGACGGCCAGAAGATGAGCAAGAGCTACGGCAACACGATCGAACTGTTCGGGGCACCCAAGGCGACCCGCAAGCGGATCATGGCGATCGTGACCGACAGCACGCCCGTCGAGGACCCCAAGGACCCCGAGACCTGTAACGTCTTCGCCCTGCTGAAACTGCTGGCCCCGGCCGAGGAACTGCCCGAATGGGCCCAGCGCTACCGGGCCGGGGGCATGGGCTACGGCGACGCCAAGAAGCGGGTCTACGAACTCTACGAAGAGCAGTTCGGAACGCGCCGCGAAGCCCGGGCCGCCTGGGCCGCCCGCCCGGACGACGTTGAGGATATACTGCGGGCCGGCGCCCGGAAGGCCCGCGCCATCGCCGAACCGGTGATGGAAGACGTGCGGGCCGCCTGCGGCATCGTCACGGGAGGACGGGCCCCTGTCTGATTACCGCGTTCAGATCGACATCTTCAGCGGTCCCCTCGACCTGCTGCTGTACCTGATTCGCCGCGACGAACTCGATGTCGAGGACATCCCGATCGCGCGCGTCACCGCCCAGTACCTCGAGTTCATCCGCGTACTCGAACAACTCGAACCCAACAACGTCAGCGACTTCCTCGTGATGGCCACCACCCTCGTCGAGATGAAGACCCGCGCCCTGCTGCCGACGCCGCCGGTCGAAGCCCTCGACGACGAGGACGACGACCCCCGCGCCCAGCTCGTCCGCCAACTGCTCGAATACAAACGCTTCAAGGACGCCGCCCGGGCCCTCGGCTCGGCCGCGGCCGAACGGCAGCGCCGCTACGTCCGCGTTCCGGCCGAACTGCCCCGCGAAATGCAGGGCCTGGAACTCGAGGAGGCCGAGATCTGGGACCTGGTCTCGACCTTCAGCAAGATCCTCAGCGCCACCGGGCAGCGCAGCACGCACGACGTCCGCGTCGACGACACCCCGATCGCCGCCTACATGGACCGGATCGTCGCCCGACTCGACGAGGACCAGACCGTCTCGCTCCGCCAGATGCTGACCGGACGCCGCGACCGGGCCGAGATCATCGGCGTCTTCCTCGCCATCCTCGAACTGATCCGCAACAAGGTCGTCCGCGCCGAGCAGGACGGCGTCGGCCACGAAATCTATCTCTTCCGCCAGGTCGAAGTCCCCGCCGACGACGAGGACGGCCCGGCCGGGACCGCCGCTGACGGGCATCCGCGCCCGCGGATCGTCTCGGCCGAGGCCGACACGCTCGAGGCGCCCGCCGAAGCCAGCGACACCCGCAACGAGGAGGAACCCGCATGAGCACGCCCAGCCAGCGACTGGCCGAACTCGGTATCAAGCTGCCCCCGGTCCCCAAGCCGGTGGCCTCGTACGTGCCCTGCGCGCGTCACGGCGACCTGCTGCTGCTCAGCGGCCAGATCCCGACCCGCGACGGCAAGGTGATCTACAGCGGACAGGTCGGCCGCGAGGTGCGCCTCGACGACGCCCAGCAGGCCGCCCGCCTGTGCGCGATCAACGCGATGGCGGTCGGAGCCGAGGCCGCCGGTGGCATCGACCGGATCGCCAACGTGCTGAAGGTGGTCGTCTACGTCTCGTCGCACGAAGGCTTCACCGATCAGCACCTGGTCGCCAACGGATCCAGCGATCTGCTGAAGGACGTCTTCGGCGACGCCGGCCGGCATGCCCGGGCCGCGGTGGGCGTCGCCCATCTGCCGCTGAACTCGGCGGTCGAAATCGATGTCACCTTCGTGGTCAAAACGTGACAGCGTGAATGGTGAACGAGGCCGGCCTGCCGATCCTCGCTTCGCCGTTTCCGCGTTCACGCCCCAGGTCTTCAGCTTCTCCCTTCGGCGGCGGAATCCTCCTTGGAAGAGACCGGCAGCATGATGCGTATCGGCGTCGACATCGGCGGGCAGCACACGCGGATCGCGCTGGTCCAGCGGGCCCGCATCGTCGACCAGCAGCGGTTCCCCACGCCGCAGGAGTATCCCGCGCTGCTCGACACGCTGACCGCGGCGATCGACGGCCTCCGCGAGGAACACCCGGTCACCGCGGTCGGACTCGGCCTGCCGGGACGCTTCGATCCCGACACGCATGTCGTGCAGCGGGCCCTGAACCTGCCGTTCCTGGAAGGACACACACCCGACGAAGACCTCGCCAATCGCCTCAGACTGCCGGTCGCACTGGCCAGCGATGTCGGCGCGGCCGCGGTCGGACAGCATGCCGCGCTGCCCGGCGCACCGCATCGCTTCCTGTACCTCTCGCTCGGAACGGGCGTCGGCGGTGCCCTGGTGGTGGCGGGGAAACTGCAGGACCTGAGCACCGACGGCCCGGCCCACTTCGGACACGTGATCGTCGATACGGCCGAGGACGCCCCGGCGTGCGCCTGCGGAGCCCGGGGCTGCCTGGAGGCCTGCGTGCGGGGACCGGCCCTGTCCGATCCCGCCCGGCGCGCGGTGGCCGGCCTGCGCCTGGGGCTCGGCGTCCTGCAACTGGTCCACCTGCTGCGGGCCCAGGTGGTGATGCTCGGCGGCGGCGTGCTGGACCACGATCCGAACCTGCTCGACGAGGTCCGCGCGATGTGGACCCCGCCCCCCACCACGCTGATCCCGGCCGGCTTCGAAATCCGCGGCCCGGCCCTGGCGACCGACCAGGCCGGCGTCCTCGGCGCGGCCACCCTCGCCGGTGCGTGACGGAGGCTCCGGGCACACGCTCGAAACGAAGAGGGACAGCCACCAATCCCGCGACTGGTGACTGTCCCTGTTTGCTCAGGTCCGGGCAGTGTCCGTGACTATCCGCCCGTGGGGGCATTCGGATCGTCGTCGCCGTCGTCGCCACCCTCGTCGTCCAGGTGGATCCACGCGCCGAACAGCGGTCCGCCGCGGCGGCCGCGCGACTTGGCCCAGCGGCCACGCAGGGCCCCGGCCAGTTCGTCATCGTTGTTGAAGTACCGGCCGGCGAAGACGCCGACGCCGCGGCGCCCGATTCCGAACCGGCCGCGGATCGTGCCGACCTGCTCGTCGTTGTCGTTGAAGACCCGCCCGACCAGGTAGCCCTTGGCGCCCGGGTGCCGATCGAGTCCGCCATCGAAGCCGCCGTCGTCGTTCGGGTCGGCCTCGTTCGGATCAGCCTGTCCCGGCCGCGGGCGCAGTTCCCAGAGCCCGTTGACATAACCGCGGCGCTGGCCCGAGGCGCTCCGCCAGCGGGCCCGCCAGACGCCGTCGGCATCCGGCAGATGATTCGGATCGAAACCGTCCGGGAAGCCGCGGCGATGCCAGCCGCGCAGCAGGCCGGCCCCGTCAACGCACAGGCTCGTGTCTTCCAGCAGGTCGATCTCCCCGTCGGTCGTGTCTTCGTCGATCAGGTCAGCCTGGTCGGCGAAGAACGCCTCGAGGCTGCCGGCATCCAGCAGGTCGAGTTCGTCCTCGATCCGGTCGAAGGCGGCGGCATCGTCGGCCGCGGTCGGCTCGCGCATCTGCGCGGGCAGATCGCCCGGCAGGTCATCATCGTCCATGCTGTCGGCTTCCTCGCAGATGTCGAAGGCGGCCCAGTGCCCGCCGAACGTGCCGCCGTTGCGATTCGGCTGCTCGTCCCAGGCGCCGCCGAGCGTGCCGATGAGCCGCATGTGCTGATCGTGCCAGTTTCCGGCGAACCGCCCGCGGCCGTTGCGGGCGTGCCCGTAGGTGCCGCGCAGGTAGCCGCGGAACTCGCCGTCCTCCGCCAGGTAGTGCCCTTCAAAGACGCCGCCCCCGACGAAGTTGGGCGGGAGCTCTGCACGCGGCAGCGGCTCGTACCGGCCCCGCAGGACGCCGCGGACCGCGCCGCCGGCGCCGAACCAGCGGCCTTCGAAGACGCCGCCGCTCTCGTCCGAACTGCTGCCCGGCTCGTCGTTCATGAACCGCCCGGCCAGTCGACCGCGGGCGACGATGACGTCGTCACGGTCGTCGGGGCGGTTCTCGGGTCCGGTGATCTGCTCGACGAATTCGTCCTCGGAGACGTCCACGTCCTCGAAGCTGCCCTCAATGGCGGCGAAGGTGGACGGGTCGAGGTCCGGGATGTCGTCGATGGCGACCAGGTCCACGTCCGGCAGGTCGCCGCCGGAGGCGAAGTCACTCAGCAGCGAGGCGACTTCCTCCTGGGACAGGTCCAGCAGACCGGCCGCCAGGTCGCTGAGTTGGCTGTTCCCGTCCGGGCAGCCGGCGAGGCTCAGTCCGCAGACGGCTGCGATCGTTCCGGATTGCAGCAGCGCACGCAACTTCCGCATGCTTTTCTCCTTTTCTTCCGATGTTCATCCTGGTTGCTCGATGCGAGCGGCGGCGAATCCGCGGGTTCCCCGCCGCCCAACGAGACCAACGCGGATGCGGGCGGCTTATTGCCCCCCCTTCGGCAGGGTCCGTTTTTTTTGCTCATGGGAGTCTTCGACCTCACCGCATGCATTACCGGTCCCGGTCGGCGCGAGCCGATTCCGTTACCGCCTGACTGTGCCAATCGGTACAATGCAGAATCCAATTGACCCGGCCGGTCCGGGAAGAAAATCCGCTGGGGGATCCACCGTGCAACGCGAAATCCAGGATCTGCGCAACAAGCTCGACGAAATCGACGGCAACATCGTCGACGCCCTCGCGGCCCGGCAGCAGGTCATCACGACCATCGGCCAGGCCAAGCTGACGGCCGAGGGCGGCCTGCGCGACCTGACCCGCGAGCAGGAACTGCTGGCCCGGCTGGTGGCCCGGGCCAAGGATGCCGACGTCGACCCGCACCTGGTCACCCGCCTGTTCCGCGAGATCCTCGACCACTCGGTCCGCCGCCAGCAGCAGAACCTGGTCGACCGCGACAACCCGGACCGGACGGCCGCGGACGTGCTGGTCGTCGGCTACCAGGGCACGGACGGGGCCAACAGCCACCTGGTGGCCCAGAAGCACTTCGGCCCGCGCGGCGTCGAGGTCGAGTATCGCGGCTACGACTCGTTCGAGGAGATGCTCCAGGCCGTGCATGACGGGGGCTGCAACTACGCGATGCTTCCGATCGAGAACACCACGGCCGGCTCGATCAACGAGTCCTACGACCTGCTGGCCCGGATGAACCTGGTGCTGGTCGGCGAGGACATCTGGAAGATCGAACACTGCCTGCTGGCGATCGAGGACGTGCCGCTGAGCCACATCCGCCGGGTCTACTCGCATCCCCAGGCCCTGGCCCAGTGCAGCGAGTTCCTCCGCCGCCTGAAGGACACGCACGTCGAATCCTTCACCGACACCGCCATGGCCGCCCGCAAGATCCGCGACGAGCAGGATCTCTCGCAGGCCGCGATCGCCAACGCCGAAGCGGCCCGGATCTACGGGCTGCACGTGGTCAAGCAGGGCATCGCCAACCAGAAGGAGAACTTCACCCGCTTCGTCGTCGTCGCCCGCGAGCCGGTCACCGTCGACGAGCGGATCCCCTGCAAGACGTCGGTGATCCTCGCCACCAAGCACGAGGAAGGCGCGCTGCTCCGCTGCCTGAACACGCTGGCCGACCATCACCTGAACCTGACCAAGCTCGAGAGTCGCCCGCGGCCGAACAACCCGTGGGAGTACCTGTTCTACATCGACTTCGAAGGCAACCTCGCCAGCCAGCAGGTCCAGACCGGGCTGCGCGAACTGACCGCCAACACCAGCTACCTGAAGGTGCTCGGCTCCTACCCGGCCCGGACGACCCGCGAGAACCGCCCGGCCGAGCCGAAGCCCGCCGGCGCATCGCGCCCGAAGGTTCCGGCCGAGCCGAAGGCGGCCAGCGCCCCGACCGCCTCGGTCATGCAGCAGCTCGAGAAGAAGCCTTACAAGCTGGTCTCGCGGGCCGGCCGGATGAAGGACACGCTGATCCAGGTCGGCAACGTCACGATCGGCGGCGCGGAACCGGTCGTGATCGCCGGGCCGTGCTCGGTTGAATCGCGTGACCAGATCTTCGCCTGTGCCCGGGTCGTCAAGGAGAACGGCGGGCACCTGCTCCGCGGCGGCTGCTTCAAGCCGCGGACCTCGCCCTACTCGTTCCAGGGCATGGGCTACGAGGGACTCGACATTCTCGAAGAGGCCGGCCGCACGTTCGGTCTGCCGATCGTGACCGAGGTGATGCACCCGTCGGACGTCCAGCCGGTCGCGCGGCAGGCGGACATCCTGCAGATCGGCGCCCGCAACATGCAGAACTTCTCGCTGCTGAAGGAACTCGGCAAGGTCGACCGGCCGATCCTCTTCAAGCGCGGCATGATGGCCGACATCGACGAATGGCTCGGTGCGGCCGAGTACATCCTGGCGGCCGGCAACCAGCAGGTGATCCTGTGCGAGCGTGGCATTCGCACGTTCGAGACGGCGACGCGGAACACGCTCGATCTGAGCGCGGTGCCGGTCTGCCGCGAGCGGACGCACCTGCCGATCATCGTCGACCCGTCGCACGCCTGCGGCACGTACCGCTGGATCCCGCAGATGGCGGCCGGCAGCCTGGCGGTCGGCGCGCACGGGATCATGGTCGAGACGCACCCCGACCCGGCCACGGCCAAGAGCGACGGCCCGCAGGCGCTGACGTTCGAGATGTTCGAGAAGCTGATGGCGCAGATCCACGCCATGCACGCGGCGCAGGTCAGCAAGTAAGCAAGTAAGCAGGTCAGCAGGTCAGGACATCCGCGAGAGGTGCGATGAGGATGCTGGGACGGATTCTGGCTGGAGCGCTGGCCGCGTTCGCGCTGGCACCCCCGGTCCCTGGACAACTGATTGTCAGCGAAGTCAAGATCGACCGTGACCAGGGTGGCCTGGACATGCCGATTCCGGCGCGCACGTCTTTTGCCAGCGGACTGACCAATCTTGGTGACGTAGACGGCGACGGTGAATCCGACCTGGCCGTGGGGGTTCCAGGCTGGGACGATCGGCGCGATCCGAACAACGTGCTGGAGTCGGCCGGGGAGATCGCGATCCTGCTGATGCAGCCGGATCGAACCGTGCGAGACACGATCGTGATCCGGGCCGGCGAGAACGGGTTCGTCGGACCGCTGGCCGCGGGCAGCCTGTTCGGTATCAAGCTGGCGGGCCTGGGCGATCTGGACGGCGACGGCGTTCCTGATCTGGCGGTGGGCGCTCCGGGAAGCCTCGATGTCGCGGGTTCGCTCTGGATCCTGTTCCTGAATCCTGACGGAACCGTCAAGGCCGAGCAGCGGATCAACGGGGCCGACTTCGAGGTCGGGGGACAGGCCAGTTTCGGGCGCGGCATCGCCGTGCTGGGTGACGAGGATGATGACGGTCGGCTCGACCTGATGGTCGGAGGCTGGGGCGACATCTACCGGGTGAGCGTCAACTCGGATGGTACGGCCGACTCGGTCGCGCCGGTGACTTCCGGATCATCGAACTTCGGTTATTCGATCGTGTCGATCGGGGACCTGGACGAAAACGGGATCGACGACGTGATCGTCGGCACACCGCACGCGGACGAGATCCACATCATCTACCGCCAGGATTTCACGACGGAACTGTCGCGCGTGACGATCAGTTCGGACTTGAACAACGCATACGGCGGCGTGGTGCGGAACGACAACGACTTCGGACGCGGGCTTGCCACGATCCCGGACCTGAACGGTGATGGAATCCGGGAACTCTTCGTGGGTGCCCCCAGCGATGAAGGGGTACGCGGCGTGGTGTGGCTGGTCATGCTGGCGCCGGACGGCAGCATTGTCGACTTTCGACGCATTGCCCGGGACAACGGGACCATCGCCGAAGCGGCCCCGAGTGGGATGGGCTGGTCGTTCGCGCCGCTTGGCGATCTGGATGGCAACGGAGTTCCGGACATCGCCGTCGGCATCAACACGCTGCTGTTCCGGGGTGGCCGTGGCGCGATCTGGCAGTTCTTCCTCGGCTGCGGCAGCGACTGCAATGGCGACGGCTTGGGTGACGACTGCGTCGGTTACCAGGACTGCAACGGGAACTTCGCACCGGACACGTGTGACACGACCGTCGGATCCAGCATCGACTGCAACGGCGACTTCGTGCCGGACGAGTGCCAGGTGCTCGGCCCCGTGGACCTGGGCGGCGCGGTTCGCTTTCAAAATCCTTCCAGCGCTTCCGCGCCGTCGCGGCCGATTCTGCAGATCAAGCATGGCCGCGACATGTGCCTCGAGGTCCTTGTCCGTGTGGACGAAAGCGGACGCACCGGCAGAGTCCTGCAAAAGGGATCGGAACTGATACGCAACTACGGTTTGTTTCTCGATCAGGGCCGCGTCGAGTTCATGTACGCCGCGCCCGACGGCACCCCGTACACATTCAGTACGATCGAACCGGTCGTTCCGGCCGACGAGTGGGCGCACATCTCGCTTTCGCACACGTTCGGCCTTGGCAACACCAAGCTCTACGTGAACGGTGAGGGCGTGGCCGGCACGTGGGACCGGCCTCCGCTCGCGCCGCCTGCCTCAGAGTTGGCCACAGGACTGAGCTTTGGCGGATCCGGCTTCGAAGGTGTGCTCGACGAGATTCGCATCTGGGGCCAACTGCGAACGCAGGCTTCGGTGCAGTTGTACATGGACCGGCCGGTCGATCCCGACCACCCCGACCTCTTGGCGTACTGGCGGTTCGACGAAGGCCGCGGGCGCTACGTGGAAGACCTCGCGCACGCCGCCCGATTGACTCTGGACAGGACGACGTGGACCAGCCATTACCAGTGCCCGCCCTGCCCCGGCGACATCAACGGCGACGGGCAGATCGACCTGACAGAACTGGCGATCGTGCTGGGCGAGTTCGGGGCCACGGGAGATGACCTGCAGGGCGACCTGACCGGGGACGGGACGGTCGATCTGTCTGACATCGCACTGCTGCTGAGCGTCTACGGTTCAGGCTGCTGGTAGTGCGCCACGTCGCGCACTCTCTCCCGCTCACTTGCTTACGTGCTGACTTGCTTACTGAAGCGCAGCGCTCCAGACGGACACCTTCTCGGCTTTCTTCATCCGCGCGTTGGCCGGGCTTGTCGACGGCATCCGCAGCACTTCGACCGCGCGCGGCAGGCGGACGAACCGCTTGAAGAACTTCTCCGCGTGCCCGCCGTTCAGCAGCACCCGCTCGACCTGTGGGTGTCGGACCAGGAAGCCCTCGATGTCGTTCGGCCGGGCGTTGCGGATGTTCAGGTCCAGGCTGCCCTCGCGCTCGCAGGCGTGCAGCATGTCCCAGACCGCGATCCGCGCCGCCCGCAGTCCCGCGCAGCGCTGCGCGTACGGGGCATCCGCCGCGAACCCGCAGACCGCGGCCATGATCGGCCAGAACGCGTTGTGCGGATGCGCGTAGTACCGCTGCTCGGCCAGCGAGACCGCCCCCGGCATCGTTCCGAGCACCAGCACGCGGGCGTCGGCCCGCTCGATCGGTGCCAGGCTGTAGTGCCGCCGCCCGGCCCTGCCTTCATCCATGCCAACCTCTCGTTTGCCGGCGTGAACTCGTGTCGGCTTTCAGGAATGCTACGACTTTGTTGTATTCGTTCCCCGTTTCCCGAGCCGGTCCGGCACTTTTGCTGAAACCTAACATAATCGTAAGCGCCGCCCCCGCCAAAGCTTCCCGCCCGGCCGGCCGAGACCGCGCAGACCGGGCTTGATTCCCCCGCGCGGGGGTGCCTACCACCGCTTGGAGGCCCTTCCGGGCGCGGTTGCGCCCTTGTTCATACAAATGGAGAGAGAAAGATGCACAAAGTAGGCATGCGCGGCCTGCTGCAGACCGCCCTGTTCGGCCTGCTGGTCGGTTCCGCGCTCGGACAGGTCAACCTGGTGGGCACGTTCGGCGGGACGGCCGGCGACAAGGTCGGCCTGCGCAACGTCGGTGTCAATCGCGGCGGGGTCGACTACCTGTACCAGTACGACGAGATGATCAGCGGCGACCTGGCGTCGATCAACGTGCCGGGCTCGAACCGGACCGTGCTGCTGTATGCCGACCCGCTGGACTCGAGCCGCGACCAGGCGATGAGCGACCAGTGGATCAACACCGGTTTCCTCGATGCGGGCGAGGGGCCCGGCGACTTCAGCGCGGGGTCCGAAGGTTTCCGCCTGGACTTCGACGAACCGGTCCGGAATGACGCCGGACCGGACCTGCTGGTCATGTCGATCGCCTTCGACTTCGCCAGCGGCGGCCAGTCCAACCCGACCGATTACTTCGTCTCGTTCGACGGCACCAACGCCAACCTGGTGCAGTCGAGCGGCACGCCGCAGTTCCGGACCGGCGGCGTCGACTCGATCCCCTACTACGCGTTCGCCGGCGGCGCCACGCAGCCCAGCGATCTGCTCGGCAGCGCCCAGCAGACCGGTTCGCTCGGTAACAGCACGGCCACGGCCATCCCCACGCTGCAGAGCCTCGACCTGTCGAGCTTCGGCATCGCGAGCGGCCAGTCCGTCAGCAGCATCTGGATCCAGGACTCGAGCCTGAACGCCAACGGCTTCTTCCCGACGATGGTGCTGGGCCTGCCGGCCATCCCCGAACCGGCCACCGGCCTCATGCTGCTGGTCGGCCTCAGCCTGCTCCGCCGGCCCGGACGGTCGTGAACGGATCCTGCGTGAACGACTGATTCTGTGAGAGAGCGAGCGCCGACCGCTGACCGGCCGGCACGCACGTACGTTCGCGGCGTCCGCCCCCCCGGGCTGGCGCCGCGTTCTTCTTCAGTGAGCAAGTAAACAAGTAACCAAGTAAGCAAGTGAGCACGTGAGCACGTGAGGAAATGAGCACGACTGGCGAGCCGGTGGGCAGACGAGGAAGAAATCGAGCCAGCAAGCCATGGCCGGACTGAAGCGGAACCCCCTGTTCCCTGTTCCCTGTTCCCTTCCCTCGCTCCCTCCTAAAACCGCCAGATCATCGGGATCAGGGCCACGGCCAGGCCCCATAGCAGCAGGTGCAGGGGCAGGCCGACGCGCATGAAGTCCATGAAACGGTACCCGCCCGGGCCGAAGACCATCATGTTGGTCTGGTAGCTCATCGGCGTCGCGAAGCCGGCCGCCGAGGCGGAGGCCACCGTGATCGCGAAAGGCCGCAGGTCGACGCCCATCTCGCTGGCCACGCTCATCGCCAGCGGAAACATCAGCACGGCCGTCGCGTTGCTGGTCACCACCATGTGCATGATCATCGTGATGCCGTAGACGATCGCCAGCGCCACGTGCGGGCTGCCGCCTCCGCTGAGACTCACGACCTGCCCGGCGATCATGTCGGCCGCCCCGCTGCTCTTCAGGGCCGCCCCGAGACCGAAGGCACCGGCGATCGTCAGCAGCACGTTCAGTTCCACGCTGCGACGGGCATCCCCGGTCGACAGACAGCGACTCATGATCATCAGGCCCGCGATCAGCAGGGCCGCGACCTGCGGCGCCACGCCGATCGACTTGCCGAACGCCAGCAGACCGATCAGCACCACCAGCAGACCCAGCGCCAGCACCGCCCGCTCGTGCCGCACCGGACGGGCCTGGTCGATGCTGCTGACCAGGTAGAAATCGGGGTTGTTCTGATTCGCGGCCACAAAGCCCGGGCCGCTCTGCAGCAGCAGCGTGTCGCCCGGTTCGAGCCGGATGTCACCGATCCGGCCGGCCAGTCGTTTTCCGCCGCGGTGCACGGCGATGATCGCGGCGTTGTAGATCGCCCGAAAGTTGCTTTCGCGGACAATCTTGCCGAGCAGCGGGGACGTACCCGAGATGACCGCCTCGCAGTAGCGCCGCCGGCGCCGCTCGGTCGCGTCGGTCACGTACCCGTCGGCAACCGGCACCAGTCCGGGGATGCGTTCGAGGTCGACGATCGTGCTGACCACGCCCGCAAAGGTCAGTTCGTCACCCTCCAGCAGCGTCTGGTCCGGCTCGACCGGCGAGATGATCCGGCTCGAACGGTCAATCTCGACCAGGTACAGGCCCGGCAACTGTCGCAGGCCGGCCTGCTCGACGGTCTGGTTGACCAGCGGGCAGTGCCCTTCGATCCGCAGTTCCACCGTGTACTCGCGGGCCGCCTCGCCGAGGTGCCCGATCAGGTCCTGCCGCTCCGGCAGCAGCCGCGAACCCAGCGTGTACAGGTAGACCGCACCGACCAGCGCGCACGGCACGCCGATCCAGGCCAGTTCGAACATCCCCAACCCGGGCATCTTCTCCTCGCCGCCCGGCACCAGCGGCTGCGCGACCATCAGGTCCTGCACGATCAGGTTCGTGCTGGTCCCGATCAGCGTGCACATCCCCCCCAGGATCGACAGGAACGACAGCGGCATCAGCAGCCGGCCCGGCGAGACGCCCGTCCGGCGGCACCAGTCGGCCACCATGTTGACGAACATCGCGACGACGGCCGTGTTGTTCAGAAAGGCCGAGAGGACCGTCACCTGCGGAATCAGCCGGGCCAGGGCGCCCTTTTCCGTGCGGGCCGATCCCAGCACGCGCCGCCCGATCACGTCGAGGGCGCCGGTTTCGCGCATCGCGGCCGAGACCACGAACAGGGCCCCGACCGTCGCCACGGCCGGTTCGGCCAGCCCGGTCAGCACCTGCTCCGGCGTGATGATCCCGATGATGGCCACCAGGATCGTGCCACCCCAGAGCGCAAAATCGGGGGGTACCCCGCGGGTCATCACCAGGAAGACAAAACCAATCGTGGCCAGCGTAAACCAGGCCTGCCAGTCAGCCACAAACGCTCCCGATCAGAGGCCCCGGACAGGGGCGATTCAGAGAACAATCGGCAGAACCGATTCCCGGAATCCACAATCCACATCGAATTGCCGCCGCATTCTACCCCCCCGATCGCGCCCCGGCATGCCCGCGAGGCCGCGGCGATCACGCGAAAACGGGAACCGGAAATCGCCCGGCCGCCGCCCCGCATCCTGTTCCCCTGGGCGACCTGTCCGCCGATACTGCCGGCATGAATCACACCAGCGAAACCCGTCGGGCGGCGGTCAAGCGGCACGCCCGGGACCATTTCGAGAAGTGGGCGCTGTCCTACGACAACTCGCGGCTGAACGAACTGGTCTTCTTTCCCAGCATTCGCCGCTGTCAGCGCGAGATCCTCGCCTGGCAGCGGGCCCGCGGCGGCGGTCCGTTCCGCGTGCTCGACGTCGGCTGCGGAACCGGCAGCCTGCTGTCGCTGCTGGCCGCCGATGACGACGCCGAGCGCCTGGTCGGGCTGGACTACGCCGACGAGATGATCCGCCGGGCGGCCGAGAAATTCGCCGGCGGCGACTGCCCCGACAAGCTGACCGCGGTCCGCGGCGACGCCGAGCATCTGCCGTTCCGCGACGCCAGCTTCGACGTGCTGACCTGCTGCAACTCGTTCCACCACTACCCGCACCAGCCGATCGCCGTGGCGGAGTTCTTCCGCGTTCTGCGGCCGAATGGAATACTGATCCTGATTGACGGGTTCCGCGACAATGTCATCGGCTGGACGATCTTCGACGTCGTCGTGGCCGGGGTCGAGAAAAACGTGCACCACGCCGCGTGGAGCCGCGTCCGCGACCTGGTCCAGCAGGCCGGATTCGCCCGCCTGCGGCAATCCAAGATGAGCGTGCTGGCCCCGCTGCTGGTCAGTGTCGCCGGGAAACAGTAATCAAGTGAGCAGGTGAAGGCTGCGAGTGAGCGAGGCCGGCGACCCGACGAATCCACCCGTTTGCTCCTTGCCCCGTTCACGTTTTCACTGCAGAGGACCGGATGATGTACCGCACGCTGCCCGCGCTGATCGTTGCCTGGGTGCTCGCCTCGGCCTCCGCCCAGACGGTGGATCACCGGCCGTTCAACCAGATCCTGCGCGGGCACGTGACCAGCGACGGCTGGGTCGACTATGCCAGCCTGAAGCGCAACCAGCGGGCGCTCGATGCCTATCTCGATACACTCGACAAGGCCGACCTGGACAAGCTCGACCGCGACGAGCGCCTGGCGTTCTGGATCAACGCCTACAACGCGGCCACGCTGCGGCTGATCCTCGACCACTACCCACTCAAGTCGATCATGGACATTCCGGAAGCGGATCGCTGGAAGGCCCGCCGCTGGCACCTCAGTGGCAAGGTCTACACGCTGGACGAGATCGAGAACCAGCAGATCCGCCCGGTGTTCAGGGAACCGCGGATCCACTTCGCACTGAACTGCGCCAGCGTCGGCTGCCCCCCGCTGCGCCGCGAAGCCTACACCGGTGCGAAGCTTGAACAACAGTTGACCGAGCAGGCCCGCGCGGTGCACGCCGATCCGCGCTTCCTGAAGCTGACCGAGGATGCGGTGCACCTGACCAAGCTGTACGAATGGTACGCCGACGACTTCAAGCAGAAGGACAAGCAACTGCTGGCCTACCCGGCCCAGTTCTCCCCGACCCTCAGCGCCCGCCTGAAACAAACCGACCAGCCGCCGGCGATTCACTACATCGAATACGACTGGACGCTGAATGATCACGGGGGGAAGGGAACAGGGAACAGGGAACAGGGAACAGGTGGACCCTCCTGACGCCGCAGTTGGGGGCGACGCGCTCAACGGTTTCCCTGATAGCTATGCGCCGTCTCCGGTAATCGCGCTGCATACGAATCAGTGATACGAGCCCCGGCCAGCAGGAAGCGGAGCCCCTGTTCCCTGTTCCCTGTTCCCTATTCCCTGTTCCCTGTTCCCTGTTCCCTACTTTTTCCTTGACTTCCCCCTCTCCACAACGATACTACTCTCCACGAAAGCAACTTCGTTGCCCGAGGATTTGTCATGCTGCGATGTACAGAATCAAACAGCGCCACCTCCGACCGCTCCGGTCGACCCGTGCTGCGTTAGCCTTGTGCTGACGTCCGGCGCAGGCCGGGCGGATTCTGGTCAGGCGGCCATTCAACACGCGATGTCACGCGCTCACGCGCCTGCTGAACGCTCTTGCAGGGTTCAGCATGCGCTACCAACAGGCAGTACCCCTGCCGCGCGGCCATGGCGCGCCCGCGGCGACTTTGGAAAGGAAAACCCGATGGATGGGTTGTTGCATAAGCACTTTGCCCGGATTGGTGCCCGGGCCCGGGTGATCGACCGCCCGGGACTTGTCCGGATGCGCTGGACGGCCCCGGCGGACATCCGCCTGGACGTCCGCACCGATCGCGAAGGTGAGTTCTTCGAAATCACCCGCGATCCGCGGGCCGTTCGTGTCGAGGTCATCGATGCCCGGCCGCGGGCGCGGCACCTGCTGCTGCTGGCCCGCACCGGACCGGCCGGCCGGAAGGAGAAGTTCCTCTGCGGCCACGATGAGCGGCACTGGTTCGTCGCGGCCGTGCCGGGGCGTTCGGTCGCCAGCGTCGAGACGGCGATGGAGGCCCTCAAGCCGGTTCCCGTTCGACAGCGGCAGGACCGCGTCGGTGTGCGGCGCAAGCGTCGCCATCGCCGTCGGAACGAAGCGTTCATCCGCCAGGGTGAATGGTTCTTCCTGCCGGAGCCGAACCTGCCGGTGGACCGGCACCGCGTGCTGCGGGGCGAACCGCTCCGTCGCGGCGGCGGCAAGGCCCACGTCTGCGAGTACCTGGTCCGCGACGGTGGCATGCAGGTCTACGTGACCGACGCCTACCCGAAC
Source organism: Phycisphaerae bacterium (assembly GCA_030428945.1). Lineage (GTDB taxonomy): Bacteria > Planctomycetota > Phycisphaerae > UBA1845 > Fen-1342 > JAUIEC01. The sequence continues at coordinate 74,889 of JAUIEC010000010.1, read as the reverse complement.
GGACTGACTCCGGACGCCTACCGGGCGCTGCGCAAGCGGAGTCCGGCCGCCCGGCGCTGGTTCTGGCGGATTATGGTCCGCGACGCGGGCGTCTTCGTCCGAGGCCGCATCCGGCACGACGATCACCAGACGGTCGTGCTGGACGGCTGGCACCGCGTGCTGATGAACCGGGAGACCGAAGCCCCGGCCATGCGGCACGTGGCGTTCCTCGACTAGCCGGAACGGTCCGGCGACAACACGCAGACGCCCATCCGACCAACGCGGCCGGGTGGGCGTCTGTTCTTTCGCGCGTTCGCCAATCGAAGTGGAGCCGCAGGGTGCGTCATCGACGCGACCGCGGCGCGCGTGTCAACCCGCAACGCCGCGCGCGTCGATGCCCTACCCCGTGGCAGTTCCGACCACCGCCGGGAGTCGACGCCCGCAAAGATGACAGCGCTCAGGAAGCGGTGGCAACAGAGGTCGACCACCCGGAACCCCGGACGAGTTCCGGTGCCCCGGTCAGTGGGTCGCTGGCCTGCTGACTTGCTTGTGACCTGCTGACTGCTAGGGCCTGGCGTTGCGCTGCATCCAGCCCTGCAGGGCGGACTTGCGGAACCGGTAGGTCCCGGGGCGGGCGTTGCCCTTCTGCACCAGCGAATCGGACGCGCTGATCACCACGTCGATCAACTGGTCGCCCCGGCCCGTGCCGAAGAAGCCCTCCGGACGCAGTTGGCGGCCCGGCGTGATCGGCGGCAGCACTTCGCCCCCGAGCGTCTCACGCAGTCGCTGGGCGAAGAACGCCCGGGCCTGCGGCGACACCAGGTTGATCAGCACCCGCCGGCCGCTGCCGGGATCGAGCACACCCAGCCCGTCATCCCGCAGGCGGTTGAACGCGATGTCGATCTCGCCCTGCCCGAGGATGTCGGGGATGGCCACGTTCCGCGCGATCTGCGCTTCGTCGAGCCACGCCCGCATCGCCTGCGTCACGTATTCGCCCGGACGCACGCTCCGCGACTGGCCCGACACCCGGCTGAGCGCCTGCACCAGCCCGCGATCCAGCAGACCGATCTCGAAGATGTCCGTGTCGCGCTCGTAGTACAGCGTGAAGTTCCAGGTGCCCCGCTTCGACAGCGTCGCCACCGGACTGTGCACCGTGAAGTCGCTCTGCAGGCCGCCCTCGGCCACACCCGCCCGCACGCGACCGTAGCCGACGCCGATCTGCACCCGCTTGACGCCGGCGGCGATCGCGGCCTCGTTCAGCACCGTCAGCCCGACCGACTCGATCAGCAGGCAACTGTACGGCTCCTGGTCGCCGATCTGCAGCTTCACGGCCGAGCGGACACCCGTGATGATCTGCGTCCCTTCCGGGAGCTCATCGTCCAATGCCAGGGGCTTCCACGCCCGCGAGCCGAGCGGGGCGTACTTGACGTCGCCGGTCAACTCGATCACCCGGGCCTTGATCAACTGGCGATCGGGATCGCCGGCCGGGTCGGCCGCGGCCGGCGCCGAGGTCGGCGGCGGCGTCTGCCCGACGGAATTCCGGGCCCCGCTGGGCGGTTCGACGGGTTCGATCGTCTGGGCAAACCCGATCGACGTGCAGAGTCCGATAGCCAACAGCAGTACAGGACGTGACATGCGACACTCCGCGCATTTCGAGGTGGGAGCCCGGCGGACTTCTAATTCATTATGGACGCCGGGGTTCCGAGGTCAACCGCCAGTTTCAAGTCAGCCCGCGGCCGGTTCGTCCGCCGGGGCCTGGTCATCGGGCTCCGGGTTCAGGTCCGATTCGAGCTCATCGTCGAGTTCTTCGCAGAAGATGAAGTCGTACTCGATGCCGTCGATCTGGTTCCGCAGCAGGATGTACAACTCGGTCCAGCCCACCAGCACCGCATTCAGCACGAACGCCGCCAGCAGCCCCACCAGGCAGAACACCCAGACCGCCAGCACGAACCCGGCCGCCCCCTGCGAACCGCCCAGGCTCTCGGTCGGGTCGAACACGCCCCAGAACGGCACCGCCGCCGGCAGCACCGACAGATCGGCCCAGGCCGGCATCTGCCACATGCCTTCCAGCTTGCCGAGTTCCTCGCCGGCCGAACTGTGCACTGCCCCGAACGCCCCGATCCCGACGCCCGTGAAGACGTGGGTCAGCTTCAGCACCAGCATGAACACGAAGCGGGCGAACAGGAACGCGACCGACACGAACGCCACGTGGATCAGGCCGTACAGCGAGACCAGCCCGGGACGCTGGAACAGGTACCCGGCCGCATGCTGCACGCCGTCGAACGAATCCGATCCCTCGAGCGCGACGGTCGGCCACATCAGCGGGAAGCCGAACACGCTGGCCAGGGCGCAGAACGCCAGTCCGACGCCAAGCAGCAGGGCCAGTCCGTAGGTCAGTGCCGCGAACCACTCGCCCAGCACCGGGATCGCGCCGATCAGTCCGACCACCATCAGCGCGACCGCGATTCCGGTCAGCAGGAACAGCGGCAGCAGCGGGGCGACGAAAGCCGCCCGCCACTTCTCGCGGGTGAAGTTCATCACGGCCCCGATCGGGGCGGTTTCGTTGCGGGTGGTTCGAATCGCGTGGAAGCGGCAGATCGCCATCCCGAAGAAACTCAGGATCGCCAGTGAGATGCCGCCGAACAGAATCGCGAACAGCGGACGCTGGGTCACCAGCCAGCCGAACCCGGCCAGGCCGCGGGTCACGCCGGACAGCAGCGAAGGCTGCCCCGCCGTCATCACGCGCGACATCTCGCGTCCCATCCGCGCGAGCAGTTCGCGTTCGATGCTGGCGTCGCCGAGTTCTCCGGCCAGCCCGGCCGGAAGCGTCCCGCCCGGGGCGAACAGCAGTCTGCCGGTGGCCACGCCGTTGACGGTCTGGGCAAAGCAGTCGGCTTCGTGTCGGGCGAGTGCGGAGAACGGGCCGACCCGCTCCGCATCCTCGGGGGCGTTTTCGGTCATCTGTCGCCAGACGGCGAGGGCACCGCTGCCGCCGGCGAAGGCGGTCACCTCGGTCTGTTTCTGCCGCAGCACGAGCCCGTTGCCGGACTGGACCCAGGCGGCGTCAAGGATGCGGCCGGTCGCATAGATCGACAGAACGGCCGCAAACGCCAGCAGCAGCGTCCAGAACGAGATTCCGGCTCTGAGCAGGCGCAGCACCGGCCAGGCAGGCTGGGCGTGCGGATCATGAACGGACATGCACTCGGCTCCTGCGGGCGTTACTTCCCGGCCCGCGCGACAGGATTCAACCACTGCGCTTCAGCCGACAAAACGGAAGCGACCGCGCAGCCGCATGATAGGGACAGAGGGAGCGAGGGAGCAAGCCGCGCGAAGGGAGCGCGTTGAGGGAGCGAGGGAACGAGGGAGCCAGGGAGCGAGGGAGCGAGAGAGCATGGGAGCGAGGGAGCCAGGGAGCGGGGGTGCATGGGAGCGGGGGTGCAGGTTGGGTGCCCCATCCTTAGTGAGCGCAGCGAGCGAAGGGTGGGGGACTGCGTGAGTCTCAGGCGTTTCCAGGTTGACTACGTTGCCCGGCCACCAGCGCGGCCGGACGGTGACGGACAACCACCGCGCCCCGCGCGTCCTCGCCTGTGCCCAGCCCCCGATTCCCTGTTCCCTTCCCTGGCTCCCTCGCTCCCTGGCTCCCTCTACTGGCTCCCTAGCTCCCTTCTTCAAAGACCTCGATCGTCTCCGGGGCGTGGGGTTGCTCGAACTTCTTGACTTCGGGTTCGGCCACCGCATCGATCAGCTTCTTGATCAGCTTGACCGAGTCGAGACCTTCGGCCTGGGCCGCGAAGTTCGGTGCCAGGCGGTGCCGCATGACCGGGATCGCCGCCTGGCGCAGGTCGTCGAGGCTGACCGCGAAGCGGCCTTCCATCGCCGCGAACGCCCGGCCGGCCCAGATCAGGTACTGCCCGGCACGCGGGCCCGCGCCCCAGTCGACGAACTGCCGGATGAACTCGGGTGACGAGGGATCGCTCGGCCGCGACGCCCGCACCAGGCGGGCGGCGTAGTCGACCACGTAGTCGGTCACCGGAATCGCCGCGATCAGCTTCTGCATGTTCAGGATCTGCGTCGAGCTGAGCACGGTCCGCAGGGCGGCGGGTTCGGCCTGGGTCGTCGTCGACAGGATCAGCCGCTCCTCTTTCAGCGACGGATACTCGACGTGGACGCTGAACATGAAGCGGTCAAGCTGGGCTTCGGGCAGCGGGTAGGTGCCTTCCTGCTCGATCGGGTTCTGCGTGGCGATCACGAAGAACGGGTCCGGCAGATCGTAGGTCGTCGTCCCGCTCGAAACCTGCCGCTCCTGCATCGACTGCAGCAATGCCGCCTGCGTCTTCGGCGGTGTGCGGTTGATCTCGTCGGCCAGCAGGATGTTGGTGAACACCGGCCCGCGGACGAAGCGGAACTCGCGGTGCCCGTCCGGCAGTTCGTCGATCACGTTCGTCCCGGTGATGTCGCTCGGCATCAGGTCCGGCGTGAACTGGATCCGCTTGAACTCCAGGCTGGTAATCTCGGCCAGCGTCGCGACCATCAGCGTCTTCGCCAGCCCCGGTACGCCCACCAGCAGGCAGTGCCCGCGCGTCAGGATCGCGGCCACCATCTGGTTGACGACCCGTTCCTGGCCGATCACGCGGCGGCCAAGCTCCTCGGAGATCAGTTTCTGGCTGCGGTGGAACTGTTCGAGCAGTTCCCCGAAGGGCTTCTTGGCCATCGTGCGTTTGCTCGTCTCAGGAACCCGGGCGCCGCGGCAGGCGCTGCGTCTCAAACGCCTCGCAGAGCCGCGCGTGGGCGTTCTGGTAGGCAACAAACCGCAGATGATACTCGATGCGCCCGGCCTCGTCCGGCGCCTTGTCCGGGTGCCAGCGAAGCGCGATCCGACGCCAGGCCGCCCGCAGGTCATCCTCGGTGGCATCCCCCGACAGGCCGAACAGCCCGAGCGCCTCGTCGTCCGCCAGTCGGCCGGCCGCCGCGACCACCTGCTGCTCGGTGAAGTCGCGCGCCTCGACCGACGCCGCCCGCAGCCACGACCAGTCCCACAGGTCCGGCAGCAGCGCCCCGGCGCTGCTCCCCAGCACCGCCAGGGCACGACTGAACGGGCGACCCTTCAGGTGCAGCAGGCTGTCCACCGCCAGGCCCGTCAGCGCCGCCCAGCGGCCACCCGAGCGGGCCGTCTTCCGCCGCGTCTCGGCCTGCCGGTCCCGCAGCAGCGGCGCGACATCGTGCTGCCAGCACCGCTGCAGGAAACGGCGAAAGGCCTCGTCCGCCCGGCGGGCCTGTTCAGCGGCTGAATTCGATTCGGCAGGCATCCCGATTCCCGATTATCATCCGCCCCGCAGTTGGCCCGGAACCTCGACCCTCGAATGGTACCAATCGTGACGCCCCTTGCGGCCGAAACAGTGTTCGCAATCTCGCCCTACCACCTGCTCGCCCTCGGCGTCCTGCTGGTGGTGCTGATCGTCCTGCGCGCGGTGCTGCGACTCGGAACCGGACTGCCCGCCCTGGTGCTGCTGCTGTCGATCACCTACGTGGCCGGGTCGGTGTCCCTGGTCCCCGGAGAGGGCAGCGGACCGCTGGCGATCACCCTGGCCGCCGCCGCCCTGCTGCTGAGCATCTGGCTGTCGCTGCAGGGCTGGCTGCACTGCCGCCGGGTCTGGCTGACCGAACCGCACCGCCTGCTCGAGGAACCCCGCCCGCCCAGCCTGCTGACCAGCATCGCCACCCTGCTGGCACTCGCGGCCGCCTGGTTCTGCCTCGGCGCAACCGCGTCCTGGATCGCCAGCGTCGCCGCGCTGCTGGCCGGGATCGCCGCCTGCACGGCCGGGCACGTGGCCGCCCGCACCTGGACCGGCGGGATCGGAATGTGGATCATCGCGCTGGGCATCGCCCTGCTGTTCCGGGCCGGCGGATGGCCGGGCGCGTTCGGGCTCGTCCTCGGCGCGGCGTTCCTGCTCTGGATGGCGAACTTCTGGCACCAGCAACTGCACGACGGCGTGCCATGGACGACGGCCGGACGGCTGATTCCGTGGTCCCGCGCAGGTGCTGCGCTGCTGGCCGCCATCGCCGTGCCGCTGCTGCCGTCGGTGCCGGATCTGGGCTGGAGCGGACCGTTCACCCTGCTGGCAGCCCTCGGACTGGCCCTGCTGCTGTTCCGGGACGGCTGGAGCGGGCGGCACCACGCCTCCGCCGCGGCCGCCTGGTTGCTGTCGGGGGCCGTCGCAATCGGCGTCGTCCGGTGGCTGGCACCCGATCTGATCACCTGGATCCTGCCCCAGGAGCCCGATGGAGACGTCACCCAGGCCGCCCTCGCCAGGACCGGTGCGTTCGCCTTCGGCCCGCTGCTGCTGAGCCTCCGCCGACTGGGCCGCCATGAACCGGTTACGGCCACGGCCAACATCCTGCTGCTGCCGCTTCTGGCGGGGGTGGAGTTCATCTCGACCGGCATCTCGCCGATGGCATTCTGGGGTCTCGTTCCGCTGCTGATTCTGGAACTGCTGACCAACCGGCCACCATCCGGGGCACTGGCCGAAACGGCGGCGGCAAGTTCTAATCCGTAGCATGAGTTACGATTGACCGGGAGCGGGGGGGCAGCTCTCGACCCGGTCCACGCGCGGAGTTGCCTTGGCCTTCCAGCCGTTCCAGTCCGTCCTCGCGAACCAGCGCGCTATCCGCCTTCCGGACGCGCTCGACGAGGAGGCGCGCCAGCGACTGATCGCCAAGCTGACCGCCGCCGCCCGGCAGCAGGAGGAACTGGCCGAGAAGTCCTTCGGCGTCCTGCGCCTGACCGACGAACCGTTCGTCGAGGGCGACCTGCTGCTGATCCCGCATGAACCGGCCGCCCCGCTCGACCCCACGCAACTCGAGGAAAGCGACGAACGCCCGGACATCCGCACGCTCTGGTGGCTCTCGCTGGCGACGCTGGACGCGCTGAAGCACGCCGCCGCGGCCGGCGCGCCGCATGGCGGCATCCAGAGCGGCGCCCTGTACCGTGACGAGGCCGGGCGCATCAAGCTCGGCGACTTCGGCATCGCGCCGGCGTTCGAGACCGTCTGCGGAATCGATCACCGCCGCCAGATCCACTGCGACGCGACCGTCGCGGCCGGCGACCCGACCCGCTCGGGGACGTGGGCCCTGCTGGGCGAGGACGCGGCCCGCGACTACGGCTGGATCACGCCGTACTTCGCCCACGAACTGCTCGAAGGCAAGCTGCGTCTGAATCCCAAGAGCGATCAGTTCGCCCTCGCGACCCTGCTGTTCCTGCTGGCGACCGGGACGCATCCGTACGGAGCGGCGCTGTCCGACCCGACGATGATGTTCTACTTCCACCTGGAACCCTACGAGATTCGCGACGAGCGCGGCGACTGGACCGACGCCTTCGAGCGCTTCGACCAGGAACTCTCCGGCTCGGACGACGCCCCGATCATCGAGTGGGCCCGCATGGTCCGCACCATGCTCGCCAGCGATTCCGGGCAACGCTTCGCCAACCCGGCCGAAATCGAAAAACAGTTCGCCCCCGTGATCCCGCCGGCCTGGCGTCCGTGGCTCGAGACCGTCGGGACCGGCGAAGCCGCGCTGATCGACGGCGATGTCAGCGGCTTCCTGCAGGCGATCGAATCGCTCGACAAGGACTGCCCGCTTCCCGATCTCGCGGCCGAGCCGTTTTCGGCCTGGGTCGGACAGGTCACCGCCCGCAAGGACGAGATCGCCCGCGCCCGCCAGCGCGAACACCTGCTCGACGAAGCCAACACCGCGCTCGACGATCTGGACCTGGTCCGCACGCGCGAACTCGCCGAACAGATCCTGGCCGACGATGGCGCCGACGACGCCCAGCGAGCCGCGGCCGAAGACCTGCTGAAGAACTGCACCGAACACGAAGAGTTCATGAAGTCCGGGGCCGACGCGCTGGCCGAGGCCTACCTGAAGAGCGCCCGCGAATGCCTCGACGAGGACCGCCTGGCCGAAGCGCGCCAACTGCTCGACGGCGTCCTGCAGGACCCCGGAACGCCCCCCGGCCGGGCGGCCCAGGCCCGCGAACTGCTGACCGAAGTCGAACTGGTCGAACAGCGGACCGAGCAGCAGCTCGAAGCCCTCAACGCCGCGGCCGAGGACGGACGCGAAGGCCGCTACCAGGCCGGGCGCCAGCGGCTGGAAGCCCTGCTGGAAGAGTCAGCGGTCCCGCCGGCGCTGGCGGAGCAGGCCCGCCTGCTCCTGGACGACTTCACCCGCCTGCAGGCCGCCCGGGCCGAGTATGTCGCGGCCCTCGACGACGCGCGGTCCGCCTGGGAGCGAGCCGACGCGGACGCCGTGGCCGAAGCGCTCGCCCGCGTTCCCGAGACGGTCGAGGATCGCGAGGTTTCCGGCATCCGGGCCGACCTTTCGGATCGGCTCAAGCCGTTGCAGGCGGCGCTGGCGACCCGCGACGCGGTCTCGCAGGCCGAGCGTGACGGCGACCTCGCGCTGGTGGTCAACAGCCTGCTTCCGCTGGTCGAGGACGAGTCCCTTCCGCAGCTTCTTCGGGACGAGTGCCGCACGCGGCGCGAAACCGCCCGGGCCGAACTCGACAAACTGCATCGCGAGCGGATCGAGGCCGCCGAGGCACAACTCGTCGCCGCGACCGAAGCCTACGCGGTCGGCGAACTCGAACGCTGCCGGCAGATCGTCCGCGACGACGTGCTGCGCGAACCCGCCCTGCCCGACAGCGACCGCCAGGCCGGCGAGCACCTGCTGCGACTGTGCGACACCTGCGACGAGGTCGTCGAGCAGGTCCAGAACGCCCGCGACCACGCCGCCGCCGAAGCGTTTTCGCAGGGCCTGACGATCCTCGACACGCTGACGCTCGACGACCTGCCCGAGGCCGTCACCAGCCAGGTCGACGCCGCCCGGGCCGAGATCGAACAGGCCGGCCAGCAGCACGCCGAAGCGCAGCGCGAACACCTCCGCGGGCAACTCGACGAGCTTCCGCCGCAACTGGCCGCCGGCCAGCTTGATGCGGTCGGCCAGGCGCTGGTCGAGATCGGCGGCTCCCCGTTCCTCGACGCGAGCCTGCAGCGGAAGATCGATCCGTTGCGGGTCGAACTCGAACGGCAGCGCCCGATCCAGACCGCCCTCGAGGAAATCGAGCGGGCCCTGCAGGGCGACCCCGACCTGCGGCGGATCGATGCCGCTCTCGCCGCCCTGCCGGACGACCCGCCCGAGTGGGCCCGCATCCGCATCGACGCCGCCCGCGAACAGGTCGCCGGCATCACCGCCGCGCGCCATCGCGCAATGCAGGACCGCGCCGCCGAAGAACTCGAAGCCATCGACGAACTCGCCCGCCAGGCCCAGGTCGAAACCGCCCGCCAGCGCCTCGACCAGCTTGACCCCGAAGCCCTCGACGAAACGCCCGCCGCCCGCTGGCGCGAACTCGACCAGCAGCTCAAACGACTCGAAAGCTGGGTCCCGAAGATCGAGCAGGCCCGCCAACTCCTCGCCGCCGGCGACGTCCCGAAGGCGCACCGCACCGGCATGGCCCTGGCCGAGGATGAACAGCTCCCCGCCGCACTCCGCCCGCAACTCGACGCACTGCTCGGCGAAACCAAGCAGCGCATCGTCGACCGCCGGGCCGAGATCGACGCCGCCTTCGACCAGCTCGACGACGAAATGCAGCGCCGCGGCAAACGCGCCCGCGATTTCGAAACACGCGTGGCCGCATTGCAGGCCGACCCGATGGCCACCAAGGCCCAGAAGACCCGCGGGGGCGAACTGCTGACCGCCTTCGCCGAACTGCCCGAACCGCAGGCGACCCCGTGGGCGCTCTATGCCGGCGGCGGCGCGATCGGGCTGATCGTCATCGCCGCCATCGGCTACTTCATGACGCGCCCCACGCCGCAGGAACCGGTCGAACCGATTCCGGACCCGCCGCGCGTGGTCCGCTACACCGAGCAGATCGACGCCGCCCGCCAGCGCCTGGCCGGCGCCTTCGACCAGCTTGCCCGATTCGCCGACCAGCAGGGTCGCACCGGCCCCGAATACACCCTGACCTTCGAACCCGAAGACACCCTGCCGACCACCCTCGTCGCCCGCGGCGGGAATCGCCGCGAACCCCTCGGCCAGGCCGCCACGCTCGCCGACCTCGACCTGCTGACCCTGCCCGACGACCTGCTGACCAGGCTCTGGCAGGCGCCGCGGGAGCCCGACCCGACACCGCAGCCGCCGCCGACCCTGGCCGATCGCATCGCCGCCGTCACCGCCCGACTCGACCAGGCCTACGCCCAGCGCCGCGACGCCGACGACCCGGAAGCACATTTCGCGTTCGACTCCGACCAGCAGTCCCCCGGCCGGCTCGCGCTGGTCACCAGCGAACGCACGATCGACCTGGGCCCGGTCTCGGACGCCGACCTCGACAACCTGCGGTTCGATCCGGCCTGGCTGACCACGCTGCGCCTGCCGCGCCAGATGCGGACGACACTCGCCCGGCTTCAGCAGCAGGTCGACGACGCCCGCGCGTCGGCGATGGGATCACCCGCCGGCTACACCGTCTCGTTCGACCCGCCCGCCGGCCTGCCCGCCGACCTGATCGCCACCGCCGCCGACGACGCCCGGGTCGAACGCCTGACCCAGGTCCGCAGCGCCGCCGACCTGCCCGACCTGCAACTGACCGACGCCTGGTCCGAACGGCTCTTCCCGCCGCCACCGCCACCGTCACTGTTCGAACTGGTCGATGCCACCCGACAGGCCGTCGCCGCCGCCGTGCCGGAATTGCAGATCGAAGCCGCCGTCCGCGGCGACGCGGCCACGCTGACCGCCACCTGGCAGCAGGTTCGACTGCTGCCGCTGAACCTGCGGATCACCTCCGAGGACACGCTTCAGCCCGACGCGGCCGGGGCCACGAAACACTTCGAGGACCAGGTCGCGGTTCTCGCGGACCTGACGGCCGACGGGGCCCGCTGGCTGCAGCTCGATCCCGACTATGACGACCGCCTGCGGCCGGACTGGGCAGCGGCCGAAGTCGAACAGGTCGCCGCCGGGGTCGCCCTGGCCGTTCCGACCTCGCTGGCCGGCGCGCCGGACCCGGACGCCCGCTTCCTGGTCAACGGCTTCGTCGAGAACGGCACCCTGCAGCCCGACAATCCGAGTCGGCAGCGCTGGGAGGACTACCTCCAGCAGGTCCGCGGCAGCGCCTGGCAGCCACTCGTCCCGCAATGGCAGCAGCAGCTTGAACTGCCCGAGGGGCTGCGCCTGGTTCGGCCCGAGAGCCAGCCGATCGACGAACAGGTCACGCTCGACCTGCTGGCCGGCAACGATGTGCTGCTGAACCTGACGGCCGACTGGGTGCCGGCTGAGCTGACCTACACCCTGGACGTCGCGGCCGCCCGCGCCGCGCTGTCCGGGCAGATCGCCGCCGAGATCAGCCAGGCCGGCGATCAGCTCGCCGCGTCGTGGCCGCAGCTTCGCGATGCCCTCGCACAGAACCTGCGAACCGGCGGCGGCGTCTGGCCGCGGGCGGAACTCGACAACATCACGGTGCAGCCCCCGGCCGCCGGCGCCTACACGGCCAGCGTCCAGGTCGACGCCACGATTGACGGCAACGCGATCAGCATCCCGGCTGCGGCCCGCTGGACACCGCGAGGTGTCGCCTGGGCGCCGGTCACAAGCGCGATGCGCCAGTCGCTCGACACGGCGATGACCAGCCTCGGATCCAGTCCCGCCTGGCAGGCGGCCGCCCGCGACAGCGCCCTGGACCAGTTGCGGCAGCAGAACGTCGCGATCGGAAGCGGCGCGCCGGAAACTTCCGGTGATCAACTCGCCCTCGAGGTTGAGAACGGTGACCGCTACACGTGGAAGTGGGACCCGGCCGCGCTGGCCTGGGCCAGCCCGACCCGGATGGCGGCCGCCCCGGTGCCGCAGCCACCGGCGGGTCTGGACGCGCAACTCGCGCAGCTTGCGAGCCAGGGGAGCGTTTCGCAGGACGCGCTGGCCGGCGTGCTGCTGGAAGTGGCCCGCGCGAAGCAGGAGCGCGTCGGCGGCAAGCTGACCGCCCGCCAGATCACGCTGCAGGATGCGACCGAGCGTTTCCGCCGGACGGTCGCCAACGACATCACGACCGACCCGTATCCGAATGTCTTCGTCGAGTACTTCGTCGGACAGCAGTCGGTCTACGCGCTCAGTTGGCAGATCAAGGCCGGCCAGCGTGACCGCATCAGCGAGATTCGCGACGTCCAGGTCTGGGAGGTCATGCCGACCTCGGCCCTGCGGGCCTATTCGTCCGCCAGCGCCATGCGGGCCGACTATGCCCGTCCGGGTGGACTGGGGGCCAAGCTGCTGGGACCGGCGATCGGCAACCGCATCGAGGCCGGAACGCGGGGCGCCTACGGCGTGGCGGTCGCGCCGGACGGTCCGCTCTGGCTGGTCCGCTGGGAGCAGGTCGAGTTCGGCAGCGCCACGGTCAGCAATCTCGGCGGCCAGCGCACGCCGCCCCAGCAGGTCTCGCGCCTGTACGACCTGGTTCGCGGCGAACTCGATTCGGCCCGCAACTGGAACTACAACCGGGCCGGTATCTGGTGCACGCCGAGCTTCGCGTTCGGACCGGCCAGTGCCCGCCAGGCCACCGTGACCTTCAACCAGGCCGGCCCGGGCGGAGAGGACCTCAAGATCCGCTTCCAGGCCAAGCGGACGGCCGGCAACCGGATGGTCGGGCGCCTGCTCGATCCCGGGCGGCCGACCGCGCCGAACCTCTCGACGCTGATCAACCAGGCGAACCAACTGGTGCTGAGCGACCTGGGTCGCTTCTGGAACATCGGCTGGGAGGGAAGTTCCTGGCAGGAGAACCCGGTCCTCAGCCTTGCCGTCCTGCTGGCGGAATAGCCATGTGCCCCGACGAACCCGCCCCGCAACGCGATTCAATCAACCAGCAGGCCGCCCGCCACCGCCGCATACGGCACGACCACTCGGCCGAGATCGCCGAGGACTACGTCGAACTGATCGCGCAACTGATCCGCACCCGCGGCAAGGCCCGGACGGTCGACATCGCCCGCCGCCTGGGCGTCTCGCACGTGACCGTCACCAAGACCGTCGCCCGCCTGCAGAAGGAAGGACTGGTCAGCACCGAACCCTACCGCTCGATCTTCCTGACCAGCGCCGGCCAGGCGATGGCCGAGGAAGCGGCCGCCCGGCACGCATTGATCGTCGACTTCCTGCAGAAACTGGGCGTCAACCCGACCGACGCCGAGACCGACGCCGAAGGCATCGAGCACCACGTCAGCGAAGCCACGCTGCAGGCCATGCGGGAGTTTCTTCAGAGGAAAGGGTGAATCGTGCCAGGGTGCCGGACGGTCGCCCTTACCACGCACGCGTGGCATGCACCGCGCTTCGGGCGCGGATCGACAACCGCAGGGCAGAGCCCCCGCTCTCACTCCTTTGCCCGCTCACCGGATCACAGCGCCGCGCTCAGTCATTGTCCCCGTCGAGCAGGCCGCCGAGACCGCCGAGGACGCTGCCCTCGCCCTTCTTCCGGCCGCCGACACTGGCCGAGATCATCCGGTTGGCGAGGCGCGAGAACGGCAGCGACTGGAGCCAGACCTTGCCCGGGCCGGTCAGCCGCGCGAAGAACAGGCCCTCGCCGCCGAAGAGCGTGTTCTTGAAGCCGCCGACGAACTTGATGTCGTATTCGACCGACGGCTGCATCGCGACGATGCACCCGGTATCGACTTTCAACTCCTCGCCGGCCGCGAGGTCGAGTTGTTTCAACGTCCCGCCGGCGTGGACGAACGACACGCCGTCCCCGCTGAGGCGCTGGAGGATGAAGCCTTCGCCGCCGAACAGGCCGGCCCCGAACCGCTTGGTGAAGGCGATCCCGACCTCGACACCGCGGGCCGTGCAGAGGAACGAGTCCTTCTGGCAGAGCAGTTCGCCGCCGAGTTGCGCCAGGTCCATCGGGATGATCTTGCCGGGGTACGGCGCCGCGAACGCGACCCGCTGCTTGCCCGGTCCCTTCCCGGTGAAGGTCGTCATGAACAGGCTCTCGCCGGTCAGCATCCGTTTGCCGGCCGAGAAGACCTTGCCGAGCAGCCCCTGCTCGCCGGCGCTCGGATCGCCGAAGTGCGTGTTCATCTCGATGCCGGAGGTCATGTACATCATCGCGCCGGCTTCGGCCACGGCCATCTCGTCCGGGTCCAGTTCGACCTCGACGAACTGCATGTCGTCGCCGTGCAACTGGTAGTCGATCTCGTCGGCCCGGCGTCCGCTCGGGGGAGGCGGCATCGACGTGACGGTCGTCTCCTGCGTGACAGCCGGCACGTGCCGGGCGGCGATCCACGAACTGAGTCCGGGCCCGAAGATCAGTGTGTCGTCGCCGTCGAGTTCCGCAATCCGCGCACGCAGCGCCTCAAGCGTGAACGGCCCTTCCGAATTCCCCCCGGAAACGCAGTACCACTCACCGGACATCATCATCCTCACAGGAGTGAAAGAGTGAAACGTGAAGGAGTGAAAGAGGAAGTGCCGCTGGCGGTTCTGCCATCCTGACACCCCTTGGGCTTCCTGAAACTACGGTCGACCGCTCGGAGAGCGACCCCGCGCAAGCCCACGCCCGACTTAGCCGGGCCCGCTGTTCCCTGTTCCCGGTTCCCTGTTCCCTGAAGCGATAGCGCCTACGGATAATCCTCGACCACCACCGGCTTGCCGCTCGGCTGCGCGGCCTGCGGGGCGCTCGTGCCGGTGCTGGTCACCACGCCGCTCTGCGTGCGGATCTGGTAGCCGTCGGGCGTGACATACGTGCCGATTCCCGAACCCGGCGTTCCGCGGTAATCCTGCGGCGCGATCAGGCCCGTCGAGGTCGTCGCCGGCGCGTTGACCGTCGGCGTTCCGCCCGTCGTGTTGATCGTGGTCGTCGTGCCGCCGTAAACGCCCGTCGGCTGATAACCGTCCGCGGGCTGATAGCTGCCGGCCGGCGCGTACGCGCCGCTCTGCGTCTCGTAGCGGATCTCGCCGGTCTGGAAACTGCCGCCCGTCGTGGCCGGACGTTCGATCGTCATGCTGGCCCCGCCCTGCAGCGGTTCGATCGGGCGCATCGTCGCACCGGTCGTGCCGAGGTTCGAGTAGTCCCCGCTGTAGGTCCCGGGCGGATCCGGGTTGACCATCCCGCCGCCGCCCTGCACGTCGCCGTACCGCGACGGCGCGGCCGGCACCGGTTCGTAGGTCACGCTGCCGGTCGAGACCGGCTGGTTGATGGTCGTGGTGACGACCGGCTGGTTGATCGTGGTCGTCGTCGCCGGCTGCGCGGTGGTGGTGTAGCTGGCCGCGTCATAGGTCGTGTAGGTGCTGCCAGCCGAGGACGAGGCCGGGTCGGGCGGCGCGGCCGCGACGGTCCCGGTCGTTTCGAGTCGGGGCGTCGCGTCGTACCGGTACGAACCGCTGGCGGTCGGCGTGGTCGTGTAAGTCGTGGCGGGCTGCGGCGAGGAGGCGTCACTGGCGACGGCCGGTGCCTCGGTCGTTTCGCTCATCCGGTTGGCGTAGTCGATCTGCGGCTGCCCGGTGTAGTCGCCGCTGCCGATGTTGCTCTCGTAGGTCGGCTGCAGCGTGTAGCCGTCGTAACGCTGCGTGTCGGAAGACGAGTAGCGGTAGGCGTCGGGTGTCGCCGGCGAGCCGGCATCGGCTTCGTAGACGCCGGTTCCGGTTTCGTCGGTATAGGCCGGGGTCAGCGCGTAGCTGCCACCCGCGCCGTCGCGCGGCACGGTGTAGACGTAGCGCTCCGGCAGGGCTGACGAGGAAGTCCGTCCGTAGCGGTCCCACCGGGCGGCCTGCTGCGGTGCCGCGGTACCCTCGATCCGCGGCTTGACGCCCTTCAGATTCACGTACTGGCCCGGCGCGAGGCGGATGATCTCGCTGCCGTGTCCGACCAGGTTGCTGCGAATGATCAGGCGCGCGGGGACGTAGATCTTGTTGTTGGCGCCCCACACTTCAACCTTGCCGAGCGTGACCCGTGGCTGCACGTAGATGACGTTGCCGTCACCCAGGATCGAAAGCTTGGTCAGGTCCGAAGGCGACTTGACCTCAACCCGGTTCAGGTGACCGGTCACGCCGAGTTCGCCGTACCAGTCGCTGGCCTGGCTCATGCTGCTGCCTACGATGCGGTTGTTGTGCAGCACACAACCCTGGCTCAGTCCGCACGCAACAACCACCAGCAACGCCAACATCGACCTGTTCATCGCATACCTCTTCGCGGTCTGATTTCCGATTCGATTGCAGGGGCCGCCGAAGTTCCGCGCCGGGCGCCCTTCCGAAATGTACCCGAGGATGCGCGCCGGGGGAACGTCAAAACCGCGACGAGAACGCCTGCCTTCTGCTATAATTCGCGGCCATGTCCGCCAGCGCCGCGCCACGAAAACCACGACACGCCTGGCTCTACGCGCTCCCGCGCGGACGCATGCCCGAGCGCGTCACCTGCGACCAGGTCGTCTATCAGCATGTCAAGACGTTCAAGCACGACTTCTTCGCGGCCACCGGGATCTACCGCGGCCCGGAGGGCCTGGCGGTGCTGAAGATGGGCCGCCGGACCTCGGCCTGGACGATCCCGCTGGACTGGATCGGGCAGTTCCTGGTCGCCCGCGAAGTGCACATGTACAACCGCCTGGCCGACCTGCCCGGCGTGCCGCGGATGCTCGGCGTCGTCGGGCGCAACCGTGGATTCCTGCACGACTTCGTACCCGGGCACCCCCTCGGGCGGGACGAGCGGGTCACCGACACGTTCTTCGATGAACTGCGGGCGATGCTGGACACGCTGCAGCAGCGCGGGATGGCCTACGTCGACCTGAACAAGCGCCAGAACGTGCTGGTCGGCGACGACCGCCGGCCGTACCTGATCGACTTCCAGATCTCGCTCGACCTGCCCCGATCGGGGCTGTCACGAAACGCCCCGGCACAGTGGCTGCTCCGCCGCTTCCAGGCGGCCGACGATTACCACTTCCTGAAGCACAAGCGCCGCCTGCGGCCTGATCTGCTGACCGACCAGGAAAAGCAGGCCGGCGAGAGGCTCGGATTCTGGATTCGCCTGCATCGCTTCGTCGCCCGCCCCCTGACGATGCTCCGCCGGCGGACCCTGAAACGCCTGGCCCGCTCCGAAGATGTCAACGTCGCCGGATCTTCGGCGAAGTAGCCGGCAGCGCCCCCCTTGCCCGCTTCGAAGACCGGGCCACCACGCCTCGCGAATCCTGGCGGTGCGGTTCTTGAGCGGTGCCTTCTCCGCGCGATTTGATCCCGTCGACGCCTGGACTGCCAGGCGGTGCGGCATCGACGCTCGCAGCGTCGCGGGTCGACGGAAGTGCCGCGACGGCGTCGATGACGCACCCTACGTCGGGGCGAAGCGAGATCCGCCGGCACCCCGCGGGATCTGCTGGCACCCTGCGGGATCTGCCGGCACCCGGCGGGACCGGCGGTCGAGTCTCGCCCGGCCCGGGAGCGCATGAAAACAACCGCCAGACAGGCGTCCGACAGGGCTCAACGTCCGAGAATAATTATGTGTAGATAAAAGGCGTGCGGCACCCTTTGGGTATTGGCGCGGTCTGAGGGTGCCGCAGCGAGTGGAAGCAAGTCTTGCACGAAGCAATATTTATGGAAACCGGACACATCAACGTTCGCCGTGCGTCCTTTTCACCCAAAATACAGTATAACGGACGCGATCGCGAGGTCAACAGGAAACCGCCTCCGTTTGTGACGTTTCCAGAGAATTTTCCAGCCCGCCCCCACCCTCGGCCGTTTCCCGAAGCCCCCCCCGGCTCCGGCTATTCCCCGTCCAGGCCCGCCAGCAGCGCCTCGGCCTGCGATTCCTTGCCCTGACCACGCAGCAGCACCGCACGCAGCCGATCCGCCTCGCGATCCAGTTGGCCACGCTCCTGCAGCAGGCGCACCGCCAGTTCCACCCGCACGACCTCGCGGGCCCGGGGCTGCCCCTCGCCCGACACGCCCCGCCGGCACCAGTCCAGCGCCGCCTCGCGCCGCCCCGCCCTCCATTCCACCAGCATCTGCGCGAAACACGAGAACGGATCGTCCGGCCGAACCTGCAGATTCAACTCCGCGATCCGCACCGCTTCCGCGTCGCCCGCCAGCGCCAGCGACCACGCGTAATACGAGCGGAACGCCTGCCGGGCCGGCTCCCGCTCCAGCGCCAGCTTCCACGCCATGACCGCATCGCCGTATCGGCCGGTCTGCGTGGCCACCTCCTGGAACCCCCGCAGCCCCTCGTAGTTGGTCGGCCAGCGGGCCAGCACCCGCCCGTACGCGCGGGCCGCCTCGGAGATGTGATTGCTCCGCAGGTGGAACAGGGCGATCACCAGCAGCGCATCGCTGCGCTCCGGACTTCGGTCCGCCACCTCGCGGGCCAGTTCGAATCCCCGAGCCCCCTCGCCCACCAGCACCTCGCACCGGGCCAGGCCGACCAGGGCCCGATCCGGCACCGCACCGACCTCGCGCGCCCTCTCGTAGATCGGACGCGCCCGGACCGGATCTTCGAAGACGTGCAGCAGCAGGTCCGCGTGCTCGGTCAGTCGCTTGACCCGCAGCGTCTCGTCCTCCGGCAGGTGCTCGCCCAGCACCTGGTACGCCCGCAGCGCCTCCGGCCAGTCCTGCACGATCCGGCTCGCGTGCGCGTAACGCGTGCAGATCGCGGCATCCTCCGGGTACAGGTCAAACGCCCGGCGGGCGGCGGACTGCGACGCCTCGTCGGCCGACAGTTTCTGCAGGTTCTCCGACAGCCGCCAGAAGAAGTCCGCCTGCGTCCGCGGCGTGCGGAAGAAACGCTCGTCCTCGGCCAGTTCCGCGGCCCGCTCGAGGCTGCTGATCGCCACGGCCGCGTACTCGCTCGGCGCTCCGTCCGGACCGCCGGCCTCGGGATGGTCGACCAGGAAGCTGTAGGCCGCCCCGTGCATCTCGAACGCCCGCGGATCAACCGGGTACCGGGTGATCACGTCGGTTCCGCGGGCGATCATGCTGCGGGCCACGGCCGCGAACTCCGCGGCCTGCGGCACCAGCGTGGCCGCTCCGATCACCCCCAGCACCGCCACGGCGTTGCGAAGCCGAACCTGCGGCAGCACCCGAAGCACCAGCACGCCGACCGCCAGCAGCAGCCCGACCAGCGGCTGATACAGGTAGCGATCTCCCGCGGACGAGAAGCGGGCGCCGACGATTCCCAGCACCGGCAGCAGGAAGACCCAGTACCACAGCAGCCCGCCGGCCAGCAGGCGCCCGTCCCGGCGCCACAGCAGCACCGCGATCGCCACCAGGCTGACCAGCAGCACGACCAGTCCGACCTGCACCGGCAGATAGTCCCAGCCGGTCCGCACGTCGGGGATGTACCAGATCGGCAGGCCGACCGGCCAGACGCTGTCACGGACGTACAGGAACGCGGCCAGCAGGCTGCGCGTGACCGGGTCGCCGAAGAGTGCCTCGCCGACGTTCTCGAGCAGTCCCGCCGCCCGCGACGTCCGCATCGTGACCAGCGCGAACGCGCCGCAGATCACGGCCGCGGCCCAGACCGCGCGGTCGCGCAGCGCCCGCATGACTCCGTGCCGATGCCAGACCAGCAGGCCGGCCACGACGAACCAGCCGACGACCGGCTTGCTGAGCATCGCCAGCAGCAGGGCGAGCAGCGCCGCGATCGCGTCGCGCGGGCGCAGGTCCTCGGCATAGCGCACGAACCAGGCCAGCGCCAGCAGCGAGAAGGTGGCCGACAGCACGTGCGTGCGACCCATGTCGGCCGCGTAGGCTCGCACGAGGGCCGGGTGCACGGTCCAGAACAGCGCCAGGGCCCAGGCCAGCAGACCGGTGCCGCCCGAATCCGACTGCCAGCGCAGCAGGCGTGACAGCAGGCACCAGACCAGCACGCCGTTGAGCAGGTGCAGCAGCAGATCGGTGACGCGTACGTAGTACGCGGCCTGGTCGCCCCACAGGGCCCACTCGATGGCGTAGCCCGCGATCGGCAGAGGCTGATAGAGGTCTCCGTGCACCTTGCCGAAGATCTGCACCAGTCGCACGGCCAGCGGATAGGTTCCTTCGCCGCCGGTCACGTCGGGGTTGTTGGCGATGAACAGGTATTCGTCGCCCTGCACCCACGACACGTCCGCCGCGGGGGTACCGACGTAGAATCCTGCGGCCAGGAGAATCGAGAGCAGCACGGCGCGCCGCACGAAGGGCGTCAGCAGAGGGCGTGAAGCGGGCACATGGTTTGCTGTCATCAGGGACAGTATCCCGCGCCGCGTGCAGGTGACAAGGGGCGGCGCGGGTCCGGGCCGGTCATCCGCGGACGCGGCGAGGCCACTGTATCTGGTGTATTCGCAGCGTGTTAAATGCCGGATATTGTCATTGAAGCAGGAGTCGGCCGTTGTTAGTATGTTTGTCAAGACCCGCGAACTGTCCTTCGGCGGCATCGGTCCCCACGCGATTACAGCGAGGATGGACGGAAACAGTATGAGCGGAGAGAGTGCATCCCTGTCGGCCAGCGTACTGCTGCTGAACCGCCTTTACATGGCGATTCGGGTGATCAGTGCCAAGCGGGCCATGACGATGGTCTTTCGTGATCTGGCCGAGATTGTCTCGGTCGAGGACGGCCAGTACCTGACGTACGACTTCAACTCGTGGGTCGAGGTCAGCGCCGCCCGGGCCGAGTTCGAGCCTGAGCATCACGACTGGATCCGGACGGTACGGACGCAGATCGCCGTGCCGCGAATCATTCGTCTGCTGGATTACGATCGGCTGCCGAAGAGCACGGTCAAGCTGAACCGCCGCAACCTTTTCGCCCGCGACCACAGTCGCTGCCAGTACTGCGGCAAGAAGTTCCCGAGCAGCGAACTGAGCATCGACCACGTTGTCCCCCGCTCGCAGGGCGGACCGACCACGTGGAAGAACGTCGTCTGCGCCTGCACCCGCTGCAACGTCCGGAAGGGTGGCCGCACGCCGGCCCAGGCGCGGATGCGCCTGATCAGCCAGCCGAAGCGGCCGAACCGGTCGCCGGTACTGACGTTCAAGCTGTCGGACGCCAAGTACGCCAGTTGGAAGCAGTTCCTCGACTACGCCTACTGGAATGTCGAACTGAAGTAAGACATCCGGGTCCGGCATTCAGCGTCCGGCCGGCCGCGTGCCGGGTGGTCACGCTGGAGGCCGGGCCCGGTCTCGTTTCCGGCCGGATCCCGCCGCCCTGCCCCTCGGCGCCGCCGGGCTGAACCGGGTCGAACTCCGCGAATTGCCCGGCAGGGCGTTCCGTGTTGACAATCCGCAGCGGACTCCGGATAGTGCGCATCACCTGTAACCAGAGGAAGATGCCATGTCGGTCGAGCAATGGTCAGAAACGGTGATGCTGGGTGAGTTGAGTGACGACCCGCAGTACACGGACGATCTCCGCGCGATCATCGAGGGCTGCACGAGCAACCCGCGGACCGACGTGCTGCTCAACTTCAGCGCCGTCAACTACCTGAACAGTTCCAACATCGCCAAGCTGCTCAAGCTCCGCAAGCTCGTGACGATCTCGAACGAACGCCGGCTGAAGCTGTGCGGCATCAGCCGCGAAGTCTGGGGCGTCTTCCTCGTCACCGGCCTGGACCGCATCTTCGAAGTCGCCGACGACGTCCCGACCGGGCTGGCGTCGCTGCAGATCGAGCAGTAGCGGGGAGAGGGAGCAAGGGAAGAGGGAACCGGGAACAGGGAACAGGGAACAGGTCCGGTGTCCCATCCTTACCGGGTGCCCCACCGTTACCGAGCCACCGTTACCGGATGCCCCACCGACCGAGTGCCCCACTGTTACCGGGTGCCCCACCGTTACCGAGTGCCCCACCGTTACCGGGGTGCCCCATCCTTGAGTGAGCGCAGCGAACGGAAGGGTGGGGGACTGCATTGGATCCCGATGCTGAACTCCGGCATCGGATAAGACGCGATGCGAATGTGCCACCGCTGCCACCCCGGCAGTGTCTTGTCAGCGCAGGTCGCGCCGGTTGCAAGAGCCATTGAAAGAGTGGGGCACCCATCGCCCCCCTCCCCTCGCTCCCTCGCTCCCTCGCTCCCCCGCGCCCTGTTAGGGACACAGCCCCCCATAGGCCGCCAGCAGGTCGGCCAGGTCGCTCAGGTTCACTTCGCCGTCGCCGTTCGCGTCGCCGTCCGCCTGGCTCGCACCGCTCAGGCCGAAGTTCGCCAGCAGGATCGCCAGGTCGTTCAACCCGGTCTCGAGGTCGCCGTCGAAGTCCGTCGGACACGGCGGCACCACCGGTGGGTCGTTCGCCCGCAGGATCGTGAACGCCATCGGCTTCAGGCTGATGTCGGCCGACTGCGCGAAACCGTGATTGCCGCCCAGGTTCGCGGCATAGCTGTCGGCCGCGTCGCCGGCCCCGTCGTACCGGACGTCCTGGCTGTTGATCAGCTTGTACCAGGTTCCGCCGACCGGCATGCCGAGGTTGTAGACGCCGTAGTCGGTGTTGCTGAAGTTCGCGACCACGACCAGGTCGTTGCCGGCCCCGTCCCAGCGGTGCCAGGCGATCACGTTGCCGCCCTCGTTCTGGTGAAAGACGTTGATGTCGGCCGTCGCGTCGAGCGCCCCGTTCTCCTTCTTCACCCGGATCAGGTCGCGGTAGTAGCGGAAGATGTTCTTGTAGCGGCCCTTCTTGTTCCAGTTGATCCGGTTGTCGCCGCTCGGGTTGCCCGAGCCGAACGCCTCGCTCTCGAGCCACTCGGTGCCCTGGTGAATCATCGGCACGCCCTGCCCGCCGAAGACTACGCCGTAGCCGAGTTTCGTGCGGCCCATCGCGAACTCGTCGTCGTGCGGCGCCGTCGTGTCGATCACCTTCACGAGGCGGTTGCCGCCGTTGCTCTCCCACAGTTCGTCGTGCGATTCGAGGTAGTTGACCACCCGCCGCTTCTGCATGTTCGTGCCGCTGCCGTCGATGATGTCGGCGATCTTCCACATCTCGGGATCACCGAGAGCCGCGTCGAAGATCTCCTGCCGCAGCGTGTCGACGAAGTAATCGTGCAACTGGCTGTCGAAGCCCGCCCCGCCCTGGCTGACCGGACGCGTCACGAAGAAGTCGTCCGGCAACTGCTCGGCCATCGACCACTTGTCGACCGTCCGCTGGTCGATCAGGTCGTTCATCTCCTGCATCAGGCTCCAGCCTTCCGCCTCCTGCGGGAAGATGTTCATGTAGTCCGTCGCGTCCATCCGCTGGCCGTCCAGGCGGTACTCCTCGAACCACACCAGGATGCTGTCGAGGAAGTACTGCCGCACCTCGGCCCGCGTGAAGTCCGCCTGCGAACCCCACGGCGTCTGCACGTCCGGCGTCCGGAAGTAGATCTGGCCGCCATCGTAGTTCCAGAGGATGTTGCCGCCACCGTCGAAGTGATTCCAGACCGTGTCGAGAATCACCGCGATCCCGTTCTGGTGCATCACGTCGACCAGGTAACGCAGGTCGTCCGGGTCACCGTAGGCCCACTCCGGGGCGAACTGCGAAATCGGGTTGTAGCCGCCTGAATAGTCGAACGGGAACTCGTTGATCGGCATCAGGTACAGGCAGTTGATCCCCAGTTCCACCAGGTGGTCGACGTGGGCCGCCATGTCGAGGTACGTCCCCGGGATCGAACCCGAGGCCACGTCCCCGTCGTTGCGTCCCGAGAACGTCCCGACGTGCGCCTGGTAGACGATCAGGTCGCCGAACTCCGGCATCTGGAAGTCGCCCGACTGCCACGCGTACGCCAGCGGGTCGATGATCCGGCAGCGATTCTGATCCGCCGGATCGAACCCGCGCGCCCGGGCATCTTCCCGGACGATCGGCCCCGGGCGAAAGACGTACTTGTAGCGGTCCGTCGAACTCGCCGCCGGCGCCAGGCCGCTGAAGTAGTCGCCGTACTTGGTCAGCGGGTCGGCCCCGGCCGGCGCGCCGATCGCCCACAGGTTCCAGTCACCCGACACGACGCAGTTCGTCGCCGTCGGCGCCCAGACACGGAACGCGACCCCGCCCCCGGTCACCGGCGTGGCACCCAGCGGAGCATGCTCCAGCGTCGTGAAGTCAAGGGCGAAACCGCCGTCCACCGGCGTCGTCTCGCTCACGCCGCTGACGCTGACGAAGTCGACGTCGCTGCCGTCACTCAGTTCGAGGTAGTAGTTGACGTTGTTGTTCACCGTGGCCGGCAGGTCCACCTGCCAGATCGCATACGGACCGCGATCCTGCAGGTAGTAGCCCGTGACCCACTGCCCGCCGCTGCCATCGTCGTAGTGGGCCCGCACGCCGGTCAGGTCGTTCGCGTAGGCCTGCACCCGCACCGAGAACGCCTCGCCGTCCACCGGACACCGCGGCCGGCGGTCGAGCCAGTCGATGTGCGAGACCCCCTGCCACTCGACGTTGTTGTCGTTGCCGGCAAACAGAAACAGTGCCAGGATCACCGGTGCGATCTGCATGGAAAGCTCCCTCCCCGAACCGAAGGTCCGTTTTCGCGATTCAACCGACCTGGTCCGCCGGCCTCGCTAGTGCTCGCTGAGCAGTCGATTATACTGACCGCGCGACCGACTTTACAGGTCCGCTTTGTGGCGCAAACCCAGGTAACTGTTACATTTGGAGCAATGCATGCAATCGCTCGCCGGTAGCTGGCGTGTCTGCAACAAGATGCGGCAAACCACCGCCCCCGCGGCCGACCCCGCCGCACCCGCCTGCGATGACGCCGATTGGCTCCAGGTCGGACTGCCGGCCCCCTGGGAACGCTTCGGAATCGCCGACCGTACGGCCGACTGGTGGTTCCGCCGCCGCTTCCAGGCCGACCCCGATGCGGCCTGCGTCGCCGTCGTCGGCGCGCCGGCCGAAACCCGCGTCTACCTGAACGGCATCCAACTGCCGACCCGCACCGACCGCGACCGGATCGTCCTGGCCGAGATGGCCGCGGCCCGCACGGACGGCGAGCAACTGCTGGCACTGTGCGTGCCCGACTGCAGCGGACCGGCCGCCCGCCTCGGCCACGTCGTCCTGCTCAGCGATTCCGAAGCCGAGTCCTTCGCGCGGATGCCGCTGGCGGACCGTCCGGCCCGCACCTCGGCCGACTGGGTCCGCGACGCGATCATCTACGAGGTCTACCCGCGGAGCTTTTCGCCGGGCGGCGACCTGAACGGCGTGACCGAGCAGGTCCCCCGCCTGCAGGAACTCGGCACCAGCGTCCTCTGGCTGATGCCGATCCACCCGATCGGCCGGTTGCGGCGCAAGGGCACGCTGGGCTGTCCGTACTCGATCCGCGACTTCAACGCCGTGGCGCCCGAACTCGGCACGCTCGACGACTTCCGCCGCCTGCGCGACGCCGCCCGCGAGCACGGCATGAAGCTGATCATCGACCTGGTCGCCAACCACACGGCCTGGGATCACCCCTGGATCAAGGAGCATCCGGACTGGTACCAGCGCGACGCCAGGGGCGAGATCCGCTGCCCGGTCGACGACTGGACCGACATCGCCCAGCTTGACTACAGCCGGCCCGACCTGCGGGCCGCGATGCTCGACACGATGCGCTTCTGGGTTCACGAGGTCGGCATCGACGGCTTCCGCTGCGACGTGGCCGGGATGGTGCCGCGCGACTTCTGGGAAGAGGCCCGCGACGCGCTCGACCCGGACGGGGCGACGATCATGCTGGCCGAGGACGACGATCCCGCCCAGCACCTGAAGGGCTTCGACGTGACGTACGACTGGCACCTGTACGACCTGCTCGGCGCGATCGGGTCGACGGGCCTGCCGGCCGCGCAGGTCCGCGACCTGCTGACCGACGAGAACCTGCTGTACCCGCGGAACAGCCTGCGGATGCGGTTCACGACCAATCACGACAAGAACGCCTGGGACGCGCCGGCGATCACCCGCTACGGGAACTGGGCCCGGGCCCGCCTGGCGACGGCGCTCAGCTACGCGCTGCCCGGCGTGCCGCTGATCTACAACGGGCAGGAACTCGGCAACCACAACAGGCTCGACCTGTTCGAGCAGGTCGGCTTCGAACACACCTACGTCCACAACGCCGGCTTCCTGATCGACATGTACGCCTTCCTGCACGAGCACCGCACCGCGCACCCGTCCTTCCGCCGCGGCAGCGCGACGCTGCACGTCGACCCGGCCGCACCGCACGTGCTGACGATCGAGCGGACGCTGGACGACGATACGACCTGGACCGTCCTGAACCTCGGCCCGAACGCCGAAACGCCGGCGCAGCGCCCGAGCGGCCTCGACCAGGCCACCGGCGTGTTCTACTTCCAGGACGACAACCACGCCCCGGCCGACGACAACGCCCCGAGCGCCGCCCCGGAACAGGTCGCCCCCTGCTCGGCCTGGTTCGGCGCGTAGCACCTCGGCGTACAATGCCGGGAAAGGAGCCCCACAGTGCCCAGAACGGTCGTCCTGCTCGCCCTGCTGACACTTCCCAGCCTCGCGTTCGCCCAGTTGCAGCAGCCCGAATGGGTCCTGCGCAGCACCACCGGCATGGTCGCCAGCGATTCGCCCGAGGCGTCGCAGGCCGGGGCGGACATCCTCGCCCGCGGCGGCAACGCCTTCGATGCCGCCATCACCACCGCCCTGACCCTCGGCGTCACCCGGCCGCATAGCTGCGGACTCGGCGGCGGCGGATTCATGGTCGCCTACATCGCGGCCGAGGATCGCTGCGTCGCGCTCGACTTCCGCGAGACCGCGCCGGCCGGCGCGACCGCCGCCCGCTTCCGGCAACTCGCCGAAACGCACGACCACCCGGCCAGCCTCTACGGCGGCAACGCGATCGCGACCCCCGGCCAATGGCCCGGCCTGCTCGAAATCCACGAGCGCTACGCCACCCGCCCGCTGACCGAACTGACCGAGGCGGCCGCCGTCGTGGCCGAGCGCGGCTTCCGCGTCGACGACAGCCTGCTGGGCGCCCGGGCGACGTTCCTCGAGCGCCGCGAGCGCTGGCCGGCCCTGCGCGAACCCAGCGCCGCCCTGTTCGAACTGCTGCGCGGCGACCAGCAACTCGCGGTCGGCGACACGCTGGCGCGCCCGAACCTCGCCCGCGCGCTGCGGCAACTCGGCCGGACGGGACACGCGGCGCTCGACAACGGCGAAATCGGCGCAGCCATCGCCCAGGCCGCCCAGCGGGCCGGCGGCACGCTGACGGTGGCCGACCTGCGCGGCTACGACCCCGTCGAGCGGACGCCGCTGCGGGGGCGTTACCTCGACTTCGAAGTCGTCTCGATGCCACCGCCCTCGTCGGGCGGCATCGCCCTGATCGAGACGCTGAACATCCTCGCGCTGGCCCAGGCCGGCGACGCCGGACGGGCCGTCGAACGCCGACAGCACCACCTGGTCGAAGCGATGAAGCACGCCTTCGCCGACCGGGCCCGCTGGCTGGGCGACCCCGACTTCAGCAGTATTCCGGTCGAGCGTCTGATCGGGCAGGCCCACGCCCGGCACTGCGCGGCGCAGATTCTCCCCGACGGCACGCGTCCGCCCGCGGCCTACGGCCTGGCCGCCCCGCCGCCCGACGATGCCGGCACGTCGCACTTCTCGATCGCCGACCGGCACGGCAACGTCGTGGCGATCACCCAGACGATCAACGGATCGTTCGGATCGTTCGTCATCGCCGAACCGTTCGGGATCATCCTCAACAACGAGATGGATGATTTCCTGACGATCCCCGGACAGGTCAACCTGTACGGCCTGGTGCAGAGCGAACGAAACCTGGTCGCGCCGGGCAAGCGGCCGCTGTCGAGCATGACCCCGACGATCATCTTCCGCGATGACAAGCCGTTCCTGACCCTGGGCGCCTCGGGCGGCCCCCGGATCATCACCTCGGTCCTGCACGTGGCGCTGTACGCCATGCACGGCTGGCCGCTGCCGAAGGCGATCACCAAGGTTCGCCCGCACCACCAGTGGCAACCCGACCAGGTCTTCTTCGATCAACAGCCACCCGACAGCCTGGCCGCCGACCTGCAACGCCGCGGCCACAAACTCAGCGAGCAGCGTCGCTCCGGCGTCGTCCAGGCGATCCGCTTCTCGGCCGACGGCACCATGGAAGGCGCCAGCGACCCCAAGAAAGGCGGCCGACCGGCCGCGCCGCAGGGCGGCGGTGAAAATGTGAAGGAGTGAACGGGTGAAGGAGGCTTCCCCCCTCGCCCCCTGGCTCCCTCGCTCCCTCGCTCCCTTACTCAATAGCCCCCTTGCACAAATCGCTATTTACCGATACAAAAGGTCATGCCCGCCCCACGCCCCGCACCGGACACGTACCTCGCGCTGGCGGACCAGACGCGCCGGCGTATCATCGAACTGCTTTCCAAGGAAGAACTTACCGTCAACGACCTGACGGATCGCCTGCCGGTCCGGCAGCCGACGGTTTCGGAACACCTGGCGATTCTCCGATCCGTCGGGCTCGTCTCGGCGGAGAAGGACGGGCGGCGGAGGATCTACAGGCTGCGGGCGGAGTCCCTGGCCGACATCCGCGCCTGGCTCCGCCGGGTCGCCACGACGGCCCCGACCCCGCATGCCAGCCCCGCCGACCCGCCGGCCCGGAAGGCTCGGCCGCCCCAACCACCCCCCTCCCCTGGACCCACGAAGCGCGACGACTGGGCGGTCTGGGACTAGCGAAGAGGGAGCGAGGGAGCCAGCACGAAGGAAGCCAGGAGGTCGGTGCTACTGCGCTCGAGCTCATGAGCAGTGTCTTCCTGGCCCGCGAGTTTGGAAATGCCACGCGGTGCGGCATCGACGCCCGGGAGTTCCGAGTTGTCGAGATCGTGGTCTGCCGCGTCGATGACGCACCCTACAACTCTCGGGGGCCCCATCCGTGCAGCACCCAGCTCCCGCCGGTCTGGTACGCCAGGAGCGAGCGGAAGGATGGGAGACCGCGTTTGCCCCGTTCGTCGCCGCAGGAGCCGAGATCCTCGCTCGCTCCCTCGCTCCCTTGCTCCCTCGCTCCCTCGCTCCCTACTGACCGTTCCTCACGTCAGGGCGGCGGCCGCGAAGGCGGCCCAGGTTACGCCGCTGGCCACGGCCAGGCCGAGGGCGGCGCGTGAGGCGGATGCGATCAGCAGCAGGCCGCCGAGGACGCCGAACTCGGTCATGGCCCGCATGAACGACCAGTGCTCGACCCAGACCGCCTGCGTCAGCACCAGGCCGAGCCCCCCGTACGCGACGAACGCCAGTCCGGCCGGTTCCAGCACCTGCCGGTGCATCCGCGTGACGACCAGGCCGCCGAGCAGCACCAGGTACCCGAGCGCGCCCGCGTAGAACGCGCTGTGTGCGGACGAGTCTGCCAGCAGGCCGCGGACGAATCCCAGCACGCCGGCCGCGGGCGGACCGAGGTTGCTGTCGCCCGACCGCACCGGGAACACGCCGAACACCTCGCGCAGGGCAAACTGCCAGCCCAGCCAGAGCCCCAGCACCAGCACCGGCGGCAGCCAGCCCAGCCGTCGCGGATCCTTCGCCAGCAGGTGCCCGGCCAGCAGCATCGCCACGCCCGCCACGGCCGTCTCCTTGGCCAGGACCGCCCCGAGCCCGGCCAGGGTCGCCGGCACCAGTCGACCTCCGCCCCACGCTCGCAGCGCCGTGACCAGCAGCGCGACCTCCAGTGGTTCAGGCAGGTCGCGCAGCACGCTCAGCACGAAACCCGGGTAGAGCGCCACCAGCAGGCCCCACCACGCGCTTCTGCCGTGGTCGACCGCCCACCCGGCCGCCTGCCACGCC
This sequence comes from Phycisphaerae bacterium, assembly GCA_030428945.1. GTDB lineage: Bacteria > Planctomycetota > Phycisphaerae > UBA1845 > Fen-1342 > JAUIEC01. The sequence goes on along the minus strand of JAUIEC010000010.1, from coordinate 45,253 downwards.
AGCAGCGTCAGCGCCACCAGGTTCGCCAGCACGAGCGCGAGCGGCAGCGACGCGGGCGATCCCCCGCCGCTCAGGAGCCACCCGCACAGCGGGTACAGAATCCGCTGGCTGCGATAGGCCGGCAGATCAATGCGAATCCCGTGCGCTTCCGGCGACCAGTTGGCCGGGTCGTGCGCCAGGCGGAAGTAGTACTGCCCGTCGTAGCCGGAGTTGTCCGCGAAGACATGCAGTCCGCCCGGGACGACGGCCGGATCGCAGAACTCGTCCCCGGCCACGACCAGTCGCGACAGGTCGCGCCCCCCGGCCAGCCAGGCGCCGACGACCAGCAGCGCATAGATCAGCAGGGTCAGCAGCGCGGGCGGCAAAGTTTTCGTGGTGGCCGGCATCGCGGCATTGTAGGATCGCCGGCCGGGACGGCCAGCGCCGCCCGCCACCTTACGCCATCCGGAGAATCCCGATGCCACGCCTGACGCTCAGCCTCGCCGTTCTGTTCGCGCTTCACCTGGCCCCGCGCGCCGCTGCCCAGGAAGGCATGCCGAGCGCGGCCGAGATGCAGGCCATGCAGGAACGGATGATGGCCGCGATGATGCCGGGCCCGCATCACAAGGTCCTGGAGCGCTACGTCGGCGACTGGAACGTGACGGTCAAGGTCTGGTTCGGCGGGCCGGGGTCGGCCGCGGTGACCACGCAGGGGCGGGCGAAGATGCGGATGATCATGGACGGGCGGTTCCTGATGGAGGAACTGGAATACACGATGAACCTGCCGGGTCCCAACGGGATCGAGGAGAAGCGGGCCGAGTCGCTCGTGCTGACCGGTTACGACAACTTCCGGCAGCAGTACGTCACCACGATCATCAACAACATGAACACGCACGTGCTGACCTTCACCGGCCCGCCCGACCCGGCCGGCAAGGTCTTCCGCGCCTTCGGCGAAATGGACGAACCGTCGCTGAACGTGATCGGCCGAATGGTGAAGACCGTGACGACGATCGAGGGTCCGGACAAGCACACGATCGAAGTGATCGACCTGCACCCGGGCGACGACTACAAGGTGCTGGAGTTCACGTACGAACGGGCGAAGTGACCGGAAGAGGGAGCGAGGGAACGAGGGAGCGAGGGAGCGACGCAGCCAGGGAGCGAGGGAGCCAGGGAGCCAGGGAGCGAGAGCGGAGGAGGTGGAGAGAGCACGCTGTAGGGTGCGTCATCGACGCCGCCGAAGGCGTTTCGATTCGCGCACAACGCACCGCCGTCGATGCCGCACCGCTTGGCAGGTCTGTCTACCGACTGAATCCACTCGCGCGGAGAAGACACTGCTCAAGAGCAGTGGCACCACGCGTCTGTTCCGTTCTTCCTGGATTTGCCGCTCAGTCTCCGCTGCGCAGCGGTAGCTGGTAGAGGTAGGTCGGCAGTTTCTCGCTGATGGTCAGCAGCGCGCTTCCGTCGGTGGTGTAGGCGACGGCTTCGCCCTGCCGTTCGGTGGGCAGGTGGATCTGGCGGGGTGGGCCGGTGAGTTGCAGTGGCTGGACCTGTGGAGCGGTCTGCTCGCCCGGCAGACGCGCCGGACGGGTCGTCGGCCGCGGTCGATCGATGCGATACTCCCAGGCCGACATGTAGTTGCGAAGCACCAGCCGCGTCCCGTCCGGGTGAAAGTCGGCCGCGGTGATGCTGCCGGGCGGCCCGGCGAGATCGAGACGCAGCGTCTGCATCCGCGTCAGCAGGTTCACGCTGCCGGGATCCCACGGCGCAGCGAGCCGATAGACGTGGGTGATTCCATCGGTGCGCTTGGTGAAGATCAGCGCGGCACCACTGCGGGGATCGACGGCCAGCGCCTCGGCATTCCGCGGGCCATCCTCGTAGCGAAGCTCGTACCGCTGCGGCCGCAGGCGAACGCGCCCGCCCGGTTCGGGCAGGTCGGGCTCGGGAAAGCGATAGATCGCCACCCGCGACCATCTGCCCTTGTTGTCGCCGATCTCTCCGACGCAGACATCGGCACCCGTGGCCGTCGGCACCACCGCGATGTCCTCCCAGTCACGGTTGCGAACGCCGTCGAGTTGCACCTCCGCGGCCACGGTTCCATCCGGTGCCAGCAGATAGACGATCGCCGGATTGCCCGAGTCGTTATGGACCCAGTGGCAGCCGGGATGCCGGTGGCTCGGGGCGATGCCGGAGATCTCGACCAGCCGCGGGTCGCTGATTTCCTGCGGCGGCGGACCGGCCACGGCGAGGCCGGCAAGGAGCGCGAGCAGGCAGGCCCGGGCAGCCATCAGCGGCGCTTCATCAGGTCGTCGTAGTCCTCGTAGACCATTTCGGCCGCGTGCTTGCGGAAGGTCGTGCCGAGTTTCTCGGGGATCTGCTTGCAGGCGGTTTCCTTGTAGTACTTGCCGATGGCCGCTTCCTCGGAGACCGTGAAGCCGGTCTTGATCGGCCAGTCCTTCGTGCTCAGTTCGTCCGAGATCACGACCGGCGAACGGACGATCACCTTGTAGAGCCCGGTCGCGAAGGCCCGCGCCCAGGTCTGCTGGGCCCGCAGCAACTGGAAGCAGTTGTTCTTTCGCTTCCCGCTGATCACGTAGTCGCGGAACGTGTCGAACAGCCCCGGGTTCTGCGTGAACATGATGTAGAAGTGGTTCAGCTTGTCGCTCTGCTGACCGACCTGCCGCAGGTCCTTCAGCGACTGGTGCACGTGCCGCTCGATCGTGCCGACGAAGCTCAGCAGTTCCACCAGGGCCGTGCTGAGGTGATCGAACGTCGCCCGGTTGGGCGTGTGCGTGTCGACGAACACCTCCGGAAACTCCTTGTTCATCCGCTGCCACAACTGCTTCAGGAACGCGTCGCCGGTCTCCTCGCGGGCCTCGGCCACCTCTTCGGCCGCGACCGCGACCTTCTTGTCGCGCTCGCGCTGGGCCTGTTCGAGCTGCACCCGCAGCTTCTCGTTCTCCGCCTCGAGCTGGGCGATCCGCTCGGCGTGATCCGTTGCCTGATCCGACATGACCTGCCTCGACGATTTCAGTTTCTCGTACCGCAGGTTGACCTGCTCGGTCTCGTTGACCTGCTTGCGCAGTGTCGATTCTAGTTCACTGATGTTGCTCAACAAGCCCGTCCGCTCGGTCCGCAACTCGCGCAACTGCCCCTGCTGAAGCCGCAGCGCCTCCTGGCTCTCGGCGTGCTCCTGCTGCAGGTCGGCCAGCGCCTCGACCGCCCCCGTCTGCTCGGCCCGCTCCGTGTCGAGCTGCAACTGCAGCGCCGCCCGCTCCTTCATCAGGACCGTGATCCGGTCCAGGTCCTCTTCCTTCTGCGGCGCCTTCTCGGACACATCCGGGGCGAACAGCAGCCGCTGCCCGCGCGCGATCTCGCCCTTCCGCTGCTTGTCGTCCAGCGTCGCCTTCGCCAGCCGACAGGCCTTCTGCCGGGCGCCGGCATCGCCGGCCGCGAACCGCTCCGCCTCGACCGTCGCCCGGGCCAGCAGCGTCAGCCGGTCAAACGCCATCGGTGCACTCATTCCTCTTCGTCCTCCGCCGTCAGCGTTTCGAGCACCCGCGCCGCCGGGCCGCGCCGGGCCCAGAGCGCATCATCCAGCAACGCCAGCAGGCCGCGCAGTTCCAGCAGCGGCAGCAGCAGCCCTTCGCTCCGCGGCGCCGCGGCCGTCCGGTCGACGCAGTAGCTGAAGCCCTCGACGTTCGTCAGCATCCGCAGCAGCCACAGCACGCACGCCTGCCACAGCATGGCCGGCATCCCGTCCAGCCGCGTCTCCGCACGGTGAGCCCGCGCGTGCAGCAGGTTCCGCCGCGTCCAGACCGCCGCCGGCGCGTCCTGCTCGGCCCGCTCGGCCGCCCAGTTCTGGACGAACGCCTCACGCTGGCCGACCGGCAGCTTTTCGAGCGAGCCGCGCAACTCCGCCGTCTCGGCCAGGATCGCCTCGTAGAACGCCGGGCCGCTGCGCTCGTCGTTGGCCAGCAGGGCATGCGCCAGCAGCATCGCCAGCGCGTGCAGATCGACCGCCTCGCCGCAGCGCGGATACCAGCGGACCTCCGCCCCGGCGTAATCCTCGCCGACCTTCAGGCTGGCCCCCGTCGCGGTTCCCTCGAACGGCAGACCCTCGCCGTCGTTCGGGTCACGCTCGCCGCACGGACGCAGCACCGCCTGCCAGCCCTCGCCCGACACGTGCAGCACGTCGGCCGTCCGGAACGGTTCCCACGCCAGCCCCAGTTCCTCGAGCAGGACCGTGATCGACTGCCCGTCCTCGCCGGCCTCGGCCGTCTTGACGAACACGTTGGCGGTCCGCGGCTCGTCCCAGTGCCGGCACGCGTCCACCGCCGACGGCGTGATCAGGGCCTCGTCCGAGAACGCCGGCGGATACGGCAGCGGTTCGCCGTCGACCGTGTCCAGCGCCGCGACCGGCTGCAGCCCGAGCCGCCGCAGAATCGGTCGCAGGCCCCAGATCGTGCCCGGCAGCGCCGCGTCGGGACGCCAGCCCACCCGGACCGCGGCCGCGTCCCAGCAAAGGTGCGGCCGGCCGGTCGCCTGCCAGACCTGATCCAGTTGCTCCAGCGCCCCGAGCCCCAGCCCGAGCAGCACCCGCAGAATCTCGCTCAGGTTGCGGCCGTCGTTCTCGTCGGCCAGCAGGTGCGTCGGACCGCTTGCAAGCATCGTGCGGGTCAGTTCGGCACGCCAGGCGTGATAGGCGTTGTCCTCGGACGCCAGCAGCGCTTCGGCCGGCCGCCGGCCGACCAGTTCGCCGGCCTCCAGCAGCGACCACGCCCCGTGCGGCTGCACCGTCAGCACGGCCGGGGCGGCATGCGCCACGACGAGCCGATCGAGCGCGGCCTTGTACTCGGCATCGTCCGCGTCGACTTCGCCGCAGTCCTCGCACTGGCAGACCCACTCGGCCGCCGCGGACCGGGCCGCCTGGAGCGGATCGTCGGCGGCCAGCGCCGTCGCGGCGGCGACGACGTGCCCCTGGTCGACCAGCAGTTGCTCGAGCGAGTGCACCGGTTCGCCCTCCACGGAACCGTCCGCTCCGGCGTAGTAGCGGACGGGTTGCTCGTCGCGCATCTCGCACGAGACCAGGGCGGGGATCACGGCGCCGGAGCAGGCCCGTTCGGCGGGCAGGGCTTCGAGCGGCGTGGCCGTCTCGCGCCCGCGGGCGACGAACAGCCGCCGGGTCTTGCGACAGAACACGAGGGGCCCGACCGGCTCCGCCTCGGGCTGCAGGCCCCGCAGCCAGTCGTAGCCCGGCACGGGTGGCAGGCCCGACCGCACCGCGGCCGCCTCGCTGAGCGCATCGAGGGCGGCTTCGAGCGGGACCTGCCGGTTGGGGACCACCCTGCCCGGTTCGATCACCAGGTCGATTTCGAGCGGCTCGACCAGCACGCCATCGGCGCACCAGCCACCCAGGAACGTCTGGATCGCGGTGATCGGCGTATCAAGGGGGAAGAACGGCTCCACAACCACCATCGCCTCGGCCGGGGTCGGGCCGAGCAGATACACGGGGGCTGCGAAATTCGGCAGACGCACCCAGGCGCTGCGGGAATCATGGCTCATGCACTCAGGCCCTGCGATCACAACGGAGGAATCAGCGGCCGCGATTATAGAGGCAATCGAACGCCGCTGTCGCGATCACTCGTCGGCGGTTTCTGCCGGCAGCGGGACGGTTCGCGCGGTGGAGGCGAGCATCCCGGCGGCGAGGCCGAGGAACAGCACGCCCGAGCCGCCGGCGGAGACGAACGGGAGCGAGATCCCCTTGGTGGGGACCAGGTTGGTGACGACCGCGACGTTGAAGGCGGCCTGCAGGCAGATCGTCATCGTGACACCGACGGCGATCAGCCGGCAGAAGGGTGAGCCCGAGCGGGTGGCGATCCACCAGCCGCGCATCAGCAGCAGCAGGAACATCGTCACCACCGCCAGTCCGCCGATCACGCCGATCTCCTCGCAGACGATCGCGAAGATGAAGTCGTTGTTGTCCTGCGGCAGGTACCCGTACTTGCGGACCCCGGCGCCCAGTCCGCGGCCCCACCAGCCCCCCGAGGCGATCGCCATCTGCGACTGCAGGATCTGGTAGCCGGCCCCTTCGACGTCCGGCTGATCGGAGAACCATGTCATCAGTCGCTGAAAGCGGTACGGCTTCAGCCAGATCAGGAAGCCCCCGACGGCAGCGCCGGCGAACCCCGTCAGCAGCAGGTGCCACCAGACCGCTCCACTGACGAACAGCATCCCGACCAGCACGACGCCCAGCAGGGCGCCGGTTCCGAAGTCCTCGACACCGACCAGTCCGACCAGCAGCCCGCCGGTCACCAGCACGTAGCCATAGCCCCGCACGACGCGTCGCATGTCGCGCCACGGCTGGCAGAGCACCGCGGCCGTCCAGATCACCAGGGCGACCTTGGCGAACTCGCCGGGCTGAAAGCTCAGTCCGCCGGGCAGTCGCAGCGAGCGGGTCGCGCCCATCCGCTCCTCGCCGATCCCGGGCAGGAACAGCGCGACCAGCAGGACGACGGCGGCCACGTACAGGCTGCCGGCCCACCAGCCGTCGCCGGGCTTCTCCCACCGCCAGATGCGGCAGTCGATCTGGGCGGCGAAGACCATCACGAGGAAGCCGAGCACGGCGAAGACCGCCTGCCGGATCCGTCCGCCGAGGATGTCCTGCAGGTCGAACGCCCGCTGGTCGACGGTGGCGGTGGCCGAGTAGACCATCACCGTGCCGAGCACCATCAGGAGCCCGGCCAGCAGCACGACAAGCCGGTCGAACCCGCGGTGTGTCTCCAGTGATTCGAGCGGTCGCACGTCCATCGGCCGGTTGTTCCTCAGCGAAGCTTGATCGTCGCCAGCGCGAACGCGGCGAACAGCGCACCGAGCAGCCAGAAGCGCATGACTGTCTGCGTCTCGGTCCAGCCGCCGAGGTGGAAGTGGTGGTGCAGCGGCGCGCAGCGGAAGAACCGTTTGCCGCCGGTCGACTTGTAATAGAAGATCTGGATCAGGACCGACATGGCTTCAATCACGAAGACGCCGCCGACGATGAACAGCATCAGTTCCAGCCGGGTGACGATCGCCACGTAGCCGACGAACCCTCCCAGCGGAAGCGATCCCGTATCACCCATGAACACCTGCGCCGGGTACGCGTTGTACCACAGGAACCCGAGACAGGCCCCCGCCACCGCCCCGCAGATCACCGCCAGTTCGGCCGCCCCGTCGATGTGAAAGAACAGCAGCCGACGCGACAGTTCGCCGCTGCCGACGATGTGCGCCAGCGCCATGAACACGACCGCCGTCAGCACCGTGCAGCCGCTGGCGAGTCCGTCCATCCCGTCCGTCAGGTTGACCGCGTTGGACGTGCCGGCGATCACGATCACCGCGATGATCGCGAAGACCGGCGTCGCCAGTTCGATCCCGTGCTTGTAGAACGGCACGCTGAGCATGTTGTAGGCTTCGCTCGGCGTCGCGGCCAGGTCCAGGAAGCGGGCCTCGGGCACCCGGCTGGCACCGGTCCGCAGGATGAAGATCGCCAGCAGCGCCCCGAGCGCGATCTGGAAGACCAGCTTTTCCCACATCCGCAGCCCGTCGCGCGACCCCTCGCGCTGCCCGGCCGTCAGTTTCAGGTAGTCGTCCATCCCGCCCAGCACCGCCAGCCAGGCGATGCAGAACAGCCCCATGTGCACGTAGAAGTTGCGGATGTCGGCCAGCAGCAGCGACGTCGCGAGGATCGCCAGCACGATCAGCACGCCGCCCATCGTCGGCGTGTTCCGTTTGCCCTGCGTCAGCCGGTTGACCTGCTCGTGGTCGAACTCGGGCCGGTCCCCGATCTTCAGCCGCACCAGCAGGCGGATCACGCTCCGCCCGCTCAGCAGCACGATGAAGAACGCCACCATCAGCGCCAGCGTCGCCCGGAAGAGCGTGCTCTTGTACGCGTACGGCGCCCCGTCCAGCAGCCAGTCGAACAGCAGGTACAGCATCGCCTACCCCGCCGCCGTCTCGGCGAAACGCTGCCGGAGCGGCGCGACCACCGACTCCAGCCCGATCGCCCGCGAAGCCTTCAGCAACACCACGTCCCCCGGCTCAATCAATTCCTCCAGGCACGCCGCACAGGCGGCCGGGTCCGGACAGGTCCGCACCCGCGGCGACAGCAGCGACTGCGGATCGGCGATCGCCTCGGCCATCCACTCGCCGGTCCGACCGACCAGGATGACCTCCTGGATCGCCGCCGACGCGACGCGGGCCGCAACCTCGGCATGCCAGCGGGCCGAGTCGGGGCCCAGTTCGCGCATCTCGCCGAAGACCGCGATCCGCCGCCCGGTGCACGGGTAGCCTTCGAGGGCCTCGATCGCGGCCAGCGCGCTGGGCGGATTGGCGTTGTAAGCGTCGTTCAGTACCGTCACCGGGCCGGCCTGGATCACCTCCAGACGCATCGGCGGGCCCACGAAGCAGGCCAGGCGCTCGGCCACCTGCTCGTGACTGAGCCGGAACCGCAGCGCCACCGCGACCGCGGCCGTCGCGTTCAGGGCGTTGTGCAGCCCCGGCGTCCGCAGCCGGTACGGGAACCGGTCGTTCAGTTCGAACTCCAGCCAGGGCGGCGAAAAGCGGCGGCCGGTGATCCGCAGGTCGGCCTCGTCGTGCAGGCCGAAGCGCGCCAGGGTCAGCCGCGGCGGCGGCTCCCAGACCCGCACGGGCTGCGCGTCGTAGTTGACCGCCAGGAACCCGCGCCCGCGCAGGTGCTCGACGATCGAGAGTTCCTCGCGGGCGACGCCGGCCAGGTCGCCGAGGCCTTCCAGGTGTTCGGCCCCGAGTGAGGTCAGCACCGCCAGGTCCGGCTCGGCCAGTGCGGCCAGCGCCGCGATCTCGCCCGGCGCATTCGTTCCGATCTCCACCACCAGGTAGTCGTCACCCGCCTCCGGCAGCAGCAGCGTCAGCGGAACGCCGATCTGGTTGTTGAAGCTCTTCGGCGAGGCCTTGCCCTGCAAGTGGCCGCCCAGGACGTGGTCGATCATGCTCTTGGTTGTCGTCTTGCCGTTGCTGCCGACGACCGCGATCACCTCGGCCGAACATTGCCGCCGGTGATAATTCGCCAGGCGGCCGAGGGCCTGCTCGACATCGTCGACGGCCGCCACGCCGCCCTGCGGGAAGCGGGTCCGCAGGTGCTGCACCAGTTCACGCCGGGAACGCTCGACGACGACCCCCAGGGCATTGCCGGCCAGGGCCTGTTCGGCGAAGTCGTGCCCGTCGAACCGCTCGCCCCGCAGCGCGAAGAACAGGCAGCCCTCCGGCAGGTTCCGCGAGTCCGTGCTGACCGAACCGATGCTGCCCGCCGGGACCGGGCCGGGCTCCGCGTGCAGCGCTTCCATCACTTCCGAAAAGACAAGCTTGATCACGTCTGACCATCCTCGGCCGCCAGCCCCAGTTCCACCGCCAGTTCGCGGATCACCTGCACGTCGTCGAAGTGCTGCCGCCCTCCGTCGATCAACTGGTAGTCCTCGTGTCCCTTCCCCGCCACCAGCACCACGTCACCCGGCTGGGCCGCCCCGAGCGCCACGCGAATCGCGGCCCGGCGGTCCGGCTCCACCAGCATCCGAACGCGCTCGGCCTCCGTCAATCCGCCCAGCACGTCGGCGATGATCGCCTGCGGATCCTCCCCACGCGGATTGTCGCTCGTCAGGATCGCCACGTGCCCATTCCGCAGTGCCGCCTGCCCCATCAGCGGGCGCTTGCCGCGATCCCGTTCGCCCCCGCAACCGAAGACCACGATCACCCGCTTGCGGGTCAGGCCACGCAGCACCGCGCCGACATGCTCGAGCGCGTCCGGCGTGTGGGCGTAGTCCACGAACACGCTGAAACGCTCGATCGATGCGACCCGCTGCACGCGACCCGGTACCGCCGTGCAGGCCGCCAGCCCGGCCGCAATCTGCTCCGGGGCAATCCCGAGCACCTCGGCCAGGCCGGCCGCGGCGAGCGCATTGCTGACGTTGTGCGCGCCCGGCAGCGCCACGGTCAGCGGCAGGCTGCCACCGTCCGCGCACCGCAGTCGCAGCGTCGTACCCGCCAGGCCGCCCCGCAGCCCGCTGGCCAGCAGACCCTCGCCGGCCGACAGTCCGTACCAGCGAACCGGCGTGGAAGCCGCCTCGCCGGCGGCCGCAACGCGGGCATCGTCGCGGTTCAGCAGCGCCACGCCGTCCTCGGTCAGCAGGTCCAGCAGCCGCGCCTTGGCGGCCGCGTACTGCTCGAGGTCGGCGTGATAGTCCAGGTGATCCTGCGTCAGGTTCGTCCACGCGACTCCCGCGAACCGCAGGCCGTCCACGCGTTTCTGGCTCAGGGCGTGGCTCGAAACCTCGAGCACCGCCTCGGTCGCCCCGTTGTCGAACGCGGTCCGCAGGTGCCGGGCGAGGTCCAGAGGCCCGGGCGTCGTCAGCGACGACACCAGTCGCGTCCCGCACAGGTCGTACTCAACCGTCCCGAGCAGGGCACACCGCCGGCCCGCCTGCCGCAGGATCGCCCGCAACAGGTACGCGGTCGTGGTCTTCCCGTTGGTTCCCGTGATCCCCACCAGCCGCAGGCGCCCGTCCGCCAGCAGTCGATCGACCCCGTACCAGCGCACCGCGAGCCGCGCCACCGCCGCCCGCACGTCGGCCACCTCGATCCCCACGCCCCGATCAAGCGGCGGCAGGCCTTCGCCCACGATCCAGGCCGCGCCGCGGGACAGCGCGTCGGCGATGAAGCCGCGACCATCGTGCCGCACGCCGCGGACCGCGATGAACAACCCGCCCGGCGTCACCGTCCGCGAATCCACGTGCAGGGACGGCACCTCGCCCCCGTCGAGCCCGGCGCGGACCTCCGGCGACACCAGCCCCGCCAGCAAAGCCGGCAGCGTTCGGTCGATCGTCTCGCACGCCTCCATGCGTGTTCTCCGCAGGCTGCTTCGGGAACGCGGAAACCCGGGTCGCACACTCTCCCGGAACCGGATACGAGGCACCCCGAAGGACCGGACCGGCGTGCCCGCCATGGCCTCGACCACGGGCACGCAACCGCTCCTTCAGTCTTCCACGCCGTCTCGCGGAGGGACCGGCCCCTCCAGGTAGGCAAGTGTATCCGCCACGATCAGCTTCGCGACCGGCGCGGCCAGCTTTCCGCCCCCGTCCTCTTCCGTCTGGGCCTTGTAGATGCTGACCAGCACCGAAATCCGCGGATTCTCAAGCGGGGCCCCGCAGACGAACGAGGCCGTGTGCAGGTCCTCGAGGTAGCCGCCGTTGACCCGGTCGTCGATCTGCCCGGTGCCCGTCTTGCCGAACACCTGCCAGCCGTCCAGTTGCGCGCGACGCCCCGTCCCCTCCTCGACCACGGCCCGCAGACCCTGCTCACGCACCGCCCGCACGACTTCCGGTTCCAGCACCCGCCGGATCGGAATCGGCCGCGAACAGTCCTCGAGCGTCTCGCCGTCGGCGCCCAGCACACCCCGCACGATCCGCGGGCGATACAGGATTCCGTCGTTGCACAGGGCCGAGAAGGCCGCGATGACCTGCAGCGGCGTCGCCGCCATTTCCTGGCCGATCGGAATCGACTGGGTCGAGTAATCGTCCCACAACTCCAGGGGGCGGACCGTTCCCCACGCCTCGCCGGGCAGGCGGACGCCGGTCGGCTCGCCGAATCCGAATCGGCGGACATACTCGTACAGCCGCTCGTTTCCGACGCGGTCCCCCAGGATCCCCATCCCGATGTTGCTCGACTGCGCCAGCACGCCCCACAGCGGCAGCCATTCGTGCCGCTTGAAGTCGTGGATCCGCCGCCCCCGCCAGGAGCGGACCGGACCGTCGATCTCAAGCTCCTCGTCGATCGTGATCAGGCCCCCATCCACCGCGGCCGACGCGATGAACGGCTTGAAGATGCTGCCCGGCTCGACCGCGCTGGCCACCGCGTGGTTGATCCGCAACTGGGCCGCCACGTCCTCGTCCATCCTGTCCGGGCTCGGATCGAGCGGGTCGTAAGACGGCGCCACGGCACAGGCCAGCACCTCGCCCGACCACGGGTCCATCACGATCGCAACGCCCCAGGCCGCGCTGAACTCGGACACGCAGGCACCCAGGTGCGCCTCGGCCGACTGCTGAATCGTCGCGTCCAGCGTCAGGATCACCGACGCGCCGTCCACGGCCGGTTCGGTCTCGTCGGTCAACTGGCGGATCCGCCGGCTGCGGGCATCCACCATCGAACGCCGCCGCCCGTCGCGGCCACGCAGCAGATCGTCGAAACGCTGTTCGATCCCGGCCAGCCCGGTTCGCTCGAACCCGACGAACCCCAGCACGTGCGACGCCAGCCGTCCGTACGAATAGTGGCGCCAGTTCTCCATCTTGATGCCGAACGCCCGCGTCCGACGGTGGCGCACCAGGTCGCGAACCGCCTCGGCCTGGTCCTCGCGCACCTGCCGGGCGATCACCCAGTAGCGGGTTTCCCGACGGCGGAGCAGTTCCGACTCCAGCCAGCGCGGATCCACTTCGAGGATCTCCGCGATCGCGGCCGCTTCGAAGGCGAAGTTGGTGATCAGGCTGGGATCCGCGAAGACGCACGGCTGTCGCGAGGTGCTGACCAGTTGCCGCCCGCGTGCATCGAGGATGCTCCCGCGGACCGCGGGCAGCACGAAGGTCTTGCGCTCCTGGTCCCGGGCGCGGGCCCGCAGGCGGGGGCCGTCGGCCAGTTCGAGTTCCACCAGGTGGCGGGCCCCGGCCAGCAGCGCAGCGCCGAGCGCGACGAAGACAACCGCCGCCCGGATCATTCGTCGGGCGCCGGTTGCGAGGTGGCCTGCCGGCGAAGCTGCATTTCGGTGACGTGGGCCCGGATCAGGGCGGGGTTGCGCAGCCGGGCCAACTGCTGATCAAGCTGCTTGATTTCGTGCTTCAGGTCGTCTCCGGCGTAGTCCAGCAGCGAAATCTCGTGCTCGACCCGGGCCGTCTCCACCCGCAGGATCACCACTGCCATCAGGATCAGCAAACCCGTAGACAGCACAACCAGAACTCGAAACACGCCCGCCTCCGCCGGTCAGATCACTCAGGTGTCGTTGCCGACCTCCGGCAGCAGCAGCGTCGTGCCCGGCCGAATCTGGTCCGCATCCTTCATGTTGTTCAGCCGCGCGATCTCAACCCAGCGACGGCTGTCATGCAGTTCCTTGGCCGCAATCTTCGACAGCGTATCGCTTTCGCGGACCGTGTACATCCGCTGTGCGACGCGGTTTTCCGGCGCCTCGGCCGCCACCTGCCGCGCGGCCGCCTCCAACTGGCGGTCACGCATCGCCTTGGCCACCTCGAACGGCGGGATCAGCAGACGGTCGCCCTCGACGATCAGGTTCGCGTCGCGGAGTTCCGGATTGCACGCCTGCAGGATCGCCAGCGCATTCGGGTTGTTCCGGCCCCAGGCCCGCTTCGCAATCCGCGCCAGGGTGTCGCCGGCCTGGATGGTGTACTCCTGCACCTCCGGCTCGGTCGCCACCGCCGGTTCGGCCGGCATCCCGGCCGACGCCAGACGGACCGCGCCGGTGCCGCCCGGCGCAGGAACGGTTTCGTCGGTGGCTGCGGACGGGTCGACCTGTACGTCGGCGGCCACCGCAACGCCGGAATCGGCCGCCGCGTCGTCGACGCCAACCTCGTCGATTTCCAGCAGTTGCGCGTCCGCCGGCAGCTTGGCCAGCGGCACCGCCCGCCGCAGCGGGGGCTCGTGCACGGCCGGGGCGTCCTCGACCGCGACCGCGTCGGCCGTGGCGGGATCACTCGCCAGGCTGGCGATCATCGGGGGCAGCGGACGGTGGTAGCGGGTCGGCGGCGCGACGACCTCCGGCAGGCGGCCGACCTCGGTGTGCCCGAGCTTTGCCACCGGCGACTCGTACGCCAGGCCGGCCGGGCCGTCGGCCGACCGCAGGAACCGACCGCCCTCGTCCGCGGCCGCATCGACCACCGCGGGAGCCGGCATCGCCAGCACCGGACGGGCGACCATGTCGACCACCCAGCACATGCCGCCGATGAATGCGACGCACACCACCAGAGCCACCTTGACGTTCAGCGCCATCCCAGCCTCTCCTTGCCCGATGTCCAACCCCGCCCCCGCGCGGGTCCGCCTGTTCCTCAAGACGCAGCCGGCAATCGTTCGGCGACCCGCAGTTTCGCGCTGCGGGCCCGCGGATTGCCGCGCTGCTCGGCGGCTTCCGGCCCCACCGGACGCCGCGTCAGTTCCCGATATGTCCCGGCCCGGCGTCCCTCGCGGAAGGCCCGCTTGACCTGTCCGTCTTCCAGGCTGTGGAAGGCGATGATGCCAATCCTGCCGCCCGCCCGCAGGTACCGCGGGGCCTGTTCGAGGAACGTCGCCAGGTTCTCCAACTCGTGATTGACCGCGATCCGCAGGGCCTGAAAGACCCGTGTGGCCGGATTCGTGCGTCCGCCCGCATCGAGTGCCCGGGCAACGATGCTGGCGAGTTCGCGGGTCGTCGTGATCCGGCGGTCACGCCTCGCCCGGCAGATTTCGCGGGCGATCCGGCGGCTCTGCCCGTCCTGCCCGAACTGGTAGATCAGGTCGGCCAGTTCGGCCTCGTCCAACTGGTTGACGAGATCGAGCGCACTGCGCCGCTGCCGCTGGTCGAAGCGCATATCGAGCGGGCCGTCGCGATCGAACGCGAACCCGCGGGCGGCATCGTCCAACTGGGCGGAGTTGATTCCAAGGTCCAGCAGCATGACGTCCACCTGGTCGACACCCAGATCATCGAGGACGGCGGGGAAGTCGGCGTAGCTGCTGTTCCGCAGGTCGCACCGGAGACCTTCGCTGACGTCGGCCAGTCGCCGCTGCGCCGCGGCCAGCATTTCCGGGTCGAGGTCCAGTCCGATGTAGTGCCCGTCCGGCCGAAGCGCATCCAGGATTCGCGCCGCATGCCCGCCCAAGCCTACGGTGCCGTCCAGAACGGTTTCACCCGGCCGCGGTCGAAGCCAGCGCAGAACCTCCTCGACGAGGACTGGCAGATGCCCACTCACTCACCACCACCCGCACCGCAGCGCGGCGTTTCGCATCGTTGTTGTTACACCGCCAGCCGAACCCACCCAGACCCAGATCGAAATCTGTTCTGGACAGACTCGGGACGAAGTGATAGCATTCGCCCTTGCGTCGATCGGACACCGGCCGCGGTACCCACCCGGCCAGCCTCCGTTGACGCGGCGAGAGGCCTACGCTCCTCATCCATGAGTCGCGCAGGCCCACTTTCCAGGCGAGCATCCACGATCGCCTGCGGAACCCGGGCACGCATCCGTGCTCAAATCCAAGGCGCCCCCGGCGAGAAGGGCTCCTTGACCCGTGCTCCGAATTGAAGAGGCTCTGGCGGCGGTACCCCTACTGCCGCCCAAGCCACCCCTCACCTTACAAACCCAACCAGCCTGCCCGGCCAGTTATTCGTGCGGCAACCAGGGTCCCCACCCCGATACGCCTCAAATATCGCTTCTTTCCCGACTTCTCATTCCGCCGCGGCCGGACTCGATTCCGCAGCAATCCCAAGTTCGCGATACTCGGCCATCGCACCCTTGCGAGCCTGCGGGAACTTGTCCCACAACGCGGATTCAAACTGCTCGAATTCCGCTCGGTCCCAGATCTCAAGATGGTCCTGGGCCCCGGTCAACGTGACCGTCTTCGACATCCCCGTCTTCTTCAGCAGCCGATCCGGCAGAAGAATGCGACCCTGACTGTCCGGGTCGATCAGTGCACTCTGCGACAACTCGAACTGCCGCCAGGCGTGCGCCTCCTCCGACAACTGCTCCTCAGGAGGAATCTCCTGACGGGTCATCTCGAAATACAGATCCGGGTAAACCGCGAGGATCCCCGGACGACGCCCCGGCACAACATAGAACGATCGGCCGTGCGTACTCGCGTCCATCTTCGAACGAACCGGATGGGGGATCGAGAGCCGATTCTTCGCATCGATCGACAACGGATAGTTGCCAACGAAGAACGGCCTTTTAACTCGATCGTTGCCCACGCGATCCACTCATCCCGTCTCACCCAAAGTTCCTGATAAGGACAATGTACCACATCGCCCCACTTTGGCAAGCGGAATGTCAAAAATCGCGGCTGCGCCATATCCCCCAAACCAACCTCAGAGGTCCAGAATAAGGATTCATCACCTCGAAGGCCAGCCAGATCCCCCAAAATGACAGGGAAACGCCCCCACCAGCTTCCTTTCGAGGTCCACCACAAGGACGCGGCCCCACCACCATTTCAGCAGCGACTCCGTCGGATCTTCGTGTTTTCCCCGGCCGGGGGCGGCCGGGTCCGGACTTGACATAAACGACCAGATTGGCAAAAATGTTTACCTTGACGCTACCGGGAGGATTCGGATTGTCGCACCTGCCCGCATTCACCGGAGGACGGCCCGCTTCCTCCGGGCGAATACCGGCTGACCTTCGCCGAGTTGAGAGACTCAGCCCTGGTACTGGGACCGGGCGAGCCGCGCGATCACCCGGCATGGGACGCCGCCTGGCGGCTGACGCTGGTCGAGAATCTGGAGACGCTGGTACGGCAGTTGTGGCAGGTCGGCATCGGCGAGATCTTCATCGACGGCTCGTTCGTTGAAGACAAGCACCATCCGAACGACATCGATGGCTACTTCGACTGCGATCCCCGGCGGTACGCGAGCGGGGAACTGGAGCGGGAACTCAACCGGATCGACCCACAGAAGTGCTGGACGTGGAATCACGCGGAACGCAGGGCCTATCGGGGCTATCCCAAGCGGCAATTGCCTATGTGGCACGCGTATCGCATCGAACTCTATCCGCACTTCACGGGCCTGATCGCCGGAACCGACGAACACGGACAACCCCGCGAGTTTCCGGCCTGGTTTCGCAAGTGCAGGAGAACGGGAGGCCCCAAGGGAATCGTTCAGATTGTCCCCTGAGCCCGTGCCACACAAACAGCAAGGAGTCAGACCCGATGATCCGCAACGAATCGGAGTACCAGCAGGCTGTCGCCCGCCTCGAGCAGGAGCGAAAGCGTCTGCAGGAACACATGCGGCATTGGAAGGAGCAGGGTTTCACACCCGCACAGGTCGAAAAGCTGCGCGAACCGATCGAGGCCTTTCACCTGCAGTTGGCCGAAGAAGTCGAAAGCTACGAGCGACTGAAACGTGGCCAGTTTGAGGAATTCGAGAATCTGCGCGGCCTTGGCCAGGTTCTCATCGGCCTGCGCATCGCGCGCGGAATGACCCAGCGGGAACTGGCCCGTCGGGTCGGCGTGGACGAGACCGTCGTCTCGCGAGACGAACGCAACGAGTATCATGGCATGACGGTCGAGCGAGCCAAACGGGTTCTTGAGGCCCTTGAAGTCCGACTCGTGACCAGGGTCGAGGTCGAACCACTGCAGGCTCGGTCAACCAGCTAACGGTGTGCGCAGTCAGATGTTCGCGCAGGAACCAGACGGCGAGCAGCCCCCCTGTTCCCTGTTCCCTGTTCCCGGTTCCCTTCTTCAGTTCATCCAGCCGCTGCGCACGAGGTTCAGGCCGTGCGCGCAGCTTTCGAACTCGCAGCTCAGTTGGGTCAGCACGGTGGCCGGCGGGTCGCCGCGGTCATCGCCCAGTTCGCTGGCGATGCCGTACGAGCGTTTGCCCTGGACGAGGTATTCGTTCAGCCGGTCCCCCTTCCGCCGCAGCGTCTCGGGGTACAGACCGACCCAGAACAGCGTGAAATCGCCGATGTAGCGGTTGATCACCCGGCGGCGCTCGGTCTCGCTGGTCTCGCCGACCAGGTAGGCCCGCGCCTCGACCTCCGAGAGATCCCGGATCGCCTGCCCGTCGATCGCCCGCATGCGGAAAATCTGGTCCACGTGCACGAAATCCGCCAGCAGGTTGGCCACGTAGTCGGTCAGGCCCGGATCACAGATCCCGACTTCTGTCTGGAAGACCTGTTCAACCAGCCCCCGGAACATCGCCCGCAACGGATGCCCTTCCGGAATCTCTGATCGCATCACCTGTCCCCGCGCAACCCGAAAACACTCTCCCCAAGCCTTCTAAATAGTCTGCCATAATAAGGTTAGCGCAGTCCAGCAAAAAAGGGAATGCGGCGGCGGCCTCAGGGTCGACGTCCGGGTTCCCGGCCTGGGCCGGGTTCCTTGCCGGCCCCGGATTCCCGGCCGGTGTTCCCGCCATCGCCGGGGCGTCCGAAAATCATTCGCCCGGCCGAGGTCTGCAGCACGCTGGTGACCGCCAGGGTGACCTGCTGGTTGATCTTCTCGCGCGACTGTTCGGCCACCACCATGGTGCCGTCTTCGAGGTACCCGACGCCCTGCCCCGGCTCCTCGCCCGGTTTGACGATCCGGACCTGGATGGACTCGCCGGGCAGGACGACCGGCTTCAGGGCGTTGCTCAGATCGTTGATGTTGATCACGTCCACGCCGCGGATCTGCGAGATCTTGTTCAGGTTGTAGTCGTTGGTCACGATCCGCCCGTCGATCTGCTTGGCCAGCGCGACCAGTTTCTGGTCGACGTCGCCGGGCTCATCGACCTGCGTTTCCGAGATCCGCACGTCGACGTCCTGCTTGGCCTGCAGCTTGTTCAGCATGTCCAGCCCGCGGCGGCCCCGGTTCCGCTTGAGCTTGTCCCCGCTGTCGGCGATGGTCTGCAGTTCCTGCAGGACGAACCGCGGGACGATCAGTTCGGTGTCCAGGATCTTGGTGGCGACGATGTCGGCCACGCGTCCGTCGATGATCACGGAGGTGTCCAGCAGCAGCGGGCGGTTGCCCCGCACCTGCTTGGAGAATTCCACGTAGGGAATCACAAACCGCACGTCGTCCTTGGTTTGCAGCACGAAGCTGATCGTCAGATAGCAGGTCACGATCCCGATCATCAGCTTGATCGCCCCGACCACGCTGCTGCCCTGCAGCGAGCGGGCCGTCGCCTCGACCAGCAGGTCGATCACCAGCCCGAGCCCGTAGGCAAAGACCATCCCGACCACCAGTCCGAGGAATGCGCCCGACAATGCCGCCAGATTCTTCCGCGGCAGGGCCGCGTCGACCGCGATCAGCACCAGCGTGATCAGGATCGCGATCACCATGAACAGGAAGCGGTACTGCCCCAGTTGCGTCGGATCGGTCGAATCACTCGCGTCTCCGACGGCCGAAAACGCCACTGCCGCGATCAGAACGATGAACAAGCCGCGCAGGCTCCATAGCAACATGGGTCGCCTCTCCTATAATGGCTGCCTGGGGTTGGGCCCGCCGGGCGTACAGGGCCATGGGAAGAAGAACACATCGGAAGTTATATGATGCGGCAGCGCTGCGGGCATTGTATCGCCGTTGGGCTGGTTCTACAGATCGCCGTCTCGGTCTGGGCCCAGCCGCCCGGCCAGCAGGGACTGCGGGCCCGTATCGAGGACGCCGTCCGCCAGGGCGAGATCCCCGCGGCGGTGACCGCCGTGCAGGAGGCGCTCGCCGCCGCCCCCGACGATCCGGGCGTCAAGGTCGAGTTCATCGACCTGCACCTGTCGCTCGCCCGGGTGTGGGTTGAGGCCGGTCACTTTCGGTCGGCGATGGCCGCGCTCGCGGCCGTTCAGCAGGTGGCTCCCGACCAGCACGAAACCATCCGCATGCAGCGTGAGATCCAGCTTCGCCGCGAGGCGCTCGCCAGGCATCTGGACGAAGTCGACCGGCTGCTCGAGTATCAGCGTTACTTCGACGCGCACGCCACGCTTGGCCGGATCGCCGCGCACGCCGGCGACCAGGCTGTCGACCTGCATCGCCGGCTGGCGGTCGCCCTGCTGGGAATGGGCGACCAGTACCTGCTGGCCGACGCGCCGCTCGAGGCGTGGCGGTGCTACGAGCAGCACCTGGCCGGGGTCGACCGGGCGCCGCTCCGCTGGATTCGCCGCTGGGCCCTCAGCCTTGGCCTGGCGACGGCCCGCGACCCGCACGCGTTGCCGCCCGGCGTCCGCGACATCGTCCGGCCGCGGCTGGGCAACTGGTCGGAGGCGCTGGCGGAGCATCACCTGGGCGACCTCGTGCACGGTTTTCTCGATCACGCTGATGGCCGGCCGATCGACGCGGGCCGGGCGTGGTCGCGGGCCCTGGGACGGACGTGGGGCAGTCCACCGGCGGCGCGTCGGGGGGCGGTTGTCGCGGCACTCGAACGGGCGGCCCGCAAGCAACTGGACGCCCGCGTGCGGGAACTCGAACTGACCAGTCTGCCGGGTGCCTGGCGGGTCGTGCTGCTGGACACCTGGAAACACCGCGAGACGAGGCTCTTTCAGGCGCGGGCCCGCAACGATGTCGTCGCCGATTTCGTCGTGCGGGCGGCGGCGTATCATCACGAGCACCTGGCGACCTGGCTGGGGCTCAAGCCGCCGCTGGACTGGCAGCCGCGTTGCGAACTGGAGATTCACGCGGACCTGGCGGCTCTGCACAAGGCCACGGGAACTTCCGGTGCGACGCGGGCGGTGACGCACACCAAGGTGCAGGGCCGGACGGTGGTCAGCCGCAAGATCCACCTGTACCAGTCGGACGAGTGGCTGCTGGCGAGTACGTTGCCGCACGAACTGACGCACGTGCTGGTTCAGACGCTGGCTCCGGAGGGCATCCCGCTGGCGGTCGACGAAGGGCTCGCCCTGCAGACCGAGCCCCCGCCGCGACGGCAGCAGTTCCTGCGGGAGCGCCCGGCCGAGGTGTCGCCGCTGAACATCCTGCTGACCGCGGTGGCCACGCCGGATCCGCCGGCACCGTTCTATGCGGACAGCCTGGACGTGGTGAACTTCCTGCTCGAGCGCGCGACGGCCAACGTTCCGGACCAGAATCCGCGCCGCACGCTGATCGCGGCCTTCCAGCGCGAGCACTGGTACGAGGCGCTCGGCTGGTCGGACCTGGCGGCCGCGGAGGGGGACTGGCAGGCGTACGCGGGCGCGCTCCGGACGCGTGAGACGGTGCGAGCCAGCGTTCCATGAGTGGCCGGACGGTTGCAGATCAGGCGCGTGCCCGCCGGGCGCAGACGGCGCTCCGCGTGCTGCGTCGGCAGGATCCGCGGCTTGGGGCGTTGATCCGGCAGGTCGGTCCGTACCGGCCGAAGGTCAGTGCCGATCCGTTCCGCACGCTGTTGCACTCGATCATCTCGCAGCAGATTTCGATGCAGGCGGCCGCCTCGGTGGCGCGAAGGCTGCGTGGCAAGCTGCCGCGGCGGCGGTTTTCGCCGCGGCAGATTCTGGCGTTGGGAGAGGATGATCTGCGCGATGCCGGGCTGTCGCGGCAGAAAGTGCGTTACGTCCGGGACCTGGCCGAGCACTTCGCGGATCGTCGGTTGACGGCGCGGGGTCTGCGGCAGTTGGACGACGAGGGTGTCATTCGGGCGGCGACCGCGGTCTACGGGATTGGTCGCTGGACGGCGGAAATGCTGCTGATGTTCTGCCTGGAGCGTGAGGACGTCTGGGCGGTGGACGATCTCGGCCTGCGGAAAGCGGTCGCCCGTTACCTGGGCGAATCGGACGAGGACCTGCCGAAGCCGAAGCGGATGAACGAGGTGGGTGAGCGGTGGCGTCCGTATCGCAGCTACGCGGCGTGGTACCTGTGGCGGAGTCTCGAGGGCCCGCTGATGCCCGGGGTGCCGGTCTGAGGCCGGGGCGGGGGTAGGTGTTCGGAAGATCTCTCGTCGGCGACGAGCGTGCCGGACCGGTCCGCTTCGCGGGCCCCATGCGGCCAGCAAAATCGAGAGCCCAACCCGCGCTGCGCGTGGGAGTTACGAACACTTCAGGTGTTTACCCGCTACCGCGGGTTCGTCCTGGCACGGAAAATGAACTTGGGTGGGGGGGACCCCGGGGACGATCGCGGCACGCGTTCGAAGTTCGAAGAGGGAACGCTCGGTCGGTTCGCGCAGTGTGTGGCGGGTCGGGGTTCTTCGGGGCACTCATCGGCCGATGCCACGCGGTGCGGCATCGACGCCCGGGGTCTCCGCTGCGAAGCACTCGCGGGCTCCCGCGTCGATGACGCACCCTACGGGCGCTGCGCGTTGGTTCCACCGGCCGAGGGGATTGCCACGCGGTGCGCTCCCGCGCGTCGAGAAGACACTGCTCAAGAGCTCAAGCGCAGTGGCACGATCGCCGCGGGATGTTTCGTCTGCGCCGCGGCGCTTCCGTCGACCCGCAACGCCGCGCGCGTCGATGCCGCACCGCGTAGCAGCTCCGACCACCGGCGGAGTCCAACGCAGTCCCCCACCCTTCCACTCGCTGCGCTCGTTCAAGGATGGGGCACCCGGCGCCTTTGCCCCCCCGACGCCTTTGCTACCCCGCGCCTTTGCTCCCTTGCTCTCTCGCTCCCTGGCTCCCTGGCTCCCTCGCTCCCTTCCCGTACCATTCACGCATGAAGCGGACCGAAGAAAGCCCCGCCCGCGCGACGGCCCTGCTCAACGCCTACGCGTTCGTCGCCATCGGCCTGGCGCTGACCGGCGGCTTCGGCTATCCGCTGGCCAGCGTCGTCATCGGGCCGCTGCTGTTCGTGCTGCCGCCCGTCATGCTGATCCTCGGCCTGCGGTGCGTCACGCCGGAGAGCGACCCCAGTCGCGACGACCAGGTCATGTGGCTCGTCGGCGTCACGTTCCTCTGCACACTCCTGCTCAGCGGGGCCAGCGGGACCCTGGTACCCACCTGGTCCATCTCGCTGATGGACCGCCTCGTCACCGCCCTCGGCGTCAGCACCGTCCAGTGGGCCCTGCTCGCCGCCGTCCGGTACGCGTACGACGCCGGCGCCTTCGGCCGCCCGCAGTTCCTGAAACCCTGGCAGTGCCGCGGGTGCGGCTATGACCTTCGCGGGGCTACCAGCCACCTCTGTCCCGAGTGCGGCGAGGGCATTCACTGTCGAACCTGCGGCAAGCCGTTCGTCGCCATCCACGACGACATCTGCCGCTACTGCGGAACGAGACTGACCGTCAACCCGGACGACATCGACTTCGATGACGACGACGACTGACCGCGGGGCGACGTCCGGCACGCGGACACACGACGTCACCCGGTGCAGGGCCGGAGGATCCGCGCCAGTGCCGCCCGCGATCCTCGCCGTGGCCGCGGCACACACTCGTCAGAGTCGCATGTTGGGTTGGAATGGCTTACACCCGGCCTCGCAACGAGACGATTCGAAGATCGACAGTCGCTGGAATCCACCCGGTCAGCCGGTGAACACGCGGGCCCACGCCGGCCTGTCCCCTGCCGCCTACTGCCGCAATCCGATCGTCGCCAGGATCGGGCGATGGTCCGAGCCCGCGCCCGTCCCGGTGCTGCTGGCGGTGCAGGCCAGCCCGGCGGCCGTGAAGTAGATGTGATCGATCCGCACGCCCGGCGCCCACGAAATCCAGCCCTTGTTCGGCCAGGTCGCCTGCCGCCCGAAACCGATGGCCGTGTGGCTGTCGCGCAGCCCGGCCGCGTGCAGGCGGCGGGCGTAATGGCAGTCCTCGGTCATGTTGAAGTCGCCGCAGACGATCGCCGGATACGGTTCATCCGCCAGGCAGTCCAGCAGGTCCGCCACCCCGGTCCGCTGCTCGATCGCCCGATGCGTCGCCATCGGCGGCATCAGGTGCAGGTTGTAGAGCGCGACCGCCCGGCCGCCGACGTCGACGACCGCGCGGATCTGCGGACACGGCAGCCCGAGTTCGAGATCCGTCCGCACCTCGCGCAGCGGACGCCGGCTGTACAACGCGATCCCGAAGGCATCCTCGCGCGGCACGAAGACCCGCTCGGGATACCGATCCCGCAACGCGGGTTCGAGCACGTCGTGCCAGTAATTCTGGTACTCCTGCAGCGCGACGATGTCCGCGTCGGCCGCCCGAATCTCGGCCAGGATTCCGTCCGGCGTGCGATTCCAGGCCAGCAGGTTGGCGTTGAAGACCGTCAGTTCGCTGCCCGGCCGCACCGTCGGCGTGGCTTTCGGCAGGTAATCCCGCAGCGTCGGCGCCCCGGCATACAGCGCCAGCAGGCCCGCGGCCAGGGCCAGTCGCCGGACCCGTCGCCGCAGCATCTCGACCGCGACCAGCGCGAACCAGACCGCGATGTGAAACCGGAACGTCTCGACGAAGAACGGAATCAGCCGCCAGCGGACATAGGTGCGATCCGTCGAACGCAGGTCCTCGCCCAGCAGCGCCGACGCGGCGAACACCGCCACCAGCGCAAGCACCGCCGCCCATAACAGGATCCGGACGACCAGCAGGTACACCTGCCCGCGGGTGATCGCTGCCGGTGCCTGCGTCAATACTTCTTCGGCGGTGGTTTCAGGCGCTATCATCTGGAATCCAACGTGGGACCGTGTTTATTCTTGCAGCATTACGCCCGAAACGGGCAACAGGTTCTGGGGAATCTCGAATGAAACGCCGCTCTTTCTCCCTTGCCGTGCTCCGCGCGAGCCTGCCGGTTCTCGGACTCTCGCTGTGCCTGACAGGCTGCCCGCCCAACACGCCCGGCGTCGCCAGCGGTGAAGTCACCATCCGGCTGATCGAAATCGCCAGCGGACTGACCGCCCCCACCGAACTCGTACTGCCCGACGACGGCACCGGTCGCATGTTCCTCGCCGAACAGAACGGACGCATCCAGACCCTGGCCGCCGACGGCAGCAGGACCGGCACCCTGCTCGACCTGACCGACCGGCTTGTCACCCTCAGCGCCGGCTACGACGAACGCGGCCTGCTGGGGCTCGCCCTGCACCCGCAGTTCGCGGCCAACGGGCGCCTGTTCGTCTACTACGTCGCCCCGGCCGGGGACGACCTCGACCCGGTCCAGGCGGCCGCGGGCGAGTCGCGCGTCTCGGAGTTTCAACTGGCCGCCGGTGCCACCACGATCGACCCCGACAGCGAACGGATCATCCTGCGCTTCGGGCAGCCCCAGGCCACGCACAACGCCGGCAAGCTGGCCTTCGGTCCGGACGGATACCTGTACATCGCCACCGGCGACGGTGGCAGTCGCGGCGACAGCGGCCCGGGACACGGCGTCAACGGTAACGCCCAGGACCTGACCAGCCTGCTCGGCAAGATCCTGCGAATCGTCGTCGACGGCGCCGAGCCTTACACGATTCCCGGCGACAACCCGTTCCTGGCCGAGGCCGGCGCGCGGGCCGAGATCTTCGCACTGGGACTGCGGAACCCCTGGCGGTTCTCGTTCGACCCGACCAGCGGCACGCCGCGCCTGCTGGTCGGCGACGTCGGCCAGTCGCTGCGTGAAGAGATCAGCCTGGTCTCGGCCGGCGACAACTGCGGCTGGCGAATTCGCGAGGGCGACCTGTGTTTCAACGTCGACAACCTGCTCGTGCCGCTCGATGACTGCGACACGACCGACGCCCGCGGCGGGACGCTGGTCGAACCGCTGATCAGCTACCCGCACGCGTCCGGCACCTCGATCGTCGGCGGCGTGCTGTGCACCGCGACCGGCATCAGCGACCTCGACGGACGCTACCTGTTCGGCGATTTCAGCCTGACCACCGGCGCGGCCGACGGACGCCTGTACGTCGCCGATCCGTTCGGTGACAATCCGGGCACGTTCGGCGAAGTCGAGGTCGAGAACCTGCCGAACGGAAAGCTCGGCCGTTACCTGTACGGGTTCGCGGAAGGGCCGGACGGCACGGTCTACGTGCTGGCCAACGGCATCCCGACCCCCGGCGGCGCCGATGGCGTCATCTATCGCGTCGCGGCCGAGAGCGATTCCTAGATGTCAGATGGAGACAAGACGGTGAAAGGTGCATGGATGCTCGGTGGGCTGGCGGTGGCGGTCCTCCTGCAGACGGGTGGCTGCCCGACCAGCCCCGACGGTTCGATGGACAACCCCGGCGACCCGATCAGCAACGTCTCGCTGGCCCGGGACGTGCAGCCGATCCTGGCGGCCCGCTGCACGGGCTGCCACTCGGACGGCGGCTTCGCCGATCGGGCCGGGATCCCGATGCTGCTGTCGGAGGGCGACAGCCACGCGGCCGTGACGGGCGTCGCGTCGGACGTCGACGACACCCTGACGCTGGTTGTGCCCGGCGACCCGGACGCGAGCTACTTCCTGGAGAAGATTGTCAGCGACGCCCCGGCCCGCGGCGCGCGTATGCCGTTGTTCAGCGGCCCGCTCGACGATCGCGAAGTCGAGACGATCCGCGTCTGGATCCAGGAAGGCGCGCTCGACAACTAGGGTCGGTTTGATGGATCGAGTCGCGTTGTTGCCGCCGTGATAGAGTAAAGGGAGTGAACGGGTGAACGTCGCGAAACCGCCCTCTTTCACTCCTTCAGGTTTCCACCTTTTCACGGCCTGGGCAGTCATTTGCATCCGTCAAACACGACCTGGTCGCCGCGGCGGGTGAAGCTGCGAAGCTGCGAGGTTGAACAGGACAAACCAGCGACGTTGAACTCCTCCCGGGAAGAACACATGAAGGCAGCGACCAGCGAACAATGCACCATCGTCTACGATGACACCTGCCGGTTCTGTCGGCGGCAGATGGACTCGATCCGCGGCCGGGACCGTGACGGGATCTTCGAGTTTCTGCCGAACCGGGACCCCGCCCTGCTGAAACGCTTCCCGCAACTGGCCGGCGATGATCTCAACAACGGGCTGCGACTGGTGCTGCCCGACCAGCGCGTGTTCGTCGGGGCCGACGCCGTTCACCAGATCGCCCGCCGCCTGCCGTCGACCCGCTGGTTCGCCTGGCTCTACCGCGTGCCGGTGGTGCACACGCTGGCCCGCTGGACCTATGGCTACATTGCCGCCCGTCGCTATCGCCTGGCCGGACGCTGCGATCCGGGCGAGCAGGCCTGCCGGGTGGACGATGCGTAGACGGGCCCGACGCAAAGGCGTCCGCCGCCGCAGCGGCCTGCCCGGTGCCGCCCGCCGCCCGACCCACTCGGCCCGGGTGGTCAGCAGCGAGCACCTGATCGAAACGCTCGAGGAAGCGCTGCGCCTGCTGCGCGAGCAGCGCGGACAACTGGACACGCGGATCCAGGTGATCGAGAACGCCCTGCGGACCCTCCGCGCCGGGCACCAGCCGACGGCCGTCGAACCGACCCGTGCGCATTCGCTGGCAGGCTACATTGAACGGGTGCTCGCCGGCGGCGCGGCCATGACGGTCAAGGAGATCACGCTGGCGGTCGTCGCGGCCGGCTACCCGACCCGCAACAAGACGCTTGCCAAGAGTGTCGGGGCGACACTGGCGAAGATGCCCGGCGTCGTCAAAGTCGGCCGGGGGCTGTACCGGAAGAAGTGACCCGCCCTGGCGAGGGTGAAGAAGCGAATGGGCGAAGGCGTTCAGGAGGCAGCCCCGGACGGACCTGGCTCACGAACGGGATCCACCGCCCGACGGGTGCCACCGCGTCGATGACGGTACGACTCACGCACGAAGGCAATCCCCGACGTGTCTTCTCCGCCCGCAGTGAAAGCCCGCAAGCGCCCCCGTCCTTGCTCACTTGCTTACTTGCTGACTTGCTTACTCAGTTTCAGACTTCCGGGTCGCCCTGTGTGGCGTCGGGGTCGGCGACGAAGAACTCGAACATGCCATTCAGGTTCTCGGCCGGGGCGTAGTAGCCGTTGGCGCCGTCGTTGAAGAGCATGCCGAAGACGCCGTGCTCGTGGAGGGTCATCGTCATCTTGACCGCGATTTCGAGCGGGATCGCCAGCAGCGGGGCGCCACCGTCGGCATCGAGCAGGTTGTGCCGGGCGGCGAAGTCGCGGGCCAGCGTCTCGCTCGTGAAGGCCATGATCAGCGGACGCTCTTCGAGCATGCCGATGAACGGAGCCACGTTCGGTTCTTCACCCTGGGCGATGAAGTACCACTCCTCGAGGTCGAAGGTCGCCTCCCAGAGGGTGTTCATGTCTTCATCCTTGCCACTGGTGCGGGCGGTCTCGGCCAAGGTCTCGATATCGGTCATGGCGATGTCCTTCGGTTGCTGAACAGAGTTCCGAGCTTCGGGTCGGCTTCGGGATTCCGCGTTTCTGAGTTCAGGATTCTCACGTGTCGCTGGTCGATCGTCTCAGCACGGCCAGCAGCGGCTGTTTGATGCGCTGCCCGCCGCGATGGCGGCCGGCCCGGAAGGCGGCCCCGTCCTCGGCCGGCAGTTGCGCCTGCGGGTCGGTGATCTTCTCGTCACGGAACGTGAAGGCACCGCCCTGCACCATTCTACGCGCTTCCGACTTGCTGATCGCACCGTCGTGTGCCAGCCAGGCCAGGACCCACGCCGCGACCTGTCCGTCGGCGGTGACGTGCTCGGACGGAACCGCGACCTCGACCGCGTCGCCCGCGGCCTTCTTTTCCGAGAAGCTCTGCTTCCACCAGTCGGCCGCCTTCCGCATCTCGGCCTGATCCACCCGGCAGATGCCGGTGCCGATCGTGACGGCCAGCAGTTGCTTGGCTTTCATCGGATGCTCGGCAATCGCCGCCTGCCACTCGGCTGCGGGCAGGTCGGTCAGCAGCGTGAACCACTCGGAGAGCAGGTCGTCGGGGATCTTCATCGTCTTGCCGAAGATGTCGGTCGGACTGTCGGTCACGCCGATGTAGTTGCCGTAGCTCTTGGACATCTTCTGGACACCGTCGATGCCCCGCAGCAGCGGCATGACCATCACGATCTGCGGCGGCTGGCCTTCCTGCTGCTGCAGGTCGCGGCCGACCAGGTTGTTGTAGGTCTGGTCGGTGCCGCCGAGTTCGACGTCGGCCTGCACCTGGACCGAGTCCCAGCCCTGCGAGAGCGGGTAGAGCAACTCGTGCACGCTGATCGGCGTCTCGGACTCGAACCGCTTGCGGAAGTCGTCGCGCTTCAGCAACTGGGCGACCGTCGTCCGGGCCGCCAGGCGGATCACGTCGGCGAACCCCATCGGGCCGAGCCATTCGCTGTTGCGGCGGATCTCGAGCCGCTCGGGCGACATGTCCAGGACCCGCCCGGCCTGGGCGAAGTAGGTCTCGGCGTTGGCGTTGATCTGCTCGTCGGTCAGTACCGGGCGGGTGGCGCTGCGGCCGGTCGGGTCGCCGATCCTGGCCGTAAAGTCGCCGATGATCAGGACGGCCTTGTGCCCGAGGTCCTGGAACTGCCGCATCTTCTGCAGCACGACGGCGTGGCCGAGGTGCAGATCGGGGGCGGTCGGGTCCATCCCGAGCTTGACCCGCAGGGGGCGGCCCTGGGCGGCGGCGTCGGTGAGGCGGGTTTTCAGTTCCTGCGGGTTGTAGACCGCGTCACATCCGCGCAATAGGCTGTCGAGATTCGTTTCGCTCATAGCGGCGACGATCATAGAAGCCCAACGCAAAGGACGCCAATTGCCCAAGCCCCTCGATCTGCCCGGCCTGCTGCAACAGGCCGTCAGCCGCCGCCAGCCGATCCTGGCCGACCCGAAGACCGACTGCTGCCGACTCGTCCACGGGAGCGCCGACGAGGTTCCGGGCCTGCAACTCGACCTGCTCGGCACGGTCCTGATCGCCCAACTGCTCGAAGAACACCTGCAGGCCGGCGAGGACGCGGTCCGGGCGGCCTGCGAACAGATCATGGCCGATCTCGGCGCAACCGCCGTCTACCGCAAGACCTATCCCCGCCATCGCAGCGGCGCCAACACCGCCCTCGACGCGGCCCACAGCGACCCGCGGCCATGGATCGGGCAGCCGGTCGAGGCCCCGCTGACGGTCACCGAGCACGGGCTGACATTCCTGGTGCATCCGTTCGACGGCTACGCGACCGGGCTGTTTCTCGATGCCCGCGCGAACCGCAAACGCGTCCGGCAGCGGGCGGACGGGCGGCGCGTGCTGAACCTGTTCGCCTACACCTGCGGCTATTCGGTGGCGGCGTTGGCCGGCGGGTGCGGGCAGATCGTCA
Source organism: Phycisphaerae bacterium (assembly GCA_030428945.1). Lineage (GTDB taxonomy): Bacteria > Planctomycetota > Phycisphaerae > UBA1845 > Fen-1342 > JAUIEC01. The sequence goes on along the minus strand of JAUIEC010000010.1, from coordinate 15,495 downwards.
ATGTCGACGCGGCCCGCCGGGCGCTGCTGCGCGGGCGTGAGAACTTCGCGGCCAACGGGCTCGATCCGGACGGGCACAAGTGGGTGGCCGAGGACGTGCCGACGTACCTGGGGCGGATCGCGCGGCGGGGCGAGCAGTTCGACCTGGTGATCCTCGACCCGCCGAGTTTCGGTCGGGTGAAGGGTCGCAAGCGCCCCTTCCGACTGCAGGATGACCTGCCACAGATGCTGGAACAGGTGGTCACCTGCTGCGGTCCGGGGGCGATCATCCTGCTGTCGACGAATCATCGCGGCAGCACCCGCCGCGACCTGCAACAGGCGGCCGAGCGCGCCGGTGCCGGCCGCATCCGGGTAACCGAGCGCCCGAAACTCCCGCTCGACTTCCACGGCGACCCCGACTACGCCAAGAGCATCTGGCTGTCGGCGGATTGACTCGCTGACCTGCTCACCGGCTGACTGGCCCGCCCGGCCGCCTACCCGCCCTGGAGTTCCAGGATCCGCACGTTCGTCTTCGCTTCGCCCGGGCGCTGGTCCCAGATGTAGGTCCGCACGTTCGGCAGCACGCGCTCCAGCGTTTCGAGCAGCAGGCGCTCGCGGAAGATGGCCGGGTTGCGGCGGTATTCGACCAGCAGACTCTCGAACCGGGCGATCGCGCCGCGGGCCTCTCCCAGGCGACGTTCGCGATAGGCCGCACTCTCGGACAGCACGGTGGCCGCGTCGCCGCGAGCCCGCGGAAGCACGCGGTTGCTCTCGGCGATCGCCCGGTCGACCGCCCGTTCGCCGTCCTTCTTCGCGCTGACCACGTCCTGGAACGCCGCGATGATCGCCCGCGGGGGCTCGATCGTTTCGAGATTGGCAGAGACCAGCAGCACGCCACACCCATAGCCGTCCAGCCGCGCCTGGGTCGCCCGCTCGATGTCCTGCTCCAGCTTGGTCTTGCCGCGCGTCAGGGCCGCATCCACCGCCAGCCCCGACAACTGCTCGATCAGCACGCCCCGCGCCGTCGTCAGAACCAGCCGATCCGGATCGGACGCCCCGAACACGTACTCGGCCGCGTCATCGACCTGGTAGCTGACGACCAGCGTGACCTTCAGGATGTTCACATCGCCGGTCAGCATGTCGCTGGCCGGACTGACCCGCATCGCTTCGACGTCACCGGCCGAAATCCGCTGCCGGGCCTCCGGCGTCAGCCCGACATACAACCGCCGCACCTCGGTGGTCTTCGGACGATCGACGCGCCCCAGCGGCCACGGCAGCACGTAGTTGATCCCCGGCGTCACGGCCGGCGCGTCGGCCGGCACGCGCCCCAGCCAGCGCACGACGCCGCGTTCGTCCGGCGCCACCGAGTAGAACCCGCTGGCCAGGTATCCCAGGGCCACGAGGACGACCACCGTCGCCAGCCAGAATGCGCCGCCGCGACTCATTCCGTCGGCGCCTCCCGCGCGTCCGGCAGCAGCGACGCGCCGGCCGGCAGTTCCTCGCCCGCCGAGCGGTTCAACAGGCGGAGGAACTCGCTGGTGCCCGACAGGATCGCGACCGTCCCCTGGTTGAGCGTCTTCTCGTACGCTTCGAGCGTCCGCGTGAACCGGTAGAACTCCGGGTCCGCACCGTAGGCCTCCGCGTAGATCCGGGCCGCTTCGGCATCCGCCCGGCCGCGAATCCGTTCGGACTCTTCGAGCGCCCGGGCGAGGATCTCGGCCCGGCCGCGGTTGGCTTCGGCCCGGATCGTCGCGGCCTGCTCCTCGCCCTCGCTGCGATAGCGGGCGGCGATCGTTTCGCGCTCGGCCCGCATGCGATCGAAGACGTTGCGTCGGTTCTGCTCGGGGAAGTTGAGTCGCTGAATGCGGACATCGACGATTTCGACACCGTAGGCGTCATCGACCCGCGCGGCGCAGTTCGTGCGAATCTCCTCGAGGACCCTGTCCCAGCGACGCTGCTCCGCGTCCGTGTTGACCAGCACCGCGAAATCGTTCCGGCCGAGGGCCGCGCCGAGTTCCGAGACGACCACGTCGCCGATCCGCGTCTCGGCCGCGGCGACATCCCCCATCGTTTCGAGGAACCGCCGGACGGCCGCGGCGTCGCGCCGGATCCGCCAGCAGGTATAGGTCGTGACGACCACGTTCTTGCCGATCCCGGACTGTTCGTCCTGCGTCAGGTATTCCTTGTCGGGTTCGTCGGTGCCCGGGTTTTCCAGCACCATCAGCCGGTTGTCGAACCGCACGACCGTGTCGATCGGCCACGGCAGGCGCCAGTACGGGCCCGGCTCGACAATCGCCCGCACCGGTCGGCCGAAACGCATCTGCATCGCGAACTCGGTCTGGTCGACGACGAACAGGGACGAAAAGCCGATCGCTGCAAGCAGGCCCAGCAGCACCAGCGGAATGACTTTTCGCATGACGGACTTCCTCTGCTCAGCGGTTGTTGAAGACGCCGGTGTTGGCGGCCGCTTCCGGAGAAACGAACCAGAATTCGAGTTCACCCGCGCCGTCCGGCGATCCCGCGGCCGGCGGCCTGATGTATTTCTGCAGCCCCGGCAGCACGCGTTCGAGCCGTTCGAGTTCCAGCCGCAGGCGGGTCAGCGCCGGGTGCGCCTGGTACACCTCGAGCAGGGCCGAGAAGGCGGCCGCGCGCCCGGCGGCCTCGCGGGCGACCGAGTCGGCGTACCCGACGGCGGCGGCGACCTGTCCCACGGCTTCGGCCCGGGCGGCGGGAATCAGGCGGGCCTCCTGGGCCCGGGCCTTGTTGACGCGCGTGGCGCGGTCTTCGAGCGCGCTGGCCACGTCGCGAAAGGCGGCGTGCACCTCGGCCGGGGCGTGCGCGTCGAGAATGCAGAGTCCGTCGAGACGGATGCCGCTGCCATAGCTGGTCAGTCGATCCTGCGCACGGGCCGCGATGGCCCGCTCGGCGTCGGGTCGGGCGGTCGTCAGAATGGTGTTGATCGAAGCGCCGCCGACGACTTCGCGCAGCGCGCCGAGGACGGTGCTGCGGACAAGCTGCTCCGGGTCGGCCACGCCGTAGCGGAACGCGCGGACCTGCGCCTCGACCGGTGACCAGTGCACGGCCAGCAAGAGGGCGGCCATGTTCTCGTCGCCCACCAGGGTCCAGCCTTCGGTCCGGCTGGTCGGGTCATCGTCGCGGGTCAGGCCGAGCAGCAGCCGTTGCGTCCGGCGGACCGGGACGAGCGCGACGCGATCGATCGGATACGGCAGCGCGTAGTGCAGGCCGGGCGGGACGGCGGCCGTCCGCAGGGCTCCGAGCCGGGTGTGAATCCCGACGGAACCGGTCGGCACCTGGTAGAAGCCGGACAGGACATAACCGACGACCGTCAGTCCCAGCAGCAGCGTCCGCAGGCGGGCGGCGGTCACCGTGAGGGGCAGCCGGGCATCGAGCCAGCCGGCCATCCGCGACAGGTAGCGGGCCCGCCAGACCGTGCCGATGCCGAGCGCGAGGAACAGCACGGCCGCGGCGGTCTTCAGCCATGCGGGGACCAGGGGTTCGGCGAGGACCTGGGCTTCGATGCGTATGCCGGTGCCGGCCAGCACGCTGTTCAGCAGGACGCCCATCGCCAGCGCGACGAGGATGATCGCCGACAGGTAGATCAGGACTGTGCGTCGGCCGAGTTGTCGCTGCAGCACGCCGACCGCGCCGATGTTTGTCGCGGGTCCGACCAGCAGGAAGACCAGGGCCGCGCCGGGGTTCAGTCCCTGCATGATCAGGACGGCGGCGATCGGCGTGGAAGCCTCGGCACAGACATACAGCGGAACACCGATGATCGTCATCAGCAGCATCGACTGAAGCGGTCCGCCGAGAATCGTCGCGAGCAGTTCCGGCGGGAACAGGACCTGCAGGGCCGCGGCGGCCAGGATGCCGATCAGGACCCAGCCGAAGATGTCGTCGAACAGATCCACGAACGCGTAGCGCAGCGCCGCTTTCCAGCGGGCCGGGCCGGTCAGGGCCTCGCGCGCGGTCGGGTCGTGCGTATGCCCGTCGCCGCAGTCGTCATCCGCGCAGGTGGCGGAGGCGTCGGGGCCGTCGGCGGTCGGCGCGGGCGCGTCGGTCTCGGCGCGGTCCAGCAGCAGTTCGGCGAGTCCCGCCAGGATGGCCGTGGCGCAGGCGGCAATCGGGCGGTAGATGGCCAGCAGCGGTCCCAGCAGCGCGTAGGTCAGCAGGATCGAGGTCACGCTGGTCTCGGGGGTCGAGATCAGGAAGGACAGCGTGGCGCCCTTGTTGGCGCCCTTGTTGCGAAGCGCGAGGGCGGTCGGCAGCACGCTGCACGAGCAGAGCGGCAGCGGCGCGCCCAGCAGGGTCGCCAGGAAGACCGAACGCTTGCGGCCGCCGCGCAGCAGGCGGACCAGCCACGCGCTCGGAACCAGTGCGTCAAGAGCCGCGGCCAGCAGGAAGCCGACGAGGATGAAGAACGCCGAACTGGCCAGGATGTCCCACGCGGTTGTCAGCACAGCGCCAGAATAAAGCCAGCCCGCCGCGTTGGAAACCGGACCGGACGGATGGCGGAGGACGCCGACGTTTCGGCGGGCTGCCGGCACGGTTACACTCCGAGCGATTTTTCCCGGCCTGCCGCGAGGATCCCTCATGCGTCCGCACGCCATTCTGCCGTTGGTCGGCGTCCTGCTGCTGGCCGGTTGCCGCGAGCCGCACCAGTTTCAGCCGCCCCCCCCGCCGCCGGTGACGGTGGCGCTGCCGCAGCAGCGGGTGATCGCGCCGACGCTGGACATCGTCGGCCGGACCGAGGCGCTGGTATCGGTGGAGATTCGCGCCCGGGTGGTCGGGTTCCTCGAGTCGGTCGAATTCAGCGAGGGCGCCCAGGTGAACAAGGGTGACCTGCTCTTCCGGATCGAGTCGGCCGAGTACGAAGCCGCCCTGGCCGCCGCCCAGGCGGGCGAGGCCGAAGCGCTCGCCCTGGCGGAGCAGACCGCGGCCGAGCAGGTTCGCATCGAAAGCCTGATCGAGCGGAACGCCGCGAGCGAGAAGGAACTGATCGACGCCCGGGCGGCGGCGGCCCGGGCGGCGGCCGCGCTGCTGGCGGCCAGGGCCCAGAGTGTCCGTGCCCGGCTGGACCTGGAGTACACGGAGATTCGCGCGCCGATTTCCGGTCGGATCAATCGAACGTCGGTGGATGTCGGCAACCTGGTGGGCCAGGGTGAACCGACCCTGCTGACGACGGTGGTCACCTGGGATCCGATCGCGGTGTACTTCAACGCGAACGAGCGGAGCGTGCTGGAGTTCCGCCGCGGGCGGGTCGACCAGGAGGGTTATCCCGACGTCGAGCTTGGGCTGGAACTCGCGGACGGGACCCGCTATCCGCTGACCGGACGAATCGACTACGCCGACAACGAGGTCGACCCCGAGACCGGAACCCTGCGGGTGCGGGCGGTCTTTCCGAACCCCGACCTGCTGCTGCTTCCGGGCATCTTCGCCCGCGTTCGGATTCCGAAACCGGAGCAGGAGGCGCTGCTGGTGCCGGAGACGTCCCTGCAGCGCGACCTGACCGGCTACTTCCTGCTGACGGTGGACGAGAACAGCCAGGTCGTCCGCAACGCCGTCACCACCGGCCCCGCCGACGGTGAACTGCGGGCGATCGAGTCCGGCCTGCGGCCCGATGAGCGGGTCATCGTCCGCGGCCTGCAGCGGGTCCGCCCCGGGCTGACCGTGACGATCACGACACCGCCCGCCGCCACGACGCCCGCGGCCACGCCGACGGACGGCAACTGATGTTCAGTCGCTTCTTCATCCGCCGTCCGATCTTCGCGGCCGTGCTGTCAATCGTGATCGTGCTGCTGGGCGGCGTGTCGCTGCTGCGGTTGCCGGTGGCGCGGTATCCCGAGATCGCCCCGCCGACGATCGTCGTGACGGCGTCCTACCCGGGGGCCACCGCGGAGACGATTGCCGAGACCGTAGCGACGCCGATCGAGAAGGAGGTCAACGGCGTCGAGAACATGATCCACATGACCAGCACCAGTTCGGCCGACGGCACGATGCAGTTGACGGTCGCGTTCGAGGCGGGCTCGGACCTGGACATGGCCAACGTGCTGGTGCAGAACCGCGTGGCGCTGGCGGAGCCGAAGCTGCCGGAGGAGGTCCGCCGTCTGGGCGTCGCGGTGCGGAAACGATCGTCACAGATCACGCTGCTGATCACCCTGACCAGCGACGACTACGACGAGTTCTTCCTGAACAACTACGTCAGCCTGGCGATCCGGGACGAGCTGACCCGGATCGACGGTGTCGGCGAGGCGACCATCTTCGGGGCCGAGTACGGCATGCGGATCTGGCTCGACCCGGATCGCATGCAGACCCGCGACCTGACCACCACCGACGTGCTGGCCGCGATCCGCGAGCAGAATGTCGAGGTGGCCAGCGGAAAGATCGGCGAGGCCCCCGCCCCGCCCGGGCAGGCCTTCGAACTGACCGTCGCGACCCGCGGGCGACTCTCGGACCCCGAGGAGTTCGAGCGACTGATCGTCAAGGTCGGTCAGGACGGCCGCATCGTCCGGCTGGGCGAAATCGGACGGGTGCAGCTCGGCGCCCAGACCTACAACATGGCCACGCGGCTGAACGGCACACCGGCGGCGACGCTGGCGGTCTACCAGTTGCCCGGCGCGAACGCGATCGCGGTCGCCGACGCCGTCCGGGCCCGGATGGCCGAGCTTGCGCAGCGCTTTCCGGAGGGCATCCGCTACTCGGTTCCGTACGATTCGACCGAGGTGATCCGGGCGTCGATCCGCGAAGTGGTGACGACGCTGTTCATCACGCTGGTGCTGGTCGTGCTGACCGTCTACCTGTTCCTGCAGAGCGTGCGGGCGACCCTGATTCCGGCCGTCACCATTCCGGTGTCGCTGATCGGAACGTTCGCCGTGATGGCCGCCCTGGGATTCTCACTGAACATCCTGACGCTGTTCGGACTGGTGCTCGTGATCGGGATCGTCGTCGACGACGCGATCGTCGTGGTCGAGAACACCGCGCGGCTGATCGACGAGGGACGTCCGCCGCGCGAGGCGGCCGAGCAGTCGATGCTCGAAGTCTCGGGCCCGGTCGTTGCGACGACGCTGGTGCTGCTGGCGGTGTTTGTGCCGACCCTGCTGATGGGCGGCATTCGAGGGGCGATGTTCCAGCAGTTCGCCGTGACGATTTCGATTGCGACGGTCTTCTCGAGCATCAACGCGCTGACGCTCAGCCCGGCCCTGTGCGCCCTGCTGCTGCGGCCGACCCCGGCCCGGCAGGCCCTGCCCTTCCGGATCTTCAACGCGGTGCTGGGCGCGACCACGCGCGGCTATACCGGACTGGTTCGGCTCGGTCTGCGGCTGACGGTCCTCGGGCTGCTCGGCTACGTGGCGCTGGTGGGTGCGTCGCTCTGGTCCTTCGGGCAGACGCCGACCGGCTTCGTTCCGCAGGAGGACGAGGGCTACATGGTGATCAGCACGCAACTGCCGGACGCCGCCACGCTGGACCGCACGCTGGCCGTCACGCGGCTGATCGAGCAGCGGATCGGCGATGTCCCCGGCATCAAGGACATCGTCATGCTGAACGGCCTGAACCTGATGGACTTCTCGCGGGCGGCCAACACGGCCGGGGCGTTCGTCATCTTCGAGCCGTGGGACCAGCGCCGCGCGTGGCCGGCCCGGCGAATCGTGGCCGAAGTCAATCGCCGGCTGTACACGGTCCAGGACGCGTTCGCGCTGGGGATCGCCCCGCCGTCGCTGCCGGGGCTGGGTGTCGCCAGCGGGTTTACCGCGCAGTTGCAGGACCGAGGCGGGGCCGGGCTCCAGGCTTTGCAGGACGCGGCCCAGGGCCTGGCGGCGGCGGGCAACGGGCAGGCCGCCCTGTCGCGGATGTTCACGCTGTTCCGGGCGAACGTGCCGCAGTTGTTCCTGGACATTGACCGCGAGCAGATCAAGGCGATGGGCATTCCGCTCCAGGATGTCTTCGACACGCTCAGCGCGTTCCTGGGGTCCAGCTACGTGAACGACTTCACCCTGCTGGGCCGGATCTACCAGGTGCGGGCCCAGGCCGAACCCGCGGCCCGGGCCCGGCCGGACGACATCCTGAAGCTGGAGGTGCGGACGCCGGGCGGGCGGATGCTGCCGCTGGGCTCGGTGCTGGCGGTCGAGGAGAGTTTCGGGCCGCAGACGGTGACGCACTTCAACATCTACCCGGCCGCGCGGATCAACGGCAGCGTGTCGCCGGGGACCAGTTCGGGCGAGGCGCTGGACCTGGTCGAGGAGATGGCGGCCCGGACGCTGCCGGAGTCGATGGCGATCGCGTGGACCGACGTCTCGTACCAGGAGAAGCAGGCGCGTGGCGGACAGGCCGCGATCTTCCTGTTCTCGGTCGTGCTGGTGTACCTGGTGCTGGCGGCGCAGTACGAGAGCTGGTCGATTCCGTGGTCGGTGGTGCTGTCGGTGCCGATCGCGCTGCTGGGGGCGGTCCTGGGGGTGGTGCTGCGCGGCTTCGACAACAACCTGTACACGCAGATCGGGATCGTGCTGCTGATCGGTCTGGCGGCGAAGACGGCGATCCTGATCGTGGAGTTCGCCCGGGCGCAACGGGAGGACGGGCGGAGCATTCACGACGCGGCCCTCGAAGCGGCCCGCCTGCGTTTCCGGGCGGTGCTGATGACGGCGCTGTCGTTCGTGCTGGGCGTGATCCCGCTGGTGCTTGCCAGCGGCGCGGGGGCGGTCAGCCGGCAGGTGCTCGGCACGGTCGTCTTCGGCGGCATGCTGGTCGCGACCGCGCTGGGTGTGATCGCGATTCCGATCCTGTACTACGCGGTGCAGGGGTTCTCGGAGTGGATTCGCCCGCCCCAGCCCCGGAGCGGCTCCGGCGAATCCTGACGGGCCGAGGCCGGGGCGGGGCGTGGTTTGGAGGGGTCCGCGCGATCCACTATCATCTCTGCTTCCTTTCGCGAGCCACTTTGAGGAGCACGACGGATGAACCAAGCGCAGCGCGCGGGCTGGGGAGCCCTGGTGATGCTGGGCTGCCTGGCGCTGGGGTGTGTCAACCGCCACCCGGCCAGCGTCTTCCGGGCGCCCGGCAACCAGGACCAGGAGACGATCTTCGCCCCGCTTGACCTGCCGCGGGCGGACGAGCAGCGTCGCGGCAGCGGCGCGCCCGGCAACGACTACTGGCAGCAGCGCTGCGACTACGTGATCAACGCCCGGCTGACGCCCGAGGACAAGCGCCTGACCGCCGACATGCGGGTCCGCTACCACAACCAGTCGCCGCACGCGCTCGACTACCTCTGGGTGCAGCTCGAGCAGAACCTGTTTCGTCCGGACAGCCGCGGCAGCCGTTCCCGTCCGCGATCCGGCAGCCCGATGGCCGCCCTGCCGGACGACTTCGAGGGCGGCTACCAGATCCGCGACGTGCGGGCGGGCGACACGGAACTGACCTGCGACATCGACGACACGCTGATGTACATCGAGCTGCCGAAGCCGATCCAGCCCGGCGCGACGTTCGAGTTCTCGCTCGGCTTTTCGTTCCAGATGCCGCCGTACCTGCGACGCATGGGAGCGCAGGATGTCGCCGCGGGCCAGATCTTCGAATACGCCCAGTGGTTCCCGCACGTGTGCGTCTACGACGATGTGCATGGCTGGAACACGCTGAACTACCTGGGCACCGGCGAGTTCTACACCAACTTCGGCGACTACGAAGTCAACATCACGGTGCCGGGCAGCTACCTGGTCGGCGCGACCGGCACGCTGCTGAACCCGGAAGAGGTCCTTACTTCCGAACAGCAGTCTCGACTGGCCAAGGCTAAGACCAGCGACGAGACGGTCTTCATCCGCGGCCCCGACGAGGTGGGCGATCCGGCCAGTCGCCCGACCGGCGGAGAGCGGACCTGGCGCTTCCGGGCCGAGAACGTGCGGACGTTCGCGTGGGCGGCATCCGATGCGTTCATCTGGGACGCCTGCCGGGCGCGGATCAGCGATCTCGACGGGAGTCCGCGGACGGTGCTGTGCCAGTCGCTGTATCCGGCCGAGGCGAAGGTCTGGGGTCCGGACGGCGAGGATGGCGGCTCGACGCAGTTCGTCCGGCACGCGGTCGAGTTCTATTCGGACTTCCTGTACCCGTATCCGTATCCGCAGATGACGAACGTCAACGGGCCGGAGGGCGGGATGGAATACCCGATGATCGTCTTCTGCGGCGCCCGCACGAATCCGCGGGGCCTGTTCGGGGTGACCGATCACGAGGTCGGGCACAACTGGTTCCCGATGCTGGTCAACACCGACGAGCGCCGGCACGTGTGGATGGACGAGGGCTTCAACACGTTCATCAACCGTTATTCGAGCGAGGCGTTCTACGGTGAGGACAAGCGCAAGCGGACGGCGGCGGCGAACATCGTGCGGATCATGGTGGACGATCGCCAGCAGCCGATCGTGACGTACCCGGACCAGATCCGGGGCGGGCGTCTGGGGGCGCTGGGCTACGCGAAGACGGGCGCCGGGCTGGTTCTGCTGCGCGAGTACGTGCTGGGTCCGGAGCGGTTTGACCGGGCGTTCCGCAGGTACATCCGGCGCTGGGCGTTCAAGAGCCCGCGGCCGTCGGACTTCTTCCGCAGCATGGAGGATGTTGCGGGCGAGGACCTGGCGTGGTTCTGGCGCGGCTGGTTCATGCAGACCGGCACGCTGGATCAGAGCGTTATCGAGGTCAACAACGTCAAGGCTGACCACGCGCTGGTGGTGATCGGCAACCTGGGCGACCTGGTGATGCCGGCCGAGTTCGAGGTGACCTGTCACGACGGGAGCACGAGTCGGCACCGCATTCCGGTGGAGGCGTTCTTCACGCGGAACATCGCGCGTCACCGGGTGGACCTCGGGCAGCGCGGGATCGTCACCGGCGTGCGGCTGGACCCCGAGGGCTGGCTGCCGGACGTGGAGCCGGCGAACAACGCCTGGGGTACGCCGAAGCAGGCGTCCGGCGCGGCACGCTGAGTCGTGGCGCCGGCGGCCGGCGTGTCGCCCTTCGTGCTCGCCCGCGAGGCGGGGTCCTGGCGCCGAAGTGCAGCGGGTGCTGCGGCGACGCTGCAGGATACGGCGTCCCCGCGTGTCATTTCCGAGGTTTTCTAGAGTTTCCGTCAAATGGCCGCGCGGCGGGGCGGACCTGCCCCGGTCCGGTTCAGGGAGGGTGCCCGCGGAAAATCGAGCAGCCAACCGACGTAGCGGAAAGAAGTTACGGCCGGTTCAGGTGTTTACCCGCTACCGCCGACTCGACCTGGCACGGAAAATGAACTTGGGTGGGGGGGACCCCGGGGACGATGCCGGCGCGAGATTTCGATCGGGGACCGTCCGGGCGCCTCGGGGGATTGGGTTGGCCGGGTGACCGGGTGACCGGGTGGCTGGGTGGCTGGTCGCCCCTCCCCGACCTCCACGACCTCCCCGACCTCCACGACCACCACGCTCCACGACCACCACGCCCTCAACGCTCCGCCGGCCCACTGCCCAATCCACTGCCCGGTCTACCGCCGTGAACGCTGCCAGCCTGCGCGGAGAAGGCACGTCTCAAGGCGCGGTGGCACCAGCGGTCGGAGGTGTCGGAAGCGACCGCGCACACGACGCGGCCACGGCGACAGGAAGCAACCCCGCGGACTGGCGCGGGTGCCCCTTCCTCATTCCGCAGACGCTCCTGTTCGGCCTCGATTCACGCGACGTGTTCGGGAACGCTGCCAGCCTGCACAGAGAAGACACTGCTCAAAGGACCAGTGGTACCTGCGGTGAGGCGTCCGGTGGTCACCAGCGACCGGGCCGCGCAAGGAGACGTCCCGGCAACGGTGTGCGGCCGCTGCCGGGACGTTGTCTGTGCGGACCTGCGGACTCCGCCGATCAGTCGATGCGAACCGAGACCGACTGGTCCATCGCGCTCACGTCGGCCGTCGTGACGCCGAAGTCGGAGATCGCGTACACCTGCTGGCCGATGAAGGCCGCCCGGCACCAGTTGCGGAAACCGAAGTCGCCGCTGACGACGTTCGGCATCTGGCCGAGCGCCTCGAAGCCGCTCTCGGTCACCCGGTACGCCAGGATGCCGTCGAAGCGGGCGAAGTCGGCCGCTTCGAACTCGAAGGCGAAACCGTCGTTCAGGTAGACCGGCAGACCGAGCAGGCCTTCCGAAGCCAGGAACGCGAACGCCTTGGTGTCGTAGCTGACATCGGCGTAGCTGCCCTGCCCGCCGACCTGGATCTGCTGCACCAGCGTCGGGTCGTCCAGGTCGCTGACGTCGAACAGCGAAAGCTGCACGCTGGTCGGAACCGCTCCGCCGAACTGGTTGATCTGGACCGCCCGGCCAACCCCGATCACGAGGTTGTCGCCGAACGGGTGCAGGTAGTCGCTGTAGCCCGGGATCTTCAATTCGCCGCGAATCCGCGGATTGTCCGCCTCGGACAGGTCAACCGTGAAGAACGGGTCAATCTGCCGGAAGGTCACCAGGAAACCACGCTCGCCCATGAAGCGGGCGCTGTACAGCCGTTCACCCGGCGCGATCCCGTCGACCGAACCGGCCACGTCGAGCGTGTCGCCATTCTCGACCAGCGTGAAGACCGCGTTGCGGGCCACGGACGAATCGAAGTTCTGGGCCGTCGCGACGGGCGCGTCGGCGACCGCGATGCCGACTCCGCCGAAGGGCTCGTCAATCAGGATCGGGCTGAACTGCGCCGGAATGTGCGTGGCCAGGTTCAGGCGCCGCTCGTGCTCGCCGAGCGAGAACTGGTTGAGCAGGCGTCCGGGGACGCTGCCGGTGGCGACGTAGTTGGCGGCGCCGTTCTCGTCGTAGCGGAACTTGTGCAGCGTGGTCGTCTCGCGGTAGTTGTCGTTCGGGTCGTACTCGGCGTCGCTGACGTAGAGGGCCTCGGTCGAGGAGTAGACGGTCGACGCCTCGCCGACGATCGCGGTCGAACTGACCTCGCTGGTCAGGTCGTCGGCATCGAGGGCGACGACGGCCGTCATGTAGACGCCGTCCGGGCGGCCGGGGCGGTAGTAGTCGGCCCAGTCGACCAGGTCGCGTTCGGCGCCGTCGATCAGCGCGACGGGGAGGATGTCATCGAGTTCGAGGGCGAGGATTTCGGGGAGGGTGGTCGGCAGTTCGGGGACGATCGAGAGGACCAGGACCAGGCGGTCGCCGGTCAGCCTGCTGGTGACGAGGTTTCCGTCGAGTTCGATCCGCCGGGTGATGGTCGGGTTGCCGCGATCGCTGACGTCGACGTCGTAGAGGACCAGGTCCGAGCCCTGGTAGTACGGCGGGTAGATCATCGAGGTGGCGATGTCGATGTTCCATTCGAAGTCGCGGAAGGTCGGGGCCAGGACGAGAACGCGGTCGCCGCGGAGGTAGATGGCGCGGATGCCTTCGTCGAGGGCGAGACTTCCGCCGGCGACGGGGCTGGCGGGGTTGCGGACGTCGATGATCTCGAGGGTCTGTCCGCGGGCGATGTAGAAGTACTGGCCGTCGGACTTGAAGACGTCGGCTTCGTCGACGTTGTTTTCCTGGAGGTTGGTGCTGGTGAAGTCTTCGCCGGAGGCGCCGTCTCCGGCGGCGGCGTCATTGGTGGCTTCGGGTGCGGCGCCGGCGAGGGCGTCGAACTGGAGGATGCCGCCGAAGCGGCGGTTGCTCTGGAGACGCTGCTGGGCCTGGATTTTGAAGAAGTCGAGGAGCTGTTCGGGCGAATCGAAGCGCTGGAGCTTGCTGGAACCGGTCCCGAGGCGAGGGAGTCCGTTGATGGGGTTGAGGAGTTGGAAGAGTTCGACGCAGCCGGCGGTGGTGAGGATCAGTGCGGCCGCGAGGGTCGTGATTATCAGACGCTGGAGGGATTTCATGGCACGTCTCCGAGGTGCGGTTGCCGGGATTCGGGTCGCGTGGCGTGCGGAGGAATCGGGTCCGTCCGCCGCCTCTATGATCAGTTTCGCAGTCTGGAAGTGTCGCGTCCAGTGGTGAAAAGTGAGGTTGCGGGGGTTGGGAGAGGGTTTGGTGGTGGAAAAACGGGAGAAGGTGATAATTTTCGGTCTGAGGGGCTTGCACGGGGCGGCGGTTGTGTTATTGTACTCGACCCGTCGCAAACGACGCGGCGGACGGCGATCTTTGACAAGTAAACAGTAGACCTAGCGCATCGCGAGGATGTGACGGACCGGGGCCCATTCTGCAATCGGGGTTCCGGGACGCTTAGGGCACCCACAGGGTGCCTCAACGGTGGCCCTCCTTAGCCGAGGGGGGCAACTCACGCATTCTCGGATGCAGCCATAATGCGTGAGTCTTTCAATCAATTCGAAGATCGCTCCGCCCTTCGGGATGGAGATCAACGAGTAAATTCGAAGAGTTTGATCCTGGCTCAGAACGAACGCTGGCGGCATGGCTAAGACATGCAAGTCGTACGAACCACTTTTAGCTTGCTTTAGGTGGTTAGTGGCGAAAGGGAGAGTAATGCATGGGTAACGTACCTCGGATTCTGGGATAACTACGAGCTTCGGCTCTTTGCGAAAGTGTAGCTAATACCGGATGACATCACCGGTTCGCCTGATCCGGTGATCAAAGGTGGGGCAACCTGCTGATCTGAGAGCGGCCCATGTCCTATCAGCTTGTTGGTGGGGTAACGGCCTACCAAGGCATCGACGGGTAGCGGGCGTGAGAGCGTGAACCGCCTCATCGGGACTGAGACACTGCCCGGACACCTACGGGTGGCTGCAGTAACGAATATTGGGCAATGGGCGAAAGCCTGACCCAGCAATGCCGCGTGCAGGAGGAAGCCCCTCGGGGTGTAAACTGCTGTCAGGGTTCAGCAAGCAAGGGGGATTAACAGTCCCCTGCGTTGAGCAGACCCAAAGGAAGCCTCGGCTAACTCTGTGCCAGCAGCCGCGGTAAGACAGAGGAGGCAAGCGTTGTTCGGAATCATTGGGCTTAAAGCGGATGTAGGCGGCTTGGCAAGTGTTGTGTGAAAGCCCGCAGCTCAACTGCGGAATTGCATGGCAAACTGCCTGGCTTGAGGTCGGTAGAGGTGTCTGGAACTCTAGGTGGAGCGGTGAAATGCGTAGATATCTAGAGGAACGCCGGAGGCGAAAGCGGGACACTGGGCCGATTCTGACGCTGAGATCCGAAAGCGTGGGGAGCAAACAGGATTAGATACCCTGGTAGTCCACGCCGTAAACGATGCACACTAGGTGCCGGAGTCTCTGACGACGTCGGCGCCGAAGCAAAAGTGATAAGTGTGCCGCCTGGGGAGTACGGCCGCAAGGCTAAAACTCAAAGGAATTGACGGGGGCTCACACAAGCGGTGGAGCATGTGGCTTAATTCGAAGCAACGCGAAGAACCTTACCTGGGTTTGACATACATGGATGCGGACGGGTAATGCCGCGAGCTGCCCTTCGGGGTGAAACATGTACAGGTGTTGCACGGCTGTCGTCAGCTCGTGCTGTGAAGTGTCGGGTTAAGTCCCTTAACGAGCGAAACCCCTATCGTTAGTTGCCAGCACGTTAAGGTGGGGACTCTAACGAGACTGCCGGCGTT
>JAUIEC010000026.1 GCA_030428945.1 Phycisphaerae bacterium | reverse complement strand
TTGATCGCCGAGGGAACCGCGACGGTGAAGGTGATCGCGCTGAAGATCGTCGAGACCAGGTTGCTCTGCCCGCTGGTGAACATGTGGTGTCCCCAGACGAGGAAGCCGAGCAGGGCGATCGCGACGCTGCTGTAGGCGATGAACTTGTAGCCGAAGATGTGCCGGCGGCTGAAGACGCTGAGCAGTTCGCTCATCACGCCCATCGCCGGCAGGATCATGATGTAGACGGCCGGGTGCGAATAGAACCAGAAGAAGTGCTGCATCAGGACCGGGTCGCCGCCCAGGTTCGGGTTGAAGATCCCGATTCCGACCAGGTTCTCGACGAACAGCATCAGCAGCGTGATCGCCAGGACCGGCGTGGCCAGCACCTGGATGACGGCCGTCGAGTACAGGGCCCAGAGCATCAGCGGCATCTTGAACCAGCCCATCTCGGGCGGGCGCAGCTTGTGGATCGTGACGACGAAGTTCATCCCGGTGAAGATCGAACTGAAGCCGAGGGTGAACGCCCCGATCAGGGCCCACGGAACGCCCGGCAGCGACCCGCCGTCGGTGCTGTAGGGGGCGTAGAAGGTCCAGCCGGTGTCGACGCCGCCGGCCAGGATGGCGGTCAGCATCAGCAGCACGCCGCCGCACCAGAAGTAGAAGCTCGCCAGGTTCAGCCGCGGGAAGGCGACGTCCTTGGCCCCCAGCATCAGCGGCAGGACGAAGTTGCCCATCGCGGCCGGGATGCCCGGGATGATCACGATGAAGACCATGATCGCCCCGTGCAGGGTGAAGAACGTGTTGTACATGTTCGGCGTGATCAGCGCGTCGGGGCCCTTCTGGGGCGTCATCAGCGTCGTCCGGACCAGCAGGGCGAAGATGCCGCCGATCAGGAAGAACGCCATGATCCCGACCAGGTACATGACGCCGATCCGCTTGTGGTCCAGCGTGAACAGCCACGAGGTGACGCTCTTGTCAACGTTCAGATAGTTGACCGGCTCGTCGTGGGCCGCGTGTGCAGTTGCTCCGAGCGTGGACATCGTCTCGCTCCCTCCCTTACTTACTCGCTCTTCAGCGACTTGATGTACGCAATCAGCATGGCCGCCTCGCGGTCGCTGATCGTCAGCTTCGGCATCACGTTGTTGTAGCCGACCACGATCCGGTTGCCCGGGTTGATGATCGAGGTCAGCAGGTAGTTCTCGTCGGCGACCGTCGAGGTCCCGTTGGTGAACTGCCGTTCGCTGCCGTAGAGACCCTTCCAGGTCGGTCCGTTCCCGGCCGATCCGTCAATCGAGTGGCACTGCGTGCAGCCCTTCTTGCCCCGCAGCTTGTCGCCCATCATCACCGGCGTCTCGAGCTTCTGCGCGAGGGCCGCGATCTCCGGCGTGACCGGCGCGTCCGGGAACTTGCCGTCGTACCTGGCGACGAACGCGGTCGGGTCCTTCGCCAGGGCGATGAAGGCCTCGGGATCGGCGGTGTAGTCCGGCCAGAGTTCCTTCGGCAGCCCGTTGATCGGGTCGGCGAACTCGAGCCAGTCGCGGTACTCCGCCTCGCTCTCGTGGACGATCACGCGGGCGTTCATGTCCGAGTGGCTGGTTCCGCAGTACTCGGTGCAGAACAGGTCGTAGGTGCCGGCCTGGGTCGCCTCGAACCAGAGGAACGAGTACCGCCCGGGCACGACGTCACGCTTCACCCGGAAGGCCGGGATGTACAGGCTGTGCAGCACGTCCGAACTGTTCATGATCAGCTTGGTCGGCCGCCCGACCCAGACGTGCAGTTCCTCGTGCTCGATGCCGTTCGGGTAGGTGAAGGCCCAGTTCCACTTCTGGGCCGCGACGTTGATGTCGAACGTGTCGGCCGGCGGGGTCCGCATGTCCATGAAGCCGGTGAAGCCCCACCAGAACATCGGCACCAGCAGCAGGGCCGGCAGGACCGTCCAGGCGATCTCGAGCGTGTTGTTGTGGGTCACCGTCGCCGGGGCGGCCGCGCCCGGGTCCTTGGCCCGGTGGCGGAAGATGAACAGGAACATCAGCCCGGCGATGACGACGAAGAAGACCGCCGACACCCAGTAGATGAAGTAGAACACAAAGTCCACGTCCGAGGCGAACGTCGAACTCTGCGGCGGCATCCAGAAGGTCTCGGCCCCTTCGGCCAACAGCAATCTCATCGCACCATGCTCCACAGCAAGCGACGCGGCACCGTCAGGCGGTCCCGGTCGGCGTATCTCCGTGACTCTGCCGCCTGCGCCAGCTTTCGAACTGGCGCAGGATCAGAATCGTGATCGCCAGCCCGGCCACGGTCAGTCCGCCGCCCAGCCGCATGATCGTCATCATCTGGGCCGTGTAGCCCTTTTCCGGGTGCCACTGGAAGCACGACAGGAAGACCTGGTCGAACAGGGTTCCGATCTTGCCGTCCGACGCTTCGATCAGCGACAGTCGCAGCACCTTCGGTTCAAAGAACACGCCGCCCAGGTACCGCGAGATGCGGCCTTCCGGCGTGCACAGGATCAGCGTCGACGGATGGGCCCACTCCTGGCGGGCCTCGTTCCAGCGAAAGCGGAAGCCCGTCGCGCTGGCCAGGGCCCGGATCGATTCGGGCGAGCCGGTCAGGAAGTGCCAGCCGGCGGCCGCGTTGGGGTGTCCGTACTCCGTGACGTAGTTCTTTTTCTTCGGCTTGGCGATGCTGGGCTTCTCGAGCGGGTCGAAGCTGACGGTCACCAGCGTGAAGTCGCGACCCGGGTCGAGGTCGATCTCCTTGAGGGCGTCGACCATGCCGTTGAGCAGCAGCCCGCAGAGCATCGGGCAGCGGTAGTAGTTCATCGTCAGGATGACCGGGCGGCCTTCCTCGAACAGGTCGCCCAGCCGGACCTGCCGGCCGGTGCTGTCGGTGAAGACCGTTTCGAGCGGCAGTTGGGCGTCCAGCTTCTGCACGACCGTGATGCCTTCCAGTTCCGGCGGCGTCTCCGGGATCGGATTCGCGGCCGGTTCGCCCGACGGGGCGCGGCCGACCTGTCCGACGACCGGCACGGCCGGGGTCAGCAGGGCGACGAGCAACAGGCAGGTTCGCAGGGCGGCATGCATCGGATCAGCCTCGGCTTCAGCCTCCGGTGGCGGGCGGCAGGCCCGTCCCGCCGCCGGCCAGTTCGCGGGCGACGACCTGCTTGGCAGTTTCGATCGGAACCTGGACGGTGCCGGCGGCCTTGTCGGTCCAGAGCGGGCCGGTGTTCAGGATGACTTCCTGGTTGGCCCGGTTGCTTTCGGCGGTTCCGATGGCGGTCTGGTACTGCTGGCGGTTCGTCTCCCCGATCTCCACCTGAAAGTATAGCGCGGCGATCGCGAAGACCGTCGCGACGAACAGGATCGTCGAGATGATCGTCACGTAGAACAGGGGACCGGCCGACGGATCGTCGTGCGGGTTCGGATTCGGGTGTTCGTGGTCCACGACTTTCAGCCCCGTTAGAAGTTATGAAACGCCAGCGATTCCGGCAGGCGCGGGTCGCGTTCCGGCAGCAGCGAGCCCTGGGCCGAGGCCCGGACGACGCGTCCGAGATAGAGCCCGAGAATGCCGAGCGTGCAGAGCACGATCTGGATCACGTCGAGCACGCCGAACGATGCGATCGCGTGGTCGCCGCCGTGGTTCACGTGCGGGAAGACCAGCCAGATCATGTCGCACAGGTGCATCACCAGGATCCACAGCGCGGCGGCCACCAGCCCGTAGCGGCCACGCTTGGGCACGCGGGAGATCAGGGCCAGGAACGGGATCACGAAGTGCCCGAACAGCAGCAGCAGCGAGACCGGGGCCCAGGTCGGCGATTGGCGGACGGTCAGCCAGGCGGTTTCCTCGGGCAGGTTGCCGTACCAGATCAGCATGTACTGCGAGAAGGCGATGTAGGCCCAGAAGACGATGAAGGCGAAGGCGAGCTTGCCGACGTCGTGGTAGTGCTCGACCGTGATGGCCTGGGACATCCGCCCGTTGCTCTGCAGCCAGAACATCGTGACCGCCAGCAGCGAGAAGAACCCGAGGGCCGAGCCGCCGAAATAGTAGACCCCGAAGATCGTGCTGAACCAGTGCGGGTCGAGCGACATCAGCAGGTCGATCGCGACGAAGCTGAGCGAGAGGGCGAAGAGGATCATGCCGGGGTAGCTGCGGGTCTGCATCTGCAGGCTGAGCTGCGGGTCGCCGCTCTGGTCCTGCTGCAGCGAGCGGCTCAGGAAGAAGTGCGAGAGCCACAGCCAGATCCCGAAGTAGGCCACCATCCGCAGCACGAAGAACGGCGTGCTGAGGAAGCCGCTCTTGCCCTGCAGGATCTCGTCCCCGGGGTGGGCCGCGGTGTTGTCGCCCCAGACGATCAGCTCGCTGGTCCAGGGGAAGATGTCGTGGATCGCGGCCCGGATGCCCAGAATGTCGGGCTGCAGGACCATCGCGATGATGATCGGCAGGCTCAGCACGGCCAGGATGCCGAAGCCGCAGGTGAAGTACTCGGCGATCCGACGGACGACCACGCTCCAGCCGGCCCGCGTGGCGTGCTGCAGCAGCACGAAGAAGAGGGCTCCGAGGGCCAGGCTCAGCGTGAACATGAACCCGGTCAGGTACGCCCGCAGGAACGTCTCGGTCCCGCTGGCCGTCGCCAGCAGCAGGCCGGCCACCAGGGCGACCAGTCCGCCGAGCCAGAGCAGGTTGCTCAGGCCGGGGGCCAGGTCGCGGATGTGCAGCCGGTCGGCGGAAATGTCAGGGGCTTTCACGCGGGGCTACTCCTCGGTCGCTTCGGCCGGTCGGGCGGCCGACGGCATCTGGGCCCGCTCGGCGGCGGGCACGTCGTCGATGGTGGCAAACTGGCTGCGCTGCAGGGCCCGGACGTAGGCGACGATCGCCCAGCGGTCGGCCGGCGGGATCGCGTCGCCGTACTGCGGCATCGAGCGGATCCCGTTGCTGATCGTGTTGAACAGGTGCCCGAGGGCCCGCTCGCGGTACTGGGCCTCGTGCAGGTTGGCCGGCGGGACCCAGGCGCCGCCGAGTTCGATCGCCCGCTGGTTGACCAGGCCCTGGCCGTCGCCGGTCAGACCGTGGCACGGGGCGCAGTAGACGCCGAAGCGCTGCTGCCCGCGATCGAGCAGGGCGTCGTCGACCGGCAGCTTGTGCAGCGGGAACGTCGTGGACCAGGCTTCTCCGACGATGCCGCGGAAGAAGTGGTCATCGTGCTGCAGGTCGCCGCGGGCGACCGTGCCGGGAACCGGCGGACGCATCGAGCGGCCGTCGGCGAACAGGACCGAGGCCCGCTGGTCCTTGAACTTGGCCTGGTTGTCCATGTCCTGGATGATGTGGATCCGCGGTTTGGACGACTTCGAGACCCACGCCTTCCAGATCAGGGCCGGCGGGATCAGGGCGACCAGCGTGACGATCACGCCGAGCGTCAGGAACGGCCGGGGCAGGGCCGAGGGGCTCGGGTACTCGAGGATCGGCTCGACCGCCGTGCCGCCCAGTCCGCTGAGCAGTTCGTCGGTCGCCCGGGCGTCGAACTTGCTGTCGCGGGCGTCGACCACCAGGAAGAACTTGTCGTCGGTCACCTTGCGGAAGCGGGCGACGTTGAAGACCGGGTTGTAGAACAGCGGCAGGTTGTTGAGCACCAGCATGCCGATCACGGCCGCGATCGCCGACAGCAGGATGGTCAGTTCGAAGATGACCGGGATGTTGGCCGGCAGGCTGAAGTAGGGCTTGCCGCTGACCAGGTAGTTGTAGCCCTGCAGGAAGGTCGGGATCAGCGAGAGCGACTCGGCGTCGACCGCGTTGGTGTACCACTGCAGGAACAGGCCGTTCAGCAGGCCGAACATGCCGCCGGCCATGACGATCCAGGGGAGGATCGTCATGCGGATGCCGACGGCCTCGTCGATCCCGTGAATCGGGAAGGGCGAGTGCGCGTCGAACCGCTTGTAGCCGGCCTCGCGGACCCGGTTGGCGGCCGCGATCAGTTGGCCGGGGGTGTCGAATTCGACCAGCATTCCGCGGAGGATGCCCTCGCGGGTTCCGGCCGGTTCGGTCGCTTCAGCGGGGATGGTTGCCATGGTTTCAGTGTCCTCCGTCGGCCTGGTCGTGACCGGCGCGGGCCTGCGGCATGACGCCCTTGATTTCGGCGATGGCGATCATCGGCAGGAAGCGGATGAACAGCAGGAAGAGCGTGAAGAACAGCCCGAAGCTGCCGATGAAGGTCAGCCAGTCGAGCGTGGTCGGCCAGTAGTAGTCCCAGCTTGACGGCAGGAAGTCCTGGCTGAGCGAGGTGATCACGATCACGTAGCGTTCGAACCACATGCCGACGTTGACCAGCAGCGAGATGACGAAGGTGATCGCGATGTTGGTGCGGATCGCCTTGAACCAGAAGAGCTGCGGGAAGATCACGTTGCAGGAGATCATCGTCCAGTAGGCCCAGGCGTACGGGCCGAAGGCGCGGGCGATGAAGATGAACTTCTCATTCGGGTTCTGCCCGTACCAGGCGATGAAGAACTCCATCGCGTAGGCATAGCCGACCAGCGTGCCGGTCAGCAGAATGATCTTGTTCATGTTCTCGATGTGCCGCAGGGTGATGATGTCCTTCATGTTGAACAGGGCCCGCGTCGGAATCGCGAGCGTCAGCACCATCGCGAAGCCCGAGAAGATCGCACCGGCCACGAAGTAGGGCGGGAAGATCGTCGTATGCCAGCCGGGGACCTGCGAGACGGCGAAGTCGAACGAGACGACCGAGTGCACGCTGAGCACCAGCGGCGTCGAGAGGGCCGCGAGGATCAGGTAGGCCCGCTCGTAGCGGTGCCAGTGCCGGGCGGCGCCGGTCCAGCCGAGCGCGAACAGCCCGTAGGCCCACTTGCGGAACCCGCTGGCCCGGTCGCGCAGCGTCGCCAGGTCCGGGATCAGCCCGACGTACCAGAACAGCAGCGAGACGGTAAAGTACGTGTTGACCGCGAAGACGTCCCACAGCAGCGGACTGCGGAACTGCGGCCACATCGCCATCTGGTTCGGCAGCGGCAGCATCCAGTAGACCACCCAGACGCGCCCGACGTGAATGCCGGGGAAGATCAGGGCGCAGATGACCGCGAAGATCGTCATCGCCTCGGCGAAGCGGTTGATCGCCGTCCGCCAGGTCTGCCGGAACAGGAACAGGATCGCCGAGATCAGCGTCCCGGCGTGCCCGATGCCGACCCAGAAGACGAAGTTGATGATCGCAAAGCCCCACCCGGCCGGGTTCTTGACGCCCCAGACGCCGACGCCGGTCAGGAACAGGTAGCCGATCGAGCCGAACAGCACACCGGTCAGGGCGACCGCGATGCCGAACAGCACGTACCAGATGAGCGGCATTTCGCGCATCGGCCGTTCGTTGACATTGCAGACCGCCTCGGTCACGGACGCGAAGTCGTGGTCGCCCACGACCAGCGGCGCCCGCTTTCCGGGTGTCTCGAAGGTGTTGTCGTATTCGCCGACGGTAACCGCCATGGTTCCTCCCGACCTTCCTATAACGGTTAGCTGTGCGAAGCCGCGTGACCGTCCGCCTCGTGGCCGTGGTCATCGTGTCCCGCGTCGTGTCCGCCGCCGTGACCGCCCGCGGGCGTGTCGTGCAGCGGGTTCCGCAGCGCGGCGAGATACTTCGTCCGCGGGCGGATGTTCAGATCCTCGAGCATCACGTAGGCCCGATCCGATTCCTGCTCGCGGGCCACCCGGTGCGTGCGCTCACGCAGGTCGCCGAACGCGATCGCGTCGGCCGGACAGGCCTGCTGGCAGGCGGTCATGATCTCGCCCTCGGCGATCTCGCGCTGCTCGTTGCGGGCCGCGATCCGCACGGCCGCGATCCGCTGCGTGCAGTAGGTGCACTTCTCCATCACGCCGCGGCTGCGGACCGTGACCTCGGGGTTGAAGCCGAGCTTCTGCACCTCGTAGAGTTCCTGCTGGGCCCACTCGCCGTCGCTGCGCGGGTGGTAGGGACCGTGATGGTTCCAGAACCAGTTGAACCGCCGCACCTTGTAGGGGCAGTTGTTCAGGCAGTAGCGCGTTCCGATGCAGCGGTTGTAGACCATCACGTTCAGGCCTTCCTGGTCGTGCACCGTCGCCGCCACCGGGCAGACCTGCTCGCACGGCGCGTTCTCGCACTGCACGCAGGTCACCGGCTGCTGCCGGACCTGCACCTTGCTCGGGTCCGCCAGGTCCTGCATCTCGTCCGTGGTCGTCGAGTAGTAGCGGTCGATCCGCATCCAGTGCATCTCGCGACCCATGATGATTTCACGCTTGCCGACCACCGGAATGTTGTTCTCGGCCTGGCAGGCCGTCACGCACGCGCTGCAGCCGGTGCACTTGGCCAGATCGATCGTCATCCCCCAGCGGTGCTTGTCCGGGAACGCGTGGTCCCCGAACGGCTGCACCAGCGGCAGGCTGTGCGCCAGGTGCGCGACCGCGTGCGGGTCGGCCTTGTAGGTCGCCAGGCTGACTTCGCGGATCAGCTTCGGAGCCCGGTCGAAGACCTCCTGGTTGCCGACCTCGCTCTCGATCGCGTGGTGATCCTGCGTCGTCGCCAGTTGATACGTCTGCCGCGTCTTGCGGACACTCGCCCCGGTCGCCAGGTACGGGGAACCACTCGTCCGCAGCCGGTACGTGTCGACGCCCATGCCGTCGCCCACGCCGCCCGCCGCCGTTCGCCCGTAACCCAGCGGCAGCGTGATCGCCCCGTCGGCGTGGCCGGGCAGGATGAAGGCCGGCAGGCTCAGCTTCCGCCCGTCGACCTCGATCGCCAGAACGTCGTCCTGCCGCACGTCCAGGTCCCGGGCCGTGTTCGGTGAAAGCAGCGCCGCGTTATCCCAGGTCAGCTTCGTCAGCGGATCCGGAAGTTCCTGCAGCCAGGCATTGTTCGCGTAACGACCGTCGTGCAGCTTGTCGGCCGCGAAGATCAGTTCGTAGCCCTCGCCACCCGCCTGGCGGCGGGCACCGGGAACGATCGCCGACCAGTCGCCCGACAGCGTCGGCGTGACGCGGGCCGCGGCCGTCCCGGCGATGACGCCCTCGTGCAGGGCCGATTCCCATTTCTTCTGGTCGCTGCCGAAGGCGCCGTTGAACCGCGCCCGGGTCAACGTGTAGCCGTCGGCCGTGCCGCCCAGGGACCGGTCGAGCAGTTCGGCCGGCGTCAGCCCGCCGTACAGCGGGGCGATCAGCGGCTGACCGATCGAGGCCGTGCCGTCCCAGCCCCGCACGATGTCCCAGCGCTCCAGGTAGTGGGCGGCCGGGACGTGCCAGGTGCAGCGGGCGGAGGTTTCGTCATCGAAGAGGCTCAGGTGCACGCTCAGGCCGGCCTTGGCGAGTTTGGCGCCGAAGTCCAGGTCGGCCGGGGCGGTGTAGACCGGGTTGCCGCCGAGGATCACGACCGTGTCGACCTCGCCGCGCTCGAGCAGTCCGGCCAGCGTGCGGATGTTGTCCATGTGACTGCCGCGCTGCGGATCGCCCTCGGCGGTGTAGGTCACCACCTCGCCGCCCAGGGCGGCATTCAGGGCCACCGCCACGGCGTGGGCCGCGGGGGCCTGCCGCGGTCCGACCAGGATCGCCGCGTGTCCGGCATGCTGGTGCAGGTCGCCGGCGATTTCCTTGATGTAGGCCGGCGCCTCGGGCAGATCGCCAAGCTGGGCGACCAGGTCCGCCGGCAGACGGACATGGGCCGCGTGCAGGGCGGCCGCGAGTTGCAGCAGGCGGATCGGCACGTCGCTGGGCTTCTCGGCGTAGCGGTGATCGGCGTTGGCGCCGGTCAGCGAGTAGGTGCTCTCGATCTGGTAGTGCCGGTTCATCGTCCCGTCGTCGGCCGTGCGGTGCGCGGCGTAGCGGCGGGTGTTGGCGCTGGCGGCGGGATGCTGGTGCAGGAAGTCCTCGTCGAACGAGACGATCACGTCCGCCTGGTCGAAGTTCGTGTGCGGGCGCAGCGGCCTGCCGGTCGCCATCCGCGTGCCGCCGCGGGCGTTGTCGCGTGAGAGCGGTTCGTACTCGAACCAGCGGGCCTGCGGACAGGCGGCCATCAACCGGTCGCGGGCCTCGGCCAGGATGAGCGAACCGGACGCCTCGGACAGGATCGCGAGGCGGGCGCCGGTCGAGCGCTGGGCGTTGACGGCCGCCCGCAGGGCCGCGAGGGCGGCCTCGGTCGGCCGGGCGGTGGCACCCTGGCCGGTGCGCTGGCGGGCCTGGGTGCTGCGGTCGGGGTCGTAGAGTTCGAGGATCGCGGCCTGTTCGAGCGAGCCCGCGCCGCCGAGGCTGTCGGGATGCAGCGGGTTGCCCTCGACCTTGATCGGACGCCCGTCGTAGCTGCGGACCAGCAGGCCGGTGGCGACACCCTCCCGCTCGCTGGCGGTCGCGTAGTGGACCGGAACGCCGGGCGTTCGGTTCTGCGGGCGGCGGGCGTAGGGGGTGATGTTTTCTTTCGGCCAGCGGCAGCCGGCCGCGCCGGCGAGGGCGAACGAGGCGCCCATGATCTGCAGGAAGCGTCGGCGGGAGGCCCCGGACATTTCCCGGGCGAGGTTGGGGAACTCGCTTTCCAGGAACTTCCGGAATTCGGGGGTCTGGCCGAGCTCGTTCAGGCTGCGCCAGTATGTCTTCCTACCAGACTCGCTCTCGGTCAGCGATGGCATGTGGAGCAATCCGTTGAGGGGTTGATCTGGTTCTCAAGCTTGAGCTGCTTGCCGAGTTCGAGCTGGCTCAGGCCGGTCGCAAGCTGCGGGTCCCACTCCATGTTGGTGACCTCATCGACCGGGCGCAGGTGCTGCTCGGGGTTCCGGTGGCAGTCGAGGCACCAGCTCATGCTCAGCGGCTGATCCTGGTAGACGACTTCCATGCGGTCGATCCGGCCGTGACAGGAGACGCAGCCGACCCCGCGGGTGACGTGGGCACTGTGGTTGAAGTAGGCGTAGTCGGGCAGGTCGTGAATCTTGACCCACTCGATCGGCACGCCGGTGTCGCGGCTCTCGCGGATCGGGGCCAGGTTGTCGTTCTCCGACAGGGGCTGGCTGCCCGCGTTGACGTTCGTGTGGCAGCCGAGACAGGTCTGCGTCGGCGGGATCGCCGCGCTGGCCGCGTGCTCGACGGTGTTGTGGCAGTAGCGGCAGTCGATGCCGAGCTTGCCGGCGTGCAGCGCGTGGCTGTACGGGATCGGCTGCTCGGGCATGTACCCGACATCCGTCGCATACGGCGTGAAGCCGTAAGTGATGATGCCTGCTACGTAAATCGCGCCTCCGCCGGCACCTATGGCAATAAGTGTACGAAGGCTGTTCATCCACTTGGGAAACTGGTCGGGAACAGATTTCATGGGTGCTCTGCGCTTCTGGACCACCGAAAAAGCATCCGGATCATAGAGACTGCTTCGGGTCGGTCAAGTGCACCGCTGCAGGTTTCAGAAGTTTCGCCAAGGGCCTGCCGTGGTTGCTGTTACGCCCGCCATCCGCCGCCCCCCGCACGGCCCGCAACGCACGGCTTTCCGGCCGAATTGACCGACTGCGCGGCCGCTTCGTACAATCCAGTGACTTACCGCGAAGAACCGGGCACGCCTGCCGAACCTGGACCGCTGGACCCGCCGATGAACCGCCTGCTGGGAATGCTCACCTTTGTCGCCATGCTGGCCGTCAATGCCGCGCTGATCATGCGGGACGTCGTGCCGGCCTGGACGGCGGGGGCGCCGCCGATCGTGACGGTCGAGCAGCTCGAGCCGGGCTGGACCCGGACCGCGTACCTGGGCATCTACGGCCCGGACGGCGATTCGCTTGGCGGCGTCTGGAGCGAGACCTGGCGGATCGGGGACACGCTCTTCATCGAGTCGATGACCGTGCTCGACGAGTTCAAGCTGAACGGCGAGACGCTGACCCCGAACCTGCGGATCGACCTGCGGCTGGCCTACAACGAGGAAGGCCTGCTCGAGGAACTCGACCTGGACGTGGTCGGGCTCGGCATGACCATCGGGGTGCGCGGCGAATACCTGCCCCCCGATGAGTTCACCTGCGACTGGACCTTCGACCAGCGGCAGGGGACCTTCATCCTGCCGGCCGAGGCGACCCGGGCCCTCGGCGATGCCCGCCAGCCGTTCCAGGGGCTCGGCGACCTGCGGGTCGGACAGACCTGGCGGCACGAGACGCTCGATCCGCTGGCGATGCTGCTGCCCGGCATCCAGGGGCAGGGGATGGAGCCGCGCCCGATGATCGTGCAGGTCACCGGCGAGGAGAAGATCGAGCACCAGGGCATCTCGGTCCGCGCCAAGGTCCTCGAGGCCGAGCGCGTCCGCGCCTGGATTTCGCCCCTCGGCGAGGTCCTTCGCCAGGAACTGACTCTGCCCGCGTTCGGGCGCATCACACTGCAAGGCGAGCCGTTCGACGACAACGCCCGGGCCCGCGCCCGCCGCAGCGTTGTCGACGTCCGCTGACGGGGGGACCCTGACCATCGTGACCGGAGAGGATCATCAGCACGCGGCAGCGGACCGTCCGGCGGTCGTGCTCGATCACGTTTCCAAGCGGTTCGGGCCCAAGCAGGCCGTCCACGACCTGTCGCTGACCCTGCGGCGGCACGAGGTCTTCGCCTTTCTCGGGCCCAACGGGGCCGGCAAGACCACCACCCTGAAGATGACCACCGGCCTGCTCCGCTCGGACACCGGCCACGTGACGATCTGCGGGCACGACATGCAGCGTCAGCCGCAGCAGGCCAAGCAGCGGATCGCCTTCGTCCCCGACCAGCCGTTCCTCTACGACAAGCTGACCGGCCGGGAGTTCATCGCCTTCGCCTGCGACATGTACCGCGTGCCCGAGCAACTGGCGGCCGAGCGGATGGAGGTGCTCGACGAGCGCCTCGAGATGGGCCCGTTCCTGGATCAGTTGACCGAGTCCTACAGCCACGGCATGAAGCAGAAGGTCGCCCTGGCGGCCGCGATGATTCACGCCCCGGACCTGCTGGTGGTCGACGAGCCGATCGTCGGGCTCGATCCGCGGACGATCCGGGTGATCAAGGACACCTTCCGCGAGATCGCCGACAACGGCGGCACCGTCTTCATGAGCACGCACACGCTGGACGTGGCCGAGAGCGTCGCGGACCGCATCGGGATTCTGCACCAGGGCCGCCTGGTGGCGCTGGGGACCCTCGACGAACTTCGCAGCGGCGAGGATGCGGCCCGGCTGGAAGACATCTTCCTGTCGCTGACGACCAGCGGAGACGAGGCCGATGGCTGACCGGCCGCTGCCACCGCGGAATCGGAGCAGCTTCGCGGCGCTGGCCCAGTCGCGGCTGTTCCAGTTGCGGAACCTGATCGACCAGCAGTTGAACGAAGCGCCGTGGCGGTCGCTGGCGGCGGCCGGCCTGCTGGGGCTGATCTGGTTCGGGCTGTACGTGATTCTGGACTACGGCCTGCAGCAGGCCCGGATCAACGGGCTGCGCGGCATCGTCGCCGACGAGCACCTGTTCGTGCACTTCTTCATCGTGCTGACGATCATGTTGTCGTTCTCGAACGCGATCCTGATGTTCGGTTCGCTCTACGGGCGCGAGGAGGCCAGCCACCTGCTGACCATGCCGGTCGCGCCGCGGCAGGTCGTCGCGGTCAAGTGGCTCGAGAGCGTGTTCCTTTCGAGCTGGAGTTTCCTGCTGCTGGGCGTGCCGCTGATGCTGGGCGTGGCCCGCAACGGCGACGTGCAGTGGTACTACTACCCGCTGTTCTTCCTGCACTTCGTCTGCTTCGTGATCATCCCCGGCTGCCTGGGACTGCTGGCCGCCTGGGCGGTCGCGATGTACGCGCCGCGCCGGCCGCTGGCGGTGGCGATCAGCACCGGACTGATCGTGCTGCTGATCGCGCTCTGGTGGGTCGTCCGGCTGGTGGACCTGTCGGATGGTTCCGACCTGTGGCTCCGCTCGCTCGGGCGACAGTTCGAAACGGTCAAGCAGCCGCTGTTCCCGAGCACCTGGACGGCCAAGGGCATCGTCGCGGCCATGAACCAGCGGGTCGAACGAAGTGTCTTCTACCTGCTGGTCGTGCTCGGCAACGGGCTGTTCCTGACCTGGCTGACGATCAACGTGCTGGGCGGCTCGTGGGCCGAGGCGTACAGTCGCGCCCAGCACGGGCGCCTGCGGACGATCATCCGGCGCGGCTGGGTGACCGACCTGGCCAACCGGGTGCTGTTCTTCTACCTGCCGGCGTCCTGGAAGCACATCATGCTGAAGGACCTGCGGGCCTTCGCCCGCGACGCCAAGCAGTGGTCGCAGATGCTGATCATGTTCGGGCTGCTGGTCGTCTACGCCCTGAATCTGAAACGCCTGCCGGTCGAGGCCGACCAGCAATACACCCAGAGCCTGATCGCGTTCCTGAACCTGACGACCGTCAGCCTGATCCTGGCCACCTTCACGAGCCGCTTCGTCTATCCGCTGCTGAGCCTCGAGAGCCAGCAGTTGTGGCTGGTCGAACTGCTGCCGCTGCCGCGCTGGGTCTTCTTGGCGGTCAAGTTCGTCTTCGCCCTGACGGTCACCGGGCTCTCGGCCGGGCTGGTGATGATGATCGCCGTGACGATGCTGGGGCTGCCGCCGATCTGGGCGCGGATCAACCTGCTGCTGTGCCTGGCGGTCTGCGTGGGGCTCAGCGGGCTGGCGATCGGGCTCGGCGCGCGGTTCCCGGTCCTGCACCATCGCAACCCGGCCCGGATCGCCTCGGGCTTCGGGGGCACGCTGAACCTGATCGCCAGCATGGTCTTCGTCGGGATCGAGATGACCGGGGTGGCGCTGCTCAGCATCTACGAGTTCACCAAGGACTGGATCCTGCCGGACCAGTTGACCACCAACGGCTGGCTGCTCGTCGGCGCGATGCTCGCCTTCAGCGTGGTCGTCGCCGGCGGCGCCATGGCGATCGGCACCCGCCACTTCAACCGGTTGGAGGTTTAGCGCGGCTGCGCCGCGAGGGAACAGGGAACAGGGAACAGGGAACAGGGAACCGGGAACAGGGAACCGAGAACCGGGAACCGGGAAGAGGGAACCGGGAAGAGGGAACCGGGAACCGGGAACCGGGAACAGGGAACAGGACCTGCGAACACTTCGCTCTCGATCACGTGTGGATCCCGCATGACGCCGGGTCGTGACACGGCGGAGCGCAAGTGCAGTGGATCGGGGGGATCCGGGCGTCGCTGCACACCACGGTTGTGATCAACGCCAACGGCGCGCGGCGATTCCCGGTCGGCTGTTCGCTTGCGCGGACGCGGCTATGATGCGGCTCGGATCGCATTCGCCTAAGGAGTGTCGCGTTGGTTGATCAACAGAGCGAGGCCGCTGCTTCCGGAGCGGACACCGGGCCCGCCGCGTCGCCGATCGCGCCGCTGGCCGCCGTCCGTGATGGATCCCCCGGCTGGCACCGGGCCGTCATGCTGGCGATCGTTGTCGTCTTCGGCGGCGTCTACCTCGCCACGCTGCATCCGGGGGTCGATCACAACGACCGGGCCGAGATGCAGCACGTCATTCCGCTGCTCGGCGTGGCCCACCCCCCCGGCTACCCGATCATGATGACCGTCGGAAAACTCTTCAGCATGCTGCCGATCGGGCCCGACGAGGCCTACCGCCTCAACCTGCTCCAGGCCCTCGCGGCCACGCTGACCCTGATCCTGCTGTA
This sequence comes from Phycisphaerae bacterium, assembly GCA_030428945.1. Classification (GTDB taxonomy): domain Bacteria; phylum Planctomycetota; class Phycisphaerae; order UBA1845; family Fen-1342; genus JAUIEC01. The sequence goes on along the minus strand of JAUIEC010000026.1, from coordinate 22,612 downwards.
CGCCGCCCTCCGCCGGATCACCGGACAGATGCTGCCCGGACTCGTCGCGGCCGGCGTGCTCGGCTGGAGTTCGATCTACTGGCAGAACGCGCTCGTCGCCGAGGTCTACGTCTTCTACCTGCTGTTCCTCGTCGCGGCCGTGTACTGCGCGACCCGCTACTTCGCCGACGGCCGGGCCCGCTGGCTCTACCTGCTGGCGCTGTGCCTGGGCATCAGCATGTGGAACCGCACGTCCGAACTGTTCGTGCTGCCGGCGTTCCTGCTGCTCTGGCTGGTCAGTCTGCGGACGTTCCGGATCACGCCGCGGCGCTTCGCCCTGGCGACGCTCTGCTTTCTGCTTCCGCTGGCGTACTCGCTGGCCTACTTCGAACTGCGGTTCGATCCCGGGCAGCCCTACGTCCGTGACGATGTCCTGCGCGATCAGATCCGCGAGGAAGTCGTCCCGCGCACGCTGACCAGCGACGTCCGCTACGTCCTCGGCCTGAAGTGGCAGGGGTATTCCGACAGGCGCCGGGCCGACGACCGGTTCGCCACCGACCGGGCCAAGCTCTGGTGGCTGCTGTCCGGGGCCGACACGGTCCGCGACGACAATCCCTACGCCGAGCACCCCGGCACCACCGGCGTCGCCGTCGGACTGCCGGCCCTGATCCTGGCCGGGCTGGGGATTGTCTTCTACGTCCGCCGTCCGGCCTGGTGGCTGCTCGGTGTCGGGCTCGTGGCCGGCAACGTGGCGTTCTACTTCTATCACATTCCCAGCAACAATCTCGACTTCATCTCGCCGGCGATTCTCGGCCTGGCCTTGCTGGCCGGGCTCGGGACGGCCGGCTGGGGCGTTGCCGGCGGGCCGCGCGGCTGGGGGCTGCGCGGCTGGCAACTGCTGTGCTGCGCGGTGCCGGTCTGGCTGCTGGTCAGCAACTACGGCGACGTCAACCGCAACACGCCGGCCGAGCACGCCCGGCAGCGCCACCTGGCCGCGCTGGCGGACGCGCCGCTTCCGCAGGAGGCGGTGATCCTCGCCAGTCGCAAGTCGGCGATGGTCTATCGCTACCTGTTCCACGTGCGGGCCGGCCGGACCGACGTGGCGATCATCAACGAGAATCGCGTGCAGAACTGGCCGGCGCTGCTGCGGGCGTACCGCGAGGCCGGACGCCCGGTCTTCGTCCGCGCCCGACTGTGGCAGGACGAGCAGACCGCCGGTGTGGAAATGCCGGGCGAGCGACTGCAGGGCGGGCTGCGGCGGGCCGTCGTCGAGGACCCGGCCCTGACCCCGCTGGGCTTCTATCGATTCCGCTAGGTCGTGTTTGCCCGACGCAAATGAGCTGCCAAGGCCGTGAAGAGGTGGAAGTGTGAAGCAGCGAAAGAGGGCGGTTTCGCGACGTTCGACCCTCTTTCACCCTTTCGCTCCTTCACTTTTTTCACGGCGGCACCAACGCGATTGGATCCGTCAAACAGAACCTGGCACGGACCGATCGCCCGCATTCCGACCCGCGCGAGCCGAAGCACGAAAGGAACACGAACGATGGGACAGATCGGATCGATCATCGCGGCCACCGGCGGACCGGTGGTTTCGTACACCGAGCGACTGCTCGAAGGCGTGACGCAGAAGAACTACGCCCGACTGGCCGGCGGCGTGGAGACGAATCACCCGGCTTTCATTCTCGGACACCTGTGCCTCTACCCGGTTCGCGTGCACGAGTATCTGGGGGCCGATCCGGCCGGCGTGGCAGCGCCCGACGGCTACGCGGCTCTGTTCGAACCCGGCGCGGCCTGTCACGACGATCCCGACGGTTCGCGCTATCCGTCGCTCGAAGAACTGCAGTCGCATTTCCTGTCCGCCCAGCGGAGCGCGTGCGCGCTGATCCAGGAAGCCGGGGACGACAAGCTGCTCGGCGAGAACCCGCGCGAGGGACGCATGCGCGAGCTCTTTCCGACCGCGGCCGCGATGTTCTCGTTCTTCCTGTGCGGGCACCCGATGATGCACCTGGGCCAGTGGAGCGCCTGGCGGCGGATGCAGGGGCTCGCGCCGGCCTGACGTGTCGGCGGGGGGGGCGGAATGCGAGAGGGTGATAAGGGGCGCCGCGGCTCCCTTTCACCCTCGCGCGTCATTCATCGCCGGCCGTTCTACGGTTCGGTCGGTTCCGGGGCTTCGCTGGCGGGCTTGGCTTCCTTGTCGGGGGCCTTGGCCTTCTTCTCGCCGCTGCCGCGGTCCGGGCGGCCGCCGAGTGCCTTGCGGTACTGCGTCAGTTGTTCCGCGCTGAGCAGTTCCTCGATCGAGGTTCGGACGCTGTAGACCGTGCGGGCCCGCTGGGCGGGGTCCTTGCGCATCTCGGCCGGCTTGATCGTCTGCTCGATCTCCTTCAGTCGACCCTGCTGCTCGGCGGTCAGCTTGCAGCGGCGGGCCGCCCGGGCGATCAACTGCGGCGACGTGCCGTCCGCCTCGTAGACCCGCGGGTCGAACAGGTCGGCGACCGTCTTCTCCAGTTTCGGACGCTGCGCGTCGCTCAGGTCGCTGTTCAGCGACAGCACCAGGTCCAGCAGCACGTCGGAACGGTTCTGCTGCTCGGCGATCACCCGGCCGCGCACGTTGCGGACGGCTTCCTCGTCGCCCGACTCCATCGCCTCCTGGAGCGCCTTGAGCACCTCGTCGAGCTGGGCGGGGCTCAGGTCACGCGTCTTGACGCCCGGAACGAGGTTCTCGGCCGCGGTGAGCACGCGCTGGTCGAATTCCGTCCGCTGCTGCGGGTTCAGCTCCAGGTCGGTCCGGGCGACCGCGAGGCGCTCGAGGACGCCGCCCATCATCATCGTCGTGGCCGGGTCGTAGCGCTTGCGGATCTGTTCGAGCTGACCGCGCTGCTTGTCGTTCAGAATCGGAGTGATGCGGTCCAGGAAGGTCAGCGTCATGGGCATCGTCAGGTCGCGCAGCCGTTCGCGGTGCGTCTCGAGGTCGCCGCCCTTGCGGCCGGCCTGGTGCGCCTCGGTCATCACGCGGTGCAGGGCGGCCTCGTCGCGCCGTTCGTGCTCCTGGCGGTGCTCCTTGAGCAGCCGCTCGTAGGCCTTGCTCTGGTCGCTGTCGAGGGCCAGTTCGGTGCGCAGGCGGCGCGAGATCGAACGCAGCGGGTCCCGTTCGGGACGCTCCTGGGCGAAGGCGGGCAGGGCCACGCAGCCGGCCAGCAGCAGCGCGGCAGCCAAACGGTTCATCACGGGGTGCTCCTTAGCAAGGGTGGCGGCCACGCCGCCCGGGTGTCTTTGTGCAAACCTCAGATGATAGCGGAACCGGAGCCCGCGGAGCTAGAGGATCCTTGAGGGAGCAAGGGCGCGAGGGCGCTCAGGGTGTTCGTCGCAGGCTGGCGAGCAGGGTGGTGGCCAGCAGCAGCAGGGTGCCGGGTTCGGGCAACTGGTTGTCGAGGTAGGTGGTCAGGGCCCCGAGGGTCAGTTCGGTCGCCCGCCGCCCGTCGGCCAGCGAGACCTGCGAGCCGACGTGGATGTGTCCGGCCGCGACGTTCCAGAAGGCGTCGCTCGGGTCGGCGTGCAGGGACTGGTACCAGACGCCGTGGTAGGCGATGAACTCGGACAGGAAGCCGCCGCCGAAGCCGCGGGCGTCGATGCGGGCGTCGACGTCGATGCCGGGCTCGTCGTCGACGGCGTTGCGGATCTTCCGCATCGGCAGGCTGGACTCGCGGACGAAGCCGGCCGGGACGCTCTGGTCGGGCGGCGAGACGGTCGGCTGGAAGGGGGCCTGGTAGTCGGGGATCCACTCGTCGAGGTTGCGTTGCAGCTTTTCGATTTCCCAACTGTTGTCGTTGAAGCCGCGGCTGAAGGTGATGATCGCGACGGGGCGGACCTCTTCGACGATCCGCCAGAAGTCCGCGCTGGTGTCCTGGTAGTCGACCTCGAGGTCGCCCTCGCCCTGTCCGATGCCGTCGGGGAACTCGGGGAAGAACGAGTGCACGTCGTAGCCGGTGTCGTTCCAGTTCTCGCCCTGCCAGCCGCCGGGGTTCTGGTCGGGGTTGGTGCTGAAGCCGCGGATCATGTTGTTGGTCGGCGGCCAGTAGCCGGTCAGCATGATGTTGTTGGTGTGGGCGGCCCGGGCGGTGGCGGGCAGCAGGGCGGCAATCAGCAGCGTCAGGCGGAGCGGCATCGCGGGTCCCCGGTTGTTGTGTCGGCACGGAGAACGGGCGGACCCCGCCTCGGGCAATGCTAGGCACCCCCGCGGTGGGAATTCCACCGTGCGTTGACGGGGGCGGGGGCCGGGTCTAGGATTTTGCTCCCGCGCGTGCGTGCCGGCGTGGCCGGACGGGAAGGTCTGCGCGGTAGTCCGCAGTTTGAGGGTGACGTTTGTCCAAGGATGCGATTCAACTGGAAGCCGTTGTGGTCAAGGCGCTTCCGAATGCGATGTTTCTTGTCGAGGCCGAGATCGGCGAGAGCAAGCACGAAGTGCTGGCGACGGTTTCCGGGAAGATGCGCAAGCACTTCATCCGGATTCTGCCGGGCGACAAGGTGACCGTCGAGATTTCGCCCTACGACCACAATCGCGGGCGGATCATTTACCGCCAGAAGTAGGCAGGTCCGCCAGGGCGGCGTCGATATCGGCCTGCAGCAGCAGGACCCGATCCAGTTTCATCAACTGGAAGACCCGCCGGATGTTCTCGTTCAGCCCCACCACGATCAGCTTGCCACCCGCGCCGCTGACCTGCTTGCTGGCCTGCAGCAGGGCGTTGACGGCCGGTGTCACGATGAAGGTCACGCCTCCGAAGTCGACGATGAAGTGGGTCGCGTCGTGGGCGGCGATCCGTTCGAGCAGTTGGGCCGCGAACGTGTCGACCGTCTGAATATTCGTCAACTGGCTGGCATGCACGGTCACGACCGCGGCCTCGGGGCGGTCGGCGATCGTGACGATCTCGGTGGGCGGTTCGGACATCGACCTGCTCAGCCCGCGCCCAGCTTGGCGAGCGCGGCCCCGCGGTCGTCATAGAACTGGAACAGCTTGTCCAGGTTGGTCATCTTGAAGACCCGGACGAGTTCGTCGCGGATGCCGGCCAGGAAGACCTCGGCCTTGGCCTGGTCGGCCTTGCGCCGCAGGGTCAGCAGGACGCCGAGGGCCTGGCTCGACAGGAAGCGGACGTCGGCGAAGTCCAGCACGATCCGCCGCCGCCCGTCGGCCTCGACCAGGGCATACAGTTCGCGTCCGATCCGCTGGATCGTGACGGCGTCGAGAATCGAGGCGTCCCGGAACGAGGCGACGGTGATGTCGCCCTCCTGGGACAGAATCAGGCTCTTTGGCTCGCTCATGGCGGAACGTCTCCCGTGTCCGGCGATTATATCGGCTGGTCCGGCTTCCCGACACCAGCCCGTTCCAGTTGGCGGGCGTGCAACTGCACCGGCCGGCGGGCTTTCCGGGCCCGGATGTTCAGCATCTCGACGATGAACGAGAACGCCATCGCGAAGTAGATGTAACCCTTCTCGACATGCTGGTGCAGTCCCTCGGCCACCAGCAGCACGCCGATCAGGACCAGGAACGCGAGGGCCAGCATCCGCATGGTCGGGTGCTGCTCGACGAAGCGACTGACCGGTCCGGCAAAGCCGATCATCACGGCGACCGCGATGACGATCGCGACGATCATCACGTACAGGTTCTTGGCCATCCCGACCGCTGTGATGATCGAGTCCAGCGAGAAGACCAGGTCCAGCAGCAGGATCTGCACCAGCACCGCCCCGAAGGTGGTCGCCACGCCGGGACCGCCCTGCTCGTCCTTGGGCGTCTCGAGCTTGTCGTGGATCTCGTGCACGGCCTTCCAGATCAGGAACAGACCGCCGCCCAGCAGGATCATGTCCTTGCCGGAAATCCCCTGGCCGAGCACTTCGAAGAGCGTCTCGGTCAGTTGCATGATCTGGGCCACGACCAGCAGCAGCAGGATCCGCACGACCGCGGCCAGCAGCAGCCCGATGTTGCGGGTCTTGACCTGCTGGTGGGCCGGCAGTTTGCCGGCGACGATCGCGATGAAGACCACGTTGTCGATCCCGAGCACGATCTCGAGGGTCGCCAGGGCCAGCAGGGCGATCATGTTTTCGGTTGTGAAGAAGGCGCCGCTGGTGATCAGTTCGACCGGTTGCGTCGCGGCAGCCTCCGCCAGCAGGCAGAGTTCCAGCATCGTTTTGTCTCCGAGTGTGCGGAGAATAGAGGGGAATGCCGCCGCGGAGCAAACCACCCGCCCGATTTCAGGGCGACCGTCGGCGGTCCTGCTCGTCGAGGTTCAGTCCTGCTCGTCCGATCCGTTGTGATCGGTCACGGCCACGTTGCTGGCCAGGTCGCTGCGCAGTCGCTCGAACAGGGTGTCGGCCCCGAGTCGGTCGACGGCCCCGACCATCCGTTTCAGGGCCCGCTTGCGGGGGAACGCCAGGTGGCAGACCGGGTCGCCGGGGGCGACCGACGGGATCGTCGTCATGCCGAGGACCACGCCGTCGCGCGGCGCGCGGATCACGTTGTGCTGGGTGCCCATCAGGTCGGTGTTGGTCGCGATCGGCTGCTCGGCCTGCACGATCTCGCCGGGCGCGACGTGGAACTCGAGGAAACCGCCGTGCGTGGCCCGGACCCACTTGGTCGTGTCGGTCTCGACGCGAGAGGCCGGTTCGGTCGGCTTGCCCGGCACCATGCCCAGGAACCGCAGGCAGTTCTGGATGCCCCGGATCGCGTACTCGACGACGGTCGGCTCGACCTTCCAGACCTCGCCCGCTTCGAGGATCAGCGCCGCGCAGCCGGCCTTGCAGGCCGCGTAGCGCAGCGAGCCCTTCGGCCCCTTGCTCGAGATGATCAGCTCGGCGCCGAACGCCCGGGCGAATTCCGCCAGACGCTGGTTGCCCATGTCCGCCCGCACGTTCGGGAAGTTCGTCCGCCGCACGGCCGCGGTGTGCAGGTCGATCAGGTAGCCGCACCGCAGCATGATCTCCTTGAAGAAGGTGGCCGCCAGGCGGCTGGCCAGGCTGCCGCCGCGCGTTCCGGGGAACGACCGGTTCAGGTCGCGGCGGTCCGGCAGGTAGCGGCTGTGCCGTTCGAAGCCGAGCAGGTTGACGACCGGCACGAGGACCAGCGTGCCGGCCTGCAGTTCGAACGGGCGGGTCCGCAGGATCTGGCGGATCGCACCGGTGCCGTTGATCTCGTCACCGTGGACCGCGGCCGTGATCGCGACGGTCGGACCCGGCTGCCTGGCTCGCCAGACGTGCACCGGGATGGTGATCGGATGGCCGGTGAAGCTCTCGGTCAGGTTCAGGTGCAGCGACGCGTCGGTGCCGGCCGGGACCTGCTGGCCGCACCACAGGTTGGGGTCGGGGGAAACGGTCATGTCTCCTGTTCCAGTTGCTCGATCAGTTGCGGGTCGAGTCTGGCGGCCTTGACCTTGCGCCGGCGTCGCTGCCGGGCCGGGATCAGGTCGCGCATCGCTTCAAGTCGCCCGTAGCACAGCAGGCGGTCGCCGGCCTCCAGTTCGCGCGAGACCCGCGGGTTGGAGATCACCGACGTCCCGCGATGCAGGTTCAGCACGGTGATGTCCTTGTCGCGCAGTCCGGAGTCGCCGATCGTCTTGCCGACCAGTTCGGAACCCTCCGGGATCAGCAGGTCGGCCACCCCGTAGCCCTTCGAGACCGTCAGCCGCTGCCGCAGGTCGATCTCCGGGAAGCTGACCTGGTTCGCGATGTAGTCGACGATCGCGCCGGCCACGTCCAGCCCGGTGGCGCCCTCGATGCCCTCGAGCCCCGGCGACGAATTGACCTCCATGATCTGCGGACCGTCGTTGCCTTCCAGCATGTCCACCCCGGCCACCCGCAGGCCCATGATCTGGGCGGCCCGCACGGCCGTCTCCTGGTAGGCGGGGTCAAGCTCGACCCGTTCGGCCCGCCCGCCGCGATGCACGTTGCTGCGGAACTCGTCGCCGACCGCGACCCGCCGCATGGCCGCCACGACCGCGTCGCCGACCACGAACGCGCGGATGTCGCGGCCCTTGCTTTCCTTGACGAACCGCTGGATCAGCACGTTCTGCCGGGCGGTCTGGAGCGTTTCGATGATCGCTTCGGCGATCTTGGTGTTGTCCGCCAGGATCACGCCGACGCCCTGGGTGCCCTCGAGGATCTTGATGATCACCGGCGCGCCGCCGATCCGCTCGATCGCCGGCAGCACGTCCGAGCGGGCCCGGACGAAGGTCGACTGCGGCAGTCCGATCTCGTGCCGCGACAGGATCTGCAGGGCCCGCAGCTTGTCGCGCGAGTTGACGATCCCGTTGGCCGTGTTGGGCGTGTAGACGTCCATCTGCTCGAACTGGCGGACGACGGCCGTGCCGTAGTAGGTGATCGAGGCGCCGATCCGCGGCAGGATCGCGTCGTAGGTCGAAAGCGGCTTCGAGCGATACTGCAGGCTCGGATCGCCTTCGGCGACGTCGATCGCAAAGCGCAGCGTGTCGAGGACCTTGACGGTGTGGCCGCGTTCGACCGCGGCCTGTCGCAGGCGGCGGGTCGAGTAGCAGGTCGGCGCGGTCGAGAGAATCGCGAGTTTCATGGCTGGGTCTCCCGTTCTTCGGTCCGGCTGCGGCCGGTCAGCAGGTACTTGTGGCGGGGGTCGACCAGCACGCGGCCTTCGAGGGCGGTGCGACCGAGCAGCATCCGGCAGAGCATGCCGCGGCGGCAGACCAGGCTGACTTCGATTTCGTACTCGATGTCACCGAGCCGGATGCGGGTCAGGCAGACGTACCGCTGCTGCGGCTTGCCGTGGCTGGGCTTGACGATCGACGTGCGGGCCGGACGGGCTTCGATCCAGCGGGTCCGTCGCGGTCGAATCCGCGAGACGACTTCGAAGCGGATCCGTCCGTCGTCGAGTTCCTCGACCCGGGCGACGTCGATCGCGCTGGTTCGCGCGCCGGTGTCGATCTTGGCCCGCACCCGTCGCAGCTTCCAGTCCGGCAGGTCCACCCGTTCGCGCCAGCCGACGATCGGCAGAGATTCCTCGCGTGCAGACACTTCGGGCTCCTTGCACATCGCGCGGGATGGCGGCGCGCTGCGGCGCGAATCGGGGCGTGATACGCCGGGCCGCTGTTCGACTCGATGCTGGCGGCATTGTACCACGGCCCGCGCCGATCGCGACGCGCCTGGCGATCGCCCGGCGTGACCAGCCAACTTCCGGCTCGACCGGCCGGCGCTGTGGCACCGGCGCCACCGCCACGCTGGAGCGCCGGGGGGGGATCTGCGGAACGAACGCGCGACGGGCGGTTAGTCCGCCGGCAGCGGCGAGACCACCGCGCGGGTGTGCGCCAGCGTGCCCGGGCGGTCGGCGTCAATCCGGCCGTCCTTGATGACGATCACCCGGTCACAGCGCTCGGCCGTCTCGGGGTTGTGGGTCACCATGATGATCGTCATGCCGTCGGCGTGCAGGCGGTCGAGGATCTCGAGCACGACCTCGCCGGTGCGGCTGTCGAGGTTTCCGGTCGGCTCGTCGGCCAGCAGCAGGACCGGGTTGTTGGCCAGCGAGCGGGCGATCGCGACCCGCTGCTGCTGCCCGCCGGACAGTTCGCTCGGCCGGTGGTGCAGGCGGTGCTCGATCTCGACCATCTTCGCCAGGGCCTGGGCCCGCTCGCGACGGACCTCGGGGGCGACCGCCTGGTAGAACATCGGCACTTCGAGATTCTCGAGCACCGTCGCCGTCTGGATCAGGTTGAAACTCTGGAAGATGAAGCCGATGTAGCGCCCGCGGACCTCGGAAAGCTCGTCGTCCGGCAGGGTCGAGACGTCGCGGCCGTCGAGCCAGTAGCGTCCGGAGGTCGGCCGGTCGAGGCAGCCGAGGATGTTCATCAGGGTCGACTTGCCGCTGCCGGAGGTCCCGACGATCGAGACGTACTCGCCCTGGCGAATGGTGATGTCGACCCCGTCCAGGGCCCGGACCTCCATGTCACTGCCGGGCTGGCCGTAGATCTTGGTCAGTTCTTCGATTCTGAGGACTTCACTGGGCAAACGCGGACTCCGGGCCGGGACGCTCAGGATTGTAGCCGCTGCCGCGCCGCGGGCGAACCGGGCCCGCCGATCCGGGCCCGACCTGCCTCGCGGAGGCGGACACGTGGCGGCGCAGGCCGGAGGGATGCCACCGCCGCGGCCCGCCTTCCGAGTGTCCGTTCGTCCCGGCTCAGGGGCACTGGGCTCCGAAGTTCGCCAGCAGGATCGCCAGGTCGGACAGATCGGTGATGCCGTTTCCGTCGAGGTCGGCCTCGGCCGTGCCCGCGTAGGATGTGAGCAGATAGGCGAGATCGGCCAGGCTGACGACGCCATCACCATCCACGTCACCGGTGCAGTCGATCCGGTCGACGTCGGCGGACGTCAACACCAGGTGCTCCAGCCCCAGCCCGGTCACGTCGACGCCGGTCACCGCCTGGACCGCGAGCGGCGAGCCATCGGCCAGGATCCGCAGTTCGTCACACACCACCGGCAGGCCGTCGAACAGCACGTCCAGCGGGGCCGCCCAGCGCAGTACGAAGCCCGGCCTGAGAATGCCGGTGTCGTCCAGCAGCGGGCCCCACCCGGTCGGCCAGGCCGACGCGACACCGGCGTCCATGTCGCGGGCCGGGAGCACGGTCACCAAGCTGCCATCCAGGTACGCTTCGACCTCGAACGTCCCCGAGAGGATCGGCAGAAAGTCCGGCAGGATGGTGAACGCGGGCCCGGATTGCCAGACCGCCAGTTCGCCGAGCGTCTGTTCGGCGATGTCTTCGAGCACACCCACCGCCGTCAGCCGCAGTTGCGAGGCGTCCGCGATTTCACCCAGCGGATCGATCGGATGTCCTTCGAGGACCGCGTGGTTCACGGCGCCGAAGGTCAGGTGCACGCCGTCGGCGCCGCTGGCCCCGAGCGGGGCAATCACGAGATTCAGGTCCGGATCGACGGTCAGGTTCGCGCCGCCCAGGGCAACGGGCTGCAGCGGTCCGCCGGTCGGGGGCGTCCACGGCGGGTCGATGCAGGTTGCGCACACGCCGACGTTGGTTCCGAACGTACCGCCCGCCTGGCTGCAGGCCAGCGATCCGGGAACCGCGATACAGCCCGCGCCCGGAACGCAGCACCAGCCCGGTGTTCCGGGGCAGACGGGCACGTCGACACACACCCGCCCGCGGCAGAACGTCAGGTCTCCGCCCGTATCCAGCAGCGTCAACAGGTCCAGGCAGACCGACGGCAGACCGGCGACACCGGTCACCCGGCCGGTGTACGGCGCGGATGTCGCGCCGTGAGGCAGGGTCTGCGGGAATGTCGACGGCACGAGGTCGGCGGTGGCCGGCGAACTGCCGGCCAGCCAGACGTCACTCATCGGGAACCCGGAGATGTTCTGGATGCGGAACGTCAGGAAGAAGTCGCCGCTGCCGTCGTCCGTACAGACGAAATCGTCGACCAGAATGCGCATGCAGTCGCAGGTCGCCGTCGTGAAGCACAGCGATGCGGAGCACAGTTCGGCCTTGCCGGCATCCAGCATGCTGATGGTCGGGCAGTATTCCCCGGGCGGCGCATTCGTCACCGTGACCGTCTGGGTGGTCCAGTAGCCGGGGAGCAGTGGCGAAGGCAGCGTGATCACCGACGGCGTGACGGTCACGCTGCCCGTGTTGCTGATCGCGATGGAGGACACCGGGGTGTTGGTCAGGTTCCGCACGGAGAATGTCCAGAGATGCTCCGAGCCGTTCAGCGGGTTGCAGGGCGCGCCGCGATCCACGGCCAGCATGCATCCGCACGGAATGCAGGTCCGGAACACAGCGGACTCGCGGGCGATGTCCGAGGGACGGCTTCCGTCAAAGTCACCGGCGGTAATCCGCGCCTCCTGCATCGGATTCTGCCAGGGGACCGGGTAGCCGAAACTCGTGCCGGTCGACAGGAGTACTTCCGTGCGCGACAGGGATGGCGGTCCGACCTGCCGCATCAGGTCATCGCGGCCGTCGCAGTTGAAATCGCCGATCGTCCAGCGTCCCGTCGGTCCGACGCCGTGACGCGTCCAGGACTGCGCCGGCAGAAACGCGGTCCCGGTCGAACGCAGCACCTCGAACCCGCCGCCGGCGGTCCAGCGCCCCAGGTCGCTGCGCGCGTCGCCGTCGAAGTCGCCCACGTACCAGCCGCCGTAGCCCCAGGGCTGTCCGGTCCAGTTGGTCTGGGCGGCCTGAAATGCCGTCCCGGCCGCATTCGTGAGCAGAATCCTCGGAGGATCGCCGAACGCCTGGAACAGCATGTCCGCCCGGCCGTCGCCGTTGAAGTCGCCCGTTTTCACCTGCAGCGGCAGCAGCGGGTGGTATCCCGGCTGCGCGCCCGCCCAGGCGGGGGTCGGAAGAAACTGGCTGACCCCATCGGAAAGGTGCACGAACGCACCCGTGGTCGGAAGGTACTCCAGCAGATCCTGGCGACCATCGGCGTTGAAATCCCCGACGCCGCCCCGGTCGGACCCGGTCAGCCCCGGGCCGGACCATGCCAGCGGGGCCGCGAAGGAACCGCCCAGCGAAGCCAGCACCGTCGGAACGGTCTCCCAGCGGAGCAGGTCGTCCCGGCCGTCGCCGGTGAAGTCCGCGGCCCGCCACCCGGCGGCGGGCGGCGGCTGATTCGTCCAGGATTCCGGTCCGGCGAAGACCTGGTCGCTCGGCTGCAGTTCGACGCAGTCGAAGTAGCCGATGCCGTTGTGGCCGAGCTTGCAGCAGTCGGCGGCGATCAGGCGAATCGTGACGGTATCGCCCGGGGCGGCTCCGCCGAGCAGGTACTCGTAGGTGCCCTCGCGCACGTAGAAGGGCCCGGTGGGGTGCCACCAGGTCGGCGGGGCGGGGAAGTTGGCGGTGATGACCTGGTCGTTCTGAAGAATGCCGTTGCGGAGCACCTGGAACCGCAGGTGCGACTCTTCGAGCGGATGGTACGAATGCCCGCCTCCTGTGCCGAGGAAGGCGATGTACCGGGCCCGAATCCGGGCCGCGCCGCACGATTCGCTCAGATCGACCGGGGTCAGGACGATGGTCTGCGAGAGCCGGGTGGCGTAGTTGCCGGGCAGGCTGGCGTTGACCTTGGCCATCATGTTGCCGCAGTAGGGGGCGATGGTCCGCAGGTAATCCGAGTAGCCGCTGACGGTCGTGGGGGGCGCATGCCCGCTCGGGAACGGGAGCCAGGTCAGATAGGTGTGGTCGCAGTTCGCATTGACGAAGGCGTACTCGGTCGTCCACCCGGTCAGGCCTGCCTCGAAACTGCCGTTGACGAAGTCCCCGGAGGCACGCGGAAGAACCAGGACGAGCGGAGCGATCAGGGTGATCAGCGCGATGCGGTGCATGTGTTGCCCTCTTAACCGCGAGCGCGGTTTCGGAAACAGGCGGTCGGAGACCGGGACGGCGACCTTGCGTCCCTGGAAGACGCGGGAAGGGGGGCTGGGGCCCACGCCTGAATACGACAGGCTCGTCGCCGGACGGACGATTATCCGGATGGCGACCGGGCCCCGCAATGGGTATTTACCCCGGGTGAGGTCCCGCGGTTCGGGGCACCCGTCCGGCAGGCCGATCGAGCCCGGGAATGTCGCCTCGGGAGAGGCGGTTCTGAGCGCGGCAGGCAGGCGGGTTGCCAAATCCCGGCGGGTCTGCAATAATCTGGGACTCGACGGAGCGGCCTGCCCGGACCGCGCTCCGCCGGCGACCCACCTGGGGTGTACGAGACCTGTCCGGGCGAATGGATGGTGCACAGATGAAGGCCGGAATTCATCCGCGGTATGACACGACCAAGGTCCACTGTGCCTGCGGGAACGACTTCGAGACCCGCGCCACCGTGGAAACCATCAAGGTCGATATCTGCAACGCCTGCCACCCGTTCTACACGGGCAAGCAGAAGTTCGTCGATACCGCCGGCCGCGTCGAGCGGTTCACCAAGAAGTTCGGCGGGAACTACTTCAACAAGAAGAAGTAACCCGCTTCGACCGCAACGGAAGAGAGGCTACGATTCGGCCGGCGGCCGGGTCGTAGTCTTTTTCGTACCGCCCGGTCAGGAGGAACAGGCGTGCCGGTCGAGCACCCGAAATGGATGGCCCGCGTCCAGGAGATGGCGGCCCGCGGCCAGGAAGTGGCCGACGAGATGAACAAGCCCGAGGTGGCCGGCAACGGCGTGCTGATGGTCCGGCTCGCCCGTGAGCACGGCAACCTCGAGAAGATCCTCAAGCCCTATCGCCAGTACGCCAGCGTCACGGATCAGTTGAACGAATCGCTCGCGATCGTCGACGATCACGAGAGCGATGCCGAACTGCGCGAACTGGCCGAGATGGAAATCCCCGAACTGGAAGCGAAGCGGTCGGCCCTGCTGACCGAGATGCAGGAGAAGCTCGTCACCGGCGACGAGGCCGGCATCAGCAGCGTGATCGTCGAAGTCCGGGCCGGGACCGGCGGCGACGAGGCGGCCCTGTTCGCCGGTGAACTGGTCGAGATGATCAAGGCCTTCGCGTCGGCCCACAAGCTCAAGGTCGAGGTCCTCAGCTACGCCCATTCCGAAATCGGCGGCTGCAAGGAGGCGATCCTGAACGTCACCGGCGACGAGGTCTACCTGATGCTGCGCTTCGAGGCCGGCGGGCACCGCGTGCAGCGCGTCCCGAAAACCGAGACCCAGGGGCGGATCCACACCTCGGCCGCGACGATTGCGGTCCTGCCTGAACCCGAGGAGGTCGAGGTCGAGATCGACTGGGACAAGGACGTGCTCGAACACACCAGCCGGGCCGGCGGACCCGGCGGGCAGAACGTCAACAAGGTCGAGAGCGCGATCAAGCTCGAACACAAGCCGACCGGCATCACCGTCTCGATGCAGGACGAAAAGAGCCAGCACAAGAACCGGGCCAAGGCCCGCCGGATCATGCTCAGCCGCGTCTTCGAGCACCACCAGCAGCAGCAGCTTCAGGCCCTCGCGGCCGAGCGGAAGAGCATGGTCGGGTCCGGCGACCGCAGCGAGCGTATTCGGACGTACAATTTCCCGCAGAACCGGGTGACGGATCACCGGGTCAATATGGATGTTTTTGATATCGGCGGCGTACTCGTGGAAGGCAAGCTCGACGAATTCCATCGGGCCCTGCACGAACGCGACCTGCAGATGAAACTCGAGAGCCTCTGATATGAACAGCGAGTCCGTCGCGCTGCCCGGCACGGAAGTCCGGGCGGCCGCTCCCGCCAAGATCAACCTGACCCTGCGGATCGTCGGCCGGCGGGCCGACGGCTACCACGAGGTCGAATCCGTCATCGTCCGCGTCGGGCTGGCCGATGTCGTCCGCGTCCGCCGCCGGTCCACGCCCGGGATCGAGCTGACCTGCGATCGACCGGACCTGCCCGTCGATGCCGGCAACCTCGCCTACCGGGCCGCCCGCCTGCTGCTGGCCGATGCCCAGCGGACCCAGGGCGTCGCGATCCACCTGGCCAAGCAGATCCCGGCCGGCGCCGGCCTGGGGGGCGGCAGCAGCGACGCGGCCACGACCCTCGACCTGGTCAACCGGGTCTGTGACCTGAACTACACGACCGAGGGGCTGTCGGCTTTGGCGGGGCAGTTGGGGGCGGACGTGCCGCTGTTCCTCTGGCCGTCGCCGTGCGTGGTGCGCGGCACGGGGACCGAGGTGGAACCGCTGGGTCGTGGTCCGCGGTGCCACGTCGTGCTGGTCCTGCCGGAGATTCACTGCGCGACGGCCGATGTCTACCGGGCCTGGAAGGGCCTGCAGGTCAGCGAAGGGGCCCACGCCGGCGATGTCGAGAAGGCCTTCGGAGATCCCGAGAAGCTGCTGCGCCTGTGCGGCAATGACCTCGAACCGGCCGCCTTCCGGGTGGTGCCCGCGCTGGCGGAACTGTCGGTCAAGCTCCGCGAAGCGGCTGGCCAGCCCGTGCGAATGTCGGGCTCGGGCTCGACCTTCTTCACGCTGGTCGACAACGAGGCCGCGGCCAGCGAGATGGCCGAGAGACTGCAGGCGGCGACCGGCGTTCGCAGTCTTGCGTGTGCGGTCAGCAAGTAGGCAGGTCGAGATCGGGCGTCGAAGGCAGGTCAGGCGGCGCCTGGATCTCTGTCGTCCGAGAAGACGGATGCCCTCACCCCTTGCTCCCTTGCTCCCTGGTTCCCTTGCTCCCTGAAGAAAAAACGAACGCCCGTCGCGACGGCTGAAATCGCGAGCGGGCGTTCTGGGAGCGAGTTGTCTGTCGCGGTCTGCGCGTTGGCCTCGTCGACCGACGCGTCTTACTGATCGACCGACGAGTTACTCGTCGACCTTTTCGACCACGATTACCGGTTCGCCGTCCGTGACGGTCTGCGGCGTGCCGTTCACGCGGACGCGTTCGCCGTGGGCGCGGTGGGCCTGGTGCTGGCCGTGGAAGTACTCGCGGAGTTCTTCGTTGGTCAGCATGCCATCACCGTTCAGGTCGGCGTCGGGGTACTTCTCGATCAGCTTCATCCGCTGCCGGGTGGTGTGCCGTTTGATGAACGCGTCGCGTTCCTTCTCGGTCAGCACGCCGTCGCCGTTGTGGTCGCTCTCCGGGTTCAGTTCCAGGAACTTCGCCAGCGGAAGGTCGGCGACCGTCTGGACGTAGCCGGCCACCGCTTCGCGGCTCGGCTCACCCTCGATGTTCTCGAGCAGCCACGAACCGGCCTGGAACGGACGCATGTGGTCGCCGCTCGCGGTCACGAAGACATCGTGCTGGCCGTCGTCGCCGGCGTGCACGCGGACTTCCACGTTGCCCGGCTCGCCGCCGTGCAGTTCCATCAGGTGCTCGTGCAGACGAGCCAGGTGGGCGTGCGCGCCGTCACCGAGCATCTCGTGCAGACGGACCAGGTGTCCGTGCACATCGTCCGGCGCTTCCTCGGAAAAGCCGTAGACCACGTTGATCTCGCCGCTGCCGTCGTCCAGCGCGATGATCTGCTGTCCGGCCATTCCGGATTCGTCGTCCAGTTCGATCTCCGCCAGCCCGTCGCCCGGCGCCAGGATGATCTCCTGGATCTGGCCGTCACCCTTGTCGATTCGCACGACCCGCTGCCCGGAGTCGTCGGCTTCGACGTTCACTTCGATGTTGCCGCCCGACTCGACTTCGGGGTCACCGGCCACGGCGACGCGCGTCATGATCCGCGTGCCGTCCGGGGTGACGTGCTCGTCGATCGAGACATTCTGCGCGCCGTTCAGGTCGTCGGTGATCCACACGCCGCCGGCTTCGCCACCGTCGGACTGCAGCATGACGTTGACCATCGGCTGGCCCTGCGCCAGGGCGCTCAGGTGCGGCATCCCGCCGACCAGCCCGGCCGCCTCGGCGGGACTCAGTTCGCCGTCGCCGTTCGTGTCGGCGGACGGGAACTGCCCGAGGACCCTGGCCGGATCCTGCATCGCGACCGCGACCAGGTAGGCATCGTGCTCCTCGGCCGAGATGTTGCCGTCCGCGTTCGCGTCGGCGTTCGGGTGGCTCTCGAGGAACCGGGCGAGCGAGTCTTCGCTGATGTGCCGCGTGAACGCGACCGTGTGCTGCCCGTCACCTTCGGCGTCGGTGACAAACATGAACTGCTGCTGGCCGCCTTCCGCCACCCAGCCGGGCATGCCGTTGGTGCTTTCGAACTCGATCGTGGTCCCGTCATCCGAGACCCAGACGTTCTTCTCTTGCGTCTGTACCGGTTCTTCCGTGGCGGCCGACGTCCCGGTCAGGGCGAAGGCGGCCCAGGCGGCCAGGCTGCTGCCGGCCATCAGGCGCCAGTAGGACGAGGGTCCCCGGCGCGAATGTTCCATGATCATTGCGATTCTCCTTTCGACTTGTCTTGCGGTGGTTGCCATCGCGGCTGGGCGATACGCGCTCCAGTCGGGCGGGGCCGGCTGCAGCGCGCGGAGCAGACAGCGGGCGTACTGGCCGGGAGCGAGGCGTCCGTGTGAGAGGGCCCATTCATCACACGCATGCTCGCGGGCCAGGTCGATCCGCCGGTTGACCCAGGCGACTACGGGCCAGAAAAACAACAGGTTGCCCGCCAACCACTGGGCGAGCCGGGTGAACAGGTCCAGTCGCCGCAGGTGGGCGATCTCGTGCAGCAGGATCGCTTCGAGTTCCGGGCCCGGCCGGGCGCTGCCGCGCGGCAGCACCAGCGTCGGACGCCAGAATCCGAAGATGTACGGGGCGTGCGCGCCGCCACTCAGACGCACCCGCGGTACCCGCCGGACACCGCTGCGGCGACACGTGCGGGCCACCAGGCGGCGCAGGCCGCGACCGGCCAGCGGAAGCTCCCGCGCCCGACGGACAAACGCCAGGTAGCCGCGCGTCCGCCAGATGACGATGGCGATCACGCCGATCACGTAGGCGCCCACCAGGGCGATCAGCCAGTACCGGGCACCGCCCGTCCCGGCCGCCACAGGCGCCAGCGCCGCCGGCGTCGCGGCCGCCGTCCGGGTTGCTGTGGCGGGGGCCTCCGAGGTTCCGGCCGCGGCGGTTTCGAGGACGAGATAGGTCAGGCTGCCGTCGACGGCCGGTCCGGTCGGGGCCGGGGCCAGTTCGGGCAGGCCGACCAGGCTGGCCAGCGAGTACGAAAAGCCGGGGCCGAGAGGCAGGATGAACTTGGCCAGCACGATCAGCCAGAGGGCGGCGTGCAGCGCGGGCGGCGCCTTGCGGAGCAGGGTCCGCGAGACGGCCCAGGTCAGCAGGGCGAGCGTCGTGCCCAGCAGGATCGCCTGCGTCAGCCAGGCGGCCAGCGTCGTGGCTACTTCGAGGGCGCCGTTCATGCCCGGTCTCCTTCCGCCTGCCCGCTCTCTCGTTCCTTCTGTTCGATCTGTTCCTCGATCCGCCGCAGGTCGGCCGGCGAGAGGTTCGCCTCCTCGACCAGGTGCAGAACGAGTTCGCCCGCCTGCCCGTCGAAGACCTGCGAGAGGAACTGCCGCAGGCGCTGCCCGAGGACCTGCTCGCGCTGCACGGCCGGTGCGTAGATGTAAGGCTGCCGACTCTTGTCGACCTCCAGCGCGCCCTTGGCGGCCAACTGGTTCATCAGGGTCATGACGGTCGTGTAGGCCGGCGCGTCGCCCGCTTCCTTCTCGAGTTCGGAGAGCACGTCGCGGACAGCGCCCGAGCCGAGCTTCCAGAGCACCTTCAGCAGTCGGAGTTCGGCGGCGGTGACATGGGGCAGATTGCTCATCTGGATCCTTTCTACGATCTGTATCGGAAGACTACTATGGTCATAGTAGCAGCTCAAGAAAAATCCCGGTGATCTGCCGCGCCAGGTCGTAAAACCATTGTCGGAATGCGTTTGCGGGCGCAAAAAAGTTCGCTCCCCGGCGGCGGGCGGACGGGGGCGGGGCGGCCGCGCTCCGGGAAGGGGGCGCGTCGGCGGGCTGGACGGAGGTGATCCGGACGAGCTCTAAGGTTCAGTCCGGAAACAGGTTATCGGCTTGACGGCAACCCGCGGAATCGGTTTGGGGCGGCAGGGCGAGTGGGGTATACTCGTCGAACGGCCTTCACCCGGCCACACAAACTGCCTTCGGCAGTGACTTGGGAGCTAGATCGTGAAAAACGGATGGAAACGAGGAATCCGCGCGCTGTGGGCGTGCGGTGTCGCACTGGTTGTACCGACGCTCGCGGCTGGGGAGCCCGGCGATATGCAGGAGGCGGTGACGGACGGGGTCTGGACCCTGCTCCCCGCCGCCCCTGTCGCGGTGGAACAGGGCGAACCGTGGGTGCGCCCGCTGACGGGCCAGTTGCTGGAACTGGACCCGGACGCGCTGGCGCCGGTGCTCGACGCGGCCCCGCGCGAGTTCACCCCGGAGGCGGCCAACACGTTCGTCGAACTGCTGCTGCCGACCCCGGACGGCGGGTTCGAGGCGTTCGACCTGGTCGAGTCGCCGGTGATGGCCCCGGAACTGGCGGCCCGCTACCCGGAGATCAGCACCTACTGGGCGCGCGGGATCGACGACCCGCGGGCCTCGGCCCGGCTCGACTGGACCCCGCAGGGTTTCCACGCGCAGGTGCTGACATCGAAGGGCGCCTGGTACATCGATCCCTACACCCGCGACAACACCCTGATCTACACCTCGTACTACAAGCGCGATGCCGTGGGCGTCGACCTGCCCGGCTGCGAGGTCTTCGAGGTCGAAGGCAACACCTGGGGCAGCGAAACGACCGGCGGGGCCGGCGACCTGGACCTGCGGACGTCGGGCGCGAACCTGCGAACCTACGCGCTGGCCTGCGCGGCCACCGGTGAGTACACGCAGTTCCACGGCGGCACGGTTTCAAGCGGGCAGGCGGCAATCGTCACGGCGATCAACCGCGTGACCGGGATCTACGAAGTCGAAGTGGCCGCCCGGCTGGAACTGGTGGCCAACAATGACCTGCTGGTGTTCACGAACGCGGGCAGCGATCCGTACACGAACTCGAACGGCGGGGCGATGCTGAGCCAGAACCAGTCGACCTGCGACTCGGTGATCGGCGGCGGCAACTATGACATCGGGCACGTCTTCAGCACCGGCGGCGGCGGGGTGGCGTTCCTCGGCGTGGTCTGCAGCGGCGGATCGAAGGCCGGCGGGGTGACCGGGCTGGGCAGCCCGATCGGCGATCCGTTCTACGTGGACTACGTCGCGCACGAAATGGGTCACCAGTTCGGCGCGAATCACACCTTCAACGGCGTCAACGGCTCGTGTGCCGGCGGCAATCGCAACGGCTCGACGGCCACCGAGCTTGGCAGTGCGACGACGATCATGGGCTACGCCGGGATCTGCGGGGCCGACAACGTCCAGAGCAACAGCGACGCGTACTTCACCGGCATCAGCTACGACGAGATTCGCTCGCTGATGCTCAGCCGAAGCTGCCACACGCAGACTTCGACCGGCAACAACGCCCCGACGGTGGATGCCGGTCCGAACTACACGATTCCGCAGCGGACGCCGTTCACGCTGACGGCCTCGGCCACCGATCCGCAGGGCGACCCGCTCGAATACTGCTGGGAGCAGATGGACACCGGCCCGGCCCAGGCGCTGGCCGACGGCGACAACGGATCGAGTCCGCTGTTCCGCTCGCGCCCGCCGCGGGTCTCGCCATCACGCACGTTCCCGCGACTGGTGGACATTCGCAACAACAACAGCAGCGACGATGAGAAACTGCCGACCACCGCCCGGACGATGACCTTCCGCGTGACCGCCCGCGACAACCGGGCCGGCGGCGGGGGCGTCGACCAGGACGAGATGGTCGTCACCACGACCGGCAGCGGGCCCTTCCGCGTGACCAGTCCGAACACGGCCGTCACCTGGGGCGGCAGCCAGACGGTCACCTGGGACACGGCCAACACCGAGAACGGGCCGGTCAACGCCGCCAGCGTCGAGATCGCGCTGTCGACCAACAGCGGTCAGACCTTCGACACGGTCCTGCTGGCCAGCACGCCGAACGACGGGATTGCGACGGTGGTGCTGCCGAACATCAGCACGAGCACGGCCCGCATCCGGGTCATGCCGACCGACAACATCTTTTTCGACATGTCCAACGTCGACTTCACGATCGAACCGCCCGCCATCTCGGTCGCGCTGACGTCCGGCGTTCCCAGCCAGTTGGGCCCGGGCACGCCGCTGGTGGTGCAGGCCGAGATCACCGACGGCTTCGAGACCGTACAGGCCGGCAGCCAGACGCTGTTCTACCGCACGGGCGGCGGGGCCTATACCGGCCTGGCGATGACTCCGGTCGGCGGCGACCTGTACGAGGCGACGATTCCGGGCGCGAACTGCGACGATGTGGTCGAGTTCTACGCCTCGGCCCAGGGCAGCGGCGGGACCACCGTGACGAGTCCGTCCGACGCGCCGGCCAGCGTGTTCTCGTACTCGATCGGGATGACCATGACTGTCTTCAGCGACAACTTCCAGGCCGACCTGGGCTGGGTCGCGACCGATGACGGCGTGGCCAGCAGCGGTTTCTGGGAACGTGGCACGCCGGTCAACGACCCGAGCTGGGACTATGACCCGATGACCGACGGCGACGGCAGCGGTGCCGCCTACCTGACGCAGAACCAGAGCGGCAACACCGACGTCGACGGCGGCACGGTCCGGCTGCGTTCGCCGAGCTTCGACATGTCGGCGGCCGGTGACTACACGATCCGCTACGACTACTACCTGTACCTGACGAACGAGGACGGCACCGACGTCCTGCAGGTCGACATTCGCGACAACGTCAGCGGCAGCGGGTGGATCACGATCGCGGTACACGACACGAGCGGTTCGACCGCGTGGCGTTCGAACACGATCGAGCAGGCCGACCTCGACCTGGCCGGGGTCCCGCTGAGCAATGACATGCAGCTTCGGTTCAGCGCCAACGACGGCGACCCGCAGAGCATCAACGAGGCCGGTGTCGACGGCGTGCTGGTGACCGGCAACCTGTGCGTGGCCGGCTGCGACGATGCCGACGGCGACGGCGTCTGCGACGTCGACGACATCTGTCCGGGTGGCGACGACAACGTCGACACGGACGGCGACGGCGTGCCGAACTTCTGCGACGCGTGTCCGGACGACAATCCGGATGACTCGGACGGTGACGGCGTGTGCGATTCGGTCGACATCTGTCCGGGCGGCGACGACAACGTCGACACGGACGGCGACGGCGTGCCGAACTTCTGCGACGCGTGTCCGGACGACAATCCGGATGACTCG
>JAUIEC010000025.1 GCA_030428945.1 Phycisphaerae bacterium | reverse complement strand
CGCTCACCGTCGGCCGTCGTGCAGTCGGGGATGTTGTCGCCGTCTTCGTTGGTCGTGCTGGCGCCCCAGCCGTCCAGCCAGGTTTCGGTCAGCGCGTCGTAGCGGCCGTTGTCGTTCAGGTCGAGGAAGCGCTCCCCCGGGGTCCAGACGGGGCGGCCGAAGGCGTCGAAGTCGACGAGTCCGGGCGGATAGACGTCGGCATCGGGCGGGAACGGATCGGTACCGGTGCCCGGCATGGCCCCGTTGTTGTCGACGTAGAACAACTGGCGGGTCTGGTTGACGCTTTCGCCGGTGAACTGGCCGATCGTGCCGCCGTTCAGGTCGGTGAAGGGCAGGTCCTCGCCGTCAAGCGGCTCTTCCGTGCCGGACAGGTCGAGGGTTTCGCCCTGCGGGAGGACCGGCCAGGGCACTTCGATCCAGCCGGCGACATCACCGCTGACGCTGACGTTGCCGTAGGAGATTTCATCCCAGTACTCGGCGAATGAGAAGACATCGGGTTTGACGCGGTCGAAGTACTCGTCCCAGACATCGCCCGCGTTGGGAAGGTCCTGGTTGAATTCGTCGAGCGAGCCTTCGACCGACTTGGCCGGGATGGCCAGCATGACGGTGAACTTCCGCTCCTGCGCTTCGGCCACGGTCGACAGGCCGAGCGCGGTGCCGAGAAGCGTCAGTGTGGCTACTTTTGCGGTTCGCAGGGAACGCATGAACGAGATCCTCCCGAGGCGTTGCAGCTTGCATGTTGGCAGATGATAAACCGGGTCCGCTTCGCGGCTGGTTACCTTCGAAGCACGCCGGTTTTGTTCGACGTCGCCATGACGTGATCGTACCGGCGGATTCGCGGTTCAGTCAACGCTAAATGCAGCCTCCACTGTGGATTGGAGACGAATCACCCCCGGAAACGCACGCCGAGTCCGGGAGATCGCGCAAGATCAGATATTGGGCACGCATGGCATCGGTTGCTGACGGCGGGACGGTCGCGCGCCGGCAACCCGGCTGGGGCTCGCTGCGACCATTGTTCCCCGTCCACGAATGTCCGAAAAGGCCCCCGGCGCGATTTCCGTCCGCGGGGTCCGGGTTTCGGTCGATCCAGCCATGGCGGGGTGTGACGCAGCGCCAAGAGAAACCGCCCGCGAGCCGAAGCCCACGGGCGGTTGTCGTCGGATCAGGATTCGCCCCGCAGGGGGACGAGCGGGGTTCAGACGCCCATGATGGCGAAGCTGAACGGGTTGTCGACCGTCGCGTTGCCCGACTCGAGCTGGCGGACCTGGATCAGCAGACGGATCTGCGTCGGCACGCCCTCGGTCTCAACGATGAACGCCTGGTAGAACGGCCAGCGGAGCGCGGCGACGACGAAGTCACCGAACACGTCGCCGGCGAAGGCTTCGAGCTGGATCAGCACGCCGACATCGCTGACGTCCTGCGGGCGCTCGTCTTCCGGCATGCTCGACAGGTCGACGAAGACCTCGTAAATGCCTGCGTTCAAACGGGAAACGGTGGTCGGCAGGGCCGTGTCGTTCTGGTCGCCGAGCACGCCGTTCTCGTTGATGTAGCCGCTCGACAGGACGTTGCCGGTATCGATGCCGTCCATTCCGTCAGCACCGTTCATGCCATCGGCGCCGGGTTCGCCGGCCGCACCGGGCTCACCCTGGATACCCTGTTCGCCCTGCTCGCCCTGGATGCCCTGCTCGCCCTGGATGCCCTGAGCGCCCTGGGCCCCGTCGGCACCGGCGACGCCGGGTTCACCCTGCTCGCCCTGCGGTCCCTGGGCGCCATCCGCGCCGTCGGCACCATCGGCGCCGTCCGCGCCGGGAGCGCCGGGGGCCCCCTGTTCGCCCTGCTCACCCTGTTCGCCGGGCACGCCGGGGGCGTCGTTGGCGTTCTGGGCGTCGGCGACAGCGACCGCGGCGCCGAAGAACAACGCATCGAACAGTCCGGCGGCGGCCAGGTCCTTGCAGTCGAGTCGCGCGTCCATCGCGAATACCGATGTCATGCACACCAGTCCGAGTGCGGGGGACGAGAACAATTTCATCACGGGGCTCCTCTCTTCGTACGCCGGCGCGGGATCCGGCAGAAAATGATCGGCTGAAACGCCAAACGTCGTTCTAACGTCCGGTGTCGTCGAATACTAGGTCCGCCCAGCTGCCCCTCTCCACTGGAGAAGAAAAAGAAATGCAGCCGATCGCCACCCGAGGTGGCCGGCGCGCCCGACGACACGTCTAGCGAACCCAGACCCCACTCCGGATCGATTCTAACGTCCGGTAATAGCTTCCGCCCAATCCATCACGGAAAAACTGATCGTCGTACTCAAACTGCGTATAGGTCGTCACTTCCTCGAGCTGGTAGCCGTGCCCGACCGCCGGCCACATGGCGCGACTGGTGAAGCGCTCGGCCGCGACCGCCACGCCGGCATTGCGGCTCAGCAGCAGGTTGCCGCTCGGGGCCCACGCGACGGTCGCCACCGGAGCCGTCGACTGACAGCCGACCAGCAGCAGACCAAGCAGCGAAAGCAGCACCGCGCTACGCATGACAACCTCTTAAGGAACAAGCTTTTAGCAACGCCTCACCTGATCCTAGGGCACCCTGGTCACTGCTCGTCAAGCGCAAAGCGGACCCCGCACGACGCCAGCCATGCGGGGTCCGTTTCCAAAGCCTGTCATGTCCGAGAATCAGACCCGCCCCGGGCCCCCTGCCGCGACCTGCCGCATCCGCCGCCGACGGGCCGTGCCGGTCGGCGGGTCGCAAAATGGGACGTGCCGCGCGCGGAATCCGAGCGGGTCGCCGGCCGTCACCCGCGCGGGGCGGACTTCCACAGTCCGAACGGCGTGCCCTCGGGATCGGCGAACCAGGCGAAGTGTCCGGCGCCGGGCACCTCGGTCGCGGGCACGATGGTCTTCCCGCCGAGTTCCTGCACGCGGGCCAGCATCGCGTCGATGTCCTCGACTTCGGCGTAGACCGTCACGTAGTTGTGCGGTTCGTGCCCGAGCGCGTTGATGTGTCCCTGGATCCCGGTCTCGCTGCCGGTGTTGAACATGGCCACGTCGCCAAAGGGCTGAATCTCCCAGCCGAAGAGGTCGGCGTAGAACTTGCTGACCCGCGGTTGATCCTGGCATCCGATTTCGAAGTGAACGATGGGGGCACCCATGGTGCGTCTCCTTGTGAAAGGTTTCGAGTGCGGGGCCGCGCGAGCGCCCGCGTCAGGCTGCCTGTCGATGTGTTGCCAGTCGGCCGTACTGCTGTGTCGCGAATCCGACGATCGCGCCCAGGGCGGCCCCTGGCAACGTGATTCGCAGGTAGTACTTGCCCTGCATGTGTGCGACCAGGAAGGCGAACAGTCCGCCGAGGATGATCCCCGTCGCGAGGCCCAGCGGCAGCGAGTTGAAGCGGGCCGCGACCAGGCCGGTGACCAGTCCGACCACGAGTCCCTTGAAGGTTGATCCGATCACGATTCCGACGATCCCGGCCCGGACTTCCGGATCGGTCTGCGCATCCCACAACGCGGACAGGCCATCGATCAGTCCGAGGCTCGCACCAAGCAACAGGCCCAGCAGCGGTTTGGACATCTCTGCATCCTCCAGTCTAGTGGTGTTTCTCGTCCGGGGTTCTGTTACCCGTCCGGCCGAGTTCCTTTACGGAATCACGAAGAAACTTCGGAGAGACGATCGCGCCGGGTTCAGGACACCATATCGAGCGGGCGCCCTCCGTGACAGGCCCGGCCCGCGAAACCGGCGGGCCTCACGCCGGCCAACTGAGCAGCAGCGACCGCATCAGGATGTACGCCAGCACCAGCAGCACGAAGCCGCGGTACTTCCACAGGACCCGCGCGGTCGCGTCCAGCGGTCCCTCGCGCAGCGCGGAGACGGCGAAGCCGCCGCGGAACTGCTGCACGTCGCAACGCATCTCGGCCACCGACCGGTACCGCCCGGCGGGTTCGGCGGCCAGGGCCTTGCCGCAGATCGCCTCGAGCGCGCGGGGAACGTGCGGGGCCGCCTGCCGGACGTCGGCAATCCGCAGCGGACCGCCGGCCCGCAATGTCTCGAACGCTTCCGGCGTCAATGGCGGTCGACCGGTCAGCAGGTAGTACAGCACCCCGCCGAGGGCGAACACATCGCTGCGCTCGTCCACGCGGGCGAGGTCACCACGCGCCTGCTCGGGAGCCATGAAGCCGGGCGTTCCGACGACCGTTCCGGCGGCCGTGGCCCGCGTCACGGTCGGACTGTCGGCTTCCGACTCGGCGGATGACTGCGTCGTGAGCGCGCCGGACGGATCGCCGCTCTCGGCCAACCGCTTGGCGATGCCCCAGTCGAGGACGCGGACCTCACCGAATGCGCCCAGCATGATGTTGGCGGGCTTCAGGTCGCGATGAATCACGCCGGCCGCGTGCGCGAACGCGACCGTCTCGCAGATCCGTTCGAAGACGGTCAGGCGATCACCAAGCGTGTGCTCCTGCGTGAAGAAGGCGTCGAGGCGCTGCCCGCGGACATACTGCATCACGTAGAACAGGCGGCCGTCGGGCAGCGTGCCGACGTCGTGGATCGGAACGATGCCGGGATGCTCGAGTCCGGCGAGGATGCGGGCTTCGCGCAGCAGGCGCTGCGTGCCGGCCGCGTCGGCGCCGTGGGCGTGCAGGACCTTGATCGCCACCTGTCGTTCGAGCGGCAGATCCTCGGCCAGGTGCACGGTCCCCATGCCGCCGCGGCCGAGCTGCTCGATCCAGCGGTAGCGTTCGGGCTCGGGCAGGTCGTGCCCGGTGACCTGCTGCAGGTGTCGCAGTTGCTCGTCGGACAGGAAGGTCATCGCGCGGTGCCAAGCAGGCGGGCGGCCTCGTCGGCGAACTCCTCGGGCGAGCCGGTCAGTTCGCGGAGGTGGCCGAGCAGCAGCGCGCGGAGCCGCCGGCGGGCCCGGGCGAGGTGATTGGTCACCTGCGTCTCGGGGATCTCGAACCGTGCGGCCAGTTCGGCATAGGTCGGGCGTTGATTCGGATCGGCGAGGTCGCAGGCTTCGAAGACCGCGAGGACCGCTTCGGCGCCGGCGTCGCGCAGTTCGTCGCGAAGTCGCTGCAGTCCGACCTCCCAGAGACTCCGCCGCCATTCCTGCTCGAACAGCGCTTCGGGGTCGTCGTGTCCGGGCGTGGCGGTCAGTTCGCGCTCGGCCTGCTCGAAGTCTTGTCGCAGCAGTCCGCCGCCGCGTTTCAGCCGTTGCGCGGCGGTCCGCTGCGTGCGCCAGAAGTTGTCGAGACAGGCCCGCAGGAAGGTGCGGAAGGCCGCGCGGCCGGCCTCGTAGCGCTGCAGGTCGTCCTTTTCGAGCGCGCGGGCAAAGAAGGCCTGGGTCAGGTCCTTGGCCTGTTCGTTGTCGCACCCGCACCGCAGTCGCAGGTACTTGTAGACCGGCTTCCAGTAGGCGGCGATCAGACGGTCCCAGGCGGCCCGCCGCTGCGCGGGGTCGTCACTGCCGGCCAGGACCAGCAGCGTGCGCTGGGTGGGCGGGAACTGCCCGTCGGAACCACCGATGTCCGTGTCGCGGAACATGAGCGGTATCGTAGTGTGCGGAGGACGGTTGGCGAGGGGACTTTCTGCGGAAGGGAACAGGGAACAGGGAACAGGGAACAGGGCCGGAGCAGACTTCGGGAATCTCGCTACCCGGCATCCAGGATCGGAGATCCGCGCATGGATCAGGCCGTGATCAAGTCAGCACGTGAGCAGATCAGCGAGGAATGCCCCGCATGCGCGCATGCTCGCGGGTCCCCCACCTGTTCCCTGTTCCCTGTTCCCTGGCTGCGCGGGGTACGATCGACCGTCGTCCTGACCGTTCGACGCAGCCCGTCAGCCCAGTGCCTTGAATGCGTCGATGGCGCGCTGGCGGGAGGCTTTGTAGTCGAAGATCGGGGCGGGGTAGTCGGCCGGGCGCAGGTCGGGGTGTTTGAGCGGGTCGTGGATGAACTTCAGCGGGGCGTCGCCGAGTTCGGGGACGAATCGCCGGATGTACTCGGCGTCGGGATCGAAGCGGCTGCCCTGGGTGAACGGGTTGAAGATGCGGAAGTACGGGGCGGCGTCGGTGCCGGTCGAGGCCGACCACTGCCACCCGCCGTTGTTGCTGGCCAGGTCGCCGTCGACCAGGTGCTGCATGAAGTACCGCTCGCCCCAGCGCCAGTCGATCAGCAGGTTCTTGGTCAGGAACATCGCGACGACCATCCGCACGCGGTTGTGCATCCACCCGGTCTGGTTCAACTGCCGCATGCCGGCATCGACCAGCGGCACCCCGGTGCGTCCCTCGCACCAGGCCGCGAAGTCGTCGTCGTCGGTCCGCCAGGCCAGGTCGCGGGTCTTCAACTGGAACGGCTGATGCCGGCAGACGCGCGGGTACCCGATCAGCACGTGCCGGTAGAACTCGCGCCAGATCAACTCGGTGATCCACGTCTCGAGCCCCTTCGACCCGCCCGAGAGACGCCCTTCGTTGGCGTCGACCGCGGCGGCCAGGCACTGCCGCGGGGAGAGCACCCCCAGCGCCAGGTACGGCGAGAGGACACTGGTGCCGTTCACGGCCGGCAGATCACGCCGCTGACTGTAGCGTCCGGCCCGCTCGTTGATGAACGCTTCGAGTCGCTCGGTGGCCACCTTCTCGCCGGCCGGCCAGAGGTCGTCACGGTCGACGCCGGCGAAGGTCTGGTCCCAGGCGGGCACCTCGTCGGCCCCGGCCGCGGATGACATGCCCGCGGGGGCGGGCACGGGGCGCTCCCAGCCTTCGTCGTCGCACCACGCCAGCCAGCGTTTCCGGAAGGGCGTGAAGACGCTGTAAAAGCCCCCCTGCCCAGTCAGCAGTCGCGAGACGTCCAGCACGGTCTGATCGAGGAACGAATCCACGCGGAAGCCGTCGGCGGTCAGGCGGTTCGTCACGGTCTCGTCGCGGGCCCGTTCGTTGACCTCGTGCTCGCGATTGAAGACGAGACGTCCGCACCCGGTGGCCGCCAGCACCTCCGCGAGTCGCTCGGTGGTTCCGTCGAAGGTCTCGCATGAGGTG
The DNA here is from genome assembly GCA_030428945.1 of Phycisphaerae bacterium. Classification (GTDB taxonomy): domain Bacteria; phylum Planctomycetota; class Phycisphaerae; order UBA1845; family Fen-1342; genus JAUIEC01. The sequence continues at coordinate 32,088 of JAUIEC010000025.1, read as the reverse complement.
ATGTGCAGCGGGATGCCGCGCCTGGCCAGGCTCGCGCCGAGGGCGACCAGGTTGCGGCGCAGGAAGCCGACCTTTGCCCGGCCCCAGTCGTGATCGCGCCAGGTGTCGGGGGTCGCGACGAAGACCGCATGCAGCGGGCCGTCGTCATCGCGGGCGGCGTCGAGGGCCGTGTTGTCCGCGCACCGCAGGTCACTGCGGAACCAGACCAGCGTTCCGTTACCGTTCTTCATGACTGAGGATCATAGGGGAAGGAACCGGGGCCGGGGGTTGTGGCACACGCGGCCTCGACCAGGAGCCAGATGCCACGCAGTCCCCCACCCTTCCGTTCGCTGCGCTCACTCAAGGATAGGGCACCCGGGACGAGATCCGTCTCTGTTTTCCGGGACGAGATCCGTCACTGTCTCCGGGACGAGGTCCGTCTCTGTCCCCGTTCTCGGTTTCCCGCCCCTCGGTTGCCGGTTCCCTTCCGCTCCCTCTGTTCCCTGTTCCCTGTTCCCTGTTCCCGGTTCCCTGTTCCCTTCCTACTGAAACAATCGCCCGATGTCCTGGAAGGTGACGATCAGGCCGAGCAGCAGGATCGCGGCCAGGCCGACGAGGGTGCTGATCATCTGTGTCTGGAGGCTGAGGGGCTTGCCCTTGATCTTCTCGACCAGCAGGAAGACCATCAGGCCGCCGTCCATCACCGGGATCGGCAGGAAGTTGATCACCGCCAGGTTGACCGACAGGAACGCGATGAAATACAGCAGTTCCACCACGCCCGCCTTGGCTCGTTCGACCGCCACGCTGACGATCCCGACCGGGCCCGAGACGTGCTCGACCCCGACGTTCTCACGCGTCAGCATGCCCCGCAGGAACGCGTAGACCTCCAGCACCCAGTTCTTGACCTCGTTGACGCCCATCATCAGCGCCGTGGCCGGGTTGCCGTTCGCCGTGATCTCGATCTTCTTCGGCTGGTACGAGAGTCCGTGCGCGCCGTAGCCGAGGCGCATCTGCCACGGGTCGAGCGCCTCGGCGGTCACCCGCCACTCGGAGGTGATCGGGTCCTGGTCGATCCGCGGACGCCAGGTGACCTCGACCGTGTGCCCGACATACTGGGACAGGGCCTCGCGGACCGCCCACGACGAACCACTCAGCCGATAGCTGGCCGGCTTGCCGGTGAACGGGTTGGTCGTCTCGTAGTTCTTCTCGCCGTTGATCTGTTCGAGTCGCGAGACCGCCGTCAGTCCCAACTGGTCCACCAGGCTGCTGGGCACCCGCAGCGGCCGGCCGACGATGTTCGCGCCGGAGACGTACTTGAGTGTGACCTCGCCCCCGGCCCGGGCCAGCAGGGCCTCGGCAATCTCGGACCAGGTGCTGACCTCGTCGTTGTCGACCGCCACGATCCGCGCGCCGCGCGGAATCGCCAGTTCGGCCGCGGGCGTCTCGGGAATGGTGCCGGCCACGAACGACGCGGCCTCCGGGAGGAACTCGACCCCGATCTTCGGCTTGGCCTGTCCGAAGAACTGGAACCGCCGCCGGGGCGTGACCTCGAGCGACTCGACGCGGTCGCCGCGCTGCACGCGGACCGCGATGGGCGTCTCGCCGCCGCTGGCCTCGACCACCTCGGTGATCTCGTGATACATCGGGTTGGCGACCGAACCGAACTGCACGATCACGTCGCCGGGCTTGAAGCCGGCCTGTTCGGCGGCCGAACCGGGCAGGATCCGGTTGATGCCCTGCCGCCGGGCGAGGCCGAGCAGGTGCTGGCTGTTCTCGGCGTTGCTGGGCTCTTCGGGTGAAAAGCTGGGGCGCATGCTGCCGAAGATCAGCGTCGGTTCCTGCGTGCAGGTCGCCGTGATGGTCTCGTCGGAATCCTCGGCGACGGGCCGCTCGACCGTCAGTTCCAGCGGCTTGCCGTGGCTGGCGGCGAAGGCGACGTCGAGGTCGGCGAAGGTTTCGAGCGGCGTTCCGTTGACGGCGACGATCCGGTCGCCCTTGCGGGCCGCGACCTGTCCGTCCGGGCCCTCGACGTCCTGGCTGAGGACCGGTTCGCGGCGGCGGTCGACCTTCAGGATCTTCAGGCCGATCTCTTCGACCAGTTCATTCTCGACCACGACCGGTTGCGGCAGGCGCTGCCCGTCGCGCTCGATCGTCAGCGAAACCGAGTTGCCCGCGATGATCGAGCCGACCAGCACGTCCTTGAACGAGTTGACCTGGCGGCCGTTGACTTCGAGGACCCGGTCGCCCGTTTCGAGCTTGCCGTAGGCGGCGCTGTCTCGCGGGATGAAGCCGATCTCGGGCGCCTCGGCCGTTCGGCCGATCAGGAAGACGCCGGTCAGCAGGGCCGCGGCGAAGAGCAGGTTGAAGATCACGCCGGCCGAGACGACGATCATCCGCTGTCCGACCGGTCGCGAGGGGAAGGCCCGCGGGTCATCGGTCAGGGACATTTCGCCGGTTTCTTCATCGATCAGGACGTCGTCCTGTCCGAGCATCTTGACGTACCCGCCGATCGGCAGCAGGCGCAGGCAGTAGTCGGTTTCGCCGTACTGGCGGCGGGCCAGTTCGTCGGCGCTGTACTCCGGGCGGTTGCCGAAGGTGACGCCCTCGCCGGCGCGATAGCCGACCACGCGTGTGCCGAAGCCGACCGCGAACTGGTTGACGCGGATCCCGACCCACTTGGCGGCCAGGAAGTGGCCGAGTTCGTGGAAGAAGATGATCACCGAGAATCCGATCAGGACCTTGGCGACCATCCAGATGTTGTAGAGCCAGGATTCCAGTTCCGCGGCTTGAGCCATCAGCAGCATGCATGTACCTCGTCGCGAGCCCAGGCGTCGGCCGCGAGCAGTTCCTCGAGGGTCGGGTTGGCGATCGGGCGGTGGTCGCTGAAGACCCGCTCGAGCAGGTCGGCAACGCCGCCGAACGTGACCCGGCCGAGGCGGAACAGTTCCACGGCGGCTTCGTTGGCGGCGTTCAGCACGGCGCCGGTGCTGCCGCCCAGGCGGGCGGACTCGAAGCCCATTCGCAGGGCGGGAAATCGTTCAAAGTCCGGTGTTTCGAAGTTGAGCTGGCGGACCTGGCGCCAGTCGAGGCGGTCGGCGACGCCGGCCACGCGGTGCGGATAGGTCAGCGCGTACTGGATCGGCGTCCGCATGTCGGGGGTTCCGAGTTGCGCGATGACCGACGCGTCGCGGAACTCGACCATCGAGTGGACAATGGATTCGGGATGGACCAGGACCTCGATCCGGTCGCTGTCGATCTCGAACAGGTGCCGGGCCTCGATCACCTCGAGGGCCTTGTTCATCATCGAGGCGCTGTCGATCGTGATCTTCGGGCCCATCTTCCAGGTCGGGTGCTTGAGGGCGTCCTCGAGCGTGGCCGACTTGATGCGGGCGTGGTCCCAGGTGCGGAACGGTCCGCCCGAGGCGGTCAGGACGATCTTCTCGACCTCGCGCGGCTGCCCGGAGTGCAGGGCCTGGAAGATGGCCGAGTGCTCGCTGTCGACCGGCAGCAGTTCCGAACCGCTCTCGCGCGCCAGCGGCATCAGCAGCGAACCGGCCACGACGAGCGATTCCTTGTTGGCCAGTCCGATCTGGCGGCCAAGCTGGACCGCCCGCAGGGTCGGCGGCAGTCCGGCGGCCCCGACGATCGCGGAGAGGACGAAGTCCGCGTCGACCTGGTCGACCAGTTCGACGACGCCCTCGGTGCCGGTGAACGTGCGGGTGCCGGGCGGCAGTTCCGCGCGGACCGCGGACAGGGCCTGCGGGTCGGCCATGGCGACGGCGGTCGGCCTGACCCGGCGGGCCTGTTCCGCCAGCCGTGCGCCGTTCCGCCCGGCCGCCAGACCGACGACTTCAAAGCGGTCGGACATGGCCTCGCAGACGCTCAGGGTGGACTGGCCGATGGACCCGGTGGCGCCAAGAATGATCACGCGTTTGCGCATACCGCAGAACTATAGTCGCGGGTGGCAGTCGTGTATATCGAGGGGGACGGGGGTTTTCGGTCAGGCCGCGGAGGTGGCCTTGGGCGAGCCGTCGGCCTGCTCAACGCCGGGGCTTTCGAGCAGGAATTCGGGGACGACCTGCTTGAGTCGCTGGCGGACGCCTTCACGGTCAAGCTGGTCGGCGTCGGCGACGAGGGCGTCCATGGCGCCGATCAGCGTGTCCCAGTCTTCCTTGCGGTTGGTCCAGATGCCGACCTTCGGGTGAGAGGTGCGGGCGACGTCCTCGCCCTCGATCGAGAGTTCCTCGAACAGCTTCTCGCCGGGGCGCATGCCGGTGAAGCGGATCTCGATGTCTTCGTCCGGGCGGAAGCCGGAGAGGGTGATCATCTCGCGGGCGAGGTCGACGATCTTGACCGGTTCGCCCATGTCGAGCACGAAGATCTCGCCGCCCTGCCCCATCGAGCCGGCCTGGAGGACCAGTTGAGCCGCCTCGGGGATCGTCATGAAGTAGCGGATCATCTCGGGATGCGTGACGGTCACCGGGCCGCCGCGGGCGATCTGCTGGCGGAAGATCGGGACCACGCTGCCGCTGCTGCCGAGCACGTTGCCGAAGCGAACGGTGACGAACTGCGTCTCGACCCGATCGTTCAGGGCCTGGATGTACATCTCGGCGACGCGCTTCGACGCGCCCATGATGCTGGTCGGGTTGACGGCCTTGTCCGTCGAGATCATCACGAACTTCTCGCAGCCGTACTCGGCCGAGACGTCGGCGACGACCCGCGTGCCGAGGCAGTTGTTCTTCAGGGCCTCGCCCGGGTTGTGTTCCATCATCGGGACGTGCTTGTGAGCCGCGGCGTGGAAGACACCGCACGGCCGCTCGCGATCCATCAGGGTCGACATCCGGCCGCGGTCGGCGATGTCGCCGATGCAGGGCACGACGTCGACGTCGGGGAAGCTGCGGCGCAGTTCGCGGTCGATTTCGAACAGGTTCTGTTCGGCCTGTTCGACGAGGATCAGCCGCCGGGGGCCGAACGGCGCGATCTGGCGACACATCTCCGAACCGATCGAGCCGCCCGCGCCGGTCACCAGGATGGTGCGATCCTTGATGAAGGCGCCGATCGTGTCCGTATCAAGCTGGACGGGCGGACGCCCGAGCAGGTCGTTGATGTCCACGTCGCGGATCTGCTGCACCTTGGCGCGGCCGCTGATCAGGTCCGCCATCGCCGGCAGGGTCTTGAACCGCAGGTTGGTGCCCTGGCACAGTTCGACCACGCGCCGGACCTGGCCCTTGGTGGCCGAGGGCATCGCGATCAGCAGTTCGTCGACGGCGTGTTCTTCGCAGATTTCGGCCACGCGGCTGATCGGGCCGAGCACCTCGAAGCCGCGCATCTGCGTGCCCTGCTTGGCGGGGTCGTCGTCGAGCAGTCCGACGATGCGGTATTCCAGCACGGGCTGGCGGGCGATTTCGCGGATCAGGCTGTCGGCCGCGTTGCCGGCCCCGAGGACGAGCAGCTTGGGCGCCTCGCCGTGGGCGACGGGCTGGATCTCCTCGTGGTACAGGCGGACGCCCATGCGGGCACCGCTGATCACGGCGATCGTGCCGGCCACGTCGAGCAGAAAAACGGAATCGGGAAAATCTCCGCCGAACGGATCGAACTCGAGCCCCGTAAAGCCAATCAGACGAGCCGCGGAATCGACGTTCACGGAGACGTAGTAGATCAGGTAGAGGACGACGGTGCTGAGCCAGGAGGCCCGGGAGATCTGGAACAGGTCGCGCATGCTGACGTAGCGCCAGGCGCCGCGGAAGAGGCCCATCTGTCCGAAGACGGCCAGCTTGATGACCAGCACGACCGGCAGCATCGGGAGGAAGAACCCGCTGAACCAGAAGTCGATGCGTTTGAAGTTGTAGGCCAGGCCGAACGCGCCCAGCCAGGTGAGCGCGAACAGACCGAGGTGGACAAAGGTCGACAGAACGACCCTTCTCCGTCCGGCGGCCTTCCAGCCGCTCTCGGTTTCCGCAGGCTTGCTCATTCCATCCTCGTTCGATCGGCGTTGCGGGCTCTCCGGTCACCCGCGCGGCGCGAATCGATGAGGTTCTACCCCAAGAATCGGTCAGTCTACTTCAATGCCACCTGCAGCGCAACGCCGATCTGGTTGATTCTCGGATCATTTGCCAACTGCTGGTTGCGCTCGAGCATCGTCGCGAGCGCCTCGCGGGTTCGCGTCTCGTCTTCGAGCATCCACTGACAGAAGGCCTGCAGGCCGTAGGCGATCGTCTCGGCGGGGTTGCGATCCCCGACCTGGCGGTTCTTCCGGAGGATGTCCCGCAGGACCTGCGGGTCTCCGAAGTACTCTTCCAGTTCGGGGCGACTGTTGAAAAAGTCGGGACGATTGCGAATCAGTTCCATCATCGCGCGTCCGGACGAAGCGTACTGTCCCTTCTCGAGGTGCCCGATCATCGCCAGCAGCGTGACGGCCTCGTCGAACGGGACCTCGTCGTCGGCCGACGGCTTGCGAAGACTGTGGAACAGGTCGAGCGCCTCGGTCATGTAGCCGTAGCGGTTCTCCTGCTTCGGCGTGGTCCCCTTCTTGAACGCGATCATCGCCCGCTCGCGCTTGCGACGCGTGAACTCCTCGTTTTCCCGCTGCAGCAGGTCGGCGTAGTTCAGGCTCGGCGGGTCCTTTTCAAGGTTGACGACCTCTTCCGGCGGACTCGGCTGCAAATCGAAGAAGTCGTGGAAAGCCGACTGCGGACGCGCGGGCGCGTAGTACGGCGTCCGCGGCATACGCGGCGTGACGGCCGGCAGCTCGATCAGCGGCTTGCCCCGCCGCAGCGACTTGGACAGGCCCGAGATTCGCTCCAGCCGGCCGAGTTCGACCGGGTCCTGGTAGCGGAACACGCGGCTGGCGTGCCCGTAGTTGAAGTTGAAGCCCGGCCGACCCAGTTGGAAGGCGGCCGGCAGGAGGCTCGGGGGCAGCGGTGATCCGCGACGAAGCTCTTCCTGGGATGGCAGTCGCACGGCGTTGCCGGCGCTGCCGCCGCCGCGGCGGGGCCTGCTGACCCCGGTGTCGCGGGTGGTCCGGCCACCGGTGACGCCGACCTGGTCGGAAGGACGCCTGGCCACGTTGGAGCGGGTGGCGTTCAACTGGGCCTCCGCGAGGAGCGGAGAGAGCAGGAGAACCGCACACAGAAACAAGATTCGCTGAACCATGGCGCACAAAGCTCCGGCTGTATTTCAGGCTATCGGTCCCTGGATGATACGACTCCAGCGGGCGGCATTTCCACCGGGCCCGGTCCGACCTAACTATCGGGCTGCTAAGCACCTGTCGCAGCGAGTTTTCCGTTTGACAGTGCTCGCCGACGACCACTAACGTACGGAGACGGGGTGTCCCCACCGGGACGTCTCCTCCTGTCGTACGCCCCATCCCGGGCAAAGTTCAACGGCAGAGTCCGATAAGCGGCGCTCCAGGAAGCTCATGATGATTCGTTCGCGATCAATCTCACTGACGCTGGTGACGGTGCTCGCCTTCGCCTCCGGCTGCATCTTCTTCCCGAACTTCAACACGGATCAGCCCCCCGCCTCCAATTCGGTCGCGGATGTTAGCCCCGGGACCGATTCCAGCCAACCCGGCCGCGAGGTGGACGGCGTCGTCCGCGTCGACCTGGTCAACGCCACCGAAGCGCCCGCGACCTGCATGGTCACGATGACCCTGGCCGACGAACAGGTCCACTTCGCCGAACGCACGCTGCCGGCCGGCGGATCGGCCGTGATCGTCGGTCCGGACAACGCCGAGACGGTTTCGGTCCTCTGCCGCGTTCCCGAGGCCGAGTTCGAGACCACCACCCGCTTCGAGCTCGGGGTCGACTTCCAGGCCGGCGACACGATCCGCGTGACGATCCGCCTGCCGCGGGAACCGAACCTGCCGACGCCCAAGCCGCCCCTGGCGATCCGCTTCGGACTCGACAACGACCAGACCGTGGAGGTCGGCCAGCCGGTGCAGCTTGCCATCGGACTGGACAACAGCGACGAGGCGACCCGCCTGGCCGTCTTCGCCGACCCCGACCGCACCCCGGACAGCGGCAACGAGATCCCGATCGTGGCCGATCTGCCCGCCAGCCAGGACAACAGCGTCACCTGGGATACGACCGGCGTGCCGCTCGGCACCTATTCGATTTACGTCGAAGCCAGCGACGACGAGCGTTTCACCCGCTCGGCCCCCTCGGCCGGTTCGATCATCCTGGTCGGCCCGCTGCAGGTCGCCGTGCTCAACCTTGATGAGAACATCACCGTCGAGGTCGGGCAGGACGTCAGCCTGTCCGTGCAGACCGCCGGCGCCGCCGCCCCCGACGCCGCCTTCGACGTGCACGCCACCCGGCTGAACGATCCGAACATGCTGGTGATCCCGGTCGCGACCGGTCTGCCGGCCGCCGCCCTGACGGACATCACCTGGCAGACCACCAGTCCCGAAACCGAATCCTCCGTGCCGGCCGGCACCTATGCGATTTCGGCCACGCTGACCGACGGTGCCCGTCAGGCGACCTCGGCGGCCACGGCCGGAAACGTGACGATTCTGCGGCCGCTGTCGGTCTTCCTGACGCTGTTCGAGGATCTGCAGGTTGAGCGTGGCGCGTCCGTGACGATCACGGGCTTCACGGGCGGGCTGATCGAAGGCAGCACGTTCGACCTGCTGGCCCGCCGGATTGATGTCGAAGGCAACGAACCGCTGCTGCCGATCGCGCTCGACCAGACGGGCAACGGCGCGTTCGGGATCGACTGGGACACCACGGAGGTCACCCCCGGCACCTACCGGACGCTGGCGTTCGTCCACGATCCGGTCAACGATCGGACGGCCACGGCGGCGTCCACCGGGACCATCGAGATCGTCCCGCAACTCAGCCTCGCGATCCTCGGCCTGGAAGAGGACGTGGTGGTGGAGTACGACGCGAACGTGCCCTACACCGTGCAGATCGACAACACCCTGAGCGGCCAGGCGACCTTTGATGTCTTCGCCGTCCTCCAGGAGAGTCCCGGGACCGAGTTCCCGATCGAGACCGCCCTGCCGGCGGCTTCGCAGACCGACCTGAACTTCCTGCTGTTCTCCAAGGCGAGCTTCGTGCCGGGATCGTACGCCCTGCGTGTCGACCTGCACGACGGCGAGCGGTCCGCGTCGGTCACCTCGACCGGCCGGGTCATCCTGCTGGCGCCGCTGCGGATCGAATTCACCGGTCTGAACTCCGACATCACCGTGGCGGCCGGCGATCCGGTTCCGTTCGGCGTGCGGACGTTCAACACGGTTGATCCGAACGCGTCGTTCGATGTCGTCGCCCGGCCGACGGACGGGGCCCCGATCGAGATTGCCAGCGATCTGCCGGCCGAACCGAACACGGACCTGGTCTTCGACACGACCGGGCTGGAGCCGGGTTCGTACCGGCTGCTGGCGACGCTGACGGATGGCGACCGTTTCCCGATCGATCAGCTTTCGTTCCGCAAGATCATCATTTCGTCGGCGCCGACGCTGGTGTTCACGGATCCGAACGGACCGGTCGGTCTGCTGCAGGGCACCGACCCGCTGAACTTCGGCTGGATCGCGAATGACCTCGAGGAGGACGCGACGATCAGCTTCCTGCTTGATCCCGACCTGGAGCTGAACGGCAACGAGATCACGGTGCTGGACGGCATCTCCGAGGACGCCGAACCGGTCGGTTCGGCCAGCGTGCCGAGCGACGACATTCCGGAAGGCGACTACTACCTGCTGGGGCTGATCGATGACGGCTTCACCCAGGTTCCGGTCTACGCGGTCGATGTCTGCGTGACGGCCACGCTCTTCGGAACGTTCGCGCCGCTCGAGTACCCCGGACAACTGACGACGATCGTCGGCGAGCACGCCGTTCCGAACGATCCGAACTCGGTCGAAAATGTCGAGTTCGGTTACGCCCTCGACATCAGCCGCGACCTCGACGGCGACGGGGCCGACGACATCGCGATCGGCGACCCGCTGGCCGAGCAGCCGGTGGACGGGCTGATCCCGTACGGGGCCGCCTATTTCCACCGCCAGCCGGCCGGCGCGTGGCCCGCGAGCCTTGACGCGAGCCAGATGCTGGCCCGGATCGTCGGCCAGCGGAGTGACGAACAGTTCGGACACAGCGTGGCGATGCTGGCGCCGTTCGGCCCCAACACGCCGGGTCCGATCGGCGAACTGCTGGTCGGCGCGCCGGCCTACGACGGGGGCAAGTCGTCGAACGACGGTCGGGCCCTGACCCTGCGCGGCAGCAAGCTTCTCTCCCCCGAAGGCGACCTGTTCCGCCAGGGCGAACTGGTGCGTGGCAGCGACGAGAACCGACTCGGCACAGCGGTGGCCGATGCCGGCGACGTCAACGGAGACGGCTTCGGCGACGCGCTGATCGCGGCGATCGGGCACAGCGGACAGCGTGGTCGCGTGGCGGTTCTCTCGGGCGCGAATGATCTGCCGTCGGGCAACATCAACTTTGATTTCGGCCAGGCCCTGCAGGGCTCGCTGTGGGACGGCGGGGACATGTTCGACGAGGCCGGGACGGCGCTCGCCGGCGGCGCACCGTTCGATCCGAACGCGAACCTCGACGGCATCGTGATCGGGGCGCCGGGTGCGGCGAGCAACGCCGGCCGGGCGTACCTGATTCCGGGCGGCGACCACCTGACGGACAACGGGGTGCACCAGTTGAGCGAGGTCGGCGGCGATGAGCCGGGTGTGGTCGTGACCGGCGCGATGCCGGGCGATCGTCTCGGCAGCAGCGTGGCGCTGGGCGACTTCAACGGTGACGCCCGTCCGGACTTCTTCCTCGGCGCGCCGGGGGTCGACGGCGGCAAGGGCCGGGTCTACGTCCTGTTCGGATCGAGCGATCTGCCTCCGCAGGTTGACGCGTCGCTGATCGGCACGGTCTACCCCGGCGTCGTTCTGCGTGGCGTGTACGGCGGCGGGCAACTGGGTGCGAGCGTCACCTGCGTGCCGGATCAGAACGGGGACGGGGTGGTCGAAGTCGCGATGGGTGCCCCGGGCTACAACGACGACACCGGTGCCGTGCACCTGCTCTACAGCGACAGCAGCCTGCCGGCCGATCTGCTGCTGGTTCCGAGTTGCGGTCAGCCGCTGTTCACGATCCTGGGCGAAGACTTCGGCGACCGTCTCGGTTCGGCCGTCTCGGGCGGTGACCTGAACGGCGACGGGGCGGGCGACCTGGCGGCCGGTGCGCCGGGTGCCAACAAGGTCTACGTGTTCTTCGGCGAAGGTCCGCCGCCGGTCCCGTGCCGCGGGGACCTGAACGGCGACGGCGTCGTCGACCTGAGCGACCTGAGTGTGCTGCTGGGACAGTTCGGCGCTCCCGGCAGCGCCGACCTGAACGGCGACGGGACGGTCAACCTGAGCGACCTGGCGATCCTGCTGAACGAATTCGGACGGGGGTGTCCGTAGGGAGAAGGGAACAGGGAACAGGGCTCGCGTGTTGGCGCTGCCGGCGTCCGCTTGTGCCCCCCCTTCCCGGCGTCCGGCCAGGCGGTGCGGCATCGACGCCTGAGGGTTCCGCGTCACCGCAATCGCGGTCGGCCGCGTCGATGACGCACCCTACGATCCTCCCCGGTGTCCGGCCAGGTCGCAGCAGCGAGCGCGCAACGCGTGGCATAAGCGGGCCTGGGCAACCCCCTTCGGCTCCCTCGCTTTCTCGCTACCGTGCTCCGGTGCTACCTCGCTCCCGTGCTACCTTGCTCCCTCGCTCCCTTGCTCCCTCGCTCCCTCGCTCCCTTGCTCCTGCTCCCTTGCTCCTGCTCCCATGCTCCTGCTCCCTTCCCCCGTCAGGCGCTGATCGAGCGGGGGCGGCGGCCGAGGAGCAGGACGGCGAGCAGGAGGGCGACGACGCCGATCAGCAGCGCGAGGCCGACGTGCACTTCGTACTGCATGCAGAGCACGTAGCCGCTGCCGATCGAGACCAGCGCCACCGTCACGGCGTAGGGAATCTGCGTCCAGACGTGCTTCTCGAGCGGACATTCGGTGGCCAGCGACGAGAGCACCGTCGTGTCGCTGATCGGCGAGCAGTGATCACCGAAGACCGCCCCCGCCAGCACCGCCCCCACGGCGGCGTAGAAGATCCGCAGCGCGTCCGCCGTCGGCAGATCGGCCAGCACGCTCGCGGAAATCGTCACGACCGCCGGACAGAGGATGCCCATCGTCCCCCACGAAGTCCCGGTCGAGAACGCCGTGACGCAGGCCGTCACGAAGATCAACGCCGGCAGCCAGGTCGGATCGAAGGCCGATCCCTGCAGGTACCAGGCCGCGACCGCACCCAGCTTCAGGTCGCCCATCGCCTGCGAGAACGCCCAGGCCAGCACCAGGATGATGAAGGTCGGGAACATCCGCGACATCGTGTCCGTCGCGCCGCTGACACTCTCGGCCAGCGTGCAGGCGCCGGTCACCAGGCAGATCAGCAGCGCCACCAGCATCGACGCGAACGCGCCGTAGAGGATCGCGTTGTACGAATCCGTGTTGGCGAAGATGTACGCCGTCGGCTGCAGCCAGGCCGGCATGTTGGCCGGCAGTTCCACCGCTCCGAACCCGCCCTCCGGCCAGCCGTACCGCACCAACAGCCCGATCGAAACCACCACCAGCGTCAGCACCGGCACGACCGCGTACCACGCCCGGCCATGGCGAAGGTCGTCGGCAATGGCTTCCTCGGGCTCGGCTTCAAACCGGTTCGCGGAGGCGACGGCCTCGTTCTCCTCGCGGCGCATCGGACCGAAGTCGCGGCCGAGCAGCGCAATGAAGAACACCATCACCAGCGCGAGGATGTCGTAGAAGCGATACGGCAGGCTGGCGATGAACGCTCCGTAGCCGGTCACGCCTTCGAGGAACGCGGGGCGGGCGCCGAGCGCGTCCAGGCCGGTGTCGATGTTGCCGATCTCGGCGCCGACCCAGGTGGTGATCAGGGCGATCGACGCCACCGGGGCCGCGGTCGAGTCGACGATGTAGGCCAGCTTGGCGCGGCTGATTCCCAGGCGATCCGTCACCGGCCGCATCGACGGGCCGACGACCATCGCGTTGGCGTAGTCGTCGAAGAACACCAGCAGCCCGGCCAGCCAGGTGGCGAGTTGCCCCTTCTGTCGCGTGCGAGCCCAGGCGGAGATGCCGCGGACCATGGCGGCCGTCCCGCCGCTGGCGGCGACAACGCCGACCATGCCGCCGATCGTCAGGCTGAAGATCAGGATCTTGATGTGGTCGGTATCGGCCATGGTTCCGACCAGGTAGGTCTCGACCGAGCGGGTGACGCCCTCGACGACGCCGGCCAGGCCGGTCGCCTCGGTGCTGGACATGAACGAGGCCACCAGGATGCCGATGGTCAGCGCGGGGATCACCTGCTGAAAGAGAATCGCAAGCAGGATCGTCACCAGCGGCGGGGCGAACACCCAGTACTCGAGAACGTGCGGGGCGACCGCCTGGCCTGGTTGCGAGGTCGGCTGCGTGGCCGGGGCGCTGGTCTGCCCGAAGGCAACCACATTGAAAACGAGCAGCACCGCGAGCAACGCGGCGGCGGACAGATGGACGCGATAGCGGGAGAGGTGTGACATGCGGTGGCTCCGTGGATGCGGGAAACTATACGTGGAAGGGAGCGAGGGAGCGAGGGAGCGAGGCAGACGGTCCCTGCGGGGGCATCGCGCGGGTCGGGATGGCGACCCGACCGGCCGGCGGCACGCCGCGGCTCGGAACGCGGTGAAGAACTGGTGACGGGCCCGTTTTTCGGAGACACTTCGCGCGTGAGCATCGGCACGCTCAATGAGAGTCCTCTGCATGCCGCCCTGAAGGCCCGGTACCTGGCCGCGGGCGGACGGGCCGAGGTCGCCCTCGACGGTTTCGTGGCCGACGTCGTGCAGGACGGCGTGGTCTACGAGATCCAGACGGGCAGCTTCAGCGGACTGCAGCGGAAACTGCTGGCGCTGGCCGAGCGCGGGCCGCTCGTGCTGGTCCACCCGATCGCCCGCCGGAAGACGCTGGTCAAGCTGCCCGAGGACGAAGCCGGACCGTCGGCGGCGACGGAATCGCGGTCCGAAGCGGGTCGGCCCGACGGGTCGCGCGAGCCCGTGCGGCGGCGTTCGCCACGCCGCGGGCACCTGTCTCACATCGTCCGCGAACTGGTCTACATCCCGGCCGTGCTGCGGCACCCCAACTTCCAGCTCGAAGTCCTGCTGACCGAGGAGGAGGAAGTCCGGGCGTACGACGCCCGCAAGCGTCGCGGGCGCGGTGGCTGGCGGGTGCTCGAGCGGCGGCTGATCGCGGTCCAGGACCGGCTGCGACTGGGGACGCCGACCGATCTGTACGACCTGCTGCCGGCCGCCCCGCCCGAGCCGTTCACCACGCGCGACCTCGCCACGGCGCTGCGGCAACCGCTGGCGATCGGGCAGAAGCTGGCGTACTGCCTGCACAAGGGAGGCGTGGCGGAAGTCTGTGGCAAGCAGGGCAACGCGATCTGCTACCGGGCTGTCGCGGCGGAATGAGCTTCACGGTCGCCGTCGGGGATGCTCGACGAAGGAGTGGCCGCCGGCGGTCCGCCCCGCATGGCCGCATCGGCCCGGCCCCGCATGACCGGCATTGGTACGCCCCGCATGGTCGAGACCGGTCCGGCCCGCATTGTCGAGACCGGTCCGCCCCGCATTGTCGAGTCCGGTCCGTCCCGCATGGTCGAGACCGGTCCGTCCGGCATTGTCGAGACCGATCCGGCCCCGCATTGTCGAGACCGGTCCGTCCCCGCATTCCAGGAGGGTCCGGCCGCCATCCACCCGAAGCGGCCGCGTTACGTTCGGGCTTGACGGGTTCCCGGCCGGCCGTACGCTTTGTTGCATGCCTGCACCGCGCCCGCAATCGACGCTGACGACGCCGCCCCGGCCGGGATGGCGTGGCCGTGGCTCGTTCGCGGGGTCCGAGCGTCTCGTGGGACGGTGCCGGCGATGTGCCGCCCGAACGCGCGGCTTCGTGCGGCAGAGCGCCGCGCGTTTCACCGGGGGCGCACCGGTGATCCGGCCGGCATCGGCGGACGGCCGGGCGACCTTGGCCGGGATCGTGGCCGGCCGTCTCGTGAAGGGGGGCGGCGGATGGGTGTGATTGTCCTGGCGCTGGCGAAGTGGCACGGTCGGCGGATCCGGGTGGAGGGCACGGTCGACGGGTGGGGTCAGCTCAGCGCGAAACTGCAGGTTGACGACCAGGTCCTGGACGAGGGGAAGGCCGACTGGCTGGGTCAGTTCCCGCCACTCCGCGGAGAGATCAGGACGCCGGCGCGGCTCTGCGCGCGGGCGACCTGCCGCAACCCGAACCGGGAGGCGGCGCAGTACTGTTCCCTGTGCGGCGAAGCGATCCCGGAGCGCAGCGTGGCGGTGCTGGCGTACATCGAGCCGGGCCTGACGAAGACGAAGTGCAAAGTCGAAGTGGACGGCGAGTGGGTCACCGAGGACGCGTAACGCTCCCGCGCCGAGCGCGAATGTCGGCATCCAGTCCCCGAGGCCCGGAAACCCCTTGAAAACAGGCAGAATGTCGGGTCGGGTCACCCGGCGTCCGCGGCTGACGAAACCGACCAGTGGGCCCAGCTGGACTCGAACCAGCGACCGGCAGATTATGAGTCCGCTGCTCTAACCGACTGAGCTATGGGCCCGAAGCACCACCGCTTCGGATTCTACCCTCTCTCCGCATGACGCTACCAGCCGCCATCCGGTCGCGGCGGCCCGCGGCGACCCGGCCGGGGCCTGGCCGGTTTCGTCTTGCGCAGCACCAGGCCCGCGAAGACCAGGTCGCCGTCCACCGCCTCGAATGCACCCGCAAAATCCGCTGGGTCAAGTAGACACACCCGCTTCCCCCCGCCCCGCCTCCGAAAGAAATCCTGTCGGCCGGCGACACCTCACGGCGGATGGTCTCCTGAACCCGGCGCCGGGCGACCCCGGCCGTGGGATCGGACCAACATCTTCCGCCAGGAGCCAGTCGACATGAACACGCTACGCCGCTTCCTTCAGGTATCCACCATTACCGGTTTCGTCGCTCTCGGGATGGGCGGCTGTCCCCAGGGTCAGGACAGCGGACTGCTCGACCGCTTCGACAACCTGTTGAACTTCCCCGGCGGCGGCGGCGCGGGCGACATCCCGGGCACCCCCGGCGACAACAGCGGCAACCCCGACAACAACGACAACGGTGACAACGATCCGCAGAACCAGGCCCCGACCGCCGACGCCGGCAGCGATCAGACCGTCAACCGCGGCAGCACCGTCAACCTGGCCGGAACCGGCAGCGACCCCGACGGCGACGCCCTGACCTTCGCCTGGAGCCAGACCGGCGGAACCCCCGTCAGCCTGGCCAGCGCGACCAGCGCCGGCACCCGTTTCACCGCCCCGGCCACCCCCCAGACGCTGACCTTCACGCTGACCACCAGCGACGGGAACGGCGGCACCGACACCGACACGGTCGAGATCGACGTGGTCCTGCCGCCGGCCACGCTGTTCGTGACCAGCAACGGCAGCGGCAGCCGGATCACCTCCTACGGCACCGGCCAGATCGACGGCGAGATTCCGCCGACGACCCGTCTCGACGCCGGGGCCGCGACCGGGCTGTTCCAGGCCCGCTCGGTGCTGGTCACCCCGGCCGGCATGCTGATCGCGACCCGCCAGAACGGCGGCCTGGTAATCTACGAAAACGCCTTCCAGGCCAGCGATGACGCCCCGGCCGACCGGATCGTCGACGGTCCGAAGACGCTGCTCGAATCACCGATCGCCCTGGCCTACGACCGTGCCAGCGACACGCTCTACGTCGGCAACGCAAACGCGGAAGAGGGCATCCTGGCCTTCGCCGGCGTTTCGCAGCCGAGCTTCGACGGCGACGTCACGCCGACCCGCACGTTCGCGCCCGACGATCGCTTCCCCTACAGCGGCAGCATCGAGATGACCATCGACGCCCTCTGGATCGGACCGAACGGAGCCCTGTATGCCTCCGACACGTCCGGGCTGAACGTCAATTCGAGCCGCATCCTGGTCTGGCACAACCCGGCCGGGGCCGACGGCGAAGTGCCGGCCGACCGCGAGATCACGAGCAGCGTACTGGGCAACATCGAGGACCTGGCGGTCGATGCGGGCGGCAACCTGTACGTGGTCGACGGCTCGAACGGCATCTACGTGTTCGACAAGGCCGACCAGCTTGACGGCCCGGTGCAGCCCGGCGCGACGATCACGCTCGACGCGACACCGGCCCCGCAACTGCACGGCGTCGCGGTCGACGAAGCCGGGACGGGCTAC
Organism: Phycisphaerae bacterium; assembly: GCA_030428945.1. GTDB lineage: Bacteria > Planctomycetota > Phycisphaerae > UBA1845 > Fen-1342 > JAUIEC01. Next base: position 14,883 of record JAUIEC010000025.1, on the reverse strand, counting down.
GTGGCCGACCGGGCGCACCACGCGATCTACTCGCTGGCGAACATCGCGGCGCAGGACGGTGCGACGCTGGTGGACACGATCCTGGAAGGGTTTGACACCCGGCTGAGCGCTCCGCGGCAGATCTGGATCCACCAGCCGTAGGCGCCTGGGAGGGAGCGAGGGAGCCAGGGAGCGAGGGAGCAAGGGAGCGAGGTCGCCGGATGGGGCCTTGCTCCCTTCGCGTTTGGAGGCAAGTCAGCAAGCAACCAGGTAAGCAAGGTTTGGAGAAACAACCTCGTACGCACAACTTGTTACTTGGTCACGTGCTTACTTGCTTACTCAGAGGCTTTTGCGTTCTGACGCAAAAGCCTCGTTTGGGGGTCGGGGCGTGCCGGCCTGTTCAGGGTTCGAGGGCGTCGCGGGCGGCGTCGGCCGCGGCGTCGGCGACGGGGTCGACCAGGACGTTGGTGGTCGCATTGATCAGGCCGGCGATGAGGGCCTGCTGAACGATGGCGGCACAGGTCGCGAACTGGAGCAGCGTGCCGCACGCGGCGGCCAGGGCGAGGCGGCGAAACGTGCGTCGAGTCGGCATCGAGGTCCCCTTTCGTTCTCGAGCATGATTCGGAGGGTAGCGGGTGGCGGTCCGGGTGACAAAGGTCGCCCGGAGCGACGCCAGGCGGTGCGGCATCGACGCCTGCGGCTTCCGCGTGCATTGTGGGCGTGGTCTGCCGCGTCGATGACGCACCCTACGACCCGCGACCGGGCGGTCCCGATTCGACTCGTGCGGAGAAGACACTGCTCAAGAGCTCAAGAGCCGTGGCACCAGGGCACTGCGGGTCGCCGTGGCACCAGGGCACTGCGAAGATCGCAGTGGCACACATGCGCACGGTCCGGCGCCCCGGCCCTGGCTCCCTGGCTCCCTGGCTCCCTCGCTCCCTTGCTCCCTCGCTCCCTCGCTCCCTCGCTCCCTCGCTCCCTATGAGAGTTATCAGACTTTTCGCTCAGGCGTGCCTCGTCACCCGGCCGATGTTATACTTTGACACGGTGTGGTCTGATTCCAGGGACGGATTTGGCGCGACAGGACGTTGCCCGGCTTTCCCCGTGCGTTGACGGTTGAACTGCAACCGGACGGCGTCCCCCGTTGCGGGCCCTGGCGTGGATGTTCGTTCGCCGCCCGGCGGACCGTGGAGAATTCGTATCTTGAGCATTGGTCGAACGCGACTCGTCCTGGTCTGTGGTCTCGCCCTGCTGACCGTCGGCTGTGCCGTTCCCCAGCCCCACGGGCTCGGTCAGCGCAGCTACATCAAGGAACCAACCACCAAACGCAACTACCACCTGTACCTGCCGAAAGACTACGTCAACGCCTCGCCGCAGGTCCGCGCCCAGCGAAGCTGGCCGGTGGTCGTCTCGTTTCACGGGATGAAGCCGTTCGACAACTCCCGCGCGCAGCGTGAGGAATGGGAGCAGGAAGCCGACCGCTACGGATTCGTGGTCGTCGCGCCCGAACTGCGGGCCCCCGACGTGCTGGCCGAGTTCCCGCTGCGAACCCGCTCCAAGCCGCTGATCTCCGACGAGAAGGCGACGCTGGCGATCCTCAACCATGTCTTCGCCACCACCGATGCGGACCCGAGCCACGTGCTGTCGACGGGCTGGTCGTCGGGCGGATACATGGCCCACTACATGCTGAACCGACACCCCGAACGGTTCACGACGCTGGGCGTCCGGCAGGCGAACTTCTCGCACTACGTCCTCGAACCCGAACTGACCAAGCGGTCGCTCGGACACCCGATCTTCATCGTCAACACGCAGAACGACTTCAAGATCTGTCGCGAGGAGTCGCGGCAGGCCGTCAAGTGGTACCAGTCCCGCGGCTATGACCAGCTTGCCTGGATCGTCATCAAGGACAAGGGGCACGAACGCACGCCCGACCTGGCGGCCTACTTCTTCGCCAAGGTCTCGGGGGCCAGCCCCAACACGCCCGCGACCGTCCTCGCCCGCCGCCAGGCGCTCGAAGGCAACCGCGAGGGCATCGACCTGCTCCGTGGCCAAGGCGACACGCCCGGCATCTCGCCGGCCGCCGAAACCCGCGTCGCCTCGCGTCAGCGGACCGCCCCGCCGCCGAGTCCCCGGACCCAGCCGCCGCGGCAGATCGCGGCACCGCGTCAGGCGGCCCCACCCCGCGCGCGGCCCGAACCGGCCCCGCGGCGGGTCGTGACCCAGCCGCCCCGCTCGCGCCCGACCCCGGTCGCGCAACAGGCCCCGGACCGGCGCCCGGTCACGCAGCCACCCGGACGCGGCGTGATGACCGCCCGCCAGCCGGCGCCGCCTCCGCGACAACCGACCGCGACCCCGCCGCGAACGATGCGGGCACCGGCCACCGCGAGCACCTTCCGCAACACGCCGCTCAGCATCCGCGTCTCGTCCGCGATCGGCATCGAACCGCTGCACCTGGGCTTCTCGGCCGAGTGCCCGGCCAGTTGGGAGGATTCGGCCGATTTCCTCTGGATGCTGAACGGGCGGTCGATCGGCAGCGGCGCGAGCGGGCAGGTGACGCTCAGTCGTCCGGGCGCCTATCGCCTGGAACTGGTGGCGGTGACCTCCAGCGGCCTGGAGCAGCGTTCGCAGCGGACGATCCGAGTCCTTCCGCGGCTGGAAAACGACGAGGTGGCCGGCCGCCTGGGTGAGTAGCCAACCATGCCGGAACGCAGCCGGAACGTCTGGGCCCCGTGGCGGATGGCCTACATCGAGCAACTGGGCGATGACGACGGCGGGGACTGCGGCGGCGGCTGTTTCCTGTGCGATTACCGCGAAGATCCGGGCAGCGACGCCGTCCACCACGTGCTGTGGCGGACGGCCACGACGATGGTGCTGCTGAACCGCTTTCCCTACACCGGCGGGCACCTGCTGGTGGCGCCGCTCGAGCACGTTCCGGAACCCGACGAACTGCCGGACGAGATCGTCTGCGACCTGGCGCGGCAACTGCGTGATGCGAAGCGGGTGCTGACCGCGGCGTTCAGGGCCGACGGGTACAACCTGGGGATGAACCTCGGCCGCTGCGCCGGGGCGGGTCTGCCGGGTCACATGCACTGGCACATCGTCCCGCGCTGGGGCGGAGACACGAACTTCATGAGCGTCACCGGCGACGCGCGGGTGATCCCGATCTCGCTCGACGCGGTCTATGAGAGGCTGCAGGCGGCGCGGGCGGACCTGGGCGTCGGGTGAACGCTCGGGGCGCACGGCGACTTCGCCGTCAACCCTGGCAGCACTGACTCTCGTCGAAGCAAAACACAGTCCCCCACCCTTCCGCTCGCTGCGCTCGCTCAAGGACGGGCACCCGTTGTGTTCAAGGATGGGGCGGGCGTTGCTGGATCGGGTCCCCGGTCCCCAGCCCCCTGTTCCCTGTTCCCTGTTCCCTCGCGACGAAGTCGCGCTACTTATTGCAGTAATCAATGATCCGCGCGATCTCGCTGCGGAGTTCGTGGCGCGGGACGATGCGGTCGATGTAGCCGTGGTCCATCATGAACTCGGCGCTCTGGAAGCCTTCCGGCAGGGTCGCCTTGATCGTGTTGGCGATCACCCGCGGGCCGGCGAAGCCGATCTGGGCGCCCGGTTCGGACAGCGTGAAGTCGCCGAGGAACGCGAAGCTGGCGGCCACGCCGGCCGTGGTCGGGTCGGTCATCACCACGATGTACAGTCCGCCGGCATCGTCGAGTTTGCCGATCGCGGCCGAGGTCTTGGCCATCTGCACGAGCGAGACCATGCCCTCCATCATCCGGGCCCCGCCGCTGCAGGTGACCATCACCAGCGGCAGGTCCTCTTCGATCGCCCGCTCGGCGGCGGCCGCGACCTTTTCGCCGACGACCGAGCCCATCGAGCCCATGATGAAGTCGGGGTTCATGACGCCCATGATGACCGGGCGGCCCTTGATGAAGCCCTTGCCGACGACGATCGCTTCGCGTTCGCCGCTCTTGCCCTTGATCTTGCCGAGCCGTTCCTTGTAGGTCATGCGGTCGTTGAATTCGAGCGGGTCGGTCGACTCCAGGTCGGCCAGGAACTCCTCGAACGTGCCGGGGTCGTTCAACTGCTCGATGCGCGTGCGGGCCGAGACGCGGAAGTGATGCTGGCACTCCGGACAGACCTGCAGGTTCTCCTCGAGGATCCGGCGGTAGATCATCGCCGTACACTTCGAGCAGCGGATCCAGAGTCCTTCGGGAACTTCGACGTTGCGGCGTTGCTGCGGTGCTTCCATGAGCCTCATCCTTCGGCCGTGATCGGGTGAAGTCCTACCAGAGTGAAAGAGGCGGCCGCCTCCGACGGCGCTGGCGGACATTCACGCTTCACATTCCACTTCCTTGCTTACCTGCTTACTTCGGATACTAGGGCTTCAGAGCCGGTTGCGGAAACGCGTCCGCTTCAAAGACGCGCGGCAGATCCTCGTCGCGCGTCATCTCGTAAATCTCGGTCGCCCCGTTCTCTTCGAAACAACTGCGGACCATCGCCAGGGCCAGCGGACGCAGGACGAAGCCGATCGCCGGAATGCCGTTCCGCCCGATCTGCTTGCGGATCGCCGCTTCGAGGCGTTCGAGCGCCTTCGAGAACGGTTCGCCTTCCGGCGGGCGGATGTTCAGCGGCGCCTCGCTCAGGTTGCGATGGGCCTTGGCGAACCGGGCCTTGAGCTGCGCGTCGGTCAGACCCGCCCACAGTCCGACGTCCGGCTCCAGCAGACCCTCGACCGCCTTGCGGGCCGCGTCCAGGTGCTTGCCGAGCGTCTCGGCCGTAACGGCCGACAACTCGTCGGGCGCATGGTAGATGGCCTTGACCCCGAGTTCCGACACCTCGTCGGCCCAGTCGCCGCATTGCGCCAGGCCGGCTTCGGTCGGCGAGAGTTCCACCCGCCCAAGCAACCGGCCCTTGGAACGCCATTCGCTGGCCGCGGTCGGAAACAGAACGATCTTCATCAATAGTCCCTACTTGCCTGCGACCGCGCCCTGGGCGTTGTCACGCAGCGTTGCGATCGCTGCCCCGACATCGTCCCGTCCGAAGACCGCGCTTCCGGCCACGAACGTATCGGCCCCCGCGGCGGCACACAGACTGACTGTACTGGCATCCACCCCACCGTCGACCTCGAGCCACTGGTCGTCACGCATCTGACCGGCCAGGGTCTCGATCTTCGGCAGACAGTCGTCGATGAACTTCTGGCCGCCAAAACCCGGCCAGACCGTCATGACGCAGACCAGGTCGACCTGGTCAACAATCGATTCGATCGCCTCGGCCGGTGTCCCCGGATTCAGCGCCACCCCCACCCGCGCGCCCAGGTCGCGAATCTGCCGGACCACGGTCCGCGGGTCATCCTCGACCACCTCGATGTGGAAGGTGATCCCGCCGGCCCCGGCCTTGACGAACGGTTCGGCGTACCGCCCGGGATCGGTGATCATCAGGTGCGTGTCGAGGAACTGCTCGGTCTCGCGGGCGATCGCCTCGACCACCGGAACCCCGAACGACAGGTTCGGCACGAAGTGCCCGTCCATCACGTCCAGGTGCAGAATGTCCGCCCCGCCGCGTGTCGCGGCCGCGATGTCCTCGCCCAGCCGCGCGAAGTCGGCGGCCAGCAGCGAAGGGGCAATCCTGATTCCGGCGTTTCGCATCTGCACGTCAGGCCTCGTCGATCACTTCCAGCGGCTTGAAACTCTTGCCTTCGAGAAACTTCAGCGAGGCCCCGCCGCCGGTGCTGATGTGGCTCATGCGGTCGGCCAGGCCGGCCTGCTCGACGGCCGCGGCGCTGTCGCCGCCGCCGATGATCGTGGTCGCGCCGGCGTCGGTCGCGTCGGCAATCGCCGCCGCCAGGCCGAACGTGCCGGTGTCGAACGGCTTCAGTTCGAACGCCCCCACCGGACCGTTCCAGACCACCGTCCGGGCCGCGCGGATGATCGCCGCGTAGGAAGCCAGCGTCTCGGGGCCGATGTCCAGCCCCATCAGATCGTCGGGCAGATCGCCCGCGATGGTCTGCTCGTTGCCGGCCGCGAAGGACGGGCCGGCGAGCGAATCGGTTGGCAGGTGCAGCTTGTCGCCAGCCTCGGCGATCAGTTCGCGGGCCAGGTCGAGCTTGTCCGGTTCGCACAGGCTCTTGCCAATCCCGCGGCCCTGCGCGGCCCAGAAGGTGTAGGTCATCGCGCCGCCGATCAGGATCTGGTCGACCCGCGGGATCAGGTTGCGGATCACGCCGATCTTGTCGCTGACCTTCGCACCGCCGAGCACCGCGACGAACGGGCGCTGCGGCGTTTCAAGGGCCGCGCCCAGGTACTGCAGTTCCTTCTCGACCAGCAGTCCGACCGCGGTGTTGGCCCGGCCGACCGCGACGGGAATGTCGTACATGCTGACGTGCTGCCGGTGGCAGGTTCCGAACGCGTCGTTGACGTAGACGTCGGCGTGCCGGGCCAGGGCAGCGGCGAAGGCCGCCCGGGCAGCCTCCTCGTCGGCCGTCAGCCTGCCGTCCGGGTTCTTCTTGACGTTGTCGATGATCGTTTCGCCCGCGTGGAACCGCAGGTTCTCGAGCAGCAGCACGCCGCCGGGTTCGACCTGGGCGACGGCCTGGTCGGCTGCGGGTCCGATGCAGTCCTCGACGAAACCGCAGGGGCGGCCGAGGCGTTGCTCGATCCGGGTGGCGACGGGGCGAAGGGACATGGCGGGCTGGGGCTTGCCGTCTGGTCGGCCAAGGTGGCTCATCACGATGGCGCGGCCGCCGGCCTGGACGACAAGTTCCAGCGTGGGCAGGAACTTGGCGATCCGCTGGTCGTCAGTGATCCGCTGTTCGGCGTCCAGCGGCACGTTCAGATCGGCCCGGATGAGGACGCGGCGTCCGTTCAGATCCAGTTGCCGGACAGATTTCCTGGGCATGTGTCTTTCCGCCAAAGGCTCCTAAGCACGGGGCCCACCCCTGATGCCGGATGGGCCCCGCCTGAAGCACGTTATATGGTACGAATCGAACCGGCTAAATCAATCCGTCCTGCTTCCCGGCGTAGCACGCCAGATCCACAATCCGGTTCGAGTAGCCCCATTCATTATCGTACCAGGAGACCAGCTTGAAGAACTTCGAGTTCAGTTCGATGCAGGCGCCCGCGTCGTAAATCGATGACAGCGGGCAGGTTATGAAGTCCGAGCTGACGACCTGCTCGTCGGTGTAGCCGAGGATGCCCTTCATCCGGCCGTTGGCGGCCTCCTGGATCGCCTTGCCGATTTCCGCCAGCGAAGTGTCCTTATCGGTCTTTACGGTCAGGTCGACGACCGAGACATTCGGGGTCGGGACGCGGAACGCCATGCCGGTCAGCTTGCCCTTCAGTTCCGGAATGCAGAGGGTGACGGCCTTGGCCGCCCCGGTCGAGGCAGGAATGATGTTCTGGGCCGCGCCGCGCCCGCCCCGCCAGTCCTTCCTGGAAGGGCCGTCGACGGTCGGCTGGGTGGCGGTCATCGCGTGGACCGTGGTCATCAGGCCTTCGGCGATGCCGAAGCTGTCGTTGACGACCTTGGCGACCGGGGCCAGGCAGTTGGTCGTGCAACTGGCATTCGACATGATCGTGTCGCTGGCCTTGTTGTACTTCTCTTCGTTGACGCCGAGGACGAACGTCGGAATGTCCGCGTCCTTGGCCGGAGCCGAGATCAGCACGCGCTTGGCGCCGGCCGCCAGGTGCTTTTCGCAGCCCGCGCGGTCGCGGAAGATGCCGGTCGATTCGATCACGTAGTCGACGCCGACGTCCTTCCACGGCAGGTTGGCCGGGTCACGTTCGCAGAAGCTGCGGACGGTCTGGCCGTCGACGACCAGGGCCGACTCGGTGTGCGAGACCTCGCCGTCGTAGCGGCCGTGGGTCGAGTCGTACTCGAGCAGGTACGCCAGCGAATCCGGCGGGACCAGGTCGTTGACCCCGACGATTTCGATGTCCGGGTTCTTCGCGGCGACCCGGAAGACAAGCCTTCCGATCCGACCGAAACCGTTGATACCGACTTTCAATGCCATCGCCGCCAACTCCTTCTTCGTGCCCCCGCGAGACCGCGCCGGGACCGGCTGGTCCGGGGTCTTTCTGTTGCAATCGCCAGCCTTGTACTGTCGGGCCGGCCCGCGAAACTGTCAAGCCGGCCCGGCGCAAGAGACAGCCGCATCCCTCGACCAGCGAAGCATGCGGCTGTCATCGTGATCGAACGTCCGGCACCTAGAAGTTGCCGGTGAACAGGCGGAAGCCGCCCCACTGGGCCCAGAAGTACAGGAACACCGCGATCAGAATCGGACCCAGCGCACCCAGGGCCGCCAGCGGATTCGTCGTCGTGTCGTCCTGTCCCAGGGCCGTCGCGGTTACGCCCACAGCCGCCAGGACGGCCAGTGCCTTCACTCCGTTGCGCATGGATCATCTCCTTACGATCTGGCTCAACCGGACCCGCGCCGCGAACGCGACACCGCGGCCGATTCGGCCGGGCCCTGACGCCGGGAATTCTACTCGATTCGCCGGGCGGCCGCACTCCGCCGCAGGTCGGACCAGACCGCGTCCGGGCGCGCCAGGGCGATGGCCCCGTCGACCACGCGGTCCAGCGCGTCGTCGGGCAAGGGTTCCAACTCGACCCGCACCATCCCGAGGACGAACCGCATGGCCGCCCGCAGTGCCAGCCGCTCGCCGTAGGCCCGCAGGAAGCCACGCTCCTGGAACAAGCCGACATGCGTCGCCAGCCCGCGGGCGTCGACGCGTCCCACGTCCGCCAGGTGCCGCTCGGCCGCGGACGGGTCGGCCTCCGCCAGCACGCCGTAGAAACGGTCGGCCAGGCCCGGATCGGCATGGACCAGGTGATGGTCAAGGGCCAGTTCGAGCGTGACATGCGCCAGGAAATCGCGAACGGCATGGTGCCGCGCCCGGGGCTGGGCCGCGGCCAGTTCCGCCTGCCAGTCGAGGAACGAGCCGCTCTGGTGAAAGGCGGCATCCGCGGCCACGTGGTTCAGCAGCCCGGCCCGCAGTGCCTGCCCGCTGGCGTGCGTCGGACTGCTGGCGCGGACGCTGGGCCAGTGGATCCGCCGCCGTCGCGAGACGCGTGGCCAGAGGTCCGGGATCGCGACCCCCAGGACAAAGTGCGGCACGACGGGATGGCCGCAGACTTCATGGTTGAACACAAAGTGCGACAGGTAGTTCATGCCAGATGGTAACCGGACGGTCAAGGGGCGCGGCCGCGCGGCCCTCTGCCGGGCTCCGGAACCCGGTTCCCGGCCCCTGCTTCCGGACGCGGGCTGGACCGATCAGTTGACGATCCGCCGCTTGCGTTTCGTTTCGCGGGCGGGCTCGGGGCGCCGCGGGCCGCCGTCGCGCTCGGCGGGTCGGCCGCGTCGGCGGGTTCGTCGCGGGCGGTTGGCGGCCGCCTCGGCCCGGGCGGTCTCGAGCGCGTCGAGCAGTCGGTCGAGTTCGACGCCGCTGAGGCGCCGACAGGCGCCGTCGGGCAGGCGACGGACTTCGAGCGGTCCGATGCGGATCCGCTTGAGCGTTTTGACGGGGTGTCCGAGGCGGGCCAGCATGCGGCGGATCTGTCGGTTGCGACCCTCGCGGAGGGTCAGTTCGAGCACGCTGCGGTCGCGGGCGTGGTGCACGACCGTGACTTCCGAGGCGCGGGCCCGGCCGTCCGACAGGTACACGCCCTTTCGCATCTGGGCCACGATGTCGCGTGGGACCTCGCCCTTGACCTCGACGCGGTAGACCTTCGGCAGCCCGTAGCTGGGGTGACTGACCTTGGCGGCCAGTTCGCCGTCATTGGTCAGCAGCAGCAGTCCGGAACTGTCGACGTCCAGGCGGCCGACGGGATAGACGCGCGGGATGCCTTCCGGCAGCAGGTCGACGACCCGCATGCGACCGCCCGGGTCGCGCTGCGTGCAGACGATCCCGGTCGGCTTGTTGATCAGGAAGTAGGCGTGCTGCTGCGGCCTGACCACGCTGCCGTTGAAGCGGACTTCGTCTTCGCCGGGCGTGACGAAGGACGGGATCGTATCGACCACTTCGCCGTTGACCAGCACGCGTCCTTCGAGGATGTACGACTCGGCATGCCGCCGCGAAGTCACCCCCGAGTCGGCCAGGTACTTCTGCAGGCGCATGCGCCGCGGGGCGCTGGTGGTGCGTTTCTTTCGTGTCGGACGTTTGGCCATCTCACTCGTTCTCTCGGGCGGGAAGGTCGGGGTCGCCGTCGGGCGCTTCGGCCTCGCGACGGCGGGACGGGGGCGCCTCGGCCTCGGGGCGACCGCCGGATTCGGCCGGTCCGAGCAGTTCGGTCACGCTGCGTTCCTCGATCACGACCGGCGCGGCGATCGAGTCCGTATCTTCGAGTCCGCTCAGGACCTGCACAACCACCGAGTACGGCAGCCCAAGGCCGCGGGCGTCGCGGGCGCGCGTGCCGCGGGCGGTGAACGCCAGGGCCCGGACCAGGTCCGACACTTCGGCCGGCACCTGGAACGGCGGAGCGAACCGCCCGGTGGTCCGTCCGCGGGCCAGGACGGTGATCTCGTCGCCGCCGTCGGCCGTGTCGAGCGTGACCCAGTCGAGCGGGTGGCGATAGAACAGCGGCGTCTGCACCTTCAGCGGGCCGCCGAAGATCGCCAGTCGCGGCTGCCCGGTCCGCCGGACGTAGACGAGCGGACGGCCATCGGACGGGACCAGGTCGAGGATGAAGTTCAGTTCGCGCGGGTCGGCGGCGCTGGCGAACGGTTCGCTGCGGATCGGGCCGTAGCCGCGGTCGACCAGTTCCTCGTAGGCGGCCACGCGGATCTGCTGGTCGGCCACGTTCAGCAGGGCCGCCAGTCGTTCGGTGGTGCCCGGGACGCGGGCCCGGCCGAGTTCGCGGACCGCCAGGATCTGGTGGGAGTGTCCGCTGCTGGTGCTGACGGCGGCCATCGGTCCGAGCGCGTTGACATCGCCGAGGCGGAGTCCGGCCCGGGCGGCGTAGTAGCGGATCAGCGGGTCGTCCGCCTCATAGAGCGGCTGGATCTCGGTGATGATGTTCCGCCCGATGCCCTCCCAGATCAGCGAGAGGTGCTCGAGGCGCTGGGCGTCACCGTTGACCAGCGTGCGCAGGTCGCGGATCCGCCGTTCGAGGTACTCGGGCGAATTCTCGAGTTGCAGGTGCAGGACCAGGTCGAGGAACCACTCGGGGTCGTTGTTGTAGTGGTCAGGGGTGTTCAGGTCGACGTAGCCGCGGCTCATCGCCTCGGCCGCGGCCGGGCGCTGTCCGAAGCGTTCGTTGATCCGCCGTTCGATCCGCCGGGCCATCGAGTACGACGGTTCTTCGAGCAGCAGTCGCGCGCTGCGTTCGTCGAGCGTCCGGCCGCCGCCGAGGACGAAGCCGCGTCGCACGCCGCGTTCGCCGCCGGTGGGGTTTCCGAACGGATTGGTGAAGATCGATCCGCTGGCCCGGGCGAGGGGTCGCCCGGCGATCACGCCGCGCGGGGTGGCCTGGAAGATCTTGAGTTCGGCCGGCAGCAGCACGCCGCCTTCGAGCGAGCGGGTCTCGGCGCCGAGGGCGCTGACCTGCACGTCGAAGCGATGTCCGCGGCGGGCGCCGGACTTGATGTCGCCGATGATCTCGACGACGGCGGTATCGGACGAGTCGATCAGCCGGTCGGGCGAGATCGACGAGACGCCGGCGCCGTCGAGCGGGGCGAATTCCTTGCGGAAGTAGTCGACCAGGTAGTCGCGGACCGAGGTCGGGCAGTCGCTGCTGCCGCGGTCGCCGAGTCCGACGACCAGGCCGAAGCCGCGCAGGCGAAGCGAGTCGGCGGCGCTGACCAGCGTGTAGGCCCCGACGGTCTCGGCCAGCACGGGGTCGCGCTCGCGGGCCCGCTCGGCGCTGGGCTCAGGCGGCAGTTCCTTCTTCTCAAACGGGTTCCAGGGCTTGAATTCAAAGTCGCCACAGCCGCTGAGCACGCCCAGCAGCGCAAGCAGAACCAGCCCGTTCGCAAATCGTCCCATGCGCAGCAATCCTCAAACCCCCGACTCGTGCGGACCCCGCAGTATACGCGCAAATCGGCCGCACCGGCAGTCAGGGTCGCAGATCGCACCGAAGGCCACGCGGAAGGAGTTGGCGCCGTTGTTTATACTAGGATAATTCCCTAGAACTCATCCGGGGAACGTGCAGAGGCATCATGCGGCAGTTCTGGGGAAAATCGCTTTGGCTGGCGCGGCGGGCAATGCCCGTGTGGCTGGCACGGGTCGTGTGGATCGTCTTCCTGGTCCTGGTCGTTGCCGTGATGGGGCTCAAGGCCCGCGGCCTGAAGCCGGGCCAGACGGCTGCCCTTCCGGACCTGGCCACGCTCGCGTTTGTCGCGGCCGGACTCGTCCTCGCGACGATCCCTGGTTTCTTGCAGGCGTGGGTCGCCGCCCGCCTGCGAAGCCGCCTGCGAGGCGCTTCGATTTTCTTTGCCAACCACGATCTGACCAAGGCGGTCGGCCATGCCGTCCGGCTAATGCTGCTGGATGCGGCCGACCCGCAGCGAGGCGACCGCCTTCCTCGACCGGACGGAGACGGTGCGCGAAACTGGCTCCGCGCCCACGCGAACCGGGCACCGGAGGTCTGGGCCGAAGTCGCCGCCACGGAGACCGCCAGGCGCGCAAGTTCTTCATCGTATCAGTCGCCGTTCCAATTGCTGTTCGAGGGCGAGACCTGGCGGCTGATCCAGGACCGCTCTGCCTTCGGCTTGAGCCGCGAGGCGTGGTTCGCGTTCCTCCAACGGCTGAGCCCGGAGACATCGCTCCCCTTTGGCCCCTCCAGCGCCGATGGCCGGCGAATCGCCGACCGGCTCAACCGGCGCCTCGGCGAAGCCCTCTGGGAATACCTGAAGGAAGACTTCGCGACGGAGGGCTGCGCGGCCGAGGCCATGCAGTTGCTCGTCAGCAGCGTGCTGCTTCGCCGTACAACCCGGTTGGCCCGGGACGTCCACTCGCTCCGCCGTGCTTTGTTTGATCTCACGGCCGAATGGCGACAGCACGCCACGGAGGTCCGTGAGCGAATCAGCCGCATCGAGGCTACTGCCCACTGGGTTGTGCACCTGCTCGAGCAGCAACACGAGGCTTTGCAGCGTGTCGAGGACACCCTGAAGCTGCTGCACCACCCGGATCTGACGCTCCCGACTCCTGATCCCGACAATCAGCGCGACCGGTTCGTCTTTCGCAATGAGCGGATCCGACTGGTGGGTCGTGACAGCGAACGGAAACTCCTGACCGACTGGCTGGACGACCCGCGTCGGTTCTCCTGGGACCTCTGGACCGGACCAGCCGGCGCAGGCAAGAGCCGTCTCGCCTTGCAGTGTTGTCGCGACGCCGTCGCCGCCGATTGGACGGCCGGTTTCTGCGAAGCCGGCAATCACAAGCCCACCTTCCACCGGTGGGACCTGTGGGATCCTACCAAGTCGACGCTGATCGTCTTCGACTACGTGGCAGAACACGCCGCCGCCATCGGCGCAATCCTGAGCAAACTCTCGGACCCTGACAAGAGTCAGCGCTGGACAGCGGGCACGCGGGTCCGCGTCCTGCTGCTTGAGCGCGAGGTGGTCCGAACGGGAGTCGGCTCGGACCTTCCCGGCCAACCTCTCGAACCACCCTGGCTGCCTCTGCTGGAAACCGAGGGTGAGGAGGGGGGCAATTTCTGGCAGACGCACCGACGTTTCAACACGTCCGACCCGCGGCAGTCCATCCGTTCGTTGCAGCGGCAGCCCGAGCACTCGTTGACCGGCCTCGACGATGACGCCCTGGACGCCATCATTCGCCAGGATGCCGAGGATTCCGGTCAGCAACTGACATCCACGGACATCGAAGCACGGCGCGCCGTCGTCAAGAGAATCGACCCGCGGTGCCGTCCCCTGTTCGCTGCGATGGGCGCCGAGGCCATCCGAGAGAGCGACCAGCAGGCCGGTCTCAACTGGAGTGTGGAAGACCTGGTCCATCACCTGCGGAACCGTGAATGGCATCACGCCGTGAAGCGGTTGCGGAGTGCGGAGTCGGCCTCCGATCCCGACGCCTGGGCCCGCCTGGTATGTCTGGCGACGATGTGCCGCGGCCTGCGAGACGGCGGCAGAGCGAGCACCCTCTCCGAAGCCCTGAACCACGCTGAATCGGTCGGCATTCCGAGCCGTTCCGGTTGGAACGGCGCCACCTACGCGCTGCTGGTTTCCGGTGCCACCGGCGTCTACGCGCCGCACTTGGAACCCGACATACTGGGCGAAGCGTTCGTCCTTTGGCGACTGACGGAAGATCCTTTGCTGGCTGAAGCGTTGATCGACCTGGCCTGGACACTCGGCATGCACGACTTCGTCAAGCGGGTTGCCGACAACTTCCCTTCGCATGCCGCCCTGCCGTTGCTGCTGAAACCCGGGCCAAACCGAAATCCCGCAGCACTGGCCGACGCCCACCTGGCTCTCGGCCGCAGAGAATACGCCAAGGGTGATAACGCCGCCATACAGAGGCGCGGCCGCCGCCTGGCGGAGTCGACCGAGGAACCTGCGCTGGTCCGGGCTGTTGGTGCATTCATGTGGACGCAGGGTCAGGTTACCGCCATCGAGCTCGATCGATTCACGCAACTCGTCGACTCCATCATCGGCCTTCCACAGGACGACGCCGTCCGCGAGAGTCTGGCCAGAGGGCTGTTCAATGCGCTCCACGACGCAGGAGCCGATACCGAGCGAGCCGACAATCTCCTCGACAAACTGCGAAAACTCCAATCCAGCTACCCACAGGACGACGCCGTTCGCGAGAGGCTGGCCAACGGGCTGTTCAACGCGTTCAACAACGCAAAAGCCGATACCGAGCGAGCCGACAATCTCCTCAACGAACTGCGAAAACTCCAATCCAGCTACCCACAGGACGACGCCGTTCGCGAGAGGCTGGCCAACGGGCTGGTCAA
>JAUIEC010000024.1 GCA_030428945.1 Phycisphaerae bacterium | reverse complement strand
AAGGTCCGCGTACCGTACAAGAACAATCCTGCCCTCAAGGCTGCGTTAAAGCGGGAGTTTGAACGTAACCCGTACGTCGCCCGCTTTTTCCGGGCAGCGTCAGGGTGGGGAAAGCGGAAGCGCAAGGTCGCTGTTGCCCTTACGCATCACCTTGCTGGGGGCAGGAACATCAAGCGCCCGGACCTGACCGTCGCGATAGAGGCAGCGTTCTCGACTTACCAAACCGTAAGCATCCCAGACCTGATCACGGAAATGGGAGACACCGACCTGCTCGAGATTAAGCGTGGGCGCGGTGTTTCAATTCCGACCGTCTAGGAAGGGGTCCGCTGTGGAACTGCCGTGAGTTCCCACCGTCCGTCCCGCAGCCGGAACCGCTCGCTCTCGAGGGCATCCTTGAGCCGCAGATGCAGCCCGGTCCGCGGCTGCCCGTTCAGCCGCGCCTCGACCGCCTGTTTCAGCTCCTCGCTTGTCAGCGGACCGCCGGCCAGGGCCTCTTCGATCAGGCCAGCGACCACCTCGGTCGTGACGCCCCCCTGCCCTGCTGGCTTCCTGGGCTTCCTGCCGTTCAGCTCACGCAGGGCCCCGGACACCTGCTTCAACTCCGCCTTCTTCTCCCGCAGGCTCCGCTCGAGTTCTTTGACCTGGCCACTCAGCACCGACTGCTCGTTCCGCAACTGCTCGACAAGTTCCCTGATCATCTGACTTCCCCCTGCAATCAGCGCGACCGCCCGTCGTCCCGCTTCCGGGATCGACGCGGCCCTTCCTTCTCGGCCTGTTTCTTCTGCCGGTGCTCCGCGCTCGACTCGAGCGGGAAGGCCGGCCCCGGGATCCCGGTCTGGTTGGTGATCCCCTCCACCACGTCGCCGACTTCGTTCACGTAGAAATCGGGATGAAAGTCCGGCATCGACCTGGCCGGCTGCTTCTCCTTCGCCATGGCGTTTGTCTCCTGTGGGGGATTACCCGTGTGCGAACCCGGCCGGCCCGAAACGCTCACGGTGTTCCTTGTGCACGTACGCGATCGTCGATGAGAGCCGCATCTCGAACGGCAGCCCTTCCGGCCAGCTCTCGCGGGACTCGGCCAGCGAGATCAGCCACGCATGCTCGTAGCCGAGGTCGATCAGGTCGTCGTACGCGTCCCAGGTCAGCATCGAATACGTCAGCGGCCGCGTCGTCCCGTCCGGCATCGTCACGATCCGGGTTTCCGGGGTCAGCCACAGTTCGGTGTGCTCTTCATTGGTCATGGTTCACCTTACTACGTTTGGGCAGCGCCGCGCAAGCTACCGCCCGCGGCCCTGATCCTTCTCTTTCTCGGCAGCCCGGTTGAACTGCGCCTTCGCGAGTCCGCCGCGGGCCGCACGACTGAATGACCGGCCCAGCTCGGGCTGCTTCTGGGCGCGCTCGGGCGGCTGCCGTGTCTGGGCGTTCGCCGCCCGGGCGCGCGTGTCGAGTTCCCGGTGCACCATCCGGACCACCCACCCATCCGGCCGGTACTCCAGGGTCGGCTCGGGCTTGTCGTACCGCTTCGGCTGCGGCTTCGCCGCGGCACGGTTGAAGTCATCCCGGTAGGATCGATCAAGTTTCGACATCACCAGTCTCCATGCAGGTCACCGGCCATCGGCCGGGTTCGTTTCATCGCGTACAGACAGGCCGCAACGATCTCGTCGCTGCGGCGGGCAATCAGCGGACAGGCAATCGTGTAGCTCCGCAGCCCGTGCATCAGCACGGCGGCCACCGGGCCCTTCGGGCTGAAGAACTTCAGGGCCCGGCTCTGCGCGAGGTGCGCCATTGTCGGCGAAAGCGTGTTCAACTCCGCGACGCGGAACGAGATCTGGCTGTCCTCGCCCTGACGCGGCAGCACCACCCGCCAGAGCAGGCGGTGCAGGATCACCCGGTCCGGCCGGATCGTCAGCCGGATCCGGCGCGAGACCAGTGGCCAGAGGATCAGGCACAGCGGCAGGCTGACCAGCCAGGCCAACGGACGCGAAGCGATGATCAGCAGCGGCGCCACAACGAACACCAGCATCGCCGCGAGATGCTTCGCGCTCTCGCCCAGCACCCGGACCAGCCAGGGGTTGGCCAGGCGCAGATCCTCAATCCAGCCGTCGATGGTCCGTTGATGCTCCAGAGCCCATCCGCCCCAGGAGCGCGAGATCTCCGGCAAAAACGTGATCGTCAGCAGGTACACCCCCGTCGCCAGCAGCGCGATCCGTGTGGCGAGCAACAGCAGTCGCCAGCGCAGGACGCCCAGGCAGCGGCCCGAGACGCGGACGCTCCCGTCGCGCCGTTCCCGGATCCGCGGCCAGCGATAGACCGGGACCGGATCAGCAGCCATGAGCATGGCGCAGCCTCCGCATGTCTTCGTGCTTGTCGAAGAAGGCCCGGTGCACGATCAGCGGCGGGCGTCCCGGCAGCAGCACCAGCAGGCGCTGCTGCGGATCGTCGCGGGCGAAGATGATCTCAATCTCGCGCGGGGTCAGCAGCGGGTGCGTACCGACCGCGAAGCTGTCTCCGGTGGCCCCGCCGTTGACGGCCGCGTTGTACGACGGACTCGAGTGGCTCGGGTTGACGACGGTCGTCGTCCCCAGCCGGCGGGACAACCAGTCCAGGGTGGTCACATCGGTGTTCGCGCCGGCGATGATCGTGCCCGACAGGAACGTCTCGGCCGCGTTGCCGTAAATCCGCGTCTGCTTCAGGTCCTGCCAGGCCGTGATCAGCTTGCAGCCCAGCCCGGCCAGCTGGCCGGCGGCGACCTCCAGGCGTTCCAGCCGGCCGAGGGCGTAGGTTTCATCAACGAGCAGAACCACCCGCCGACCTTCCTGGCGCTGATGCTTGCTGCGCTCGGGATTCGCCTCGAACGACGCGAGCGCCAGGTTGACCGCCAGACGCTGGAACCCCCGGCAACTGGCCATCTTCGAGGCCGGAACGCCGCAGAAATACGCCGTCGGTGCCGAATGCAGATTCATCGGGTCCGCGTTGTTCGGTCCGCCCTCGAGCACCCGGCGGATCGCCGGATAGCGCAGGAAGGAAAGATGTCGGCGGGCCGTCGATACGACGCTCGCCCGCTCGTTCTCGGCCCGCTCGAAGTGCGCCGTGGCACCGGCCGCGACAATCCCACCGAGAGCCTGGTTCTGGTCCAACTCGCGTTCGAGTTCGCCGGGGCCGTCATCGCCGGTTCCCATCCCTGTCATCAGCAGGAAGTACACCGTATTGAGGTTGCGACGCCCCTCGTAAGCCGACCAGGTCAGCACGTGCAGCACCAGGGTCTCGATCAGCTCCCGCGCTGCGTGGTCCCAGTGCACGTCCTTGTCACTGGCGACCACAAGCGCATCCGCGATGAGCATCGCCAGATCAACCAGGCTGTCCTCGTCGTCGCCGAGCTTCATCGCCAGCGGATTGAACGGCCGCAGATAGGCCTTCAGCCGCGGATCCGCGACCCCGAACGGCGCAATCAGCCCGACGTCCTTGCCGCGGGCAGCCAGCAGGCGCGCAACCGATTCCGCCAGGGCCATCTTGCAGTCAATCGTCAGAACGGACTGATCGACCGGCAGCGTCGCAAGCAGGTTCTCGAGGAACGCCCGCGACTTGCCACCTCGTGACTGCATCAGGATCGATACCGGCCGGTCGTCGCCGAACCCGACCCACTGTCCCCTGGACGCGTACAACTGCGCACCGTCCTGCTGGATCTGCGCGCCGATCACGCCCAGCGGGATCTTGCCCTCGTGATTCTTGAACGGGTCGAACCGCAGCCGCGGATCAGCAGCAATCTCCTCCTCGGTCAACCACTTCCCATCCGCCGATCGCGGCACCTGGCCGTTGCCCCGCCGCAGGCCCTCCATGATCCGGGCCACGTAGCGCTTCTTCTTCCTGGTGAAGAACATCTGTCTCCCCTCCCCTGCTGCTACAGCTCCACGCCGTATTTGCGGAGCACGAGCGCATCGAGCTCGGCCCGCTTGCGGACAAGTTCTTTGCCTTCCGCCTGGATCTGGTCCAGCACCTGCTGACGCCGCGCCTGCGCATCGGCCGATGGAATCCCGGAACGGATCACTTCGTCTGCGAGCTCGGCCTCTGCCAGAAGGCTCCGCTCGAGGAACGAGATCGCTTCCTCGTCGAAGAAGGTCACCACCTCCGGGAACACGTTGTGCGTATCGACTTGCTCGAACCGTTCCCGAATCCGTTGCGTTGCTGTCCGGCACGTTTCCACGAAAGCCGCGTCGCGGGGGCTCAGCGACTCGTACGGTTCCAGTTCCTCATTGCCAAGCTGCTGCACCGCACTGGCGTACTCCCGCGTGGCGGACAGTCGCTGCAGGTCCTCGATCGCCTTGCATCCGAACAGCATCAGCGCGCAGGCGGCCGCAGCCGCCATCGAAAGCGTCTTCATCGCAGTCCCCGTTTGTCGCTTTGGTCCAAAAACAGGCTGGGGATCTTCGAGATCCCCAGACCCTGCCGTCGGGCTCAGTAGCCCTTCTGGTTCTTCTGGCGTTCCATTTCCTCGGAGATCCGTTCGCCGGCTTGCTCGGCCGCGATCGCGATCGCCAGCTCGCGGAGCAGGCAACCGCCCCGCGCGCAACCAGTCAGGCCCATCAACGCCCCCGTAAGGCAAGCCATGCTCACCACCCGGTGCTTGAACAGTCGACTCATTGGAATGTATCCTTGTGATGCGCGCAACCCGACCCCGGACTGCGCTGGAAACGGTTACTCAAACGCGTTGCCTTTGGTTGATTGCTTGCCGGCACACCAAAGGCGCTTCAGTCGGCCGGGTCGGGCCGCGCTCTTCATCTCCTGCTGGGCGGCCTAGTCCTCGATCTCGGCCTCATCCGGGCTGTCTTCCAGGTAATCGCGGTTGGTGCTGACATCGCCGGAGTAACCGTCGAAGGCCCGGTTCCATCCAACGATCGACGTCCGGACGTTCTCGATCGGCTTCTCGAGCGACAGTACATCCCGGACGAAGTGGCCGAGGGTGTACATCGCATCGTCGGTGTAGATCAGCAACATCAACGTGCGATCGGTGCCGCCGTGCACCACGAACCCGTTCGCGACGATCAGATGTTCCCGCCACGGCGTGCCACGGAAGCTCCCCGTGTTGATCAGTTGGACAATCCGCTCAAGGACCATCTCGTGCGGACCGATCTCGTGCATCGACGACTCGCGAGCGATCTTCTGAAACACCTCGTCGGGCTTCTCGATCGCGATCTCACGCAACTCAGCGTTGTTGACCTGCACCTCGAGGAAGTACAGGTTGTGCCACGGCGTGTTGAACGGCGAAATCGACCACCGCCGGCATGCCTTCATCGCCTTCAGGTCGGATCCGACGGCTTCCTTCGTGCACTCGAGCCGGGCAGCCAGTTCGCTCACCAGCTCGTTCGAAACGACGCTGCGCCGATCCAGATGCCGGCGCAGCAGCACATGTGCCAGACGTCGGCGACGCTCTTCGATTTCTGCGCGAGGTGTCTTCATCCGCTTCCCTCCTCCGGGTTGGCTGGTCCGGTCTGGACCATGCTGTGGACAAAAAAACTACTTCGGTTTCAGAACGAGGTTCCGTGGCACACAGCGCTTGCCGCCACGGTGTTTTCCATCGCTTGCAAGCAGTCTGAAGCTCGCACTTCTCCCCTGTGTCTTGACGCCAAGGCGACAGGCCTCCCCGTCCGGCCCATCTATTCGCACTCCGAGACGGTCCGCGATCTCGTTGAAGACCTGGCGAAACGTCTGCATGTCGCGTGTCTTGAGTCGTGCGCCGCCAAGTCGCTGAACCGCTGCCTGGAACTTCTCTGCAAGCGGCACCTGCGCTGCCAGCAGTTCGTCCAGGATCAGGCGAAGTTCACCTACCGGATCAGTTTCGTCTTCTGCGTCGATGCTTTCCATGTACCCGAAAGAAAGCACAGTTCGCGGCGAGTCGTCAAATCCCTTTCGCTCTCCGTCAAAGAGTTACACGACTTCGCCGAATGTCAAATCGGGGACACGGCCGTCGACCTGCGCTTTGGGGAGCTTGCTCTCCTTCACGCTGGCGCCGGCGCGCAACTGAACTGCCACCTCAACGAGACGCGTCCCTGATTAGGCCGCTGAGAGGTGTAAAAAAGTTCAAAAAAAACGGGCCGGCAATCCGGCCACTTGGTTGGAAAAGCCCCGAATCGCGGTGCACTCAAGAAGCCGCTGGCGTCCGATCAACATGCGTCGATCTCGGGGCGCCCACATCTCCTCGACTCGCGCCGCTGAGGGATGCTAGGCCAAACCGACAGCACCACATCCCGTTCCGAGACTTCCTAAGTGAGACTACAGTCCCACACTCACGGGGCTTCTTTGATCGCCCTTGTGAGACTCTCTGCAATCGCCACGGGAAAGTTCTTGTGCGATGGCGAGCCATATTTCCCGCGCTGCCGCACATTGCTCAAGTCCAGATGCTCTTGAGCGTCGTAGGCAGCCAGGATCAGCCCCTCAAGGATCTCTGACGCTGCAAGCGTGGGCTCGGGACCCAGACGCCTCATTCTCGACACCAACGCGCTGAGGCGCTTTTGGCCTTCCATGCTCACATTCAATCTGGCTCGCTTCGGCTTCCGCTGTTCGCCTCTTGCTCGCGTCTCTGTCTCGGGGGCCTCGGACGGAGCGTCAACGACAGCGCCATTGGGCGCCTCGATCGGCTTTGGTGTAACGGGCTGCGGAGCAACCACAGGCTTTGGAATCGAACGCTTGGACGGCGGAACATCGATCTCGTCTAGGTAGTCCCCTGCTCGGATTGGTTTGTCTACCTCAAACTTGAAGCCATCCGGAACTCCAGCTTTGCGTTTGCTCATGGCCTACCCCTCCGCTGCTCTCGTCTCAAGCGACACTTCCTGCGACGCGGGTAGGCCGGTTATCGGTTTGGGGTTGCCGACGCGGTCGAGGATCTCATCCGCAAGGCTGAGGTACTGCATTGAGGCTGCTTGTCCAGGTGCGTGCTCGTGAATCGAGACACCGTACAGAGTTGCCTCGCGATGACGAACACTGTCCGCAATCTCTGTCTTCATCAGGTCGCCCTCTTCGAAGGCGGCCGAGAGGATGTCCCGAATCTGCTCATCAAGCTTGGTCCCCTTCACTTTCGACAGCAACACGCCAAGCAGTTCGAGGTTGGGCTGGTACCGTTCCCTGATTTGGTTGACTGCTTTCATCAGCAGCTTGAGGCCCTTCAAGTCATATCCGGATGGGATCATTGGAATCAGGTAGTAGTCCGCCGCGATTAAGGCGGTGGTCATCATCAAACCCAGCTCGGGTCCCGTGTCGATAATGACGAAATCTCGCTTGCCGCGGAGCGAGTCCAGGGATGTCTTCAAACGACGGCGCTGATCGTCTTTCACGTTGTCCGCGTCAATCTGCGTTATCTCCTGGGTCGCCAAACGCTCGTTGATGTGAGCATCAAACCGAAACTGAACCGTGGAAACCCCCCTGCTCCCCGGAACGAGATACAGCCGACCCCCGATGCGGTCGGGAAAACTCATCTCGATTTGATCCGCTGGTTTCTTCGCGAGAAACGCGTCAACGACCGTGAATTGATCGTCGTCCAGATCTTCAGCCTCGACCCCAAACGCCTGCGTCGCATTCGTCTGGGGATCGCAATCTACGACCGTGACCGTAAAGCCTCGCATGGCCAGCGCCGACGCCAGTGAGATGACTGCCGTCGTTTTGCCGCATCCGCCTTTTTGGTTAGTGGTCGTGATAATTTTTGTCATGACAGTGGCTCCTTCCACACTTTTCTCCCATCCCACCCACGATTATGAGACCATAGTCCTGGGATGTCAACAAATATGAGACTATAGTCTCACACTCGAACGAGTGTGGCCTCACTCTCTAGTTGGTGTGGGACTACATTCGCCATATAGTGAGACTAGAGTCTCACTATGAACAGGATCTGTCCCCCTGTTAACCCGTTGCATTTAAGAACGTTCCGTGGTGTGGGACCATAGTCCCACACAAAATCGACTGTGGTCCCATAGTAGTTTGGCTGTGAGACCACACACACTACCCAGTGAGACCACAGTCACAGAAGAGTGAGACTACGGTCTCACTTACCCCACAGGATTGTGGGGCAATGGCGTGTAAGTCCTTGTCTTGCGCGCACTTATGCTCTTGACGCACGGAGCGACTCACCACATATTGGGGGTCAGGTCAGTCGTGCCCACAGTATATCCGCATCTGGCTCGCAGATCGGGGCAGGGCACATTATCGAAAACAAGGAAAGAGGTCGCAAATGGCGTAGACGTAGCGTCCAGACACGAAAAAACCGCCTCCGGCAAGAGGCGGCATCTTCGTATCAGTCGCAGGTCAGATCTTGAAGAACCGGCCCGCCAACTAAAGGTGTCACGCCCTCCAAGTTAGCACATCCGCCTGGTTCGTCAAGTGAAATCGACCTGTCGACCAGGGTGTTTTATTGCCTGCGCTCCAGCTTGCGGCGGAAAGGATTCCGCTGATGTCACACACCTTAAACCGCTCCCGACAGGGCGGGCACCGCACCGAACGGATCGAAGGCGGCTTCGTCAAACTCACCGCACACCAACTGGTCCTCGCACTCTGGCTCTTCCGCGCCGGCCGAATCTCCAAACGGGCCCTGCGGGTCTGGTTCGCCGCCGCTGAGATGCTCGAGCGTCGCCGGCACACCTGTCCCCAGACCGGACCCGAACGGCCGCTGTTCAGCACACAGGAGCTCTCACGCCTGGTCGGGGGCAGGGGGACGCCTTCGGCGCTCGCTGATCTCAGAGCCGACGTGAAACGCCTGGCTGAACTCCGCCTGGTCACGATCGAGCCGCACGCGATCCGCTTTGCCGTCTCCGTCGATGAGATCGCCCTCGAGGACGTCAGCGGCTTCTGGGAGATGTTCGACCAGATCCCGAACAAGCGGCGGGCCGTGCCGGTCCCGCGTCGCACGCTGCGGGCACTGGCAGGGGGCTTCAGCAACGCGGTCACGACGCTGATGATCGCTCTGCTGCTGCGCGGCGTCTTCTGGCAAAGAGAGCAGGGCGACTTCCGCATCGATCACCGCTCGAAACTCAGCGAGATCAGCGCCATCTTCGGGATCTCACGCCGGCCGCTGACCGAGGCCCGCGCGAAACTGATCGAACTGGGCTGGCTCGAGCCGCTGCCGACCCGCCAGTGGGAACTCAACCGCTTCGGCCTGCACGACCGGATCAACGTCGATTGGACCCCGAGTGTGGCACGCAGCGACCAGGGTGAATCAGCTACCCCTGAGGCCGAAATTCCGGGTGGATCAGCCAGCCTATTAAACAGATCTGCTTCTCTTACGAGAACTCCTAAAAACACCAGAAGGCTCAGGGCCAGGGCCCCGGACCCGGCTGGGGTCTCGACGAAGACGGGGAAGGGAAAAAGGCGGCGGCGTACCTCCGGGCCCGACATCCGCGACATCCGGGCCGAGCATCTCGAGCAGACCGAGGATCTGCTTGAGCTCCATCGGCAGGCCGTGGCAGCGAAGCTGATCGACGGCTCGGAAGGGGGGCGGCTGGATTTTCTCGCTCTGGCCGAACGGGCCCGCACTCGAGGCAACCGCCCCGGGGCACTGCTGGCCTATCTGCTCCGCGAGCGCCGCTTTGAGTTCATCAGCCAGGCCGACGAGGATGCCGCCCGGGATCGATTGCGGCAACTTCGCGACGGACCGTGCCGGCGGGACAGCGCGGCAGGGCAGGGCAGGGGGGTGGCTTCTTCTTCGCCCGACGAGCTCAGCCAGGAGGAACGGTTCATCGTCGCCTGTGTCCGGATCGCCAACCAGCACCGCATCGAGCCGTTCCTGGTCGCCCGGGAGGCAAAGGGCTGGGACCAGCCCCGGTGGGAACAGGCGTATGATGCGTACCAGCAGTCCCAGTTCGAACGACACTCCGCCAGTTGGAGCGAATGCGGATGAGAAGAACATCACGGATGAAACGACGCAGGGGCGACATCTTTCGAGAGCTGCATCGAGCGATGGACCAGATTGAGAAGCCGCAGACCACCAGTGTGCCCTTTGCCGTGGACGAGGCGGGTTTCATCGACAGGCAGTGCCCGGGAACGCAATGTCGCGGGCATTTCAAGATCCTGGAGGCGGACTGGTACGAAAAGGTCTCAGACGACCAGGTGTACTGTCCGTTCTGCCATCACGGAGCCGATGCCGATGCCTGGCATACCGAAGAACAGCTCCGTCATCTCGGTGAGGCAGTCAACGCAGACATGCACCGGCACGTGGACAGGGAGATTGGTGCGGCCGTCAGACGTTCGAGGCCGACGAGAATCGGACCGATCAAATTGACCACGCGCTACAGGTCTGGAGCGATTCCCCCCGTCAGACCAGCGGAGGCCACGGCCTTGCGGCAGGAGTTCAGCTGCGACGAATGCGATTGCCGCTATGCCTCCCTCGGTTCCTCATTCTTCTGTCCGGCCTGCGGGCACGACGCGGTCCTCGCGAACTTCCCGAACACTCTTGAGACCATTCGAAAAGGTGTCCGCGCTCTTCCCGCATTGCAGCAGACGTTTGCTGAGCGGCACGGAGCGGACGATGCTGTCGATTGGGGCCGCTACATGCTCGAACTTCAACTAGAAAGGCTTGTGGGCGCGTTTGAGAAATTCTCCAAGACACTCTTCGAGCGGCTTCCTGCCGCCGCAGGCATCCGACTTGAGCGGGGTGTGTTTCAACGGATTGACGACGCCTCGAAACTGTGGAAGAGGGCGACCGGGAAGGGGTATGAAGACCTGCTCACACCCGCTGATCTGCAGCGGCTCAAGCTGTATTTCGAGCGACGTCACAAGCGGGTACACACCGACGGTGTCGTTGATCGGAAATACATCAACGTGTCACGGGATCCGACTTACCAGGAAGGGCAACGGCTTGTCATTCGCGCGGAGGATGTACTTGAGTTCGTTGACCTGATCGAGAAGCTCGCCAATGGGCTTCGCGCGCTTGTCCGCTGACCGACACCGCGGGGTTCAGTCGGCCAGATTGGCCAGGAGGGAATCCTTCAAGACCCTCACACTCGGATAACTCGCCTTGCAGCGTTTCACGCAGTCGCTGACCAAAGCTCTATCCCATTCCGGATGGGTCGCCAGGCAGGCCTGGACGATTCGATCTGGAGGCACCATGACGTACTGCGGGTCCGCCTCGCCTTGTTCCACGTTGTAAGCGCCAAAGACACCGTTGTCCTTCAGCCATTCTTTGATCGTGTGGGCGATCTTTTGCTCTTCGCGTTGCATCTTGGACTCCTTTTTGCGACCTCTACAGTACTCGGGCTTCGCCTTCCGTCAAAAACCGGTGCAGATACGCCTCCGGTAGAACCGTCAAACGACGGGTGAGAAGTTGCTCTCGGGCTTCGCTATGTGCTAAGATATAGATGGAAAAGAGGTTACGCTCATGGCGACATCGCCGACGACTATTCAGCTCGACGCCGAAACGGCGCATGCAATCACCGTCTACGCCCGGACGCTTGGGCTGACGGTCGAGGAGTACCTGCGCCGGCATGTCGCGACGAACAACGGCACAGACGACGGGACCGACGCCGCTCAGTGGCTGCGCGACCTGGATGAACTGGCTGCCGCGAGCGATGACGCCGCGGTCCTGCCGGCGGACTTCTCCACCAGGGACATCTACCTGGACCACGACTGATGCCGGTCTATGTCGATACCGGGGTCCTGCTCCGCGTCTTTCACCGCCCCGATCCAGCACATGAATCCATCAAGGCCGCCGCCGCTGCCTTACTGCGTAACCAGGTGACGATCTTCACCGGCCTGCAGCAATGCGCAGAGTTCTGGAACGTCACCACGCGTCCGCCGGGAGAGCGGGGCGGATTCAACCTGCCGGTCAGTCAGGCGGCCAGGCGGCTGCGGTTCATCCAGCGAAGTGCCCGGGTGCTGACCGATACGCCGGCCACGCCGCAGATCTGGGAGACGCTCGTTGAAATGCATGAAGTGAAGGGCGTCAAAGTCCACGATGCGCGGACGGTGGCCCTGATGCTGACCTATTCAATTACCGATCTGTTGACCCTCGATCGCGGTGATTTCAAGCGCTATGAAGCGAACGGCATCCGCATTCTGACGCCGGCCGATGTGCTTGCTCAGTATTCTGCTCCTGGCGACTGACCAACGAGTCACCGTTGGCGGCTATCGCTCAACAGGGGAGAACGTGCCGTCGCCGCGATCTTCCCAGTGGCCGAGTTCGACCATCTTCCGGGCAACGAATTCAATTTCCTGATCCGTCAGGTCTTCGGCCGCTTTCCGGGTGAAGAGTTCGAGCACCGCTTTCTTGGAGGCTTCGTGTGTGTCCATCATGCTTCCTTTCGTTACCGTGCGACGTTGCCACAGGAAACCGGCCGCAGTCAACAGTTTTTGCACCTACCGTTTCGGTCGCATGTGACGCCTTCGCCGGCGGCGTGGTTTCATTCGCAGGGGCTTCGGACCTTTCTGCGGCCGACAGCGGGGCGAGAGCCGCATTGCTCCGAAGTGCTTCGTCAGACTGCCGACCTTGAAATCCATGTCCTCAGGGATGCCACAGATCGGGTTGCACTGTCAATCCTCTTCGGCTGGTGAGTCGGAGGCCGGGGCGGCCCTGGACCAAGCCAGTTGCTCGTGGTGCAGCAGCTCGCTGTCGAGCACGACGCCCAGAAAGGCCAGAAGGTTCGCAAGCAGGGCGGGCTCACGACTTAAGGCATGCGTCACGACACTGCGGGCCACATACGCCACGATCTCCGGTTCATGATCCCAGAGGATCTTCGTGATCTCGTAGGCCAGGTCATTGGCCAGGTCTTCGTCGTACTCGACCTCGTCGTATTCATGCTCGGCGATCGCGGCGATCGCCCGCTCCGAAAAGAGCCGGCAACCGGTCCGCTGCTCAAGTGTCTTTGCCTTCTTCGTCCCCATGCCCTGATGCATGGCACACCCCGGGAACTCATGTCAACCGGTCAGCCGATCGGTGCGGACAATCAGATCCTCAGGCCGGCCGTCAAAGAGCACGGCGTTGTCTCGGATCTTTGAGTCGCACTCACCGTCCGGCACGGCCGCGAAATACACCTCGCCGCAACTGATGCACTGCCATTCCCGGCCGTTTTCCCGGCCCTGCGGAGCGCGCCGCGGCAGCTCCACCTGGCAGACGGCACAAATGAACGGTCTGGGCGCGGGCACGGCTCTCTCCGGGTTTGAAATGATCCGGTCAGTGTAGTCCATCCTCCTTTGCCGCTCCCTTCGCTCAATCAACACAGAATCCCTTTCGTGAAGGCCATTTGACCAGACACGCCGAGCCTGGCACCGGCGGGCCCGGAGCAAGAACAATCGCGGTCTCCACCGCCCAGGTCGGCGGACCCTCCGAGATTCTTCCTGCTCCTCGCGGGCAGGCCCGCGGCCCTGACGTCCGGTGCCCTTTGGCCGGCAAGGTCAAACAGCAACGAAAGGAAATTGACATGACTACCACCACAGAAGACCAGCCGTTACGGACGATTCCACTGCCGATCGCACCGGTCAATGCCAGCCCGGTACCACACCTGACCAGCATCCACAGCGTCGTCGAGCGCGGTCCCTACGGCTGCAGCCGCTACCGCGGCAACTGCGGCGGCTACCTGATCCGGGATCTGCTGGGCTACTTCCGGCCCGAGCGGGTGCTTGATCCGATGACCGGCAGCGGCACCTGCCGCGATGTCTGCCGCGAACTCAAGATCGAATGCACCAGCTTTGATCTGAAGCAGGGGCAGGAGGCCGGTGATCCGGCCAGCTACGCCGGGGCCGGGCGGTTCGACTTCGTCTGGCTGCATCCGCCGTACTGGCGGATGATCCGCTACAACGATGATCCCCGCTGCCTGTCGGCAGCGCCAACACTTGATGACTTCCTGAAACAGCTTCGCGATGTGCTGCGTTGCAGTCGCGACGTCCTGTCGCCCGGCGGCGTGATCGCCGTGTTGATCGGTGGTTTCAGCGACTATGACGGTCGCCGGCGGCGTTACATTCCGCTGCCCGCCCTGACACACCAGGTCGCGGCCGAACTCGATCTCTGGCCGGTCTGCACCGAGATCATCCGCCTGCAGCACGGCAACACCTCGGCCCGCAGGACCTATCGCGGCAGCTTCATTCCGGGGCTGCACGATGTCTGCATGGTCTTCGGTCGCAACCCGTGATCGAAAGTTCGCAGTGCTTTGCGAGTTTCTAACGACCGATTTTCGGCGGCACTGGCAATGCTAACTCGCGCCGTTGAATCAGCTTCGCGGGAAGGACGCAGCAGGGCAGGGTGGTGGAGTAGGGTTTTTGCTTGGCGCGATCGGAACCCGCGCCCATACTTCGCGTATCAGATCCCGAACAGGTTCGACCTGGCCCAACTCGGCATCTGACGGGCAACGCTGTGGGGGCAGTCCTGTCATCCACGGTTCGTGCTGACGCATGACCAACGGAGGGTCGGCGGTGGTAGTTCATCCCGCGGTTTCCTGCTCAGTGATCGTCTCCGCCTTACTGTCTTCGCCTCTGCCTCTCCTCCAGGGGGTCCTGTGATGGTGTCGTCCTTCAGCCTCGCGATCGTCTGCTCCGGATTGGCTCTTTCAGGTGCCCTGCAGCGGCCTGCTTTGATCATGCCGGCCGCGGCGATGCCGAGCGCTTTGATTGCAACACTGCCGCTACAGTGCCCGATCGGTTCTCCGCCGTGTACGTGCATTCCCTGGCACTCGATCGATGGAGAACTCGAATTCAGTCCGTCGAGCAGCATGGGGTACGGTGGTCCGGAGGCCTCGGCTGGTCCAGGTGGCCCGCATGGTCCCAAGCACTTCCCTGAGGATCGCATTGACTCAAGCGGTACTTCGAACCAGAAATCGCACGCTCTCGCGCAGGCCGACGGCGGCACTGTGACTGTCTCAACGGGCAGTTCGACATCCGCGACGATACGGGCCGTACCGATGGCACCTTTGCCGCCCGCGGTCGTGCCAAACAGCGCGAACTCAGATCCGCTCGGAGCAGACGAGGGCCTGATCAATTGCTTCCGCTTCCCGTTTGGTCCGGACGGAGGCTGCGGCACGGACAACCCGGGAGAGGCGGAGGCCGGCGTCAACAGTATCGACCTTTCGATCAGTCTCGGCGGCTCGATTGATTACGGGCGGGGCGGCTACCTTCGGATTTTCGCCCACACGGACGCGGGCAGTATTGTCCACCAGTGGGGACCTTCACTGCTTGCGCCGCCGAACGAGTTTCCGGATCAGGAAATCGTCTACCAGGATATCGAACTCTACGGCGGGTACGACACGAAGTGGATTCGTCAGATCGTCACGCCCGAAGCGTTCGTCGAAGTCGATTACGGCGACAAACTCGACGATCTTCGGAACAGCACAACGGACTGGGATGGCAACTTCGCGATCAAGTTCTACCCGCCCGACGCGTACAGCACTCCGACGGTCACCGAGGACTCGGGTGAGTATTTCGAGGTTGATGTGTATCCGCTCGTCTCGGGCGCGACACCGTTCAAGACCTGGACCTTCACGAACACCTTTGATCCGAACGAGACCGAGTTCGAGTTCAAGGCGACCGACGGTGTCGATACGTACACCTGGACACACACCACGGTCGGCGAAGACGACTGGACCTTTGAACATTCGAGCGGGGGATCGGTGGTTCAGAAAATCGTGCAGGCAATTGACGATCCGGATCCGTTCGTCGCGGACACCAGGGTGGAGACGAAGCAGTACTACGACGGAACGGCCGAAGAACGCACGGATGAGCGCGTCTTCACCTATCTCGAGAATGTGCGCGTTCTGGAATCAATGACCACGGACGTTGACGGTCTGGACGAGACCACCTCATGGACCTACCAGCAGAAGGGCGAAGTTGGCGACGCGAACACCCCGACCACTCTGTGGACGCGCGTCAAGAGCGTCACGTATCCCGATGGCCGCCTGCAGTGGTATGACTACGACGATGACGGACGTCTGACAGCCGAAATGCTCCCTTGGCGGGATACCGTACCGACGGCTCCGGCGGAGGCCAACACCCCGGCACCGGCAGCAACTGACACCAACGGGTTGCGCACAGTTCGATACGAATACGTCACGGACGCCGCAGACTGGCGGCCGCGCAAGCGTCAGGAATATGTCAACGGAACGCTCGTCGCGAAGACGGTCTGGGACATTTCAGGGGCGTTCATCTATGAACGCGACTACCCCGACCCTGCGGGCTCGACCTATGCCGAGACGATCTTCGAGTACGAGAGCAGCAACAGCAATCGCATCAAGATGATCGTTTATCCGAACGGACTGGGAGCCAGCTATACCTACGAGACAGGCTCCTACGATCCGAACGGGGCCGTGTTCGACGACACGGGCGGCGGGTCCTATCTGCTTCGCACGACCACACGCGGGGAATACGACGACACGGGCGGGACGATTGATCCGATCGCCAACAAATCGACCAAGACCGAAACCATCCTTGACCCGGCCGGAAACGTCGTTTTCACCCGTGAACTGGTCGCGACGAGTGGTGCCGACGAACAACTCTGGTCCGAGCAGCGGATCCTGGACGATCTCGGCCGCGTGACACAGATCATTCGCTCCGACGGCACGACAGAGTCGCGTACCTGGGGCAGTTCGTGCTGTTCGCCAAACACAACGACCAATCGGTACGGGCAGCAAACGACGACGGTGGTAGACCCACTCGGCCGCGTGACGTCGCACACTCAGGAAGGTGCGCCGGCGCACGGCAGTCTGGCGGCCGAAGATGACATCGTCACCACGACGACATATTCGATCGCTGAGAACTACGATCCGGACTCCACGGGTCCGATTCCGGCGCAAACGGTCCGGGTGGCAACGACCACCGTTACCGGCGGAAGCACGTCGCTGACGACGTATCGCCGTTACGACATGGCCGGCCGGATCCTGGCCGAGACAGATGCGGCTGGTTTGGTGACAACCTACCTGTACGAATCCCGGTCACCGGCCGGCGAGAAGACCACGATCACCTATCCGGGTGGGGCCACCAGGATCACGGAAACCTACGCGGACGGTCGGGTGAAGTCGGTCACCGGGACCGCCGTGGTTGAAACGCATTACGACTATTCGGTCACCGCCGGCGAGCAGACGACGTCCGTTACGACCGGGCCGGTGGCGGATGACCGCACGCGAGAGACCACGGTCGATGGCATCGGGCGTGTCATTGAAACCAGATCGCCGGGCTATGACGCGACCACGCCGGGTGATCTGGTCACCACCAACACCTACTACGCCTACACGGAAGCGGCCGGCACAGCCGGGCAGCTCAAATCGAGCGAGACTGTCTTTGGCAGTACGCCGATCCAGAATCAGACGCTCTACGAGTATGACGAGGTCGGGAATCTCTATCGCTGGGGCATTGATGGAGACGGCGACAACGAAGGCGAACTCAAGGTGGGTTGCTTTGGGTGCGGTGAAGGCGGTGCCGACATCACCGCTGTGGATCGCATCACCGACGAGGTCACCGAGTACGAAGAGGATTCGTCCGGCTGGCTGCGAAAGACGACCAGGACCCAGTACCGCAAGATGGGCGGAACGATCGTTCCGAGCGTCGAGAAGCAGCGTCTCTCGGGGTTTGCGACCGGGGTGGTGGCCGAAACGATCAGCGAGGACATCTACGGCAACCCGACCACGGTCACAACCACGCTTGATACGACCAAGATGCTGGTGACGCGAACGACCTCCTTCACAGCCACTGATGAGGAGATTGTCAGCGTCACCCGCAACGGCCGCGCATTGACCACGACCGACCGGGCCGGGCTTGAGACCAGCTACGAGTACGACAGCCTTGGCCGGACCAAGAAGGTCATCGACAGCCGCGGCAACGCCACGGAAACGAGCTACGATTCCGATGGCCGCGTGGCCTGGACCAAGGACGGCGGCGGAAACCAGACCAGTTACGAGTACGATCCGGCGACGGGGCGTCTCGAAGCGACCAAGAACCCCGACAACAAGTACACCCGGTATGCGTACTCCGATCGCGGTGAAATCGAATACACCTGGGGGCATGTCCCGCAGCCGGTGCGGATGCAGTACAACGATCATGGTGAGCGAACCCACCTGCACACCTACCGGGACGAGGCGCACGTGACAAACGGGTGGGAGGACTCCTCCGGCTGGCCGGGCGGGAGCGTTTCGTCGGATGTGACGCAGTGGGAGTACGACGACACGACTGGCCTGCTGCTGACGAAGACCTACGCGGACTCGAAGACGACGACGTACACTTACACGCCGGATGGAAAACTGCTGACGCGGTCCTGGGCCCGGCTTGTGGACAGCGCGAACCTGAAGACGACCTACGCCTACGATGCCACCTACGGCGATATGACGTCGATCACGTACTCAGATGCGGGTTCGAGCACCGTTACGCCGACTCCGCCGGTGACAATGACTTACCTGCTGACCGGGGCCATCGACACGGTCACCGACGCGGCCGGCAAGCGCACCTTCAAGTACGACTCGTATCTGCGGCCCAAATGGGAGACCTTCACGGCCAACGGCGGCACGCCGGCGCTCTACGGCACGAATTCGCGGCTCTCGACGAGCTACATCGATGAGGTCGAGTATTTCGAGTTCCTTGGCGGTGTGTGGACCCAGAAGTCAGCTGACTTCGATCGCCTGACGCGGATCGCCTTCGGGACCACCTCAGACGACGACGCCACCTACGAGGCCCTCTATACGTACGATCCCGACACGACCCGGATGGACACCGTCGAAGGTCCGGGTCTTCACAACGATGGCGTGCGATACGTCTATGACGATCCGGCCACATCAGGTGATCCGGGCTCGAACCTGGTCACTGCGATCGAGTACGTCAAGAACGCGGCCGTTGAGGCGAAGCGGGAGTTCTCCTATCGTCCGAAGCGGAATCTGCTCAAGCACACCGCGATGATCTGGGACCCGACCGGAGCGCCGGTCACGAAGAGCAAGTACACCTATCGCTACGACAGCCTTGGCCGTCGCACCGACGTCGTCTATGACGGTACGGCTTTTTCACAGGTCGAGCACGACGCCTGGACCTACAACGCCCGCAACGAACTGACTGCCTCCGAGCGGTTCGACGACGAACCGAATGACTCCGGTGCTTCTCAGGCCACGCTCGATCGCGAGTACGAATACGACCCCATCGGCAATCGCCTGGAATACACCGAAGGGACGAGTTCGACGCTCTATTACTGCACGAATGAACTCAATCAATACGAAGAGACCGGCGACGACGCGCAATGCACCACATCGGCCGAGACCTTCGAATACGACTTGGACGGCAATCTGACCTTGGATGGTGACTTCACCTACGAATGGGATGCCGAGAATCGGTTGATCGCGGTCCTGACACGGAGCCCGTCCACATCCGACGATAAGAAACTGACGTTCGGGTACGACTACCGCAACCGGCGCGTCTGGAAGAAGGTCTTTGACTGGGATCCGAATGCCGGAACATCCGGCGACTGGGAAGACGATCCAAGCGTGCATCGGAAGTTCGTTTGGCACAACTGGCTGATGATCGCTGAGCTCGATGGTTCGGATGACAGTGTTATCAGGCGATACACATGGGGACTCGACCTACCGGGGCAGCACGGCGTCTCCGTGAACTCGCTTGAGGCGGCGGGTGGAGTCGGTGGCTTGTTGGCGATCGAAGACGAGAAGTTCGACACCAGTACCAAGCGGTACCTGGCTTGCTATGACGGCAATGGAAACGTCACGCAGATGTTGCTGCGGAGCGACGGGTCGACCCAAGCGAGCTATATGTACGGAGGTTTCGGTCAAGTAGCATCCGCGACAGGAACCTACGCCGCCGAGAACCCGATGCAGGTCAGCACCAAGTACGCCGAGGCATCGTCCGGTCTTCTGTACTGGGGGGCACGGTACTTTAGCATCCAACAGAGTCGCTGGATTTGTAGAGACCCAATCCAGGAAAACGGCGGTCTTGCATTGTACGGATACGTATCGAATAACGCCACCAATGCGATTGATCCTTTGGGATTTGCATCCTGCGGAATCAATGGTAGAAACTCCTTGTCGACTGGTGGGCCACGTCTGGCCCCGTTTTCTATTCCAGGATTTGGCCCGGCAGCAAAACCGGCTGCTGAAACGGCCTGTTACTGGCTGCTGGTGTTAAATGGGGTCCCTCCGAGCGCCGCCGCGTCTTTTTGTTGTACCGTGACAAACGGGCCGCCTGCTCCGGGCATGACGTGGGGCTGGGCGCCGGGATGCAGGCAGGTTGCAGCTCCGGCGGCACCGGCACCGGCACCAGCACCGCCGCCGCCCGCTCGGCCGTGGACACCGTGGTGCGGAAACTCAGATCGCGCTACTGGACGGGATATACAATGGGCTGACGATTACGCGGACCTAATGTGCCCGCTACTCATGCTTGGTTGCCAGGACCTCAAGGGGTGTATCATTCAAGTCGAGGGTGAGCGTGGAAGCAAGGACGACCTATGCCAATGCCTGGCAGATGCCATGCAAAACCTCAAGCCCGGCAATCCGCTGCCTTGGCCCAAGCGTGGCTTGCCGGGTTAAGTCAAGGAGAGGCAGGAACCGTTTGTCCAGAGCAAGAAATGTATTAATTATCCTTGCCCTCGTCTCGGCGAGCCTACTTATTGGTTTTTGGGGTAGGGAAGCTGTATTTCAATGGTACGTCGCCACCGGACTACTCAGAAGCTTGACTAGCTTTGCTAGAGATCACTTTTCGACCACTCCAAGATTTGTCTTTCTCTATCACGTTGCGTTGCCTCTCTCAGACCTCGCAATCGCGATTTCTTTCGGTTTACTCATTGCGTTTCTCCTTAGGGCTCACGTTGTTTTAGTGGCAGCCGTATGTGCAATCGCCATGTTTGGCGTGCCGCTGGGCATTAAGGCGGTTTCTGGGGTGAGGTTCGATCCGCTGCATGACGTCATCAGTGCGGTAGTCAAGTGCTTGGCACTATCGGGCCCGTCCTTGTGGAGTTATTGGTGTTGGCGGAAACGCCGCAAGTGGCTATTGACTGGGCGTTGCGGGTACTGTGGGTACTGTTTGCTCGGTGCGTCAAGGAAGTGCCCGGAATGTGGAGAACGGATAGCCAATAAATAGAAGGCACCAAGACAGGGCAAGAGCGTCAGTCAGGCGGCCAAGCAACTCGGGAGGACTACGGCGGGCTCAAGCTCGACCAAGCCCGGCGACTCAAGAAACTGGAGAAGGAGAACGCGCGGCTGAAGCGGATCGTGACCGACCAGTCGCTCAACATGACCTCCGAGGAAGTGTTTCGGGGTATGCCCCGAGTGCGCGGCCGGAACCATCCGCGAATTGCAGAGGCAGTGGATGATGATCTGCAAAGAGCGGAAATCGAGTTATGCTTGCTCGGTAGAAAACCTCGTCTTCGACGGAGGATGAGGATGTTGTGGGCGATGGCTTTCAGCAGCAGGGCCCGGTTCTGAGCGTTGTATCGTCGGGCGTTGACGGTTCTGCCGAGGCGACGCTTGATCATGCTGAAGACGGTCTCGGCCTGCCAGCGTTGGCCGTACCGACGGCTCTCCTTGGGACGCCTGAAGTAAGCACGCATCTGCCGCCGGTAGTGGCCGGTCGGCGGCTTCGGTGTCGGGCGACCGATCTTGGGCGGTATCAGTGAACGAAGATCGAGCTCGTCGCGCAGGAAGACATGGACCCACTCGGCGTCGTAACCGGCGTCGGCCAGAATCGTCGTCATCCGCTGACGTGTGGCCGCGGCCAGCGCTGCTTCGATCAGGTGCGGGTGATCCGGGCTCGGCCCCCGCCCGGGTACGGCGGCCAGAGGATCAGGTGCGTTTGACAGTCGCAGACCAGGCCGAGCTTGGGAAACCGTCGATACGTCATCGATTGCCGCTGTTCAGAGAACTTCTGCTTGCGACGCACGAAGTAATGGCTGGTGTGATGCGCCTCGAAGCCGCTGCCGTCGATGGCCGTCACCGCCCGAATGCAGATGCGCAATCCTAACAAGCGCCGAACTGTTGCGGTTTTCTACGGAGCAAGTTATGCTCCTTTGATCGGAATCCTCTCCACGATGTTCCGCGTGACCTGGCGTTTTGTGTGATCGTAGAGCTTGGTCGTCCGTGGATCCGAATGCCCCAGCAGGTGCTGCACATCCTCGATCGGTACGCCTTGTTCAATCAACGCAGTCGCGGTGGTTGCCCGCAGTGAATGTGCCGTCAACGCCGGCGGAAGGCCGGCATCGCGGTAACGCCGGCGAGCCATGTTGGCGATGTCCTTGCCGCTCATCGCGGTAGTCGTGAGTTTGCGGCTGCGGCCGCGGGCGGTGCAGAACAGGGGGGTGTCGGGGTGCGCGGTCGTCAGGCCGGCCCGATCGAGATACTCCTCGAGCAGCTGCAGCAGGTCGTGCCGGACCGGGATCGTGCGGGCCTTGCCGCCTTTCTCGTCGAATCGCAGGTAGAACTGCGTCCCATCTGAGTACAGATCCCCGCGCTTCAAGCTGGCCACAGCTCCGGCCCGGGCAGCCGTCCAGGCCAGGATGCCGATGATGGCGGCATCGCGGAGCCGGACCAGGTTGGTGGTGTCCATTTCAGCCAGCATCTGCTCGACCGATTTGGGCGACGTCGATGGCGTCGAACCCTCGGTCACGTGGTGTTTCGGGCCTTTGACTGAGGCGGCCGGATTGAGCACGACCGCATGCCGAACCACCAGCTTGTCGAACAGCTTGCGGATCGCCGTCAGGTGCAGCTTCTTCATCGCCTTGGAGGCTGGCTTGGGGTTTCCTTCGTGGTCGAGGCGGTTCAGGGTCGTCAGGCCGTCGATGTAGCCGCGGACGTCGGCCGGCAGGACCTGGTGCAGCGGCTTGGCCAGATCCAGGTGACACCATGTCAGGAAGCGCTCGGCGGCCCGGCGGTAGGCGGCGTTGGTGTTCGGGTTTTCTTCCTCGGTCAGGAAGTCCTGGGCCCAGGCGAAGCGGGCGTTGTCGCCGGCCTCTTCGATAATGGCGGGCATCTGATCGACTTGCGCGATCTGGTTTATGGTGACGGGTACGATTTCGTTGGACATGGTGCGGCCTCTGTGCCGTCGGATGTTCGGGCGCGTTTATAGGAAATAACATCCTTTATTTCCATCTAAATGTCAAGGGGTAGGGGGCGGGGCCGCCCCTAACACCAGTGACATCGTGTCTGCCAGTCTGGCAGATCTCTCAGTGTCGAACCCAAGCTCCTTTCGCCGCATCGGGCGGGTTGTTGTGTGGCACGAAATTTGCATGGCTCCAGTTGTCTGCAGGAGAACGGAAGATGGAAGCGCCCACTCATTTCGCCGACTTCCTTGGTGCGATCCGGCCAACCGAGCCTCAGCGGAACCGGATGCGAGACTCGCACGCCACGCTCCGGGGTCGACTCGAAGCCGATGAGGCGCTAAGGCCAATTATCCTGGGGACGTTCATCCAGGGCAGCTATCGGCGCCACACTGGTATTAAGGCCACCCCCGGTTTCGAGTGCGATGTCGATGTTGTTGTCGTCACCAACCTCCCGAAAACGCAGGCGACCGCGGCGTACACGCTAGAGCTCTTCCGGCCGTTCTTGGAACGTCACTACAGAGGCAGCTACAAAGCTCAGGATCGTTCGTGGTGTATCTCGGTGGACACGGAGGTCAAGTTGGACCTTGTGCCGACTGCAGAGCCTGGTGAAGTACTGCGAGAGCTGGTCGCAAAGCGAGCACTCGACGAAGGCGATTTTGCCTCATTTTCCGAGGCG
Organism: Phycisphaerae bacterium; assembly: GCA_030428945.1. Lineage (GTDB taxonomy): Bacteria > Planctomycetota > Phycisphaerae > UBA1845 > Fen-1342 > JAUIEC01. Next base: position 17,500 of record JAUIEC010000024.1, on the reverse strand, counting down.
GCTGCTGACGTCCTCTTGAAGCGGGCGGCGATCGAGGCGAAATGGAAAACGGATGAGCCGCTCTGGATCCCTGACCGTGAGAGGTATGCCTGGGATCGCACGCATCCTCTTGCGCAGATCAAATGGACCGCTGAAAAAAACCTTCGCGGTGGTGGTCATTTTGTCAATGTCGTGAAGGTCATTAAGTGGTGGAAGCGCCACTCGGAACCACAGCCCAAGTACCCCAAGGGGTATCCCCTTGAGCACTTGGTTGGCGACTGTTGTCCGGACGAGATCCCCAGTGTGGCCAAGGGGTTGGTTGACACTCTCGAAGGGATCCACCGTAAGTATACAGCCGAAGCGGCGGCGGCACAGACCCCGAATATCGCAGATCGCGCCCTTCCAGAGAACAATGTCTTCGCGAGAATTCCGGGAGATTTCTTTGCAGAATTTCATCGTAAGGTAGGCGACGCATCTCGGCGGGCTCGAGCTGCACTTGAAGACCAAGATTTCACGACCAGTGTAGCGAGGTGGCGCGATCTCCTCGGTAGTGAATTCCCTCAGCCGCCACCCGGTGGGTTTACGCCACGGAGTGGCCCAAGCCGGATTTCTTCGAAGGGCCGCTTTGCTTGAGCGCGCCGTAGGCCGGGTTCAATGCGCGAGACGCCGGCTTGACGCCGTTCCAGGCATCGGCAGCGTGTCGGACGCCACAGTGTTTGGCGATCGTATTGGCGTTTCCTTTGTCGTTACGGTCGATGAGGTGATTGACGGTTTTCCGGCGCAGAGCGAGTGGTGGTTCGTTACGTCTGCTGCGTTTCCGACCGGTAGCGCCGAGGTGGTTCCCTCGAAGAAGGGTGGGATCACTGGTACTTTTCCACATCAGCGCAAGAACCGCGAGGGCCCATCAAAACTCCCTTGGCGGACCGGGAGTCTCTGTTTGCGCGATCCAGCGAGCTTCCTCGGTCGTTATCGCGGCGAAACAGAGCCTTTTGGTGCCGAGAGGCTTCGGTGGCTTGCCGAAAGAGCTGTGGCTTGGTGTAGGGCCGCGGCCGAAGGTACGCTCTTTCGACAAGGTGATCCCTTCGAGCTGCCAGATTTTTCCAGTCGAGAACGACCGCAGCTTGCGTTCATCGAGAATGAAGCCAGCTTAGCAGTTTGGATGGAATCTGAGATTCGGGAAGGCCTTGCAACCTTGCGGGCGTTTGGTGATCGCTTGATTGCGATCGACCGTTTTGACTCAGTTGCCGGTTCGACCATTTTCGATGTCGCATGGGGGGATTGGGTCGCGTGTGGTTCAAAGACCGCGTACCCCGCTGCCTGGGTCCGACTCCCGAGAGTTCCCTTCTTACCACCTTATAATGCCCCGTCAACTTGGCGCGATCTTCGTCAAGTCGCAGGTGTCGTTCTCGATCGGCTTGAGCCCGTTCTTGATGCTGTTCGAGAGCAACGAAGTCCACTGTTGCTTGTCGGGTTCCCGATTCCCGCCATCGTTGGTGGTGACGCGGTCAGAATGCACTGGCAGCCGATCGTACTGCCGACCTTGACGCAGAAGCATCGGCCGCAGAAGGGATTTCGGCGGGCATTTGACCATGATCTCCGTTTTGTGCTGTCTGGTTCACGAACTGTCGAATGGCGACCTGGTCGGAACTGGGCAATGAGTGAACGAGCTACTCGAGGTACCGTCGTCGCGGATAGCCAGAGAGTCGCAATCGTTGGTGTGGGTGCCATCGGCGCCGTCGTCGCCGAGCTTGTTGTGCGCGGTGGCGGAAGGCACGTACTGCTGTTCGACCATGATGTGCTTAGTGCAGGTAACATTATCCGACACACGCTTCTCGCCAATGACGTCGGCCAGATGAAAGCCCAAGCCGTTGCTCGCCGACTTCGAGCGGCAAATCCAAACGCCCGGGTTGAGTCCTTCGATAAAGAGATCAGCTCCGCGGCCTTCACCCGGCTGTCGGGATGCTCGACGATCATTGACTGTACCGGCGACGATTGTTCTCTTCACATGCTGGGTGAACTTGTCTTCAAGGAGCCCAAGCGTTTCGCCTCCGTTTCCATTTCCAATCGAGCGAAGCGGCTCTTCGTCTTTGTGGCCGACGCGACCCGGTTCCCAACCGAGCGGTTCTCTGCTGCAATCGAACCTTGGCTGGAACATGTGAACGTCGAGGAGATGCCGTGGGACGGTGTCGGTTGCTGGAGCCCCACATTCTCCGCGAGCGTTGCCGACATTAACCTGCTCGGCTCGGTCGCCACGAAGGTGATCTTCCAGCAACCCTGCAACGGGCTCATTGTGTTCGAGCAGGTTCTGGATCCCGACGGATTTCACGGGGTGCAAAGAAGGCAAGGAGCATCAAGTGATAAACAGGTGCTCACCTGACGGTCGGTTCCAAGTGCGTCTTGATCCGGGTGCGTTCTCGCACATTCGAGACCTTTGCCTCGCCTCACATCCCCAAGAGACCGGCGGTGTCCTAATCGGACGGTACAGCCCTGATCAGCGCTTGGCCAGCATTTTAGCGTCTGGGAAACCACCCCGAGACTCCTCGAAGAGCCGGTGGCGATTCGTGCGCGGCGTCCATGGGCTCACACAGATGTTCCGGAGTATGTGGCGCGCCCCCGAGAAGTTGTATTACCTAGGAGAGTGGCACTACCATCCTTGTTCTAACCCGAATCCAAGCGCTCACGATCGGAGTGAGATGGCAAGAGTTGCTCAAGACCCCGCAGTCGCGTGCCCGGAGCCCATTCTCCTGATTGTCGCTTATCCAGTGCAAGAGGCGGCAATTTCCGTGACGGTTTTCTTCGGGTCCGGTAGCTTCGTCGAGTTGGCTCGAAGCCGTTAGAGATGGATACCCTCACATGGCCCTACTTAGAATATACGGTTGCGAAAGCACGCGCGCGGCGGACGTCGTTTTCGTCCATGGGCTCGGCGGCGATCCCCTCCGAACTTGGCGTTATGGCGACGACGAGTCAACGTCCTGGCTTCATCAGTTCGGACCAGAATGTAAGCGCGAGATCGCCGTGTGGTCGCTCGGCTATCCAGCTAGTCCGACGCGATGGTCGCTTTCCGGCCTGCTTCGGATGCTGTGGAGGACGCCTACTAAGAAAGGCCGGGCGATGGCACTTTCTGATCGTGCCACTCAGGCGATTGACCTCATGCTCCAGACGGGCCTGGGTGACCGTCCGTTGATGTTCGTGTGTCATAGTCTCGGCGGGCTCTTGGTGAAGGAGGTGCTCCGGACCTCGGCGGGTGAACCGCGGACTGCTCGTCTGTACGAATCAACCAAAGCCGTGATGTTCTTAGCGACTCCGCACGCTGGTAGTCAGTTGGCTAATTTTGCGGCAGCACTTCGATCACTCCGTGTGTCAACTTCCGTCGAGGATCTTCGAACGGAGACCCCTTACCTAGAGACTCTGGCGTCTTGGTATCGTGACAATTCTGGCCATATACAAACTCGGACTTATCGCGAGACGCTAAAAACCCGCGGTGTGCTGGTGGTGCCTCGAACGTCCGCCAACCCGGGTATCGGGCCGCAACCAGTCGCTCTCGACGAGGATCACTTCTCGATCGCCGCACCTCGCTCGCCCGAGAGTCAAGTCTTTGCCGGCGCGAAGGCCCTGCTTCTGACGCTGTTCGTTCCACCCGCAGGTCCCGTCCCAGATCGAATGAGCCGCGAGTCTATGAGGTCCTGCCTAGCTGCGCATTCGCATCAGGAGACGATCTTTGTGCATCTCAATACACATGTTCGTACCGCTGACACGCGAGCGGCCATTACTCTGAATTGGGACGGATATTTCGATGGAAGACTTGCCCGGCCGGGTGTTTGGAATAGCCACCTGCTGCCCATGCTCAATGACCTTGCCTTAACGGTGCGCGATGTCTGCCCACAGAATGAAATCGTCTTCTCGGGGAATTGCTGCCTCCCCGTGTCTATCGCCCTAGGAAAGGCGTTCGCAGAACCCACCGGTCTGAACGTGGCATGGCAACAAGGTCCCGGTCAGCGATGGAGCCTCCACACACAGCCCGAACACACGCCGTTTGAGGCCACAGTGCAGGCACTGAACCCAACCGCGACAGATGCTGCAGTCTTGATCAGTGTAACTACAAATGTGCGGGCAAGCGTACGCGCGTCTGAACTTCCCCAGCTCGGAGGCCGGCTGATCGTTGAGCCGGTATCGAGGTGCTATCCGGCACGCATTGAACGCCCCAGCCAAGCCACGGCCTTGGCCGAAACCGTGAGGCATGGCCTCGAAAGGCTCCGGGAGAGCGCCACACAAATCCGTCGCTTACATGTTTTCTACGCGGGCCCGGTTGGGCTGGCCATGCTAATTGGACAAAAACTGAACACATTTGGGCCTGTTCAAACATATGAACATATCCCGCGCGATATGTTGGGTGAGTACGTACCGGCGGCGTTGGTCTAAACTGGCAGTGCTGCGGATAGTCGCTTGGCGGACTGCTAGTCTATCGACGGGAAGAGCCCATCGCTGTCAAGTAGGGGAAGGTCTCTATCTTGACGGATCATCGTTATCATGTCCTTTCCCTCCTCGGTGAGAGACAGGGCTGCGTTCGGGGCCTCAGAGATTAGCCCTCGGTGAATGAGCGTCTGCACTGCTGCATCCGCGTCATCTTCCGTCTGGGTCAGCCTGAACAACTCCCGCATGCTCTGCCGTGACCATTGGTCTGTCGTCCGGTAAAGCAGGTCGAGAACCACGATTTCGTTCTTGGTTAGTGTAGCCGTCATGTTTAGTGCCTCCTTGCGTTGTTCGCTCACGGTCCCCCCCCTTCTTTCACTTGGGATTCCCGGAGCAAGTCTTCAAAATGACGATCTCTGGTACCACGGATTCTTCCGCTATTCCACTAAGATTTTCTCGCTTTTTGATCCCGGCTGGTAAACATCGGGAGCCGTTGTACACCTCGCGGCGAGTCTTCTCCAACGAAAGCGGTCACGGGCCCGCTGGATGACACTGCTACTGCGAACGCACCTGGGCCCAACAAGCGAGCCCATTGCCGTGCAGTGGCGTGCTTTGTGCCACCACCCTTGTCAACCTGCGAGGGCCGATCCAAGGTGACCCGAACACCGTATTTTAGGACTGTGGCGCGAGGACCGACCAGAACCGTGGCGCCATCAACGAGCCCTGTCCTAAGAAGGAGTCTCCCGACCCGTAAGTCCACGGTCCCATCGCTGTGGAGAAGGTGTCTCTGTGTTATCCACGGACTCTCGTCCAGCCTGAAAGTCTCTCCAGCATGCAGTTCCTGTAGCCGGACTGACAGTGTTTCGTGGTCCTGTCCGCCCGAACTCAGGCCGTCGCGCCGAAGCATTTTGCTAAGGGCATCAGAGTCCTTGTAATAAACTACTAGACCTCCGTGTGCTCCGGGATTCAGCCGTGGTGACAGGTGCTGCGCTACATCGAGTATCTGTAGTATTGGCAGGTCGTGCGAGGCGAGCCGCAAATCCTCGTTACGCCATGACCACCCCTGGCCATCCCGGAAAGCCGTAAGCTCGCCTTGGCAAAATATCCGAATTAGAGAGCCTGGGCCGACAAGAGCGGTGGCGCAGCTAGGATTGTAGGCCGAGATGCAGGCATAAACCCCGGCCGTCGATGACCATAGTAACGATCGGGGCCAAGACACCACCGGTTCGACGTAGTCCGACAAGTCGATTGTGAATGCGGGATCCAGGTGATCATCGTGCCCTCGCCCCCTTAGCTTCACCGGATACTCCGCGTCGAACGGGAATACGAGGCACCTACCCCGGGGGTTCGCAATATACTCAATGCGTTTTTTTATCTCGAGCAGGGATAGGCAGGTATGCTCCGAAGCATCGGGATCGGGGGCGATTTCGGGTGGTGGGCTTCCTAGGAGTGGAAGCGGGTGCACGCCGGGCCAGTATCGCAGCGAGAATGGATCACCTAGCACCATCCCAATCTCTACGGAGCGACCCTCTTCACGTATGTCGGAGAACGCGATACATCGTACTAGGAAACGCTTAACCGCATATTCTACGGCATTGAATCTCTGGCGACCACTGTAATGCGGAGTTGAAAGTATGCGCTCGGAAACTGCCTTTGCGACATCCTCCGGGATCTCGGAGTATGATTCTGTTTCATTGAATTCGACGAATCGGTGGCAGGTTTCCTGCACCCTGCCGCTAGGTTCAGGGAGCTGGGTTAGATAGCTCGCAATGTCGCTCTCTAACTGACGAAGGCGCGCCGCGAGCTTCTCAACCCACTCCCCTGACGAACCGTGCCCGAAACAAACAACCCCCGTCGCCACGCCGTCAGGAAGTGTTGTGGGAACGAACAAGGTTGTACTCATCGAGAGGGCTGGCGCGAATCTCCGAAGATAGAACAGGCTTGCGGCGATGGCTCTGTAATTCGTAACAGAATGCGGAAGCGCAAAGTAATCGCACAAGGGGATGATGGATGGAGCGAGGAGAGAGAACAGCCCAGATTCTTCACCGAAAAGATGGGTGTTTACTGTGAATGAATCGACCGGCGGGGGCTCCTCGAGTAGTACCTCGCTGAATGCTGGTCGCCGTATGTGCTCGCCACCAGAAATGTACTCGGAGGTGTGATTGAGCGGAATCGTCAGTTCGGCGTTGAAGTGCTCCCTGGACCCAAACGTCGCAACTACGTCGCGGCAGCTCGAATCAAAAGATACTTGGACGGTGTGGGCAGTTGGCTTGCTTCGAAAGGAATGTAACGCGTCCAAGACTTGGGGTGGCGAGTAGAGGCCTAGCTGCCAATTCTTGGTGGCAACGGGGACCAAGCGTGGAGATAGAGCCCAAAGCTTGTTCAGGCCGCGCGACATCGTATGGCGTAAGTAGAGCAAAGTAGGTGGGCTGTCGGCTGACCAGATCGTCCGGAGTTCGTCGCGAACTAACTCAGCAAGCGCGTTGGAGGACAGTCGTTTCTTGGGGTCGTAAAAGTCGGCGCAGGCGTTGAAGGCGGCGGTGACTCGGCCGATTGGGATTAAGTCCATGCTGCAGTGTCCCTGGCTCTACTCGGACAGTCCTGTTGGTACCGAGAGGATCTTCTAGGCACACAAACACGCCGTCAATAGACGGCGAGAATTACGGGAACGGCTTTCGCGCACAAAGCTCGGCCCCCGCTGCCTCGCTCAACGCCAGGTTCTTTCCTGCCGCTTGAAACGCTCGGCTACTGGATCTGCTCTTGCGTCCCGCAGTTCTTGCAGTCTCGATAGAACGTTGGGCCCTGTTTCCGGATCCGGACACCCTTGCCGTGTTTTCCTGTGGTTCCGCAGGCCGAACACGTCGTCGCCATCGGCGTGTTCGTACCGCAGTCGCCGCACTTCCAGTAATACCCATACTTGCCCCATTTCCCGGTGAGTGAGGCCTCGCCGCACGATTGGCAGGCTGGCTTTGCCGCGACCGGCCTCTCCGCGATCGCGTTGAAGACCTCGGCCCTCGCCGCCGGCGGCGGACTCGAGGCAGCAGGCGCGTGCTGCGAGGCCAGGAACGCCGCAACGACAGACACTTCTTCCGCTTTCATCGCCCACTCGCCGTACTCACCCTCGCTGCCTGTGTTCAGCGGCGAGGCCGCCTGACGGTGACGCTCGATTTCGCCCTGGATCTTCTCGCTGACCAGGTCGGACTTGCTCACGAAGGTCCGGAAGGGGCCATCGGGTTCCTTCCAGCGGTTGACCCGCTTGATTTTCCCCGCGTCGGAGATCGCAACGATGATCTGCATCGGCAGTCCGAGGAACCCGCGCTGGTCGGTGCCATGAAGGGCCTTGAAGACCGTGCGGAATCCGAAGCCAACCTTGCCGAGCAACTGTTCGCGGTGCCGCTGCAGGAAGGCCCGCAGGAAATCACCCTGCCGGCGGGCCTGCTGAATCGGCGACGGGAAACCACTTGTGCGGCCTTTGAACCGGCGGGTCCATTCGTCGCCGCCGGCTCCGTCACTGCGGACCGTTACTTCGTCGTAGACAGACTTGCTCTCGATGATGAACAGGCCCCAGCGATGCAACACCAGGTGATCGATCTGGCAGACGGCCGGCGAGCCGTCGTGTTCCGGCTGCTGCGGATCCACCAGTCGCAAGTCGTTCAGCACGTAGACGCCCTGCTCGTCTGAGAACGCGCGGTGCAGGTAGAACGCCATCTGCTGCTCAGCCTGCGCTCCGGCCCGCAGCCGCGGATCTGTCGGCAGCCCCCCCTGCTCTCGCTGCTTCAGGATCATTTCGCCCTCGGCGGCCGCCCGGTCGGCCGAGCTTCAGGCAGCGCTGTCGGTCTGCGATCGAAGGTGTTGCGGTTACTGGTGTTCATCTGTTCAAGGTTCCCTGCCTTCCCGTGTTGCTCTGACCTTTTTGTGCCATGCTGCATTCGCCCGCCTGGCTTCAAGTGGCCGTGTTGTCGGCTGCGCCTCCGGCCCGCACCAACCCCTTGACGCTGCAGCTTGCTGCGAACGCTGTGTAGCTGGCCCAAGGTCAACTTAACACGAAAGGAGAAACTGACCATGAGTAACAACAAACCAGCAATCACATTCTACGACGGCAGCCTGCGAGCAACTGCCTGGAAAAACACATCCGACAAGGGCACCTTCTACCGGGTAACGCTGAGCCGAAGGTACCGCGACGAAGCCGGGACCTGGCACGACAGTGACAGCTTCAGCGGGTCGGAGCTGCTCCGCATCGCTCGCCTGGCCGAGCAGGCCTACGACTACACGCTCAATCTTCGCCGGCAGGACCGCGAGAACGACTCGGCCGAGTAGATCCCCGCGAGCGGGCCGTCACCTCGACGGCCCGCCATCGCTCGATTATGAGGGCCCCTTGGGCACTCGTTCCCCGAGGATCCAGTCTGCCGCCCGCTGCCCTGCCCCGGCGGCCGCGATGACCAGCCGCTTGTCATCTTTGAGCTTCTTCCGCCAGCCGTCGATATACGCGGCGGCCTGGTCAATCGTCGGGGGACTGATCCCGGCCGCCGCGCACAGGAACGCTGAGGCCATCTCGGCCACCAGCTCCTCCTTCGAGTAGTCGGCCGACCCGAACGGAGCCAGTTCGGTATCGAGCCCACGATTGAGCCGCTTGCTGTGGCCGGTGCTGTGGGCAAGTTCGTGGTACTGGGTTGCGTAGTAGAACTCGCGGGTCAGGAATCTGCCCGGTTCGGGCAGCCGCACCAGGTCATGGGCCGGCCGGTAGAAAGCCCGGCTGCCGCCATGCTCGACGCGGGGCCCGTCGACGTAGCCGGCTGAGATCTTCTCGGCCTCGGCCAGTGGCTCGAAGGGCGCGGTTTCAGGCGGTGCATCCGGCGGCGTCAGCCCGTCACACTGCACGGCGTTGAAGACGTTGTAGTAGCGCAGCACCGGGATCGTCGTCGGCAGGCCCGTGTCTTTGTCGGTCGTCTCGTACTGCTTCCAGAACACGACCATCGACGCCTTCTCACCCTTGCGGACCTGGCCGCCCTTTCCGGCCGCCTGCTTGTACGTCAGCCAGTACGAAGAGTCGTACCCTTCCGCCCAGGCCGTCATCGCCAGCAGAAAGACGTTCACGCCGCGGTACTTCTTGCCGGACGCCAGGTTCTTCGGCCATTGATCGCCACCACCGCGACTGATCGGGTTTCGCCAGGGAACGGTGCCCTGCTCGAGTGCCTCGAGAATGCGGTCGGTCACCGCCTGGTAGATGTCCAGTCCCAATCCGCCCTACCCCGCCGGGCGGGCGTGTTCCGTTTGCTCGGTCATAATCCCCCTGCTGAATTGCATGTGCATCCGCTCTTCATGCCACGAATGCGGCGGCGGAGTCAACGTTCTCTGGCTGTGGACCTTGAACGATGCAGCGTGCCGATCGCTGCCCTTGGGTCTGTGCGGGTTGGCGACAACCAGGTTGCTGTGCGGCGTTCTCGTCACGTCTCTATCGCCGCTAGTCCCTGCGCCGAATCATCACCGCCGGTTGCCCCGGGCAGGAAGCACGGAGGGAAGCCGCCCCGGTGCGGCGCTTTCGATGCTCGCGGCCGGATTCCATGGATGCTGCCTGAAGACTGGATGGACCGATGTTGAGGCAACTGCCATGCCGGACAAGAAGCGGGAGCTGGAGCGGGAGTACCAATCCTCGATCGAGTTCATCGAGGAATGGATCCGGAACAACGAGACGACCCAGGCCGGGTTCTGCGATGTCCTCAAGGAATACCCTGGGACTGGGAAGGCGATCCACCCCGGGTCGCTCAGCCGCTACCTGAGCGGCAAACGCAAGCCAGAGCTCGGCAAGCCCAACAGCGTCCCGATGAAGATCCTCCGGGCCGTGCAGGAGATGTCTCCGCTCGACATTGCCGAACGCGGCGGCGAGCCGCTCCCAGATGGGCCGGAGTGCATCGAATCCTCCGAGTACAACGAGCACCTGCGGGCCAACCGGAAGATCCGGCGGAAGTGCAGCCCGCTGCAGCTTCTCACTGAACAGCGAGCGCTGTCATTGATCCAGCGGGCGCTGCAGGGCAGGGTCCGCCAGCCTTCCGGACACGAATGGCAGCAACCCAAATGGGCACTCTGTCGATGGCGATTCAGCATATCCAGGCGCAGCGCGGTCAGGTCAGCCAGGGCGATGACCCGCTCAACCGGCAACTCGATTTCGCGCTGAACTGGATCCGTAAGCTCGAGGCTGCCGGTCGTGAGACCGCGGATGTGTGTTCCTCCGAGGATGGGCTGCCGCAGCATCGCCTGCCCTGCTATGCCGGCGCGGCGCTGTTTGCCCTCGGCACGATGATGAAGAACGACGAGCGGCTCGAGGAAGGCTGGCAGCGGCTCAGTGCCTCGGCCCTGGCACCCAGCACGGACCACAACGACGGTTTCTGGGCCGAACCGATCAAGGCCCTCGAACGGGCCTTGAAGAGCAAGGTCGCCAATGTCGATCGCTTCGTTGAAGCTGGCCTCGACCTGGCCCGGCAGCACCGCTCCGAGGTGCTCCGCAAGGCGATCAACGACCACGGACAGAAGCACGTTCTTCCGACCTGGCGGAAGCTCGACCCGGCTTTCGTTGCCGAGTTCTTCGACCGCCCAGCCGAGGCCGCCTAGCAGAACGCCGGGACCTCCGACTGAGCCGGCTAGCGCTTCGGTCGCGGGTGCCGGCGACGGCGGCGCTTCGGGTAGAGCGGCTGTGGCTTGCGCGGCACCCGCCAGCGGGGCGAAATCCGCACCGCTCCGAAGTGCCGCGTCAAACTGCCAACCTTCCAGTTCATGTCACCAGAGAGCACATCCGGCCGACCCGTGTCAATCCGTAGAAGGAGGCCTCAGGCTCCGGATCATCTCCGGCAGGTGCCGTGGCTGCCGCGCCCGTGCGCTCCGGCTCCCAAGGGCCTGACGGCCTTCGCAGGGCGAGGAGCCGAAGGCGACGGGCATCAGACGGCAGCTTGCCAGCGACGGCAGTCTGATTCAGGACGGTTCTGGCTGCTCGGCGGCCTGCGGCCCGCGGGGCTGCCAGCCGTCCTCAAAACCCCAGCTGAGCCACGCTACAAAGTCGTCCGCGAGCACCTTCGCCGTATCGATGACGCTCTCGGCTTCCTCGCGCGAGACCAAAGTACCGTGCACCGCGGCGTTGCATAGGCGCAGGATCTGTTGCGCGAGTCGGTGCTGATCAGGGGTAATCACCTGGGCGTCCCGCAGTTTGCGGAAAACAACGGAAGTTGGTTCGTTGTGCGGCGAGTCCAGCTTCGATCCTCGGGCCAGGTTGCGGGCAACGACTTCGATCTCCATTCGAAGGCCTGCCAAGGCCACGTTCGGATCATGCTGCGCCATATCGGTGTATCGCGACAGCTGCAGGCCGCTCGGAGATGGCTGCAGCTCGAGGCTGAGCAGGCGGGCATTTACCTCGGTAATCGGGATGCCGGGTACTGAACTGCGGCCGCTCTCCCGGCGGGCATCGCCTGCCGCGACCTCCCGGGAGAGTGTCTCGGCCTCACGCACGCCTTCCCTGAAATCGATCGACACGCCGCCAGGGAGCCCTGCGCTCTTGATGCGATTGAAGATCAGGAGGATCTGCGGCCGGAACATCAACACAGCAGCGATCACGACCAGTGGCCAAACGAGCACTCGAACGTACTCAAGAACAAGCCGGGCAACTTCCATGGAGCGATCCTCTCATGCCACACAGGGCCTAGCCGTCTTCCAGCTCCTCCTCGAGCTGCTCGATCGAAGGAAGACTGCCCTTGAGCTGGTCGGGCAGATGGTCGGAGAGTTCCATCTCGGAGACGCCGATCGGCTGGCCCATGTCCCGCAGGGCGTACTCGACGACGATGTTTTTCTTGGACTTGCACAGCAGGATCCCGATCGTCGGGTGGTCGACTTCCGGATTCCGGATCAGATCGTCGGCCGCGGACAGGTAGAAGTTCAGCTTGCCGGCGTACTCCGGCTTGAACTCGCCGGCCTTGAGCTCGATCACGACGTAGCAGTGCAGCTTGACGTGGTAGAACAGCAGATCCAGGTAGAACTCGTCACCGTCGACGACCAGAGGCACCTGGCGACCGACATAGGCAAAGCCCTGCCCCAGCTCGACCATGAAGTCGGCCAGGTGATCGATCAGGGCGGTTTCGATCTCGCGCTCCTGCGCGTCGCGGCCGATCGTCAGAAAGTCGAAGTTGTACGGGTCCTTGAGGGTCTGCTGGGCCAGATCGGACTGCGGCGCCGGCAGCGTCCGGTCGAAGGTGCTGGGAGCCTGCCCCTGGCGGTCGATCAGTCGGCTCTCGATCTGCATGACCAGGATCGCCCGGCTCCAGCCGTTCTCGATCGTCGCCCGGACGTACCACTCGCGCTCGGCCGGGTCCTTGAGCTTGTCGAGGATCACGCAGTTGTGGAACCAGGGTATTTGTGCAGCAGCCTGCTGCACAAATCCGATCTCGGGCCAGGCCTCGGCGAAACTCCGCATGTATTTGAGGTTGCGAGGCGACAGGCCGCGCATCTCGGGGAAGGTCTTGCGGAGATCAGCGGCGAGCCGGTCGACCACACGGGTCCCCCACCCTTCCTGCTGCTGACGCTCGAGGATGTCGCGGCCGATGCTCCAGTACAGCTGGATCAGTTCGCGGTTGACGCTGGCGGCGGCTTTGAGCTGGGCGGCCTGAACGCGCTCCTTGAGCGTTTCAAGCAGTTCGGCGTAGCCCGGCAGTGGCGTCAGATCGTCCGTCATTGCCGACCGGTGTAGCACAGCCGGTGATCCGGGTACAGCCCATACTGCTGTATGCACCCCGAGGACCGTGAACACGGCCGGATCAGGGCGGCGCAGGCTGGCGCATCGTGGTTCAACCGGTACGAACTTGCATCAGGCGTCTGGTGGGGCTACGATCGCGGCAGGAACGGATAGCCAGATGTGTTTTTCGTGCCGAAAAACTACCGCTGTGCGGCATCTGGCCACCGTTTCGCCGGTGGAGCACGAGGCAGGGTTTCGACCCTGCCATGACGACCAACCCTCCGGATTGGATGCGGCCAAAGGAGACTTCGCTCTCCCTTGGAACCCATCGACCAGGGCTTGGGGGACCATCCCGCCCCCCACCTGGACCGAGCCCCGGGACCAACGCTTTCCCACGTTGGATCCGGGAACCAGCCGGCCCGGAGTCTGCTGACAGGGAGCATGCCGATGAGCAAAGGCGGCCGGCCAAAGAAAGCGCCGCACGAGTTGCGAACCCAGTCCATCCGGGCCGATCTGACGGTCGCGGAGAAGGACTACGTTCGCCGGCAGGCCGCCACCGCCGGGCTCAGCGAAGCCGAGTACCTGCGCCGCCGCGTGCTGGGCTTCGAGGTGACTGCCGTCGGACGGCGCGCCTTCGATCCGGCCCTGGTCTCAGCAGTAAACCGAGTCGGCTGCAACGTGAATCAACTCAGCAAATCCGTGCACCTCGGCCGCGACTTCACGCGCTACTGGCGCGAGATCGGTCAGGAACTCAAGCTCGTCCTCGCGAAAGTGACGGCCGCGTATGATTCCTAAGCTGCACCCCAAAGGCTCGAGTTTTCGCGGGGCGGCCACCTACCTGCTGCACGACAAGGGTGCCAGCACGGCCGAACGCGTCGCCTGGACCGAGACCCTGAACCTGGCAACCGATGATCCGCATGTCGCCTGGCGGGTGATGGCCGCGACCGCGCTCGACGCGTCGCGTCTCAAGCAGCAGGCCGGCATCAAAGCGACCGGGCGCAAGTCACACGACCACGTTTTGCACCTCACGCTGTCCTGGCATCCGGACGAGTCCGCCGGCGTCGATCGCGAGGAGATGCGCCGGGCGGCCCTGGGCGCTCTGCGGGCCCTGAAGGCAGAAGACCGCCAGGTGATGCTGGTCGCCCACACCGACGAGCCCCAGGCGCATGTACACCTGCTGATCAACCGGGTTTCGCCGCACGACGGCCGGGTGCTGCCCTCCTCCTACGAAAAGCAGGGCCTCTCCCGCTGGGCCGAAGCCTACGAGCGGGAGCGCGGGCAGATCTACTGCGAGAACCGCGTGCTGAACAACGCGGCCCGCGATCGTGGTGAGTTTGTCCGCGGCCAGGGCAGCAAGCCGCGGCACATCCACGAGCTCGAGAGTGACGTCGCGAATGACAACCGGCCCGACTTCCGGCAGGTTGCCCAGGAGCAGCGACGTAAAGACACCGCCCTCTCCCGCCGGCAAAGGGACCAACGCAGCCGGCATCGCCGCGAGTGGCGTCAGCTCGAGCAGGACAACAAGACCCGCCGGAAAGAGATCCGCGATCAGGCCCGGCTGGAGATCGCCGCGGGGCGCAGTGCCGTCCGGCGCGAGTTCCGGCAGCTCTGGCAGGAGCGGCTGCACGAACGCCAGTCGGCCGCGGCCGTGTTCGAGAAGAACGAACAGCGCCTGGTCGGCAGGATCGCCAACGCCTGGGCCGCGACCGACCTGAAACGGATCCTGGCCGGCGAAGACCGTCTCAAGACCCTGTCCGACGTCTTCAACCTCTGGAGCCAGGAAGGTGCCCGCCGGGCGCACCTCGATGAACAGCAGCGGACCAGGGATGAAGCTCTGGCGGCGCGGCAGCTGGCTAGGGAACGGGAAGTTGAGCGGCTCCGCGGGTTCGAGCGCGACAAGCAGCTTGCGTCGCTGCGCAAATCAGTCGTCCGGCAGCGCGAGCAGCTCGCCGAACGGCAGCAGAACGAGGAACAGCAGCTGCGGAAAGCTTGGAGCGAGCGCCGGCAGGAACGCCAGGCCGCCTTCGATCAGGTCCGCACCCGGGTCAACGATCCCCGCAAGGCGCCCGAACAGGACCGTACCGATCCGAGCGGCCGACAGACGCTGACGCCGACCAAGGCACATGAGCAGGCTATCAAGTCGCACGATGAGCGGATGAAGGCCCGGGCGGCGCAGCGGCGACGCGAGCAGGAGCGTGGCGACCGAACGCGTTAGTTCGATTCGACGCGCTACTTCCTTCGACGTCGACGGAATGGCTTTCCGAACAGTTTCTCTTCCAACTTCTTGAACCGGACACCGGCCATCGAGCCGCGCGAAATGTATCCGAGGAACTCCGCTCGCTTGACCAGGCCGGCGTAGCTCAGCGTTGTTCGCGTGTGGCGCTTGAGCGTTACCAGGTCTTCGGGGCAACAGTGCCCTTTGCGGACACCGGCTGACGCGAGCAGCTCCTCAAAGAGCTTCTCTGGCAAAAGTAGCTCCGCGGCGAACACCTCGGCCCCGATCTCAACAACGTCAGACGTGTCCTCCCGGAAGCTGCACTGGAATCCGGCGGTCTCCCGATCGACCAGGTGGTGCTTCAGCTCGTGTCCCATCGTAAACACGCGCGGGTCTTCCGGGAGCTCCTTGTTAATCACAACGGATACACCATCCTCGTCGTTGAAGTAGGCCCCGCGTAACTCCCTGAACCCTGGCCGAAGGTCAATCCGAACACCGTGTTCCTTGTACACCTTCCGCAAGTCGCTGATTGAAACACGCGGACCCTCGAGCGTAAAGTCAGTGCGCACCTGACGGGCGAGTGCCTTCATTTGTTCGTAGTACGCCGAGCGTGTCACGACCGGTCCCGCCTCTTCCTCCCCGCATGCTTCCGTGCTCCGTACAGGCTCCGGGCCTTTCTGAACTCCGCATAACGCCGCAGTTCGTCGAGATCACGTGGCTTGAGCTGCTTGGCGGCACGCAGCAACGCACGGACTTCGCCGCTCGCTTCCAACTCATCATGATCCGGAAAGAACCTCAGGATCGAGACGCCAAAGAAACGACTGATCCGATCAAGGTCCTCGATGGTGGGTTTGTACGTACCGGTTTCCCACCGCGAGATCGTGTTTGCCGTGGTCCCGAGTTCCCGGGCCAGCTCCTCCTGCGAAATCCCCCTGTCGCCGAAGCTGGTTCGCAAGGCGCGAATCTCGTGGGCAACATGCTCCATCAGGTTCATGTTAAGATCCTGTTAAAGGAAAAAATTGTCCTTTTTTGGTTGATCCCCTTTTGGTATTGGTTATCCTAAATCAGGAAGCATCCACTACGCCAGCAGCAACTGCTGGCAAATTCCACCAGCACGGAGGTGATCCGGTGGCGAAGAAACCATGCGGCGGCGGTCCTGGTCGCGGACCGAAAACTGTACCCGTCAAGCCTCACCGTCGCTCGAAGCCAGGCGACGACTGTCATGGCCCCGGCAAGCCGGGCCCGAAGACTGTTCCGGTCCGGCGGCACCGCCGTTCGAAGCCTTGATGAGGCGAGGAAATTCGATGCAGTTTCTGCACTACAACTTCTACGCCGGGCCGGACGACGTCGTTCTCGTCCGGCTCGATCGCTCCGCCAATGTTCGCTTACTTGATGACTGCGCATTCCAGAACTATCGAACCGGGAGCGGCAGCTACCGTTACTTCGGTGGGCTCGCTCGATCCTCACCCGTTCGACTGACCCCGCCCCGCTATGGCCACTGGAATCTCACCGTCGACTTGGGCGCACAAGGGGGCAGCGTCCGCGCCTCAGTCCGTGTCGTGCCGTTGAACTAGACTAGCGTACGTCAGCGCTGGGTAAGGCTTTGCCCGATTGCGGTAACCCGCCGCTTCACGCACACTCGACGCGGATCTTGCAAGCAAAGGCCCGGTCGTATGCAACGGATTGGCGAGTGTGTGGATTGCGGGTTGCCGTTGCCACTGTTAGTCCCAGAGCAACCTGCTTCAGGGGATGCTTGGGTCTGCTGTTACTGCGGTTCGCACTATCACGCCGTTATCGATCCAGAAGCATCGGAAGACCTGCGACGAAACGTCCGACCTCCAGACACGCCATCTAAGCCCGCAGATTAGCACTAAATTGGGATTGGCATGCAACGGGTTCAGGGGCACAGGACTGCACTTGTGAGGATGGCAGCCGTGTTGCTCCAGGGTACGCCGAGGCCTTAGAGAAGTACCGTGTGCTCACAAGATACGAAAGGAAGCCAAGGGCTGGTGGTGCAGCGAGCCGTGCGGCGCCTTCGATCATGAGCGATCTCGCGGGAAAGGTCCGCGTACCGTACAAGAACAATCCTGCCCTCAAGGCTGCGTTAAAGCGGGAGTTTGAACGTAACCCGTACGTCGCCCGCTTTTTCCGGGCAGCGTCAGGGTGGGGAAAGCGGAAGCGCAAGG
>JAUIEC010000023.1 GCA_030428945.1 Phycisphaerae bacterium | reverse complement strand
CGGCGTGGCGTGCGCAGACCGGTTGCGCTCCTTTCCATCAGATCCGCGCTGCTCGGCGTGAATTGGTCGCCATTCATCCGACCGCCACCGGTGGCCCGGCCCGCAGCCGCTCGATCCGGGCCAGGATCGCGGCGAACAGGTCACGCGGCACCGCGACTTCGGCCAGTTGGAACGTGACGTATCGCGCATGCCGGACGACCTTCGCTCCGATCTTGATCAGCTTTTCGCGCAGCGTCGTCAGCGACCAGTGCGCAACGCGTCGCGGCAGCGCCAGCCGCCGCATGAAGTTGCCGAGGTTGTAGGCCAAGGCGAACAGTTGCAGACGGACCTGGTTGGCCGCGAAACTCTGGCAGCTTAGCAGGGTCCACTTGAGGGCCTGCTTGCCTCGCATGGTGCCATTATTCGGCCGATGGCCGTCTACTGCGTTCCTGGGCTCACCAAGCCTGGGACGGGCGCTGGTGGCATCATTGGCTTAGAGATAGCGTTTGAGCATTGCTTGGCATCCAGAAAACCGCCTTCAGGGCCTCCAGTGACGGTCTTGGGCTGGTTTCGTGGTCATGTCGATGGCGGGCGTAGCGGGCCCCCGCTAATCCGTTTCGGCCGTGGCGCTACCGCCAGGGCTGTTTTTCAGCGCCAAACCCGATACGAACCTGCACCCGATTCTTCGTGAACACGGCGAATCGTAGACACGACTCTACGACGCCTCAGTTCGTTGCGACGGCATCGAGGCTCGCGCGGACTCCACTGCCGTCCCCAGCTGGTCCCCACCAGAAGCGGTCTAGAGGCGACACCAATAGTCAAGAGTGGTCATCTTGAGTCAGATAGCTAACCGCAGCATCTCTTTGTGTTTATCGCCTAACTTGCCGATCTGTAGGGCTTTGTGAAGGGCAGGGGAGTGTAATTCGATTCCCCCCGCCTCCATTGCTTTGGGAGTCCATAAAAGCAGATCGCTGGACACATGCTTGGACACATCCTAGGCTGGTCATCTGAAAGGAAGGTGACCAGTGACAGGCAAACGACGGCCAGGGAAGGCTGCCAAGTACGCCATCGACCCCGTCACGCACACGCCCGTCGTCGGTCTGATGATCGACAGATCCACAGGCCAGCACTACACGCGACTGTCACGTACGAAGAAGAAGTTCTTCGGTGCCGACATCGTTGAAGCTGTGTCCAGGTACAAGGCGTGGCAGGCTGCGGAGAAGGGTGAGACGGTGCAGTTGCGCTCAACGCACACGCTGGACATGTCACGCCCCGACTACTGGGACATCCTGGCAGCGTCGGGCAGCAACGAACCCACCACCGTCACGTTGCACGACGTCGATGAAGACGCCTTCTGGCTGGAAGTGAAGCGACGTCTGCACGCTGGCCCTGCCGACTTCGCCCGACGCGTCGGTGAACCCCGCATCGCACGCCTGGACGACCTGACGCCCCTGGAAGAGTCGCTGACGTTCGATCAGGTCTGGGACGCGTACACGTCACGCAGGAAGAAACTGACGAAGGAATGGCTGAGGAAGCAGCGGCAGCAGTGGCGGCAATTCGCTGACGCGACAGGCAAGGCGACGCTGGCCGAGGTCAGCCAGGACGATGTGCGACGCTACGACAACGTCCTGGAAGTCCAAGGCCAGGGACGCAGTGGGACGTGGCGAAACCATCGCATCAGTACGGTGCGGAGCATCCTGGACGCAGTGCTGAAACAGAAGAAGGACACAGACCGCTGCCGCAAGGTGCTGGCGTTCTGCGAGTCCTGGAGCGTGACAAGAAGGAACGTGTGGACCCGCGACCGATCGCACGCGAAGACCTGCACGCCATCCTGGCTGAAGCTGATGTGAAGTGGAAGGCATGCGTGCTGCTGAGTCTGAACCTTGCGTTGTATCCAGGCGAACTGGCACAGGTGCGGAAGGACGAACTGAACCTGGAGCAGGGCACGTTCGTCAGTCGCAGATCGAAGACGGGCGTGGCACGCGTTGGTGTTTTGTGGAGGAGAACGGTGGACGCCATCAACGACTACCTGCAAGCTGAACCGCACCACCTGGACACGCTGCTGAAGAACAAGGACGGCAACGGGTACAACGCCAACCACATCACGCGACACTGGAGACGCATAGCAACTGCTGCAGGCTGCGAAGGCGTGCAGTTCGCCCAGCTGCGTGACGGCACGTTGTCGGCAGCTGCTGACGCGACGATGGACGAAGTGCGGATGCTGGCAGGTCACAGTGTCGGTGGAGTGACTGACGCCTACCTGCGACGCCGTCCGCAGCTGGTGGCTGATGCCTGTGCAGCAGTGGAGGCCCACTACTTCGGCTAACGCGTTGGAATAACAGAGTGGGCGGTGGGGAGTGTGCTGCGATCCCACAGTCGCAGCAGAGTCTAGGACGGCCAGTTCTACTGTGATCCTACAGCTGCAGTAGAGTCCGTACTGCGACTCTGGGAGAGCAGCATATAAACAAGTACTCCGTAGGAGTATAAACAGGGGGCGGGCAGGGGCGTCGCTAACGCTCGCCCCGCCGCCCCCAACTAAGAGAAGAAAAAAATGCTGACCTCGATTTTGTCGGCACTCTGGCCTGCGATAAAAAAGAGAGCCCAGCAGCTAGTCGTCACAAAAGCTGCTGGGCCTGAAAAGTGAGCAAGGTCATGAATAACACATCTCCAGAGCCAAAGTCAAACCGCGTAGTTCCTGCTTCGGAGTACGACAGGCACCGGCACTGCTGGCAGGCACCCATCAACCCGATGTGCAGCAAGATGGCTGAAGGCACAGCAGTCTATTCCTCTGAGATGGACCAACTACGTGTCTGCCGAACGTGCGTGGCAGGTATGTCTGCTAGCGAAGTCAGAGTTGTCTGGGACAAGCCTGATCTGAAGCTGCACCCGGCTGCTAACAGCAGACCCGCAACAAGGCAGAGCAGCAAGCTCAGGCCACTCGATCCGAACGTCACGCTGCCGAAGGCACGAGAGATGACGCCCTGCCTTGTTCCACAAATAGCCGTCATGTACTGGCTTGTGTCCAAGTTCGACCACATCAAGGCAGTGCGTGCTGTGATGAAGTCGGATGGCTTCTTCTGCACAGCCCGAGTACGTCAAAACCTGATGATGAAAGACTTGGGGATGGGCAGGAAGCGAATACAGGCAGCACTGCGACACCTGGAACAGCAGGACCGCATCTGCTTGGGACAGGACATGAACAGCAAGGGCACCGAAGTCTTCATCGGCGTCTATGCCCACCAGCTCTTCGCACCGGTCGTGACGCCACAACGCATGCGGGAGTGGACGGAAGAGAACCTTGAGAAGCGACGGAAGGCCAATCAGGACGACAGCGACATCAAGAAACACCTGTTGTTCTGGCAGTGGAAATGTACGCACCCGTAACGCGATGCATTTTTGAGAATCACCAGGACCGATTGGATTGCGCAACGAAAAAACAAACAGGAAGGTGGACTGTGAACGTACAGAAAGCAAGACGCTTCAGGAACTACGCGAACAGGTAAGCGCTTTGGCGAACGGCGTGGAAGCCGCGGTGCAGCTTGTGCATCGACTTGAGGCCGAAGAACGCGAACGCAACCAGGCCATCGCACAGGCTGAGATCAACCGATTGCGTGCTGAGTTGGAAGCTGCACGTGGATAGCACATCACTGGAATAAACCTGCAGGCGACAAAGATGAGGCTTCTGCACGGAACAAGCACCGTCTTTCAGGCTGAGATTGAGCAGCACGGACTGCTACCCAGAACGGCGACGGGGCACTGCACCTACGACGGTCAGCTGCTGTCGCGTCCGTACGTCTACCTGGCAGACGCTCTGCCATGCCGTTACGCGGTCAAGGCTGCGGAGCGGCATGGTGGCGACTTACTAATTGTGGAAGTGGACGTGAACCCAGCACGCCTGTTGCTTGACGAAGACTACTTGGCTCGCCTGTTGCCTGGACTGCAGGGCGATGACCAGGACCGTGTCGCTGCGGTAGGTGGCCCGAGCGAGCACATGCATCTAGCCAGCCCTACCTGCCACCTGAGGTGTTGCTGCAACCGAACAGCAGGGGGGCAATCGGTCGGTGAACCCTACCGCTCCCTGCGTTACATTACTCTGAGGGTTTAGCTGTCGTCGTCCTGAACGGAGGCCCCCACTCTTGATGGCACCTTCTGGTCGCTTAGGTGCTCAGATCGCAGAGCGATTCTAATCAGGTCCAGGGCCCTCGTAATGCACGAAGTGAATCAACTCTGCATGGTCTAGCGTGCCGTATCGTTCGAAGCATCGCCTGATTCGCGGCATCCCCAACGCCAGAAGGCTCTCGCCGAACGAGGCACGCTGGCCGTCGCGACACCAACAGAACTGAAGCAACTCCGTCTCAAACTTCGGTAAACCGGTTTCGCCGTAGTAGTCCTGCAAGAGCCAGTCGACGTCGCCTTCCTCCGGGCCGCCTTGCGTATGGATCAGCGGCCCGTCCTCCTCTGTGTCCGCTAGCAGCTTCGCCAGGTCCAGCACTAAGTCCCGTTGCGACACCTGTTCGAGGATCCTGGTGCCATTCAAGCCGATGCTGTCGGGAATGCACTCAACCTCAACAACGACGTCGGCTTCGTCTGGGTTCTTCCACTCAAGCCGAAGTTGCTTCCGCACGTCATCGCATGTGAAGAACCGATAGAAGGCCAATCGCACGTTTGGTTGATGTGGAATTGGCCTCATCGCCGGTCGCTCCCGTTGGCCACTCTGTTCGCGCCACCAGTCTAACTCAATCCAGTTGTTGATAGTCGAGCTCTTGTCAGACTCGGCTCAAAAGAAGGAGTACGTCATGTTTGTCCGCCTTAATGAAGTTCCATCCTCCGACCGTCACCTGCTGTTCTGCAGCGATCCCCGCATCAACCACCCTGAACTCGATCAACCGATCCTGCTCGATCACCTGGCCGCGATCAACCGCAGCCTCGCGATCCACGGCGAGCACGTCGATCACATCGACCTGCTGTCTGAAACCACCAACCACGCAAGGAGACTCGCATGAGCACCTTGATGAGAGCCCACACCGAACTGATCCGCCGCTCGCCCGACGAGCACTTCCCCAGCTTCCAGGCTCTCTGGGATCACTGCCGCAGCGAGGCCGAGTCCTCGACCGAGCACTGGCGATTGCCGCAGGACCTGGTACCGACGCCGATGGACGACGGACTTGCTCTCGACTTGCCGGTCGCGACACCGCAGCTCAACGCCTGGTCGTTTAGCCAGCTCTGTGGCCTGGCCGGGGTGAATGCGGCCACGATGAACCGCCTGCGGCCCGGCACGTCCGCCCAGGCCTTCGCCGAGACGCTGCCCGACGGCAGCAAGCCGTTGCAGGTCTACGCCTCGCCCGAGCGTGTACGAGCCATCCACCCGGCCAGCTACACGCGGCTGCAGAACAGCGAGCTGCTCTCGCTCGTTCGCGAGTTCGCGACCGACTTCCGCCCGCCGCAGGAGGCAGCGGGCGGCGGCAGCGGACTGTATTGCGGCGAGCAGGACATGTTCGTCTTCCTGATCGACCCGACCGGTTGGGTCGAGATCAAGAGCGAAGTGTTCGCGCCCGGCTTCTTCCTGTGGAACAGCGAGGTCGGGGCCCGTACCGTCGGCATTCAGTCGTTCTGGTTCCAGAAGGTTTGCCAGAACCACATCGTCTGGGACGCGACTGACGTGGTCGAGTTCAGCCGCAGGCACACGTCCAACGTTCGGGACGCTCTGCCGGTGATCCGAACGATGATCGAGCAACTCGTTGAGAAGCGTGACAAGCGTCGCGACGCGTTTGCGAAGCAGATTGCGGCAGCAATGAAGACTCAGGTCGGCACCGATGAAGAAGTGGTGCTGAAGATGCTGCGTGATCACGGCATCCGTCGCAAGGTGGCGAAGCAGTCGCTCGAGCTGGCCAGGGCGAGTGGCGGATTCACGCTGTTCAACCTCGTTGATGCGTTGACGCGGCTGTCGCAGCAATCCGCGTTCGCGGGCGAGCGAGCCGAGTCCGATGTCGCGGCGGCGAAGTTGCTCACCTTGGCTGCAACGTGATGAACTGTTGGCGTGATCTGGCCGTTCGGAGTGCGGCGTGGTGGACTGCAAGGCAGTTTGTCCGCGGGTACGTTCGAGTTCGACGCGTGAGAGGTAGCGGTATGCCGCGGTCGCAGCAACGGGTTCGTTCGTACTCTCGTCGACGTCGTGGATACACGCTGACGCGACGCAACGCGTCCTAGTACTCGCCCATCCAAGGCCGCCAATGCGACAGGCGATCTATGAACAAGCGTAGGCGATACAGCAGGCGTTGAACGCTGTTCTCGTGATACACCACGCCAAACTCCGCGCGGATGAGACTGCGGATCAGACCCGCATCCCAGCGATCGACAGGGAAGCCGCTTGCGGCAGGGCCCGCCTTGAGAATCTGGACGAGGAGGTCGCACTGCCGCTCGGTCAGCTTGCTTGGGCCGCCCGTCGCGGGTTTGGCATCGAGGGCGTCGATGCCATCTTTTTGAAACGCACGCCACCAGCGGCGAACGCTCGTGGCTGTCGTCCCCAGCCGCTCTGCGGCATCCGCGGCGGACCATCCATCCTGCAGAAGGTTGATCGCTCGTCGGCGGCGGGCTTCAAGATCTTCCGGGCTTCCAGTTGGTCGCATGACACATTTCTAATGCGTTACCTGAATTCGCGCAAGTTCCTTGACGCCAACCGTTTTCCTGTTGTCCGCAGCTACTGCGTAGCGGCAAGATGTTGTATCGCGTTGCAAACGCAATTAATGTTCGTTTCGAGGAGGAAGTTCCTGTGAAGAAGTCTCTGGTTCCTATTCTGGCGGCCTTAGCCGCGGCGGCGGTCGCCCTTGGCCAGCCACACGCGGTTGAGGTCATTGATTTCAGCACCGCTCACACGCCATGCACGAATTGCGACGAACAAGATGCACTCGGTGCTCCCGACGGCACCAACAGTCCAGTCGCTGGCTTCTACAGCATTGGCGACTTCGGCTTCATCGAGTTGCGACTCGGTGCACCTGTGTTGGACGTGCCTGGGGACGATTTGGCGATCTGGGAGGAGATTACGCGTGAGTGGAACGGCGTTCCGGGTGGAGTCGGCGAGAATCCCGATGAAGACGCTCTTGTATCACTGAGCTTCGACGGCCAGTCCTGGACCAACGTCGGGCAGGTTACGCGAGGTGATCGCAGTTCGATGTTCTTTGACATTGCCGGGACCGGGCTTGCAGGAGCCACGTTCGTTCGGATCGAGGATCTGTCGGGCCGCACCAACTCGAACTCACCCGGATTTGACCTCGATGCGGTTCAGGTCGTTCCAGAGCCTGGTGCAATGGGCCTGTTGTTGATCGGGCTCGTTGGCCTGGGGCGAGCGACGCGACGCTGAAGGGCGTTTGAGGATGTCAGGCCTTGCAGTGCCGCCCCGAAACCGCGTCTGGAATAGGAGTAGATCGTGAATCGATTGTCGCTTGTGCTTGCCGTCAGTGTTTCCCTCACATCTTTGGCAAACGCCGAGTTGTTCTACTCGCTGGACCGCTCGCAGCACCCGGGGCCCATTTCGCTGATCCAGTTTGACTCCGACTCGGGTAACACCAACCGAGTGCCAGTTGCACAGGTCCCCGGACTTCCCACGGACCCTCTGGCATCCAATCTTGAGCTGACAGCTGACGGCCGCTTGTTCGCTGCCACCAACACAGGCGTCGTGTACGAGATTGACATCGACACGGGTGACATTCTGAACCAGGTCACGGTGGCAGACGCTCCCGTCGAAGGGCTGGCCGTGTCAGATACCGGTGTCATGTACGCCTCGGTCGAGAACGGTGGACGCTTCTTCGAGGTAGATTTCGACGCGGGTATCAGCAACCTGCTCTTCACGCACTCATTTGACATCGACGGCATCGACTTCGATGGCGACGGCAACCTGATCGGCAGCGATGTTAATCAGACGGGACAGGTCTTTAACATTCCACTGGATGGCTCGCAGCCGATCGTGATCGCAACGCTGCCCATCGCCAACGCAATCGCCGATCTCGCGTTCAGTCCGACAGACAGTGCGTTTTATTCGGTGGGGCGTGAGCAGGACCCCGAGCAGCTCTGGCGGATTCCGTGGGAGAACGGGGCTCCATCGGCGGCCGCCGAGTTCGTCAAGGCGATTGGGCCGGGCGATCCTTCAACC
Source organism: Phycisphaerae bacterium (assembly GCA_030428945.1). Classification (GTDB taxonomy): domain Bacteria; phylum Planctomycetota; class Phycisphaerae; order UBA1845; family Fen-1342; genus JAUIEC01. The sequence continues at coordinate 34,149 of JAUIEC010000023.1, read as the reverse complement.
CAGGCTGGCCTGTACCAAGGATTAACCGTCGTTCCAGAGCCGTCCACTGGACTGCTTTTCATCCTCGCCTTCCCGCTGGCAATACGCAGGCGTCGATGAACCCCGCCAGCCGGGGCAAGGCTTAGTCACCCCAGCTCACTCAAGTGTGGGGGCCGTGGTCAGCCATACCCGGCCGGCTGGTTGCGTTGCAAGCAGAACGTAGCCTCTCGGTCCCTCGCAAGCGATGCCGCCATCCGCTACTCCTAGCCGGCCTTGGATCGCGGCTGCGAGGGATTTACCCTCCAAACGCTGTTCGTCGGCCGCTACGCCCGTGACGGCACAGACGGCTGCATCAAATCCGTCGTCGTCGATCTCCAGGCCTGCTTCACCAAGCCAGCCGAGTTCATTAAGCAGGCTGGCGAGGACTCGCTTCTTGGGGTCCGAACTCACTGGCACCCAGCCGCCTGACTCGCGGCGAGCAGACTGGTCCTTGTACTTCTTGTTGGTCACGCCCAACAGCCCGAGTGAACCCGCAGGGTAGGTCTCCCAGAGTCTGGTTCCCAGCAGGCTGTCTTCGAGCTGTCGCCGAATTTGCCAAAAACGGGATACCACGGCCCCAATCAGGTTGGCGAGCGGTGACATCGCTTTGAACGCCTGATCGACTGGGCGTTTGGCGGTCTGCCAGACGTAGACACCGTGTTCAACATGCGGCAACTGCTGCAGGTCGATCGGCACGTCAACAAGCAGGGAACCTTGTTCGAGGCAGCGTTGCACCACCGACAGCTCTGAGCGAACAACATCCGCAAGGCGGTCGGTTCCTCTCCGCTCTCGTTTGAACGCATGTTCGCGGGCGATTTCGACTCTGATCGAATCGCCGCTCCGCGTTGCCCGGGCGAGGCCGCTCTTTTTCGTTGAGTAGCCCGCCAGATCCAAGCCGTAAGCAATCTCACTCATCACAAACACTCGAAAGGAATACGCAATGCTGAAAATCCATGTCACCAGTTCCAAGAAAATCGGGCAGCCTGATTACGGTTCGCTTGGAGCGACGGTCGGTCTCGAGGCCGAGCTTGATTCAAACCTGATCACCGATCCGCACGCTCTGCGGAGTCGGCTTCGCCAGTTGTTCGACATCGCTCGGGCCGCGGTTGATGCCGAACTCCAGGGCGGGCATACGCCGCCTTCTCCACGGCCTGCCCCCAATGGCAACGACAACGGCGGCGACAGTCAACATCGCAACGGTCGCCGCGGTGCCACCGACAGCCAGTTGCGGGCCATCCGGGCAATCGCCAAGCGGCTCGGCATTCAGCCTGAGAACGCCGCGACGGAACTGCACGGCTGCGGCCTGGACGAGATGACGCTGCCGCAGGCCAGCCAGTTGATCGATCACCTTAAGTCGCAACAGAGCGGAGGTGTGCGATGACGCTGCCGGTCCTCGACGCCAACCCGGCCAACATCGAGGCCAAGGACCTCATTGGCCGCCCGTACCTGTCGCCGAGCTCCATCTCGACCTACCTTCGATGCCCGCTGCGGTTCCGTTTTCAGTACGTCGAGCGTCTCGAACCTGATTTCACGGCGAGCAGCCTGGTGTTCGGCGTCGGCATCCACGCGGCAGTCGAGCATCACTTCCGAAAACTGTTCGCGGACGATAGGGCGGCCACAGTCGAAGAACTGGTCAGCGTCTTCGAACAAGCCTTGGCAACCGAGGCGAATCAGGAGATCCGCTTCGGCAGGTCGGAGACAGCGGACACGCTTCGTGATCTGGCTGCACGCATGTTGGCGGCCTTTGTTTCATCCGGGTATTCGAAACCGCAGGGGGCGTTGATCGGTGTCGAGGAGGGCTTGGCCGGGACGTTGATCGATGGCGTGCCGACCATCCATGGCCGAGCAGACCTGATCGGTCTCGATGCCACAGGCGTTTTGCGGGTAACCGATGTGAAAACAGCCCGCAACGCGTGGACGGAGAACACAATTCGCGAGTCAACGCTGCAGCAGGTGATCTACGCCGAGCTGCTTCGGCCGTGGGCCGAGGCTCTCGGTGCGGACGACGTGCAGGCTGAGTGGCTGGTGCTGCGGAAGACGAAGACACCAGCGATCGATCGACATCAGTTGATCATCGACGACGCTCAGGTTCGCCAGGTGACGAACACCATCCGACAGGTCTGGCGAGCGATCCGGGCGTGCAACTTCTACCCGGTTCCGTCGCCGATGAATTGCGGCGGCTGTCCGTTCCGAAACGCTTGCAACGAGTGGGAGGGTTAAGATGAAACGAGACAAAGACGCGTTCGACCGCTGGCTTGAGTTGGTGGACATCTTGGTTTGCAAACCAATCCGATGGTGGCGAAACAACGACATGCGACTGTCACAAGACCGAAAACCTGTTTCTCGACCTGCACGCCGTAGGCGAGGGCGGCAAGAGAGATGGCGTGGTGACCGCTGAGGCCAAGTTTCTCAGCCTGGGTTTGCTCGTCACAACCGGGTTGCTCTTACTCCCAGAGAGCCGTGTGTGCGGAGCCATTTTGGTGGGTGGGCTAGTGTTCGGGCTCCTTATTGCGGCGGACGGCCGATCCAACGGGGGATAGTGATTGCGAGTCACCCTTGCTCTTTAGTGCGTAGCGTCGATATCCTCTCAACTCAGGTCAGACTCCAAGATCATCGGGCCCTTCTGAGGAAACAAATGAAGAACCTTCAAGCACTCGGTCTCGTCTGTGGTCCCGTTGCAATTCTGATCGCTGGATGGGCACTAATCCGTGGTACCAGCATCTCGACGGAAGTCGGTCAGGAGTGGAAGATCAGCGAGGCCGGCTCGACGAAAGTAATTGTGCTGAAGAGTGACCTTGGGCGGCTTGAGGGCTCAACGTACGTAGCGTTTCAGAATGAGTTTGAGCAGCCACCGCTCGTGTTTTTGGCCGCCAACCCTGATTGGGGGCACACAGTCACCCACTCAAGGGTGACGACCAAGGGGTTCGATCTAAGCTCTCATGTGCACCTCTCTGTGGACCAGAAGCTGCCTGGGGTGCCGCACAAGGTCCTTGTCGATTACATCGTGGTAACGCGTCGCTGACCACGACCTCTTCTCTCAGGTCACGGTCAATCAACCATCAGCACTTCCCTGTTGCTCCGCAAGCTCCATTTGCTGCAGCATCCAATCGACCGCCTCCAGAAACAAACCGCGAGCCTCGGGGCTTACAAGAGTCGCCAGCGGAAAGGCGGGCTTTCCCGACAGGTTTTCGTGGGGTAAATCGACGCCGGGGATCTGGTTGAGCCGTTTTGTGAACTCAAGCCGGAGCGTTTCGTCCGTGAAGGGCGGCTTTCGCAGGAGGCAGTAGTACCAGATCTGGACACGGCCCTTGCTGCCCACACGGAACATGTAGTTCCCAGCTCGCTCGCCGTGAGAATACGCGACGAACCCAACCCGCGTCGGGAAGACGAGCTTCACCCGTGGCACGAGCCAATCGTGGATTTCACGGGCTGCAGCAACCTCCTCAGGCGGACAATTCTCCTCAAACGCCTGCCAGATTTGCTCCATGGATCGGAATGCAGAGCGGTCGCGGCCTTTCCGCTGATCCTGTTCCTTGCGGCGTACCTTGACCATGAAATCGGCGGCCTCGGGTAGCGGAATCACCTGCTGAACATCGAGGAGTGTCTGACCGTTCAATTGATACGGCTTCAGCCGGACGCAGCGGATATCCAGATCGTGATTGTTCAACCAGATGACCGCGGTGGTCAGTTCCTTCGAGAAATCGGCCGAGACCAGCACGATGCGGACAGCCTGGCCGAAATCGTCCTCGTTGGCTTCGTCCCAGCCGAGGAACTCCAGAATGGCCTGCTCTGGGTCACCGTCAATCTGATTCTCGCGTTGGTACGTTTCCCGGGCTGCGACGGCCTGATCAAAGGTCATCGTCGAGACCATCGCGGCGTAGCGGATGGCCTGCAATTCCATGTGCCCGCCGTCCTCGGTGCGTTTCAGCTCGATCACGACGAGGTTGGCGTCCTTGTCGATCGCCAGCAGATCGATCCGCCGTTTGCTGTCGTCCCAGTAGCCGAACTCCTCGGCAATCACCAACGTGTCCTGGGCGACGACATCGATCCGCTCACGGAGCAATCGCTGCAGGCCCGCTCGCTCCTGGACACCCGCCGTTGAGAACTGCGTGGTGGGTACAGCTCGAATGGAGTTGACGCCTAGCTCGTAGATTGGCATGGATTCGACCTCCGGCCTCAGCCCTGTCTCGCAGAGTCTTGTCTGTCTCGAATCGGGAAGCTTCCACCTGTGTCGCTTGAGTGACTATAGCTCGTCGTTGTCATACTCGTAGAACAGTACGGCCGCAGACAAGCTCGTCAGGACCTCAAGCGTCTGCCCTGCCTGCAGACGTAGGGGCACACTCTGAAACCGGTTGATCGGAAACAGGTTCCTCAACTCCCCATCGATTCTGACGCGTGGCACAACCGTGTCGTCAAAATTGGTGGAACTGGAAACGAGTGCAACGAACCAGACTCTGCCATCCGGAACGGTAAAGCTGAAATATCCGGGTTCCGACACGTTCGCGAAGCCATCGCCAAGCACCCGGATGTGATCCCACCGAGATAGGCGTTGGCAACGCCGGTTCGTCTGGTCAGGGACGAGAAAACCGCGGCAGATGCTGTCGACTCGCTGGCCTGCTTCTATCGGTATCGGGTGAGGCAAATCGGTTCGTTGAGTTGTCAACCGATTCACGCCCGATTGTGTCTGTCGCAGCTCATCTAGGACCTTGTTACCTGCTTCGATCCGAAACTGGCCGTCACCACTGAACGGGATCGGCTGGATGACGATCGTTCCAGTCGACTGTGTGACGTAGAAACGATGCCCCTCTGGCACGATGAATCCATCGGGCACGTCTTGCTGCAGCTTCCATAGCTCCAGTTCGCAATCGATCGGAAAACCGGAAGTGGCGAGCGACCCGCTTGGCTCGACTTGTACTTGAGCGTGTACACTCAGGGAGCAAAGGATAACGGTAAGGCCAACAGCTGCACGCATCGAAGTTCCTCCTTAGTCCTTTATTCGGGGGCTAGCTGCTCTTACGCAGCGTCTTCCTCGCGAATCTCATCGTAGACCTGCCGCAGCAGGTGCTCCTGAACCACCTTCTGGAAGTCCGGCTCATTCATGAACTTGGCGAACAGCTCCTCGTTCTGCTCCATCCGGTCGATGAACAGGCCTTCCAGGGCCTTGGTGAAGACGAAGCGGAAGTTGTCGATCGTGTTGGCCTTGGCCGCCTCCCGTAGGCTCTCGTCGGCGATCGCTTCTTCGCGGACCTGGTTGAAGAACAGCTCGTCGGCCTCGGTGAAGTCGGTGCCGAAGCGTTCGTTGATCTGCTCGATCAGCGTCGATAGCTCGACCATCGGGCGTTCGTTGACGCTGGTGCCGACGTCGGTCGGGCCCTTGACCTCGCCGCCTTCGCCCGGTTCGAGCTTGATCGTGCCGTCGCTGATCTTCTCCAGCCGGTAGTACTTCAGGTCCACGTCGTCGCCGAAGTCGTACTTCGGCCCCTGCGGGCGACGGGGCAGCTTCGAGAGCAGGAACCTCGCGTAGGTGTAGAGCTTCTCCAGGTCCGAGTCCTGGAACGGGATGATCTGCGAGAGGAACGAGTACAGGCTGCGGAAGCTGGCCAGCAGCTTGCGGAACTCTTCGGCCTCGTCTTCTTCGAGTGCTCTGAAGCGGGTGACGGCCTGGTCGACGATCGAGTTCATCCGGCCGTGATCGGTCGGCGTCTGGACCTGCTTCGGCTTGAAGAACACCTCGCAGAACTGATCGACCTCGTCCTGGTGGTAGATCTGCCGCTCGTCGAGCTTGGCCTGCAGGTCGTAGAGCTGGCGGTGGTCGGCCTCGTCGCCGACTCGCGTGATCTCGTAGTACGGCTTGAAGGCTTCGTAGATCTCCTCGGGCTTGTTGACGAAGTCGAGGACGAACGTGTCCTCCTTGCCCGAGTGCGTGCGGTTGAGCCGCGAGAGCGTCTGTACGGCCTGGATTCCGGCCAGTCGCTTGTCGACGTACATCGTGTGCAGCAGTGGCTGGTCGAAGCCGGTCTGGTACTTCTCGGCGACGATCAGCAGCCCGTACTCGTCGTCGGCGAACTTCTCCGGGAGCTGCTTCTCGGGCAGCGGCTTGCCGTCGGGCTGCCGGTTCATGTCGGGTTCGGTGTAGCTGGCTCCGGGGATGTCCGGATCTTCGACTGTGCCCGAGAACGCGACCAGGGCCTTGATCTGCGTGTAGCCCTTCTCCTTGATCTGCCGGTCGAACTCCTGCTTGTACCGCACCGCGTGCAGGCGGGAGCTCGTCGCGACCATCGCCTTGGCCCGGCCGCCGATCTTGTGCCGCGTGTGCTGGCGGAAGTGCTCCAGCATCACCTCGGTCTTCTGGGCGATGTTGTGCGGGTGCAGGCTCATGAAGCGGGCGAGGGCCTGGGCCGCTTTCCGCTTGTCGACCTCGGGGTCGTCCTCGGCCGACTTCACCAGCTTGTAGTAGAGGCTGTACGTCGTGTAGTTCCGCAGCACGTCGAGGATGAAGCCCTCCCCGATCGCCTGCCGCATGCTGTACAGGTGGAACGCGTGCGGCCGACCGTCGTCGCCCCTGGTGCCGAACACCTCCAGCGTCTTGTACTTCGGCGTGGCCGTGAAGGCGAAGAAGCTGATGTTGTCCTGGTGGCCACGCTTCAGCATCGTCCGGATGATCTCTTCCTCGTAGTCCGGGCGACCCTCTTCGGCGGCCTGTTCCCTGGCTTGTTTCGCGATCGCTTCACCGGCCAGGACGCCCTTCAGGTCGGCGGCACTCTCGCCGGAGGTCGAGCTGTGGGCTTCGTCGATGATCACCGCGTACCTGCGATCGGGCAGGCTGCCGAGCTTCTCGGTGACGAACGGGAAGGTCTGGATCGTGACGATCACGATCGGGGTGCCGGATTCGATCGCCTGGGCGAGCTGCGTTGATTTCTGCTGCTCGTCGATCTTGCAGACCACGCCCTGGCGGTGTTCGAACTGGTAGATCGTGTCCTGCAGTTGCCGGTCGAGCACGACGCGGTCGGTGATCACGAAGATCGAGTCGAAGACCTTCTCGTCCCGCTCGTTGTGCAGGCTGGCCAGGCGGTGGGCCAGCCAGGCGATCGAGTTGCTCTTGCCGCTCCCGGCCGAGTGCTGGACGAGGTAGTTGCGGCCGACGCCGTGCTCGCGGGCGTGGGCTTCCATCCGCCGCACCGCGTCGAGCTGGTGGTAGCGGGGGAAGATCATCGTCTCGCGGGTGAACTTGCGGCGTTTGCCCGCCCGGGTCTCCTTGACCTCCAGGTGCATGAACCGGCCGACGATGTCGAGCAGCGAGTCCCGCTGCCAGACCCGCTCCCACAGGTATGCGGTGCGGTATCCGCCGGGGTTCTCGGGGTTACCCGCTCCGGTGCCGTGGCCGCGGTTGAACGGCAGGAAGCGGGTCTTCGGCCCGTCGAGCTTCGTCGTCATCCAGGCTTCGTCGGGATCGACCGCGAAGTGCACCAGCGACCGTTTGCGGAACGCGAAGATCGGCTCGGCCGGGTCGCGGTCGCGGCGATACTGTTGCTGAGCGTGCCTGGCCGTTTGTCCGCTCATCGGGTTCTTGAGCTCGGCCGTGACGATCGGGATGCCGTTCAGGCTCAGGACGAGGTCGAGCGAGTTCTCGTTGCGGGTCGAGTAGTGCAGTTGGCGGGTGACGGCCAGCCGGTTGGCCGCGTAGAGCCGCTCGGTCTCGGGGTTCATCCGGTGGGCCGGGGCGAAGTGGGCGACGCGGATCAGCTTGCCGAAGCACTTGAAGCCGTGGCGGATGATGGCCAGCGAGCCCTGCGAGTCCATCGCCTTGCAGAGGTCCTCGATGACGACGCCGCCGGTCTCGGTACCGTGGATCTTCTCCAGAGCCTGCCATGCGGTCGGCTGCGTGGCCTGGACGAAGGCGAGGAACGCCCCCGGGTCGATCGCCCGTTCCCGATCGAAGCTGGCGTCCTTTCCCTGCAGGTGGCCTGCGGAGAGCAGGTGCTGCTCGATGGCGTCTTCGAAGGCGACTTCGCGGTGGTCAATCGGCATGGTCGGGCTCTACTTCGGTGGCTGTGTACGCTTGGTCCGGCCGATTGGGCTTGTCTGGATGTTGGAGCCTCAGGCTGCCCTGATCGACCATGGCCTTGAGGAAGCGGGCCCTGAGACTCGCGGCACTCCGGCCCATCAGCTCGGCCAAATGGGCCGCCGTTAAGTACCTTCCTTGGCAGAGCTTGTGGATGATCTTCCTCGTCTTTTCCGGGCTGAGCCTGCCACTGGCTCTCGAAGGCTGGCCAATTGCCTCCAGCCCCGCTTTGTCCGCCTCCGGAAGCTCGTGGAGCATCTGTGAGGAGTCCCAGGTCTTGTGTGACAAGTCCTTGCCGTTGTGTGAGGAGTCGTCTTCGCTGTGTGAGGAGTCATCCGTTGACTTGCTGAGCCGATAACGGGTCCAGCGACCTTGGCCAAGCTGGGCTAAAAACCCACGGCTGACCAGCCCCTGGAGCATCTTGGTCAGATCAAAGGCATGCTGATCAGTCATCTGCCGAAGGCGGCTGTTGGTGACCTCGCTCTCCAGATCCGCCAGAACTAGGGCGTGCACCTCGTGCTCGTTCAGCGTCTTGAACGGTGGTCCGAACAGCCGCTCAAGCCTGGTGGTCGATTCAGCAGGGAGAAGGCTGACCATTGGGAGGTCCAACTTGACCCGGTCGGGTTGCCATTGCTCCTGAATACTTGGGTAAAACCAGTGCTGAGACTGCCAGCCCTTTCGGATCTTGTCGATACCCGAACCGGCCTTCTCGGCCGCACCCATCAGGAAGAAGATGGTCTGCAGCGATTTGTTGCGGCACTCGCTGAGGCCGCCCTTAAGGATCTGCTCAACCGAGAGCAGGAGGCTGCCGGGGTTGGAGAACACAAGGCGGTCCGCACGCTTCTCAATCAACACGCCGCCCTGGCCGCGATAGTCCGCGTGAATCAGGGCGTTCACGAGAGCTTCACGAATCGCGACGTGCACGATCGTTTCGCCCTGCCGAAAGAGATCGTCGCCCAACTCGAACGGGAGCTTCAAGTCAGCCGAAAGCCGTTGAATGACACGCGAGAAGAACTGGAACAGGTTGGGTTCCCACGTACCGTCGGCGGTGATTCGATCTGTCCAGCGGGCCTCGACGTTGCTTGTGTCGACTTCCCGGTAGTCGATGTGATACTCGGGTACGGCATCCCGAATCGGTCCGTCTTTGCCGAAGGCGAGCAGACCCGCCAGAGTCAGGCCCTCTTCGCCGCTCGCTCGATCCGTTCGCCAGGCCCCGAGGCTTCGCAGGAACTCGGTCTCGCTCTTGTCCAGCCATGGGTGCGTTGGCTTCATCGATGCGAACCGCTGCCGGTATTGCTGCAGACTCGCCGTGTCCAGATCGGCCATGGAGAAGCCTGTCAGGATCTGGCTGTCCGCGGGCTGCGTGGAACGGTCAGCCAGCATTCGCCCGACTTCATCTTCTGTGCAGCGATAGTCGCCTTCGAAGTTCCGCCGATAGGTGCCGGTCAACGGGTTCGTGCCGGTATAGACCGGACGCTCCCTGCGACCCGCTCTGCGGACGCGAACAGCGATGATCGGTCTACCACCACCTGCATCGACCCGGACGACATCATCGTTCCGCAGGACGTTGGTACTCACTTTCTGCGGGTTGTTGACCATGTCCCACAGCTCTTTCTGAACCTTGGCGGGATCTGCCAGGCCGACCGGCTGCCCGTGGTCGTTGACGCCGAGGAGAATCGTGCCGCCGTCGGTGTTGGCCATCGCGCTGTAGGTCGACCAGAGACTCTTCGGGCACCCGCCCTCCGCCAGCTTGAACTCTCGGTCGGAGTCCTCCTGCCAGTCGAGGTCCTTCAGGATGCTCTGCGGAAACTGATCCGGTGCGTTGCTCATGTGCACTCACGCTCGCGAGATTGAGAGGACTCTCATCCAAACAACTGTCGCACATCCGACCCCGTCACCACGCCGCTGTTCGTGAACAACCGCTGCAGTCCATCCGGGCCGAGCGTTGTTTCGAGCGGCCCTCGAACTCGCAGATCCACCATCGCTACGACCGCATCGGCCTGAAGCAGCACGACCTCGTTGACGTCGGTCTCCATCTTCAGCAGGCGAATCAGCTCGTCGTAGCCCTCGCTGAACGTGCTGGAGATGATGCAGTAGTAGATGTTCCGGATGCGGCCGCGTCGTTTCAGTTCACGGCTCTGCGTGCTGATGTACTCGCGGATGGCCCGGTCGTCGGTGCCGAACGTGTACCTGTCCTGTCGCACCTTCGCGTCCCAGAGGATCGCGTAGTCGTAGTCCGTCGCGATCGCCCGGCCGTCCGGGACGCGGCCCTGTCCCTGGCCGAGCAGCTTGGTCTCGTAGCCGAGGATCGTGAAGGCCGCGTTGAGGTGCTTCTCGAAAGCGGCAGGCAGCTTCTGGCCCGACCGTTCGGCCGCCTCCGTCAGCTTCGGATCGTGGGCGGCCATGCCCGGCAGGACGGCGACGATCGGCGGGACGTAGCTTTCCGGCAGGTTGGCCGGAGTCGCTGGGGTGACCTGTCCGGCGGGCTCGACCGGTGTTGGAGCGTCTTCCGTGTCTTCGTCCCCGGACTTGCGTCCCGCGAGAGCGGCCTGGTAGGGGTTATCGCCTCGGAACCAGAACACGTGTTCGACTTCGTAGAGACCGAATCGCTTGCCGGAGGCCTTGGTGAAGAGGGCGGCCAGCTCTTCGTGCAGTTGCTTGAAGCGAACGTAGTCCTCGGCCATCTCGTCGCTGGGCTGCCAGAGGTTGGTGTCGGTCAGCACCTTGACCGTGTTGGTGTAGTACACCGGCCAGGTGTCGCGGTCCTGGACCTGCCAGAAGTACGACAGGAAGAAGGGAATGCTGCCCGGTTTCGGCGTGCCGTGCCGCGAGTTGCCCGCCGCGACCCACTCTTCGCCGACCCGGTTGACGAACGCCCGAAACGTTCGCATACGGCTGCTGGCCATCTGCTCGCTGGTCGGAACCGCGATGGCGGACTTCAGCTCCTGATCGACCTCTTCTTCGCTGGCGGCATTGACGACCATGTTGAAGAACATCTGTCCCTTGATGCCCTTGAAACCCCAGTGCGTGTGTCGCTTGTTGATGCCGTCGATGGTCGACTTGAATTCAGCCAGGGGCAGATCACTGGCGAGATAGGCAGTCACCAGCGGCTTCAGGTCCTGCTCGATAATCTCGACGCGGCCGTGGTCACGTTCCGTGTCCGCCTCGACCGGTGTCGGCCCGTCCGGCGGGCCTGGGGCCTGAAGGTACTCCTGCATCAGCTCGATGGCCCGCGCGCGCTGTTGTTCGTTCAGGGTCGGCATCAAGTCTCAACCTCGTTGCGGACGTCAATCTTGCCGGTCACGGCGGCGGAGATCAGGGCGGAGCGATATTCGTGAAGCCTGTCAATTGCTGACCGAATTGCGACAAGCGGGGCGGCCGCACTCCTGACACGCGAGTCGACTTGCTCAAGGATTGCCTGCTGTTCCTCCAGCGGCGGGATCAACACCAGGCTCATCCTGAGGCGATCTGCCCGAATGCCAGATGCAGTCGATCCACTGGCTCTGCTCAACAGTTCGGATCGGCCCGATTCGGAGAGATAGTAGTATCGAAGCCACTCCGGGCGGACGCGGCTTGGGTTGACCTTGAAGAGAATCACCCTCTGCGCGAGTGCGATATCCACGTCCTCGATGAGAGCAACTTCAGCCAAGGGAGCCTCTGTCGTGATGATCACGTCGCCTAGCTCTGGCCATCCGCGGCACATCCAAGCGTGGTAGTCCTCTTCGGCCATGTATTCCGGGGCACGCGAGTGATCGATCGTGCCGTCCCGAACCGCTCCAGCCGTTATCAGAGGCACACCCGTGTCTGTCTTTGTGGGCGTGCGGCCACGATAGTCGACGAAGCGATCCACTACTCTTCGCAGGTGGTGCACCTCCCAGTGCTCAGGCACCTGTCCCAGCCACTCCACCCCCGAGTCCTTCATCGGCACGTCGTGGTTGAGGCCCTTGGTGACGGCGTGGCTGATCAGGGCCGTGCGTTTCTCGGCCAGCAGTTCGAGCAGCCGCTGCTTCTTGGCGATCAGCTCGTCAATCCGGGCCGTCTCCCGGTCCAGAAACGCCGCGATCGCCCGCTGCTCGTCGATCGGCGGAATCGCGAACCGAATCTTCAGCACGTCGAACGAAGACAGGTGTTTCACTGTGGTGGAGTAGGTCACGTCATTGATTGCTCTGAGCGGTGCCGGAATCAAGTAGTACAGGTACCGTTGGGCCAACGAGCTCCTTGCACGTAGACAACAAACACGTTGATTAAGCTGAGCTGGGCCACCTCTCCACCATCCCACGTTGAAGTCGCCATCCATCCCAACCAGCACGTCGCCGTCATCAATCGCGGCTTCGGCGACTATGTCCCCGGTCCAAAACGCTTCAGTTGCGTCGCTACGAATGTCGCGGATTCGCACCAGAGGAATGCCGCTGTCACGGGAGAAGAGCTTGGAATCGAAAGGGTATCCGTTCACCAGCTGGATGTGATCAATCATACGGGCAGGTCGCCACTCTCGGGGAACCGACCCGATCCAGTCGATCCCCGAGTCGCGATAGTCATCGTATGGCTGAAGTCGCCGTCGGGATGCCAGCCGCTCCTCGATCTCTTCAATCGGAATGACGGCTTCATCGCTCACGCCGTCACCTCCGCAAGCATCCGAACGATGTCCGACTCGATCGCCTTGATGTCCGCCTCGATCTCCTCCAGCGGCCGTGGGGGCGTGTACTCGTAGAAGTGCCGGGTCAGCGGGATCTCGTAGCCGACGATGCCGATCTGGCCGTCGTGTTTGTCCCGCTTGTCCTCGTCAATCCAGGCGTCCGGGACGTGCGGCTTCACCTCCCGCTCGAAGTAGTCGTGGATGTCCTCGGCCAGCGGCACGTTCTCGTAGTCCCGCAGTTCGCTGTCCGCTTCCGGGTTGCCGTTCTTGTCGGTGCAGACGTAGCCGTACTCGCTGCGTTCGGACAGGGTCGACAGGATCGCCTTCTTCAGCGATGCCGTCAGCTTGATACTTTCGGCCTTGAACACGGCCGCGAGGTCGACCTCGAAGTTCTCGCGGTTCGCTTCCGACTGATCGGCATCGAGGTTGCCCAGGGCACGCAGGATGGCCTCCTGCAGCTTCCGGCCCTCCGCGATCTCAGCCTCAGCCGCCTTCGAGCCCTTTTTCTTCCTGCTCTTGGCCAGGTTCTCGAAGGCCCGCACTTCCTTCAGTGATTCGATCCGCTCGGGCGTGGCCTGGAACATCAGCTTCAGCGGCCGCTCGACCGTGATCTTGCGGAAGCCGAAGTCGTAGTTGTTGAAGATCTTCGACCGCTTCTCTTCGGCGAACTCGCCGTACATTCGCGTGATCTCGGCGATGTGATCGGGTTTGTTGTCCTTGCCATCCCCGATCTCGTTCCGCTTGTTGCCGAGGCTCTTCCGCATCTTCTGGTACAGGTCGACCGCGTTGATCAACTGCACCTTGCCGCGACGCTGCTTCCGCTTCCGGTTCGTGACGATCCAGATGTAGGTGAAGATACCGGTGTTGTAGAACAGTTGATCGGGCAACGCGACGATCGCTTCGAGCCAGTCATTCTCGATGATCCAGCGGCGGATCTCGCTCTCGCCGCTGCCCGCATCGCCGGTGAACAGCGGCGAGCCGTTGAAGACGATCGCCAGGCGGGTGCCGCCTTTCTCAGGCGAACGCATCTTCGAGATCATGTGCTGCAGGAACAGGAACGAGCCGTCGTTGATCCGCGGCAGCCCGGCCCCGAAGCGGCCATCAAGCCCGAGCGTCTCGGCCTCCTTGCGGATGGAGTCCTCGTCCGGCTTCCACTCGACGCCGAACGGCGGATTGGCCAGCATGTAATCGAACTTCTGCGATCCGAAGGCGTCCTTCGAGAAGCTGCTGCCGTAGGCGATGTGGTCGATGTCGTGGCCCTTGATCAGCATGTCCGAGCCGCAGACCGCGTAGGACTCCTTGTTCCAGTCCTGGCCGAAGACTTCGAGGCGGGCGTCGGGGTTGAGTTCCCGCAGGTACTCATCCGCTACGGCCAGCATGCCGCCGGTCCCGCAGGCCGGGTCGTAGACGGTCTTGACGATTCCCTTCTTCGTCAGCACGTCGCCGTCCGGTTCGAACAGCAGGTTGACCATCAGGCGGATGACTTCGCGGGGCGTGAAGTGGTCGCCCGCGGTCTCGTTGGCCGCTTCGTTGAACTTGCGGACGAGCTCTTCAAAGATGTAGCCCATCTCGGTGTTCGGCACGACGTCGGGGTGCAGGTCGATCTCGCAGAACTTCGAGATCACCAGGAACAGCCGGTCGGAGTCGTCCAGCTTCTCGATCTCGGTCTCGAAGCCGAAGTAGTCGAGGATCTCGCGGGCCTTGGACGAGAAGCTCTTGATGTAGCGGACCAGGTTGGCCGCGACCTTGTCGGGCTCGCCCTTGAGCTTCTCGAAGTCGAGCTTGCTGGTGTTGTGAAACGGCACTCCGGCGAGGCGGTTGAGGATCGGCTCGACGTTGCCGACCTTGCCACCCTTCATCGCGGCCGCCTTCCTGAGCACCTTCTCCTTGGTCGGAGCGAGCACGCAGTCGAGCCGCCGCAGGACGGTCAGCGGCAGGATCACCTTGCCGTATTGAGCGGGCTTGTATGGCCCACGAAGCAGGTCGGCCACGCTCCAGATGAAGCTGACCTTTTCGCCGAAGTTGTTCATGCTGATCTTTGCTCGTTCGAAAGGGTGGCCCAGGCTGATCCACTACGGGGATCATGCTAATCTGCAGGCGGTCGGCGGGGTAGAGGCTGGGTGCGGGGGAGGCGTGGCCCCGGCAGCCTTGCGGTGGCCGCGGCGGAGTTGCTAGCATCGGGGTCTCGTCAATCGGAAAAAAGCCATGCTGACGCTTGCCTGCTGTGTGTTGTTCTTGTTGATGATGCCGCCCCGCGGCAGTGCTCTGCCGTACTTGACCATGTGTCGCCTTACACGTGCAAGGACTGCATCATGAAACGGCGACGGAAGACGACGAAGAGGGCCGTTCCCAAAACGGCTCCCCCGACGAAAATCAGCAAGTACCACCTCAGTCTTGCGGGTGAATACCGCGTCTGCTCCGAACTGCTGAAACGGAGCGTCTACGCCACGGTGACGTTCGGGAATATGAAGGGCGTGGACGTGGTCGCGGTCGGACAGAACCGGCGGGCAGCGATCGTGGAGGTGAAGTCGTCGCAGCAGAAGAACTTTGTGACAGGGTTCTACCAGAAGTACAAGACCGAAGAGATCGAACATCCGACGTTCTGGGTGCTTTACTCCTGCGGCGGGAAGCAAGATCCGCCGGTTGATCGGTTCTTCGTGCTGACGCACGAAGAGATGGCCGAAGTCCAGGCCACCACCAACAAGTGCGAGCACCTCTCGTACGAGCAGCGAGCTCAGAGAGTGAAGAAGGGAGTCGACAACGTCAAGATCGAACACGTCGTCCATTACGAGGACGCCTGGAACAAGATTGTCCAGTACTGCTCGGAAGAGTTGGAGTAGGACCCCGCAGTTGTTCCGTCTCCCCGGGACGGCCCGAGGTCACGCTGGTACTTCTGGACGCCCCCGAGTTCTCACATGAGGTCTAGTCGGGCTTTCCGAGCACGTGTTCAGAGCGTACCCAGAAGGTGGGGGATGGGATCTGGTCACGAAGTGTGCTCCGCCATTGCCGTTCAGGCTCCTCGCCGGCCCAGGGCACAGGTTGCCCTTCGATCGGGAATGATTGCGGATGGTCCTGCAACGCTTCTGTCCTCCCGCAACCTGGGCGTCGAACGCACATTTGATACGTTTGTAACGCGGTAGTGGTCTGCGGCCATTGCCAATGCTGCGGCTTCGGCCGAGTTTCGAAGATCCGTGCGATAAGTGGCTGAGCTGCCGATGTTTAAGGCTTGCGAGCAGAAAATATTACCCGAAACGACATCAGGAGATCTTGAACGTTCCACACCCGCTCATCGCAGCGGATCGTCCGGGATCGGCACTTTGCGGGTGTTTGGGGAGGCTCGCAGCGTCGTTCGATGTAATGTTCGCCGCTTTGTCGAGACGCAGAGCAACCCGGCCGAGAGGGTGGCCTGCCCCTTGAACCGAGTTGAGCCGTCGCCACCGCCACTTCGAGTGAAAGTCATGAGCCCGGGGCGGCCCTCGGGATCTGCTGCGTTCTAATCAAGGAGCGAGAAGCCGAAACAGGCAGAGGTGACGGTATCCGCCCTGGACGCGATACGGCTCGAATCTGGTACGAAACGGCGTGGCCCGAAGCTGGACACAACCTTGGACACATCGAGAAAAAAGGGTTCGTAAACCCCTGAAAACACTGGGTGGCAATCGGTGCTTGTCGCTTCGATTCCCCCCGCCTCCATTCTCGCGGGGTTCGTGACGAGTTGTGACTTCACACGACTCGTCACGCCTAACCCGGCATCTTTCCAACGACTTACGTTTCGTTCCCGATTGCCTCGTTGTGACACCGCCGGACGCGGTCTGCTCGCTTGCGACCGCCGCAGGTGCGCTCTCAGGTGCGTCGAGAGGTGCGTCACCCATGATCCGCGGTAGCGTGGCGACCGCTTCGGCCGTCGGAAGCAGGGAGGCATCGGTGTAGGTCTGGTTCGTCTGGCGCGGGTCACGGTGCCGCATCAGTTCCTGGCGGACGCGCTCACTGGTCCCCTGCATGGCGAGCAGCGTGGCGTACGTCATTCGCAGCCCGTGGAAGTGTGCGACCCGGCCGGACTCGTCCCGGTTCGGAATCCCGACCGCAGCCAGGTCGGCCCGGAACGTCTCGGGCTTCGGCATTCCCGTCGCGACGACGCGTTGCCGCGGCTTCGCGTCACCTCGCCGGCCGCGGAGCAGGGCGGCGACTTCTGAATCGAGCGGGATCGTCTCCGCCCGCCGGTTTTTTGCGTTCTCGGCACGCACGGCAACAAACGGTTGCGGCTCGCTGCGCCGCAGCCAGTTGCCGATTGACCTGAGGCACCAGCCACCGCAACGTTTGATCCCACGAAGGTCGCATGGGGACGGTTGGTAAGTACCCGCCCCGCGTTTTGGTTCCGAGCCAGGATCATTCGACCTCGAATGTGATGCTCCCTCCGCCGAACGCGGGACCGGGAAGCGACCCAGGCAGCTTGGAGTAGTCCGGAAGCATCGAGCAAAGCACCTCATGGCCAATCTGTCGCACCGTGGCCTGAGCGATCCAACGCGGATGTCTCAGTTGATCCGTTCGAATTATGGTGGGCGGATCCGGGCCAGGGAACGACCCCACAAGTATCCCGGTTCCTTTGCCCTTTAGGTCGACCCAGTACTGAGTCGCCTTTTCGCAGTAGTGGGCGTAACCGTCTTCGTTAGCCATTTTCTTCACCACTGAACGGCGGTTCACAGTCCGTTCGTCCACATCTGCTTCGGGCGGAAGCTTCAGTATCGGCGAGTTCCACCACGTTTCGAAGGGAACACGCTTCCGCGTTGTGCCGTTTAGGCATGCGATGAAGCACTGCTGCATGAGCTGAAGGGCGATCATCCCGGCGAAGCCAGTCGCCTGTACTACCTGGGCACCTTGCCCGGCTTCAGGCACCTCCAACCGTGTGTCGATGAAAGAGTCGACTGGGGTGGCGGCCCTCTGGAACAACGGAGTTCCCTTGTCCACGAACAGTACGCGTAGCTGTCCCGCAATCAGTAGCGCCTGATCCACGATGACGTCTTCATCTGTGTAGTTGCAGACGTCGAACGCGTCGCATGCCGCCCTGAGGCGTCGTAAGCAGTCGGCAATGTTCTTTTCTTGTTGTTTCTGCTTCTCGTCCACGCAGTGCTCCTTCCTGCCGAGCCCAATTCGACACGGCCCTACAGCTAACGAGGTCGAGCTATTGTCATTCTACACCCTGTGTCACATAGGTGGAGGTCGGCCGCTTCCGCGGCCGGAACCACGGAAGGCCACGAAGTTAACTGAGAATCTGCGTGGGTGCCGAGTCAGTCAAGACGGCTGCGACTCCGGCCAGGTCTTCGCCGGCGATCGCGGCCAGCGCCCCGTAGACGGCTTTGGCCTCGACGCGGTTTGTCTGCAGTTCCATCCGTATCCGCATTGCCTCGGGCGTGGGTTAAGCGTTTGTGCCAAACCGTCACGCCGACCCTGCCGCTTTCCATGCCCCCCCGCAATAACCCGAACGCCCGCGACGTTGCCGGGGCCGTGGCGGCTCGGGTACGATTTGATCGAGGGGACGCGACTCGCAAAGGTCCATCTGGGACGAAGGGCATGTGCCCCGGCGCGACATCCGAGGTCGAAGCACTCCACTCGACGGATCTGCTGGCGTGGCCAGATCGGACGGATCCGGAGGCGTGGCCGGATCGGACGGATCCGGAGGCGTGGACGGATCCGGGGGCGTGGCCGGATCGGACGGACCCGGCTGGCGGACGCCTGGCCGGCACGATCGCGTTGCAGATGGGGACGCGGCTTCGACGGCATTCTTCACCCGAAGACATCCTGCAGGAAACGCTCCTGCACGCGTGGCGCAACCGCGCGGCACTCCCCCACGTTCCACCCGGCGCAATCGGCGGGTGGCTGCTCGCGGTCGCACGCAACCGGGTGCGTGACGCGGCCGACGCCTGTGCCTCCGCGAAGCGCGGCGGGCACCTCAGCCGTCCGGTCATGACCCTGGGGCTGGCGATCGCGACGGTTGCCGATCGGCGGTCTGTCACCCCGGACGAGGCGGTCGCGCAGCGCGAGACCGAGGCACGCGTGCGGGCCGCTGTCGCACGCCTGCCCGGCGGTCACCGCCGCGTTCTGGAACTCCTCTTCTGGTCCGGGCTTGCGCCGCGTGAAGCGGCCCGGCGCCTGGGGCTGAACGCCGCCGCGATCCGCAGACGCTGCCGACAGGGGCTGGGCCTGCTCCGCGATGCCCTGGCGGCCTGCGCGAACTGACCCGGACTCTCGGTAGTGGGTTAGTTTGAATGCCGTGATGGATAACGCAGTCTTTTCTGCATAACTGACCCACTCCACCGGATTTTCTGGTCCCGGCCGGGCGGCTTTCCTCTTGGAAGAACTGAGGGGTGCCTTCGCCGGGGCGTGACTCCGCCTTGCTGACGGTGGCCACCCACGCGCCGAGGATGCGAAGCCCCCGGTCCGATCCTTACAACCGGAGGTCGTCCCATGTTCCATCCCTGCGCGGAATACCTGTCCGGCGCGGTGGCCGGCCTGCTGCTTGCGGCCGGTGTATCCGCCGATGTGATCCATGTCGACGCAAGCCGTCCCTACGGCGGGGACGGGAGCAGTTGGCGTTCGGCGATGCGCTACCTGAACGATGCGCTGGCCGTGGCGGGCAGTGCCGATGAGATCTGGGTCGCGTCGGGAACGTACTACCCGGACCGGCGCGGTGCGGACCCGTTCGGCAGCGGGGACCGGGATGACAGTTTCTCGATCAGCGGCCTGCGGTTGTACGGCGGCTTCCTCGGGGTCGAGACGCAGCGAGCGCAACGCAACTGGGTTCGCAACGAGACGATCCTGAGCGGGGACATCGGCACGCCGGGCTCCAGCGGCGACAACAGCCGGCACGTGGTTCGCGGCAGTTTCGGCAGCGGTCGACTCGATGGTTTCACGATTCAGGATGGCAACGCGAACGGTACGAGCGGCTATCCGGTCTACGACGACCGCGGCGGGGCCGTGCTCTTTGCCGAGGTCGTGCAGAATTGCGTGATCCGCAACAACTACGGCTACCAGGTAGGGGGGCTGTGCGAAGTCGAGCGAGTCGTCAACTGCAGGTTCTTCTACAACGCGCACACGCAGCTCGCATCCGCGGCCGGCAACTTCGAAACCAACAACGAGGCCTACATCAACTGCGTGTTCCTCGAGGATGAGTCGCTCGGGGCCTTCGAGGAATACGACACCGACGGGCGGGTCGACGTGCTCAACTGCACGTTCGTCGAGGCGACCCTGGAACTGATCGCGGATTGCGAGCACGCCGTGGGGGGCTGCGGCAGCGCGGTCCTCAACGCTTATGTCCGCAACTGCGCGTTCTCGGACGGCGCCTACATCTACACGTTCGAGTACGGCGACGGGGCGGCGGTCACGGCTTACATCGATTACAGCGCGGTCGACTTCGTCGGCGGTGACGGGGCGGCCGTCTGGGGCGCCGGCAACCACGTCGGGCCGGCACTGGTCGACAGCACGGGACGCGCCCGGATCGACTCGCCGTGCATCGATGCGGGCAGCAACCTGCTGCTGCCGCCGGACGAGACCGACCTGGACGAGGACGGTGATCTCGGCGAGACGCTGCCGATCGATGCGGCCGGCGCTCCGCGACGGATCGACGACCCGCGCCGCAGCGATGCGGGGGCGGGCAGCGCTCCGCTGGTCGACATGGGCGCCTGCGAGCGCGAGCCGATTCTGTTTGTTGATCTCGATGCGACCGGCGGCGCGGACGACGGGACGAGCTGGCAGGACGCGTTCCTGCATCTGCAGGATGCGCTCGCGACCGCGACGGCCGGGTACGAGATCTGGGTTGCGGCCGGCACCTATCGCCCGGACGTGGGCGCCGGTTTCACGCCCGGTGATCGGGCCGCGACGTTCACGCTGCCGGCCGGCGTGGCGGTCTACGGCGGCTTCGCGGGAACGGAGACGGAACGGTCGCAGCGTGACTGGACGGCGCATGGGTCGGTCCTGAGCGGGGATCTGCTGGGCGATGACGATCCGCCCCCGGGCAGCCGGACGGACAACAGCTATCACGTCGTCACCACCACGTATTCCGGCAGCGGCCGGGTGCTGGACGGGTTCACCATCCGCGGCGGCAACGCCAACACGTACGGGGGCGGCCTGTACGCCAATCGCGGCACGTTCCGGCATTGCACCTTTTCGGACAATCGTGCGCTCGACGGTACTTTCCAGCGGGGTGGTGCGGTCTGGATCTCGATGGGAGGGCTGAACCGGCCGACCTTTATCGACTGCGCGTTCACCGGGAACCTCGCTGCGTACGGCGGAGCGGTGTACGTGCAGTTGCCGGACCTGACCGATCCGAGCAGCTACGTCCGCTTCATCAACTGCCGGTTTGCGGAGAACTTCGCCGTGTGGGGTGGCGCGGTCCAGATCGCGCAGCCGACCAGCCTCCGCTCGAACGAGGTCTCGTTCACGAACTGTGTCTTCGTCGACAACAGCGCCTCGGCGTGGGGTGGTGCGATCAATGCCCAGCGATCCACCGGACTGGCCCTGGCGAACTGTACGTTGCGTCGGAACAGCGCCTCCAGCGGCGGCGGCCTCGGTCTGTATGGTACGGCCGAGATCCACAACAGCATCTTCTTCGAGAACACGGGCAGCGGCTCGGCGATCGCGCTCGACAGCAGTGACCTGACCGTTGCGAGCAGCAACGTGCAGGGTGGCTTCGGACAGGTCTACGACCTCGGTGGATCGACCGTGGACTGGCACGCGACCAACATCGATGCCGACCCGCAGTTCGACCCCGGATCCGACCATCTCCTGACGTTCGCTTCTCCCTGCATCGACGCCGGCGACAACGCGGCCCTGCCGTGGGACTACGTCGATCTTGACCAGGACGGCGTTACTTTCGAAGTCCTGCCGCTTGACTTCGACGGGCGGGCGCGGCGCAGTGACGTGCTCGCCGTGGGCGACACCGGGCTCGGCACCTCGCCGATCGTCGACATGGGCGCCGCCGAGCGCCGCGGGGCGAGCGTTCTCTACGTCGACGCTGCCGCGCCCGAAGACGGCGACGGGCGCAGTTGGGCGAGCGCGTTCCGCTTCCTGCGGGATGCCATCGAGATCGCCCAGTCCGGCGACGAGATCCGCATCGCGGGCGGTACGTACTATCCGGACGCGGACCACGCGATTCCGCTCGGGACGCTGCTCCGTTATGCCAGCTTCGACCTGATCGGCGGCCTGACCCTGCGCGGCGGGTACGCGGGCAGCACGAGCGGCACGCCGGACCAGCGCTGCCTTGATACCTGTCCGACGGTTCTTACCGGCGATCTGCTCGGCGACGACGGACCGGGCTTCACCGGCAACGGCGAGAACAGCTACCACGTCGTCACGGTCTACAACGCCGGCGAAGTAGTCCTGCTCGACGGCCTGCAGGTCGTGGCCGGGAACGCCGACGGAGCCCAGGATGCCGCCGGGGGTGGACTGTTCGTCTACCGTTCGGACGTGCAACTGGTGGATTGTCGCCTGGCGGGGAATCAAGCGATCGCTGACGGCGGAGGGCTCAACGCCTACGAGGCGACCCCCGCGCCCTCCATCGAAATGACGCGGTGTGACGTGGTGGGCAACGCCTCCCAGCGAGGTGGTGGCGCGTTCATCGGGCGCGGACCTGCGCGGTTCACGGACTGCCTGTTCGAGGACAATTCCGCCGACTCGGGCGGCGGCCTGTACCTGGACGTGTACGCCGACGAGGCGGTGCTCTCCGGGTGCACGCTGCGCGGCAACCAGGCGACCAGTGGCGGCGGACTGACCAACCAGTCGTCCGCGTCGATGTCCGCGGACACGTGCATCTTCGAGGACAACCTGGCCAGCGGGTACGGCGGTGTGCTGGGCTGTTCGGGTGACACGACCAGCACATTCCGGAATTCGATCGTTCGCGGCAACATCGCCGACATCGGTGGTGTCCTGAGCGGCGCGTCCGCGCACGCGACCCGGTGGGAAAACTGCACGCTGGTCGGCAACAGCGCGGCGCAGGGCGGGGCCCTGTACACCTCCACGGGCAGCCTGGAGGTCAGCAACTCGATCCTCTGGGGCAACGTCGCGACGATTGGCTACGGATCGCAGATCCACCTGGTCAGCGCCGCCGACGCGCAGGTGCACCACTCGTGCGTCGAGGGATCGCAGTACGACATTGCACGGGAGGGCGGTTCGACGCTCACCTGGGGGGTCGGCAACCGGCACGCGGATCCGTTGCTGGTCGATCCCGGGGCCGGCGACCTGCACCTGACCTCGCAGTCGCCGTGCATCAACGCCGGTGATCCGAACGGCGTCTACGTCGGACAGCACGATATCGATGACGAGGCCCGTGTCCTGCACGGACGGGTCGACATCGGCGCCGACGAAGCGACGAGCTTCAGCGACTGCGATGGCAGCTTCCTGCCCGACTGGCAGGACATCCTGTTCGGTTCGCCCGACTGCAACGGCAACGGTGTGCCGGATATCTGCGACGTCACGGCCGGAACCAGCAACGACTGCAACGGCGACGGCGTGCCGGACGAGTGCGAACTGGCCCTGACCGAGTTCGACGGGCGGGTCGTCGTCGAGGCCGAGGATGTCGTCGCTCGAACTCCGCCGGTCGGATCACGCAACGAGTGGCTCCTCGTTCCGGATGAACACCCGGGGGCGGGCAGCTTCCTCGCGATTCGCGGCCGCGTGCTGCAGGCCTTCCCGGATACCCGTGGCAACGTGCCCCGCGAGGGCGGCACGGCTCGGTATCCGCTCCGAATCTACACCCCCGGCGAGTACCAGTTGTACCTGCGCGGGGCCGGCTACGACCTGGGCAGCGATTCGAGCTACGCGTGGATTGCGGAACTGTCCGATGGCACCGGCGGTGTGATCGCGGACTGGTATCGCTTCAATCGCCGGACGAACGACCTCGACAACACCTGGATGCACGAAGGCGGCTTCGAACGGACGGACCATGGCGGCAACGACGTACCGGCCGTCTGGTCGATCGACGCGCCCGGCGTGTACACGCTCGAATTCTCCGCCCGCGAGGGCGGCTGGGCGTTCGATACGTTCGTCCTCCAGTTGTCCTCGCTGCCGGAACCGGTTGTCGAGGGACCGCCGGCGCCGCTCGCGTACAGCCTCGACTGCAACCACAACCAAGTGCCCGACCTGTGTGACATCACCACGGGTGTTTCGTCCGATGCGGACGGGAACGGGATTCCGGACGAGTGCGACGACGGCGTCTGCGGAACACCGTGCGACGTCCCGGGCGGCGACGCGGATCTGAACGATGACTGCCTGGTCGACCTGGGCGATCTGGCGACGATCCTCGCGAACTTCGGCCGGACGGGTGTCAACCATGCCGAGGGCGACACGGACGGCGATCGTGTTGTCGGCCTGAACGACCTCGCCAACGTGCTGGGCGCGTTCGGCCGGGCCTGCCCGCCGTAGGTCGGCCAGGCGCCGCCCCGGCCGCGGCCGGCTGTTCGACGGCCACGCCGACCCGGTTGGTTTGAGAACTCGCGGGATCAGGTTTGCTGCTGGTTTGTTGTGAACGACGCGATCGACGGCGGCCGGCCGATGGACCGGCCGCTGTTCGGCCCGACGACCCCGTCAGCGCGAGCCGCCGGACGCCGTTGGTCCGGCACGCGCGGCATGGTAGAATACCGACGGCATCCGACGTCTGTTCGCCGGCGGCAACCCTGTTTGGGGGGACCGGGAGGACAGAAACATGCTGCGTCCTTCATGTGTGGCCCGCGTGATCGGCTTGGGCCTCGCTCTCACCCTGACCGAAGAATCCGTCTCGCAGGTCGTCGTCGACAACGACATGGGCCCGCCCGGCTATGTTGAGATCGGAACGTGGGCTGCCGGCGGGTCGGCCGGCTACGACGGCGGCACCTACCGCTGGACCTCACCGGCGCCGGGCAAGACGGCGACCTGGACCGGCAACCTGCCGGATCCGGGCGACTACGAGGTCTTCGTCTGGTACGTCCCGGGCTCGAATCGAACCACGTCGACACGCTACGACATCGCGGCCGCGGACCAGGTGTATACGGTCTACCTCAACCAGACCGGCGGCGGGTACACCTGGGAGTCCCTGGGGACATTCACCTTCACCGCCGGCGACAACACGGTCACGCTGGACGCCGCCGGCAGCACGGGCGGCAGCGTCGTGATCGCCGACGCGGTGCGATTCGGTGCGGACAACGGCGGTCCGCCCGATCCGCCGGACCCGGTTGAAGTCGCGCCCGGCGTCTGGCATGCGGTCTGGGAACTTCCGGCACCGCAGGTCAACCACGTCCTCGCGTTCGACCTGGCCGACCGGTCCTACTCGATCGACATGGGGTTCTCGCAGGGAAAACGCAACTACACCAGCAATGAAGCGGTCAGCCAGATCGCCAGTCGCTATGACACCGCCGACGCGGATGTCGTGGCCGCAATCAACGCCTCCTACTCGGAGCCCGGCCTGAGCATCCTCGGCATGCTGGGGACCGGCGGGAACCTGATCAGCACCCGCGACGATACCTGGTGGGATCAGCAGACGTACATGCTCGCCCAGTCCGGAGCGGGCTGGGCCGGAACGGAACTCGCCTCCGCGACCATGGTGGCCCGCTTTGCCGACGGGGCGGACGTCGCGATCGACATCCTCGATCTCCCCTGCGTTGCCGGTTCGGTGAACCTGTACACGCCGGACTGGGGACCGACAACAACGTCCACCAGCGAGGGCGTCGAGATCATCGTCAGCGGCGTCAATCTCCCGCTGCGTCCCAACAAGCAACTGGTCGGCACGATCACCGCGATTCGCACGGGCCCGGCCTCGCGCGACAACACCATCCCGACCGACGGTTTCGTCCTGGCCGCCTGCTCCGGCGCCGAGGCCGAGCTGCTGGCGCACGCTGCGCCGGGGGACGAACTCGAAGTGCGGTTCGAGATGAACCCGCCGGAAATGGTCAACATGAAGACGCTCTGCACCGGCAACGCCTGGATGGTCAAGGACGGGCTGCCATACCACGGAGGCGGTCCCGAGCGACACCCGCGGACCGTGCTGGCCTGGAGCGGCACGCGGCACTGGTTCGTGACGTTCGACGGCCGCCAGCCCGGCTACAGCGTCGGCGTCAGCGTGGCCGAGATGCAGGACTTCCTGATCAACGCGCTGGGTGTGGACAACGCCATCAATCTCGATGGCGGGGGCTCGACCACCATGGTGGTCAACGGAACGGTCGTGAACTGCCCGTCGGATGGCGCTTCACCACCTTGCACGGGCTCCGAACGCCTGCTCCCGAACGCGCTGCTGCTCGTCCGCCGCACGGCGACCACGGACGAGGCGCAGGTGGATCTGTTTCCGCCCGGCGGACGCCTGCTCGCGTGGGATGACAAGTTCGGATGCAACCCGGTCGAGCCCTTCGCGCCGCCCGCGCCGGCCGGCGACGGGCACGTGCTGCACGTGGCGAACGAGTCCGGAGACTTCGAGACCGCGTCGATTGGTTTCACCGGCGACAGGAACTGCAGCGTGGAGGCCTGGGTCCATTGCGCGTACCGGCCCGGGGTGGCCGCGGACGGGTTCGAACGCGTCGGCCTCTTCGCACGGGACGATGGGAACGCGAACTTCGACGCCGCGGCGCTCGGTGGCGGGAACTGCTACGCGCTGACCTGCGACAGCGACACCGGCCGCATCCGGGCCGGCGTGGTGACCGACGGCGCGTTCACGGATTTCCTCGAGGCGACGCCCGCGTTCGAACCGAGCACCGCCTGGCGCCTGTTCCGCATCGACTGCAGCGGTGACCGCATCCGCTACTCGGTCGACGGGGCCGTGGTCGCGGACGTGATCGATTCGACCCATGCGACGGGGCGCTCCGGGGTCGGACATCACGAGTACTTCGCTACCGACAGCAACGCGCAGGGCGCCCGTGTCGAGGATTTCATCACCGAGTGCATCGACTTCGACTTCGACGATGATGGCGATGTGGACCTGCTGGACTTCCAGTTCTTCGCGTTCTGTGCGCAGGGCCCCGACATCGACTATGCGTCGGGCCACCTGTGCGCGGGCGACGATGGTGACGGCGACGACGATGTCGACCTGCACGACTTCATGCTGTTCCAGAGACACTTCACCGGATGACGCATCCCGTCGCCCGGACGGCGCCGGTGGTCGTGTGGGCCCGAACTTGTGCCGGCGCAGGAGGTGCCGGGTGATCGGTTGCACCGGCCCGGGGTCCAGTTGCTGCCGCGAACCCTACTCCCTCGATGCGTCGCGCACTTCGATCGTCCGTGTGATGTCGAACGCTTCGACCCGGACCACGCTGGATGGCAGACGCGGCGTTCCGTCCGGCCGCCATACGGCGGTGTCGCGGCTCAGCCCCGGGCCGACGGCAAGCCACGCCCGAAGCCGGATCACCAGCGGCCCGGGCTTCTTCGGCACGAACGTCGCCGTGACCCGGTAGCGGGGATCGTCGAGCAGGTTGGCGTAGATCGACCGGTCCCGGCAGTCCGCGCGCGACGCCGGTTCGCCAAACGCGAATCCGTCGATGTAGAGGTACTCGTAGATGCCGACCGGCAGCGTCGACAGGCAGTGCTCCGAGCCGATCGCCACCTGCAGCGCTTCGCCGACACGGGCCCGCTCGGGCGCTTCGATCCAGATCCGCAGCGCCTCGCCGAAGAAACGCTGAACCACATCCTCCGGCAGAACCCCCGCCTGGATCCGATTGAAGAACCAGGTACCGGCCGCCTCGCCCAGGTAGCACTTCCGGGCCCGCAGGTCCAGCAGGCCGCGCGCCAGTTCAAGCTCCTGTTCGGCCGACAACGTGCGGCCGGCCAGTTCGTCCCAGGCATCCTGCCGGGCACCAGCATCGCGCGCGGCATCGTGGATCAGCGCGGCGTTCGGCACCAGTCGGAGCAGTGACTTGTTCAGGGAGAATCCCGTCGTCGGTGCCAGGAGGGACATCCCGATCCAGACGAGCAACAGCCCGCATGCGATCAGCGATGACCAGGGGACCGGTCGCCGTTCGCCCCGCACGGTGCCGCCGGGTTCCAGCCAGGCTGCCCGGCACTCCGGACAGGCGGACGGCGCCTCGCCCTGCGGAGGCTGCATGTAGTCACAGCGCGCACAGTGACGGCTGTCACCGCGGCGAGACTGGTAGACGAACATCAGAACGTTGAGCCCCAAGCCCCAGCAAACGCCGATGGCGATCATCGGAACGGACTCGATCGTCGCGGCGGCCAGGCTGCTTCCACGCAGCCACGAAACCACGGTCGGCCAAGCGACCAGCAGCAGTCCCAGGCTCAGCCACGTCACGATCTGCTGCCTGCGTGTCATCCCCGACCCGGAAGCCGTGGCCGGTTCGCGATCCGGGGCAGCCGGCCAGGACCTCGCGGACAGGGGCGCGAGGGCGTACTGCTCCCAGTGAGCACGCAGCCGGTCGCCCGAGTACGGCTTGCCGCAGCGCGCACAGGTGCCGGCATCGTCGTCCGATGGCAACACCGACCGGCACGAGGGACACAGGTATCCGTCGCGGGCGGGAATCAACCGCGCGATTCGCAGGTCTACATGGAACTGCCAGCCGAAGAAGCACACCAGGGCGAACAACATCAGGCCGAGGAACAGGATCACGGGGTGCGTGACGAAGCTCTTCCCAGCGGGCGCAGTCGAGGTCAGCATCCAGAAGAGGGCACCCGCGACCGCGAGAATGACGGTCAGTGCAAGCATCTGCCCGCCCATGCGGCGGCGCATCCCCCGAGCCCACGGACTTCGGTATTCGGTCCAGTTGGTGCCCGTCCCACTCATCTGACGGCCTCGGTGTGCATGGCCGCATTGTCGCAGCGGCTCGGACTCCGGGCAACGATTTGCCGGCCCGGCAGGGGCGGTACTCCGGCTCGCACTGTGGTCGGCAGCGCTCCGGTACCGCACCCGATTACGGGTGGCGGCGCGAAACAGGCCACGCAGTCCTGCCACGTCGCCGTTCACGTGCGAGACACCCGGGAGGTTTTCCGTGTTGCCTGGAATACGGGCGTGTGGCGACGACTGCGGTCGATTCGCCGTGGCGATCACCACCCCGGTGTCCGCTGAAGATCGCGCGGGCGGCGCGGTGTCAGTCGGGCAGGCGAAACAGGTAGGCCGCGCCGCGGTTGATGCCGGCCGCGTCGTGCCCGGGGGCGCCGAGGATCAGCCAGTGCCCCGAAACCGCCGGGGTACCGCCTTCGTCGCCGAAGCCCAGGTCGCCGGGGTCGAGCGCGGTCAGGGGTGTCCAGTCCGCTCCCGCGCCGGCCAGCACCTTGACTTCCGTCGCCTCACGCGACCGGTCGCCGCGGGTCAGCGCGAGCCGCAGGCCGTCGCCCGCCAGAAGCTGGCCGGTGTGCGGGTCCGAAACCTCGGGCATCGACGCCAGGTCGGCGCACCGCTGCCACGCTCCGGCCCCGTCACGAGTGAACACGGGCAGTGCCTGCACCGTATTCGAAGGGCTGACGGCCGATGCGATCACCTGGTCGCCGTTGCAGGTCAGCTCGCCCCAGCTCGTGTCCGGCGGCGCAGCCATCTCGGCCTCGATCTTCCAGTGACCGTCCGGCTGGCGGCGGACGATCAGCACGACGCTTTCGGGGGCCTGGCGGACGATCGCCAGCGTGCCCTCCGCCAGGCTCGGGTACCGCCAGGGACCGGGGCCCTCCAGCACGTGCTCGACCTGCCAGTCACCTGCGGAGTCGGTGCCGTACAGACAGACGGGGCCTCGGCGGGTGGCAACGCAGGCCGAATCACCGGCCAGCAGGAGCGGCGCATGCGCCGGGTAGTCGGCCGCCAGCGGCAGTTGTCGCGCCGGGACCCAGGTCTCCGAGTCCGCGTCGCGGTGGAACATGGACAGACGCGTGGCAGCCGGAGACGCGTCGCGGAGCAGCGCGAGGATCCGCTGCCGGTCGAGCGCCGCCGCGTGCGCAGTGGTGCCTGGTGGGAGCTCGAGTGACTCACGCCGCCAGGTCGAACCCACCAGCCGGTGCGGCACAACGGCGGCGTTGCCGGTGACGACCGCGAAGGCGCCCTCGATGTCGACCGTGCGGCCGAACGCGTTGCCGTCGTCGGGACCAGGAAGCAGCTTCTGTGTCGCGTTGCCGAGCTGGATGCCGAGGTCCCGCCACCAGAGTTCAAAGGCCTGCGCGACGGTCCGCGTGGCCGCGTTCGGATCCGGCGCGTCCAGCCAGGCCGCGACCTGCTCGCGCCGCAGGTGATCGGGGTAGTGCTGAAACAGGCCCCAGCGGTAGGCGTTGGCGATGCGCAGCCGATCGTGCAGGGCCAGCAGTTCGGCGTGCGTCGCGGTCGCCAGCAGCGGGTCATTCGCCAGCGGACCGAAACCGTCGTGCAGCGCCTGCCGACGCTGGTACCGGCCGCAGCGATCGACGGCCGCGCGGTAGGTTCGCAGCACGCGGAACAGCGATGCCGTGTCATCGCACGACGCGTCCGGGGCCGCGGCGATTGCCGCGCGTTGCGCTTCCGGGGACAGACCGGCCCACCAGGCCTGGATCAGTTCGAACAGCGTCCGCATCATCGGGGCCGGAATCATCCGGTATGCCGAATGGTCGCCGCAGCCTTCGACCAGCGTTCGCAACGCGGCCGTCTCGCGTCCGGCGCGGAACAGGTCGCGGGCGTACTGAATCCGCGTGACGAAGTTGTCCTCGCCGCCTTGTTCGAAGAACAACTCGTCCGCACGCTGCTGTTGACCGGTTATGGCGTAGTAGCGGAGGCGGACACGCTGCAGGGCCCGCTGCGGATCGAGATGATCGAGTTCCGCGGCCCGGTCGAGCATCTCTCCGGCGAACTCGACATCGCCGCAGCCGAGGGCGGCGTCCGCGAGATACGTCGCCAGGAAACCGAGTTCCGGGTACGCCCGGTGGGCGCTCAGCAGCCGCGGGTACGCCCGTTCCGGCGCATCGCGCGTCAGGTGCAGGATTCCCAGCAGGGCCTCGACCAGCGGGTCGGACCGGGGTTCCCCAAGCCGCTGCCACGCCAGCAGGCAGGTGCGCGCGTCACCGGACAACAGGGCCACCAGCCCGAGCGCCCGCAGGTCCCGATCGGCGGCCGTGGCAAGCTCATCCTCGAGGTCCGGCACACCGCCGGTGGTGCTCCAGGCGCGGGCATAGCTGCAGGTCAGGGGCGCCCGCCGCGCCAGCTCGTCCGGAATCGCCAGGTCCTGGCCGAATCGGTCGGTCAGCGCGCCGGCCAGCCAGACCGCGTCCCGTTCGAGCCGAACCATCGGGCGCTTCGAATCGAACCGCAGCGCGGCGTCGTAATCCCGCAACGCCCGCGCGGTCACGTCGAGCCGGCAGTTGGGGGCCCACTCCGTGCGGAACAGCGCGGCCGCATTGTTGAACGAGAGCACCCAGATGTCGTTGGCCGTTCCCGGCGTCAGGAACGCCAGCCGGGCCTGCCGGACGCGTTCATCCGCCCAGCGCGGCGCCAGCAGCGTGTACGCGAGCGCCAGCGAAGCCAGCATCAGGCCGATTCCCAGGCAGGCGGCCGTCGCGGCGACGAACCCGCGGTGACGGCGGCAGACCCGCAACAGGCGGCGAACCGGCCCGGGGCCGCGGGCAACCAGCGGAAGACCCTCCCGCAAACGACGGATGTCCTCGCCAAGCTGCTCGGCTGAGGCGTAGCGGTTCTCCGGCCGCTTCTCGAGCGCCTTGGCCAGCACGGCATCGACGTCGCCGCGCAGGCGGCGGGCCCGGCGGCGGGTGCCCGGCGACCGGTCGACCCGGGTCAGGGCGACACTGCCGGCCGCCGGTGGATGATGCAGCGCGGCGGATTCGATTTCGGTCCGCGAGGAGGTGTGCGGTTCGTAGGGCGATTGCCCGGTGAGCAGTTCGTAGAGCAGTACCCCGAGCGAGTAGACGTCGCTGGTGGTCGTCAGCGGCTGCCCGCGGATCTGCTCCGGGCTTGCGTACCGCGGCGTCAGCAGCGGGTGTTCGCGGGTCAGCGTCAGGGCGGGATCTTCCTCACCGAGCAGCTTGGCGATGCCGAAATCGAGCAGCTTGACGCGGCCGTCGCGGGTGACGAGGACGTTGCCGGGCTTCAGGTCGCGGTGGAGGACCAGGTTTCCGTGCGCGAAGTGCACCGCTTCGCAGACGGCCTGGAACAGTTCGAGAGTCTCGTCGACGCTCAGCGCCCGGGACCGGCAGTACTGGTCGATGGGAGTTCCGTCGACCAGTTCGAGCACCAGGTAGGGCTGCCCGCCGACGGCCGTTCCGCCGTCATAGAGACGGGCGATGCCGGGGTGCTCGAGTCGCGCCAGCACCTGCCGTTCGATCTCGAAACGCTGCACGATCGATGCGCGGTCGAGCCCGTGCCGAATCAGCTTGACGGCCACATCGCGCTCGAACGATCCATCGATGCGGCGCGCCCGCCAGACCGAGCCCATGCCGCCGCGACCCACCTCCTCGACCAGTTCGTAAGGCCCGATCGACCGCCCGCGCAAGTCGTCCGTCGCGATGCTGTCGTCCGAGTCCTCCAGTGCTTCGTGTACCCGTTGCAGCCAGGCAGCGTCGGGCAGCTCGTAGCCGAACGCCGACGAATTGTGCGTGGTGGCGCGACGGTCGCGGGTTGACCTAGTGGGCCGGTTCATCCTCTTCCTGAATCTGCCGGGCGATCAGCTCCTGCAGGCGCGTCTTGATCCGATGCTTGACCTGGTGCACGACCTGCGTGTTCACGCCAGACGAGTCCGCGATCTGCGCGGCCGATTCGCCGGCCAGCAGGCGGTCGAAGATCGTCAGGCTGCGCGGCTCGAACTGGACCCGGACGGTCTCCATCGCCAGGCGATAGTGGTGGCTCGCCCATTCGCGCTCCCAGGCGTCATCCGTTTCGACCGCGTCATCGGGCAACAGGTCCTCGTCCAACGGTAGCGCGCCGGCGACCGGATTCTTCCTCGAAAAGATGCGAGAAATCGCACTGCGGACGACGCGGCCGAGGTAGTCACGGAAGCGCCCGCGGGCGGGATCGTATTCGAACGACGGCAGTCCCCGGGCCAGGTGCAGCAGAGCGACCTGCTGGGCGTCGTCGATGTCGGCCCCCTTCAGGCCAAGACGCCGGCAATAGCGTCGAATCAACGCGCTGTAGCGCTGCTCGAACTCGCGCCACGAGGTCTGGTCGCTGGCGTCGCGGACGCGGGCCAGCAGCGTCGGGCTGGTGGTGTCATGTCGCCGAGATGCGTCTGCCACGAAATGAAGCTCCCCGGCTCCCGGTTGCGTGGAAGTGAATGATCAACCACACCCGACGGACTCCGATCCGATCCTACGAACCTAATCAGGTTAAACCTCAGCGGCAAGGCTATTTGCGTCCGGATCGCGGCGCGGGGACGCACAAAAAAGCCGGAACGCCGCGTTAGGAATCGGCCCGGGGCGCGCCATCAGTAAGCAGCGGGCCGCATCGGCGGCGGTCGCCCCCGCAGGTTCGGGGCGGCCTGTTCCCGGCAAGTGTATGGAGGCGTATCAGCATGCAGCGCGCCCTTTCTCTGGCACTGGCTGTCTTCCTCGGCGTGCCCGGCGCCGCGGCCGGGCCGACCCCGACGAGCAGCACGTGGACCTACCAGGGCCAGCTTGAGGACACCGGCGGTCCGGTCATCGGGCAGGTCGACATGCGGTTCACACTGATCGGTGGCAGTCCGCAGCTTCCGCCGATCGTGTTCGACGGGCAGTCCGGTAACCACCCGCCCGTCACCGCCGCGGATGGTCTGCTGCGTGTTGATCTCGACTTCGGAAGCTTCGACCTGGCGGACAGCGCCCGCTCGCTGAAGATCGAGGTTCGCAGCCCGCACGACCCGACCGACACCGCGAGTTACACGACGCTGCTGCCCTACACGCCCGTCCGGGCCGCTCCGCTCGCACTGACACTGCGCGGGTTGCGAACGGAACTCGGCGAACCGAACAGCCCGGTCTGGAACGTGATCGGCGGCTACCAGGAAAACGTCGTCACGGGCGTCGGCGGTGTCGTCGCCGGCGGCGGCAACCAGGTCAAAGCCAACGCGGTCACCGGCGACTACGGGGTCGTCGGCGGCGGGCAGGGAAATGCGGCCGGGTTCCACGGAACCGTCGGCGGAGGAATCGACAACCTGGCCGGCGGACCCTGGGGGACGGTTGCCGGAGGCGCGAACAACCAGGCGACGTCATATGGCGCTGCGGTTCCCGGCGGCGCTTTCAACATCGCCGGCGGTGCCTGGAGCTTCGCGGGCGGCTACGGTGCCAGGGTTCGCGGTCCGGCGGAGACGGGCACCTCGTTCGGCGACGAGGGGAGCTTCGTCTGGTCCGGCCTGGACAGTTCCAGCATGGTATCAACCGGTCCCGGCCAGTTCCTGATCGATGCCCCCGGCGGGGTCGGCATCGGCACGAATACTCCGGCCGCGCTGCTGCATGTCGGACAGGGTGACGAATCGTCACTGCATGTCGGCATGGCGCCGCACATCGCACTGCGGCGTGACCTGGCCGCCGACCGCTTCCGGTTGCAGAT